>JACRDQ010000045.1 GCA_016218545.1 Elusimicrobiota bacterium
CAACATAGTTTACAGCTAGGATTACCAGGGTATCTAATCCTGTTTACTCCCCTAGCTTTCGAGTCTCAGCGTCAGTAAGGGCCCAGGTAGCTGCTTTCGCCTTTGGTGTTCCTCCCGATATCTACGCATTTCACCGCTACACCGGGAATTCCACTACCCCCTGCCCCACTCAAGACGCCCAGTATCCGCTGGCCCCTCCCCGTTGAGCAAGGAGATTTCACAGCAGACTTAAGCACCCGCCTACACTCGCTTTACGCCTAGTAAATCCGAATAACGCTCGCCACCTACGTCTTACCGCGGCTGCTGGCACGTAGTTAGCCGTGGCTTATTCGCCGGGTACCGTCAAGCCTTTTAAGGGGCGTTCGTCCCCGACAAAAGAGGTTTACATCCCGAAAGACTTCGTCCCTCACGCAGAGTTGCTGGATCAGGCTTGCGCCCATTGTCCAAAATTCCCCACTGCTGCCTCCCGTAGGAGTAAGGCCCGTGTCTCAGTGCCTTCGTGCCCGGTCACCCTTTCAGGTCGGGTACCCGTCATAGCCTTGGTGGGCCATTACCCCGCCAACTAGCTGATGGGCCGCAAGACCCTCTCCGAGCGACCCTTGCGGGTCTTTCGCCCCAAGAAGATGCCTTCTCAGGGCCGTACGGCGTATTAGCGCACCTTTCGACGCGTTATTCGCCGCTCGGAGGCAGGTTTCTTACGTGTTGCTCACTCGTCTGCCGCTAAACTACCATTGATATAATCTCAAGTAGTCCCGCTCGACTTGCATGTGTTATGCACTCTGCCAGCGTTAATTCTGAGCCAGGATCAAACTCTCCATTAAAAGGGTCTGGTCGTTTTCCCCGCCTTAAGAAGCGGGTACTTCCGATTTGCTCCCAAATGGATGAATTGATTCTACTCGAACTTTACTAACTTCGACATCACACCGATGTCCTTAAGCACCCTCTCCGGTTCTCCTCTCCCCGCTTGCGCGGTTCGATTCGGCCGGGCAGGATGCCCGTTCGCACGCAACATTTGTCAAAGAGCGAAAGTTCCCCTCTCGCTTCCGTATCCGCCGGAAGCAAGCGGACAGCTTGTTGTTTTCGCAGGCTTTTCAGCCTGACCCGTAGATGATATCACAACCCTGTTTTTTTGTCAAGCAAAATAATTTTTGTCGTCGAGAAATCGCGTTTTTCCTTGCGCACGCGCGCAGGTCGAAAACGCCGATTTGCCGACAGACCCCGGCGGCGCGGGCATGCGCCCTCCGGCGCGCTCGCGCGCCGAGCAAGGGCCCGGAGCGGGGCTCAAACGTCCTTGCGTCCGCGCTGGCCGCCGGGCCGGCGCAGGCCAGCGACCTTCAGGCGCACCTGGGCGCGCCGCATGGCGGACTCGGCTTCCGCGAGCGTCATGGCGTCGGCGCCCTTGCCGGCCGCGGATTGCGCCTTGGCCCGCTCGAGGGCCTGCTTGGCGCGCTCGGTGTCGATGGCGTCGGCGATCTCGGCGGTCTCCACGAAGAGAGCCACCCTGTCCGGCTCGACCTCGGCGAAGCCGCCCGACACGGCGAAGATGACGAGGTCGTCGTTGATGGTCGCCCGGACTCCTCCGGCGTTGAGCTGCACGAGGAAGGGGGCGTGGCCGGGCAGGACGCCCATCTCGCCCCCCACGGCGGGAAGGACCACGAACTCGGCCTCGCAGGAGAGCACCGGCCTCTCCGGCGAGACCATGTCGAGCTTGAGCTTCTTCTTCTCCGCCATCTGCTCCCCTTAGAGCTTGCCCGCGCGCTCCACGGCTTCCTCGATGCCGCCGACCATGTAGAACGCCTGCTCCGGCAGGTGGTCGTACTTGCCCTCGACGAGACCCTTGAAGCCCGCGATGGTGTCCTTGAGCGGGACGTACTTCCCGGGCCGGCCCGTGAACTGCTGGGCCACGAAGAACGGCTGGGACAGGAACCGCTGGATCTTGCGCGCGCGGGCCACGACGAGCTTGTCCTCGTCGGAGAGCTCGTCGATGCCCAGGATGGCGATGATGTCCTGCAGGTCCCGGTAGCGCTGGAGGATCTTCTGCACGGCCCGCGCCACGGAGTAGTGCTCGACGCCCACGATGTTGGGGTCGAGGATGCGGGAGGTCGAGTCCAGGGGGTCCACGGCCGGGTAGATGCCCAGCTCCGTCAGCGACCGGGAGAGCACGGTCGTGGCGTCGAGGTGCGTGAAGGTCGTGGCCACGCCGGGGTCGGTCAGGTCGTCGGCCGGAACGTAGATGGCCTGGATGGAGGTGATGGCGCCCTTCTTCGTGGAGGTGATGCGCTCCTGGAGCGCGCCGACCTCGGTGGTGAGCGTCGGCTGGTAGCCGACCGCAGACGGCATGCGTCCCAGGAGGGCGGAAACCTCGCAGTTCGCCAGCACGTAGCGGAACACGTTGTCGATGAAGAGCAGGACGTCGGTCCCCTCGGTGTCGCGGAAATGCTCGGCCTGGGTCAGGGCGGAGAGGCCCACGCGGGCGCGCGCGCCCGGCGGCTCGTTCATCTGTCCGTAGACCAGCACGGTCCTGGAGAGGACGGAACTCCCGTCCGAGAGCTTGGATTCCTGCATCTCGCGCCAGAGGTCGTTGCCCTCGCGGCTGCGCTCGCCGACGCCGCCGAAGACCGAGACGCCGCCGTGCTGCTTGGCGACGTTGTTGATGAGCTCCATGATGACCACGGTCTTGCCCACGCCCGCGCCGCCGAAGAGGCCGACCTTGCCGCCCTTCATGTAGGGCTCGAGGAGGTCGATGACCTTGATGCCGGTCTCGAAGACCTGAGGGGTCGTCACCTGGTCCGTGAGGGCCGGGGGCGCCCGGTGGATGGGCAGGCGCTCCTTGGACTCGATGGGGCCGCGGTAGTCTTTGGGCTCGCCCAGGACGTCCATGAGCCTCCCCAGGCAGGCCCGACCCACGGGGACCGTGATGGGCGCGCCGGTGTCGGCGACCGTCATGCCGCGCGTGAGCCCTTCGGTCGGACCCATGGCGATGGCGCGGACCGCGTTGTCGCCCAGATGCGCCGCCACCTCGCAGACGAGGTCGGCGCCGCCGTCGCGGCCGGAGGCCTTGACCTGGACGGCGTTGTAGATCTCCGGCAGCTTGCCGGAGGGGAACTCGACGTCGATGACGGCTCCCATCACCTGGATGATCTTGCCTGTGGTCGTTTCGCTCATGACGCTTTCTGGAACTTCGCCGCGATGAAGGCCTCGGGCTTGTTCGCCTCCGGGGTGGTGAAGCCGATCTTATGGAATCGCACGCCGTAGCGGTGCAGTCCGCCGGTCAGCGAGCCCCTGGAGTGACGCACCTCGCCGCGAATCTCGAGCGGGATGTTGACCTTGAGGTAGATCGTCATCCCCTCCTCGAGGGTCGCGTTGCTCTTGAAGGCCATGCCGCCTACCGAGAGGTCCGTGATGCTGCCGCGGCAGGACCCGACCACCTCTCCGTGGGCCCGGATGTCCATCATGATCCCCATCGGGAACCTGGGGTGCTTGCGTTTCTCCTTCATCGTCGGCTTCACTCCTGTCCCTCCCCCCCTTCGTTGAGGGAGAGGAAGAAATCTTCGTCGCGCCTAAGAGACCAGCGCCTCCGCCCCTCCGACCAGCTCGGCGATCTCGTTGGTGATGCCCGCCTGCCTCTTGCGGTTGAGGTCGAGGTTGAGGGCCTCGCGCAGCTCGCGCGCGTTCTTCGAGGCCGAGTCCATGGCGTTCATGCGCGCGGCGAGCTCCGCGGCCTGCGACTCCAGCAGGATCCGGTAGATCTGGGCCTTCACGTACCGGGGCAGGAGCGCGGCCAAGAGCTCCTTGCGGCCCGGCTCATAGGAGAACTCCCGCCGGCTCGAGCGGCCGGGCTCGAGCGGCGGGATGGGCAGCAGGGGATGCAGGACGACCCGCTGCTGCGCCACGCTCTTGAACTCGTTGTAGATCACGGTCACGCCCGAGAGCCCCTTCTCGATGAAGGCGTCCATGAGCACCTTGCCGAGGAGCTCGGCGTGGGCGTAGCTCACCCTGGGGAAGATGCCCGCCAGCTCGGTCAGGATGGTCATGTCCGCGCTCTTGACCCGGCGCAGGAAATCCCGGCCCTTGCGCCCGGCCACGGCCACGAAGACCTCGGCGCCCTGCCGCTCCCTCAGCCAGGCCACGGCCTGCCGGACGAGGTTGGTGTTGAAGGCGCCGCAGAGACCCTTGTCCCCGGTCACGAGGACCAGGGCGTCCCGGCCCGGCTTGCGGTCGTGGTCGAGGAAGGGGTGCAGGTGGCTCTCGTCCCCGGAGAGCTCCAGCTCCTCCTGGAGGTCCGCCAGTTGGCGGACCAGCTCCTCCATCTTGACCGCGAAGGGCCGCGCCGCGAGGATCGTGGCCTGGGAGCGGCGCATGCGCGCCGCGGCCACCATCTTCATGGCCCGCGTGATCTGCTCGGTGGCCTTGACCGACTTGATCTTGCGGCGGATGTCCATCAAGGAGGCCATGGTCTATCGGGCCTTGGCGAGGCCGACCTCCCTCATGTAGTCCTCGATGCCGGCCGCGGTCGTGAAGGCGGCCTTGAAGCCGAAGGCCTTCTCCGCGGCAGAGGGGTCCCCGAGGGTCTCGTTCTGGTAGAACGAGTAGGGGTTCTTGAAGTACTCGGTCTTGAGGTCCTTGCCCAGGACCGAGTTGAGCGCGGCGATGATGTCGTTGAAGGTGGTCTTACGGCCCGTGCACGCGTTGTAGACCCCGCTGGGCGCGGACTCCAGGGCCTTGAGGTTGGCGGACACCACGTCCTTGACGTAGATGAAGTCGCGGCACTGCTCGCCGAACTCGAAGACGCGGGGATTCCTGCCCGCGAGCATCTGCTGGGAGAGCTGCCAGATCATGCTGGCCGCCGCGCCCTTGAACTTCTCGCGGGGCCCGAAGACGTTGAAATACCTCAGTCCCACGACGCGCAGCTCGGGGTGCTTCTTCCGCGCTTGGGCGGCCACGACTTCCATGACGGCTTTGGAATAGGCGTAGATGTTGAGGGGTTTGAGGGCGGCGTCCTCCCTCATGGGCGTGGGCCCGTCGCCGTAGGTGGCGGCGCTCGTGGCGTAGACCACGGTCTTGACCCGGCTCTGGGCGGCCCAGTCGAGGAGGTCCCTGAAAGCCTCGACGTTGACCCGCATCATCCTCATCTGGTCGGTCACGGTCGTGTCCGTGATCGCGGCCTCGTGGAAGACGGCCTCCACCTTGCCCACGCGCCGGCCCCAGTCCTCGGGCCGCGACACGTCGGCGGCGACGACGTCGCCCGCGAACCCTCGCAGATTCTCGAAGTTCCCGACGGAGAAATCGTCGAGGCCCGCCACGCTGTGGCCGGCCTTGGCGAGCGCGCACGCGATGTTCGCCCCGACGAACCCGGCGGCGCCGGTGACCAGGGCCCTCACTTCTTCCTCCGAAAATTCATCTCGCCCAGGGTCATGGTCGGCGCCAGCCCCAAGGTGTTGAAGCGGTCCTGCGTCGCGGGGTCGAGCTTGTCGGCGGCCTGCGCCATCGGGGAGGAATAGATGGCCAAAAGGTGCATGACCACCTCGTGGTCCCAGACCGTGAGGCCGCCTGCGGCCTCGTGGTCCTTCATGAGCTTGGCCGCGTACTTGCGCCGGATGGCCTTGTTGCGCGCCACGAGGTCCGCGAAGGCCAGAGCGCTGTCCTTCTCCGCGACGAAGGCGAAGACCCCGGAGAGCCAGCCAGCGTCCGCGGCCACGAGCGCCTCGACGCAGCTCAGGTTGAGCACCCCGCCGCCGGCGGGCTCCTGGGCCGGGACGGCCGTGCCGCCGGCCAGCAGCAGCGCGGCCGCGAGCAGGGCCTTCACTTGACGGCTTCCTTCTTCAAGCCCGCGGTGAAGCGGGTCTTGAACTCCGCGGCCGCCTTGCCCAGGGAAGCCTGGAGCTCGTCGGAGAGGATCTTCTTCTCCGCGATCTCCTTGACCAGCTCGGGGCGGGAGCCGCGCAGCCAGGTCCTCAGCTCCGCGTCGAACCGGCGCACCTCCGCGGTCGGCAGGTCGTCGAGGTAGCCGTTGACGCCGGCGTAGATGGCGATCACCTGGTCTTCCAGGGGCAGGGGCAGGTATTGGTCCTGCTTGAGGAGCTCGACCATCCGCTCGCCGCGCGCCAGCTGGGCCTGCGAGGCCTTGTCCATGTCCGAGCCGAACTGGGCGAAGGCCGCCAGCTCGTTGTACTGGGCCAGGTCGAGCCTGAGGCGCCCGGCCACCTGCTTCATGGCCTTGGTCTGGGCCGAGCCGCCCACGCGCGAGACCGAGATGCCGATGTTCACGGCCGGCCGCACGCCCGAGTAGAACAGCCCCGACTCGAGGTAGATCTGGCCGTCCGTGATGGAGATCACGTTCGTCGGGATGTAGGCAGACACGTCTCCGGCCTGGGTCTCGATGACCGGCAGGGCCGTGAGCGAGCCTCCGCCGTTCTTCTTATTGAGCTTGCAGGCGCGCTCGAGCAGGCGCGAGTGCAGGTAGAAGACGTCGCCCGGGTAGGCTTCGCGGCCCGGCGGCCGCCGCAGGAGCAGGGAGAGCTGGCGGTAGGCCTGCGCGTGCTTGGAGAGGTCGTCGTAGATGACGAGGACGTCCTTGCCCTTCCACAGGAACTCCTCGCCGATGGCGCAGCCCGCGTACGGGGCCATATAGAGGAGCGGGGCCGGGTCGGCGGCCGCCGCCGAGACGATGATCGAGTAGGACAGGGCGCCGAAATCCTCGAGCGTCTTGGCCACCTTGGCGACCGTGGACTGCTTCTGGCCGATGGCCACGTAGATGCAGATGGGCCGGTTGGGAGCGTCCTTCTGGTTGATGATGGTGTCGATGGCGATGGCCGTCTTGCCGGTCTGGCGGTCGCCGATGATGAGCTCGCGCTGGCCGCGGCCGATGGGGATCATCGAGTCGATGGCCTTGAGGCCCGTCTGAAGCGGGACGTTGACGGACTCGCGCTCCACCACGCCGGGGGCCACGACCTCGATGGGCCGGGTGCCCGTGGCCTTGATCGGGCCCTTGCCGTCGATGGGCTGGCCGAGGGGGTCGATCACGCGCCCCACCATGGCCTCGCCGACCGGGACTTCCATGACCCGGCCCGTGCGCTTGACGCGGTCTCCCTCCCGGATGAGCCGGTCGGGGCCCAGCAGCACGCACCCGACGTTCTCCTTCTCCAGGTTGAGGACCATGCCCATGACGTTGTTGGGGAACTCCAGGAGCTCTCCCGCCATGGCGCGCTCGAGGCCGAAGACGCGCGCGATGCCGTCTCCGACCTGGAGGACGGTCCCTTCCTCGCGCAGCTCCATGCCGCCCGAGAACCCCTCGAGCTGCTTGCGGATGACTCCCGTGATCTCTTCAGGCCTGATCGCCATCTATGAAATTCTCCTCTTGAGTCTCTCGAGCTGGCCCGCCAGGGACGAATCCAGCACCCAGTCGCCCAGCCTCACCAGCACCCCGGCCAGCAGGGCCGGGTCCGAACGGACCTCCAGCTCCACCTTGAGCCCGACGAAGGCCTCGAGCCTGCGCCGGATGGCCTCCAGGTCCGCCTCCGAGGGCTTGCGCGCCGCCCCCACCACGGCCTTGGCCGTGCCCCGTCCCTCGGCGAGGAACTTGCCGTAGGACAGCGCGGCGGCCCCGAGCAGATCGAGGCGCTTCCTCTCCAACAGCAGGTCCACGAAACGGAGGGTCACGGCCGACGCCCTTGCGCCGAGCAGGTCCCGGAAGAGCTTCTTCTTCTCGGCCGTGCCCAGCCTGGGAGTCTTGAAGACCGCCGCGGCGTCGGGGTGCGCGGCCACCTCCCCGGCCAGGTCCAGCTCCCCGGCCACGGCGTCGGCCGTCTTCGAGGCCGACGCGGCCTCGAAGAGCGCCCGAGCGTAGCGGGACGCCAGGATCTGGTCCGAGGAACGCATCAGGACTTCCTCTTATCCATCTCCGCGAGGAAGGAGTCCAGCACCGTCTTCTCGACCGCGGGGTCGACCGACCGGCGCAGGAGCTTCTCGGCCGCCATCACCGAGAGCTCGGCCACCTCGCCGCGCAGCTCCCCGATGAGCCGGCGCTTCTCGTCGGCCAACTCCGTGAGCGCGGCCTCCTTGGACTTCTGCGCCTGGGCCCGGGCCTCGGCCCGGATGCGGGCCGCCGCGGCCTCGGCTTCCTTGGCCGCCTGAGCCACGAGTTCCCGGCCCTGGGCGTAGGCCTCGGCCAGCTTGGCGTCGAAGTCGGCTTTGGCTTTCTCCGCCCCCTCCCTGGCCGCCTGGGCCGCTTCGGCGTCGGCCTTCAGCCGGGCCTCCCGGGCGTCGAGCGCCTCCATGAGCGGCCTCCAGCCGTACTTCGTCAGGACGGCCACCAGCAGCAGGAAAGTGATCACCGTCCAGGCCATCAGCCCGACGTCGACGCTGAACAGCTTGTCCATCAGCTCAGTGCGGCAGGACCTTCAAGCCCAGGTTCAGGGCGACGACGTAGGCGACGCCCAGGCCGATGATGCCGAGTCCCTCGATGAGGAAGATGAAGAGCTGCATGCTGCTCCTGATCTTCTCGTCGGCCTCCGGCTGGCGGGCGATGCCCTCCACGGCCGAGGCGACCACGCGGCCGATGCCCGACGCCGCGCCCATCACGACCAGACCGGCGCCGATGCCGGCCCCCATATAACCGAGTCCCAAGTACAGATGCTCTCCCATTGCTCCTCCTCTGTCAGTGTTCCGGATGCAAAGCTCCGCCCACGAAGATGGCGGTCAACATCGTGAAAACGTAGGCTTGGATCAAAGCGACGATGAGCTCGAGCGCGTAGAGGCCGACCGCCAGGCCCACGGCGATGGGGGCCACGACGGCGCCCGCGGCCACGTGCGTCTGCCCGGCCAAAAGGATGAGCCCCAGGAAGAGCAGGATGACCATGTGCCCGGCCGTCATGTTCGCGAAAAGACGGATGCAGAGCGCGATGCTCTTGGTCAGGAAGCCCATGGCTTCGATGCACCAGACCAGGGGCCACACCACCCAGGGCACCCCATGAGGCACGAAGTTCTTGAGATGCTTGAGCAGGCCGTGCCGGAACACGCCGGCCGCGTGGATGAGGACGAAGGTGAGCAGGCTCAGGGTCGCGGTCACGGAGATGTTCCCCGTCGGCGTGGCGCCGCTCGGGATGAGGCCCAGCAGGTTCATCATGAGGATGAAGACGAAGAGGGTCAGGAGATAAGGCAGGCAATAGTCGGTGTCCTCGCCCAGGGCGGGCTCGGCGATGTCCTTGCGGATGAAGAGGACGAAGGCCTCGACCGCGGTCCTCAGGCGCCCCTTCGTGCGGGCCGCCAGCAGGACCACCATCGCGGCCAGGCCGGCCGCGATGAGGATCATGAGGCCGTGCTTGCTGACCCCGAAGCCCCCGCCCAGGGAGAAGAGCTGGTGGTCGGTCAGGTGATGGGCCAGGATCTCGGAGAAATCCAGCGCCCCTCCGTGCCCGCCGGCCGCGGCCTCGACCATGCCCTCGCTCACCCCGCGCTCCCCACCCGGCCGCGGGCCCGGCGCAGGCCGGTGTCCCCGAACCAGAGCTGGCCGACCAGCTGGAGCAGGCCCGCGGTCACGATGAAGGCCGCGGTCTGGCGGGCGTCGCGGCTCGAGAGCCAGAGGAGGTGCGCCGCGGAGAAGAGGATGCCGGCGCGCACGAGAAAGCCCAGGGCGTTGCCCGCGCCCTCGGCCAAGCCCGGCTTGACGAAATCGCCCAGCCGCATCCAGCGGCCGATCCAGACGTTGGCCGCCGCGACCGCGGCCGCGAGCACGAGCACTCTCATTTCTTCTTCAGTTCCCTGGCCAGGATGTACATGCCGACCGCAGCGCCCGCGAAGAACCCCCCGAGCATGCCCAGCGGCGATGGCAGGACCCGGCCGTCGAGCCAGTACCCGACGGCGAGCCCCGCGACCGCCGTGACGGCGAACTGCAGCCCGTGGTAAAGCCCTCCCATGCGGCGGGAAGGCTTCGCGGGCGGCGTGACGCGATCCGGAGGCTTGTCCAAAAGCGCTTGCTCCGCGAAGACAAAAAGCGCTTCCGCGAAAGCACGCCATCTTAGCAAACCGCTTCATGCGGCGCAAGGATACTGGACATGTCCCGTCCAATGAGGTATCTTCACCTCCCATGACCGAGGCCTCCTCCCACCCGGCCACGCGCATCGTCGTGGCGGATGACGAGCCCGACCTCCTGACCCTCATCTCGACTGCGCTCAGCGAGCAGGGCTTCCAGGTCGAGGCGGTCTCAAACGGCAAGGAGGCCCTCGCGGCCATCCGGGGCAACCCTCCGGACATCGCGGTCCTGGACCTCTCCATGCCCGTCATGACCGGGTTCGAGGTGTGCGCCGCGGTCCGGCGCGACCCTTTGCTCGAGCACCTGCCCATCATCATCCTCTCGGCCACGAGCGGCGGGGCGACCAAGGTGGAGGGCCTCAACCTGGGAGCCGACGACTTCATCACCAAGCCCGTGGACATGAGCGAGCTCCTCGCCCGCGTGCGCATGATCATCCGCCGCAACCGCCAGGGGCTCGACGCCAACCCCCTGACCCACCTGCCCGGCAACGTGTCCATCGAGCGCCACATCGAGGAGGCCGTCAGCTCCGAGCGGCCCCTGGCCGTCCTGTACGTGGACATCAACCAGTTCAAGGCCTACAACGACGCCTACGGCTACGACTCGGGAGACCACGTCATCAGGGCAACGGGCCGGCTCCTCATCAAGGTCGCGGTCGAAGCGGACCCGCCGTGCTTCGTGGGCCACATCGGCGGCGACGACTTCATCGTCATCTCCACCCCGATCCAGATGGAGCCCCTGGCCCAGCGCATCATCGAGGAATTCGACGCGATGTCGCTGACCTTCTACAACGAGACGGACCGGGCGCGCCGCAAGATCGTGTCCACGGACCGGCGCGGCCTGAGCAAGGAGTATCCCCTGCTCTCCATCGCCATCGGGATCTGCCACAACAGCACCAGGAAGCTGACGTCCTACGCGCAGATCTCCCAGTACGGGGCCGAGCTCAAGAAGCACGCCAAGCGCAGCGAGGGCAGCTCCTACGTGATCGACCGCCGGCACGACTGACGACCTCGGTCTAAACCGCTTCCCATAGGGTCGCCAGGCCCTGGCCCACGCCCACGCATAGGCTCGCCAGCCCTCTCTTGGCTCCGCGGCGCTTCATCTCGTGGAGGAGCGTGACCGTGATGCGGCACCCGCTCGAGCCCAGGGGGTGTCCCAGGGCGATGGCCCCGCCGTTGACGTTGAGCCTGGCGCGGTCCAAGCCCAGCTCCTTGGCGCACGCCAGGGTCTGGGCAGCGAAAGCCTCGTTGATCTCCACGAGGTCCACGTCCGAGAGCTGAAGACCCAGCCTGGCGAGCAGCTTCTGCACCGCAGGCACCGGGCCGATGCCCATGTGACTGGGGTCCACGCCCGCGGAAGCCGAGCCTGCCCAGCGGGCCAGGGGAGCCAGGCCCGCGGTCTTGGCAGCCGAGGCCTCCATGAGCAGGACCGCGGAAGCTCCGTCGTTCAAGCTCGAGCTGTTGCCCGCGGTCACGGTGCCGCCTTCCTTGCGGAAGGCGGGCTTGAGCTTGGCCAGACGCTCGAGGCTGGAGTCCTCGCGGATGGTCTCATCCGCGCTCACCTCCCGGCCTCCTTCCTTGGAAGGAGTCTGGATGGGCACGATCTCCTCCTTGAACTTCTCGCGCGAAGCAGCAGCGGCCAGGTGGCTGGCCAGGGCGAAGGCGTCCTGGTCCTCGCGCGGGATGCCGTGCCTCTGGGCGAGGTTCTCCGCCGTCTCGCCCATGCTGAGCAAGGGAAAGAGCTTCTGGAGTTTGGGGTTGGGGTATCTCCAGCCGAGCGCCGTGTCATAGGCCGTGACATTGCCGAAGGGGAACGCGGTCTCCGGCTTGGGCATGGACCAGGGCGCGCGGCTCATGCTCTCCACCCCGCCTGCCACGTAGACGTCGCCCTCGCCCGCCAGGATGGCGCGCGCCGCGGCATTGACGGCTTCCAGGCCCGAGGCGCAGAGGCGGTTCACCGTGCAGCCGGGCACGGACTGCGGCAGGCCCGCCAGGAGGAGCGCCATGCGCGCCACGTTGCGGTTGTCCTCGCCCGCGCCGTTGGCGCAGCCGAAGTAAACGTCCGCGACGGAGGCGGGATCCACGCCAGGCGCCTTCTTAAGGAGGGCCGCGATGACCGCGGCAGCCAGGTCGTCCGGCCTGACCATGGCCAAGGCTCCGCCGAGTCTCCCCACCGGAGAACGCACCGCCGCGACCACCACCGCCTCACGATTCGCCATGACCACAGACCCCCTCTAGAAGGAACGGCCGGACTGCCCCGCCTCCGCCGAGCTCGGCACAGGCCGCCGATTGCGAGATATTACACTTTTCTGCGCGCCTACTAGCGCCTTGCGCCTAGCCGTTGCCTCGTCCGCCGAGAGGCTTTGTCCAGAGTCTTACGCCTATATTTTCACAAACGCGGGACCGTGGCTATTTTGGGAGAAGCTCAAGAAGAACTACTTGGCCGAAGATGGTGGATCGTCCTGGGCAGTTGCTGCCGGCTTGGCGCCTTCTTGGAGCCGGCTTAGGACGACAACCTTGTCAATGTCCAACGTGCCCAGCCTGCCAAAATATCGCGCAAAGCGTGAAAGGGCCGCTTCAGCATACGGGCTGTCGAGGGAGGCTATGGGTTTCAACTTCTCGAATTGCTCTGGCGTCACCGCTTTTAGTTGTTGAAAATCCACCACCAAGTCCGGCAAAAAATACGTTCCTGGCAGAAACTTGAACCGCTCGGGTTGACATTTCTCGCGATGATCGCCTATCAACGATTTCAAAGGGCCAGCGTTCGTAACGGGATTCTGTTGCCAGGACAAGAACTCCGGCTCCTTCGCAAGAGGCAAGCAATGCGCAAGCAGTACATGCAGCAGCCGACCTTCTTGTTCAAAATCGCACGAAGGGGTCAGCACCAACCAGAACGCAGTTTCGCCTCCGATATCCCCTTGAAGGATGCCACCCGCAAGCCTGCAACCATCCACCGGCGGCACGACATACAGCTGCATCGGATGCACCTTGGCGGGATCCGCCAATGGAACATCTTTGCCGGCAAGCTTTCTTGCCAATTTTCGTGCTTCGCCCTCAAGCGAAACCGTCAACCGACGAGCAAGTAGATATGCAAGATCGGCTTGTTCGTGTGCGGATTTGAA
Organism: Elusimicrobiota bacterium; assembly: GCA_016218545.1. Classification (GTDB taxonomy): domain Bacteria; phylum Elusimicrobiota; class Elusimicrobia; order UBA1565; family UBA9628; genus JACQWX01. Next base: position 13,149 of record JACRDQ010000045.1, read on the forward strand.
CTCCTTCCAATTAGTGCCGACAAAATCCCACATGTATGCGCGTTGGATGTCTTCAATCTTCCTGGCCAAATACGGCAATTGTGTTTGCAGAACCTGCCGGACTTCTTTCTTCACCTTTTCAATGCCCTCGGTTTTTTCAACGACACGGACGAAGCTTGTTTCCTGCGAGCGCACCTTGTGAGCCAAGGCTGTATAGAAGATTACCGGGGCAAAACGAGTGCTTTTGAGGGCCTCGAAAACTTCGAGGCCGACCGGGTTGCTGGCAGCCTCGAGACCTTTGTCGCTGTCATCCTTTAGGTCGAGAATCAAGACATCAAACCTTGCTTCTTTCAGCCGATCCTTCGCATCTGCGAAAGCATCAAAGACTTCCGATTCTATCGTGTCAGGTGGATCGACAAAACCTGGCAATGCCTCCAAGAGTTCTTTGACAACGGTCTCATTATCCTCGACAATCAGAAACTTCCAATTGGTGCCAATAGGGTCGCTCATACACGCTTCCTCAACGTAATTAGAAAGTTGGCCCCATCGAGAGGCCCGCGATCGAGCAGCTCAAGAGAGCCTTCGTAATAATCGGTCACAATTTCACCGGCAATGCATAGCCCGAGTCCAATGCCATCTGGCTTCGTCGTGAAATATGGTTCAAAGATAAGTTCGCGATTCTCGGCCGGAACGCCCGGGCCGCTGTCTGAAAACGAGATCTCAACATGCTCCTGCCCGCGGCGAACGACCGTTACCGCGATTTCGCGCTTGGCTTCATTGGTTTGTTCAAGCCAGTGCAGGCTGTTGGTGAGCAGGTTAATTACGACCTCTTGAATCTCGGCGGGGTCAACACGAACGAGGGTTTCCGTGAGCGGCAAGCTCGCCCTGATTTTGAGTCGATCAAGATCGCCGGCGAACACCGCAAAAGCATCGCGGATGATCTCCTCCAGATACAGTTGAACAGGACGGCCACGACGCCTGCCTCCGAATGGTTCCATGCGGCGGAATGCGGTGGCAAGAACATCGTCTTGTTTGTGGATTGTGCCGAATCTCTCCGCCAATTTGCGTGCGAGCTCTCGCGGAAGCTGTACCGGCCCCTGGAGGTCGGAGAGCCCGAATTGCGATTCATTCTTGATTGACGCGATGGGTTGCCGACCCTCATGCAAGACATGGTCAACCAGTTGTCCCAGCAGTGCAAGGCGCTGATATCTCGCCAGCACGACCTGAATTTCCTTCAGCTGGCTTCCGAACGCTCTTTCTGTCGCTTCGACCAAGTCCTTGGCCTCCTTGTCATCGGGGAGTTGCTTGGCGATATATGCAGATATGGGCGACAAATCGAAGCCACTAAACAAACCTCCGACAGGCTTCCGATCTCGATTTTTCACTCGCGGACGTGTCGAGTAGCGCAGCTGCTCAAGCTGATTCAAGGCTTCGGTTATCACCTCTCGCAAATCTGCAAGACCTTGATTTTCGTCCAGCCCTTCTCGATTCGACTGATCATGGAGCTGCGGATTCTTGTCCGCTGAGATGCCAATAACCCCGTAAACCTGGTTGTTTGAGATTCGAAGGGTCGGATTCTGGACACGACGAATATCAAGCCGCAACCAGTCGTCCTTCGGCTCGCCATATGGCAAAACGCGGAAGTTGTCACGATAAATATTAATCCCGGCGACGGCGTCCAAATCACGCCGAATATCCTGAATTGTCGAATGCGTTTTCTGGATGACATTTCCCAATTCGTCTCGATCCCAAATCCGCATCTCCATGTCGAACGGACCGCATTCGATAGTTCTGGTTTCCGACGGCCGCTGGTCCTCCGTTTCTTCCTTCTCTTTCAAGACACGAAAATCAAAACGCCCCTTCGCGTCCTTCACTCGGACGAACCGGCCCTTAGCCTCCTTCTCGATTCCTTCAGAAAGAATCTTGTAGGTTAGTTTGAACGCGCCCTTTTCGTTAACGGACCCCTTGATTGTGTAGTGGGGATGTTTGAGAATCGGGGGAGGAACAACCTTGCTGCTGTATTCCGAGAATTCTGAGGGCAAATCCAATTCTACTTCAAAGCCATCCTTATCATCGCCGCCTCTATCTGCTGGGGAGATCAGCCGCGCCAGCCCGCGGCGCAGGTCTTCAAATTGCTTGGCTTCCCAAGTTTGCTTTAGACCTGTCATCCGGAGTATCGTGCCGTGCCCGAGATCTCGCGCAGCAGGCCTCTTCCGGTCTTTTCTCCAAAGAAGTTCGACTGTTCCGCCCGCCTTGATATCTGCCGGCGAACGCGTATCCCAAAGGACTAGAATCTCATCGAGGAATTTTTTGTCGTCATCGAATTGTCGCCAGTCAAAAACTGCATAGACCTCTTTTGGGGCTCCTTCCGTTCGCGAAACCACCTCAAGCTCGTCTGCGAGTCGCGATGCCGCGAAACGCCCAATGCCCTTCTCGCCAAGATAGCGTCTCTTGAACTGTCTAGTCCGCCGTTCTGGGCCTCGCTTCGATGGAGTTGCCGGCTCCATCCAGACCTGCTGAATGGTCTTCAATTCCATTCCGTGACCGTTGTCAATCACTTCAATGAGACCATTCCCACGGGCCAAAGGCGGAGTGAAGCGAATTAGCACTCTTGTGGCGTCGGCATCATATGCGTTCTTAACCAACTCGATGATGGCAACAACCTCATTGCTAATGAGTTCCTCCCCAAGCGTTCGCAACAACCTCGCGCGCGGTCGGAGCGCGCTGCCTTGATTGCCAGAAGTGGGATTGGTCATGGCTGTATTCCTTTCGGTGGTTTGGAGATCAGTGCCGTGATGACACTCTTCATCACGGGCGGACAGACGGCATTGCCGAAAAGGCCAATCCGCTCTCTCCGCACACCATGGTTGAGTTTGAAGTCATCGGGAAAGCCCATCGCGGCCCAGAGTTCCGGGACCTGCAACATGCGCATCTTGTGCCCGCCGTCAATCCGTCTGACAAGAGCGAACCTGTCCAACGTTGTCACCGTTCGAAGCGGTTCAGATAGCCGCTGCCAGCCCCCGGCCCCATCGCTTCCGTAATATACCACAATGAATGGCCGCTTCATGCCGACGTTCCGCATTGCGCGTTTTGCATGCCGAAGGGTGCGCTTGGCCCTGCCCTTCTTCCGGAGTGTCGAATAGGCGTAGACGCCATTCATGTTAAGCACTTTTCTGACGGGCACCCGACCGTCTTGCATGTCGATCTGAGACGGCGGTCTATGCAGCAAATCTGCCAGGATGAACAGACGTTTGCGCGCTTGGGGCACGCCGAAATCTGCGGCGTTGAGGACATGCTCTGTCGTCTTGTATCCGAGTCCTTCGAGCCTTCGAAGCCACTTGGCATATTTCGCCCAGGACTTCATTTGGATTACGTTTTCTACCACAATCCAGCGCGGCTTGAATGCTTTTGCAAATCTTAGGACCTCGAAGGCTGTCTGCCGACTTGCTTCGGATCGCCTCTTGGCGCCCTTGGCACAGCTGTGATTGGTGCACTCTGGGCTTGCAAGGAGCAATTGTACCGGGCCGACTTCGCGCTTTACGGCGGATGCAGACAAGCCCTCGATTCTTCGTCGGAAGAAGTGGGCTTTTGGGAAATTGTCCTTGTAAACCTTTTCCGCCAGGTTCGAGAGGTCTACGCCGCCGACAACCTGCACGCCGGCAGCTCTGGCGCCCAGGCTGCTTCCTCCCGCACCGCAAAAGAGGTCTAGCGCTCTGATGGGTTTCGCCTTGCGCTTGCCTACTTCTTCAGCGCTCGGCATATCCTCGTAACCACGCGCGCAGGGTCCCGTTCTATGGCATGCTCCCAGACCCTGACTACTTTCCAGCCCTTTTCCCTCAGATTTCGGCTTGCTCTCCTGTCCCGTCGCTTGTTGGCTTCGATTTTTGCTGTCCAATAGTCCGCGTTGTTTGCTGGCATCCTGCCTTTGCTGCAAGGGCGGCATCCATGCCAGAAGCAGCCATCCACGAATACGGCAACTTTATCCGCGACGAAGGAAAAATCGGGTGTCCCTGGCAGCTTCTGGTGTCGGCGCCATCCGCTGATGCCGCTGTCCCGTAGCAGGCCGCACAGGGCGATTTCGGTAGCTTTGTTGCCCCGCCCGCGGATGCGCGACATCACCTCGGATCTTTTCTTCTTGGAGAAGACATCGGCCATTACTGGCCTCGCTTCTGGTGCGGTCCGAGAAACTTGTCGCCGTTGAAGTGGATCATGTGGTCGGGCGACTCGACCAGCCAGACCTCCGTCTCCCAGCTTATCTCGCCGACCCACTTGGCGAAGGTCTTCCGGTCCTGGAAGGCGCTCACAAAAACAATGCCGGCCGTGCACTTCGCGGCGAGCTGTTCGAGCTGGTAATGGCGCAGGTGCGAGACCGGGTTCGAGGAATGGACTGCCTCGATGAGGAATACCCAGTTCCGCTTCGGGTCGTATGCGACCAAGTCGGGCAGGCGGTCATGCGACAGCTCGAAGAAATTCAGCTCCTTGAGCCGGCCCTCTTTGATGAAAACAGTCTTCTGCGAAGCATCGCCCAGGTAGAGCACCTGGGCGCCTGGGACGAACCGGGGCAGAAACTCCTCGATGATGGCCTTCTGGATCTGATTGTGGCTGCCGTCAATGAGGTCGATGGAGACGCCCTCCGGCAGGATGACGGGCATCTTCTTCAGTTCGCGCTTTCTGAGCAGCTTGTCATCCAGGCGGGGGTGGGCCTCGCAAAACGTCTTCTGGGCTTTCTTCCATGTCGCGGCGCCGAACAGGCGGAAGAGGTCTGCGGCCGCCGGGTTGACCGCATAACCCCGCGTGCTGTCGTTGGTGGCCGCGTTCGGGCGTCCGGGGCTCCTGAGGACCAAGCCGGACGCGACCAGGAAATCGAGGTTCTTCCTGCGGACATCGTCGTAGGAGCTGTCCTTGATGTCCTCGCCGTAGTGCTTGTTCACGAACGGGATGATCTCGCGGCTGCGCGGACACCAGGAACCGGCCCCTTCCCAGACGGCGGTCGCGGACCAGGCGGCCTTGGGTGTCAGCTTGCAGACGCCGAGCAGGATGCGGGCAAGCCGCCTCTGCATTTCCGGCGTCTTGAGCGAGAGGGGGAAACCGATTGCCTCAAGGATTTGGAGCGCCTCATCGACACGTGCTTCGGCGGCCGATTTGTTAGGCATGCTCCAGCAAGGCCAGCTGCCGGGGCGGGCGTTTCGGCGCCGGGCGCTCGTCATCGGCCAGCTCGAGGTATTTTGCGACGGCCAGACCCAGCGCTCGCGCCAGGAGCGGCGGGACGGCATTGCCGACCTGATTGTATTGGCTGCCCTCGGCTCCCTCGAACTTGAACCAGTCCGGGAAGCTCTGGAGCCGGGCTCCTTCGCGCACGGTCAGCCGGCGGCGGCGGCCGTCCTCAAGCCGGACCCGCAGCATGTCCCCGGTGGCGCCGTTGAGGTTGCGGCAGGTTACGGTGCGGCTTGAATCGTCGAGATGAAGATCGCGGGGCCGGACGCACTTCGACGCCTTCTCATACTTGGCCACGTAGGTGTCCATGCCGGGCGTCAGGAACTTCGGATTCTCGGGGAGCGAGGCGAGCAGATCGCCGATGGCGTCCCCTGCCGTGTAGCCGAAGTGCTCCGGCTCAGGGAATTCCCAGCCGCCCTTGTGCGCCACGACGACCAGACGCTCCCGCCGCTGAGGCGTGCCGTATTGCACGGCATTGTGCAGCTCCTCCTCGACGGTGTAGCCCAGGCGCTCCAGCTGCGCAATGATCTTCTCGAGATACGGCTTGTTGGCGTAGAGCATGCCGCGTACGTTCTCGAAGAGGGCAAGCTTCGGGCGGTACCGCGTCACGGCGTCGATGAAGACGGGGAAGCCGTTGCGCCTGTCCTTCGAGCCCTCTTGGAGCCCACCCACGCTGAACGGCTGGCAGGGCGGACCTCCGATGATGATGTCTGCCCCGTCGGCCAGGTCCTGGCCAGGTTCAAGGAAGACTTGGCGGCATTCGCCGTGCAGGTTCTTGGCGTAGGTCCGGGAAGCGTCGGCGTCCATCTCGAAGCCGATGGTCCGGAAGCCGGCGACCTCGAAACCAAGAGCCAGCCCGCCGCAGCCGGCGAACAGGTCCAGGGCCAGCGGCGCGTCCGCGCGCGGCTTGGGCCGCGGCAGCACTGCGTTCAGGTAGTCGGCATACGGCTTCTTGTTCGGTGGAATCATCGATCCTGGCGCAGGAAATACTGGAAATGATTATACCATTTGACGCTTGGGCTGCCCGCGTCTTTCCTGCCCTCCTTGCTCTATAATACGAGGACCCCCCTGAGAAAGTTCCATCTCGCCGCCCGGGATGCGGCCGCACAACGGCCCCGGCGCCTACGGCGGCAGAGGAACCTCCGGGGAGGGTGTCGACAGACGAGCAGTGAAACTTGAAAAAAGCCCGATTGCGCGATTTAGCCGGTCATCCGCTGCAAACGCCGAAACCCCTGTCTCCGAAGCGGGCCAAACAGCTACTTTTTCCATTCCTGCCGGAGCAATCCCCAGCATTCCTGGTCCACCCAGCGGCCGTTCAGGCGCTTCTCGCGCCTAAGGCGGCCTTCGTACTTGAAGCCGAGCTTCCGAAGCAGGCCGCGGGCCTCGGGGTTGGCGGGCTCAAGCCGGGCGTAGAGGCGGCGCACCCCCGCTTTCCTGAAGAAATGGTTGATGAGGGCCTTGGCAGCGGCAAAGCCCTTGCCGCGGCGCCTGCGCTCGACGCGAATCCAGAGGGAGAACTCGGCCACCTGGCCGTCCTCGGCCGGGTGCTGGAGAGCCCCGACACCGGAGAGCCTGCCCCGGCCCTCGAAGACGCCGACCGCGAACTCGGTCATCTCAGGGGCAGGCTGGGTCCTGGCGATGAAGGCAGAACAGTCGTCGATGCTCTGGACCGCGTCCACCCAGCGCATGCGGCGGCGGAGCAACGGCCGCGAGGCTGAGATCGCGTCCCAGAGCGCCGGGCTGTCGTGCTCGGTCAGGCAGCGCAGGCTCATGGACCCGGCCTTGAGGGTCTTGGGGACCACGAAGGCCATCAGTCCCCCTTGAGGAGGCTCAGGGCCCGGTCGAGGACCTTGGCAGCGGTGTCCTTGAACGGCATGCCCTTGGCAGCGGCCTCGGCATTGCGGCCCATCTCCCTGAGCCGCTCGGGGTCCGCCATGAGCTCCACGAGCGCTCCTGCCAGGCGCTCAGGAGCCTTGGCGGGCGAGGGGTAGTGCACCACGCGGCCGAACGAGGGGTCCACCACGTCGCGCACGCCGTAGTGGTCGCTGGCCAGGATGGCCATGCCGGCCTGCATGGCCTCGACCACGTTGAGGCCGTAGCTCTCGTGGACCGAGGGGGAGACGAAGATGTCCGAGACCTTGAAGAACGCGGCCTTCTCGGGAGCGGCGAGGTAGCCGGGAAAGAACACCCGCACGGATTTCAAGGCCGCGGAATCGGCCTGGACAAGGCGCATGTAGGCCGCGCCCTGCATGAAGGCAGGCTCGCCCGCCATGAGCACGCACACGTCTCTCCCGGCAAGCCTGCCGTCCTCTTCCAGGATCTTCAGGGCCCTTAGGAGCAGGTGCAGGCCCTTCTCAGGCGCGATGCGGCTTAAGGTCATCAGGACCGTGGTCTTGGGCGTGATCTGGTAGTGCTCCCGCAGGGAGACGGCCGCGGTCTCGGAGGCCGCGTCAGAGACGCCGTGCTCCCACATGCCCCAAGGCAGGACCTCGGTCTTGGTCCGGACCTCGGCCTCGTCCTTGCCGAGGTAGCCGTAGCAGCGGGCCACGGTGGAGGCCATGGTGCTCGAGGGCATGATCATGAGGTCGGAATAGACCACGGTGTTGCGCTGCTTCTCGAAGATGATCTGGAGCATGTCCGGGATGACCCAATGCATGCCGAGCCTGCGCGAGCGCTCGTAGAGCGCGGTCAGGCTCTCGGGCCGCACGATGCTGCGCAGGTAGAGCTTGTTGAAGTAGTCCACCACGTCCACGTGCCACAGAGAGACGATGGGGTAGCCTGCCTTGGAGATGCGCTCCACATCCGGGCCCTCGGCCACGTCATTGACCATGACGCAGGTCTTGCCTGGGGGCAGGCGGTGACCCTGGGCCAGGAGCCAGTCCGTGGTGCCGGTCTCGAAGTCCCTGCAAAAACGGGCGTATTCGAGCTCGGAGAGCTTGATGGGGGCCGGGTGCGGGCCCGGGGCCGGGAGCTGGACGTATTCGATGCCCGTGTCAGGGGATTCCGGGCCTGAGCCCAGGACGATGAGCTTGCAATCCCCGTCCTTGGGCCAGTGCCTGATGAGCTGGAGGCCCACCATGGCCCCCCCTCCCAGGGGGGTCTTCTCCATGGGGTAGCCTATATGGCTGGCGATGAAGACGAGGGATCTCATGGAGGGCCCCTATTATACACGACTTGCTATAATGCCGGCTCCGATGGAAGCGGTCCTCCCCCGCAGGCTCGCCTTGGCCCTCATCCTCCTGGCCTCGGTCCTGGCCCACCTCAAGGGCCTGACGTCTCCCATGCTGGATTACCACGCCCACCGGCAGTGCAACACGATCTCCATCGCCAGGAACTACCACGACAGCGGCCTTGAGTTCTTCTGCCCCCGTATCTCCTGGGAGGGAGGCTATGAAGGCTGTGCCGCGACCGAGTTCCCGCTCTTCATGTGGTTGACCGGCCTGTTCTGGTCCTTGTTCGGGCTGGGCGAGGTCTGGGGCAGGCTCCTGGCCGCCCTGTTCTCAGCCCTGACCGCGGTCTATCTGTTCCGCTTCCTGGAACGCAGGCTGGGCTATGAGCCTGCCTTCTACGCGGGGCTGCTCTTCTCCTTCGTCCCGCTGGAGGTCTTCTTCGGCAGGTCGGTCCAGCCCGAGGCTCTGGCCCTGCTGGCCACGATCGGAGCGTTCTTCCATTGGGACCGCTCGTTGGACGAGGGCCGCGCCTGGGGCCATTGGCTGGCAGCGGTCGCCTGGGTCGTGATTGCTGTGGGCTCGAAGCTCCCATACGCCTACCTCCTGGGAGTGCTCCTGGTCCTGAGCTGGGACAAGCTCGGCCGCAAGGCGTTCTGGGACTGGAGGGGCTATGCCGCGGCCGGCTTGGCGCTCGGGACGGTCTTTGCCTGGTACAAGCACGCCAGCACCGGCGCCTACGTCGTGCCCACGAGCTCGCGCGACTTCAAGGCCCTCCTGGACTACCAGGGCATGCCGCGCTACATCAAGCACCAGTTCCTCTCGCGCTTCCCTGAGCTCACCGCCACCTACGGCGGCCTGGCGCTCATGGCCGTGGGCGCCCGCGTCTGGTTCCAGGAGGGCAAGGGCCTGCTCCTGCCCCTGTGGTGGCTGGCTGTGGCCGTGCACCTGGTGCTGGGCGGGTTCTACGCCTATCACCACGAATACACCTCCCTGCCGTTCGCCACGGTCAATGCCGCGTTCATGGGCCTGGGCCTGGCCACCCTCAGGCTCAAGGCAGCCGGGCTCTCCGGCAAGGCCAGGGCCTGGGCCCTGGCAGGGGTGGCGCTCCTGGCGCTCTCGGTCCCGGTGCACGCGGCCTTGCGCATCCGGCACTGGTACAACCTCAGCTTCACCTTCCTGCTCCACGCCGCCCAAGCCGCTGACGCGGTGAGCGCGCCCTCGGACCTCTTCATGTGCAACGGCAGGGGGCCGTCCGTCTACCTTTACTACCTCAAGCGGCGCGGCTGGTCCTGGGCCGTGGCAGAGGCCGGGGAGGCTCGCATCAACGAGGTGGAGGAGAAGATCGCGGCCGGGGCCAAGTTCTACATGACCGGCAAGGACCCGGAGTACCTGGATCCCGGCGGCTTCTACCACCGATACTTCTTCTCAAGATATCCGGTCGTCTACGACAAGGACGGCATCCTCATCTTCCGCGTCCGGCCGGGCGCCAAGCCCGGCGACGCTGCTCGGGAAGGGGTCAGGGGTCGGACAAAGACGCCAGGGTCATGAGCCACCGGCTCTCGCGCTCGAGGTTGGCGAGAGAATCGTAGCCCATGGCGGAGACCGGCTCGCCCTTGACCAGGACGCGGGCCCCGCGGTTGAGGCTCGCGCGCCCGGCCCGCGACGCGATGTCTTCCACCAGGGAGCGGAAGTTGTCCGTGGCCGCGTACTTCATGCGCCCGCCCAGGCACGCGTAGTTGAAGTCCTGGGCATCCACCCGGAACCGCCGGACCGGCTTGCGCTCGAAGAGGTCCAGGTAATAGACGAGCTCCGAGGTCTCCACGACCTTCTCCGTCTCCCCCTTCTTGCCGCCGATGCGGATGGGGATGCCGGCAGCCATGAGTCCGAGGCTCGCGGCCTTGGCGATCAGGCTCGGGCCGCCGGTCTTCACCTTCTTGGCCGTGATCTCCTTGAAAGCTGCGGCCGCGATCATGGCCACCCGACTCCACAGGACCAGACTGCGTTCTCCGGCCTTGTTGACCAGGGCCAGGCCGTCCGCGTCGAACTCCATGGCTGCCGCGGACTCCGGGCTGGGGAGCTCCTCGACCAGGTTGGCGGGCAGGACCAGGCAGGGGAAGCCCCCGTCCTCCAGGGCCTTGGCCAGGGCCTTGGCCGGAGCCTCGTCGGAATCCTCAGCCACGATGCCCCACGCATCCCTGCTCCGCTTGGCCGCGTCATAGAGGGGCTGCTTGAGGTGGCCGGCCAGCACGGGAGCCAGGCGGGCAGGCTCTGGTAGGTCGGGGCCGCGCAACAGCACGCAATATCGCATGTCTTGGTTGAGGCCTGCCCTGAATTTTATCATAATAACGCCAGACAGCCGGTCACCGCAACCTGAGAGGTACGCCCATGTTCGCCGAGTCCAAGAAGATCGTCCTGTGCGGAGGCTGCCGCACGCCCATCGGGCACATCTCTCGTTCGCTCTCCGGCGTCAAGCCCGAGGACCTCATGGCCGCGGCGGTGGAAGCCGCGCTCCGCAAGGTCGGCGTGGCCAAGGACGCGGTCGACGGCCTCATCGCGGGCTGGGTGGGACAATCCTTCTCCGCCCCCAACCTCGCCCGGGTGACGGTGGCCAAGACGGGCCTCCCTGAGAAGGCGCAGGCCGTCACGGTGCAGAACAACTGCATCTCCTCCATCGAGGCCGTGGCCGCGGCCTGCCGCGCCATCCTGACCGGCGAGGGCGAGCTCTACGTCGCGGGAGGCACCGAGTGCATGTCGCGCATGCCCTTCACCATCGAGGGCAGCCGCAGCGCCAAGGAGCTCCGCAGCCTCGACGTGGTCAAGGCCAAGTGGACGGGCCTGCTCGAGAGCCCCCAGGTCCGCGTGGTGGACTCCATGGAGGAGGGCCTCACGGACCCGGTCAAGAAGATCAACATGGCGGCCACGGCCGAGGTCTGCAGCCAGATGCTCGGCATCACCCGGGAAGCCCAGGACCAGTACGCGCACGAGAGCTTCCGCCGCTCCGTGGCGGCCTGGAACGCCGGGTTCTACGCCTCGCACGTAGAGCCCTTGAAGACCGAGGCAGGAACGGCCCTCGAGAAGGACGAGTACCCGTTCCTGCGCGAGGATCTCATCGCCAAGCCGCAGATGTTCGCCAAGGCGCCGACCCTCTTCGACGGCTCCTCCTACCCCATCAAGCGGTTCTACGAGGACTTCGGCGGCTTCATCGAGGGCAAGACCTACCAGGAGGGAGCCAAGGGCACGGTCACGCTCTTCAACTCCTGCGGCAGGTCGGACGGCGCGGCCGCCCTGGTCGTGACGACCGAGGAGAAAGCTCGGGCCCTCAAGCTCCCGGTCATGGCCGAGGTCATGGGCTGGGGCTTCTACGGCAACAACCCCGCGCACATGGGGCTCTCGCCCGCGCTCGCCGCTCCCCTGGCCTTGAAGTGCGCGGGCATCGGCTTCGACCAGCTCGACGCCGTGGAGCTCCACGAGCCCTTCGCGGCCACCGTCTTGGGCATCTTCAAGGTCGGCAAGGAGCGCTTCGGCCACGACTGGGAGGCCAAGTACCGCCAAGCCAAGCTCAACCCCAACGGCGGCTCCATCGCTCTCGGCCACCCCCTGGGCGCGACCGGGGCCCGGCTCATGCTCAACCTGCTCTACAGCCTCAAGGCCGACCCCAAGGCCCGCTACGGCATGCTCGCGGCGTGCGCCGGCGGGGGCATGGGCGGGGCCATGGTCGTCGAGAAGCGCGGCTAGAAGCGCCGGCCCTGTCCGCCGCCGTGTCCGTGTCCGCCGCCGTGCCCGCCGCGCCCGTGTCCGCCGCGGCCGCCGAACCCGCCGCGGTTGCCGCCGCCGCCGAACCCGCCCGGAGCGCGCGGCTCCATGGGCTTGGCCTCGTTGACGGTGAGGGTGCGGCCGTTGAGGGGGCTGCCGTGGAGCTTCTTGATGGCGGCCATGGCTTCCTCGTCATTGGACATCTCCACAAAGCCGAAGCCGCGGGACTGTCCGCTGAATTTGTCCATCATGAGCTTGGTGCTGGTCACCTGGCCGCAGGCCGTGAACATCCCGTGCAGCTGGTCCTCGGTCACCTCGAACGGCAGTCCGCCGACGTATAGTTTCTTGGCCACTCGGCCTCCTCGAACCCCTCAAGCCCGCCGGTCCGATGGCGGATGGGTTCCCATCAGTATCCCTTATTTTGACCGCCCGCGATACGGCATCAGCGCAGGCCGATCTTGAAGGTGAGGTCGAGCACGCCGTGGCCCAGGCTGTCGCGGCTGCCCTCCACGGACCAGTTGGGGCTGATGGCGTACTCGGCCTTGAGCCTGGTCTGGGCGCTCGAGCCCGTGGTCTGCTCGTAGATCATGAAGAGGTCCTTGGTGAGATACCGGCCCACCCGGAGCTCGGCCGCCCTCCCGCCCTTGAGCCTCACCTGGAAGACGTCGAGCTCGAGGGGGGACAGGATGGTCTCGCGCACGCCCCTGGCGGCGTAGCTGGCCAGGAGCTGCTCGGCCGCGGAGCGCGCCGCGTCGTCCTCGGTCCGCTTGCCGGGCTCGGCTTTCTCGAAGGGCCGGCCCGCCACCAGGAGGGAGACGATGTCCCTCTCCTCCATGGGCGGCTCGGAGGACAGGGCGAGCCTGGGCTTGCGCGCGGTCCCGGAGAGCCGGAGGCGCACCTTCGTGCGGGTGCGCTCGTCCACGTGCAGGGCCGCGGCCTCCAGGCCGGGGTCCAAGGGGACCTCGCCGGCGAAGGAGAGCCTGCCCTCCTCCACCTGGAAGGCCCTGCCGAGGAAGGAGGCGTTCCCGCGCACGGCCTCGGCCTCTCCCAGGATGCGCAGGGGCTCGTGGCGCTCCCTCTTGAGCACGAGCTCCCCGCGCACCTCGACCGACAAGGCCCCGCGCTTGTACCACACGTTGCGCGGGAAGGAGACCTTGACGTCCGCGGCCCAGCCCCGCGGCAGGAACTCCCCGGCGGGCGGAGCCGCGGCCGGCTCCGGTTCCTTCTTCTTGGGAAGCCAGTCCACGGGCAGGAGCCTGCGCCACCAGCTCTTGGGCCTCTCCGGAGAGTACGCCAGGCCCTCCAGGTCCACGCGGCCGGCGAGCTTGGGGCTGAGCCACGGTCCGGAAAGGGAGAGCTCGAGCTCCGCCTCCGACCTGAAGCCCTCGCGGGGGGCCAGCACCAGCCTTTCGGCCTTGAGCCTCAGGTCCGGGCCCTTGAGCCCGACGCGGCCTGCCAGCTCCAGGGTCTTGCCGGAGGAGGTCGCAGAGGCGCGCTCCACGACCAGGGCCTCTCCCTCGGGCTTGAGCTGCATGGCGATGTCCTCCAGGGAGAGGCCCGCTGCCGGCCAGGCCGCGGACCGGGCCTCCAGTTCGGCTTGCCCGCTCGCCTTGACCACTCCCTTTCTGCGGGAGACCCCCGCGTCGCAGACGACCTTGAGGCCCTCGACCTTGAAGGCGTCCACGGAGAGGTCCATGCCCTGGCCCATGTCTGAGACGGTCAGCCCGGCCTCGAAGTCCCCGGGCTTGAGCTTCTCATCGACCTCCAGCCGCCCTCTCACGGTCACGCTGGCGAAGGCCGGCTCCCAGCCGAGGTGCGTGACCCGCAAGACCCCTCCTTCCAGCTCGGCCCGGCCCCTCAAGGGGCCCGGGCCCACGCCGCCGATGCTGGCGTCCGGGATCTCCAGGGTCGCCCGGCCCGAGAGGCTCCCTTCGCCTGCGGCCTCGGCATGGAGCGCCGCGGTCCCCTGCAGAGGAAGGTTCAGCCCCGCCAACGCCGCCCACTTGCCCAAGGCCACGCCGGAAACGTCGAGCGCAAGCCTCTCCCATCGGCCCTGCGACCTGAAGGCGTCGAGAGACACGCGCGCCGGACCGGCCCTGAGGCGCAAGCTCCTGACTTTCAAGAGCCCCGGTCCTGCCTCGAGCTCGAAGGGCTCGGCGTTCCACGCCGGGTCCGTCATGATGTCGAGGCGCTCCCACTTGGTCCGCGCGACCCCGTCCGTCCTCTCCGCAAAACCCCTGGCCGCGACCGTGGTCCCGGCCACGACCGCGTCTAACGCGGTCTCATAGGAGCCCTGTCTCCGGTTCACGGAGAAGTCGAGCCTCTCCAGCACGCCGGGACCCGCCCTCCTGCCTGCCCCGGCCAAGGTGAGGCTGGCGCTCGAGACCCCGAGCCCCAGGCCCGAGACCTGCGCGGTGGCCGAGCGCACCAGCCAGTCCGCGGCCACGACGCGTTCCGCGCCGGCCTGAGCCTGCCACTCCGGCGCCTTGAGCGTGCCGGAGCTCGACGCCCGCACGAAAACTCTGCCGTGCTCGACCGCTGCCAGGCCTGACAAAGCCTGGGGAGCGGCCTCGGCCTGAAGAGACGCTGAGAGCCGGCCCGTGCCCAGCTCCGCCTTTCCCGCGAGCTCTCCGGAAAACCCTGCTGACGAGAGCCGTACCGTCCATGAAGCTGTCCCTGCCTCAAGACGCGCCGTCGCGGCCAAGGCCGGGCCGCGCGCCGGCACGCCTCGCAGGGAGGCGTCCGCCAAGGCCTTGCCTGGAGCCCAGTCCTTGCCTCGCGCCGAGAGCTTCCATGTCTGGGGGCCCCATGGGTCGAGCCACGCAGCGTCGGCCTGTCCGGGCTTGAGCCCCTTGAGCCCGGCCTCAGTCTCCCACCTCTTGCCCGGCGCCAAGCTCACCCGGGCCTCCCAGGCAGCTCCCCGCCAGCGCCCTTCTCCTGAGGCCCTCCACGCCTTGCCTGAGCCGGATACCCGGGCCCTGCCGCTCACCTCGCCGGAAAGCCGCGCCTCGGCCCTGCCGGAGACGGCGGGGATGTCGAAGCTCCCGTTGAGCGCCAGGGTCGTCCGGCCCAGGGACGCGACCGCAGACGCCACCTCCACGCGCTCCTTCTCATAAGAGAGGGCGAGGCTCCGGATCAGCCTGCGTTGGCTGGGCTCCCCGCCCCACGCCACGGTCACGTCGCTCGCCAGCACCCCCTGGACCGCGAACGTCCATCGCGAGGTCTTTGCCTTGGGCTTGGCCTTACGGCCGCCATCGGCCTTGAGGGTCAGGGTCGGCCGTTCCAGGCCAAGCCGCCGGATCACCACCGCCCTCTTCCTCAACTGCCGCCAGTCCAGGCTCAGGGTCCCCCGGGGCACCGAAAGCCTGAAGCCCTCTCCTTCGAGAGAAAAGCCCTCGAACACGAGCTCGGTCAACGGGCTGCCGCTCGTGCGTCCCGGCTCAAGGAGCAAGCCGGCCGAGGAAGCCGCGTCCCGGAGCGCCTCGTGCAGGAGCCCGTGCAGGACCTCCGAGACCCCTGCCGCCTGCGCGGGCGCGGCCGCTGCCAAGGCCAGGCTCAGCAGCATGGCCCTCATCAGAAGGCCTCCCCGAGGCTCAGATGCAGCCGCCAGAGATCCGCGTCCCCTGGATCCGGGTTGAGCTTGTAGCCGAAGTCGGCGCGGAACGGGCCCACGGGCGTCCTCACCCTCAGGCCCAGCCCGCTGCCCCACTTCCAGCGGGAGGGCTCCACGAAGTTCAGGCGCTGCCCCACCTGGCCGCCGTCCACGAAGGCCGCGGCCGTGAAGCGCCAGAACAGCGGGAGCCTGAGCTCCGCGCTCGCGCCGAGCTGGATGTCCCCTCCCAGGGGAGAGCCCAGGGCGTTGAAAGGGCCGATGTGCCGCTCGCGATAGCCGCGCACCGAGGACGCGCCTCCGGTGAAGAAACGCTCGTAGACCGGGATCTCCACGGTCCTGCCCGTGGGCTTGAGCGCTCCGGCGCGCACGCGCCCCGCGGCCAGCAGGGAGCGCCACAGCCTGTGATAGAGGGAGCCGTCGAGCGCGGCCCTGAGGAAGTGGACGTTGCCGCCGAAGAACCCGCCGGTGCGCTCGAGCAGCAGGGCCGAGCGGGTCCCGCGCGATGGAAAGAAGATGTCGTCGGCGGTGTCGCGCTCCAGGCCCAGGCCCACGGTGCCCGAGACCGTCTCATCGGGCGTGGTCTCCAGGATGTCGGGGTCCACATGGAAGGCCACGGTGCGCGAGACCCGGTAGTGCGCCGCGGCCTGCAAGTCGAAACCCAGGTCCCTGGAGAGGCTCACGCGGCCCTGGCTCTGCTCGATATCGTAGCCCGCGCGGTCCTCCCTCCTCCAGGAGCCGCGCAGCCGCGCCTCGGTCTCGGTGGCGAAAAGCCTGCGGTTGACGAACTCGCCGCGGAACTCGAGCCAGATCGCGGAGAGGTCCGCCGCGGTCTCCGCGAGATAGCCCCGGCCCAGAAGGTTGCGGTGGGTCAGGGTCAGGTTGGCGCGCTGGCGCTCGTCCGAGCCGTAGCCTACGCCCGTCTTGATCCACTTGGCCCTGCGCTCGCGCACCTCGATGGCGACCTCCACGGTCCGGGCCGCGGTGGTGGAGGTCCGGATCGAGACATCCTCGAAGAGCCTGGAATCGTAGAGCCTGCGCTGGGTGTCGAAGAGCTTCTGGGGGCTGAAGAACTCCCCCTCCCCGTAGGCGCGCTCGAGCCTGACCACCCGCTCCCTGACGCGGTCGAGCCCGCTCACGCGGGTCACGCCGAAGCGGAAGCGCGGGCCCTCGGTCACGGCCGCGGCCCAGGACGAAGACGAGGCGAAGACCTCGGCCCGGGTCGAGACCGCGACCTCGAGGAATCCCCTGTTGCGGTAGAAGGTCCGCAGGGCCGCGTGCGCGCGCTCGGAGCCCTCCTCGCTCCACGGAGCGTCCTCCTTCCAGGGCCCCAGCGCCTCCCGGAGGTCGTCGAGGTCCGCGGACTCGCTGCCCTCGATCGCGACGGAGACCAGGGTGGCGCTCGACGCCCCGCCCTCCGAGGCCGGCGCCCCGGAAGCCGCAAGCGCCAGGAAGGCGCAGGCAAGAAACCCGCTCCGTGACATCCCCACGGGACAATCTACCAAACCCGCGTGACGACGTCATGACGTTTCACCCGCAATTGGTATCATGTTACCCATGCGAATGAAGCTCCTTTCCCTCACGCTCGCGCTGGCCTCCTGCGGGTGCGTGGCACCCCCAAAGCGCGTGGACCCCTTCGCCAACCTCTCCGCGGGCGGGGGCATCTACCGCGCCCTCGACCTGGCCATGGTGCTCTCGGACAACACCCGCACCGCGGTCACCTACCTCGACGGCGTCAACGCCAAGATGGGCATGAACCCCTCGGCGCGGTTCGACGCCTCCGGCTTGATGACGGGGTTCACGGCCGCGCTCCAGCAGCACTTCAAGAGCGTCAGCAAGCTCGAGCGGCTCGAGGACGCAGACCCTGCCAAGCACGACCTCGTGTGCGTTCTCGACGTCTACGCCAAGATCGGGATGATCTCCTTCGCCCAGACCCAGGTCGAGGGCGGGTGCCATTTCATGCGCCTGGACGGTTCGGAGCTCGCCGCGGTCAAGGGGGAAGGCTTAGCCCGGGTCCCTTATCCCGCGTTCACGCTGCGGGTCAACGAAGCCGCGGCCGCGGCGCACGCGAAGTTCCTCGAGTCCCTCGCCGCCCAGCCCGCCTTGAAGGAGCTGGCGCAGGCAAAGCCCCAAGCCCCTCGGGCACAGACGGCCCAGGCCGCGGCGCGAGTCTATGTCTCGGACGTGGACCGGCCCTCCTACAAGGCCGCTGAGAAGCCGGACCGCTTCGCTTTGGTCGTGGGCATCGAAAAATACGAGAGCCTGCCGTCCGCTGACTTCGCCGAGCGTGACGCCCGCGCGGTCCGCGAGCACCTCCTCGGCCTGGGCTATCCGGAGCGCAACGTGGTCTTCCTGACCGGCTCCAAGGCCGGCAAGGCGGGCATCCAGAAGTACGTGGAGTCCTGGCTGCCGCGCAACGTCAAGGCGGGCTCCAGGGTCTTCGTCTATTTCTCCGGGCACGGCGCCCCTGACCCGGTCTCAGGCGAGGCCTTCCTGGTGCCGTGGGACGGGGACCCGAAGTTCCTCGAGGACACGGGCTATCCCATCAAGAGGCTCTACTCCAAGCTCGGAGACCTCAAGGCCAAGGAGGTCCTCGTGGCCCTCGACGCGTGCTTCTCCGGCGCCGGAGGCCGGTCCGTCCTGCCCAAGGGGACCCGCCCCCTGGTCGCCAAGGTGGACGCCGGGCTCGGGGACATGAGCAGGCTCGTGGTCTTTTCGGCCTCCTCCTCCGAGGAGATCACCGGGGCCGAGGAGGTCCAGGGGCACGGTCTCTTCACCTACCACTTCCTCAAGGGCTTGAACGAGACCCGCGGCAGCACCACGGTCCAGGGCCTCTACGATTACCTCCGGCCCAAGGTCCAGGACGCGGCCCGCCGCGACAACCGCGACCAGAGCCCCCAGCTCATGCCCGCCTCTCTCGGCGACAGGGCTCAGTTGGGCTTCTGAGCCTAGCAGGCTTCTAGCCCCGGGGGTGGGACTTCTCGTGGGCTCTCTTCAATCCCGAGCGCTCCACGTGCGTGTAGATCTGCGTGGTGGCGAGGCTGGCGTGGCCCAGGAGCTCCTGCACGGCGCGCAGGTCCGCGCCGTGGGCGAGCATGTGGGTCGCGAAGCTGTGGCGCAGGAGGTGCGGGTGAAGCGGGGTCTTGATCCCGGCCTTGCGGCCCAGGGCGGAGAGGTCGCGCCAGAACTGCACGCGCGAGAGCTTGGCCCCGGTCCGGCCCACGAAGAGCTCGGCCGCCGTGGCCTTGCCTGAGAAGCGCCCTGCGCGCATGGCGAGGTAGCAGGAAAGCGCGCGCTTGGCCCGGTCGTGCACGGGCACGAGGCGCTCCTTGGAACCCTTGCCCAGCACGCGCACCCACCCGTCGGCCAGGTTGACGTACTCGCCCTTGAGGGTCACGAGCTCGGTCACCCGCATGCCCGTGGCGTAGAGGAGCTCGAGCATGGCCCGCGTGCGGCAGGCGGCGAAGTCGTCGGAGGAGAGGACGCGGAAGAGGGACTCCACCTCGGCCTCGCTCAGGCACTCGGGCAGGCGGCCGGGGAGCTTGGGCGAGCGCATGACGGCCAGGGGACTCTGGGCCACGCGGCCCTCCGCGGCCTGGAAGGCGTAGAAGGAGCGCAGGGTCTCGGTCTTGCGGAAGAGCGAGGCCGGAGAGAGCCCCTTCTTGGTCTTGAGCTCCCAGAGGAAGTCGGAGACGTCGTCGGCGGTCGCGGCCAGGGGGGCGCGGCTCGCCTTCGCGAGGAAGGCGAGCCACTGCCCCAGGTCCGAGGCGTAGGCCGCGACCGTGTTCCGGGACAACCCCCTCTCGAGCGAGAGGGACTTCAGGTAGTCCGCGGCGAGGCTACTTGGTTCTTCCGGCAACAGCGGAGGTCTTCGCCGGGACCGGCGTCTTGGCCGTGTCCCCGTGCTTGGCCGTCTCGCCGGCCTTCGCGGCCGCGTCGGCCGGCACCAGGAACTTGTCCCGCAGGGTCTTCTCGATCTCGTTGGCGACCGTCTGGTCGGCCCTCAGGAAGGCCTTGGCGGCCTCCCGGCCCTGGCCGAGCCGGTTGCCCTTGTAGAGGAACCACGAGCCGGACTTGTCCACGACCTGGCTCTCGACGGCCATGTCGAGCAGGCACCCCTCGCGGGAAGCGCCGAACCCGTGCACGGTCTCGAACTCGGCGGTCCGGTACGGCGGGGCCACCTTGTTCTTGACGACCTTCACCCGGATGCGGGCGCCCACCACGACGTCGCCCTCCTTGATGTTCTCGATGCGCCGGATGTCGAGCCGCTGGGTGGCGTAGAACTTGAGCGCGAGACCCCCGGTGGTGGTCTCGGGGTTGCCGAACATGACGCCGATCTTGAGCCGGATCTGGTTGATGAAGATGAGGCAGGTCTTCGAGCGCGAGATCGACGAGGTGAGCTTGCGCAGGGCCTGGCTCATGAGCCTGGCCTGCAAGCCCACGTGGCTGTCCCCCATCTCGCCTTCGATCTCCGCGCGAGGCACGAGGGCGGCCACCGAGTCGACCACGACCACGTCCAGCGCGCTCGAGCGCACCAGGCGCTCGGTGATCTCGAGGGCCTCCTCGCCCGAGTCGGGCTGGGCGATGAGCAGGTTCTCGACGTCCACGCCGAGCTTTTTCGCGTAGTCGGGGTCCATGGCGTGCTCGGCGTCGATGTAGGCGGCCGCGCCCCCGAGCTTCTGGGCTTGCGCTGCGATCTGCAGAGCCAGGGTGGTCTTGCCCGAGGCCTCGGGCCCGTAGATCTCCACGATCCGGCCGCGGGGAACGCCGCCCACGCCCAGCGCCAGGTCCAGGGACAGGACCCCGGTCGGGATGGCCTCGACCCTGATCTTGGCTGCGCGGTCGCCCAGCTTCATGATGGCTTCCCGGCCGAAGGACTTCTCGATGCCGGCCAGCGCCAGCTCCAAAGCCTTGCCTTTCGCGGTCGTCTCGGTGTGCGTGGTCATGGACTCTCCTTTGCTTGCGTCGGCGTTCTTGCCGCTATTCTATCAAATATCGGCCCTACTCCCCTTTGCGGTGCAGCAGGTCCGCGGACAGCAGCTGCAGCGTCGTGCGCATCTCCACCACCTTGCGCCGGCCCCTGAGCACCGGCACGTCGGTGTAGAAGACCCGCAGGACCCGCTCGCCGTCGCTCCAGTAGAACTTCCCTGTCTCGGACTTCTTCGGTTCCCCGTAGATCAGGGCCAGCTCCTGGGCCAGGCTGTCCGGCGTGGTCTCGCTGCTGTAGGCGGCGCTATAGACGAGCTGGATCTCCACCACCCGGTCGCCGCGCATGCCCACCCACAGCAGGTCCACCTCCTGGGGGAAGTTCTTCGCGGACACTCCCTGTACTTTAATACGAGTGACCCCCCCTTTTGGTTCCCTGTAGGAGGGCCATTCCCGAGTCGGAGGGTAGATCCTCTTGACCGTCTCGAGGCTGTCGTTGAGGTAGAGATGGGCGAGGTACTTCTGGATGACGACCGGCTCCTCGTCGTCGGCCGCAGCCGGCAGGACGACGGGCAAGGAGACAAGGACCGCCGACAGGAGGACGGCCAGCATCAGCGCACCACCAGGGGGCCGCGGCGGGAGGAGGACCCGGCCACCAGATGGCCCCGGGCGTCGTAGTACTTGAAGGTCACCTTGCCCAGCCTGGAGATGAAGTCCTTGGCCGTGCCGTAGGACCGGTTGTGCCCGGTCAGCACGGTCAGGGAGTAGTCGCCGTACGGGGTCAGCACGATGGCCACGTCGTGGCAGGCCTTGCGCAGCAGGCCCGTCTTGTGGGCCAGCTCCCAGCCCCGCGGCAGGCCCTTGGCCAGCCTCGAGCGCGTGGCCCGGCGGTGCTTGAGGATGTCCATCATGAGCTCGCTCGATGCGCGGGTGACCATCTCACCCCGGTAGATCCGCTCCATGAGCATGGTCATCTCGCGGGCCGTCGTGTAGTTCTCCCGGGGGACCCGTCCGCTCTGGATGCTCAAGCCCTCGGGGTTGACCTCGGTGTAGAAGAGCCCGAACTTCGGCAGTTGCGCCTGGACGTAGTCGAGGCCGATCGTGTCGAGGAGCATGGCCGTGGCCGTGTTGTCCGACTCGTTGATCATCCGGTAGAGGAGCTCGCGCACCGAGAGCTTCGTCCCGTCCGGGAACCACTTGATGGAGCCCGAGCCGCCGGTGCGGTGCTTGCGCCGCAGCACGATCCGGTCGCTCAGCGCCACCCGGCCGTCGTTGATGCTGCTGAAAACGCAGAGCATCACCGGGACCTTGATGAGGCTCGCCGAAGGGAAGAGGTCGTCCTGGTGGTACGACCAGACGCTGCCGGTCTGCAGGTCCTTGAGCACGATGGCCACGCGGCCGCGGTAGGAGGCGGCCAGGCGGAAGAGGTCCTCCGTCATCTTCTCCCACGCCGCGGCCGCAGGGTCCGGCGCCCAGGTCGGAGCCGGGGCGGGGGCCGGAGGGGGCGGCGGAGCCGGCTCGGGCTCCGGGGCCGGCTCCGCCGCGGCGGCCGGGGCCTCGTCTTCGACCGGCTCGGGGCCGAGCCCGGTCTTGGGACGCGCGCCCCAGTCCAGGCCGAACCCCAGCGGATAGGCGACGGCCACGGCGAAGAGGACCGCGCCCACCAGGACGTCGGCGGGCCGCACCCCCCGCGGAACCTGGCGGCTGGGGACGATGCGGCCCGTGATCGCGCCTTTCTCCGACATGCCCCTCTAGGAGGCCGTCTTTTCCGCTCGCTCGCCGCTGAAGGCGAGCTTGTCCGGGTTGGCGGGGTCGACGTCCGTCTGGATGGTCGAGCCTCCCTTGAACTTCTTGAGGAGGATCTCCTCCGACAGAGGGTCCTCGATGAGGCGCTGGATGGTGCGCAGCAGAGGCCGAGCTCCGTAGTTCTGGTCGAACCCGGTCTTGATGAGCAGCTTCTGGGCCTCGACGGAGACCTCGAGCTTGAAGCCCTGGGCCTCGACCTTGGCGCTCACGCGCTTGAGCTGGAGCTGGAGGATCTCCCCCATCTCCTCCTCGGTCAGCGGCTTGAAGACCACGATCTCGTTGATGCGGTTGACGAACTCGGGGTTGAAGACCCGCTTGATCTCGTCCATGACCGTGGACTTCATCTTGTCGTAGTCGCGGGTGGAGGCCTCCTCGGCCGCCACGAACCCGAGGGACTTGCCGCGAGAGATGAGCCGCGCGCCCACGTTGGAGGTCATGATGAAGACCGTGTTCTTGAAGCTCACTTTATGGCCGAGGTTGTCGCTCAAGACCCCGTCGTCCATGACCTGCAGGAGGATGTTGAAGATGTCGGGGTGCGCCTTCTCGATCTCGTCCATGAGCACCACGGAGTAGGGCTTGCGGCGCACCGCCTCGGTGAGCTGGCCGCCCTCCTCGTAGCCCACGTAGCCCGGGGGCGCCCCGATGAGCCTGGAGACGGAGAACTTCTCCATGTACTCGCTCATGTCGATGCGGATGAGAGAGTCCTCGTTGCCGAAGAGGAACTCGGCCAGGGTCCGGGCGAGCTCGGTCTTGCCCACGCCCGTGGGCCCCAGGAAGAGGAACGAGCCGATGGGTTTCTTGGCGTCCTTCAAGCCCGCGCGGGAGCGCCGGATGGCCTGGGAGATGAGCTTCAAGGCCTCCTGTTGGCCGATGACCCGCTGGCGCAGGCTCGACTCCATGTGCACGAGCTTCTCGGTCTCGGACTCGGTGAGGCTCGTGACCGGGATGCCGGTCCACTTGGCCACCACGGTCGCGATCTCCTCGGAGCCGATGGTCGGGATGGTCTGGTCGCGCTTCTCGCGCCACTTCTTCTTGCTGTCCTCGAGGGCCTTGCGGAGCTCCTTCTCCTTGTCGCGCAGGCGGGCGGCCTTCTCGTATTCCTGGCCCGAGATGGCGCCGGACTTGTCCTTGACGACCTTCTCGATCTCGACCTCCTTCTCCTTGAACTGCGGGGGGGTCTCGGAGGTCCTCAGGCGCGCGCGGGAGCCGGCCTCGTCGATGAGGTCGATGGCCTTATCCGGCAGGAAGCGCTCGGAGATGTAGCGGTCCGCGAGCTCGGCCGCGGCCTTCATGGCGGAGTCGTCGTACTTGACCTTGTGGTGCGACTCGTACTTGTCGCGCAGGCCCAGGAGGATGAGCACCGTCTCCTCGACGGACGGCGGGTCGACGACGATGGGCTGGAAGCGGCGCTCGAGCGCGGCGTCGTGCTCGATGTGCTTGCGGAACTCGTCCATCGTGGTCGCGCCGATGCACTGGAGCTCGCCGCGCGCCAGGGCGGGCTTGAGCATGTTGGAGGCGTCGATGGCGCCCTCGGCCGCGCCCGCGCCGATGACCGTGTGCAGCTCGTCGACGAAGAGGATGACCGAGTTCTTGGAGCGCCGGATCTCCTCGATGATGTTCTTGAGCCGCTGCTCGAACTCGCCGCGGTACTTGGTGCCGGCCACGACGAGCGCCAGGTCCAGGGTCATGACGCGCTTGCCGGCCAGGATCTCCGGGATGTCGCCGGAGGCGATCTTCTGCGCCAGACCCTCGACGATGGCGGTCTTGCCCACGCCGGGGTCGCCGATGAGGACCGGGTTGTTCTTCGTGCGCCTAGCTAGGATCTGGATGAGCCGCTCGATCTCGTCGGCCCGGCCGATGACCGGGTCGAGCTTGCCCTCGCGCGCCAGGACCGTCAGGTCGCGGCCGAACTCGTCCAAGGTCGGGGTCTTGGACTTGGACTTGCCGCCCGAGCCGGACTGCTGGCCGCCGGCTGCGCCGCCGCCCTGGCCGCCCTGCGGCTGCTGGCCCTCGCCGAGGAGGTTCAAGACCTCCTCGCGCACCACCTCGAGCCTGAGGCCCAGGTTCTCGAGCACGCGGGCCGCCACGCCCTCCTCCTCGCGGATGAGGCCCAGGAGGAGGTGCTCGGTGCCCACGTAGGAGTGGCCCATGTGCTGGGCCTCTTCCACGGCGTACTCGAGCACCTTCTTGGCGCGGGGCGTGAAAGGGATCTCGCCCAGGAGCATGACGTTGTCGCCCGTGCCCACGATCTTCTCGATCTCCGCCCGGACGCGGCGGAGGTCCACGCCGAGGTTGGCCAGGACCTGGGCGGCCACGCCCTCGCCGAGGGCGATCAAGCCCAGCAGGATATGCTCCGTGCCCACGTAGTCGTGGTTGAGGCGCTTGGCCTCCTCCTGGGCGATGAGGATGACGCGCTGGGCGCGCTCCGTAAAACGATTGGACATGTTATCTCCTGGGCCCGTCTGGGCGGCCCCTTGGGGCTCATTATATTAACATTTTCCGGAAAGATATCCACCCCTACCCGTGAGATGCCGTCCGGAAGGCCAAGGATTCCCGGCTCAGGCGTGCCCGTCGATGACCGCGAGGCTCTCCCCTTCCCTCAGGAAGAAGAGCTTGAAGCCCGCCCTCTCGCCCAGGGCGCGCTGCACCGCGTCCACGTAGGCCTGGCCCTGCCTGCGGTAGAGCCTGGCCTTGCGCTCGCGGCCGCGGCCGTCGAGCTTGTAGTCCCCCACCCAGAGCCTGCCGCCCTGGCGGTAGAGGATGTCGATGCTCCCCCGCACGACCTGGCTCCCCGCGGGCATGATGAAATGCGCCTCGCGGTCCAGGATCTCCGCTCCTGCCAGCTCCCGGGCCGCGGCAGAGGCGAGGAACCCCTCGAGCACGCTCCGGGCCTGGTCTCCGATGGCTTTCCAATCCGCCAGGGGATGACGGGACCGCAGGACCCTTTCGGCCCTGTCCACCGCCCTGTCCAGGCGGCTTTCGGCCTTGAAATCCCAGGATTCCAGGACCCGATGGCAGAGCTCGCCCAGGAGGGCTGCGTCCTCCTTGACCGCGGGCCTGGAGCGGCGGCCTCCGGGCCCGCGCTCCAGCGCGTCCTCGCTCTCGAGCCCTCCCTTCTCGGGCTCGTGGAGGTAGTCCGTCGGGGCCGCGAAGAGCGCCTTGGCCTGCGCCGCCTCGGCGGCCTCGAAGCGCTCCCTCCAGGCCGCGGCCAGGGTCGCATGCCGGGCCTCGGTCTTTGGCGCGGCCTCCGCAGCGGGACGCTCCGGCCGGGACGCGGAGCCAGCGTCTACGTACTCCACGGGGATGGTCCAATCCCCTTCCAGGACCAGGCAGGGCGGGTTGGCGCCCTCAGGGATCCACGCTCCGGCGGAGCGCAGGGTCCGGGCGAAGGACCCGGCCTCTCCCTTTCGCAGGGCCCCGCCCCCCACCAGGATGAGCCGCTCCTTGGCCCGCGTCATGGCCACGTAGAGGAGCCGCAGGGCCTCGTGCTCCGAACGCCTGGCTTCCTCGTCCGCGATGAGCGCCATGGCCGCGTCCGTCGCACCCGCCACGCGCAGTCCCACGCTGCCGGCCGACCAGTCCACCTCGGCCACACCGTCCCCGCGGCCGGGCAGGCCCCGGCGCAGGTCCGGCAGGATCACGCTGCGGAACTCCAGGCCCTTGGCCTTGTGGATGGACATCAGACGCACCGCGTCGTAGTGCTCGTCCGCCAGGGGGCTCTCCCCTTCCTGGGCGTCGGGATCGGCGGCCGCGGCCGAGACCTCGGCCACGAACTCCTTCAAGGTGGCGCCCCTGGCGTCGTTGGCCTCCTTGGCGAGCCTCTTGAACTTGAGGAGGTTCGAGGCGGTCTGCTCGTGGTGGTAGGCCGCGCTGCACAGCTCGAGGAGGAAGGTTTCTTCGAAGACGCGCGAGACGAACGCGTCGAGCGGCTCCCTGCTCGCGTAGCGGCGCAGGCCCAGGAGCGTCCTGAAGAGCCTGGAGAGCGTCGCCGCGGTCCCGGGCCTGAGGCCCTCGGCCTTCCTCGGGTCGCCGAAGAGGGAGAGCGGCCCGGCCCCGCTCAAGGCGCAGAGCTCGGAGTCCGTCAAGCCCGCCAGGGGCGAGCGCAGCAGGCCCGCCAGGGCCGGTCCGTCCCCGGGGTCGTCGAGCACGGCGAGCAGGTTGGTGAAGTCGATGATCTCCTGGCTCCCGTAGAAGTACCGCTCGGACTCGACCGCGTAAGGGATGCCCGCGTCCTTGAGCGCCTGCAGATAGACGTTGATGGAGGTCGTCACGCGGAAGAGGACGGCGATGTCCTTGTAGGCCAGGCTCGCGCCCCGGTTGGAGCGGATCCAGTCCGCGATCCAGCGCGCCTCGGCCGCGCGGCAGTCCTCCACGGCCAGGGGCGCGTGCGAAGCCTTGGGGTCGCGCACGGCCGCGACGCTCACGGCCGCTCCAGCCGCCGACCCCGTCGCCTTCGCCGGAAGGATCGGGATGTACTCCGGCTGGAGCCCGTCTTCCTGGCGCATGAGCCGCCGGAACACCTCGTTGACCGGGCCGATGATGCCCTCGGCGCTCCTGAAGTTGCGCTGGAGCGCGCACCGCAGCGCCCCCTGGTCGAGGACGAGCCTCCTGAAGCCGTCGTAGGCGCGCATGTCCGCCCCGCGGAAACGGTAGATGGACTGCTTGGGGTCGCCCACGATGAAGAGCTTGCCCGGAGCCAGGCGCACTTCCCGCCAGTCCCGCGCCTGGGTTCCCGCCGCCTCGGCCAGGAAGAGCAGGAGTTCTCCCTGCTGAGGATCCGTATCCTGGAACTCGTCGATGAGAATCGCGTCGAAGCGCGCCTTGAGCTCCTGGCGGGCCGCGCCGCAGTCCCGGACCAGGGCCAGGGACTTGCAGAGCAGGCCGTCGTTGCTCACGAATCCCCGGCGGGCGTGGAGCTCCTTGAGCCTCAGGCTGAACGGCTCGACCAGGGCCGCGGCCTTGACGATGAGGCTCTCCCCCTCCGGCGAGATCCCAGCCGCGACCTTGAGCCCGCGCTTGTAGAGCTCCTCGCCGGGCACGCTTTTCCAGCCGGCCGGCCACTTGAGCGGCGTCTTGCGCCAGGGCTCCAACCGTTCCGGAAGGTCCACGACCCGCCCCCAGCCCTCCACCGCCCCGGAGAGCCTCCGCCCGGCCTCGGTGATGGAGTCGCGGATGCCGCTCCTGCCCGGGTCGGCGGCGATGCGCTCGAGAGCCTTGAATTCGGCCAGGAAGCGCTCGAGCCTGGCTTTGACGCGGGGGGCCGGTCCGTGGACGCACTCGGCCGGGAGCTCCGCGGCCAGGGCCGCGGCCAGCTCCTTGAGCTCCGAAAGCGCGGCGAGCCTGAGGACGTCGAGCCAGGCCTCCTTGCGGGGAGCGTCCTCTCCGAGCTCCACCGAGAGCCACGCGAGCCACTCCTCCTCGAAGAGCTCGTCGAAGCTCTCCCCCATGTCCACCTTGAACTCGGGGTCGAGCCCGGCTTCCACGGGGTAGAGCCTCAGGATCGTGGCCGCGAGGTGATGGATGGTGCCGATAGCAGCGCGGTCCATGTCCTCCACGGCCGCCGCGGCCACGGACCGCACGTGGTCCTCGGACAGGCCGAAGCGCTGCCGTGCGGCCTCGACCCGCGCCAGGACCCTGGCCCGCTGCTCCGCGTCCTTGATCCGGCCCGGGGAGAGGATGTCGAGCAGCAGGCCCGAGACGCGCTCCTTGATCTCGCCCGCGGCCTTGTTCGTGAAGGTCACGGCCACGAGCCGGTCCACGGCCACGCCCTTTCCCCGGGGGCCGCCTGCCAGCAGGGCGTGGAAGATGCGGTCGGTCAGGAGCGTGGTCTTGCCCGTGCCCGCCCCGGCCTCGACCACGATGTTCCTGGCCAGCTCGAAGGCCGCGTCCCCGCGGCTGCGCAGGTCGGCGTCGAGCCCGGCGGCCAGGGACGCGGCGCGCTCTGCGCCCGTCATGCGGCCTCCCCGCCCGCGGGAGCGGTCCTGCGCGCCTTCTCAAGAGCCTCGAAGAGGCCGGAGTTCCCGGCCCTCCAGCGGCTGGGCCCGTGCGCCTTCCTGCAGACATGTCCGAAGGAGCACCACTGGCAGGGGCCGCGGTAGCCCTCGTCCGGCGTGATGATGAAGCGGCCAGCCTCCATCATGCGCTTGAAGGCCGCGAGGTTCTCGAAGAACCTCCCGCAGAGCTGGGCGTGGTCCTCGGCCGAATACTCCTCCTTCCACGCGCCCTCTCCGCTCGACTCGATGCCGTAGAAGCCGGCGCTGACCGCCTTGGCATGCGCCAGGCCCAAGGCCTCGGTGGTCTTGACCAGCTCCAGGTACACGGGCGGCTGGAGCTCGGACATCTCGGAGAGCCTCCTCTTGAGGCCGTCCTTCTTGAGGCTCTTCTTGTAGTCGACCACGCGATAGGACTTGCGGTCGGGTCCGCAATCCACCCGGTCCGCGAAGCCGTGGAACCTCATGCCCTTGACCACGCCGGAGAGACCGGCTTCCAGGTGCGTGGGAGTAAGACCCGTGGCAGCGATGTCCGCCAGGTCCTGCTCGGCCAGGGCCGCCAGGTTCCGGGACATGAGCCTCGTGAGTCCTTCCCAGAGCACGGGATAGACCCCGAACTCGCGCCATCGGTCCGGCCGGAGCTCGGCAGCCACGGCCTCCGAGAGCTTCGGCTGCCAGAGCTCTTCCTTCAGGGGCTTCCCGTCCGTCCGCTCCCAGACCCTCGCCGCGATGAGGCTGGCGTGGAACCTCTCCAGGATGCGGTGGTAAAGCTCGCCCCGCAAGCTGGGCACGAGCTCCCCGCCCTTGGACGGCTCGTCTCCCTCCGCCAGGCCGAGCACCCTGGCGCAGAAGAACTGGAACGGGCACTTGCGGAAGGTCTCCAGGCCGCTCGGCGAGAGGCCTTTGTCCTCCCAGCCCTGGACCACGGCCGCCGGAGTCTGGATGAGCCCGTCCATGTCGCCCGGCTCTCCCCTCCGGCCGAGCTCCGCGACCGCCTTCATCCCGGCCTCGAAGAGGCTCGGCTCGCGGAAAGCGCCGACATGGTTCTCGAGGCCCTTGAACAAGGCCCGGGGAGGCTCCTTGCGGATGGCGGCCAGCAGGCATAGCTCCTTCGGCGCCAGGCGCCCGGGCTCGACAGCCTCGAGCTCGCGGAGCTTGGCCACGGGCTGTCGCGGCACCCTGGCAGAGACCGCGGATTCGAGGTCCTTGCCGCACGCCTGGCAGAGCTTCCTCAGGTAATCCGAGGCCGTGACCGCCCGGCCGCTCTCATCCGAGCGCTGGAACACGCAGTAGAGCCTGTCCGATGCAGAGGATGCCAGCAGATAGAATAGGAGCCGCTCCTCCTCGTACCCCGGCCCCTTCTTGGCGCGGATGACATAGCCCGCGTCCCGTTCGAGGAAGGCACGGGTCTCGTCGCGCAGGAGGAAGTCCTCGCGCACCTGCCTGGGAAAGACCCCTTCCTGCAGGCCGAGCAGGAAGAGCACGCGGAAGGATTCCCCGCGAGCATCCATGGCGTCGAGCACCCGCACCCCGCTGCGCTGCGGCCCCGAGTCCAGGGAGCTCCCCCTGAGCCGCTCGTCGATGGTGTCGAGGAACTCGTCCCAGTCCGCTCCAGGGCAGGCGGCCTCGAAGGAGGAGAGGCTCTCGATCCCCTCCAGGGCCGCCTGCCAGGCCGGGTATCCGGGGCTCCTGGGCCCGACCTCCAGGAACCGCTCGACGCTCGCAGCGGCATAGCGGGCCATCTCAGCCCATGGCCGCGCTTTCCCGGCCGGGGCCGGCCCCCTGGCCGCGGCCCTGAGGTCCTCGAGCAGGCGCCAGAGCCCGCGCGTGTCCTCCTTCGTGACCAGCAGGCCTTTGGCCCCGCGCTCGGCGCTCTCGGGATAGAGCTGAAGGTCCGCCTTGAGATGCTGTCCCAGCATCCCCTCCCACTGCCTCCAACCCCCCTGGATGCCGAGCCTGGAGACCAGCAGCTTCCAGCGCGCCACCCGGCCGGAGCCCTGCCCTGCGGCGTCCGCGTAGGCGTCCGCCTTGAAATAGGGCGAGCCAGCCAGGTCCATGACTGCGGAGACCGGGAACTGCTTGCGATCCACCAGGAGCACGTTGAGGAGGAGCTTGGCCACGGGATGGCGGAGGAGCGGCTCAGCCGCGTCCATCGAATACGGGATGGCGTTCTCCTTGAACACCGCGGCCACGGCCGAGCGGTAGGGCTCGAGGGTCCTGGCCGCCAAGCCGATGTCTTCGAAACGGAGCGCCTCCCCGCCTTTTGCGGCCGCGGTCAGGGCCAGGATCTCCTTGGCAGCGGCCCAGACCTCGTCCGCCGCGCCCGAGGCGCTGATGACCGTCAGGGCTCCGGCCTTGGACAGTTCCGCGCATTTCTCCGGCGAGCCGAACGCGTCGAGCGCCTGACCCAAGGCCCGGGTCTCGAGCCCGGGCTCGAGGTGTTCGGGCGCGCCGGCCCCGGCATTGAGCTCGTAGAACCTCTT
This sequence comes from Elusimicrobiota bacterium, assembly GCA_016218545.1. Taxonomy (GTDB): domain Bacteria; phylum Elusimicrobiota; class Elusimicrobia; order UBA1565; family UBA9628; genus JACQWX01. The sequence goes on from JACRDQ010000045.1 coordinate 44,080, forward strand.
GGCGAAGGAGAACGCCGGATGGCCCTTCCGGTAGGGATAGAAGAGCGTGACCTCGGCAGCCTGCCGGACCGCATCGAAGAAATCGGCCTGGCTCCCGGTCAGGTCGTAGAAGCCGTAGTAGACGATCTCCTGGTAGCGGGAGAGAGCCGAGGTCTTGGCTTCGGCCAGGATCTCGCTCGCCAGCCGCGCCAGGCCCGAGGGCGGCAGGACCTTCGCCTCCTGCAGGGCTGAAAGGTAGTCCTCCTGCAGGGCCAGCACCTGCCGAAGCCTGTCTGCGTGCTCGGCCTGAGCCAGGCGCTCTCCGAAAGCCTCCTGGAACCCCTCGGGCGTGAGCCCGCAGTCCACCAGGTCGCGGATGCTCGAGCGGTAGGCTGCTGCCAGGCCCCTGGGCAGGCGGCGGCCCTTGAGCCTGGCAGCAAGCAGGCGGTCGATGATCTTGTCGTGGAAGAGCCCGTCCGTCACCAGGCAGGGGTGCTTTTTGCCGTCCTCCTCCACGATCTCCGACGCGAGGCTGTGGAAGGTGTGGAACCGGCACCCCAGCACGGACCGCCCCCGCTCCAGGGCGAGCAGCCTCTGGAGCCGGGACACCATCTTCCTCGATGGCGCCACCACGGCGAACCCGCGGCCCTGGCCAGCCAGGTCCCTGACCTTGTCAACGAACGCGTCCTCCAGGGATGGCTGGAACGGCCCGCACACGACCTTCAGTCCCATGCGCTCCTATTATATGAGAATGGGCCCTTTACCGCATTTTTACCTCCTGTTAACAACCTGGCCACATCTTTCCGGTCAGGGCGGTGTAGACTATTCTTGGAGGAGTCCATGACTACCAAACTTTCCACGGCCATGCTGGTCCTGACCATGTGCGCCGTCTCAAGCGAGGCCGCCACGACCCGGGCGGTCCATGTCAACCGGGGCACGTTCCGCGCAGTCTCGGTCCAGGGAAACAGCGCTTCCGCGTCCCCTTCCCCCGCAGCCTCCTTCTCGACTCCTGTCACAGCCATAGTCAGCCAGCCCGCCAACGTCTCCCAGCCGATGCGAGGCTTCTCCCCTGCCGGGACGAACTTCAACGGGAGCAAGCGGGGTTTCTCGGATTCCAACCCGCGCTTCAACGCCTTCAGAACCTCCTGGCCCATCCGCAAGGAGGCCGACCCCGCGCCAGCTGCCGAGGAAGGCCCTCAGCCTGTGGTCGGAGCCCTCATCCGCACTGCCGGCTCCGGCTACAAGGTCGGCGCTGCCAGCCCTTCCAGCATCCACGCCGTGGATGGCGGGTCGCAGTTCATCGAGCACCAGGTCGGCGGCCAGGCCATCGAAGGGGTGGGCCACCGGCTGGTCCCGTACGACCCCAGCAAGCACGGCGCCAGCGGCGCCTCGCCCAGCTCCCCTCTCGGCACCGCAATCAGCCCCGGCAAATACTGACTCCTGCTCATTCTGGGGTCAGTCTTCAACTTATTCAACTTGTTTATTGGAACAAGCCCTGCCGGTGTGAGAACATCCCTCCCATTGTATCCCTCAACAAGGCTTTCGAGACTGCTGCCGGGGTGATGCCGATCTGACGTGCCAATTCCGGAATGCCGTACCCAACACCAAATGCTTGGTCTAGCAGAAGCCTCCTGGCAGCGCAGACCCGACGCACCCTGCTGGGGCCCAGAATGGCCTTTTCCGAAACCCCGGTCTGAACGGACACTAACCTGGCAATCTCTCTTAATGGGAGCTTCAGAGCGCTCCCCTCTTCAACATCTTCATTCCGAACAACCAACCTAGTATCCAGAAGAGGAGGGAGGGCATAGGAGTCCGGGTTTCCTTCCTCGGTGAATTCGCGGAGCGCCCGCATGGCTGCTCCTCGCATATCTGCGAACATGGTTAGCGGCCATTCCGTATCGCAAAGGCCTCTCCTTCCCACCTGAGATATGTATTCCGGGTAACTGCTCCATGCCCAATCCGCAGGCCGAGCAACAAGTCCGCCCTTGACGGGGTTCCGATGAATGTAGCGCATAAGCCATTTGAAATCAGCATCATTCCGGCACACTCGATGTTTGAATCTATCTTCGAAGACATGCCCTTTTCTGTTTGTCAGGAAATTGAATCGCCTCGCCCAGCGCGTCAGCAGACGCTGCATGATTTGAGATAGCGATATCGCGCCAATGCGTAGAAGCAGGTGGAGGTGATTAGGCATCAGACAGAATGCGTACAGGTCGAACCGCGCATTCCTTTGGACTTTGGCTAGGCCCGAAAGGAAATCTTCCCAGTCAACGGGCCTCAAGAATATTTCCTGCCCTCCATTCCCCCTGGCAACGACATGACAGATGTCTCCTGCTTGGCTAAGGCGTGGTTGTCGGCTCATGCTATACTTACGTACGATTGACCTCGAAAAAAGTTCCCTTATGAAAGGGGACAAGGTCAACCCTTTTCGGCGCTTCCCGTCGTAAATAACCCATTCGCTTATGCGCGGTCTGCTGAACCGCAATAGATAGATTGGGGATGAGGCGCCGATTCGCTCTGTAAGGCCTCG
>JACRDQ010000046.1 GCA_016218545.1 Elusimicrobiota bacterium
GTTGGCCCCGCCGCTGTGGGTCTGGCCCTCGGGGTCGCGCGCCTTTGGATGGCTCGCTCGTGCGGTGGCCCGGCTGCAGGCGTACGCCGGGCCTCCTAACGCCCCTTCGGTGACAGACCCTCAGCGGCTGGACCTCCCTGCTTGATGGTCAGGTGGGTCTGAGGCATGGGACCTGGGGGGGCTCTTGGTCCCATCCGGGCATGGGCCGAAAATTGGGCCTGGGATGCCTTCTGGACCCAAGGGCCGGAGAGGACTGGTTGAGTACAATCCCTCTATGAACACCAAGATCCCCTCGGTCGTACTATCTTTGGCTGTCCTCCTGAGCCCCACCGGAGCCTCAGCCCAGACGCTCCAGCTCCAATCCGCCAGGACTTCCGCGGTCCAGACCGCGGTCCCCATGGTCGCGGTCAACCCCGCGCTCGGCGGCACGTCCCTGTCAGGCCTGCAGTCCGGCATGGACCTCAAGACCACCGTGTCCGGCGTGGGCATCCCCGTGCTCCAGACCGCCCCGGCCCTCCAGGTGGGCGGAGCCGAGCTCTCGGCCGCCCCGGGCGAGGCCGTGTTCCCCTCCCTCGAGCTGGCAGCGGCCCAGGCCGCCGCTCCCGCGGCCGCGTTCGAGGCCGCGCCCCAGGTCATGCCTGTCGCGGCCCCCGGCCAGGCCGTCACCCCTGAGTCCGCCGGCGCGGCCATCGAAGCCTCCGCCGCGGGACAGCAGGGCCGGTCCCTGACGGGCAAGAACGCCTCCAAGCTCAAGAAGCTCGTCAGCGCCTTCATCAACAAGATCGGCTTCAACCAGACCGGCGAGGAGAAGGTCTCCGGCACGTTCCTCACCGGCCAGGCCAAGCCCGTGCTCCTGCCCAACGGCGCCCGGCCCGACGCCCCGCCGGACGTGCCCGAAGGCGCGGCCAACGGCGCGCTCGACCTCAACACCATCCACGGCGTCGAGGTCCTCGACGCCTCCGCGGCCCCCGGCATCTTCGACGCGGGCCCGATCGTCCTGCAGGCCGACGCGCGCGACGCCGCCGCGGTCGAGTCCGCCCTGCGCGCCCTCGTGGACGCCGAGACCTCCAAGTACGGCATCACGAGCGCGGAGCTCGAGACCGTGCACGTCAAGTACGTGGCCGGCAAGGGCCACCAGGCCGACACCATCTTCGCCTACTTCCGCCAGTCGCGGGACGGCTACACCGTGCGCGGCTCGCACCTGGGCTTCACCGTGAAGGTCATCAAGGGCAAGCCCGTGGTGCTCGCCTCCACGGCCAAGCTCTTCCCGAAGATCGCAGTCGACACCACCCCGCGCTTCACCGAGCCCGAGCTGCGGGACGCGGCCGTCAACTACCTCGGGATCAACCCCCAGCAGATGGGCCTCCAGATGGAGCAGGTCGGGACTCAGATCGTCCACATCGGCAGCACCTGGAGGGCGGTCCAGCTCTACTCGGTCGAGACCCTTCCCTTCATGATCGCCGTAGACGTGGTCACGGGCACTCCCTTCGCCTGGGACTCCCGCGCCAACGCAGGCGAGGCCGCCGCGGCCTCGGGCCAGGTCTCGGGCCGCGGCGTGGCCGAGGGCCCGACCAAGGCCGAGACCGTGCCCGACGTGCTGCCCATGGCGCGCATGGACGTGACCCTCTCCAACGGCCAGAAGGTCCAGACCGACGCCCAGGGCCGCTTCACCTCGGACGTGACGAAGAAGTCCGAGGAAGGAGAGACCGACGCCACGGCCAAGGGCGACGTCACCTTCCAGGCGACCCTGTCCGGCAAGTTCGCGCAGGTCGAGAACCAGGGCGGCAAGACCCTCACCGTGTCCGGGACCCTCAAGCCCGGCGAAGAGGCCTCGGTCGTCTACAACCCGACCGGCGGCTCCGAGGAGGACATCGCCCAGGTCAACGCCTACTACCACTTCACCCAACTGATCGACTACGCGCTCTCGCACGGCATCAATGACGAGCGCATCCAGCGCGCCATCCGCATCCGCACGAACATCGACGATGAGTGCAACGCGTACTACACCCCGGGCTGGCCGAGCCTCAACTTCTTCAAGTCCAGCTCCAACTGCGCCAACACGGCCTTCGCCTCGGTCATCAGGCACGAGGGCGGGCACTTCATCGACGACATGGTCGGCGGCATCGTCAACGGGGGCTTGAGCGAGGGCTGGGGAGACATCTTCTCCATGTTCATGTCGAACAACCCCATCGTGGGCGAGGGCTTCCTCAAGAACCAGGAGCCCAACTACGTGAGGCACGGGGAGAACAAGCACCAGTTCAAGGACTACGACGAGGTGCACGACCAGGGCCAGGTCTGGATGGGCTTCGCCTGGAAGCTCCGCAAGGCCCTCATGGATAAGCTCGGCCCCGAGGCCGGCGCGGCCATGGCGGAAGCCCTGATCCTGCCCACCTTGTTCTCCAAGGCTTCGGACATCCCCACGGCGATCGCGCAGGTCCTGCTCAACGACATGGACGCCGACGGGAACCTCCCGCACGAGACCGAGATCCGGGCCGCGGCCCAGATCCACGGGGTGACCATCCCCAAGAGCCCCGGCGCGGCCGGACTCTTCACCTACGCCAGCCACGTCATCACGGACGTGCAGGCCGTGACCGCGCCCCAGGGAGCCGAGGGAGCGGCGGTCAAGGCCAAGATGACCTTCACCGCGGGCGCCATGCTCCGCGGCCGGGTCCGCCGCGAGCTCGAGCGGTTCCTCGACCAGCAGGACGGCGTCACCTACCAGCTCAAGGAATACCGCGGCTGGCTCTCCTCCGACTTCCTCCTCGTGGTGGAGGGGCCGGAAGCTCAGGTCCGCCAGGTCACGGACGCCATCCAGAACTGGTTCCGCGCCCTGGAACGGGACAACGCCTAGCGCGGTCGTCCCGGCACGAAGAAGCCCCGGCTCTCGAGCCGGGGCTTCTTCTTTTCCGGGGAACGGGACCGGTCAGCGCCGCGAGCCCGCCTTCCTGGCCTTGGGCTTGGGCGCCGGGGCGGGCGCGGCCGGCGCGGCTTGCGGGGCGCTCACCCTGGGGATGACCGCGACAGGCTTGAAATCGGGCCAATCCTCCCCTCCGCCCCAGCGGAACGTCATGCCTGCCCGGTGGCTCCACCCCAGCTTGCCGTAGGGCGCCACCGCATAGTCGAACCTCAAGCCCCTGGACTGGACCCCGAAGCCCCACGTGATGCCCGGGCCGCCGTCGTTGCGGCTGTTGTAGCCCAGCCGGAACGCGAGCATCTTGAAGAGGATGCCCTCGATCCCGGAGCCGACGTTGGTCCGGTCCTCGCGCTGGCGCATCGCGTCCACCGAGGCCGTGAACGCGATCCCGGCCCAGTCGAACCCGTAGGACCCGCCCCAGCGGAAGTTGAGAGGCAAGTTCTCGGTGGTGGCGTGGAAGCGCAGGGGCGGTCCCAGGTTCTGCACCGCGAATCCCAGGGCCATCCTGGGACGCGGCAGGAGGAGGACGCCGACGTCCACGGCATGGCTGTTGGCCGCGATGTCATCGACCTGCTCGTGGATGTACTTGTAGCCGACGCCCAGGCTCAGGTTCGGCAGCACGGCCTTGCCGTAGCCCATGCCCACGGCCAGGCTCGAGATCCCGTAGTGCCCCAGCCCCTGCCCCCACGGGTTGTCCACCGTGGTCTTGGGGATGCGGGTGAACGCGCGGTAGTTCCCGGCCAGACCGAACCCCTGCTTGGTGGCGATGCCGACCTGGTCCTGGTGGGAATTGGTGATGAACTCATCGTGCATCACCGTCACCTCGTAGCGCCTGGCCAGGCCCAAGCCGGCCGGGTTGTAGAAGAGGGCGTTGGAGTCGAAGGCGAGCGCCGTGTAGGCGCCGCCCAGGCCCGCGGGCCGCGCGCCGGTGTCATGCAGCAGGAACTGCAGGGGATCGGCGCTCGACGGCCCGGCCGCGGCCAGCGCGGGCCAGAGCACGAGAGCCATCCACCACGGGAACCGTTTCACGGTCGCCTCCCACGACGATGGACGCGACCATTCCCTCGCATGAGAGCGCCTAAAGAAACCTGGGAGGGCCTTGGCAGGGCCGGCTTCGGTCCGGATGCTAGGCGTTCGGAGCGAGCAGGCCGGTAGGCCTGTAAGCGACGAACAACGCCGCAGACGGACCGGAGACGGCCCTGCCCCTTCGGGGAAGCCCCAATCCTGGCCGGTCCCAGCGTCACTCCTCGGTCGCATGGCCACCGCCATGCTCCCTCGTCGTTCCTCGGACCCAGCTCAGGCTTGGGGCTTCCAAGGCCCTCCCAGGTTTCTTTAGGCGCTCTAAGCTCGGTCATCTGATGATCGCCAGTTTCCACACCACGATCTTGCGGCCGGGGCTCTCGATCACCGCGAAGTAGCCCCCGGTGGCCGCGTCCGCCCCGTTCTTGTTCCTTCCGTCCCAGCGCACGACCCCTCCGGAGTTGAAGGTCCGCATGGCGTCGATCTCCGTGCCGGCCAGGTCATAGATCGTGATCGAGACGTCGGCCGGCAGGTTGTCGAAGGTGATGCCCTGGCCCGCCGCGCAGGAGTTCTGGCCGCACGGCCGGCCCTCGTTGGGATTGGCGCTGCCCGGCTTGAAGGGGTTGGGGTAGACCCGCAACTCGTCGAACCCGATGGAGGACGCGGCCCCTCCCACGGCGTAGAGGCTGAAGTGCCGGACCCCGATGGAGGCGGTCTTGGCCGCGGTGTCGACGACCGGCCGGCCGACCAGGGTCCAGCGGCTGAGGGACTCGTCGAGAGTGTAGACCTCCATGCTCGCGACGTCGAGAGGCGGGCTCGTGCCGTCCACGATCCCGTCCGAGTCCACGTCGGGGTACGGCAGGGAGATCGTGACGTCGCCGGAGAAGTTCCCGCCCACGGAACTGCCCGCCGGGTCATAGAACACGAACTCGCGCACGCTCGCCAGGACCAAGTTCTGGCCCGGGCCCAGGCTCGTGTTGGCCGTGACCAGGCTCGTGGCGCTGGCCGTCAGGGTCCCGGCCAGGGGCGCGGTGCCCACCGCGATGCTCCCGCTGGTCAACTCTCCCGGATACACGGTCCCGGCCGGGATCTCGACCGTGGTCTGGCCGTCTCCGGCCAGCACGGTCTCATCCACCGCGTTCGTCACGGGCTCGGTGGACACGCCGCCGATCGCCATGGTGACCGTGGAAACGACCGGGGAGAAGCCGGAGCTCGGCACGTCCGAGGCGTTCCAAGAAAGGACTCTCAAATAATAGGTGGCGCCGGCCCGCAGGTTGACCAGGGTCTTGCTCTGGCTGGTCAGGCCCTCGGAGAGCGGGGCGGCCGTGCTGATGACCCCTCCGAAGTCCGAGGAGGAGGACATCTCGATCGTGTAGCGCGTGCCTCCCGGGTTGTTGTTGGCGTCCCACGACAGGGTCAGGGAGCTCCGCGAGACGGCGGTGAAGGAGACGGTCGCGGGAACGGCGGAGAGGGTATAAAGGGACGCCGGGGGCGACACCGCGTTGCCGAGCTCGTTGACGACCCGGACCTTGCGCGTGACCGAGGCGTTGGGGGCGAGCCCGCTCTCGGCGTAGCTCCAGGCCGAGGTCGAGAGCGCGCCGGAAACGCCGGCGTCCGCGCCCGTGAGGACGGCGTAGCCCTGGCTGTCGGTCGACGGCGTCCAGGACCAGACGATGGAGGTCGAGCTCACGACCGTCCCGACAAAGGAAACCGGAGCCGAGGCCGCGGCGGCCTGCAGGAGGAAGCGGCCGTAGCGGGGATTCTTCCCTCCCCCGACTTGGGTGAAGTCCCCGCCCGCGTGGAGCCGGAAGTCCCGCAGGGCCAAGACCCGCACCGTGGCGTCCGCGTCCGGGTTCCAGGCTCCGGCCAAGCCCGATCCGGCGTCCACGGCCGCGAGCCGGTTGCGGACCTGGCCGCCGGCGGTCGTGAAGTCCCCGCCCAGGAAGACCGAGGCCCCTTCCACGACCAGGGAGTGGACCGCGCCGTTGGGGTTCGGGCTCCAAGCCGAAGCCGCGCCTGCCGCGTCCAGGGCCGCGGCGTAGTTCCGGGCCGCGCCGCCGATGGAGGTGAAGTCGCCTCCCGCGTAGACCGCGGTCGTGCTCAGGGCCAGGGCGCGCACCGTGCCGTTGGCATCGGGATTCCAGGCCGAGGCGAGCCCCGTGGCCAGGGCCAGGGCGGCCGCGCGAGTCCGGCCCGTGCCGCCGTTGACGGTCGTGAAGTCCCCGCCGGCGTAGAGGACGTTGTCCCCCAGGGCCAGGGCGCGCACCGTGCCGTTGACATCCGGATTCCACGCCGAGGCGGTGCCGAGGGTGGCGTCCAGGGCGGCGAGGCGGTTCCGAGCGGAGCCGCCGATGGAGGTGAAGCTCCCTCCCGCGTAGACCAGGGAGCCCCGCGCAGCCAGGGCGAGGACCGCGGCATCGGCGTTCGGATTCCAGGCCGTGGGGACCCCGGTATGGGTGTCTACCGCCGCGATGTAGTTGCGGGCCTGACCTCCGACGGTCGCGAAGTCCCCGCCCACGTAGAGCCCGTTGGCGCCCAGGACCAGGGCCCGGACCGCGGCGCTGGCGTCGGGCCCCCAGGGGAGGACCTTGCCCGTGGCCGTCTCCACGGCCGCGATGTTGGCGTGGGTGTCCATGCCGCCGACGTTGGAGAACGAGCCTCCGACGTAGACCACGGCCCCGTTCGAGGCCAGGGCCTTGACCGCCCCGTCCACGTTGGGGTTCCAGCCGGTCGCGCTGCTGATGACGAGGTCCACGGCCGCGACCCGGTTGCGGACCGTGTTGCCGATGAAGGAGAAGTCCCCGCCCACGAAGACCGTCGAGCCCTGCACCGACAGGGCCGACACCGTGGTGCCGTCGGGGTCCGGGCTCCAGAAGGCTTCGGCTCCGTTGACCGAGCTGACCGCGGCCAGGCGGCTTCGGGGGGTGCCGCCGTTGACCGTGGTGAAATCCCCTCCTGCGTAGACCTTCCCTCCGGCGAAGGCCAGGGCCCGGACCACGCCGTTGAACTGCGGGTTCCAGGCGGTCACGACCCCCTCCGACGTCACGGCCACGGCATAGCCCCTGGCGCTGCCGTCCACGGAGGTGAAGGCCCCGCCGGCCGCGACCGAGCCGCCGATCACGGCCAGGGCGTTGACGGCCCCGTCGATGCCCAGCGTCCCGCCCGGGTTCCAGGACGGGGCCGGGACCCCGGAGGGCACGTCGATGGCCGCCAGCTTGCTCCGGCCGAGCCCGTAGACCACGGTGAAGTCGCCGCCCGCGTAGAGCACGGAAGAGTTGAGCGCCAGGGCCCGCACGACCCCGTTCGGGCTCGGGTCCCAGCCCGCCGCCGCCGCGCCGCTCGTCGCGTCCAGCGAGGCCAGACGGCTGCGCGAGGCGCCCCCGATCGTGCTGAAGTCGCCGCCCACGAAGACCTTGCCCGACCCCACGGCCAGGGCGCGCACCACGGCGTTGGCATTGGGGTTCCAGGCCGTGTCCACGCTCCCGTTGCTCATGACGCGGGCCGCGTAGTTGCGCGCCAGTCCCCCCACACGGGTGAAGCTCCCGCCGATGTACCAGCCCCCGGCCCCGTCGGAGGCCGCGGCCAGGACCTCGCCGTTGACCAGCGGGTAGGTCGCCGCGGCCTTGCCGTCGTTGACCAGGACCGGCACCCCGCGGCCCGTATAGGCCCCGACCCGGTCGAAATCGCCGCCGATGAAGGTGACCGCGGAGGAGTTCGTGATCGCGTAGACGGGCCCGTCAGCCACCCAGGCGGATTCGGCGGACTCCTGCTGGGCATGGGCCGCCTCGACGAGACAGAGGGCGAGGACGAGGATCCGGGACAAGGTTGAGGCCCGCATGTCCCAAAGATTGTAGGTTCCGCCTGTTAAAGCTTCATTGCGAACCTATTATGGATATATGAACCGGATCAAACGTCGTACCGGTGGATGAGATAGGCGGCCAGGGTACCGAAGAGGAGGTTGGCGGTCCACGCGGCCAGGGCAGGAGGGAGCCGGCCGCTGACTCCGAGGGCGCGGCCCATCTCCATGAACCACAGGAAGAGGAACGACACCCCGAGCGCCATGGAGAAGCTCACGATCTTCACGGCGCGGCGCAGGCGCAGGGCGATGGGGATTCCCAGGGCGCAGATCACCACGTTGGTGAACGGGAACGAGAGCTTGGAGTGCGCGGCGACCATGTACTCCCGCGGGGACACCCCGAGGTGCTTCACCTTCGGGGCGTATGCCCTCAGCTCCAGGAGGCTCATCTCCTCGGGACTGCGGGTCCTCGGGATCAGGTCCCGCGGGGTCGCGACCAGGTCCGAGAGGTGGGTCTTGAACCTCTTCTCGGTCACCTTCCCGTCCCGGAAGGAGCGGTGGATGCCGTCGTGGAGCACCCAGGCCATGCGCGCCGAGTCGAATTCCGCCCGGTCCGCGTCGATCTGGACCTCGATGCCCGCCGCGCCGACGCGCTCGAGGATCACCTTCTCCATCCTCCACTCCTTGGGGAGGTAGACCTTCGCCTGCACGAACTGCCCGGGCTTGGTGATCATGGCCAGGTTGAGGAACTTGTGGGATTCCCAGGCCGGCCGGATCTTCTCGGTCCAGAGGTGCTGGGAGCGCCGGTAGCAGAAAGGCAGGAGGGTCTCCTGCGCCGCGAAGCTCAGGACCGCCACCCCCAGCGAGCACCACAGGATGGGCTTCCAGAAATCCCGGAGCCGGAACCCCGCGGCCTGGGCCGCCAGGGCCTCCCCGCTCTGGATGAAGCCCGTCATCGAGACCAGCGTGGCGAGCAGGGTCGCCATGGGGATGGTCCGGATGGCCCAGTAAGGGACCTCGAGCCACAGATACTCGAGGATCACGTTGATGGGGGCCGGGCTCTTCACCAGGGCGCTCATGCGGTCGAAGACGGTGCCGAGGAAGAGCAGGATCGCGAACAGGCCCAGGCCGAAGCCGAAGGGCTTGAAGAAGCGCTTGGCCATGTAGACCGAGAAGATCCTCATCGCTCGGCCGCCTTCCGGGTGAGCCACGCCCCGATGCCCAGGCCGACCGCGTCGGCGATCCACGGGGCCGCGAAGGAGAACGCGTGATAGCGGCGGCCCAGCCCGATGCCCAGGGCGAGCAGGCCGTAGAACAGGAAGAGGATGCCCAGGCTCACCACGAAGCCCTTGCCCTTGCCGAAGCGGTGGAAGCCCAGGCCCAGGGGAGCCCCGATCCAGAAGAAGACGATCGGCGAGAATGCCCCCGCGCTGCGCACCGCGATCTCGACCATGTACTCGTTGCGCCGCTCGCGCGGGATGTCAGGGGAGCGCGTCATCTCCCAGAGGTGCAGGGACTTGAACTCCTGGGTGTCCGCGGCGCGGGTGACCGTCACCGGGGCGGCGAGCGGCACGAAGAGACGGTAGCGCGCGAACTCGGCCGAGGTGAACTTCTCGGAGGTGCTGCCCGGGAGCTGGAGGGTGCCGTCCGAGAGCTCCAGCACGAACCCCTGGCCCTTCTTGAGCCTCAGGCTCCCGCGCGGCGCGCTGACCCTCAGGCCACGGTCATGGCCCGTGCGGATGAGGTATACGTCCCTGATGTCACCCGTGGCCCGGTCCGCGTCCCTGGCGTAGAGACGCCACTCTCCGAGGTTGATGAAGGAATCCGGCTCCAGGTCGATGCGGGCCAGCTGCTGGGTGGCCTGGGATTGGCGGCTCCGGAAGGAATGCAGGCCCTCGGGACTGACCTTGTGATTGACCCACAGCAGGAGTCCGGAGAAGAAGACGGCCAGGGCGAAGAACGGCCAAGTCATCTCGCGGAGGGAGAACCCGGAGGAGCGGAGGGCCATGATCTCCCCGCGTTCCGAGAGCTGGCCCAAGGCCATGAGCATGGCCACGAGGAAGGCCATGGGGACGGTGAGACTCAGGAAGTAGGGCAGGAGGCGGGAGAAGCAGGAGAGGATCCAGAGCAGGGAGATGCCCTTGGTCACCGCCAGGCTGAAGAGCTTCAGGAAGGTGTTCATCAACAGGACCGCGGTGAACAGGGCGAGGCAAAGGCCGAAGAGGGGAAGGAACATCCGCATCAGGTATCGCGGAAGGATGGTCATGCCGCTTGCCTCCCCCGCGGGGAGGCAAGGGGCTGTGGGGGCCGATGCCGTATCATCGAGTTTCCTTCGTGATTCTATAAATTTTCCCACCCCGCCCGTGCCCGACTTGGCAGCCCCTATTTTTATATAGTGGAGCCATGACCATCCCCTCCCAGCGCGCCGTGGACTACATCCTGTCCAATCAGGAGCAGTACCTGGCCGACTTGAAGGAGCTCGTGCGCATCCCCAGCGTGAGCTTCGACGGCTTCGACCCGCGCCATGTGGACCACGCCGCCGTGGCCGTGGCCTCGCTCCTCAAGCTCAGGGGATTCGAGAACGTCGACGTCCTCAGGCTGCCCGGAGCGCACCCTTACGCCTACGGGGACTGGCTGCACGCCCCTGGCGCGCCGACCCTGCTCCTCTACGCGCACCACGACGTCCAGCCTCCGGGCCGGCCCGAGCTCTGGACCTCCCCGGCCTTCGAGCCGACCCAGCGCTCCGGGAGGCTCTACGGCCGCGGGACCGCGGACAACAAGGCGGCCATCACGGTCTACACCAGCGCCGTGGCCGCGCACCTCAAGATCGCGGGGGACCTGCCGGTCAACGTGAAGGTCATCATCGAGGGCGAGGAGGAGATCGGGTCCCGCTCCCTCGAGCGCTTCACGAAGAAGCACCGCCGCAAGCTCTCCGCCGACGCCATCGTCATCCACGACACCGGCATCTACGACACGGGTTCGCCCTCCATCACGACCTCGCTGCGGGGGCTCGCGGCCATGGATGTGACCGTCCGGACCGCGGAGAAGCCGGCGCACTCCGGGGTCTGGGGCGGCCCCCTGCCCGACCCGGTGCAGGCCCTCTCCAAGATGATCGCCTCCCTGACCGGCCCGGACGGCCGCATGACCATCCCCGGCATCTACGACCGGGTCCGCGTCCCCTCCAAGGCGGAACAGGCGTCCCTCGACAGCCTGCGCTGCGACGAGAAGACCTTCCGCGCCCAGAGCGGCCTGCTCCCCAAGAGCCGCCTGCTCGGCAACGGCAAGCACCTCTTCGGCAAGATCTGGTATGAGCCCGCGCTCTCCGTCAACGCCATCCAGGCCTCCTCGCGCAAGGAGTGGGCCAACATCATCAACGACTCGGCCTGGTGCCACCTGGGCATCAGGACCGTGCCGAACATGAGCCCCGCGGACACGGCCAAGCGCCTCAAGGCGCACCTGCTGGCCAACGCTCCCTGGGGAGTCAAGGTCGAGTTCTCCAGCGAGAACCTCAACCCCGCGTGGAGGACCGACGCCGACAACCCCCTCTTCTGCGCCGCGGCCCGCTCCCTCGAGAAAGGCTACGGCCGCAAGCCCGTGCTCATGGGGTGCGGAGGCTCCATCGGCTTCGTCGAGCCTTTTGCCAAGGCCCTGGGCGGAGTGCCCGTCATCCTCATCGGCCTCGGAGACCCCTACGCCAACCACCACGGCGAGAACGAGAGCATGCACCTCGGGGACTACTTCAAGGCCGTCGCGAGCATGGCGCACTTCCTGAGGGAGGCTGCGGACCCGGGGCTCTGGCCCGGGAAGAGGCCATAAAAAGCCAAATCCCCTATTCGGGGATTTGGCAAGGCGGATCGAAGCCGCCTGAGTCTTCTTAGGGCGCCACTGGGGTCGCCCTACGAATGAGTATAGCCGGGGTTCCCGGAATCGTCAAGGGCCCTTGGACCCAGACGCCTTTTTCCTGCCCAGTATCCGGATCGGATCGATCCGCCGCAACGTCATCGAAGCCCCTGCGGGCCGACTTGCGTCAGCGGCCAGCGCTGCCGGAACACGAAATCGCGCACCCTTGCCGCGGGGTAATCCATCTGCCAGCCGTCCCAGTAGGCCTCCTCCGCGCCGGTCAGCGCCTCCTGCAGGTCGAGGCGGGCGCGCGGCATCCTCCCCTCGGAGGCGGCGAGCAGGACCGCGGCGAGCTCCTCGGCAGCGGGGTGGCTGGGCCTGCGGCGGGAAGGGTCGAGCGGGCATCGCAGGAGCCGGTCCTCGAGCCTCACCGACGGCTCGGCCGCCTTCGCGTAGAGCGCTGCCCGGAGACATGCCTCGAGCGAGCCGGGGTCCCCGGCGAAGGAGGCCTGCGCCTCGGACGCGGCTTCGGCTCCGCGGCCCTCCAAGGCGCTCAGCCAGGCGACGATCCCGTATAGTTGGGGGAGGTCCCCCCCTCGCTGCTGCGTCAGACGCCGGAAGCTCCGGTGGGCCCCGGACCAATCCTCGGAGCGGATCAGCACGAGACCCAGATGCCAGAGCCCGTCCTGATCCTCCGGGTGCTCCGCGCTCCAGGCCTCCAGCAGGGACCGGCTCTCCTCGGCCCCGCTGCCGCCGCCTCTCGCGGCAAGGGATAGGGCGATGCCGAGGTCCCGCTCGGGCCGCACCCCGGCCAAGGCCCCGGCCCGGAGCGAGACGAACCCGGAGGCCAGGCACGCTCCGGCCATGAGGCCGCAGGAACGCCAGCGCCTATCGCGAAGCGCGTCCTTGAAGCGGAGCGCCAGGCACCCGGCTCCCAAGGCCAGGACCGGCAGGAGCGGGGCGCGGTAGCGCGCCGCTGCCCCGCCGGCCGCCAGGCTCAGCAGCCCCGCGGCCGCGAAGACCGCCGCAGGGCCCATGACCCCCGGCTCGCGCCGGACCGCCATGACCAAGCCGGGAAGTCCCACTGCCAGCAGAGCGGCGAAGCAGAAGAGCCGGTGCAGGGGGACCGTGCCGCGGGCCTCCCAGGGATGGGCTTCTCCGGCCGGGATCTCCGAGGCGGAGAGGTTCAGGTAGAGCCTGCGAAACCCGAGCCCTGCGGATGCCGCCGGAGCCTCCTTGAACCTCCGCCGAACCTCGCCTGCGAAGAACGCATCCTGGCTGGGGCCGACCGCTCCGGCCCTGGCAGCCTTCTGCTTGAGGACCAGGAACTCGAGTCCCGGATAGTCCGCTGCCTTGCCGGAAGCGCCTTCCCGGCCGGCGAGGTAGAGGTTGAGTCCGTAGCGGGTCTGCAACACGGCAGGAATGCCTTTGGACGAGAGGACCGCGCCCCAGGCCAGGGACAAGCCCAGGGTCGGGACCGCCAAGGCCAGGACCGGCTTCCAGCCTGCTGCCCGGTCGAAGAGCCTCAGGCTCAGGGCCATGCAGAGAGCAGCGGGCAGGAACTGGGGCCTCATCGAGCACACCGCTCCCAAGCTGCCGCCGGCTGCAAGAGCCCTGGCCGAGGTGAGGGTCCTCTGCCCGCTCAAGAGCCACAGGGCCAGGGCCGACAGGAAGGTCTCCAGGACCTGCGGCAGGAGTTGCCCCACGGGATAGAGGAACGGCCAGGCCAAGGCAGCGGCCAAGCCCGCGGCCCCGGCTGCCCAGAAGTCCTGCCGCTGCCTCCAGGCCGCCAAGCAGCAGAAGGCCGCGGTCAGGGCCCCCAGCAGCGCCTGAAAGCAGAGCACGGGCCAGGGCGAAGACCCGAAGACCGAGTAAGAAGCGGCCAGCAGCGCGGGATAGATGGGCGAGTGGTGCGCCCAGACCGCGAAGAGCCCCTTGCCCGCGGCGATCGAGGAGGCCCAGAGGTGGTACTCCCTGGCGTCCACGATGGGGAACGCGATGAAGGGGCTCGCCCGGTCGAGCCAGAGGAACCAGGCGCGCCAGGCCAGGGCGGAAAGGAAGACCGCGCCGGCCAGGCGCCAGGGAAGCCCAAGAGGCCGGTCGTCCGCGGCTCCGGCCTCGCTCACAAGCCCCTCAGAAGACGTTGACGAGCTCGACCTGGAAGGAGCGCTTCCTGCTCTCGCGCACGACCTTGACCGTCACGGTGTCTCCGACCTTGTAGAGGTCCAGGGCGTTGTAGAGGTCGTCGTAGTCGTCGACGGGCTCGTCATTGATGCCCACGATGATGTCGCCCAGGACCACGCGGCCCGTGAAGTCGCGCCGCATCCCGCGCAGGCCCGCGCGCTCCGCCGGCCCGGCCGGGGAGACCTCGCGGATGACCACGCCCTTGATCGCGCCGAGGAGGTAGTACTTCTGCCCCTCCGTCAGGATGGAGATGCCCATCCCGGGCTGGATGACCTTGCCGTACTTGATGAGCTGGGGCACGATCTTCTTGACGAAGGCCACCGGCACCGCGAACCCGATGCCCGCGCTGGCGCCCGAGCGGCTGACCATCATGGTGTTGACCCCGATGAGCCGGCCTTCGGAGTCCAGCAGGGGGCCTCCCGAGTTGCCGGGGTTGATGGCCGCGTCCGTCTGGACGAGGTCGCGGATCGTCACCCCGCCGACGCCCTCCATCTGCCTGCCCAGGGCGCTGATGATGCCCGTGGTCAGCGTGTTGTCGAGGCCGAAGGGGTTGCCGATGGCGATGGTCTTCTGCCCGACCCGCAGACTCGACGAATCGCCCAGGGGGAGCTGCCTGAGCTTCTCCTGGGGCGCCTCCACCTTGAGGACCGCGAGGTCCTTGCGTTCCTCCTTGCCCACGAGCCTGGCCCTCAGCTCCGTGTGGTCCTTGAGCTTGACGAGGAAGATGTCCCCGCCGGCCACCACGTGGTAGTTCGTCACGATGTGCCCGGCCTTGTCCCAGATGAAGCCCGAGCCGCTCCCCTGCGGGATGGCGAACTCGTCGAGGTAGAAGGAGCGCTCGACTGCGATGTTCGTGACGAAGACGACCGCAGGCGAGGCCTCCTCGAAGACCTTGATGGTGTTCTCCTCGTCGGGGAGGAGCCCCCAGGCGAGGGAGGCGGCGAGGACCGGGAGAGCCGCGATCGCGGCGAATCGTGCTCGTGTCATGGTGCGATTATGGCTGTTTTGGTCTTGGGCTTCAAGGCGCGAGGCCCTGTCCCCGAGGGACAGGGCCTCGCGCCTTGAAGCATGAGTTATCCACAAACTCTTCTTATGAAGAGTCTAGTGCTGCCCGTCCACGGCCAGGATCCAGAAACTGCCGCGGCGCGAGAGCTTCGCGCTGATGGGAGCGGCCTCCAGAAGCGCGCGGTCCTTGGCGGAGGGCTCGAAGGGCACGACCAGGCTCTCTCCAGGAGCCAGGGCGGCGGCCGCCTCGATGAGGTCCGGCAGTCCGGCTGAGACCGGACCCGCGAGCGAAACTGCGGAGAACCCGGCTGCCTGTTCGAGCACGAAGAGCGCGGCCTCCTGGGAATCCCTGGCCTTGGGGAAGCGGTCCACCCAGGCTTTGCGCCAGGCCTTCTCATCCGCGAGGGTCTTCCTCCAGTAGGCGGCAGCCTTCGGAGCCGCGAGGTCCAGCCTGAGCCCGCCTCGGTAAGCCAGGGCGGTCGCGGCGGTGAACGGGTGGTCGAGCCAGGCCCACATGTCGCGGGAGTTGCTCCCGTTGCGCGGCCAATCCAGCTCCTCCACCGGAGCTCCGAGCTCGACCCAGGGCCTGCACTGAACGAAGAAAGCCGCCAGTTCCCTGGCCGGACGCGCTTGCGCGCCGGAGAGTCCCAGATCCAGCTGGACGAGGTGCTCGAGCTCGTGGGCCAGGATGGGCGCGAGGACGGCAGGCTCCCGCCGGAGGAGGAAGTCGAGCCCGGCCGTGAACTCGGCATCCCGGTCCGTGACCCACATGCCCTGCTGCCGCACTACCACCTTCCCGCGGCCGGACACGAGCGGCCTGGAGAGCGCTTCTCCGGAGCTGGTCCGCGCCACCATGGCGAAGGATTCCAGGAAGCGGGCTTCGCCTGCCGCGAACTCCGCGCCCTCTCCCTCGACCTTCAGCCAGGCAGGACGGACGGGGGCAGGCCGAGGAGCGAAGCGCAGGGGCGCGAAAGCCGCCCCGTCGGCTGCCGAGAGGAACGCAGAGCCCGCGGACGCGGACAATGACTCGGGTCCCTGGTTCGCCCAGGCTCCGAGGCCCGACGATAGCAGCGCCGCCAAAGCAGCGGTCAGAGCAGTCATCTTCACCGGATAGGTTAGCCGGAGCGCCTGCGGAGCGGCATGGTCCTGCGGCCCAATCCGGGCTGGGCCGAAAACCGCGGCAGGGACGGACTTTGGACCCAGGCGCTTCAAGACGCCGAGGGTCTGTCCCCGAAGGGGCGCGAGGAGGCCCGGACCTGCCATGATTTGCGATAATACCCGCGTGACAGGGACGACCCTCCCCCCCGGCGTCACCCGCGTCCTGCGGGAAGGCGGCATCGTCAAGTTCGGCCTGCGCCTGGCCGACGGCGCGGAGGTCGAGTCCGTGGTGGTGCCCATGCGCGAGCGCGCGCCCGGCAGGCAGCGCGCCTCTTTGTGCGTGTCCACCCAGGTCGGGTGCAGGATGGGCTGCGCCTTCTGCGCCACGGCAAGGATGGGCTTGGGCCGGAACCTCGAGCCAGAGGAGATCCTGGCGCAAGTCTCGGCCGCGCGCAGTCTGGGCGCCAAGCCGACCAACATCACCTTCATGGGCATGGGCGAGCCCCTCGACAACTTCGACCGCTGGGCCGCGTCCGTGCGCCTGCTCATCGACCTGCCCGCGGGCCTGGCGGTCGCCATGAACCGCATGACGGTCTCCACCTGCGGCCTCGTGCCCGGGCTCGACCGCCTGGCGGAGCTCAACTGGAGGCGGGTCACCCTGGCGGTCTCCCTCAACGCGCCCAACGACGCCATCCGCTCCAGGCTCATGCCGGTCAACCGCAAGCACCCCATGGCGGAGCTGAAGGAAGCCCTCCTGCGCCATCCCCTGCGCCGCGGGGTCTTCATGGCCGAGTACGTGCTCCTGGCCGGGATCAACGACCGGCCCGAGCACGCCGACGAGCTCGCCGAGTACCTCGCCCCGTTCCGCGCCGCCGTGAACCTCATCCCGTACAACGGCGTCAAGGGCGCGGAGGGCTTCGAGCCCCCGGCCCGCGCCGCAGTCGAGCTCTTCCAGGGCAGGCTCCGCCAAGCCGGCCGGCATGCGGTCGTGCGGGAGACCAAGGGCCGCGGCATCGAAGCGGCCTGCGGCCAGCTCACAGGCTCGACTGCGCGGCCGCCGTCGTCCATGGTATAATCCGTACTCCGTGTCCAGAACACCTCCCCGGAACCAGCACGACCACCGCCCGCGGCGCGACCACGGGCACGCCGGGCGCGGGCACAAGCCCGCGCCGCCGGAGCCGGCCAGGGTCCTCCGCTCGCCCAGGTGCCCGGGCTGCGGCTCGGACGTGGCGGCCAAGGCCTTCAACGCGGTCGAGCCCGGCTTCGAGGTGCTGACCTGCCGCCTCTGCGGCATGGGCAGGACCATCCCGCCGGTCCTGCCCGAGCAGTTGGGCCGCTGGTATCCCGACACCTATTACGGCAAGGAGAACGTGCGCTTCAACGCGCTCTTCGAGCGCCTGACCCGGCTCTTCCGGATGCGCCGGGCCCGCGCCATCGCGGCGCGGGCCAAGCCCGGGCCCGTGCTCGACGTGGGCTGCGGGCGCGGCTTCATCCTGTCCTGTCTGCGCGACATGGGCTTCCAGCCGCACGGCATCGAGCTCTCCGACACCGCGGCCTGGCACGCCCGCAACACCCTCAAGCTCGACGTCGAGACCTGCGACTTCCTCTCCTCCCCGCACCGCGTGGGCATCTACGACGCCGTCATCCTCTGGCACAGCCTCGAGCACATGCCCCGCCCGGCCGAGGCCGTCACCCGTGCCCGCGAACTCCTCAAGCACGGAGGGCTCCTGGCCGTGGCGGTCCCCAACGTCGAGAGCCTCCAGGCGCGGCTCTTCGGCCGCCGCTGGTTCCACCTCGACGTGCCCAGGCACTACTATCACTTCGGCGCGAAGTCCCTCGCCGCGATGCTCGAGCGGTCGGGCTTCCACGTGGTCCGGGAGGACCACTTCTGCCTCGAGCAGAACCCCTACGGCTGGATCCAGAGCTTCTACAACGCCCTGGGCTTCGACGACAACTTCCTCTACTCTCTGCTCAAGAACCGCAGCGCCCGCACCATGCGGATCCGCCACCACCCCATCCAGGCCGCCCTCACCGCCCTGCTCCTGCCCCTCGTCACGGCCCTGAGCCTGGTCATGACCGCGGTCGAG
The DNA here is from genome assembly GCA_016218545.1 of Elusimicrobiota bacterium. Classification (GTDB taxonomy): domain Bacteria; phylum Elusimicrobiota; class Elusimicrobia; order UBA1565; family UBA9628; genus JACQWX01. The sequence continues at coordinate 17,945 of JACRDQ010000046.1, forward strand.
GCGGCCCTGCGCCGGGGCGGCACCATCGAGGTCTACGCGGTCAAGCGAGGGGCATGAGCGCTCCGGCGCAGGCCTCACCGCTCTTGCGCAGCCGCGCCCTCCTCCTCGGACTCATCCTCGCCGCCTCGTGCCTGGCGCACCTCAAGGGCCTCTCCTCCCCCCCGCTCGACTACCACTACCACCGCCAGTGCAACACCGCGGCGATCAGCCGCAACTTCGCCGAGCGCGGGGAGGTCCTGTGCCCGCGCATCGACTGGGAAGGGGCCTACGACGGCTGCTCCGCCACGGAGCTCCCGCTTTACATGTGGGCCGCGGGCAAGCTCTGGGGCCTCGGAGGCCTCGGCCATCTCTGGGCGCGCCTGCTCTCCGCGCTCCTCTCCGCCTTGACCGCGGTCTACCTCTTCAAGCTCCTCGAAAGCTGGATGGAGACCGAGGCGTCCTTCTACGCCGCGGTCCTGTTCTCCTTCATTCCGCTCGAGGTCTACTTCGGCCGGACCATCCAGCCCGAGGCCGCGGCCCTCTTCGGCTCCGTAGGCGCGCTCTACCACTGGCGCAAGGCGCTCGAGCCGGGCCGGCCGTGGGGCCACTGGGCCGCGGCCTCGGGCTTGGCCTTCCTCGCGGTCGGGCACAAGCTCCCCTACATCCACATCCTCATCCCCATGGCCGCCATGAGCTGGCAGGTCCTGCGCGGGAAGGCCTTCCGCGACCCGGCCACCCTCCTGGCCCCGGTCTTCATCCTGGGCGGGGTCTACGCCTGGTACCAGCACGCCAGTTCCGGCGCCTTCGTGGTGCCCACGAACGCCTCGGAGGTCCTCGGCCTCCTCCACTACGAGCGTCTGCCCTTCTTCGTCCAGTTCCAGTTCCTCTCGCGGTTCCCGGAGCTGGCCGCGACTTACGGGGGCGTGGTCCTGGGCTTCATCGGCGCCAGGGAGCTCGTCTGGCGCAGGGGCTCCTGGGTCCCGGCGGTCTGGTTCCTGGCCGTGGCCGTCCACCTGGTCGCAGGCGGAGACTACACCTTCCGCCACGAGTACACCTCCCTGCCGTTCGCGCCGGTCAACGCCGCCTTCATGGGCTTGGGACTCCACCTGCTCAAGGAGAAGGCCGCGGCCTCGGGCTCCCGGCGTGCCTTGGCCGGAGCCGCCCTCCTGGCCCTCTCGGTCCCGATCCACGCCTCCCTCAGGATCCCGCACTGGTACAAACTCACCCATCCCCAGCTGGTCCACGCGGCCGGGGCCGCGGACTCCGTAAGCGAGCCGTCCGACCTCTTCCTCTGCAACGAGCGCGCCTCCTCCGTGTTCCTGTACTTCCTCAAGAGGAAGGGCTGGTCATGGGACCTGGCCGAGGCCGGCCCTGAGAAGCTGGGTCAGGTCGAGGAGAAGGTCCGGCTGGGAGCCGCGTTCTATGCCACGGCCAAGAGCCCTCTCTTCTCAGACCCCGAGGGGATTTACGCGAGATGGTTCTACGTCCGCTACCCGGTCGTCTACGACGACCAGGGCCTGCTGATCTTCAGGCTCAGCGCCGGGGGCCGTCAGCGGACCGGGCCTTGAGCCGGGAGAGGACCGCCCAGGCCAGGAAGCACGACGCGGCAGGGGCAAGAGCGGCCGGGGTGCGCGAGAACACGAGGAACCGGAAGGCGAAGACCAGGCCGCAGGCCAGGAAGACCCAGCGCAGGCTGTAAAAGTTCAATCCGGGACCGCGCCCTCGGGATTGCCCGCGCACATCCCGCGGACCGCGGCGTCTGCTCCGCCGGCGTCCGCGTGCCAGACGCAGGCCGGGAGCTCCTCGCAGTCGAGCCGGCGCTGACAGCAACCGCACTCGTCCTCGGGCGCGCAGGTGATCCCAGCGGTCCTCGTGCAGGTCTTCTTCTTCGGCTTGGCAGCGGCTCCCTTCTTGCCCTTCTTGCTCTTCTTCTGGACCGGGGCGCCGGAGGCCCTGCCCTCGGAGCTGAACTTGTAGCTCTCCGTGTCATCGGGCATGATGGCGAAATACTTCGACCTGCGGTAGCGCTCCTCCGCGGTCTCCTTCTTGGTCTTGGCTTTCTTCTTGGCCTTGGGCTTGGGCGCGGCCTCAGGCTCCGCTTCAGGCTCCGCCTCGGGCTGGGCTCCACCCACGACGGCGGTCTCCCCGGCCGGGACCGGGGAAGCGCCTGCCTCCTCCTCGGGCTGGGCCGCGGCGCGGGAAGCCCCGCACCAAACGAGGATGGATGCGAGGAGCCAGGCCGAGCGCGTCGTGGTCATGACCCTATTATAGCCCCGGCCAGGGCGGGGTTCAAGGAGCTTTCCCCTGTCCGATGAGGCGGACCGTGCGGGTCGGATAGGGGGACTCGATGCCTTCCCTTCCGAAGCGGCCGTGGAGCCGGCGCACGAACTCGTGCCTGAGGAGATACTGGTCCGTGAACGCCGCGGCCTGGAGGATGACGTTGAGGTCCACGCCGTTCTCGCCCAAGGCGTGGAACCGGACCAGGGGAACGAAGGAAGGCACGCCTCCGGCCACGCCCCTCATGACCTCGGAGGCGGTCTCCGTGACCACGCGCTCGACCTTCTCGAGGTCGCTGCCGTAGGCGACCCGGAGCGGCACGATCACGGCCATGCCCGCGTCCGGCTGGTTGTAGTTGGTCACGATGGCGCCCGCGAGCTTGGCGTTGGGCACGATGACCATGTTGTTGGCCAGGGTCTTGATGGAGGTGAAACGCCAACTGACGTCCACCACGTGGCCCTCGTCTCCCGAGTCGAGCCTGATGTAGTCCCCCTGCCGGACCGTGCCGGAGACCGTGATGTGGAAGCCCGAGAAGAGGTTGGAGAGCGTATCCTGCAAGGCCAGGGCCACGGCCAGACCGCCGACCCCCAGGGCCGTCAGGATGGGAGTGATGGGGATCCCCAGGTTCTGCAGGATGATGAGGCCGCCGAGGATGAAGACGACCAGCCGCACCACGTTGGTCAGGATGGAGGTGTGCTGGAGGCCGTGCTCGAGCCGGCTGGAGTAGAGCCGGCCGAAGCCTCCGGCCAGCCTCGAGATGTACACCGTGACCGCGACGATGGCCACGACCTGCAGGCCCCGGATGAGCATGGCCTCGAGCCCGGGCTTGAGCGGCAGGTCGACCACCGCGGCATAGGCCCCGACCACGGTCACGAGCACGGTCGCGACCCCGGCGAGGGAGTCGACGATGATGTCGTCCCCCTCCCAGCCGGTCTTGGCCGTGAGGGCCTTGAGCCTGGCCAACGCCACCCGCTCGAGGAACCGGCCGCCCAGATAGCCGAAGCCCGGCCACAGGAACGGCACCAGCCACTTCACGATGAACTCTCTCATGGGACGCGCCTCCGGCCCTATTCTAGCTTTCTGCCCGCCCCCGCGTCATCACACCACGGCTCCATCGCGTTTGCTACGATATCCGGAGCACCCGACCAGCCATGTTCTTGCGCTTCTTCAGGATCGCGGCCACCGCGGCCCTCATCTACCTCTTCTTCAGGGTCGGCTACCCCCTGCCGGGACACCAGCTCTACCACATGCTGGTCGTGCTCGGCATCCTCGTGGCCGCGGCCGTGCTCACCGTTGGCCTGCAGCTCGTGGAGTTCGCGTCCACCAAGGCCCCTCTCGTGCTCGAGGCCCTCTTCGCCGGAGCGGTCCTGGTCGGGCTCGGGTTCACCATGCCGGCGCGCAGGGGCCCGATCCTGCCCCAGCTCCTGCAGGGCCGCTTCCCGACCGAGTCCTCGGTCAGGGAAGGGCTCGGACTCATCGGCATGGACCCCAAGTCCGAGACCTCCCAGCGCATCATCAAGCTCTTCCCGAGATAGGCTAGCCGAAGTTCTCGCCGCCGAAAGTCGCTGCGAACTCCTCCGGCGTCCCTTCCCAGGCAGGCCCCTCGGCCCGGGAGGCCGCGATCCTGCCTCCGGAGAACCCCTCCCAGGCCCAGGCCCTCCCGACCCTGACCGCCGCTTCCCCCCCGGCCGCGTGCGCGACCGGGACGAACACGATGGGCCGGCCCCGGGCCAGGACCCGGGACGCCGCGACCCTGAAAAAGCGGGCGCGGTACGGGGTCTCGCGGAGGAACTCGGCCTCGAGCTCGGCCATGGCGGAGGACGCGGCCCCGGCCTCGATGCCGAGGACCGACAGGCACCGCAGCGCTGCGTCCCGGGCAGGCCCGGACAAGGCGCCGGTCTCCGTGCTCGACCGCCCGGTCCCGCCGGAAAGGGAGGGCTCCTCCAGGGCAGCCAGGAGCCACGCTTCCATGGAACGCCACGCGCTCCTCGGGTGGACCCACCCCGGATGCGTCTTCTCGAAAGCGCGATAGGAAGCCTCGCCCCGTAAACGGGCGAGGACTCCCGCCGGATCGCCGGCCCCGGGGCTCCGCCTGCGCTGCCTGGCCAGCCACTCCCGGGCCGTGTAGCGGCCGCGCGCGGTCGCGGGGATGCCGCCGGCCAGGGCCATGGCGAACGCGCCGCCGGCTGCGAGCCCCTTGAGCAGACGCAAGGGCATGCGGTCCCAAGCCGTGACAGCCAGGAACCGGGAGCTCAGAGCCCCGCGGCTGCGCGCGGACCGGTCGATGCCCAGGTGGTGGTGTCCCATGAACCCGGCATAGAGGGATTCCTCGACCAGGGAAAGGGTATCGAGGGCGAAAGGGTCCACGGCCACGACGAGCCTCGGCCTGGAGGTGGGACGCAGGCTGCGCAGGACCCACTGCGCGTGCCGGACGAGCTCGAGGTTCATGTACGCGAGCTCCCCATGCACGGGGCCATGGGAGATGAGCGCGAAAAGCGCCGCCTCCTTGCCCGCCCGCGCCTCGGTCCCGCGCAGGAGCGCCTCAGCCTCGGCCAGGCGGCCGGAGCGGTCGAAAGGGAGCTGGACGCCGCCGGTCAGGACCTTGAGGCCTGCCTCGTGAATCCGGGCGATCCAAGAGGCCGGGGCGGCGCCGAACGCCAGGGCCAGGGCCCGGCCCGCGAGGTTGAGAGGGGCCTCAAGAAGAGCGCGGTGGGCGTCGCGCTTGGCCGGGACCGGGAGTCCATCGCGCGCGATGCGGGCCTTGTCCGCGGCGATGATGATCCCGGCCAGGTCCTCTGCGGTCCCGGTGGCCGGCCGGGCGGGAGAAGAGCCCTTCTCGCCGACGGATGACATTGGCGAATTCTATCAAAAATGATACTCTCACCCCATGCAAGTCCTCGCTCTCCTCCTCGCCCTTTCATGCTGGTCCTACGCCGAGAACACCCTCACCCCGGGCTACGTGGTCCGTTCCGAGGAGGGCCGGGTCTTCGTCGACTTCGGCCGCACCTCCGGCATCAAGGCCGGGGACGCGATCACGGTCTATAAGGAGGGAGACGAGCTCCGTCACCCCGTGACCAAGGCCCTGCTCGGCCGCCTCGAAACGACCCTGGCCGAGGGCGTCATCGCCGAGGTCCATGACAAGTACTCCGTCGCGAACCTCACCCAGAAGGCCCCGGCCCCCATCCCTTCCGCTGCCCGCGTGCGCGTCAAGACCGTGTCCATCGAGCCGGTCCAGCCGGCGGCCGCGGCAGCAGCTCCGGTGGTGCCGGTGCCCCCTTCTCCCGCCGTCGCCCCCGCCGCCCGGGAAGAAGCCGCCGATGACGAGGAGGAGGCGCCCCTGAAGGCCCGGAGCCGCAAATCCAAGTGGCGCAGCTCCGCCTTCGACTACAAGGCCGCGGCCATGGCGGTCGCGGACTTCGACGGCGACGGGGTCCAGGACCTGGTCCTGGCCGACGACCGCGAAGTCCACCTCTATCCCTATCCGCCCGCCTCGACCAAAAGCAAGAGCGACTTCAGGATGCCGGGCATCACCCCGCAGATCATGTCCCTGGAGGCCGCGGACCTCAACGGCAACGGCAAGGCCGAGCTCTTCGTCACGATTTTCAACGCGGGCTTCCCCAGGATGGAGACCACGGTGCTCGAGCTGCAGGCCGGCGGACACTGGGTGGAGGTCGCGGGTCTTCCCTACATCGTCCGCTCCTACCAGGGGGCCAAGGGCGAGAAGTTCCTCGCCGTCCAGCAGCTCCTCGACAACAAGACCTTCCCCTTCTCGAGCATCATGTCCCTGGAGTACCGCGACGGCAAGTACGCCGCGGGCAAGGCTGCCGTGCGCTTCAAGCGGGTGGACTGGATATACGACTTCACCTCCGTCGAGTTCGCCGACGAGCAGGGACCGGCCCCCCTCTACCACATGAGCACGGACCGCCTGCGCCTGGATCTCAAGAAGGGCTCGTGGAAGTCCTCCGAGGCCTTCTCCCAGACCCCCAACCGCATCACCTGGGCCGAGCGCATCCTCCAGTGCCGGCCGCCGGTGTTCGTCCGCTACGACGACCAGGGAACGCCCAGCCTCTACGCGGTGCGCAACATCGCGAAGTTCGGAGGCCTGGCGCACACCTTCGGGCTCTACTCCAGGGCCGAGATCCATCGCAAGCTTTGGAACGGCATGGCCTTCGAGACCGCGTGGAAGGCGGACGTCGAGGGCTTCTCCCCGGCCCAGGTCATGACGCCCGGAGGCGAGCTCGTCGTGACCGTCGTGGCCACGACCGGCAAGTCCGCCGTCTACGGCTACGAACCCTGAGAGCCCATGCTCCACAAGAAGATCCTCGTCGTGGATGACGACCCCTTCATCAGGGAGATCCTCGCCACCCAGCTCTCGCGCCTGCACTATCGCACGGCCGTGGCAGCCGACGGCGAGGAGGCGGTCTCCGCCTTCAAGAAGGAGAAGCCCGACCTCATCCTGATGGACCTCCTCATGCCCCGCCTCGACGGCCTCGACGCCACACAGAGGATCCGGGCTCTCGAGAAGAAGGGAGCCAGGGTCCCGATCCTCTTCCTCACCGCCCGCGAGGGCAGCCAGAACAAGCTCAGCTCCATCATTTCCGGGGGAGACGACTTCGTGACCAAGCCCGTCACCTTCCAGGAGCTCGCGGGACGGGTCGAGGAAGCGCTCAAGCGCGCCAAGAGCAGGACCAAGAAGAAGAAAAGTCCTTGACCATCCGTCTCGCGGCCCTGGCGGTCCTCCTGTCCGTCCTCCCCCGGCCGGCGTCGGCCGCCGCCTCCGGGCCAGAGCGCCTCGGCTCCAGAACCCAGCTCGACGCGGGCGCCCTCCTGGTCCTGTCCGGTTCCGGGCAGGATTGGGCCTCGGTGGTGACGGACGTGCGCAAGGCCCTCGAGGGAAGGTTCCTCGTCGAGCAGGCCCCGGCCTCCGACGCCAAGGCCATCCAGGCCGCGGTAGACAAGCTCCAGGCCCGCAGGGTCAAGAAGATCGTGGCCGTGCCCATGCTCCTCTCCTCCCACTCGGCCGAGATGGACGAGAACCGCTACATCTTCGGCGTGCGCGAGCATCCGGCGGCCGCGTTCCTCGGCTCCCACGCCCACTCCGGCTACTCCGTGGTCCGGCGCATCAAGGCCAGGGTCCCGGTGGTGCTCACGGCCGCCCTTGACGACCACTCCGTGTTCGCGGAGCTCCTGACCGAGCGCGCCCTGGACCTCAGCAAGGACCCCTCCCGCGAGTCCCTCGTGCTCGCGGTGCCCTCGCTCGCCGTGGACCTGGCCAATTCCCAGTGGTCGGGCACCATCCAGTCCCTGGCGGAGAAGGTCCGCCGGGCCACGGGCTTCAGGCAGGTCCAGACCGTCTTCCTGACCGAGGACGCATCCCAGGTGGACCGCGACAAGGCCGAGCAGGCCTTGCGGAGCACGGTCCGCGGCCTGGCCGAAGGCAAGGGCCGCGTCATCGTGATCCCGGTCTCCCTCACCCGGGGCTCGGAGCGCCGCCTGCGCAAGCTCTTCGAGGGGCTCTTCGTGCGCTTCGACGGCAAGGCCGCCCTCCCCAACCCCAAGATCATCCGCTGGGTCGAGGAGGCCCTGACCAAGGGCGTGAAGCTCCCCGACATGCGCGCCTACACCAAGGAAGAGGCCCCTCCGAGCGCCCCCAGGCTGGACCGTCTCACCCGTCCCCTGCTGGCCCCCCCCGCCAAGGCCGCGAAGGCCGGCGCCGCACAACCCAAGAGCGACAGCGAGGCTCCATGAAACCGTCAACCACCGTCAAGGTCCTGGACAAGGGATTCGTCCGTCTCGTCGAGTTCATGGGAGGCGACGAGGCCGTGGTCTCGGCCGCGCGCGTGTGCACCGGCACCGGCTCCAAGGGCGAGGAGAAGGACCGCAAGCTCATCGAGTACCTCCTCACCCACCAGCACCTGACGCCCTTCGAGCACTCCGTCTTCAAGTTCCACGTGTCCTGCCCCATCTTCGTCATGCGCCAGTGGATCCGGCACCGCTCCTCGTCCTTCAACGAGATCTCGGCCCGCTACGCCGAGGTGCGCGACGAGTTCTACGTGCCGGAGCGCTGGCGCGTCCAGGACGCCCGCAACAAGCAGTCCTCCAGCCACTCCCAGGCCGTGGACGACCGCAAGTGCGGCCAGATCCTCGAGGAGGCCTACCACCGCTCCTTTACGGCCTACCGCAAGCTCATCGAGCTCGGGGCCGCGCGGGAGATGGCCCGCTTCGTCATGCCCGTGGGCTGCTACACCCAGTTCTACTGGACCATCAACGCCCGCAACCTCCTGCACTTCATCGGCCTGCGCGCCGACAGCCACGCGCAGTGGGAGATCCAGCGCTACACCGAGGCCCTGGCCAGGTTCTTCAGCCAGAGGATGCCCTGGACCTGGGACGCCTACCTCAAGAAGGGCTGGACCGGGTCCAACCCCGAGCTCGACGCGGCCAAGTCCGAGCTGGTGAGAGCCGCATGAACGCGCTCCTCGCCGTCCTCCTGCTCCTGGCGCCGCCTCCGGCCTCGGGCCAGGAGGTGGCGACCCTGCGCCAGACCAACCTCGACTCCAAGGTGCGCGCCTGGGGCACCGTGGTGCCGGAGGAGGTCTTCCGCCTCAAGTCCACCATCGAGGGCCGCATCGAGGCCATCCTCGTGTCCAGCGGCGCCTGGGCCGAGGAGCGCTCGCCCATCGGCCTGATGTCCACCAGGGAGCTGGCCGCGCTCATCGACTCGCGCGGCACCATCCCCGAGGAGATCGTGCAGGAGCGCTGGCAGAAGGTCTACAAGCCCACGCGCATCCTCTGCCCGAAGTCCTGCTTCGTGCTCAAGGCCTACGTGAAGCCCCGCCAGCGCGTCAAGCCCAACGCCCTGCTCTTCGAGGCCGCCCATGTCCTGCGCCTGGCCGGCCAGGTCGACCCGGCGTCCGCGAGCCTCGTCCGCTACGGCCAGAGGCTCGAGTTCTGGGCCGTGGACGACCCGGCGAACAAGATGGAGGGCAAGATCGTCAACTACGTGGATCCCTCATCAGGCAAGCCCAAGCCCGGCACCTTCGGCCTCGAGCTCTCCTCCGAGCGCAACCTCCTGCCCGGCGCCCGCTGGGAAGGCTGGGTCTCCATCGCCACCAAGCGCAAGGTCCTGGCCGTGCCCACGACCGCCATCCTCTCGCACGAGGGCCGCACCTACCTGCCCGTGCAGGTCACGGTCGGAGCCACCAACGGCGACCTGACCGAGGTCACGAGCGGCGCGGTCGAAGGGACCGCGGTGCTGGTGCTCGAGCCTGCCAAGGCCCCTCCCGCCAGCCGCTACAAGCCCGGGCCTGAGGCCGCCAAGAGGCTCGACGACGCCCTCGACGGCCTCGACCCCGAGCCTCTCCCCCCCGCTCCGGCCCCGGCTCCCAAGCCTGCCAAGCGCTCCGCGGTCAAGCGCTCCAAGCCCGCGGAACCCGCGCCTCCTCCGGTGGAGGAGCCCCAGGCTCCCGAGGAAGAGGACCCCTATGCGGACTGACCGAGCCCGGCGTCTCTGGCGAGGGCGTGCCGCCTCCAAGCCGAACGGGAAGCGGCCTGACCGGAGGCCCGGCTCCCTTTGAAGCCGCCCTCCGGCCAGCCGACCAAGTTCGTCTGCGTCCACGGCCATTTCTACCAGCCGCCCAGGGAGAACCCCTGGCTGGAGGAGGGCGAGCCCGAGGAGTCCGCCAGCCCCTACCGCGACTGGAACGAGCGCATCCTCAACGAGTGCTACGGCCCCAACGCCGCGGCCCCCTCCCTCGACGGCTTCGGACGCATCCGCGAGCTCAGGAACAACTACGAGGCCCTGAGCTTCAACTTCGGCGCCACCCTCTCTTCCTGGCTGGAGCGCAAGCACCCCGCGCTCTACAGCCTCATCCTCGAAGCGGACCGCTCGAGTCTCGAAGCCCGCGGCCACGGCAACGCCATCGCCCAGCCCTTCATCCACGCCATCCTCCCCCTGCAGACCAGGCGCGACAAGAGGACCATGGTGCGCTGGGGCATCGCGGACTTCGAGTTCCGCTTCAACCGCAAGCCCGAGGGAATGTGGCTCCCCGAGACCGGGGTGGATGACGAGACCCTCGAGGTCCTCATCGAGGAGGGCATCCGCTTCACCATCCTGGCCCCCCATCAGGCCGCCAAGGTGCGCGCCCTGGGGGCCGAGCAGTGGACCGTGCCCGGAGAGCCCCCCCTGAACACCTCCAGGCCCTACCGCTGGAACTCCAAGGCCCAGCCCGGCAAGTCCATCGCCCTGTTCTTCTTCTACAACGAGCTCCACCTCGAGGTCGCCCGCCGCCAGGGCCTGGCTGACGGCGAGCGCCTGGCCCGCAAGTTCCGCGCCTGCTTCATGCCCGACGCCTCGGTCCAACTCGTGCACACGGCCACGGACGGCGAGTACTTCGGCCACCACCGCAAGCGCGGGCACGAGGCCCTGAGCCAGGCCTTCCAGTGGCTCGAGTCCGAGGGAGCCAAAGTCGTCAACTACGCCCAGTTCCTCGACCTCTACCCCCCGCCCCAGGAGGTCGAGCTGGCACAGGACACCGCCTGGAGCTGCGCCCACGGCCTGGGCCGCTGGAGCGACGACTGCGGGTGCAAGATCGAGCCGGACAAGCCCACCCAGCAGAGATGGCGCAAGCCCCTGCTCGAAGCCCTGGGCTGGCTCAAGGCCAAGCTCGACGAGGTCTACGAAAAGGAAGCCGCAGTCCTGTTCCGCGACCCCTGGCTCGCCAGGGACCACTACGTGTCCCGGCTCCTCGACGACTCCCCGTCCGCCGCGGACGCTTTCCTTTTCAAGCACGCCAAGCGCAACCTGACCCCGAAGGAAGCCTTGACCTGCCTGCGGCTCTGCGAGATGCAGCGCTGGCGCCTGCTCATGCTGACCAGCTGCGGCTGGTTCTTCGACGACATCTCCGGCATCGAGGCCGTGCAGAACCTGCGCTTCGCCGGCCGCGCCATCGAGCTGGCCGGAGCCTCGGCCCCTGAGTTGGAGCGCGGGTTCAAGGACCTCCTCCTAAGGGCTCCCTCGAACGAAGGCAGGTTCGCGACCGGAGCAGGAGTCTTCGAGAAGCTCGTGACTCCAGTGCGCACCGACAGCCACCGGGCCGCGGCCCACGCCGCCATCCTGCGCCACCTCGACCCGGATACCGCTCCCCGCATGCCCAGACGCTTCTCCTTCAGCGGAGGAGAGCTCAGGCGTTGGGACAAGCCCCTCCTGGCAGGCCAGGACCGGAGCTTGAGCGCGTCCAGGACCGACATCACGGACAAGGCGATCCTCGAAGCCGACAGGTTCTGGACCGTGGTCCATCAGCAGGACCGCCTCGATTTCTCCTGCTGGGTCTCGCCCATGCCTCCGCCCGACGACCTCAAGGAGAAGTTCCTCGAGCTCGGAGACGCCGACCTTCAGACCTATCTCGCCAAGACCATGGGCGAGTCCAGGTGGGGCATGGACGCTGTGCTCCCGGGCGAGCGCGTCTCGCTGCTGAGGATCTCCATGTCCGCCCCGCCCAAGTCCGACCTGCGCCGCTACCTCGAAGCCTGGCGCTCCGCCGTGCGCCGGCTCGACCAGCCCGGCGGAGCCGACCTCGTCCTCGACCTCATCCCCAAGGCCAAGGCCCTCGGCCTGGCCGTAGACCAGCTCCCTGACCTCGACCTCGTGCGCGAGCACTTGAGCGAGATCGTCTCCAGCGTGGAGGTCAAGGCTGACCAGGCCTCCGTCTCGCGCTTCGTGCGCTGGATCGAGACCTGCGAGACCGCGGGCGTCCACCTCGGCCTCTGGGAGCTCAACTCGTTCTGCTGGAACTGGAAGGCGCAGCTGCGCCGGAGCTCCGACGTCGCGACCTTCGAGTCCGACGCGGCCGAGGCCCTGGCCAGGAAGCTCAACTTCTCCGAAGCACCCGTGGAGGCGTCATGGCGACCAAGAGGATGATCATCGAGAGCACCGAGGAGGCCCTGGGCCTGCTCGGCGAGCAGGACGTGCTCCTGCGCCAGATGGAGGCCGAGTACGGAGTCGAGCTCGCTCTCAGGCAGGACACCCGCACCAACGAGCTCATCCTGACCATCCGCGGCTCCTCCTCGCACGTGGACCGCGCCATGAAGGGCCTGCGCCAGCGCATCCACGACCTTCGCCAGCCTCCGGCCACCCCCTCCCACAAGCCCCACAGCGTGCGCAAGAGCCTGCCCAGGACCACGCCATCCGGCGACTCCGGCATCACCGGCCTGCCTGACGACGCCATCATCCGCACCGCGTTCGGCAAGGTCATCAGGCCCCGCTCCAAGAATCAGGAATCCTACGTGCAGGCCGTGACCGACAAGGACCTCGTGTTCGGCATCGGCCCTGCCGGCACCGGCAAGACCTTCCTCGCCGTGGCCTGCGCCTTGCGTGCCCTCCACCTCGGCAAGGTCAACCGCATCATCCTCTCCAGGCCCGTGGTGGAGGCCGGCGAAAAGCTCGGATTCCTGCCCGGAGACCTGCTCGAGAAGGTCGACCCGTATCTTAAGCCCCTCTACGACGCCTTCTACTCCATGCTCGGTCCCCAGCGCTTCCGCTCCTGGCGCTCGGACGAGATCATCGAGATCGTGCCCCTTGCCTACATGCGCGGCAGGACCTTCGAGGACGCCTTCATCCTCCTCGACGAGGCACAGAACACCACCCCTGAGCAGATGAAGATGTTCCTCACCCGCATGGGCGCAGGCTCCCGCGTGGTCGTGACCGGCGACATCACCCAGACCGACCTTGCCGAGCCCATCACCTCAGGCCTCATCCGCATCATCGACGTCTTGAAGGACGTCGAGGGAGTCGCCTTCTGCAAGCTGACCGAGGAGGACGTGGTGCGCCATCCCCTCGTCCGCAAGATCATCACCGCTTACGAGCGCTGGGAAAAAGCCAAATGAAAAACGCCTGCACCATCCGGGTCTCCGGGACCGACCTCCTCCCTAAGGAGGCCAGGAAGCCCAAGCTCATCGAGGAGGCCTGCCGCCTGAGCCTCAGGAGCAAGCCCGCCAAGAAGGGCTCCAAGCCCAAGGGCGAGATCAATATCGTGTTCCTCGCAGGCCCCAGGATGCGCTCCCTCAACAAGAGGTTCCTCAAGCGCGACCGCGACACCGACGTCCTCTCGTTCAGCTACGACGCCCCTGCCCCGGGAGCGCCGGCCGCCGACCAGCCCTTCGGCGACATCTTCATCTCGACTTCGAAGATCCGCTCCCAGGCCAAAGACCTCGGCCACTCCGCATTGAAGGAGACTTTGACCCTGGTCAGCCACGGCAGTCTCCATCTCCTGAATTACGACGACGCCACCAGGTCCCAGAAGGCTCTCATGACCAAACTTCAGGACAAGGTCCTGGCCAAGCTCAAGCCGTTGCGGTCGACGACAGCGGCATGCAGGAGCGCAGCCAGCATTAAGGAGGCTATCATTGAAGACCAAGGCGATGCTCGTTGGCAATTCTGACGGCATCGGTTTGGCGACGACGAAGAGACTGCTCGCGGCCGGGTGGGATATTATCGGCGTTTCAAAAAGCGAATCGCCGATCGCAAACACGGCCTATCTTCATCGGGTCGCAGACGTCAGTGACGCAGCGTATCCGGACCTGATGGATGAGCTGGTGCGGCAAGGGCCATTGGACCTGTGCATCTACTGTGCGGGTATCGGCGAACTGCTGGATCCCTTGCAGATGGGCGATGAGGCGAGGATCATCGACGTGAACCTGACCGGGATGGTCAGAACGGCGGCGGCGGTGATCCCCGGGATGGTCAAAAGAGGCCATGGTCATTTCATCGGCGTTTCCAGCATGGCCGACGAGTTGCTCTCGGCCGAGGCGCCGTCATATTCCGCCTCAAAGGCGGGTTTTTCAAATTATCTCGGAGGCCTGGCGTTGGCCTTGAAGCCTCGGGGCGTATTCGTTACCAACGTGCGGTTCGGCTTCGTCGACACCAAAATGGCAAAAAGCGACGCCAAACCGTTCATGATGAGCGTCGAAAAGGCAGTCGATCATTTGGAGTCATGTATCCGCACGAAACCTGCCTGTTATACCGCGCCCTGGATCGCGATCCCGCTCGTCAAACTTCTGAAACTGACGCTGAAGTTGAAGGCAGGCGCATGAAAGGTCGACAGTGACAGAACTGGAATTCCGAGACGTTCTCGATCGACTGGCGACAGGTTGGGCAAAACGGGACTATGGGGACGCGGTGAAGGCCTTTGCCGACAACGTGCACTATGCCGATCCGCTTCGGTATTCGTTCGCTGATCGGACAAGTCTGCGCGCTTTTTTCGAGGCCGACGAGGGGCGCGAACAGAGCACGGCCTTTCATACCGTGATATTCGATGAGGTCCGCCAAGTCGCGGCCGTGGAATACACTTATGAGGGCAGCCAACGGTATCACGGCGTGGCGCTGATTCGCCTGGAGAACGGCCTGATCACGCATTGGCGCGAATATCAGCATGTGGACCAGAGGGCATGGCCAGAGTTCGTCGGCGGCACGGCATTCCCGGCGGCATGTTCAAAAGGAGAGACGTCTTGCAGCGCCTGACCTCGGCCAGAGCCCACGGGCGCAGAGATGCAATTGGAAAGCGTGATCTGACGTTGACTCGAGCTGGCCGCCTTGGAAGCCACGCTACGGGACCGGGGGGGCGACTCACCCAGACGTTAGGCCGTCCATGAACGACGAAGGATCGACGGCCGTGTATCCTTGCCCCGCATGCGGGTTCGAGGTATTCGATGCGCCTCCAGGCTCTTATGGCATCTGCCCTGTCTGCGGGTGGGAAGATGATGACGTGCAGTTGCGATTCCCGACGATGCAAGGCGGCGCCAACAAGGAGTGCCTGGTCGAGTACCAGCAGGAGACCCTAAGATCATTCCCTCTCGCTAAAAAGGAGCACAAGCATTTCCGAAGAGATCCTGGCTGGCGTCCTGTGACCAAATCAGACTGCCAGGACATCAACGGGATTCCCACGAACGGACAGGAATACTTTGAAGCAGCAGGAGAAGTCGACCCGGGATACTATTGGAGAAAATGCAGTCAAGAAGACGAGAGCAGGACCTCCACTTCCTGAACGCCGACGGCATGGCGGCGTGCGACCAGCGCGACCGAGAAGCCGCGTGGCGATCCAGAGCATGCGGGGCTGACGCGGGACTTCTCCCTCCGGCCCGATTAGTCCGAGCGCCCGCGTTGACAGCGTTGTACAATATGCATAGAGAATCGAACCCATGAGCCTTCACGCCCGCAGCAACCGGATCACCGCAGGAGGAGTGCAGGTCCACGTCCTCTCCATCGGCGAGGGAGAGCCCCTGCTCCTCCTCCACGGGCTGGGCGCGTCGTCCTATTCGTGGCGCTGTCTCCTGCCGAGCCTGGGAGAGAAGTTCCGGGTGCATGCCCTGGATTGGCCGGGATTCGGCAGGTCCCAGCAGCCCATGGACTTCGACTATTCGGTGGACGGGATGAAGACCTGGCTGGGCTCCTTCATGGACGCCATGGGCATCGAGAAGGCCTACCTGGCGGGCAACTCCATGGGAGGAATGGCCGCCTTGGCGTTCGCCTCGGCCCATCCGGAAAGGGTGGCGCGCTTGGCGCTCCTGGGCACGCCGGTCTATCTCGAGAACAGGCCGCAGCTCCTCTGGCCGCTCAGGTGGCCGGTGCTGGGCAACCTTTTCGAGCTCTTCCTGGGCCCTTCAGCGGTCCGGGCCATCGCCAAGACGGCGTTCGTTGACCAGAAGAAGGTGACGCCGGACCTGGTGTACGAGTACAGCCTGGCCCTGCGGACGAGGGCGGGCAAACACGCGGTCGCCGAGTTCATGCGCAACGCCGTCCCCGTGGACATCGAGGCCAGGGTCGCGGCCTACCGGGACCTGAAGGTCACGACCCTGGTCCTGGTGGGAGACCGCGACAGCATGGTGGGAGCGGCCAGCGCCCAGCGCTTCGCCAAGTCCCTGCCCAGGGGCAGGTTCGCGCTCATCCCCGAGTGCGGGCACGCGCCGCAGGAAGAGAAGCCCGCCGAGGTCCTGGCCGCTCTGCTGAAGTTCTTCTCGCCCTAGTCTCACTGCCGGCCCAGGTGCTCGACAAGGATCTTCACGCCGATAGCGATGAGGATGAGGCCTCCTGCGACCTCGATCTTGCGCTCGGAGAGGTGGCCGACCTTCTTGCCGATGAGGGTGCCGGCAAAGCACATGACGAAGGTGACCAGGCCGATGATCGCCACGGGCATGGCGATGGAGACGTCGAGGAACGAGAAGGTGATGCCCACGGCCAAAGCGTCGATGCTGGTGGCCACGGCGAGCATCAGGAGGACCCCGGCGTCCAAGGGGCTGCACGGCTCCTCCCCCGAGCACCGGAGCGCCTCCCAGATCATCTTGCCGCCCACGAACAGGAGGAGCCCGAACGCGATCCAGTGGTCCACGCCCGAGATGAAGCTCTTCATGCTCAGGCCGGCCAGCCAGCCCAGCACGGGCATCACGGCCTGAAAGAGCCCGAACACGAAGGCGATGCGCAGGGCGTGGCCGATCTTGAGCTCCTTGATGGCGAGGCCGCTGGTGATGGACACGGCGAAGGCGTCCATGGAAAGGCCGAGCGCGATGGCCATGACGGTCAGGAAGTCCACGGGGGCATGATACCTGTTTTGGCGGGGCGCGAGATGCGACAGGATCGTCACACGGCCTCCATTGCAGGCCCTCTCCCTTTAAGTTATGCTCGGGACATGCTGAATCTCTGGGGGGCGCTCCTGATCCCGGCGCTGTTGGCCTCCGCCGGGAACTCCCTCGCCGCCCCGGACCGACCCAAGGAGAACGCCATGCCCTTCACCCTGCCGGCCCTGCCCTACGACAAGAACAGCCTTGCCCCGCACATCAGCCCCGAGACCATCGACTACCACTACGGCAAGCACCATCAGACCTACGTCAACAACCTCAACAAGCTGACCGAAGGCAAGCCTGAGGCGGGCAAGACCCTCGAAGAGATCATCATGAGCGCCAGCGGCGGGCTCTTCAACAACGCGGCCCAGGTCTGGAACCACACCTTCTATTGGAACTGCATGAAGCCCAAGGGCGGCGCCGAGCCCACCGGAGAGCTGGCCGAGGCCATCAAGCGGGATTTCGGCACTTTCGCGAAGTTCAAGGAAGAGTTCACCAACGCGGCCACGACGCTATTCGGGTCCGGCTGGACCTGGCTCGTGCTGGAGAACGGCAAGCTCAAGATCACCCAGACCTCGAACGCGGACCTGCCCATGAAGCACGACCAGACCGCGCTCATGACCCTCGACGTCTGGGAGCACGCCTACTACATCGACCACCGGAACGCCCGGGCCAAGCACATCTCGGCCTTCCTCGACAGCCTGGTCAACTGGGACTTCGTCTCAGCGAACCTGGCGGCGAGCAAGGCCAAAGCCGGCAAGTAGGCCTTTCCCAAGAAGCAGGACCTTCGAATAGGCCCTGGCCCATCATAGGGCCCAAAAGGGCTTGGGCACCTTTTCACCCCCCGCCACGGTCCTTGGACTCTTCGTCCCCACCCCCCGGACGCGGTATGATGGGTGCCTGTAAAATCCGTCATCAAAGAGGTCCCCTAAATGAAACGCGTTCTTTCTTTGACGTTAGCGGCCTCGCTGTTGGCCCTCTCCATGGGCCCCAGCGCGGCTTCGGCGTCCGCCCAGACCATCGCGGCGGCCGTCAAGGTCCAGGCTCCGGTCGGCACGACCCCGGTCCTGCCTGCCATGAACCTGGGCCTGCAGAACACGCAGTCCCTCAACTCCCCCTCCCTGGCCGCCCCGGCCGCCAGCGTGGTGGGCCTGCCGTCCGTCGTGGTCGCGGCCCCGGTCGAGATCGGCCCTGCCGCCGCCGCGCTGCCCGTGGCTGCCCCGGCCGCGGTCTCGCCCCTGTTCCAGGCTGCGTTCGTCACGCCCGAGGGCGAGGCCACGCCCTTCGCGCAGTCCCTGCAAGCCCTGGCCGCCCCGGCCCCCGAGTACAAGGACATGGACTCCGGCGCCTCCAAGGAATCGGCTGAGAAGGACTTCAACAACCGCATCGGCGTCGAGACCCCGGTCATCGGCACCGGGGCCCAGGACCCGACGGCCGAGATCGAGCTCCTCGTCTCCGCTCCGGACGGCTCGGGCCGGCGCATGACCCAGGACGTCTATCCGGCCAGCCTCCAGGCCCAGAGCGTCTCTCCCCTGGACGTGGACCTCGCCATGAACGCCCAGCTCATGAACCTCGGCGTGTCCCCGGACATGCTCAAGATCTACGGCGCCAAGGCGGTCGGCGCGGTCGCGCAGATCAACACCGCGGTCGTGAAGGTCTCCGCCCTCGACGCGGGCCTGCTGGTCTCCGAGCTCCAGAACCTGGGCTTGAAGGTCCAGGTCGGCCGCGTCTTCAAGCTCCCCAAGCCCATGGACTCCGCGCCCGACGCCAAGGGCGTCACCTTGAAGGAGATGGTCAAGGTCATCAAGGCGGACGGCCTGCAGGCCGAGCTGACCAAGGTCCTCGGCGCTCCCGCGGCCCCCGGCAAGAAGTCCTTCCTCGGACGCATGGTCTCCGCGGTCAAGTCCGCGCTCTTCGGCACGGCCGAGAACCCGGTCCTGCCCTGGGCCCTGCTCGACAGCTGGGCCTTCGTCGACCACCCGTACATGAAGGGCCGCTTCACCAAGAGCGTGGCCAATGACGACGACGGCGAGTCGCACGGCACGCACACGGCCAGCACCGTGGTCGGCGTGGACCGCTGGAACCACGACGGCCGCAACTACAACATCTTCCCGAACGGGAGCGCCACGGAAGGCGACATCCTCTTCAAGCTCAACATGGCGGTGCAGGACGGCGCCCTGGCGACCACGAACTCCTGGGGAGACGGCTCGGGCAACCCGGAGGGCGCCATCGAGAAGCTCTTCGTGAAGACCTCCGAGGCCGGCACGCACCACAGCATCTCCGCCGGCAACTCAGGCTACTACGGCAAGAACTCCATCGGCGGGCCGGCCATCGCGGTTTCCGACCACGACCTGGTCATCAACGGCAACAAGATCGGCACGGTCAAGAGGATCAAGGCGATCGCGGCCTCCGACGCGAACAAGAGGACGGCGTCCTTCTCCTCCCGCGGGCCCGGCAGCCGCACCACCGCCGGCAACCCCGACCAGTACAAGGACTACCCGCAGAAGCCCGACGAATCCGGCGTGGGCGTCGACCTCATCGCCGCGGTGCCCAAGGGCTCCCACAACGCGGAGCTCGGCGGCCCCGGCGCGGCCATGTCCGGCACCTCGATGAGCAACCCCGGCGTGTTCGGCGGGTTCATGCTCCTCACCCGCGGCATCCTGGTCCTGGCCAAGGACCTCCTGCCCGTGCTGCCCGCAGCGCAGCTGACCCAGTTCGCCATGGACCTGGCGCGCTACACCATGACGCAGACGGCCGAGAAGGTCGCCGGGCCCGACGAAGTCGGCGACGGCTTCATCAACATCCAGGCCGCCTACGACCTCGCGGTGAAGCTCCTCAAGGACAACGCTCCGGCGCCCACCCGCTGGACGGTCCGCTTCCACAACCTCATGCGGGGCGTCTTCGGATCCGCGCCCCTGGCCTAGATAGTCGGCCAGGGTCAAGACGCCGGCCGGTCGTTCAACGGCCGGCGTCTTCTTTTCATGCGGGAGGGCGCTTGGCGAGCTGGGCCAGGCCGGCTTCCAGGGCTTCGACGCGCTTCTCCAGAGCGGCGAGGCGGTCGGAGGAAGGCTCGGCCTTGGCAGGGCCGGCAAGAGCGGCCGGTCCGGCCGGGGAAGGCGCAGCCGCATGCTCGGGCGAGGCCGGGCAGAAGAGATGCCTGTAGCGCGCCTCCTTCTGGCCCGGCTGGCGGGGCAGCTTGGACACGAGCGCGCCGTCTGAGCGCGCCGCGAACTCCTGGAGCATGGCATCCACCTCGACCGTGCTCGCAAAAGAGCAGAGCCGCTCCGAGCGGTTCTTGATCTCCCCTGGGGTCTGCGGCCCGCGCAGAAGCAGGATGGTCATGGCCCCGATCTGCTTGGGGTCCTCGGATTGGAGCAGGACATGGATGCGGTGCCCGAACCTCGGCACGCGGCTTCCAGGCTCCTGGCAGCGCTCAGCCAGGCCTTTCTGCAGGAGGCCGTGCAAGCCCTTGCCCAGGACGGTCTCATCGAGCTGCATGACCGGGTCGCGGCTGGTCTTCTGGTTGCAGGCGTTGAGCAGGGCGTTATACGAGAGCGGGTATTGCTCCGGCGTGGTCAGGGCCTTCTCGACGAGAGAGCCCAGCACCCGGGCTTCGATTTCCGTGAGTTCGATCAGCATGGCCTCATTCTACCGCCCGAGGCTCGCTGGTTCAAGAGCCACGGCCAAGGGCCAAAGGACCCATGACGGAATCCACGGAGAATTGTATCCTTGGGATGAAAATATGAACTTGCGGCGAAACGCGCTCGCTGTCCTGCCCGCCCTCTGCTTGGCGCTCGTCACGCCGGCATCGGCCGGCCAGGATGGAGCTTGGCCCTATGGGGTCACGGCCCTGCCCGAGGAGACTGCCGAGGAAGCTGCGGCTGACTCGGCCGCCGGGGAGGTCAACCTCCTGCGCCAGGAGCTCGCTGCCGCCGGGAACCTGAGCGAGGCTTCCAGGCTCTCGGCGCGCAACCTCCGGTTCTTCGCTTCCGCGCGGCTCTCCGAGCGGGACCTCGCCTTCCTTTCAGCCGTGACCTCCAAGAAGCTCGGCGGCATCAAGGTCGAGGGCTTGGGCGTCGCAGCCGAGCTTCCCTCCGCCCAGTACCTCGGGCCCGAGGAGTTCGCGGCCCTCAGCCGGGATGATTTCAAGGCGTGGCTCGCCGCCCTGCGCTCCGAGGCCGCGTCCCTGGGCATCCCGGCGGCGGTCCTGCAGGACGCTCTCACCGGACTCACCACCCAGCAGAGCGTGCTCGACCTGGAGAACACCCAGCCCGAGCACACCATCACCTTCGAGGCTTACATCGACAAGGTCGTGGCCAGCCGCGTGGAGCGCGGCAGGCAGATGTTCGTCGAGAACCGCGTCCAGCTCGAGGCCATCTCCGCCAGGTACAAGGTCCCGGGCCAGGTCATCACCGCGCTCTGGGGCATCGAGACCAAGTACGGGCAGTACATGGGCGAGTTCGTCATCGTCCGCGCCCTGGCCACCCTGGCCTACGCGGGCAAGCGGCCCGCCTTCTTCCGCAAGGAACTCATGGAGGCCCTGCGCATCCTGGCCGAGGAAGGCATGAAGTCCAGGGATCTCAAGGGCTCGTGGGCCGGAGCCATGGGCCAGTGCCAATTCATGCCGTCCTCCTACCGCAGGCTCGCGGCCGACGGAGACGGCGACGGCAAGCGCGACATCTGGAAGAACAGGATGGACGTCTTCGCCTCAGCCGCGAACTACCTTTCCAAGGCCGGGTGGCGCATGGCCGATACCTGGGGCCAGGAGGTCCGCCTGCCCGAGAACTTCGACCAGTCCCTGGCTGACCTCAAGGTGGTCAAGACCGTGCTCGCGTGGAAGGGCTACAACGTGGCCGCCCTGGACGGCTCGCTCCCGGATGACAGGCTGGAAGCCTCGATCATCAGGCCTTCGGGACCAGGAGGCCGCTCCTTCATGGTCCTGGCCAATTGGCGCGTGTTCTACAGCTGGAACCGCTCCTCTTATTTCTGCACCGCGGCCGGGATCCTCTCGGACCGCATCAGCCAAGCCGGCCGCTGACCGGCTACTTCGCCAGCTTGAAGGAGGCCGTGAGCTTGGCGAACGCTCCGCCCTCATCCGCCGGCGAGCCCTCGGGCACCGCGTCAGCCAGGGCGAAGAACCCGTCGTTGGCCGCAAAGAGCCTGACCTTGGTCACGAGGGTGCCCTTGGGCGCGAACTCAGGGGACTGGGGCAGGGGCTTGCGGTAGACGAGCTCTTGCCCCGCGATGCCGGCCACGGCGGCGGGCTTCAAGGGCTCGGAGCTCCGGTCAGGGCCCGGCCGGGTGTGGCTGGAGACATAGTCCTCGATCGAGGAGTACTGGGTGTTGCCCTTGGGATAGAAATCCACGGTCAAAGAACGCCGGACCGCGCGCTTGCCCTGGGGCGGAGGGGCCAGGAACATGACGCCGGGGTTGAAGCCGGCCTCGTTCTCGATGACGGTCCAACCCGCGGGGTACTCGACGCTGAACTTTGCCGAGGCCAGGGAATAGGCGGTGAACTCCGACTTCTTCATGAAGCACCCCGAAGCCGCTGCAGCGGCGAGCACGACCCACCAGACCTTCTTCATCATCGCTCTTCCTTACCCCTTCTCCACAAGCTTCGCGATCTTGGGCGGGAGGGGCACGCCCAGGTCCGATGATAGCTTTTTAAGAAGCTTGCGCTGACCCTCGGCCAGGGAATAGGCAGGAGCCTTGTCCAGAGCGCTCTCGAACCTGGCCGTGATCTGGGAGAGCAGGGCCTTCATCTCAGGCCGCGTCGAGGAGAGGAATCCTCCTGTGCTGGCCCGGGCATAGGCTTGGCCGAGGAAGTCCAGGCTGGGAGCAGGGAAGGTCATGGAGGCCTTGCGCTTGGCCAGGAGCATGCTTCCTTCATAGCTCTGCTTGGGCCAGGCCTTGGCCTGCTCAGCCAGGTTCCGCTCCAGGGTCCTGCGCTCCCAAGCATAGAGACGCATGTCCTTGACCGGCTGGCACTCCTCCGTGTAGAGCTTCATCCTGTCCCTGCGATAGGCCTGGAGGTCCAGGAGGTACTCCTGGTACTCCGAGATGTCCTCGTCGCGGGACTTGTCCGGGCCGAGCCTCGACGGGTCGGCCTTGACCTTGGCGTGGAAGTAGGCGAGCTCGTTGCCCGAGGCCTCGAGCTCGTACTCCACGGGGTATTTCGTGCCGTGAACCTTCTGCCGCGCCCAAGCCAGGGCGCGTCCCACGAGCCCGGTGCCAGAGCGATCGAACTGGACCGCGTGGGTGAGCTCGTGCACGTAGATCGAGTCCAGTTGGCGGGCCACCACGGCGAAGAGCTCCGGCTTCGCAAGCATGAGGCGCTTGACCGCTCCGCTGTCCTCGGGGTCGGCCACCGTCACCTTGCCGAAACGCTCGATGACCTCGGCCACCAAGGCCACGTTGAGCTCCACGCGCTTGGCCCCGTAGTCGTACTGGGCGTGCGGCCCGTCGTCGAACCGCTCGATGGTGATGTCCGGCGCTCTGCCTGCCTGGTCCGCCACGGCCTTGCCCACGGGATTCTGGGCGATGAGCGCTGAGAACTGGGCGCCGAGGTCCCGCGACACCCGGCGGTCCACCTCCTCGTCGGAAAGGACAGCCGGAGGAGCGGCGGCCTGAGCCTTGACCGCGCCAGGAGGCGCTGCCGCGCTAGGCACCGGGGCCCGGGAACCGCGCTCCGCCTCGGCAGGCCTGGCAGGGACCACGGAGCCGGAACCGGTCTCGGAGGAGACCTCGAAGCTCCGGCCCAAGGCCCGGACGAGCCGCTGAGCCTTGTCCGAGAAGGCTTGCCTCAAGCCCGGATCAAGCTTCGCGTCCGCCACGACTCTCTTGCGCGCGACCCCGTCCCGGATGTAGTTGGCCTCAGCCTCCCTGCATGCCTGGCGGTCGAGGCCCAGGTCCTCGCAGACCAGGCTGATCTTGGCCCTGTAGACCGCGACCTCGGAGGCCGAGTCGCAGGGAAGGCCGCAGCCCTCCTGCACGTCCCTGCCTCGGGACAGCGTCCGGCTGAGGCCCTCGCAGGAGGAGGCATCAGCGCCGCACACGACTCCCTGGACGGAGCCGGCTAAAGCGTCGAGATAGGGCTGGCCGACCTGGTGGGTCCGGAAAGAGAGCTGGAGAGGCTCAAGCCCACCCTCCCCGGCCGCGGCCCGGAAGGGCACGCAGGCAAGGAGCAGGCCCGCCTTCAGGATCGCGGAGGTCAGGGTGTTCATCGGATTTCCTCTCGCCCCAAGTATGCCCCCGCAGGTTTCCATTGTCAAGGCAACCTTAAGGCCTAGGCTCGCCTGGGCCTTAAGACCCATAAGTCTCCTGCGCAGCGTGGACGGCCCTGCGCCCGTCATCCGCGCTCCCGGAGGGGCGTCTCTATAAGGAAATGATATAATCGCGCTCAGAGCGCAGACCATGATCGAATACATCCCTTTCGACGAGATCGAAGCCAAATGGCAGGCCCGCTGGGAGAAAGAAGGCGTTTTCAAGGCCCCGGTCCACCCCAAGCCCGGCAAGAAATTCTACTGCCTCGACATGTTCCCCTACCCGTCCGCCGAGGGCCTGCACGTCGGGCACCCCGAGGGCTACACCGCGACCGACATCCTCTCCAGGACCCTGCGGCGCCAGGGCTGGGACGTCCTGCACCCCATGGGCTGGGACGCCTTCGGCCTGCCTGCCGAGAACTTCGCCATCCAGACCGGCACGCACCCCAGGGAGGTCACCAAGCGCAACGTCGTCAACATCCGGCGCCAGATCAAGTCCCTAGGCTTCAGCTACGACTGGGACCGCGAGGTGGACACCACGGACCCGGCCTACTACCGCTGGACCCAGTGGATCTTCCTCCAGCTCTTCAAGAAGGGCCTGGCCTACGAGAGCGACTGCCCCATCAACTGGTGCCCGTCCTGCAAGACGGGCCTGGCCAACGAGGAGGTCTTCGGCGGGTGCTGCGAGCGCTGCGGCGCTCCGGTGGCGCAGAAACGCCTCCGGCAGTGGGTCCTCAAGATCACGGCCTACGCGGACCGCCTGGAGGCTGACCTCGAGGGCCTGGACTGGCCGGCCTCGACCTTGGCCATGCAGAGGCACTGGATCGGGCGCTCGGAGGGCGCGGAGATCAAGTTCGAGCTCGAGAAAGGAGGGTCCATCACGGTCTTCACGACCAGGGCGGACACGCTCTTCGGCGTCACCTGGATGGTGCTGGCCCCGGAGCACCCGCTGGTCGCCAAGATCACGGCCCCGGAGCAGAAGGCGACGGTGGAGGCCTACGTCAAGGCTGCGGCCTCCAAGTCGGACCTCGAGCGGGCCGAGCTACAGAAGGACAAGACCGGCGTCTTCACCGGCGCCTACGTCCTGCACCCTGTCACGGGCAAGAAGCTCCCGGTCTGGATCGCGGACTACGTGCTCCTGGGCTACGGCACGGGCGCGGTCATGGCCGTGCCCGGCCACGACGAGCGCGACTGGGCCTTCGCCAAGAAGTTCGACCTCCCCATCCCGCGCGTGGTCAAGCCCGTAGACGGCCGCGAGCTCGGAGACGAGTGCTTCCCCGAGGACGGCGTCGCAGTCAACTCGGACTTCCTCGACGGCCTGCCGACCCAGCAGGCCATCGCGAAGATGAACGAGCACCTGAAGGAAGCGGGCAAGGGGAAGAAGGCCGTGTCCTACAAGCTCAGGGACTGGATATTCTCCCGCCAGCGCTACTGGGGCGAGCCCATCCCCATCGTGCACTGCGCCAAGTGCGGCCAGGTCCCGGTGCCCGAGGACCAGCTCCCCGTGCTCCTGCCGGACGTGAAGGAATACAAGCCCACGGGCACGGGCGAGTCCCCCCTGGCCGCCATCAAGTCCTGGGTCGAGACGAAGTGCCCCAAGTGCGGCGGCCCGGGCAAGCGCGAGACCAACACCATGCCCCAGTGGGCGGGCTCGTGCTGGTACTACATCCGCTATCTGGACCCCAAGAACGCTTCGGCCGCCTGCGCCAAGGACCTCGCCTCAGAATGGCTCCCCGTGGACTGCTATGTGGGCGGGGCCGAGCACGCGGTCCTGCATCTCCTCTACGCCCGCTTCTGGCACAAGGTCCTCTTCGACATCGGGCTCGTGCCGAGCCCCGAGCCCTTCAAGAAGCTCCGGCACCAGGGCATGATCCTCTCCTACTCCCACCGCGACTCCATGGGGGTCTACCACCCCTACGACGCCATCCGCTTCTCGGAGGACGGCGCGGCCTACGCCAAGGACGGCGGGGAGAAGCTCGAGAGCCAGGTCGAGAAGATGTCGAAGTCCAAGAAGAACGTCATCAACCCCGACACGGTGCTCAAGTCCTACGGCGCCGACGGCTTCAGGCTCTACGAGATGTTCATGGGCCCGCTCGAGCAGTCCAAGCCCTGGGACATGCGCTCCATCGAGGGCGTGGCGCGCTTCCTGCGCAAGGTCTGGAACCTCGTCAAGGAGACGGAGAAGCCCGCGGACGGCGACGGGGCCGTGACCCTGCGGCACAAGACCGTCAAGAAGGTGACCGACGACATCGCCACCTTCGCCTTCAACACGGCCGTCTCGGCCCTGATGATCTACTCCAACGAGATCCAGAAGCAGGCGCCTCCGGCCCGCGTGGACCTCGAGACCCTGCTCTCCCTGCTCAACCCCATCGCCCCGCACCTGACCGAGGAACTCTGGGAGGCCATGGGGCACCAGGAGTGCCTCTCCGCCGCTCCCTGGCCGGCCTACGACCCGGCCCTGCTCAAGGAGTCGAGCGTGGAGTACGCCGTGCAGGTCAACGGCAAGGTCCGGGCCACCATGACCCTGGCCTCGGACCTGGAGCAGGACAAGGTCGTAGAAGCCGCCCTGGCGCTCGACAAGGTCAAGGCCGCGGCAGGGGACAAGAAGGTCTTCAAGACCATCGTGGTCCCGAACAAGCTCGTCAACATCGTGGTCAAGTGAGGCTCCCCATGCGCAGACTATTCCCCCTCATCCTCGCCGCGGGCCTGCCCGGGTGCGGCTCGGACGTGGCCTACCGGCCGGCGTCGCAGATACTGCCGAGCAACATCAAGAAGATCGCGGTCCGCCACGCCCTCAACAAGACCCAGCAGTTCGGGCTCGAGGACAAGTTCACCCTGCGTGTGCGCGACGAGTTCCTGCGCGACGGCCGCTACCCCATCGTGCCGGAGTCCGACGCGGACGGCATCGTCTGGATCACCATCGGCCGCTACATCCTCACCCCGGTCCAGCACGACGCCAACCTCATCCCCACGGCCTACAAGCTCAGGATCGTCATCGACCTCCAGTTCGTCGACCGCGCCGCGGGCTCGGCCCTCTGGGAGGAGAAGAACCTCGAGGGTATCACCCTCTATCCGGGCGCCACCCTGCCGGGCGGCAAGAGCGAGGAGCAGGCCCGCGAGGACATCTGGGACAGCCTCGCCCGCGACGTGGTGACGAGGGTCGTGGAGGGTTTCGGCTCGGTCACGGGGAGCTCCGAGCGGCGCGTCTCCTCCGAGGGACCCTCGACGGCCCCCATCGTCACCCCGGGCAAGGACCTCCCGCCCGTCAACCCCAACCCCTACTGATGGACCAACGGCCCCTGTCCTCCCGGGACCTCCTCAAGGAGTGGGCTGCGGGCAAGTTCCGCAAGGTCTACTACCTCATGGGCCAGCCCGACGAGGTCAAGGACGCCGTGGCCGAGCTCAAGCTCCGCTTCAAGGCGGACGCCTTCAACCTGGGCGAGTTCACCAAGGAGACGGACGCCGCGTCCGCCGCGGTGTCCGACGCCCTGACCCAGCCCATGTTCGCGGACCGCAGGCTCGTCATCGTCGGCCACCCCAAGATAGCGAAGGCCGACCCGGAGCCCTTCGTCGAGTACCTCAAGGACCCCCTGGCGACCACGACCCTGGTCATCGCGTCCGACGACCGCAAGCCAGGGGCCAAGGACAAGATCGCGGCGCTGGCGTTCCAGCACGGCGCTGTCTGCGTCTTCTACGCCCTGAGGGACTACGAGGCCAGGGGCAGGCTGGTGGAGGAGGCCCGGAAGCTCGGCAAGAGCCTGGACCCCGACGCCGCGGAGTTCCTGGTAGAGGAGGCGGGCCTCGACGGACACATCCTCCGCCAGGAGCTCGAGAAGGCGGCCCTGTTCGTGGGCGCGGAGAAGTCCATCACCCGCTCGGACCTCCTGGCCTGCCTGGGCTACTCGCGGGGAGCGGACCCCTACCTGCTCTCCCGCCACATCGGCCAGCGCGACCTCAAGCGCTGCCTCTCCCACCTCAAGGCGGTCTTCTCCTCGGGGCGGGCGGAGGACCACGTCTTCCAGTTGCTGGCGCAGATGCGCAACGCGGTCTCCAAGCAGCTCCGGGCCAAGAGGATGCTCCGGCGCGGAGCCGACGAGGACGCGGTGCTCGAGGAGGTGGCCGTGGCCAGGAAGAAGCTCTATGAGGGCTTCCTGCAATGGCTGGCCCCCCTCTCCGAGGCGCGCCTCAAGCGCGACCTGGGCCTCTGCCTGCGCGCGGAGGCGGACCTCAAGTCAAAGACATGGCTGGACGCCCGTCAGGAGACGGAACGTCTCGTCGTGGAGCTCTGCCGGAGCCGTCCGGCCTGAGGCCGGCCGGCGTCCTCGGAGCTCCGCGAAGAGGGCTGCCGGAGCCGTCCGGCCTAAGGCCGGCCGGCGTCCTCGGAGCTCTGCGGAGAGGGCTGCCGGGAGTAAGCTACTTCGCCGCGGCGGCTTTCGGGGCGGGAGCAGCGGCGCCGACCAGTTCCTTGGCCATGCGATGGGCCAAGCGGGCCTTCTTGCGAGCCGCGGACTTCCAATGGATGGCACCCGTCTTGGCGGCCTTATCGATGAGGGAATAAGCCTTCGAGAGGGATTCCGTGTGCTTCGGGTCCTTGGATTGGGCGGCGTCCACGCCGGCCTTGGCGGCCAGCCGGATCGCCTTCTTGATCGCGCGGTTGCGCAGATTGTGCTTGACCGACTGCCGGTGAGCCTTGAGGCCGCTGCGGTGTCGCTGGGACTTCTTCTGCTGAGCCATGGGAGGGTATTAAACCACTTTAACGACGGGCCGTCAATGAGGGTGCCTGGCATTGTATTAATTGTATTTTCGCTCTCGCGAAAATACAATTAATACAATGCCAGGCACCATGCAGCCCCTGCGCAGCCACCTCCCGCACGCCTGCGGCGTCTACCTCATGAGGGACGCGGCCTCGTCCATCATCTACATCGGCAAGGCCAAGGATCTCGCCCGGAGGGTGGCCCAGTACTTCAATCCCTCCCGCCAGGACAAGGCCAGCGTCATGGTGCCCCTCATCCGACGCATCGACTACATCGCCTGCGCCTCGGAACGGGAGGCCCTCCTGGTCGAGCGCCGCCTCATCGGCCGCCACCAGCCCTTCTTCAATTCCATGTGGAAGGACAACAAGTCCTACCCTTGGGTGAAGATCACCCTCAACGAGGACTTCCCCCGCATCATCCTCACCCGCCGCAGGCTCGACGACGGCGGCGCGTATTTCGGGCCCTACCCGAAGGTGGCCGTGGTCAAGAGCCTGCTGAGGACCCTCTGGCGCTCGAGGATCTTCCGCCTGCGGCCCTGCCGGT
Organism: Elusimicrobiota bacterium; assembly: GCA_016218545.1. Taxonomy (GTDB): domain Bacteria; phylum Elusimicrobiota; class Elusimicrobia; order UBA1565; family UBA9628; genus JACQWX01. The sequence goes on from JACRDQ010000046.1 coordinate 47,367, forward strand.
GGGAGTTCTCCGCGTCCAAGCCCCTGGACCAGAGGAAGATCCGATCCTGCCTCTACTACCACACCGGGGAATGCCCGGGTCCGTGCTCCGGGAAGATCTCGATGCAGGAGTACAGGAGGATCGCGGAGAACGCGGTCCTCTTCTTCCGCGGCGAGTACCGCAAGCTCAAGGCTCGCTTCGAGCGCGAGATGAGAGACGCCTCCAGGAGGATGCGCTTCGAGGACGCGGCCGCCCTGAGGGACAGCATCTCGGCCCTCTTCGAGATGGGAGAGCGGGTGCGCTACCGCGCACTGACCATGGAGGACATCACGGAGCCCGTCTCCTCGTCGCGGGCCGTCACGGACCTCCAGGAGGCGCTGGGCCTGGCCAAGCCGCCCCACCACATCGAGGGCTTCGACGTCTCCCACTTCCAGGGCCGCCAGACCGTGGCGTCCATGGTCTGCTTCACCGGCGGCGCGCCCAACCGGGACCATTACCGCCGCTTCCGCATCCGCGGGACCGCGGGCATCGACGACTGCAAGTCCATGGGCGAGGCCGTCGGCCGCCGCTACCGGAGGCTCAGGGACTCGGGCGAGGCCCTGCCGGACCTGGTCCTGGTCGACGGCGGCCGGGGACAGCTCTCGAGCGCGGCGGAGGCGCTCCGGGAGCTCGGGCTCAAGCCGCCGGTCGCCGCCCTAGCCAAGAGGCTCGAGGAAGTCTTCCTCGAGGGGCGGCCGGGCCCGCTCCTCCTCGACCGCGCCAGGCCCGGACTGCGCCTGCTCCAGGCCCTGCGCGACGAGGCCCACCGGTTCGGCCTCGCCTACCACACCCTGCTCCGGCGCAAGAGCCTGCTCCCATGACGGTGCCTGGCATTGTATTAATTGTATTTTCGCTCTCGCGAAAATACAATTAATACAATGCCAGGCACCGTGAGCATCCATCGGGGAGACGCGTTCGGCCAGTGGCTCATCGAGGCCCATCGCCGCGAGGACGTGGGCAGCGTCATCGAGCGCGACGACGGCTACGTCGAGCCGGAGTGGGGCAAGCGCGTCTACTTCGCCGACCACCGGCGCTGGACCCCGGCAGAACGCCAGGCCCTGCGCCTGGCCCGGGGCCGGGTGCTCGACGTGGGCGCGGGCGCCGGCCGGCACAGCCTCTACCTCCAGGAACGAGGGCTCAAGGTCACGGGCCTGGACCACTCCCCGGGCGCGGTCCAGGTCTGCCGTCTCCGCGGCCTCAAGGACGCCCGCCTCATGGACCTCTCGGAGATCCGGCGCCTGCCGGCCGCGAGCTTCGAGACGGTCATCATGATGGGCAACAACTTCGGCGTCCTGCAGTCTCCTGCCAGGGCCCGCATCCACCTGCGCCGGCTGCACCGGGTCACCTCGGCGGCCGGCCGCATCATCGCCCAGACCATGGACCCCTTCAAGACCACGGTAGCGGACCATCTCGCCTACCAGGCGGACAACCGCAGGCGGGGCAGGGCCCCCGGCCAGGTGCGGCTGCGCGTGCGCTACCGCAAGCTGGCCGACCCCTGGTTCGACTACCTCTTCGTGTCGGAGGACGAGCTGAAGGGGATCCTGCAGGGGACTGGCTGGGTCCTGGACCGCACCATCCCCGGCCCCGGCGCCATCTACATCATGGTGCTCAAGAAAGCAACATGATGGTGTCAGACATCGGCTTGTTGCGTTCCGCGAGCGGAACGCAACAAGCCGATGTCTGACACCAGTTGTTGCGCTCAGCCGGCCTTGCTGGCCAGCTCGCCCATGCCGAACATGGGCATGAACATGCCGATGACGATGGTGCCGATGACCACGCCCATGACGCACATGACCAGGGGCTCGATCATCGAGGTGAGGCCCTTCACGGCCGCGTCGACCTCCTGGTCGTAGAACTCGGCGATCTTGGAGAGCATGATGTCGAGGGCTCCGGTCTCCTCGCCGACCGAGATCATGGAGGTCACCATGTTGGGGAAGATGCCGGACTTCTTGAGGGGGTCGGCGATGCGCCCGCCCTCGCGGATGGACTCGCGCGTCTGGAGCACGGCCTCGGCGATGACGACGTTGCCCGCGGTCGCGGCCACGGTCTCGAGGGCCTGCATGATGGGCACGCCCGACTTGATCAGGGTGCCGAGGGTCCGGGTGAACTTGGCGACCGCCACCTTCTTGAGGATGATGCCGAAGACCGGCAGCTGGAGCGCCTTCGCGTCGCACCATCGCTGGCCGAAGGGCCGGGCGTAGAAGGCCTTGAACCCGTACCAGCCGGCCGGAGGGGTGCCGAGGATGATCACGAGCCCGAGGGGGCTCTTCATCGCGTTGGCCGTGTCGATGAGGAGCTGGGTCAGGAACGGCAGCTCGGCGCCGAAGCTCGCGAAGATCTTCTCGAAGGTCGGGATGACGAAGATCATGAGGAAGACGGTCAGGGCCGCGCAGATGCTCAAGACGATGGCGGGATACATCATGGCGGACTTGACCTTGGCCTTGAGGGCCTCGGCGTTCTCGAGGTAGGAGGTGAGGCGCTCGAGGATGGTGTCGAGGATGCCTCCGAGCTCGCCCGCCTTGACCATGGAGGTGTAGAGCTCGGGGAAGGCCTGCGGGTACTTCTTGAGGGTGTCGGAGATGGAGAGTCCGCCCTCGATGTCGGCCTTGACGTTGGCCAGGATATCCTTGAAGGTCGGGTTCTCGCACTGGGCCTCCAGGATGCCTAGGCCCTGCACGATGGGCACGCCTGCGCTGACCAAAGTCGAGAGCTGCCGGGAGAAGAGCACGAGGTCCTTGGTCCCGACCGGGGGCTTGGGCTTGAGGATGGCCATGATGTCGAAACCCCCGCCCTCGCGGATCTCGATGACGGTCAGGTGCTGGGAGCGCAGGCGCGCTTCCGCCTCCCGCTGGGCCGGGGCTTCGACCTTGCCCTCGGTGACGTTCCCGTCGCTCCCCTTGGCTTTATACGTGAAGGTCGGCATGGGTCATGGCCTCCGAACTCAGTTTCCCGCCCCTGCGAGCGACCGCTGGAGCAGGCGCTTGAGGTCTTCCGGATCGAGCGAGTGCTGCATCGCCTCCTGGTAGGTGATCCGCTTCTGCCGGTAGAGGTCCGAAAGGGACTGGTTCATGGTCTGCATCCCGAGCTTGCCGCCGGTCTGGATGGCCAGGGGGATCTGCTCGACCTTCTGCTCGCGGATGACGTTGCGCAGGGCCGGCGTGGCGATGAGGATCTCCGCGGCCATGACCCGTCCCTGGCCCGAGGCGTGGACCAGGAGCTGCTGGGCCATGACGGCCTGGAGCACGAAGGAGAGCTGGACGCGGACCTGCTCGATCTGGTGCTGGGGGAAGACGTCGATGATGCGGTTGATGGTCTGGGCGCAGTCGTTGGTGTGCAGGGTCGCCAGCACCAGGTGGCCGGTCTCCGCGATGGTCAGGGCCGCGCCGATGGTCTCGAGGTCGCGCAGCTCGCCGATGAGGATGACGTCGGGGTCCTGGCGCAGGACGAACTTGAGGGCCGCGGCGAAGGACTCGGTGTCCGAGCCCACCTCGCGCTGGTTGATGAGGCACTTCTTGTGCGCATGCACGTACTCGATGGGGTCCTCGACCGTCACGATGTGGCCGTTCCGGGTCTCGTTGATGTGGTCGATCATGCTGGCCAGGGTCGTGGACTTGCCCGAGCCGGTCGGACCCGTGACCAGGATGAGCCCCTTGGGGACCTTCACGAGGTCGTAGACCACGCTGGGGATGCCAAGCTCCTCGAAGGTCTTGAAGGTGTTGGGGATGGCGCGGATGGCGGCGCCCACCGCGCCCTTCTGGCGGTAGATGTTCATCCTCAGGCGGCCGATACCCTTCAGGCCGAACGCCAGGTCGAGCTCGTTGGTGGCCTCGAAGCGCTGGCGCTGGGCGTCCGTCAGCAGGGAGTAGACCAGGGCCTGGGAGACCTCGGGGGTCAGCTTGTCGAAGGGGGTGGGCACGAGCTCCCCGTCGATGCGCAGGGTCGGGGGCGCGGCCACGGCCAGATGGAGGTCCGAAGCCCCCCTCTCGTGCATCAGCAAGAAGAGCTCCGACATGGATATCATGTTTTAGATTCCCTTAAAACGATGGCCGGGCCCGCGTCCGCCGGGCCTGGTTATAAGATAGCGTCCCTGTCGGAAGTTGTCAATGGGCGGCTTGTCAGCGTTCCGGCAGGGCGGCATCCGGCTATTCTACCATGTCGGAGGCGGGCATGGCCTCCTCGTCCGACGGGGGCATCAGGTCCTCCTCGCTCGGCAGAGGATCGGGAGGCGGGGGCTGGACCGCTGCCGGCCGGGCCGCGGCCCGGGGCTTCTTCCGGGGCGGAGCCGTCTTCCTGGGCTGGCTGGCAGCGGGCTTGCGGCTGGGCTGCTGGGCCTTGCCTGCCAGGAGCTCCTTGGCAGGGGGGTTCTTCCCCACCACGGTCTTGGCCGCGAGGTTGGCCTCGAAGAGGTACTGCACGGCCTCGCGCAGGGCGGCGCTGCCCGGTCCGGGAGTGAACTTGTACTGCACGAAATAGGTGTCCGCGTCCATGGCGCCCGCGGTCCACTCCTCCTTGCTCCCGTCCCCGGTGCTCGACGGGAAGGAGTACTGCATCCACTGCAGGATGGTCCCGCGGCCGCCCTCGAGAGGATAGGCCTTGGCGAACTCGATGGCTTCCTTGCCCGGGTCAGGCATGGGCTCGGGCCCGGCCGGAGCCGCCGCCGCAGCGGCCTGAGCCTGGCCCGCGGGAGCGGTCCCGCCCACGGCCGGCGCCGGAGCGCTCGCCTCGGCAGCGGGACCCGCCTCCGGAGCCTCCTGGCCCTCCTCGGCCTCCGGCTCGACCGGCACGTCCCCCTTGCCGGCCTTGAACATCACCTTGAGGTCCTTGGGGCTGTTGAAGAACATCACCCAGATGCCGACCACCACGGCCAGGACCGCGGCGCAGGCCACCGCCCAGATCCAGACCGGCCTCTTGGGCTTGGGCTTGGGAGCGGTCATGGGCGTGTCCGCGGGCTTGGCCAACCGAGACAGGAGCTCGCGGCCTCCGGTCATCGCGTCCGGCTCGAGCGGGGTCGGCATGGGCGTCGGGGTGGGACGCGGCCCCGGCGCGATGGGCAAGGACGAGGTGGTCGGAGAATAGGCCAGGGTCGCGGGAGGGGGCACGGCAGCGCCTGCCCACGGCATCGGGTTCATGCCGGGCCCTGTCGGAGCAGGGGACGCCCCTGCGGCCTGGGGGCTCTCCGTCGGCGGCTTGCCGAAGCTGCTCAGGTCCGGGATCGGGGTGGTGGGACCGAAAGGAGCGCCTGCGCCGGGCCTGGCGTCGCGCACCAGGGTCAAGGGCGGCTGGATTTGGGACCCGGCCCCTTCCTGGGCCGGCATCTCCGGCTGCGGAGGCTGGAGCGGGATGGCTGACTCCTGGCTGGGAGCAGGGCTTGAGCCTGCCTCAGGTCCGGACGGGAAGCCGAACGGCATCGGTGCAGGCTCGGCCGCCTGGGAGCCGGGCGCAGACGCAGGAGTATCCGTAGAAGCAGGGACCGGAGGGAAACTGAAGGGAGCGGGATTGGGCGCCGCAGACTCGGGAGCCGGGACAGGGGGAGCTTCGGGACCCGGCACCGCCTGCGGGAAGCTGAAGGGAGAAGGCGCGGGAGGCGCGCTCGAAGCAGCGGGGAAACTGAACACCGTAGGCGCCTGCTCGGGGCTCGTCGGAGCCGGAGCCAGCGGAGGGATCTCCGGCGCCATCGGCGCTTGAGCCGGAGCCGCGATCGTCTCCGCAACGGGCGGCGGCCCGGAGGCCGCCACCGGGAAGCTGAAGGGCTTCTCGGGATATGAGACAGCCTCGGCCGGCGACGGGGAGGCGGCGCCGACATCGGGCAGCGCTGGCATGGAGGCCTCGGCCTGCGGGGCGGTCTGCGGCAGCGTGGGAGCGGGAGTGGGCGTAGGAGTGGGAGCCTGCACAGAGGATACGGGCCCCAGAGGCTGCGGAACAGGCTCAGCAGGAGCAGCACTCTCAGCAGCCCCCTTCTTCTTGAAGGTCCGGGTCGGCTTGAACTTGAGCCCCTTGGTCTCAGGAGGAGCGGCTGAGAAGACGGGAGCAGCGGCAGGCTCCTGCGGCACGGCCTGGACCGGGGCCGGCGCAGGCGGAAGCTCCGCTGGAGCCGGAGGGGGAGCCGCCGGAGCCGGAGGAGCGGGCTCGACGATCGGAGCAGGCATGTCCAGCACGCCGGCGTCGGACGCCGCGTCCGACGCTCCGGCCTCGGCGGCCAGGGACAGTCCTTCCGGAAGCTCGGGGGCGGCAGGCAGAGGCGCGGCCGCGGCCGGGACCGCGGCCTTCGGCAGCTCAGGCAGGCTCTCGAGGATGGGCGCTGCGGCCTGGACCGGCGCCGGGGGCTGGATGGGAGCCGGGGTTTGAACGGGCGCGGGGCGTTCCCTATAGATGGCTCTGCTGTCCAGCCTCTCCATGAGCTCTCTTTTCTGAGCCTCGAGCTCGCGGACCTTGGAGGCCAGAGCATCCACCTCTTTGGCCAGGCTCGACGCCTTGGACTGTGCTTGGTCGAGCGCATGCTGGCGGGTCACCTCGCCCAGGATTTCCGAGGACCCGCCCACGATGGGAGACTGCTCGAGGAACTCGTAGAAGGACAGCCCCTGCTCGGAAGCGTCCTCCCGGCCGCTGGATTCGGCGAGCTCCATGTAGAAATCGTAGGCGCCGCTCTCAGGCGTGTCCGCGAATGGGCTTGCCAGGTCGCGCAGGCAGGAGCCGGCCAACTCAGGGACCTCCTCGGCGCACCGCCAATCCCCCTCGCGCTCTCCAGGGACCTCCCCGGCGCAGACCAGGGTCTCCGGCCGCAGGCCGCCGACCTGAGTCATCTCATCGGCGGACAGAGGTCCGACGAGGCGGGAATCCTTGAATACCCAGTATCTCATGAAGGTCCCGGCGCAGCCGGGATGCCCGCAAAGTATAAGGGCGGGATGTTAAGTTTTCATTATGCCCGCAGGGCCTTAAGCGGGCAAGGCGCCGGAGACTATTCCTCTACGACTTTGAACTCAGCCGGCTCCGGGGTCTCCGCGGGCCGCTCCGAGGTGCTCTGGCAGCCGATGCAGTACCGGGCGAAGGGCAGGGCGTCGAGACGCGCCCTGGCGATGGGCTTGCGGCACGACTCGCAGACCCCGTAGGAGCCCTTCTCGATCTTGCGCAGGGCGGCCTCGACCTGGCCGAGGGCCGCGCGCTCGTTGTCGGAAAGATTGAAGAGGATCTCACGCTCCAGGGACTGGCTGGCCTGGTCCGCGGCGTCGCCGGTCTCCTCGACCTCGCCGACCGCCTGCTTCTGGACCGTGCTCACCAGGTCTTCGCGCATCTCGACGAGCTTCTTGCGGATCTGCACGAGCTGGGAAGCCGAGAAGACGGCCTTGGCCGGCGCGGAGGAGGACTTGGCCTGCGCCTTTTTCGCTTTTTTAGCCGCGGGTTTTGAGGATCTCTTCTTCATGGTCGGGCCATGATAGTTAATTTCCGCAGTCAAAGCAATGCCGCGGCGGCCTTGAGCCTGCCGACGGATTTCGAGCGGCCCAGGACCTCGATCATGCCGAAAAGGGTCGGTCCCTCGGTCCTTCCGCTCAAGGCCGCGCGCAGGGGGTGGAAGACCTGGCCCGTCTTGAGCGCCTTGGCCTCGCAGTAGGCCCGGATCCTCTCCTCCAGGACCTTCTCGGCGTAGGGCTCGGCCCCTTCCAGCAGGCCCGCCACGTCGAGCAGGATCTCCTTGACCCCGGGCTTCTTGAGCACGCCGTCCAGGGCCTTGGGGGTGAAGACCACGTCCTTGTAGAAGATCTCGACGCGGCCGGGGATGTCGGCGAGGAGCTTGCACTTCTCCCCCTCGAGCGCGACCGTGCGGTCCAGGGGCGGGTCGAGCGGGCCCGTCAGGCCCGCGTTCTTGAGGAAGGGCTCGGCGTGCTCGAGCAGGTCCTGGCGGCTCAGCTTGCGAAGATGCTCGCCGTTCATCCACGTCAGCTTGGTCTGGTCGAAGATCGCCGGGTTCTTCTGGCACCCGGCCAGGTCGAAGGCCTCGACGAGCTCCGTGCCGAAGAAGAGCTGGCGCGAGTCCGTGGTGGACCAGCCCAGCAGGCCCAGGTAGTTCCTCATGGCCTCGGGCAGGAAGCCCAGGGCCTTGTACTCGAGCACCGAGGTCGCGCCGTGGCGCTTGGAGAGCTTGGAGCCGTCGGGCCCCAGGATCATGGAGAGGTGCGCGAACTTAGGCGGCGTCCAGCCCAGGGCCTCGTAGATCCTGGCCTGGGAGGGCGTGTTGGAGAGATGCTCGTCCCCGCGGATGACGTGCGAGATCTCCATGCAGTGGTCGTCCACCACGCACGCGAAGTTGTAGGTGGGCCCGCCGGCGGCCTTCTGGATGACCAGGTCGGGCAGGAGCGCGTTGTCGAAGGCCACGCGGCCGCGGATCATGTCGTCGACCACGGTCTCGCCGGTCTCCGGCATGTGGAACCGCCAGGAGGGCCTGCGTCCCGCGGCCTCGTGCTCGGCCTTCTGCCGGTCCGTGAGCCTCCGGCACCTCTCGTCGTAGACCGCGGGCCGCTTGGCGGCCACGGCCTCCTTGCGCATGGCGTCGAGCTCCTCCCGCGTGCAGTAGCAGGGGTAGGCCTTGCCCGCGTCCGCGAGCCCGCGGACGTGCTTCTGGTAGAGCTCGAGCCGCTTCATCTGATAATACGGCGCATAGGGCCCCCGGTCGGCGGCGAGGTCCACCGGCCCCTCGTCCCAGTCCAGGCCGAGCCAGCGGATCGAGTCGAGGATGGCGGTCACCGAGTCCTCGGTGGAGCGGACCTCGTCGGTGTCCTCGATGCGCAGGACGAAGGTCCCCTTGTGGCGCCGGGCGAAGAGCCAGTTGTAGAGGGTCGTGCGGGCTCCTCCGATGTGGAGGTAGCCGGTCGGCGACGGGGCGAAGCGGGTCCTGATGGTCATTGGGTGCTCTCCAAGAGTTCCGAGGCGTGCCTGCGGCTGGCCGCGGTGGGCTCGCGTCCTCCCAGCATGACCGCGAGGGTCTCGAGCCTGCGCTCGCGCGCCAGGGGCTCGACGCGCACCGCGGTCCGGCCGCGGTCCGTCTCCTTGACGACGTGCATGTGGCTGCGCCCGAAGCAGGCCACCTGGGCCAGGTGCGTGACGCAGAGGATCTGGTGGGACCGGCCCAGGCCGGCCAGGCGCTGGCCCACGGCTCGGGCCACGGCGCCGCCGACCCCGGCGTCGACCTCGTCGAAGACCAGGACCCGCGCCCCTCCGCCGGAGGAGGCTCCGGAGGCCAGCACCGTCTTGAGGGAGAGCATGACGCGCGAAAGCTCCCCTCCGGAGGCCACGGCCCGCAGCGGCCGGGCGGGCTCGCCCGGGTTGGCCGCGAGCAGGAACTCGACCCGGTCGCAGCCCGTGCGGCTGTAGCGGCCCTCCTCCATCTCCACGGCCGCGGAGAAGGAGGCGTGGGGCATGCCCAGGCCCCGGAGCTCCTTGACGATGGCCTTCTCCAGGGCCTTGGCGGCCTTGGCGCGGCCCGCGTGCGCCTTCTCGCAGCGCTCGGCCAGGGCTTTCTCGGCCGCGTCGAGCTCGGGCCCGATGCCGCCGGAGCGCTCCCCCGCGGTCTCGAGGGCCTTGAGCTCCGCCGCCAGGGCGTCGAGGCGCTCGAGAGCGGCGTCCACCGAGCCGCCGTGCTTCTTGGCGAGCCGCGAGAGCAGGTCGAGCCTGGAGAGCACCGCGTCGAGCCGCTCCGGGTCGAGCGCCACGGAGTCGCGGTAGCGGCCCAGGTCGCGCGCGGCGTCTTCGAGGCTGCGCCTGGCGTCCTCGGCGGTCTTGGCCAGGGCCTCCATGCCGGGGTCGAGGCGGCTCAAGTCCGCCAGGGCGCGGGAGGCCTTGAGGAGGTGCTCCGCGGCCGAGCCTTCGGTCTCGTAGAGGGCGCCGTACGCGGCCTCGGCCAGGTTCCGGATGCGCTCGCCGTTCTTGAGGATGGGGAGCTCGGCTTCGAGCCGCGCCTCCTCCCCCCGCTCGAGCTTGGCGCCTTCGAGCTCCGCGAGCTGGAAGCGGCAGAACTCGAGCTTCCGCTCGCGCTCCGAGTCCGAGAGCTTCAGGGCGTCGCGCTCGGCGCAGAGGCCGGCCCAGCGCTCGTACGCCGCGGCCAGGGCCCGCGTCTCCTTGCCCAGGCCCGCGAAGAGGTCGAGGGCCGAGAGCTGCGCCCCGGGCCGGAGCAGGGTCTGGTGCTCGTGCTGGCCGTGAAAATCCACCAGCCCGTCCCCCCAGGACGAGAGGACCGACACCGGCACGCTCAGGCCGTTGATCGAGGCCCGGGTCTTGCCCGAGGCGTCGAGCTCGCGCAGGACCACGACCGGCTCCTTGCCGACGCCGAGGCTTGCGGCCGGCTCGGCCGGGAAGTCTCCGGGGTCGAAGACGCCCCGCACGGAGAGCCTCTGCGCCCCGGCGCGCACCCACGATGAGGAGGCGCGGGCGCCGAGGAGGAAGCCCAGGGCCTCGATGAGGATGGTCTTGCCCGCCCCGGTCTCGCCGGTCAGGATGTTGAGGCCCTCGGAGAAGGCCAGCTCGAGCTCCGCGATGACCGCGAAGTCCCGGACCGTCAGGCTGCGGAGCATCGGCTTGGGCTCAGCGGCCCCCCCACTTCAGCTTGGCCCGCAGGACCTCGAAGTTGGTGTGGCCGGGATGGAGGATGAGCTTGAGGGTGCGGCGATGCCGGGTGACGCGGACCTCGTCGCCGGGCCGGACCGGGAACTCCACCTGCCCATCGAGCGACACGAGGACGCGCGGAGAGGCGTGGCCCGGCCGGGTCAGCAGGCCCGCGCTGAAGCGCCTGCGGCCGGGCAGGATGAGCGGCCTCTGGCCCAGGGTGTGCGGGCAGATGGGGGTCACGAGCAGGACGTCGAGGCTCGGCGCCACGATGGGGCCCGAGGCGGCCAGGGAGTAGGCCGTCGAGCCCGTGGGCGTCGCGATGATGAGCCCGTCTCCGAAGTAGTCCGCCACGAACTCTCTGCCGGACTCCGCGCGGATGCTGATGGCTCGCGCCTGCTCGGAGCAGCGCATGACGCAGTCGTTGAGGGCGATCTCCGGGCCGAAGACCGTCCGACCGTCGCGCAGGACGCGGACCTCGAGGAGCTCGCGCTCCACGACCCGGAACTCTCCGGCGAGGATGGCGTCGCAGGAGCGCCCGAACTCGGGGACGTCCACCGCGGTGAGGAAGCCCAGCCCGCCCGTGTTGACCCCGAGCAGGGGGACGGAATGGGGGACCAGGGCGCGGGCGGCGCGGAGCACGGTGCCGTCGCCGCCGAGCACGATGGCGAGGTCCGAGCCCTTGATCGCAGCCGCCGGCCGCGAGCCCATGGCCAGCCTGACCCGGACCCCGCGGTCCCGGAGCAGGCCCGCGACCACGCCGGCCACGGCCTTTGCCTCGGCCTTGGCCTCATTGAGCAGGATGACAACGGACCTGACCTTGAGTCTCTTAGTTCGGGATGTGGATCTCGGCTTTCTCTCCATCGGTCGTCACCTCTATGGAGCGCCATCTCAGACGAGGGCCGATTATACTATATTCGGCTTCCCCCCGTCGGACGGCGGGGAGCTCCCCGCTGAAATCGAACCTGATCCTCCCGGCCGCAACGACGAAGCCCGGGGCAGCCGGGTCAGCCTCCACGACGATCCCCATGGCCCTGGCCCCGTCCAGACAACGCCCGAGCCTCGGAGGAGCCTCCCCGGCCGGGACCGTCACGGAGCCCACCGGCACCTCCGCCAGGACGCGCTCAAGGCCCCCCCAGCGCTCCCGGCCCAGGCCCGTGACCACCACCCGATCCAGGCGCCGCACCCGCTCGTCCTTCATCACCCGAAGGACCGTGCCCGCCGGCCCGCCGGCGTCCACGAGCCAACGCCTGCCGTCCGGGAAGCGCACCAGGGCGGCCCTGCCCTTGGGAAGGCACACGAACCTGACTCTGGTCCTCGGCTCAAGCGCTCCGGCCAGGGCCGTGCCTCCCCAGAGGATGAGGCCCAGGGACACCAGGACCCCCGAGGCCCTCCACCTCGGCAGGGCCAGGACCCCGAGCAGGAGCAGGTAGTAGACCGCGGTCTCCACCTGGGACATGGGAGCCAGGTCCACAGCCGCTCCGGGCAGGGAGGCGAACCAGAAGCATGCCCTCACGAAGAGCCGGGCCCCGACAGCCGCGGCCCACGCGAAAGCTCCCCACGGCCCATCCCCGGCCAGGGCCAGGAGGAAGCCCCCTCCCATCATGACGCCCGAGACAGGCACGAGCAGGATGTTGGCGAACACTCCGACCACGGCCCCGCGGCCGAAATAGGCGGCGAAGGTCGGCCAGAGCATGACCTGCACGATGACGCTCACGGCCAGGACCTGCACCGAGCCCTTGAGCCACCCGGGCCAGCGGTCAGGCACGACCTTGTTGAGCTGGGGCATGGCCAGGACCAGGCCGCTGACCGCCAGATAAGTCATCTGGAACCCGACCGCGAAGAGATCCCTTGGCCTGAGCCCCAGGATGAGGAGCGCTGAGAGCGCGATGGCCTGGAACGAGCCGGGCTCGCGTCCCAGGAGCCCTGCCCCGCGCAGGGCGAGCCACGCCAGGCACGCCCGGGCGTACGGGGCGTCCGCGCCCACCATGAGGGTGTAGTAGCCGCCGACCGCTCCCGCTGCCGCGAACCTCCCGAGGGGCGGCAGGAACCACGCCCCCAGCCATTCGGCCACCAGGATGACGAACGCGACCTTGGCCCCTGATGGGACCAGAAGGTGCATGACCCCCGCGTCCTGGACGGCCCGGTTGAGCTCCCTCCTCAAGGGACCTTTGAAGCCCAGGCACAGGCCTGTCATGATCCTGGCCTCCTCCGGTCCCAGGCTCGCCTCGAAGCGGTCCTGCACCCTCCTCCTTCCCGCCTCGGCCCAGGCCCGCAGGGTCCAGTGCCACGGGACCCTGGAGGAGACGATGGAGAGGGTCCTGGCCCTCATGATCCACCCCACGCCCCGGTCGTCGAGGAAACCCTTCTCGTCGTACTCTCCGGGATTGCGCGGCCTGCGCGGGAGCCTGAGCCTGCCCTCGAGCCTGACCTTCATGCCAGGCCGCAGGGACTTGTTGAACGGCCCTGCCTTGGGCAGGTACGCGAGCACCTCCTGCTCGAAAGGCAGGCTTGAGACCTCCTCTGCCCGCAGGTAGACCTTCTCTCCGAGCCGGTTCTCGGTCAGGGGCGAGGCCACCACAGCCACGACCAGAGCGCCGTAGCGGTTCCTCAAGGAGCCCATGTCCTTGGGCGGGTCGGCGCTGAAGGATCCCCTCCAGTGGAGGAAGACCAAGACCAGCATATAGAGCACGGTCGCCATGAAGACCGGCCTCTTCAGATAGGAGAGGGGCATCTCATCTCACGGCAGGAACCCTATCCTGCGCGGAGGCTCCTCTGGAGGCGTCATGAGCCTTCGGATGGCGTCGAAGACCTCTTTGATCCGCCTGGCATGCCGCCCAAGTTCTCCCCGCTGTCCGGCAAGCTGATCCTCGATGGCATCAAGCCGGTCCCTCAGTCCCTCATGCGTCGAGAGAGCCTGCCTCAATCGCACGAACGCCCTCATGATCGCCAGGTTCACCAACACGGCCCGACGACTCCTGAGCACGCTGGAAAGCATGGCGACACCCTGTTCCGTGAATGCGTAGGGGAGATACTTCGCATGTGCCCCGCGTTTGAAGGTGCCAATTTGGCACCTTAGAGAAGCGTACTCGGCGCGCGTGAGCTGAAACATGAAGTCTTGGGGAAACCTCTCGAGATTTCTCCTGACTTGCCGCTTCAACTGTCGTACCGGCACGCCGTAGAGATGCGCCAACTGCGCATCGATCATGACCCTTTGGCCGCGGATCGAGTGGATCAGCTTGTCCAGCTCGGACGTGGGGACGGCACGAAGAGGCGGATTCTGCGGCGGCATCGCACTCTCATGTACGAGTCAGGCCCGAAAAAGTTCCCTCGAACATCTGGGGTCAGGTGCCTGACCCCATTATTTGCTTTAATGCACCACGCATGCAGGGCCTGGAGAGTCTGCTCGAGAAACTGAGCGGTTGGGTGTGGGGGCCCCCCCTCCTCATCCTGCTGTGCGGCACCCACCTCTTCCTCACGGTGCGGACCGGGTTCATCCAGCGCTTCCTCGTCAGGGCGATCAAGCTCTCCTTCACCCGCAAGACCGAGGGCAAGGGAGACATCTCCCACTTCGGCGCGCTCATGACGGCGCTCGCAGCCACCATCGGCACGGGCAACATCGTGGGCGTGGCCACCGCGGTCGCGGCCGGAGGCCCGGGAGCCGTGCTGTGGATGTGGCTCACGGGCGTGTTCGGCATCGCCACGAAGTACTCGGAGGCGGTGCTCGCGGTGAAGTACCGCGTCACCACGCCTGCGGGCGAGATGGCGGGAGGGCCGATGTACGCGCTCGAGCGCGGCATGAACGCCAAGTGGCTCGCCGTGCTCTTCTCGGCCTTCACGGCCCTGGCCGCCTTCGGCATCGGCAACATGGTGCAGGCCAACTCCATCGCGGCCATGCTCCAGGAAAGCCTCAGCGTCCCGCCCTGGATCTCGGGCGCGGTCCTGACCTTGGCCGCCGGGTTCGTCATCCTGGGAGGCATCAAGTCCATCGCCTCGACCTGCGAGAAGCTCGTGCCCTTCATGGCCGTCTTCTACGTGCTGGGCTGCCTCGTCCTGCTCGCGGCGGGTTGGGCGACCATCCCGGCTACGATCAAGCTCATCCTCTCGAGCGCGTTCGAGGGCCAGGCCGCGGTCGGAGGCTTCCTCGGAGCAGGGGTCAAGGAGGCCCTGCGCTACGGAGTGGCGCGCGGGCTCTTCTCCAACGAATCAGGCCTGGGCAGCGCGCCCATCGTGGCTGCCGCGGCCCAGACCCCGGACCCGGTGCGCCAAGCCCTGGTCTCCTCCACCGGCACCTTCTGGGACACCGTGGTGGTCTGCCTCATGACAGGCCTGGTGATCGTCAACTCCGGCCGCTGGATGGACACGGACGCCGCGGGCCAGGCCCTGCGCGGCGCCGCCCTCACCAAGGCCGCGTTCGAAGGCATCCCGCGCGCGGGCCCGCTCATCCTCTCCGTGGGCCTCTTCACCTTCGTCTTCTCCACCATCCTCGGTTGGGAGTACTACGGCGAGAAAGCCGCGGAGTACCTCTTCGGGACCAAGATCGTGCGGCCCTACCGCGTGGCCTGGGTCCTGGCCGTCATGGTCGGGTCCGTGGCCACCCTGCCCGCGGTATGGGCGTTCTCGGACATCATGAACGGGCTCATGGCCGTGCCTAACCTGATCTCGCTCGTGGTCCTCAGCGGGGTCATCGCCGAGGAGACCCGCAAGCACCTCTAGAAGGCGAAGCCCTCGTCCCGGTCCGGCTTGATGTCCGAAAGACGCGCCCCGCGTCCGGCCTTCCTGGGGATGAACGCGAAGGTGTGCAGCCTCTTGGGCCGCACCGCAATGGCCTTCTCCGGCAGGACCGGGCAGGCCGCCTCGCAGGCTCCGCACCCGATGCAGTAGTCGTCCTTGAGCTCGGGCTTGCGGGTCTTCTTGTGCGGCACCATGGAGATAGCGCCCGTGGGACAGCGCTCGTGGCAGGCCGCGCAATCCTTGTCGTGCGCGATGGGCAGGCAGCGCTCCTTCTTGAGGATGGAGGAGCCGATCTTGATCCTCTTCTTGACCGGCAGGGGGAAGTACGCCAGAGCCCCGCTCGGGCACACGGCCAAGCAGGCGTTGCACTCATAGGAGCAGGCCTTGGTCCCGAACGCCATGCGGGCCTGTCCCATGCCCGCCAGGGGCTCGAACCCCTTGCGCTCGATGATGCGCGTGGGGCACACCGAGGCGCAGGCCCCGCACCCCACGCAGCGGCTGTAGAACTCGTCGACGGCCCTGCCTCCCGGAGGCACGCCCTCCCTGGGCTCGCCAGCGGGATGGCCCAGCGCTCCGGCGTGGAGGCGCCTTGCGGTCAGGCCTCCGAGCGCGACCGCTCCGGCGGCCAGCAGGAAGCGCCGTCTTCCCGGGTCAGCCGCGGCCGGGGCGGAGGACCACGGAGCCTCGAAGCGGTACGCCAGGCGCCCGGTCGGGCAGGAGGCCAGGCACTCGAGGCAGTCCACGCAGCGCGAGTCGTCGAGCCTGCCTTTCTCCACGCAGCGGACCGGGCAGGAGCGCGAGCACGCGCCGCAGCCCGCGCATCCCGGCCCCACCCGCGTCTTGAACAGGGCCTTGCCCCGCATCAGCATGAACAGGCACCCGGTAGGGCACAAGGTCGCGCAGAACCAACGCGGCTTCCAGAGCGGGAGCGCCAGCAGGACCAGGCCGAAGAAAAGGCTCCAGGCAGCGAGGCCGTCCAGGGCCCGCTCAGACCACGCCAGGTCCGCCAGCCCAAGGAAGCCGCCCAGGAGGCTCGAATGGTCGAGTAAGCGGAAGGCCGCGGACCCTGAGAGCAGCAGCGCCCAGGCCAGGCCGAAGCTCGCGTACCGGACCACGGACCTGCCGCCGGCAGGCTTCGGGGAGAGGCCCAAGCCGGCTGCCAGGCGGCCTGCCGCGTCCTGAAGGAAGCCCGCCGGGCACCACCAGGAGCAGTAGAGCCTGCCGAAGACCAGAGGCAGGACCGCCAGCAGCAGGACCACCGGCCAGAAGCGCGGGAGGTCCAGCCAGACCGCTCCCGAGAGCGCGGGCAGGAACTGGGTCGCGCTCTCGAACGCAGCGACCCGCGGCCAGGAGGCCAGGCCGAAGAACACGGCCAGGCAAAGGATGAAGGAGGCGGCTTGGGAGGAGAGCCTGAGGTCCTTCACGCGGCCAGGGAGATCCTCTTGACCGCTTTCTTGTCTATGTCCGAGGAGCCCAGCCCGAGGCCCTCGGCCAGGCCGATGTGCGCGACCTGGGAAGGCTTGAGGCCCAGGGTCTTGACCGCGGCCGTGTCCGCCAGCACGATGTCCTGGGACAGGATCAGGGTCTTCTTGAGGAGGAGGTCCTCGGTCCCCAGCCCCCTGGGCCCGTTCTTCACCATGACGATGAAGGCGTCGACCACGTTCAGGTCCGGCTTGCGCACGAGCGGGAACTCGGCGATGGCCTGGTGCAGGCCGTGGCGGTGCCACCACCCGCGGTCCCAGACCACACCCATGAGGTTCTTCATGGCCGCGGTCATGTTCGCCCCGCCGTGGCTCTTGAGCACGGGCACGTTGATGACCACGTCGCAGTCGAGGTAGAGCCCGTGGACCTCGACCTCCTTGAGGAGGCCCGCCCCCGGGACAGGCACCTTGCGGTAATCCGACCGGTCGTCGCCCCGCCGCATCTCGCCTCCGGCCGCCTTCACGGCGTCCGCGATGCCGGAGAGGCGGTGGCACTCCTCTTCGAGGTCCACGCTGTGGTCGAAGACGAAGACCTTCCTCGCCCCGGCGCGGCGGGCCGAGGCCACGATGCACCCAACGAGCTCGGGATTGGTGCAGGCCGCCTCGTTGGGGGTCTTGGCCCAGCCGATGTTGGGCTTGACGAGCACGGTCCGCCCCTTCTGGACGAAGCGGCCCATGCCGCCCAGGGCCTTGATCCCGGCGTCGAACATCTGCGCCGGGGAGCCGTCCTTGACGCCCACGAGGTCGGGCCAGCCCTTGGCCGGGGAGCCCTGGGCCGCGGCCCAGGCCGGCGCGGCCCTGCCGAGGAGCCCGGCCGCGGCCGAGCCCGCGGCCAGGCAGCCGAGCATTCCGACGAACTCTTTGCGCGTCAGGGGGCGGGGTTCGGATGGCATCGCATGGCTCCAGTCGCGGCGGATGTCCCAGGGCTCCTATTTTAGTGTATTATGGAAGATGAGAGGCACCCCCATGGCCGTTCGAATCTTCGTCACCGGCGGGACGTTCGACAAGGAATACGACGAGCTCACGGGCGCGCTCTTCTTCCGCAGGACCCACCTTTCCGAGATGCTGCGCCTGGGACGCTGCCGCGTGCCTGTCCGCGTCTCCACCCTGATGATGATCGACAGCCTCAACATGAAGGACCGCGACCGCAAGGCCGTCCTCAAGGCCTGCGCGGACGCGGCCGAGCACCGCATCGTGGTCACGCACGGCACGGACACCATGGTCGAGACCGCGCGGGTGCTGGGCCCGTCCGTCCGGGGCAAGACCGTGGTGCTGACCGGCGCCATGGTCCCCTACAAGTTCGGCAGCTCGGACGGCATGTTCAACCTCGGCAGCGCCCTCTCCTTCGCACAGGTCCTGGCCCCGGGCGTCTACATCGCCATGAACGGCAAGTGCTTCACCTGGAACAACGCGGCCAAGGACAGGGCCAAGGGCGAGTTCCGGGAGCCGCGGTGAGCCTCCTCCCCTGGCTGGCTTATGGCGCGGCCCTCCTGGCCGGCCTGGTCTACGCCATCCTGGCCTCCTTCGAGCGCGTCTACGAGCGCATCACCCTGCCCCAGCTCTGCTACCTGGCCTATGTCCTGCTCTGCTCGCTCGTGGCCACCCGGACCGGCAGCCTGGCCGCGGGCCTGCCCTTCCTGGCCGTGCCCCTGGGCATCTTCGCCTGGCTGACCCTGCGCTCCGAGCCGGAGCAGAGCGTGTCCCTGCAAGCCCGGGCCCAGCAGGACCTCGACCTCTTCCGCAAGGTCCTGGCTGAGAAGCCGGGGGACGTGATCGCCTTGGAGGGCATCGCCGACCTCTACGCAAAGGTCGGAGAGCCGGAGCCTGCCAAACGGTGGTACGCCAAGCTCGAGCAGGTCTACGCGGCCAACCCGGCCTACGAGCGGCTCAGGATCAGCCTGGAGGAGAAGGTCTCCAACCTGGAGCTCAACCCCGGCGCGGGCACGGACCCCCTGCTGCCCTTCTACCTGAGGGCGTGCCCCAAGTGCGACTCCATGGCCTTCCGCTCCCAGTTCGCCTGCCAGGTCTGCAAGGAGCCGTTCTACGCCGGCAAGTGGCGGTGGCGTGCCGCGGTGGTCAACAGGTTCCTCGAGCGGCACTCGCTCGTGCCCGTGACCGCGGCGAGCCTCCTCTTCCTGCCCTTCCTCCACTGGTTCGGGAACACGGCCTACTTCATCCTGCTCGGGGTCTGGAGCCTGGGGCTGAGGACCCACTCCGGCCAGAAGCGCGTGGTCCAGGGAGAGCTGCCCGGCGAGCTGCCGCGGTTCCTCCTCCGGACCGGCATGGTCGCGTGCGCCCTGGCGGGCATCATGTCCCTGAGCCACGGGTCCAGGACGGCCAGAGCATTCCAGCGCCGCGGCACGGCCCCCCAAGCAAGCCCGGCCTCGACCCAGCCCGGCAACCCCGGCAGCATCAGGCCCTCCATGCGGCCCGAGGTGAAGGTGGCCCTGACCGGCGCCCTGGACCGGGGCGAGTTCGACGCGTCCTATCCCCCGGGCACGGCCATGCGCGCCGTGATCGAGGAGATCGCGGTCCACAACGCAAGCCAGACCTTGGAGAAGGCCGTGGCCGAGGCCCGGGCCTCCGGGACCCTGGACGCGCCCTACCCCTCGGGCCTGACCCTCCGCCAGGCGCTCTTCGAGCTCTCCCAGGGACGTTCGAGCCCGGCCGTCGAGAAGGCCGCGGCCGAGGCCGCGGCCAGCGGCGACCTCGACAAGCCCTTTGCCGGAGGCCTCACCTTCAGGCAGGTCCTGGCCGAAGCCAGCCAGGGCTACCCCGGCCCGGCCATCGAGAAGGCGCTCACCCTCTCCAGGCAGGCGGACGAGGCCGCGGCGCGCAGCGAGGCCGCCCAGGCTGAGGCCCTGGGGACGAGCCCGCCCTCGGATGACCCCAAGGCCGTGGTCTCGGCCGTCCTCCCGCTTCTCTCCAGGCCTGAGCGCGACGCCCAACTCGAGGCGGTGCAGACCCTCTCGGACATACGCTTTGCGGCCAACGCCGAGGAAGCGCTGCCCCTGCTCGAGCCGCTGACCCGCAGCCAGGACCAGGACGTGGCCGACTTCGCCAAGCTCGCGCTCGAGCGCATCAGGTACTGCCAAGGGAGCACCCTCTGCCAGGCGAAGTGGCGCAAAAGATGATCCCGTCAAGGAGGAGGAGACCATGAGGACCTTCGTCATCATCGCCGTGCTCGGCACGGTCGGCTATTTCGGGTTCAAGGCGGCCACGGCCGAATCCGAGGCCTTCGTCGCTTTCAAGAAGTTCATGGAGTGGCAGAGGAACGGCAACTGCGGCGAGATGCGGGGGCTTACCGAGGAGCAGGCCCTCCAGAGGGTGGAGGAACTCTGCGCGCCGGTGGGCAGGACCTCGGCCGCGAGCATGATCGCGGATTTGAACTCCACTCCGTCCGGCGCCATGCGCTCCTCCGTCTACAAGGTGGAGGAGGAGAAGAAGGCCGCAGGCGGCGCCGAGGTGACCATGGTGATCAAGGAGAGCGTCCGCGGCCGCAGCTCGGCCATGAACCCGCTTCCTCCTCCGCGCAGGCACACGGTCAAGGCCCGGAAGTCCGGCAGCGCCTGGAAGCTCGTGGAGCTGTCGGCGCAGTGACGTCAGCCCGCCCCGTACGCGACGGCTGAGGCGGCGTAGATGGCCGCGGCGCGGGTCACGTGCTCGAGGTCCACGGACTCGTGCGGGCCGTGGGATTGGGAGACCTCGCCCGGGCCCAGCACCACCGAGGGGATCCCCCCGAAGTTGGCCAGGAGCGAGCCGTCCGTCCACGCAGGGAACACGCCCACGCGGTCCGGCTGGCCGGTCACGGCCCGGCACGCGGAGAGCACGGACTGGGAGAGCGGGTGCTCGGCTCCGGTCATGAGGGCCAGGTGCTCCAGGGTGGCCATGCCGCCCGTGACGCGGCGCACCCCGGTCCGCAGCCCCGGCATGTCCGCCTCGATCCTCGCCAGGTAGCGGTCGAGCTCCCGGCAGACCGAGGCGTAGGACTCGCCGGGGAGGAGCCTGCGGTCCGCGGTGAGCCGGCAGGACGCGGCCACGGTCGAGGGGCCGTCGCCCCCGCGCACCGTGCCGAAGTTGATGGTGGCTGGACCCAGCATGGGATGGGGCCGGGCCTTCAGGGCCGGGACGTATTCCTCCTCGACGATCCTCACGAAGCGCGCCGCGGCCGAGATCGCGCTCAAGCCCGCCTCGGGCGTGCCTCCGTGAGCGGCCCTGCCCGCGAACCGGATGTCGAACCACTCGAGCCCCTTGTGGCCCAGGCAGAGGGTGTTGGAGGTGGGCTCGCCCACGATGGCGCCGTCCGCGGCGAAGCCCGCCTGGACCATGGCCTCGGTCCCCAGGCTCCTCATCTCCTCGTCGATGACCGCGGCCAGGGTCACGCGGCCCCGTTCGAGGGCGCCCGTCCTCTTCAAGGCGGCCATGGCCCCGGCCATGGCCGCCAAGCCCCCCTTCATGTCCGAGGTGCCCCGGCCGTACATCCGTCCGTCCTTGATCCGCGCCGAGAACCCGTCGCCCGGGTCGCCCTCGTTGAGGGGCACGGTGTCCGTATGGCCGTGGAGCACGAGGTGCCGGCCCGGCCGCCGCGCCCTGAGCGTGCAGTAGAGGTTGGGCCTGCCCGGAGCGACCTCGACCCTCTCGCAGGCAAGCCCCGCCTTCGCGAGGAAGGCTTCGAGCGCCTCCACGACCCGCTCCTCCTGCCGCTCGAGGCCGGCGTGGCTCGGGATGCGCACGAGATCCTCGAGCAGCGCGATGGTCCCGGAGCCGTCGATGCCCATGTCGGAGGCCATGTCCCCCCGACTATACAACTTCGCGGCCCCCTCCTGCCGCCCGGGGTGGCAGGGCCGCGGTCCTCTTATCTACAATGAGCACGCCCCAAGGAGGAACGATGAAAGAATGCTCCATGCAGAAGAACAAGGCCGGGTGCACCTGCACCTACGACCCATGCTCCCGCAAGGGGGTCTGCTGCGAGTGCCTCGCCTACCACTTCAAGAGCGGGCAGCTCCCGGGCTGCCTCTTCCCCAAGGACGCGGAGAAGACCTACGACCGCTCCATCGAAAAATTCATCGAGACCTACCAGAAGCGCGGCAAGTGGTGGTAGAATAGGCCCATGGCAACAGGAATCGAAGACAGCGTGGACCTCGTCGAGCTGACCAAGCGCGTCCGGCACGACATCGCCACCCCCCTGGCCATCATCGGCCAGTCCTCCTACTACGTCAGGAACAAGCTCTCGGCGCAGTCTCCCACGGACACCCAGGCCGTGGCCGCGGCCGGGGCCATCGAAGCCCTCATCCGCGAGGCCGCGGCCCTCCTCAAGACCATCCAGCCCGACCTCAAGCTCGAGGCCGCGGTGTCCAAGGCCCTGGAGCTCGACGCCACGGTGGCCGGGGTGAAGAAGTCCCTGGGCGGCCTCAAGACCCGCGTCGAGGCCAAGCCTCCGGTGGACGTGAAAGTCGCCAAGCACCTCGGCATCCTGGCCTCGGAGGCCGAGCGCGCGGACGCCATGCTCCGGGACGTGGAGGTCTGCTTCAGGGTCAAGACCGTCAAGCCTCGGTTGGCCGAGCTGGACCCCATCGTCGCGGCCGCGGTGGAGGGCTTCGCCTTCCCGGCGGAGGTCAAGGCTTCCAAGAGCCTGGGCTTCAAGGGGAAAGCCCTGGTGGACGCCCCGAGCCTGACCCTGGCCCTGCGCGACCTCCTCAAGAACTGCGCGGACGCCCTGCCGGCGGGAGGCCGGGTCTCGGTGGCGACCAAGGCTGAGGGGAACCTCGCGGTCATCGAGGTCTCGGACACGGGACCCGGGTTCACCCCCGACGCCCTGGCCAAGGGCTTCGTCCCGCTCTTCGCCACCCTGCCGGGCAAGCTCGGGCTGGGCCTGACCGTGGTCAAGAAGGCCATGACGCACCATAAGGGCAAGGCCGAGCTCAAGAAGGGGGCGGGCGCCTGCGTGCGGCTCAGCCTGCCCGCGGCTTCTTAAGGATCGGCCCTGCATGAAGCCCAGGATCCTCCGCTCGGTCGGCCTGATGTCAGGCACCTCGGCCGACGGCGTCACCGCGGTCCTGGTGGAGACCGGCGCAGGGATCAAGGTCCTCTCCTGCCGGACCTTCCCGTATCCGCCGAAGGTCCGAAGAGCCGTGCTCGACGCGGCACGGTTGCGCGCTCCGGAGCTCTCCCGACTCAACATGGAGCTGGGCGGGCTCTTCGCGGACGCTGCCCTGGCGGTCATGGCCCGCGGGAAGGTCGACGTCATCGGCTCGCACGGCCAGACGGTCTGGCACGGGCCGGAGGCGAGCCCGGCCAACACCCTCCAGATCGGAGAGCCCGCGGTCATCGCGGAGCGCACGGGTGCGACCGTGGTCGCGGACTTCCGGCCCGGGGACATGGCCGGCGGCGGCCAGGGCGCGCCCCTGGTGCCGGCCTTCGACGCGTTCCTCTACGGCCAGGGCCCCATGAAGGCCCTGCAGAACATCGGCGGCATCGGCAACGTGTCCGTGGCGGGCAAGGGCCGGCTCTGGACCGCGTTCGACACCGGGCCGGGCAACTGCCTCATGGACCTGGCCGCGTCCTCGGGCACCGGAGGCAGGCTCGCCATGGACGTCGGAGGCCGCCTCGCGGCCCAAGGCCGGGCCGATGAGCGCAAGGTGGCGATCCTGCTCAAGGCTCCCTTCTTCCTCAAGCCCCCGCCCAAGTCCCTCGACCGCGGCAGCTTCGGAGCGCCCTATCTCGCCAGGCACTTCGGCCGCCTGACCCGGAAGAACCTCCCGGACGTCCTGGCCACCCTGACGCTCCTGACCGCCCGCTCCATCGCGGACTCCTATCAGCGCTTCGTCCTGCCCGGCCGCGGCATCCGGGAGGCGCTCGTGGCCGGCGGAGGCTCCAGGAACCCGGTGCTCATGGCCTTGCTCCGGCGCGAGCTCTCCCCCCTGCCGGTCAAGGTCTCGGACCTCTCCGGCATCCCGGCCATGGCCAAGGAGGCGGCGTGCTTCGCGTGGATGGCGGCGCGGGCCGTGCAGGGCCTGCCCAACAACTGCCCGGCCGCGACCGGGGCCGCGGGTCCGCGCATCTTGGGCAAGATCGTCTCAGGCAGGAAGGCTTTCTAGGAGGCTCCATGGGACACGTGGTCTGGACCTACGAAGACACCCTCGAGGCCATGCCCGCGGGCGACCGCTTCTGGCTGAGCGACTGCGGCTGCCGGGCGGACAAGGGCGGCGCGTGCGGGAAGGGCCTGCGGGTCTGCCTCGGGTTCACTCCCGAGGCCACCTCCACCCCCTCCAACCGCGGCCCCGTGGACCGCAGCGCCGTAGCCGAGCTTTTCAGGTTCGCCCGGGAGAGCCGCCTCGTGGCCAGGCCCTGGGTGGCTGACGACGGCAAGGTCACGGCCGTGTGCTTCTGCTGCCCGTGCTGCTGCTCCTACATCCGGGGGGAGAACCCCAATGTGGCCGGACCCAGGATCGAGTCCACCACGGTCGAGGCCTGCACCGACTGCGGGGCCTGCGAGCCTGTCTGCTACTTCGGCGCCAGGAAGCTGGAGGGAGGCAAGCTCATGGTGGACCGCGACAAGTGCTTCGGGTGCGGACTCTGCGAGACCGTCTGCCCGACGGAGTGCGTCCGCATGGTGGCGCGATGAGCCTGAGCCGCGGTGCCGCCCTCGCAGGCCTCCTGGCCCTGGCCCCCGGCCTCTCCGGTTGCGTCACCGTGGCCGTGGCCGGGGCGAGCCAGGGCATCGAGTACACCATCACCAACATCGCCCACCGCACCTATACCGCTCCCATGGACGCGGTCCACAGCGCCACGTGGACCGCGCTCAAGCGCATGCAGATCAAGTGCCCGGCCGAGTGCGAGCGGAAGACCCCGAACGGGTACAAGTTCAAGGCCGAGACCGCGAAGCTCGACATCACCGTCACCCTGACCAAAGTCACGCCCAAGGCCACCAGGATCGCGGTCAACGCGAGGGAGAACTTCTTCATCAAGGACAAGGCCGTGGCCTTCGAGGTCATCAACCAGGTCGGCCTGGCCATGGGCCTGCAGTGACCCTGGTTGCGCGCGCAGCCCGCCAACGTGTAGACTGAGGACATGAAGAAGACCAGCCTTCCCACCAGGATCCTCGCCGCCATGAAGGACCACCCGCCCTTCCACCGCGCGGTCTGGCTCGCGTGCGCCGAGATCCCCAAAGGCCAGGTCCGGACCTACGGCTGGATCGCCGCCAGGATCGGCAAGCCCGGAGCCGCCCGGGCCGTGGGGCAGGCCCTGGGCCGCAACCCCTTCGCGCCCCACGTGCCCTGCCACCGGGTCGTGGGCGCGGACGGCAGGCTCACCGGGTTCTCGGGCCGGGGCGGGCTCGCGGCCAAGCGCAGGCTCCTGCTCAAGGAAGGAGCGCCCCTGGCCGCTGCGCGGCGCAAGCGCTGAAGCCCCGGGACCCGGGATCGAGGGACCCTTCTTGACCGCAAGCCTGACCGCGTGGACCCTGTCCATGCTGGCCGAGCACGGCCCCGCGGCGGTCTTCCTCGGCGTGCTCATCGACGCCTTCATCATCCCCTTCCCTTCCCAGCTCGTGGTCATCGCAGCCGGAGCCCTCGTCATCGAGCCGGGCCTGACTCCTGCCGGAGCCTGCGGCCCGATCCTGTGGAAGATCGTGCTCCCAGGCACCTTGGGCCTGACCCTCGGAGCCTTCTTCCCCTACGGGGTCGCGTACTGGGGAGGCAAGCCGGCCATCGACCGCTGGAAGGGAGTCCTCGGATTCGGGTGGGATGACGCGGCCGCATCGGGAGACAGGCTCCAAGGCCGGCTGGGCCCGGCGATCTTCGCGTCCCGCGCCGCGCTCGTGATCCCCCTGACCCTGATCTCAGGAGCAGCCGGGATCCTGCGCATGCCCGTTGCCGGCTTCACGCTCTGGACGGCGCTCGGCTCCATCCCCAGGTGCCTGCTCCTGGGCTATCTGGGCTGGCTCTTCCGCGACAGCTATCGGTCCGCGGCGGGGAAGTTGGGCGCGGCCCAGGCCTGGGGAGGAGCCGCGGTCCTGCTGCTCCTCCTGGCCGGGGGCGTCTGGCTCTGGCGCCGGAAAAGCAGTTCCTCGACGGGACGCTGAAGGCCGAGGGAACTTTTTCGGGCCTCGCTCGTACATAAGAGTGGGGCAGCGCCGCGCGGTCGCCCACCCCTGATGAGCCGACCCAGCGCGGCGCCGCCCCGCGACTTTACCGGACCGCGACCCGCCGGACCACGGAGTTGAGGAAGCGGACGTACCAGTCGAAGGCCGCCAGCGACACGCGCTCGTTCTTGCCGTGGACGCGGCCGCCGTCCTCGTCCGAGAGCGGCAGGTCCACGCCGTAGACGACCATGCCCTTGCGCCGGAGAGACGCGGCATCCGTGGTCCAAGCCGCCATGAAGGGCATGACCGGCGCTCCGGGGGCGGCGACCCCGGCCTCTTCGGCCAGGGCGCGGTAAAGCCCCGTATCCACGGGCATGGGGCCGGGAGACTCGGGCACGACCGTGGCGCTGACCGCCACCGAGGGGTCTCCGGCCACGGCCGAGATCAGGGAGAGGAACCGCGTGGGGGAACTGCCGGGCAGGAGACGCGCGTTCATGACCGCCTCGGCCCTGGTCGGGACCACGTTGGACTTGTACCCGCCCTGGATCATGGTGGGCGTGATGGTATCCCGGAGCATGGCGGCGAAATCGGAGTTGACCGCCTCCAAGGCGTCGACCGCGGGATCGAGCTCCTCCGGTCCGGCCTGGAGCACGGCCCGCAGCGCGGCCCGGGTCTCATCGTCCGCGAGGGCCTCCTGCCGGGTCAGGAACTCCCGGACCAGGGGCGAGACCACGGGCGGGGAGCGGTGCTCGAAGATGCGGGTGACGGCGCGGGCGAGGCGGGCCACGGCATTATCCTCGCGCGGGATGGAAGCGTGCCCGCCGCTGCCCCTGGCCGTGAGGGTCACGTCCAGGTAGGCCTTCTCCGCGACCTGGACCCGGACCTCGGCGACCTTCCCGTCCTTCCAGACCGTGTTGCCTCCCTCCATGAGCCCGAACTCGGCCGCGAGCTCCTCTCCGCGGCGCTCGAGCAGCCAGTCCAGGTGGCGCTGGTTGCCGCCCGACTCCTCGTCCCCGTGGGCGAGGAAGATCACGTCGCGCTCCCTGCGGGCAGGCGCCCTCTTGAGGTGGATGAGGACGGAAAGCATGGCCGCGCACATGCCCTTGTTGTCCGCTGCCCCCCTGCCGTAGAGGCGGCCGTCCTTCTCGACCGGCTCGAACGGCGGCGTGGCCCACTCGGAGGCCTCGGCCGGGACCACGTCGGTGTGACAGACCAGCAGGAGGGGCTTGGCCTTGCCCGTGCCGCGGAGCGTGGCGATGAGGCTGGCGCGGCCCTCGCCGAACGCCACGACCTCGGCCGGGACGCCTTCGCGGTCGAGCCGCGCCTTGAGGTAGGCCGCGGCCTTGGCCTCCCGGCCGGGGGGGTTGGAGGTATCGACGGCCACGAGGGCCTTGAGATGCTCCCTGGCCTCGGGACACAGGCTCGCGGGCTCGGCAGCGCCGGCCAGCCCCGCCGCCAGGAGGAGCGGAAGAGTCGTCTTCATCCCGGATGACACGATATCAAACTGCCCCGACGACGACAAGGCCGCTTTTTCGGCTGGCCGGAGAATTGCTATATACATAGTGATGAAGCTCCTGCTGGTGCCTGACCCGACCTCCCCGCATTCGGAAGACGCCTTCTGCCGCGAGCTCTCCAGCCGCGCGGCCAAGCGCGGCCACCAGACCTCGGTGCACACCGTGCCCAACGGCCCGCTGGAAGCAACCATCGAACAGCTCTCAGCCACGGGCTTCGGCCTGGCCAGCGACGTGGTCTTCGTCAACAGCCTCCAGCCCGCGGCCATCCTCGGCGCGCGGTCCTCGGGCCGGAAGGTCGCGGTCCGCTTCATCGACTCCTACGCCGGGGCGTCCGCCGAGGCCGTGGCCAGCGTCAAGGGACTCCTCTCCCAGGCCGACCTCGTCATGGTCCCGAGCCGCTACCTCGAGGGCATCGTGCGCGGCTGGGGCGTCACCGTGCCCATCGCCCAGGTCCCCTACGCCTACGACCAGATCCGCGCCCAGGAGATCACCCTGGTCACCATGCGCGCTTCCAGGCACACGGGCTTCTCCATCATCTCCGTGGGGGTCATCAACGAGTCCCGCCTGCCCTGCTACGAGATGCTGCTGACCGCGCTGGCGCGCCTCAGGCTCGACTGGCACCTGACCATGATCGCGAGCGGCCCGGCCCGGCCCGCGCTCGAGGCCCGGGCCGAGCGCCTAGCCCTGCAGGACCACGTCGCCTTCTGCGACCCCCTGCCGCACGAGAAGGTGATGGAGTACCTGCGCGCGGCCAAGGCCTACGTCGACCCCTGCGGCCTCGAGGGCTTCCCCATGCTCGCCCTCTACGCCCAGTCCGAGGGCTGCCCCGTCATCGCGGCCAAGCGCGGCGCTTACGAGGAGTTCATCACGGACGGGGAGAACGGCCTGCTCTTCCCGCCCGGGGACTCCGGCGCCCTGTCCGAGGCCGTGGTGACCCTGGCCTCGGTGCCCGGGCTCTCGCTCAAGCTCATCGGCGCGGGCATCAAGACCGTGGAGGAGAGGTCCTGGGACCTCACCGTGGACAAGGCCTTCACCGCGTTCGAGGGCCTGCTGGGAGCCCAAGCAAAATGATCGTCGGACTCATCATCGACCTCGACGGCGCCAAGGAGTGCCCGGCCGACACCCCGGTCATGGGCCGCACCCTGGCGGCCTATCCCCTCATCTCGGCCCAGGCCTGCAAGCAGATCAAGCGCCACTACCTGGTGACCGACTCCCCGCCGGTCAAGGCCGTGGGCCTGCAGTACGACGCCGTCATCATCGACCCGCCGCAGGGGGAGACCCACCCGGACGCCGCGGCCCGCGTGGCGCACGGCTGGCGCTTCATCAAGGACGACGTCAAGACCGAGGGGTCCGTGAAGCTCGTGGCCCTGCTCTTCGCCCACGCCGCGGCCATCACGACCGAGACCCTGGACCAGGGCATCGACCTCATGCTCTCCGACCCCAGGCTCGACTCGGCCATGACCGTGACCCGCAGCGGATTCTGCCACCCCAGGGCCGCGTTCCGCGAGGACGGCGAGCGCCTCGCACCCTTCATCACCCCGGCCCCGGCTCCCCAGGAAGCGTGGTTCCCGGACCTGGCGGCCACGGTGCTCCGGCCGCGCTGTCTCGACGCCATGGGCAAGGAGGGCCCCTTCCCTTGGCTCGGGGCCAATGTCCTGCCCTTGAAGCGCGACGGCACCTGCCCGGTGGACCACCGCTGGCAGATGCCCCTGCTCGCGCAATGGCTCAAGGACAACGGCGTGCCCGACCTCGCCGCGGTGATGGAGCCTCAGCCCAAGCCCCAGCCCCAGCCCAAACAGGACAGAAGGTGAGCTCGAGTCCGGTCCTGTCCGTGGTCGTGCCCGTCTACAACGAGGAAGAGTGCCTCCCGGCCTTCCATCGCGAGCTCTCCGCCATCCTGCGCTCCCAGGTCGAGCCCTACGAGATCGTGTACGTGGACGACGGGTCCCAGGACCGCTCCCTGGAGCTCGTCGAGTCCCTGAGGCTTTCCGACCCCAACGTGCGCGCCGTGGTCCTGACCCGGAACTTCGGCCACCAACTGGCGCTGACCGCGGGCCTCGAGTTCAGCCGCGGAGAAGCGGTGGTGACCATGGACGCGGACCTCCAGCACCCTCCGTCCCTCATCCCCAGGATGCTGGCCGAGTGGCGCAAGGGCGCCAGGGTGGTCAGCACCGTGCGCACGGACACCGAGGACATCGGAGCGTGCAAGCGCCTGACCTCCAGGCTCTTCTACGGCCTCATCAACGCCCTCTCCCGCACCCCGGTCCAGCCTGACGCGGCCGATTTCCGGCTCCTCGACCGCGGCGCGGTGGAGACCCTGCGCTCCATGAAGGAGCGCCACCGCTTCCTGCGGGGCATGATCGGCTGGCTCGGCCTGCCTGAAGCCGTGATCGAGTTCTCGGCGGGCAGACGCGCGGCAGGCGCGTCCAAGTACACCTGGGCCAGGATGTTCTCCTTCGCGGCCGACGGCATCGTGTCCTTCTCCACCCTGCCCCTCAAGGCGGCCCTCATCCTGGGCAGCCTCGCCCTGGGCCTTTGCGGGCTCTACGCCGGCTACGTGGTCTACATGTTCGCCTTCCACGGCGTGCTCCTCATCAAGGGCTGGGCCTCCACCGTGCTCCTGACCATGTTCCTCGGGGGCTGCCAGCTCATCCTCTTGGGCGTGACCGGCGAGTACATCGGCCGCATCTACGAGGAGATCAAGGCTCGGCCCCTCTTCCTCGTAAGAGAACTGCGCGGCTTTGCCGGCCGCGCGCCCGAGCCCGGCCGCTGATGACCAAGGCCCGTTTCTACGAATCCATCGCAGCCGAGTGGGACGGGCTCATGGACCAGCGCGAGCTCCACAAGCGCCTGCGCCTCGTGTTCGGCGGAGAAACCCCCCTGCTCGGACCCAAGGACGTGGAAGGAAAGCCCACCCTCGACGCGGGCTCAGGCACCGGCCATTTCAGCAAGGCGCTCTCAGGCCTGGGAGCCCAGCTCGTGTCCCTCGATGTCGGGCCGGGACTCCTCGCCCAAGTGAGAGCCAAGTGCGCGACCAAGGCGGTGGAAGGAAGCCTGCTCAGCCTCCCTTTCCCGGACAAGGCCTTCAAGGCCATCCTCTGCACCGAGGTCATCGAGCACACCGCTGACCCCAGGCAGGCGGTCAAAGAGCTCTGCCGCGTGCTGGCACCCGGCGGCGTCCTTGCCCTGACCGTCCCCAACAAGCGCTTCAGATTCGCCCTGGCCGTCGCGGACCTCCTCAAGGTCCGACCCTATGGCGGGCTTGAGAACTGGGTCGGCTACTCCGAGCTCAAGCAGTGGCTGGAGGAAGCCTGCGTCACCGTCGAACGGCAGTTCGGCTTCAACCTCCTCCCCCACGTCTTCTTCTGCAAGCCCGCCTTCGACTCCCTCGACCGCCTCGCCTTCCTGCACTCCTTCATGGTCAACATCGCGGTGCGCTGCCGCAAGCCGGAGGCCTAGTGAAGCTTTCCGGCTTCTGGCTGGCGGCTCTGGTGCTGGCAGGAGCCGTGGGCCTGAGCTTCGGCATCCATGCTCCGCTCCTCGGCTTCTACCACGATGACTGGGCTTTCCTCGAACTCGGGCTCAGAGCCGGCGGGTTCTGGCCGGCGGTCCGGGAATTCGCCTCGGCAGGGTATCTCAGCAGGCCGGTCGAGATCATCCAGTTCCCCTTGTTCATCCGGCTGGGAGGCCTCGACGCCTCGGCCTATCACGGCATCCTGCTGACCCTCCACTATCTGTCGGCGGCGCTCTTCTTCGTGCTCCTGCGCGACCTGCTGGGCTCAGCCAGGCTCGCCCTGCTCGCCGCAGCGCTGGCCTCCATCCATCCGAGCTCATCCATCATGCGCATCTGGTTCGCATCCTCTCCGCAGACCCTGGCCATCGCCCTCGTGCTCGCGAGCCTCGTCGTGTTCCAGAGGAGCCTTGATTCGCGGCACAAGCCGAGCCTGTTCTTCTCCCAAGCCCTGTATCTTGCAGGCACCCTCTGCTATGAATCCCCGGCATTCCTCCCCCTCCTGCTCGCAGGCGGCCTTGCCGGCAAGAGCTGGGCTCAAGGCCACAGGCTCAAGGACGCCCTGCTCCGCTCGACCCTGAGCCTGTGGCCCTATGGCTTGTCCCTCGCCCTTGCCCTCGTGTATCAGCGCTTTGCAGGAGCAGCCCTCGGGCAGGCCAACCCCAAGACCCTCGGCTTCTCCTTCAGCCATGCCATCAAGGTCTTCGGAGCCGGGCTCGAATGCCTGACCAACCGCGCCATGCACCTGTGCTGGAAATCCGTTCCCGGGTTCTGGGCTGATTCCTCCATGGCTGCCATCGGGCTCTGGCTCGCCGTCGCCGTCATCGGGGCCCTGGTCCTGGCCTGCAAGGAAGACCTCCGCGGCATCCCCGTGCGCAGCGCTCTCGGCGCCGCCGTGTTCGGGTTCATCGGAGCCTATCTTCCCTACGCTTTGTCGGCGACGTACATGCCCCAGGTCTTCGGTTTCATGAGCAGGACCAACGGCGTCGGAGCTCTTGCAGGAGGCCTCATCTTGGCGCTCCTGGCCTCTCTCCTGAGCAAGCAGCCCAGGATACAGAGAGCCTTCCTCGGCCTGGTGGTCCTGGCCTTCACCCTTGCCAACTGGCAGATCAACAGGGAGTACGCCAAGCTCTGGCAGGACCAGCAGCAGCTCCTCTCTTCAGTCAGCCGCATGAGCGAAGTCCTTCCCAAGGGAGCGACCATCCTCCTCGACCAGTCCCCTCGCCAAGGCCCTGCCTTGTTCGCCGGCCACTACGACTTCTCAGCCAGCCTGCGCCTCAAGACCAAGAGACCGGACCTTTCCGGAGACCTGCTCGGAGCCCCATCAGCACCGCAGGGGCCGGGGGTGTTCGTGTTCTCAGAGAAAGACAGCATCATCAAGCCGCTTCAGATGTATACTAGATGACACGAGGGATCATGCGCATCAGAATCTTAGCCTGCCTTTCCATCGGCCTGATGTTCGCTGCGTGCCGGGGTCCGCGCCTTTACCCTGCCATGGCGGAGAACCCCGACCAATACGATTTCTATGCCGCTGTCCTGAGTTTCGAGATCGAATCGCAAGCTAGCCAGGATCCGGCGACCAGGTTCTTCATCGCGTTCCAAAAAGAGGACCCCCCTGCCGAGCTCCTTGCGCGGTTCGCAAGCCAGGGTTTCAAGCTGGAAAAGGGCTCCGAATTCCAGACCGGCAAGGGCGTGAAGGTGTGCATCAATGGGATTGCGCGCATCGATGACGACACCGTCGAAGTGTCAGGAGTCCGCAACGGTGCGCCGACGTCAGAGTCAGGCCGCCTTTGGACGGTTTCTCGCAAAGGGGTGGCCTGGGTTGTGACCAAGGTCCGCCTGACCTGGGAACCATAGGCAGAACGGACATGAAGCTCGGACTCTGCCAGCTCAAGCCCGCGTTCGAGCGCAAGACAGCGAACAGATCCAGGATCGCCCGCCTGCTCAGGCGCCTGCCTCAGGCCAAGAAGCTCGATTGGCTCATCTTCCCGGAGATGACGCTGACGAGCTTCTCCATGAAGCCCAAGCTGACCACGCTCTCGTCCGAGGACATCGAGTTCTTCGCGGACATCGCAAAGCAGCGCTCGGCGTTCGTGTCCTTTGGCGGGGTGCTCAAGGGCTGCAACCGCATCATCACCTTGGACCGTTCCGGACAACAGGTCTCCTCCTACGCCAAGACGCACCTCTTCAGCAGGCTCAAAGAGGAGAGAGCGTACAAGCCGGGCGCCAAGACGGAGACCTTCCTGTTGGACGGAGCCAGGATCTCGCCTACGGTGTGCTTCGACCTGCGCTTCGCCTATCTCTACTGGAACATGGGGCCGAAGACCGACGTCTTCGTGAACATCGCGTGCTGGCCCACGCGCAGGGAGGAGCACTGGCTCACCCTCCTGCGCGCGCGGGCCATCGAGAACCTCTGCTTCTCAGTGGGCGTCAACAGGGTGGGCCGCGACCCGGATTTCGAGTACTGCGGGAGATCGGCGGTCTTCGACCCCATGGGCGCGCCTGTGCTGGTGTGCGGGGGCAAGGAAGGCGTCTTCTTGGCTGACATCGACATCGCGGCAGTGGCCCAGACGCGGGCCCGTCTCCCCTTCCTGAAAGACCGCAGACCCTGGCGCTAGGCCTGACCTAGAACGCGGTCACAGCTCAGGGTCTCCAGAACTTCCTCAAGCCCAAAGTCCTGATTCAGGCCGTCAAACGCAACATAGAGAGGTTCCCTGCAGACTTCATGTTTTTGCTTGCTCCGGAAGAGGCCGTGGGTTCAAGGTCCAATTTGTGACCTTGAAGAGGGGCCAGAATATCAAATACGCCCCATATGCTTTTACGGAACAGGGCGTGGCCATGCTTTCCAGCGTTCTTAGGAGCAGATGATCGCCTCTCATCGGGACCTTGCGAGGCGGCTCGAGCAGGGCTTGAGAGTGGCTGCCCCGGGGCCCATCCTCAGGGCATTCCGGCCCAGTAAGGGGTGTCGCCCACGGCGCGGACAAGAGACCTCCGCGGCCTGGTCCGGAGCAGGGGAGCTTCGAGCCACCAGGGCTTCTCGATGAGGTGCTCGGCGCCTGCGATGACGTGCACCGTGCTCCCGGTCAGCCTGGACTCGGCGGAGACTTCGGCCACCACGTTGTCCAAGACCACGTTGCGGTCCTTGAGCGCGGTGCGCCGCATGTCGAGCCAGAGGCGGAAGACCTCCCAGGCCCTGGTGACCACGCCTGCGTAGTAGCGCAGGCCGCGCTGGTCTCCGAAGAGGTGCTGGTTCAAGTCGAGCATGGCGAGCTGATGGCGGCGCATGGGCCTGCTGGACGCCTGATAGGTCTCGCGGTCATCCCAGCCCTTGACGCGGAGGTCAGGCATGTTGGCGCGCTCGCCCAGCCACCCTGGCTCCAAGCCCTTGGCCGAGAGGTACTCCAAGGCATCCATGCCGAAGAGCGTGGGACCGAAATAGGCTTCGTCGAAGACGAGCGCGGTCTTGCCGGGCTTGAGGTGCGAGACGAGCCTGCGCATGTTCTCCTCGATGAGACCGCGGTCCGTGTGGCGCTCTCCGTAGAAGAAGACCGAGGCCTGTCCCGGGCTCTTGGCATTGGAGAACTCGAAAGCCTTGAGGTTGTCCTTGCTCTCCCTGGTCATGGCCCAGCGGATGACCCTGTCGAAGATCGGCAGGCCGTGATCAGGAGACTTCTCCACAGGCTGGAAATCGAAGATGCTTCCCGGCACGGTCTCCGCCGTACCGGATTCGCGCTCGCTCCCGAGCCTACCAGCCGGAGCGGACAGCAGAGAAGGTTCGGACGAGGCGGCAGACGTCGGGATGCCGTCGTCGACGGGCTCGCTGGGAAGGGTCCCATCCCACAAAGCTGAGAGCGCCGAGGGTTCGACCGCTCGACCTGTTTTGGTCTCGGAGCTCCAATCGCGGAGCGCTGCGATGGATGGCCCTGGGCTGGCCTGGACCCCAGGAACAGCAAGGGCGGGGATGACCGGGACTTCAGGCGCGATGAGCGGAGCCGGAGCTGCGAGGAGCGGACCAGCGATCCCTGGGACCGAGGTCGTGGGAAGCACGGCGGAGCCCGACCCCAGAACGGAGGGAGCCAGGAACAAGCCGGGTAGAGCGGACCAGGGTACTCCGGTCTGAGGAGCCTGGACTCGGACCACGGGCTTGGCCACGGTCCCTGCCAAGCCGCGGCAGGGCGCGAAAGCCAGCCCTGTGACGAGGACTGCGAAAAGCGAGCGCAGCCTCATCCGAGTTTCCTCGGAAGAGTCATCGGGCTTAGGATAGCGGTCCCAGAAGCCTTGAGTCAGGGCATTTCGCTCCACCTTGGCCAGGCCTTGGACCCATCGCGGGATAGGTCGAAATGGACGGCTCTCCCAGCCCCTTGGGCCCAGGCAAAGAAGCGCCGCCTGCGCTATCCTTGGTTCGATGTCCAAGTCTCACAGGCAGGCCCTGGGCCTGTCCGTCGGATTCGTGCTCGTGTGCGCCGGGACCGCGTTCGCCGCGGTCCTGGTCCAGCCGCGCACGAGCGCGGTTCCAGTCACCCTGCCGGGCATCTCAGGCAGCCTGGCAGCGCCTGGACTCATGTTTGGAACATCGTTCTCAGGCCTAGGCGTCACCTTGAACGCGCCCGTGTCCGTGGTCCCGGTCACAACCATCGAAGTCCGGACCGAGAGGCCCAGCTTCACGGTGAAGGTCGCAGAACTCAACCAGGGCTTCGCCGACATCGCAACCTCGCCTGCCATGGAATCCGATGCCGGAGAAACCGATGCCCATGGAGCAGGCAAGGCCTTGGAGGGACTCCTCACCGGACAGGAGGAGGCTCCCGGCTCGCCCGCGACGCAGGAAGAGCTCTCCTTCACCGCCCAAGCCTCTTTGAACTTCGCTCTCGCTGCGGACGACGTGGGAGTCGAGCGCGGCCACAAGGCCAATACCATGAAGGGCCAGGATTTCCTCGACATGCTCGTTGAAGCGGACAAGAGGCTCTCCCAAGCCAAGGCTCCGAGCCTCAGGACTCGGGAAGCGGCCTCCGTGGTCCGGCAGCAGGTCATCCGCGTGGTCAGAGCGCTCATCGACCCGGCCAAGCCCTTGGCTCCTCAGGTCAGGCGCGTGCTGTCGGTCTGGCAGGTCTTCAATCAGGAGATGGAGGCTGCATCAGCCAAGGGACTCCTCGAAGCCATCGAAGCGGAAGCGAGGCTCTTCGCGGAACAGGTCGAAGCTTCGGTCTGATCAGAACTCGGACAGGCGCTCTTGGACCGCGCCAGGGTCAGGAAGACCCTTTGGAAATTCCATGCCGACTGCCAGGACCCTCAGGTCCGCTGACCTGCCGTTGCGGTCGCCGACCAAGCGCCTCAACCAAGCCCGGTTCCACCTGGCTTCGGTGAATCCGGGCTCGAGCGCCAGAAGCTCTGAGAGCAGATAGTCCGCATCCGAGGTCCTGTTCTTGAAGGTGAAGTCCACGGCCAGGTTCCCCGCTCTCTTGAGCGCGTCGTAATAGCCGGCTGCTGACCCGTACTCCGTGGGCACGGCCCTGAGCCTCCCCCTCCGGCTCCAGGCCTCCGCAAGGTTCTGGCCGGCGGACACCGCCCAGACCGCGGCGCAAAGGAACACGGCTCCGGAGCAGGCCCTGAGGGGCCACTGCACGGCCTGGACCTCGCCGGTCCTGGACCCCTTCACCGAGAACCTCCTCCAGATGCCGGCCAGGCCCACGCCGGCAGCGGCGCATGCGGCTCCCGCGGCAGGCCGGAAATAGCGCGGGGTCGCACCCATGAACGCCTGCAGGCTGAAGTAGCCGAGCACGAGCACGAGCACCCAGGCTCCGGCAGGCAGGGCGACCTCCTTGCGCTTCTCTCCAAGGCAGAGGAACAGGGGCAGGCTGAGCAGGAGCAAGGGCCAGTGCTCGCTCCACAAGATGGGAAGCCTGCTGAAGAAACCCTTCAGGAACCGGCCAGGGTGACGCATGATGTTCTTGAAGGATTCCTCGAGGAAGACCCTGGCCCGCTTGCGATCAGGAGCTTTCTGGGCTTCCATGAGGAAGTCCCGGTATTCCGGATCCTGGACGAGGGCAGCCACTTGCGGGTTCTTGAGCAAGCCGACCGAAGCTCCCCAGAGGTTCAAGGACACTGCCCCGTCCTCGAACGGGATGAAGGCCTTGAAGAGCCCGGCATTGCGCAGGGTCCAGGGCAGGACGAAGAGGAGGCTCACGCCTGTGATGAGCGCCAGGTTCCGCAGCCGCTGTCTCCAGCCCACAGCCGGCAGGACCCATGCCAGGGCCAGGGGGAACAGGACCAGGGTGGAGCGGCACGAGAGGGTCAGGCCCAGGAGCCCGCCTGACACGACGGCGCCGGCCGCTCCCTGCCTGCGGCAAGCCTGCGTCCAGCCGACCAAGGCCAGGGTCACGAGCAAGCCGAAGAAGGTCTCGATGTTCGGGGCGGCCACCTGCTCGATGGCCGGGCCTGAGAAGGCATAGAGGCACGCTGCCACGCCGCCGGCCAAGCCTCCTGCCAGGCCCGCTGCGACCGCGTATACCGCGACGATGGCCACGGTGTCCATGACCGCATGGACCAGACGCAGGGTCCGCATCCCGGGACTGAGCTTGCGGGTCAAGGAGACCGCTGTGGGCTGCAGAGGCAGCCTGAACGCGGTCGGAAGCCAGCCCGGGAGCGGACGGAACTGGCCTGTCTCAGCCAATTGCACGCCGATGCCGTAGTACTCCCATTCTCCGTTGAAGAACTCGTCTACGCCCGCGCTCACCCGCGCCGCCCCTGTCCTGAGCAGACCGCCGCAGAGGAGCGCTCCGACCAGGAGAGTCAGGGACACGACGCGCCATTCCTTCGGGTTGGGGGCGAGGATCATGGCCCGGCCTCGCTCCCATAGAGGTCGTCGCTCTTGGCAAGGTCCGGCTTCTCCCCTTGGCCCAGGACGCGGAACACGGCGACCCAGTGGTCCGGAGGAGAGAAATCCTCGAAGACCTTCTCCGTGGATTCCCGCCAGAAAGCCTCGAAGGCCTTGGCTCCCTCGGGAGTGAAGCGCAGGGCCTGGCGCAAGCGCCGCAGCTCGCCGCGGTTGACCAGGATGTGGGTCACCGAGTCCTCCTCGAGCCGCGCGCGGATGGAGTCAGGCCCCTTGCCGCAATTGGCCAGCCGCTCCATGATGTCCGTGTCGAACCGGGTATTGGCCAGGAACCTCCTCTTGAGATACAAGCCGCGGCTGTCGCCCACCAGGAGCACCCGGCTGTCCTTGGGAGCCGTCTCATTGATGAACCTCACCGCTGAATACGAAGCGCCCGGATAGAGGCCATCCAC
Source organism: Elusimicrobiota bacterium (assembly GCA_016218545.1). Lineage (GTDB taxonomy): Bacteria > Elusimicrobiota > Elusimicrobia > UBA1565 > UBA9628 > JACQWX01. The sequence goes on from JACRDQ010000046.1 coordinate 85,578, forward strand.
GGTGTTGGACAAGAACCGAGGCTCGCTCACCCGCCCTGTCGCCACATCCCAGAACACCCTGGCATCAGGAGGCGGATACATCGCCATCAGGAACACCCAGCACGAGACTCCGGAAATCACGCTGAGGAGCCCGGACTTGAGCAGGCCTGAGCCCAAGCCGAGGACGCTGTGCGCGAGCAGGAAGCTCAGGACCGCCAACTGGGGCATGAGGAATCTGGGCATCTCGGAGAGCAGGCTCAAGGGGATCCACGCTCCCAGGAGCAGGACCGCGAGCAGGCGGCAGGGCCCTGTCAGCCCGAAGAAGAGGAGCGGCAGGAGGATGAGAAAGAGCGGTCCCATGTTGTCGGAATGCACATTGCTGAGATCAGTGGAGAAGGTCCACGGGTGGAGCGCGTAGCGGCCGAACCCTGAAAGGCTCGTCAAAGCATGCCGCACATCCCGGCTGCGCGCATCCTTGTCCAGGTTGCGCCAGCCCTTGTCGTCGCGGGGAGGAAGCTCGCACCCGGGAGCATAGCCCTCCGTCAGATACGGGAAGACCGGGTCCTTATAGAAGACCGTGTTCCTGATGACCCATGGAGCGAGGAGCGTGACTGCCGCGGCCAGGGCCAAGCAGAGCTCGCGCACGCGGATGGCCGGCAAGCCTAAGGACTTCAGCCTGGAAAGAGCGCCTGCCAGGACCAGGGCCAAGGGCAGGACCCATGCGGGGTATTTGGTGCTCATGGTCAAGCCCAGGAACACGCCTGCGAGAGCCCACCAGCGCAGCCTCTTGCCCGACGATCCGGGCTCGGACGCCGCGGTCAGGACGCAATGAAAGCAGGCCAACTGGAAAAGAGCCCAGCCCAGACCCACCGAGGTGCGGAAGGACTCGTAGAACACGAGCGGGCAGAGGAAAAAGAGGACAGCGGCCAGCAAGCCCGCTCCCGGCCTGCTCCAGCGCTTCGCCCAGGATGCGAAGAACAGGCCGCAGGCCAAGCCCATGAGGACATTGACCAGCTTGGCGGTGACCGGGCCTTCGACAGCCAATCCCAAGGTGAAGATCATCTGCATGGAAAGCACGTTCCCCGAGTAGATGTTCGACGGCGTGGCCAGCATCCTGCCTTCGAGGAGATAGAGGTGCGGCAGGCCCAGATGATAGACCATGGCGTCCCAGAAGGTCTCGGGTGCGAGCACGAACGGGACCAGGACCGCGCAGGCGGCAGCCAGCATGCAGGCCAGGACCAGGCTCCACCCTCGACCGAGGCCCGGCTCCTGGGACGGACTCAAGGCAGGAGCAGGGCTGCAGGCCCCCAGCCGCCATAGACCCGCCAGGCCGAGCCCGGCCAGGACCGCGCGGATGAGCCATGGGTGGAGGAGCCCTGCAGCGCCAAGGCCCAGCACCATGTAGGACAGGACGCCGAGACCGAGACTGAATCTCAAGGCCGCTGCCTCGAAACGCTCGGTCGGCTCGGGTTCCCAGGGCTTGAACGCAAGCCAGCCCGCTCCCCAGGCAGCGAGCGCGATCCAGCCCGCTGCAGCGAGCCTTGAGCCCGCTCTGAAGAGCGCGTCCAAGCCCGCAGGCACGGGGCTCGGGAAGAGCGCCTCCGCCGCATTGCGAAGATGCGCCCAGCTCACTGCGAAGTGGAAGAAGTAGGCCCTCAGCACGAACGCGGCCCAGGCCAGGAGGCAGAGCCCGAGCACCAAGACCGGCCAGGGACCTGCCTGAGGCTGAGGCGCCGAGGAGGGGCGCCTCTGGCGTCTGCTCACGGCCCCATGATATCAATATTTTCCTAGAATCTACGTGTTATGCCCACCATGACCAAAGACCTCCTGGACGCCCTTGCCGGCCGCCGCAGCGAGCTCGCGGACCTCGTTTCCCGCTTCTGCCGGAAGGACGCGGCCTTCGCCGACATCCGCGTCGAAGCCATGGACATGCGCTCCGCCTCCGCCGAGAACGGCATGCCCAAGGAAGCGAGCTCCAAGCGCTATTTCTCCATGGGCATCCGAGTCCTGGCCGAGGCCTCGGGAGCGCGCTCTCCGGGCTACTGGGGCGCCATCCTCGGTCCCGAGGAAGGCTCCCGCCTGGGGAGGGCGGCCAAGGAAGGGCTCTCCATCGCCGCCGAGCGCGCCAAGCACAACAGCCGCGCCAAGGCCTCCTGCCGCGTCCGCTACCCGGACCTAGGGGCATCCATGACCTCCACGGAGCTCGCAGCCACCCAGGTCTGCAGGGACACCGTGCCTGCCAGATACAAGATCGACCCCGCCGCGGTATCCGAGAAGACCGTGGCCGCCGCGGCCGCCGAGGCCACCAGGATCGCGCTCGCCGCCGACAAGAAGGTGACCTACGCGGGACAGAACCTCCTCACCTTCCACAACCGCAGGCTCTACGTCTCCTCGGAGGGCGCGGACCTCGACCAGGCCTTCGCGGTCACCCAGGCCTCGAGCGCGGCCGTGGCGCGGGGCAAGGACGGCATCCAGATCATCGGCGACGCCATCGGACATCAGCGCGGCTGGGAGCTCATCGAGGAGGGCGTCACGGACGACCCCCTCATGCCCATCCCGACCCTCGAGACCTTCGTCAAGGGCATCGCCCGCGAGGCGGCCGAGCTCTCGGACTGCCCCCAGTGCCCGGGCTCGGGAGGCAAGGAGGTCGTGCTGGTCACGGACCCCCACTACAACACCCTGCTCGTCCACGAGATCGTGGGCCATCCCTCGGAGCTCGACCGCGCGCTCAAGATGGAGACGGGCTACGCGGGCCGCTCCTGGTTCCTGCAGGACTGCCGGCGCTCCCAGCTGGGCAAGCAGATCGCCTCCAGCAAGGTCTCGGCCTTCTCGGACCCCACCCTGCCCGGGCTGGGCCACTACCGCTACGATGACGAGGGCGTCCGGGCCCGCCGGGTGTGGATCATCAAGAACGGGGTCTTGAACGAGCTCATGAGCGGCCGGCAGACCGCGGCCGCCCTGGGCCAGAAGTCCAACGGCTCCTACTTCGTCACCTCGGGCGCCATGGTGGGCATCATCCGCATGAACAACACGGTCTTCGCCGCGGGCGGGGACGACCCGAAGAGGCTCCTGTCCGACGTGGAGCGCGGGTGGTACCTCGTGGGGCACAAGACCCCTTCCATCGGCGAGAGCCGAGAGAACTTCCGCATCACGGCGCGCAAGGTCTACGAGATCAGGAACGGCCGCCTGGGCCGGCTCTACCGCAACGGCGGCATGATGGCCGCCAGCAAGAGCTACCTCTCGAGCGTGGACGGGGTGGGCACGGATTTCAGGATGATCTCGATCTCCAGCTGCGGCAAGGGCCTGCCCATGCAGCTCAAGCGCATGGCCAACGGCGGGCCGACCATGCGGGGCCGGGGCATCCTCACGGGGGCGGACCGATGAAGACCATCTCCCAGCTCAAGTCCTTCTGCGAGACGGCACTGAAGACCGCCCGCGCGTGCAGGGGAGCGCTCGAGGCCGAGGTCTACGCCTCGGACAACGCCTACCGCGTGGCCAGGCTTTGCTACTCGTCCCACATCCCCTGCAACGGGCTCGAGGAGCCCAAGAGCGTGGACTTCAACGGCTACTCCGTCCGGCTCGTGCTGGACAGCGCCAAGGGCAAGAGGGTCGGGGTCGCCTATGAGTCCGGCTTCGACCTGTCCGGGGTCGAGGCCGCGGTCGAGCGCGCCGCCTCCAACGCGGTCGAGGACCGGGAGTTCGAGCGCCTGCCGAGGACCGAGTGGGGCAGGGAGCGCGTCCCCTCCTCCCCCTCCAAGGCCTACGCGCCGGTGACCGAGAGGGAGCTGGTGGACTCGGGCTGGCGGGTCGTGGACTCCGTGCTGGCGCGCCTGACCGGGTCCAAGGACCTGGCCAAGACCGCGGCAGGACGCAAGGACGGCTGGGCCGGCCTGGGCGTCATCGTGTCCGGCGACGTCTCGGTGCGACACGACCGCGTAGCCCTGGCTTCCACGGCCCTCCCGAAGGCCGTGGCGGACGAGTCCTTCAACTGCCGCGCCATCGCCACGGTCATGATCGAGTCCCTCGACGCCAAGGGCTCGGGCTTCGAGGTCACGGACGACATCTCCGGGATCGGGGCCTTGGCCGGGACCCAGGCCGCGGCCAATGCCCTGGCCTCGTCTTGCGGAGAGGATATCCCCACCGGCCGCTACCCCGTGGTCCTGGGGCGTTTCGCGGTCAAGGACCTCATGGAGAACCTGGTCCTGCCCTCCGTGGAAGCGGCCTCGTTCTACGCCGGGGTCTCGGCCTTCCTGGGCAAGGCGGGCAAGCGGGTCGCGGCACCGTCCCTGAACATCTACGACCAATCCTCGGGCGGACGCTTCGCCTACAAGGCGGGCCTGACCGACGAGGGCCTGGCCGCGGGCCGGACGGACCTCATCAAGAAAGGCGTGCTCGCGGGCCTGCTCTCCTCGGACTACGAGACGCGCAGGCTCATGGCCTCGCCCAAGAGCGCCAAGAACCTCGGCATGGCCCCCGAGGACTTCAAGGACGGCCTCGTGCCGCGGAACGGCTTCCGCGTCGGAGACATGGGCAGACGCTGCTACGACACCCCGGCCTACCCCATGCCCACCAACACGGTGGTCGAGGGCGCGGCCTCCGCCCGCACTTCGGACCTCCTCAAGAAGATCGGCGACGGGGTCTACATCGGCAGGCTCTGGTACACCTACGCGGTCAACGGCCTGCCCGCGGGCGACTTCTCGAGCACGGTGGTGGCGGACTCGCACATCGTCAAGAACGGCAGGATCGTCAAAGCCCTCAAGCCGAACTCGATCCGCGTCAACGACAACATCAAGACCGTGCTCGACGGCATCGCGGCCTACGGCCGGCAGCTCCGGCCCGTGCAGGGCTGGTACACGGGCTTCGTGCTCTACACCCCGGACATCGCGGTCAAGTCCATGCGCCTGGACCGCGTCTGCGCGGGCATGTCGGAGTAGCCCATGGAGACGCGCGTCAGCCGCTCCTGGAAGCACACGCTCCTCCTGGGCGGAGCCGGGCTGGGCCTGACGGTCTGGGCCGGCCTCATCCTGGCCGAGGGAGGCTCGGGCTGGGGCGTCGCCATCGGGCTCGCCGGGCTCTTCTGCCTGGCCGGCGGGATCCTGCTCGGCGGGCACGCGCCCTGCCCGACCTGCGGAGAGACCCTCGCCTATCTCTCGTCCGTCATGACCACCACGTACAACAAGTGCCCAGGCTGCGGGGACTACTTCCGCTGCGAGGCCGGGGAGCTCCGGGCCATCGCCCCGGACCACGTGGCGGATGAGCCGCAGTTCAGCATCCCGCTCCCGGAGAGTTCCGTCATGCCGGGCCTCTGCTGTCATTGCGGGGCTCCGGCCAGCGAGCGGAGGACCTTGAGTCTCGGCATCCGCCTCGTCGAAAGCCCCGCCTCGCTCACGGCCCGGGAAGCGACGCTCAGCCTGGAGGTCCCCTGCTGCGGCCGGCACCAGGACGGCGCCAAGCTCGACCGCGAGGCCCCGGAGAAGAAGCTCGACTTCGAGAATCTGGTCGTGGGCGTGAGGAACGACCCTGTCACGGTGCTCAAGGTCCGCTCCCACGCCTTCTACCTCGCCTTCCGGGAGGCGAACAAGAAGTGACCTCCAAGGCCTGGGTCTTCCTGGCCCTGGTCCTGGCAGGGTCGTTCCTGGCCCAACTCGCCTCGGCCCTCCACGCCGCGTGCCAGACGACCATCGACATCACGTGCGTCATCCAGAGCCTCGACGTGCGCTGGGGTCTGAAGATGCCCCACCGAGGCTGGGTGCCCCTCCAGATGGCCCTCGCCGCGCCCCTGGCCGGGCTTTCCGCCGAGCGCTGGGGGTGGTGCGTGTTCCTGGTCCACGGCCTCAACGCCGGCTTGGTCTTCACTCTGTCCCGCCTGACCGGCCTGCCCAAGTCCTGGAGCCTGGTCGCGGCCCTGGTCTTCCTCGCGGTCCCGGGGCTGGCAGACTCCACGTTCCGGCCGTCCAACCTCACCGAGTTCCTCCTGCTGACCGCGTTCCTGCTCGTCACCATCAGCTACATCCGCCGAGCCGAGGCAGCGACCTGGAGACGAGCCTTGCCCTGGCTCGCGGCCGAGGTCGGAGCAGTGGTGCTGGGCGTGGGCAACAAGGAGTCCTTCATCCTCTACCCTGCCCTGCTCGCCGCCTGCGACCTGACCCTGGCCCCGGGTTCCCGGGCACGGACAGGGCGCGAGCAGCGGCTCTTCCTGGTCCGCAGATGGCTGCCGCACCTGATCCTGCTGCCCTACGTGCTCCTCAACACCCTGCCCTGGATCCTCGACCGCAACATCCACCCGCTGGGCATCCAACTCTCGCCCGGCTCCGTGCTCGCGCAGTGGGCGAGGGCCTCCGCTGCCTTGGCCATGCCGTGGCTCTCGAGCCGAACGGACCCGGCCTCCCCTCCCTGGGCAGCCCTGCTCGTGCCCGGAGCCCTCGCCTTGGCCGCGCTCCGGGGCGGGCCGGCCCTGCGCTTCCAACTCCTCATGGGCCTCGTCCTGGCCGCCCCGGTCGGAGCCCTGGGAACGCGCTTCGATGAGCCTTATGCGTATCATCTGTGGCCGGCCATGGCCATGGGGACCTGCCTCGTGCTCTCAGCAGCGAGGTCGCGGTGGCCGGGCTTGCTCGCCGGGCTCTGGCTCATCGGCCTGGCCGTGCTGCAGGACCGCAGCCGCTACCCCACGCCTTGCGCCGCATCCCCGGCCATGGTCTCGGCCATCGCGGCCGCTCCTCAGCAAGCCTGCAGCCCGCAGGCAGAGGCATGGCGCGTGCCGCGGGAGCTAGCGGAGGAGCATCTGGCGCTCAGATGCGCTTGGCTGGAGCGCGCGAGGGGCGCCTTCCCGGAGGCGGCAGCCTGCTGCTCGGGCCGCGGCCTCGAAGAACGCTGGCAGTGCTTCGGGGAGGACCTGGCCGGGGAGGCCCCCATGGGAGAGGAAGCCGCGTCCGTCATGGGCATCCTGCGCCAGCTGCTCGCCATCCGGTGCGGCCGCCTGGACGTGAAGGTCCGGCTTGAGAGTGTGTTAGAATGAACATGAGGATGAGCCAATGAAGGTCGGTTTCGTAGGACTGGGGAAGCTGGGACTCCCCACCGCCCTGGCCATCGAGTCCAAGGGACATACGGTCATGGGCTGCGACCCGGCGCCCGGAGTCGGGAGGATCCTGCGGACCAGGAAGCTCGCCTACCGCGAAGCCGGCGCCCAGGAGCTCCTTAGGAAGAGCAGGCTCAGGCTCGTCCCCCTCGCCCGGGTCGCCCGGGACTCGGACATCATCTTCGTCACGATCCAGACCCCGCACCGGCCGGCCTTCGAGGGCAGCACCCGGCTGCCGGCCGAGCGCAGGGATTTCGACTACCGTCCTCTCCAGTCGGGCCTCAAGACCCTCTCGGCCGAGGTCGAGAAGCTCGGCCGGGACAGGATCGTCGTGGTCGTCTCCACGGTCCTGCCAGGGACGACCCGGCGGGAGCTTCTGCCGGTCCTGGGCCCTCACTGCAGGCTGTGCTACAACCCCTTCTTCATCGCCATGGGCACGGCCATCAAGGATTTCCTCGATCCCGAGTTCGTGCTCTGCGGGGTCTCCGACGAACGGGCCGCGGACACGGCCCAGCGCTTCTACCGGAGCATCCACCGCGCCCCCTTCTACCGCACGAGCATCGATAACGCGGAGCTGATCAAGGTGGTCTACAACACCTTCATCTCCACCAAGATCGCCTTCGCCAACACCGTGCTCGAGCTCTGCCACAAGCTCCCCGGCGCGGACGCGGACGTCGTGCTCGACGCCCTGGCCCTGTGCCGCGACCGGATCATCTCGGCCAAGTACCTCCGCGGAGGCATGGGCGACGGCGGCGCCTGCCACCCGCGGGACAACATCGCGCTCAGCCACCTTGCGCGCGAGTTGGACCTCTCGTTCGATTGGTTCGAGGCGGTCATGCGGCAGCGAGAGAAGGGCACGGAATGGCTCGCGGACCTCGTCGAGCTCCACCGGAAGGGCCGGGACGTCGTCATCCTCGGCAAGTCCTTCAAGGCCGAGAGCACCATCCTCACCGGGAGCCCCGCGCTCCTGCTCGCCTCCATCCTCGAGGAGCGCGGCCTGAAGCCGCTCCTGTGGGACCCGTACGTGGACGCCCCTTCTCCTCCCCCCTCGGGCAGGCCCTTCTGCTACGTCATCGGCACCAGGCACCCCGACTTCAGGTCCTTCGCGTTCGAGCGGGGCTCGGTGGTCCTCGACCCCTGGAGATACGTGGCCGGGCGCAAGGGCGTGGAGGTCGTCGGGATCGGCCGTGGCTGAGTGGCGGCCTGACGCCGGGCTGTGCGTCCCGGTCCTCAACGAGCGCGACAGTCTCCCCTCCCTCCTCCGCGAGATCGCGGACGCCCTGGCAGGGGCGGACTACACCGTCTGCGTGGTCGACGACGGCAGCACGGACGGCAGCGCCGAGCTCGTCCGGGCGGCCGCGGAGCGGGACCGGCGGGTCGTCCTGCTCGAGCGCCGGACCAAGGGCTCGGGGTGCCTGCGCGGGGCAGCCACCAGGGCCGGGCTCGAGTGGCTCTTGGCGCACACCCGGCACCGGGTCCTGGTGGATTTCGACGCTGACGGCTCGAACCTCCCCTCGGAGCTGGAGGCCGGCATCCGCCAGGTGGACCTTCTGGGCTCGGACGCGGCCATCGCCTCCAAGTACGTTCCCGGCTCCCGGGTCCTGGGAAGGCCCCTGGGGCGCAGGCTCGCCAGCCGCGCCTACAACCTGGCCCTGCGCCTGCTCATGGAGCCCAGGATCCGCGACTACAGCAACAGCTACCGCTTCTACTCCCGCAAAGCCGCGGACCTTCTGCTCCGCTTCCCGGCGGGCTACGAGAGCCCGGTCTACCTCGTGGAGATGCTGGCTGTGTGGCTTGCCAACGGCCTCAACGTGGCGGAGCTGCCCACGGTCTACGGCGACAGGCGCGGAGGAGCGTCCAAGGTCGTGAGCCTGGACTTCCTCCGGGGCCTGGCCGGCGCCCTGAGCGTCGGGCTCGCGTACCGGACCGGGCGCTACCGTCTCTGACCCGGCGGCAGGGGGCTCAGTGCCTGGACCACGGCCCGACCGGCCGTCTCAACTCCATCCGATCGGGGTCAGCCGGCGGCTCCTCGGGCCTCGGCAAGGCTGAACGGCCCGAGACCACGATGCCCAGCCGGAGATAGCGCCGGACCTGGCCGTCGCGGTCCTCGTAGTCGTGCCAGCGCTCCAGGAGCTCGTCCAGGGGCACGTAGGCGTAGCGCTCCTCCGTGGAGGGGTCCATGAAATAGGCGTAGCGCTCATCCATCCCGTTGAGCACCACGTAATGCCCCGCGTCCCAGGTGTCGGCCCAGGAGCCGCCGGGAGCGTCCCTCCACGCCTGCATGGCGAGGATGACCGTCTTGCCGGCCCTGAGGCTCGAGCGCAGGTCCGCCAGGCTCATGCCCTCCTGCATGGCCGCGTCCAGGCCGAAATGACCGAGCCCCATGACCATGTTCTCCGGGGGCGTGCCGTCCTGGGGCCTGGTCCCCAGGAGGGGATAGAGGGAGGCCTCGTCTCCGGCGTAGGACCGCCAATAACGCAGGAGCGACAAGACGGCTGCGGCGCCGCAGGAATAGGAGGTCTCCTGGGTCGTGACCGGCACGGGGAGGTAATCCGGAGGCAAGGAGGGCTCCGGAGACCCGACGTCCGCTCCGGCCTTGCCAGGGTCTCCCGTGAACAGGCGGTCGAGGCTCGCCCGGGCATCGAGACCGCCCTTCTCAGGCGCGGCTGCGACGGACTCCACCGCCGCCTCGAGCCCCGCTGCCGCGGGCAGAGCCGCGGACCGGGCCTCGGGCAGGGGAGCGGGAGCCGCCCATGCGGACCAAGGGGCTGAAAGCGGCACGGCGGAGACCCCGAGCGCCGGGGAGAGGGAGGGTCCGGGGGCGGAGAACGCGGGATAAGAGCCGAGGGAAGGCGTGAGCGGGCCCAAACGCAGGGCCCGGCCCCTGGCCAAGGCTTGTCCGAAAGCCGGGCCAGGCAGCAATAGGACGGCGAGCGCCCAGCAGGAGCGCATACATAGTAGGTGCCTGAAGAACGGCCCCTCTTCCAGGGTTAAAAGACCTAGGCCCCTGGACCAGGCGGCCCACCCACAGGCTCGGTCCGGAGCGTGGCAGCCAGCTCCAGGCACTCGCCGATGAGCAGCTTCAGCGCCTCCATCCCGAGCACGGGCGTGGAACGGATGTAGCGGTGCCCGGTCACCTCCAGCCCCGAGAGGCGGAAGGCGCCGTGGCCCAGGCCGCGGCCCAGGGCCGCCAGCATGCCGACCTCGGCGTAGCGCTCCATGGCGGCGCGGCCCGCGGGCTCGTCGCCGCCCTCGGCGATGAAGCAGACCTTCTTGCCGAAGAGCAGCGGGATGAGCCCGTCAGCCCCGAAATGGTAGGCGAAGCCTTGCACGAAGACGTTGGCGAGGTAGGCTGAAAGGCCTGCCGGGACGCTGAACCACCGGGTCGGGTGGATGAAGAAGACCGCCTCCGCCCAGCGGACCTGGTCCTGCTCCTCGGCCGCGGCGTCGGCCAGGGTCTCGGGAGGCGCGCTCTCGAGCCCGAGACCCCAACCGATGGAACGAAGGTCGCGGACCCGGACACGATGGGCCTTGGACCTGAGCACCGATACCAGGGTCTCAACCACGGCGGACTCGAACATGCCTATGGAAGACTGGTCGCAGACGATCAGGCAATGCATCGCCGTACCCCCTTGGAGCGTCCCGTCTTCATCATCGCTTCCCCACTAATAAGATACCTCCCCAAGCTTTCGCCGGCCTAAGGCCCGGCTTAAGTCCCGCCGAATCCCGCGGCCCAAGACCGCAACATGGGCGCGAGTTCAACCTCGAGGCGCAACACCCGCCAGGGTCTCGGTCACAATGGAGCGAAGATGGCAAGCGCTTGCAAGCGCTCTTCCCTCCCCAAACCCATCATGTCCGGCCGCCGCGTGTCCGTCCCAGTCCAACGGCCCCAGGACGCCGGGGGCCCAATAGCCCCCGGCCGGGCGGTCTTCCGACTCATGCGCGGACCCGCCCTTCCGCGGTACACTTGATAGGCATGATTACATGGGCCAGGCTGGGCCGCGGTTCTCTAGCGTGCCTCCTCTCCGCCGGCCTCACCCTGCTCTCCGGGCAGGAGGCCCTGGGCCAGACGGTCTCGGCCTCGGCCAGGTCGGCGGCCGGGTCGCAGACCGTCGGAGTCCCGGCGCTCCTGCCGGGCTCGATCCCCGGGGTCCTGCCGGGCGCTCCGGCCTCCGCGTCGCTCCAAGCCCTCCCGGCAGCGTCCATCACGGGGCTCGGCGGCACGATCCGGCTCGACAACGGCCTCACGTCCGCCCTCGTCCCGGTCTCGGCGGAAGCCCCCCTTCCCGCGGTTGGGCCGGCACAGAACCCGCTCCCGGCCTCCCCTGTTGCCGCGTCAGCGCCCCGGACCCTGGGCCGGAACCCTTCCCTCGAGGCGACCCGCCTCAGGCAGTCCGCGGTCTCCGAGACCCTGGCTGCGGAGCCCGACTCCGAGACCGCGGCCTCCGCGTCCGCCGCGGTCTTCGAAGGCCTCGGCATCGCCGGGACCCTCTCGGTCGCGGCTCCGGAACTCTCGGCCGTTTCCGCGGCCCTGGCCGCTCCGTCCGGCCTCGGAAGGCCGGTCGCCAGGACGGCGGAGCCCTCCCTTCCGCTGGCGGGCAAGACCCTCCTCTACGTCGTCTCAAAGGTCGGCGGCCGCGACTACCTCTACGACCACATGCTCGCCATGGCCCGGGAGACGGGCTTCGAGCTCGTGGTGCTCGGCTACCCGGACCAGAAGGACTTCGCGGTCAGCCGCGGGGTGCGCCCCGAGAACTACGTGGCCGCGGACATCGGCAACCACTCCCCCGAGAACATCGCGCGCATCGCGGCCCAGGTCCGGGAACTCGCCCGCCGGCGCCCCATCGACGGGGTCAAGACCTTCCTGAACGCCTACGCCCAGCTCGAGTCCGAGCTGGCCCGCGCCCTCTCCCTGCCGGGCTACGATCCCGAGGCGGTCCGCAGCGCCCACTCCAAGAGCCGGGCGCGGGAGCTCATGAACAAGCACCCGGACCCGGCCTTGCACCTGCCCGCCGTGCTCGCGGCCAGCGAGGCCGAGGCCGCGGAAGCCTTCCGCAGGATCAAGGCCGCGGGCTTCGAGAACGCCGTGGCCAAGCCGGACTCCGGAGGCGGAGGCTGGGGCGTCAAGCTGGGCATCGACTCGCCCGAGGCCGCGGCCGCGGCCTACCGCGAGATCGCGGCGGAGATCAGCCGCATCGTCCGGGAGGACCCGCGCAAGGCCGCCAGCAAACAGCTCGACCAGAGCCCGTCGGTCCTCTTCGAGGCGCAGATCCCGGATGGACTCATGCTCGACGCCGAGATCGTGGTCCGGGACGGCAAGCCTGTCTTCACCTTCCTGAGCTACAATCCTCCCGCCCTGGGCAACCAGGAGCGGGGGACCACCTATCCCGCCGCACTGACGCCTGAGATGGCGGCCCTCGCCCGGAGCCAGGCCGTCAAGGCCCTGGAGGCAGTGGGCCTGCGCACCGGCAACGCCCACGTCGAACTCATCGTGACCCGGGTGGCCGGCAAGCTCGCCGCCCCCATCGTCGAGATCAACGCCCGCATGGGCGGAGCGGACATCTGGGCCAGCGTGAGGGAGGCCTCGGGCGTGGACGTGATGCGCGAGGGCATGCTGGCGGCCTTCGGCGTGGAGAGCCGGCCCCAGCCCGCGGAGAGGGCCTTCCACCTCCAGCACCGGTTCATCATCTCCGGCACGGCCGGCAAGCTCCGGGCCGTGCGCGGGCTCCCCGAGCAAGGAGGAGAGGTCTTCCTCTCCGAGCTCTTCCTCAAGCCCGGCGACGCGGTCGGGGCCAACGACCTGCTGGGCAACATCACGGTGCGGGGCTCGGACGAGCTCGAGTCCCGCGACCGGCTCTTCTCCTTGCTCGAGTCCGTGGAGATCGACATCGAGACCCCCGACGGCCGGCTCGTCACCCAGAACGGCCTCTTCGGCCACGACTCGGCCGACGGCCGGCTCGTGTCCGGCGACTGGGTCGACCGGCTGGATTTCGCGGGCGCCGGCTGGCTCGGCAGGCTCAAGATGCTGCCGCGCTCCTTCATGCTGGGCTTCACCCCTGCCTGGACCCTCAACGCCATGGCCCAGGAGGTCCAGGCCGTGGCCCTGCCCCTCTTCTCGGCCGCGCTCTTCGGCCTGCCCGCGGCCCTGATCGTGACCGGGGTCGGCTACGTCATGCGCGTGGCAGGAGCCTGGCTGGGCTCCTGGTTCATGGCGCGCTTCAACCCCAAGTGGGTCAATGTCGCGGCCCTGGTGGTCCTCGCCCTGGCCGGGCTCCCGATCCCGCTCGCCGCGGGCCTGGGCGCCTCCTCGAGCCTCCTCTTCTCCGTCTTCATCGCCAACTCCGTGGTCCAGGGCCTGGTCTACGGGATCAACCGCGGCGTGGCCGAGAACCTCCTGCCCCGGCTCGTCATCGGCAACCACAACCCGGAGAAGCTCGAGCTGGGGCTCAACTACGCCTACCAGTGGGTCGAGGTCGCCTGCATCGTCATGGCCCTCTTCGTGGCCGTGCCCATGCTGAGCCTGCTGGGCGGCAACGTCCTCATGGTGGTCTCGAGCGCGGGCATCGGCCTCTCATCGCTCCTCTACGCCACCCTCAAGTACCGCGAGGCCTGGGCCAAGCCCAAACCGAAGGCCGAGGCCGCCTCCGAGCCCTCGAAGACGGAGTCCGGCCTGGGGCTCAAGGACTACCTCCCCTACGCCTTCTTCCGCTTCATGCACTTCATGGTCTACGGCGTGCTCGCCACGGTCCTGGCCCTGAGCGTCTTCTCCTCCCAGGGCGCGGCCGGCACCATGATCGGCATCTACGACGGCGGGTCCTGGCTGGCCAGCCTGCTGGCGACCCTGGCCCTCCTGCCCGAGAAGCTGCTCGGCCGCAAGGGCTGGACGCTCCTGGGCGCGGCCGCCTCGGTCGCCTTCGTATGGTCGGCGCTCCTGCAGGTCCCGGTCCTGACCTTCGTCCTAGGCGGCGTCCTGGGCGGCTTCATCACGATCAACTCGAACAAGTGGATGGCGCACTACTCCAAGAGCCTGCCGCAGGACAAGTACCGGGACCTCTCGAAGTGGATGATGACAGCCAGCGTGGCCGCGCTCATCCCCATCTTCGCGGCGGTCAGCCTGGCCCGGATCATCCCGGCCGTGGGCGCGGTCCTGACCATGTCCAACATCCTGCTGGGGATCAACGTGCTGGTGACCGTGGGAGCGGCCGTCACGGCCCTGCTCCTCCTCAGACGCGAGAAACCCAAGGCCTAGCCCGGGACTATTTCAGCGCGAAGCGGCAGAGGGCCTTGAAGCCCTTCCACACCGTCTTGGCCGTGTCCGGCTCGGCCAGGAGCTTCCTCAGGAAGTACAGCACGATCCTGGGCCTGAAGTAGAAGGCTGTGTAGAACTTCTTGAAGTACCGGTCGAGCTCCTCCCGGGTCGTGGTGTTGGCCACGAAGTTGGGCTGGAAGGAGTTGAGCAGGCGCCAGTCGTCGTCGAAGACGCCGTGCTCGCGCGCGGTCCGGCACGCCTCGGAGCCCGGATAGGCGGTGAAGAAGGTCACGTGGAAGTTGGTGAGGGGCACCCGCTTGATGAAGGCCAGGGTGTCCTCCATGGACTCTCTGGTCTCGCCCGGACCGCCCAGGATGAAGAAGCCGCGGTTGTCGAGCCCCGCGTCGCATGAGGCCTTGAGCACCTTCTCCATCTGCTCGACCTTCACCTTCTTGCGGTAGAGGTCCAGCATCCGCTGGCTGCCGGACTCCAGCCCCCAGGAGACCTGCCAGCAGCCGGCCTCCTTCATGAGCTGGAAGTCGTCCTCCTTGATGAAGTCGATGGAGCCGAAGCACGACCAGGTGAGGTCGAGCTTCTCGTCCATGAGCCGGTGGCAGAAGGCCCGGAGCTTGGGCGGGCTGCCCATGAGATTGTCGTCGTAGAAGGCCACGTCCCGCACCCCGTACTCCTTCATGAGATGCTTGATCAGGGCGACCATGTAGTCCACGCTGTACGCGCGGAAGCGTCTTCCGAAGGTGGACCGGTCGCAGAAGGTGCACTCCTTGGGACAGCCCCGCGAGGCGATCATGGAGGTCGCGGGCAGGCGTTTGAGGCAGTCTCCCGGCAGGCGGTAGAACTCGGCTAGGTCCGGCAGGAGGTCGTAAGCCGGAAAAGGCAGGCTATCGAGGTCCGAGATGTAGGCGCGGGGCTGGGTGCGCACGAGCTCGCCGCCCCGCCGGAACACGACGCCGTCCACCCGGTCGAGGTCCCGCGGCTGCCAGGACCGGGCCGCAAGCTCCCGCACGAGCTCGACCGCGGTGAGCTCGCCCTCGCCGAAAACGCCGATGTCGAACTCCGGCATCCGGCGCATGGTCTCTTCGGCCGCGGCGGACATGTGCGGCCCGCCGGCCACGACCACGACCGAGGGCCGGCGCTCCTTGATCTTGCGGGCGATCTCCTGGGCGATGAAGACCGTGGAGCTGATGAGCGAGAGACCGAGCACAGCGGGCTCCGCGGCCAGGACGCGTTCGACGCACGCGTCGATGGAGAGCCTCTCCGCCAGGGCGTCGACGATCGAGACGGCCAAGCCCTGCTGGCGCATGTACGCCGCGATGGACGCCACGCCCATGGGCGGCAGGAGCGAGCCCGCGTCCTCGAACTCGCGGTATGACTTGTCCGAGTCCGGCGGAAAAACCAATACGGTGCCTGGCATTGTATTAATTGTATTTTGTCCGCTCTACGTTCGGGAAGACACCGGGAAGGCCTCCCCGATATCCGTATGATAGCACATGCCACCGCTCCCTCCAGGGCCCCGACTTTGCGGACCGTTGTCAGGGGCCAGGGAACTTTTTCGGCCGTGGCTCGTACATAGGGTATGGCTAGACCACGAAGAATCCATTTCCCAGGCGCGACCTATCATGTCTTCGCTCGAGGAAACGCGCGCCAAAGCATCTTTCTCTCAATCTCGGACTACTCAGCCTTCCTTGGCATGCTGGGGCACGAGAAGTCCCGCTCTCTATTCAAGCTTCACGCCTACTGCCTCATGACCAACCACTTCCATCTTCTCATTCAGGTGCAGGAATGTCCCCTTTCGACCGTCATGCAGCGTGTTCAGACCCGCTATGCCAGGCATTTCAACAAAACCAGGGGAAGACAAGGCCATGTCTTTGAAAGGAGGTACCAATCATTTCTATGCAGGACTGATGCGCGCGTCCTTGAGGTGGCGGAATACATCCACATGAACCCCGTCCAAGCCGGATTGGTCTCCGGCCCCGATGACTGGCATTGGTCGAGCTATCCGGCCTACAAGGATCCTGGCTCCCAGCCCCTGGTGGACACCACTCTCGTCCTCTCTCTCCGAGGCGATGACCCTGCCCAGGCTCCCAGAGCCCCTGCACCGACGTCACTCGAAAAACTCCACGCAGAAGAGGCTTCCCCGCTCGAGTCACAGGCGACGAGGCCCAGCCTGGAATGGTCCGGACATCATCAACCGGATACAGCGCCTTTCCATGCCCTCATCCAAAAGATCGCCAAATGTTCTGGAATCGAGCCAGCAGTCCTTCGCGGTCAGACAAAAACGCACTGCGTCTCAGCGGTCAGGAAGGACTTGATCCGGCAGGCGCTGGCCATGGGATTCGGCCCCGCAGAAATCGGGAGATTCCTTCAAAGGTCTCCCTCGACGATCTGCAGGCTCGCTGACCGCTCCTGACAAAAGATACAAAAGATACAATGCCAGGCACCCTACTACACTACTACAGGCCACGTGCCCTGAGGTCGTGGATCTGCAGCATGCCCACCGCGATGCCGCGGTCGACCACCGGCAGCACGTTGAAGGGGTTCTTGCGGTCCTTCATCACCTCGATGGCTTTCTGCACCGAGACCCCGGGAGAGACCGTGGTGGGCTTGGGGTTCATGATCCTGCGGATGCTCGAGGCCAGGACGTCGGCGCCCTTCTGCATGGCCATCCGGAGGTCGAAATCCGTCACCAGACCGCGGAAGCGGCCCCGGCCGTCTACGACCGAGACGGCCCCGGCGCGGAAGCGCGTGAGCTCCAGGAGCATGTGGCGCACGGTGTCGTCGAGGCGCACGACCGGGTTGTCCTCCCCGGACCTCATGACGTCGGCCACCTTGAGCCTGAGCCTCCGCCCCAGGCGTCCGGCCGGGTGCACCAGCGCGAAGTGCTCGGATTTGAAGTCGCGCAGCTTCATCAGCGCGACGGCCAGGGCGTCGCCCAGGGCCAGGGCCGCGGTCGTGCTGCAGGTCGGGGCGAGGTTCAAGGGGCAGGCCTCGTCCTCGACCGGCGTGCGCAGGACCAAGTCCGCGTGCCGGCCCAGGGTGGACTTGGGCTCCGCGGTCACGGCGATGATCCTGGCGCCGATGGAGCGGATGGAAGGCAGGAGGAGGTTGAGCTCGTCGGACTCGCCCGACTTGCCCAGGGCGAGCACGATGTCGAGCCGGCTCACCACGCCGAGACTGCCGTGCGCCGCCTCGGAGCAGGGCAGGTAGAGCGCGGGCGTCCCGGTCGAGGACAGCGTCGCCGCCACCTTCTGGGCCACCAGGCCGGATTTGCCCACCCCGGTCAGCACGATCTTGCCGCGGCACTCGAGCATCCAGCGCACGGCCTTCTCGCAGGAGGAGTCCACACTCGCCTTGAGCCTCGAGAGGGCTTCCGCCTCCATGCCCACGACGCGCCGGATCTCGGCCGCGATATCGATCCCGTTCTTGCCCTTCTTGTTCATCAGATCTTCCTTATGATGGAGCAGATGCGTTCGATGTCCGCCTCCGGCAGAGCGTCGTAGAGCGGCAGGCACAGCACGCGCTCGGCGATGCTCTCCGAGACTGGCAGCCCGGGCTGGAAGTAGGGTTTCGTCAGGTTGAGTGAGGGATGGAAGTAGCGGCGGGCGAAGACCTCCTGCCGGGACATGGCCCGCTCGGCCCTGCGCATGAGCTCGTGCGTCTCGAAGATCACCGGCATGTAGCTGTAGTTGTAGGACTTCGGCGCGAATCTCTGGAACCTCAGGGACGGCGTCCCCTTCAGGAGCTCCTGATAGAGCCCGTACTTACGCCGCCGGTTCTCGAGGACCTTGCCGAGGTATTTGAGGTTGACGAGGCCCAGGGCCGCGGTGAGCTCGTGCATCTTGGCGTTGGTGCCCTCGTCCACGACGCGCTTGTCCTCGTCGTGCCCGAAGAAGCGCAGGCGCCGGATGCGGGCCATGACCTCCGGGTCGCGACCCACGCAGCCGCCGCCCTCGCCGCAGTTGATGAGCTTGGTCGCGTGCAGGCTGAAGGCGGAGACGTCGCCGTAGGACATGACCGAGCGGCCCTTCCAGTCCACGGCGAAGGCATGGGCCGCGTCGTAGACCACCTTGATGCCGTGGCGGTCCGCGATCTCCTGGATGCGGTCCGTATCGCAGGGACAACTGAAGACGTGCACCGGCACGATGGCGCAGGTCCGCTCCGTGATCTTCCCCTCGATCCTCGCCGGGTCGATGTTGAGGGTCTCGGGGTCGATGTCCGCGAACACGGGCTTCAAGCCCTCGTACGCGATGGCGGCCGGGGTCGCGGCGTAGCTGAACGGCGTGGTGATGACCTCGCCCTTGAGCCTGAGCGCCCGCAGGGCGAGCTGGATGGCCAGGGTGCCGTTGACCAGGCACGCCACGTCCCGGACCTTGAGGGCCTTGGCGATCCCGGACTCGAGCTCCTGGACCAGGGGGCCGTGGTGCGTCATGATCCCGGAGGCCCAGACCTTCTCGAGGTAGGCGACATACTCCTCCAGGGGCGGCCGGAAGGGCATGGTGACCGCGATCGGAGAACGCCGCGGGGATGGACGCCGCGTCATCGGCGCGCCCCCTCCATGACCGCCTCCACGCACGCCGCCTGCTCGAGGATGCGGCGGTACTCGGCCTCGAACCCCGTGCCGCTTTCGGCGGTCAGGGCGAAATGCCGGAAGATCCGCTCGTACTGGTTCACGGCCGGGAAGCGCTGCTCCTCGCGCCGCCCCTGGCGCTCGAGCCAGGTCACCGCCTCCTGGTCCTGAGCAGGGGTGAAGGCCCGCTCGAGCACGAGCCTGCCGCTCGAGCCCCAGAGCGCCACCTCGCACTGGTAGTAGTGCTCGAACCCGAAGGCCAACTGGGCGACGACCCCGGAAGGCGACTCCAGCGTGACCGCGCCCGCGACGTCCACGCCCCTGGCCGGGTCGGCCTTGAGACGGCAGGACAGGACCTTGAGCCCGGGCCCGAGGAAGAGCACCGCGGCCCGGACGGTGTAGACCCCGCAGTCGAGCAGAGCACCCCCGCCCAGAGACCGCTCCCAGCGGATGTTGGCCGGAGACGGCAGAGGGAAGGCGAAGGAAGCGCGCAGGACCCGGAGCTCTCCCACGTCCCCGCGCCCCGCGCTCTCGAGCGCCGCGGCCGTGCGCGGATGGCGCACGAACGCGAAATCCTCCATCAGGAGCCTGCCCCGGGCTCGGGCAGCCTCCACCACGCGCTTGGCCGAGGCCAGGGACACGGCGAAGGGCTTCTCCACGAAGACGTGCTTGCCCGCCTCCAGGCTGCGGAGCGCCCACTCCTCATGCAGGGCGGCGGGCAGGGGCGCGTAGACCGCGTCCACGTCCCCGCGCTCGAGCAGGCGCTCGTAGCCGGTCACGGCCTCGCCGCCGAAGGCGGCCGCGAACTTCTCGGCCTTCTCGCGGGAGCGGCTCGCCACGGCCGTGAGCTCGAGCTCCGGCACGTCGAGCAGGGCCGGGATGGCCCTGCGCCAGGCGAAGTCGGAGCAGCCCAGGACGCCGACGCGCAGGCGCGCCATGCCTAGTGCTCCGACCGCCTGATTTCTGCCCTTTCGGCCGGCCGATGTTGAGCCGAGCCGAGGAGCGAGGAGGGAGCGGACTGGACGTCCGGGACCGACGAGCGACGAAGGCGGAGGCCGACAGCGGCCGGCCCCGCTACCAAGGAACACCGTTGAGTTTGCATATCATTCACCTCTGACAGCGGGGGAGCCCGCCTTCGGCCGGCCGGCGCGAACTCGGGCTCCCGAAAGGGCAGAAATCAGGCGGTCGGAGCACTAGTCTCCCGCCGCCGGCAGGCCCAGGCACGCGATGAGGCTGCGCGCCTCGACATTGAAGTAGTTGTTGTACTTGATGAAGGCGTTCATCTGCCCGAGCGTCATCCAGGAGAAGCCCTGCGGGACCTCGATGGCGAAGCCCTCGCCCGCGTCGACCACCACGTTGCGGTTCTGCTCCCGGTAGAAGCGGCCTCCCTCCTCGGACTGGTACGCAGAGTACCGGACCCTCTCCTTCGGGGCTTCGAGGATCTCAGCGAGGAAGCGGGGCCGGTCCCCGGGCTTGGCCGCCTTGTAGGAGCCGGTGATGCACTGCACCGTGGGCGCCAGCTCGAGGACGTCGAAGTTGCCGGGCTCGAGCTTGGCCTGGACCAGATAGTGCCTGGTCCCGCCGATGCGCTTGGTCAGGAACCCGATGACGCCCTCCTGCTGGGGCTCGACCATGGGCTGGGTCCAGCGGCACACCTCGCGGTCCCCGGCCTGGACGCTGACGCCGATGACGGAAAAGTATTTTCCGTCCTTGCGGAAGACGCGGCGGTCGTCCTTCTCCCAGTCCGCGACGTCCTTGAGCGGGATGCGCTCGACCTCGAGCTCGTAGCGCGTTTTGAGCTCCGTGAACCAACTGATGAGCTCGTCGTGTGTATGGAACGCCCCTGCCTCGCCCGCGGCAGGTCTGGCATAGGCCACGCAGGAGAGGACCGAGCGGCTGTCCATGTTCACCACGTTGTCCTTCTTGATGAGGTCGTGGATCTGGCCCAGGGTGACCCAGC
The DNA here is from genome assembly GCA_016218545.1 of Elusimicrobiota bacterium. Classification (GTDB taxonomy): domain Bacteria; phylum Elusimicrobiota; class Elusimicrobia; order UBA1565; family UBA9628; genus JACQWX01. The sequence continues at coordinate 106,426 of JACRDQ010000046.1, forward strand.
GGAACCCCTCGTGGACCGGAACGTCCTCCTCGGTCTCGACCACCATGTTCCGGTTGCGCTTGCGCAGGAAGCGCGCTCCCTGCTCGGACTGGAGCTGGTCCACGAGCACGCGTGCCCGGGCATGGTCCAGGAAGTACTCCAAATACTTCGTCCTGAGTCCGCGGTGGACCTGGGTGTAGTTGCTGCGCGTGGCCTGCACCGTGGGCGAGAGCTGGACCATGTTGAGGTTGCCCGGCTCCATCTTGACCTGGACCAGCAGGTGAAGGACCCCGCCGAACTTCTTGCCCAGGAAGCCCAGGATGCCGATCTCAGGCTGGACGATGATGGGCTGGGTCCAGCTGGGGACCGTGCCGTAGTTCGTGGAGACCCTGATGCCCTCGATGGTGAAGAACTTGCCGCTCCCGTGGACCAGGTTGCCCGTGTCCTTGGCGAAGGACCAGCCCTCGAGACGGTCCCAAGGCACGGTCTCGACCTTGTAAGTCGGATCCGCTCCCCTGGCGGCCAGCTCTTCAAGGAGGTCCCCGGTCTTGATGAACCTGCCTGCGCGGTCCTGGGCGGACTGTAAAAAGGCCTCTTCCTTCGACTGCATGGGTGGCAGGATTCTATCACTTTTTCGACGAGGGAGGCGGAAAGGCCAAGGATAAGTTGATGTCCCACGCCCAATTAGCTAACCTAACGCGCATGAGGACCCTCTCCGTCGTCGTGCCGGTCTACAACAACGCCGAGACCCTCGCCGAGCTCCACCGCCAGCTCGTCGGGCACCTGGAGAGCCTCACCCCTCAGGTGGACCACGAGGTCATCTACGTCAACGACGGCTCGACCGACGGCTCGCTCGTGGTCCTCAAGGAGCTCCGCGCCAAGGACGCGCGGGTCGTGCTCGTGGACCTCTCGCGGAACTTCGGCCAGGTCCCGGCCATCATCGCGGGCTGGGACCACGCGCGCGGGGACGCCGTGGTCAACATCGCGGCCGATCTCCAGGACCCCGTGGAACAGGTGGGCCGCATGGCCGCGGAGTGGGAGAAGGGAGCGGACATCGTGGCCAGCTACCGGGAGGAGCGCCAGGACGGCCTGGGCTCCAGGCTCGCCTCCTCCCTGGCCTACTCCTTCTGGCGCTGGTCACTGCCGCAGCTGCCGCCCGGAGGCTTCGACACCGCGCTCCTCAGCCGCCGCGCCCTGGAGGCCGTCAAGCAGCTCCAGGAGCGCAACCGCTTCTTCCAGGGCGACATCCTCTGGGTCGGCTTCGACGTGAAGTTCATCCCCCAGGCGCGCCTGGCGCGGCCCACCGGCGCCTCCGGCTACACCTTCGACAAGAAGCTCCGGTATTTCTTGAAGTCCTATCTGAGCGTCAGCTACCTCCCCATCCGGTTCATGTCCCTGGTGGGCTTCCTGACCGCCCTGGCCGGGTTCGTATACACGGGCGTGGTCCTCCACGCCTACACCCAGGGCAAGCCTCCCTTCGGCTGGACGCCCATCATGCTGGCCATCCTCATCCTGGGAGGGCTCATCATGATCATGCTCGGCATCATCGGCGAGTACGTCTGGCGCATCTACGATGAGACCAAACGCAAGCCCATCTACATCGTCAAGGACCTCCTCCGCTAGGGAGCCCTGACCGTGCGCCTCCTCGCCCTGCCCCTGCTCGCCTCGGCCCTCGCCGTCGCCGGCTGCGCCACGACCCCGGAACGCGAGCTGGCCGCCCACTTCGAAAACCGGCACGTCCAGGAGCTCGTCAACGAGGTCGGCCCCCCTGACGAACGCGCCGAGGACGGCCACGGCGGAGAGGCCCTGATGTGGCGGACGGCCTTCAGCGGGGGCGGCCCGGACTTCGACCCGGACGTGGACCGCGATTGGGGCCAAGTCACGGTCTGGGCCGGCCCGGACGGCAGGATCTACAAGTGGCAGTCCGTCACGCGAGGGGCTTCCGGAACAACCCGACTAGGAACGCGCTCCAAAGGGGCGAGTCGAGCCGCCCCGCCCCAGGAAGACGGCGAAGGAGCCTCAACGCCTTGAGGACCCCTCTCTTCAGGTAGGCCGGCCGCTCCGGCCCGACCAGGTCCGGCTCGAAGCCTCCGATGTAGTCCAGGAAGAGCGTCTCCAGCCCTGCCCGTGCCGCGAAGCCCTCGAAGTACGGCCGGTTCATGACGCTCGTGTTGTGGGCCGCGAGGAAATCAGGCCTCGTCAGCCAGGCGTTCAAGCCCGTGAGGTTGGGGACCGAGACCGCCAGGGTCCCGCCCGGAGCCAGGAGCTCCACCTGCCGGGCCAGGGCCTGGCCGGGGTCGTCGAAGTGCTCGATGAAGCCGATGGAGAGCACGACATCGAAAGGCTTCTCCGTCTTGTAGGAGAAGAGGTCGCAGGCCTCCACCTTGCCCGCCACCCCGCAGAGCCTGAGGTTCTCCTCGGTCAGAGCCATGCCGCGAGGGGAGATGTCGCAGCCGTAGGGGAGGTAGCCGAAGCGCATGTGGAACCAGGCCAGCCACATGCCAGGGGCGCAGCCCGCCTCGAAGACCGTCCTGGCCGCGCCGGGCGCGGAGGAGAAATGTCTCTCGAAGAGGTCGATGTAGCAGCGCTCGTAGCTCTTGGCCCGGTCGGGCAGGACCGGCAGGACCGTTTTCTTCCAGAAGTCGTCCCAGAAATCGGACCCGGTCAGGGCCCCGGGGTCCCCGGGACCGGGGGCAGCCTGAGGCCCGCTCAACCCGCCCCTCCCGGGACCCCGGCGTCCCGGCCGAGGCGCTTCCTGAGGAGCGCCTCCGCGGCGAACCAATCGGCCTCGGAATCGATGTTCACTGTCCGGTCGTCGGGGAAGACGTAGGGGCGGGAGTCCTTGGTGCCGTAGCGGCGGTCCATGACCATGAGGACGTCGCGCCTCATGGCGTAGATGGAGCCGTTCCGGATGTAGGCCGGCGGCTGGAGGTCCTGGCGCATGGCGCCATCAGGCTCGGGGACGCAGAAGTCCACGATGCGGTCGTCCACGATCATCTTGACCCGCGCGGGGTGGTGGTCATAGAGCCGGGCCACGCCGATGACGGACTCGGCCCCGGTCGCGACGAGCTTCTCGAGTACCGCGTCGATGTCCTCCACGGTCTTGAGCGGGTTGGTGCACATGAGCTCGATGACGTAGTCGTAGGGCTTGCCCTCCTCCGCCTCCACGAAGCGGAGCGCGTGCTGAAGACACTCCTTGGAGGGGGTCTTGTCCGCGGCGAGCTCGGCCGGCCGCAGGAACGGGACCTGGGCCCCGAAAGAACGGGCGACGTCCGCGATCTCGGCGTCCTCGGTGGAGACCACCAGGCGCGTGATGCGCGGGCTCTTGAGCGCCTCACGGATGGAGTAGGCGATGAGCGGGACCCCCAACAGGGGCTTGATGTTCTTGCGCGGGACGGACTTGGAGCCGCCCCGCGCCAGGATGACGCCAAGGATCCTCGGTTCGTTCATGGAAGGAAATTGTAGAATACCTCGGAGTCCTTCATGAAGCCCCGGGTCCTGATCTATTCCGACTGCCCCATCTTCGGCGGCGCGGAGAACCTGGTCGTCAACATCCTCGAACATTCCGACCTCCCGGCGGAATTCGACATCCGCTTCGTCTACCGCGACAATCCCCCTTACGCCGAAGGCGTCGGCCGCAAGGTCACCAAGCCCATCCCGATGAGGGCCCTGCGCTTTCCGGAGCGGCTCGAGTGGATCGACGTGATGGAGAAACGCGTCCCCTTCACCCCCCTCCAGTGGCTCTTCAAGGCGCTCTTCCGGCTCATCGAGCCCCTCATCTTCGTCTACGCCATCCTGCGGCTCTGGCGCGTCTTCGCCGCGGTCGGGGCCGACATCGTGCAGATCAACAACGGCGGCTACCCGGGAGCCCTCGGCTGCCGCGCCGCGGCCGCGGCGGCCAGGCTTGCCGGCGCGCGAAGAGTGATCTTTAACGTCAACAGCGCGGCCAAGCCCCTCCTGCTGCCCAAGGCCGCCTTCGAGCTCCTCATCGACTGGGTCGTGAAGCGCTGCAGCGACGTGTTCGTGACCGCCTCCCAGTACGCGGGCAAGGCCCTCGCGGCCCGGGGCTTCCCGGCGGAGCGCATCATCCAGATCCCCAACAGCAGCCCCATCCCAGCCCCGGTGCGGGACCCTGCGGATGTGCGCGCCGGCCTGGGCCTGGGGCCTGAGCATGTGGCCTTCGCCATGCTCGCCTTCTTCGGCCCATGGAAGGGCCACGCCGTCCTGGTCGACGCGGTGGCCGAGCTCAAGCGCGAGCAGGGAGACCGGATCGCGGGCCTGCGGATCCTCCTCGTCGGAGAGGGACCGGACACGGAGCCCATCCGCCGCAGGGTCTCCAAGGCCGGCGTCGGGGAGCACTTCGTCTTCGCAGGCTTCCGGGCAGACGCCATGGAGGTCCTCTCCGCCAGCGAGGGGCTGGTCCTGCCTTCGATCTTCTGGAAAGGCGTCTCGGAGGACATGCCCTACTGCATCCTGGAGGCCATGGCGCTCTCCAAGCCCGTCATCGCCAGCGCCCTCTCGGGCATCACGGAGACCGTGGTCCACGAGGAGACCGGACTGCTCGTCCCGCCCTCGGACGTCCCGGCCCTGGCCGACGCCCTCCTGAGGATGTACCGGGACGCGGACTTCCGGGTCCGGGCGGGCAAGCGCGGCTGCGAGCGCTTCTTCGACCTCTTCGAGACCAGCCAGACGACCCGGCGCTACCGCCAGCTCTACACCGAGATCGTCGGACCCCGGGCCCCGGCCAAGCCCCGGGCGCTCATCTACGCCGACTGCCCGGTCTTCGGCGGAGCGGACGTCCTGACCGTCCACATGCTCCAGGACCAGCGGTTCCTGGACGAGTTCGACCTCTCCTACGTCTACCGCTTCAACCGGCGGTTCCACGCGGGCCTCAAGCAGCGGCTCAAGGCCGCGGTCCCCGTGACCGAGGTGCGCTTCATCGAGCGGCACGAGCTCCTGGAAACGATGGAGCGGCACGTCACCTTCCCTCCCCTGCGCTACGCGTTCAAGGCCCTCTTCCGCGCCGCGGACTACGCGCTCCTGCCTTTCGAGGTCCTGGTCCTCTGGAGCGTCTTCCGCGCGCACCGGCCCGACCTGGTCCATGTCAACAACGGCGGCTATCCCGGCGCTCTGGGGTGCCGCGCCGCGGCCCTCGCCGCGCGGCTCGCCGGCGCCCGCCGCGTGGTCTTCGGAGTCAACAACCTCGCCCGGCCCCTGCGGCTGCCCTGGGAGGCCGCCGAGGCCGTCATCGACCGGCTCGTGCTCGCTTCGACCGACATCTTCGTGACCGCCTCCCTTGGGGCGCGCGATGCCCTCGCCCGCAGGGGTTTCCCGAAGCGCATCATCGAGGCCTACCCGAACGGCGTGGCCGAGCCGGGGTCCGTGCGGCCGGCAGCGGAGGTCCGCGCCGAGCTCGGCCTGGCGGACGGCGAAGTCGCCTTCGCCATGATCGCGTACTTCGAGCCGCGCAAAGGGCACCTGGTCCTGGTGGAAGCGGCCAGGCGCATGGCCTTGGCCAAGCCGGAGCTGGTCGGGAAGCTCCGCTTCGTCCTCGTGGCGGACGGCCCCGAGCTTCCCGCGGTCAAGAGGGCGGTCGGCTCGTACGGGCTGGAGCGGCAGTTCTCCTTCCTCGGCTACCGTTCCGACGCCCTCGACATCCTCAACGCGTGCGACGCCCTCATCCTGCCCTCCATCGCGGCCGAGGACATGCCCATCTCGATCCTGGAGGCCATGGCCCTGGCCAAACCCGTGGTCGCCTCCCAGCTGGCCGGCATCGCCGAGGAGATCGACGACGGAAGGACGGGCCTGCTCGTGCCTCCGGCGGACGCCCTGGGCCTGGCCGCGGCCGTCGACCGGCTCGCGTCGGACGCCGGCCTCCGGGAGGAGCTCGGCCGGGCGGCCAAGGAGCGCTTCCTCACGCTCTTCGAGATCGGCAGATCGGCCGAGCGCTACTTCGCGCTCTACGAAAGGCTGCTAGGCTCGGGGCCTCGGAGGGAGCGGCCCGCTAGTGGAGCTCCCGCTTGCCTGACTTCGTGATGATGGGGACGGCGCGCATCCAGAGCTGCTTGCTCCAATAGCCCTGGTTGCGGCGGTACCACTCGATCGTCTCGGCAAGACCCTTCTCCCAGGAGACCCGCGGAGTCCAGCCCAAGGTCTTGCGGATCTTGGCGAAGTCGCCGGTGTGGCGGAATACCTGTCCCGGCCGGTCGCCGACGAACGTGATCAGCGACTCGCTCTTGCCCATCATCTTCACGATGGTCTGCGCGATCGAGAGCATGGACCGGTGGGCGCCCGAAGCCACGTTGAACGCCTGCCCTCTCACCTTGGACACTTCCGCGTGAAGGACCTTGTCGATCGCCGCGCAGCAGTCCCCCACGAAGACGTAGTCCCTCGCCGCCAGGCCGTCGCCATGGAGCCGGATGGGCTCGCCGAGGAGGCAGCTGGTGATGAAGCGGGGCACGGCCTTCTCCAGATGCTGGGCCGGGCCGAAGTTGTTGAAGGGCCGGATGATGACCGCCGGGATGCCGTACGTCGTCACGTAGGAGTGCACCAGCCGGTCCGCCCCGGCCTTGGCCGCCGCGTAGGGGCTCAACGGGATCAGGGGATGGTCCTCGTCCATCTTGGGCGCCAAGGCGGTCCCGTAGACCTCGGAGCTCGAGATGTGCACGAAGCGCTCGATCCGGTCGCGATACTTGAGGACGGCGTTCGCCACGGTCTGGGTCCCGATGATGTCCGTCTCGAAGAACAGCAGGTTGTCGTAGATGGACCGCGTCACGTGCGTCTCGGCCGCGAAGTGCACCACGGAATCGACCTGCGACATGAGCGTGTCCACCAACTCTCCGTTGCGCACGTCCCCGTACCAGAAGGAGAGCCGCTCGCCCCGGTCGGAGTTGATGTCCACGGGCATGTTCTCCACGCTGCCCGCGTAGGTCAGGGAGTCGAGGACCACGATGCGGTACTGGGAGTACTTCTCGTAGATGAACCGCACGAAATTCCCGCCCATGAATCCGGCCCCGCCGGTCACCAGAACGGTCTTCTTGGCCTTCATGCCGTTGCCTCCTTGCGACCGTCTCCCACCAGGATCCCGAGGCTCTCCGGCCCGCAGTTGAACAGGAGGTCCACGACGGAAAGGTACGGGACGAACGTCCCGTGGAGCTGCCGGTAGACCGGATGCGCGTAGTCCTGGAACTCGAGCCTGATGCCGTTCGGCTCGAAATCCGACGGCTGGAGATAGCTCCGGCCGGCGGCGCCCTCATAGAAAGTGTCCACGCCGAGATTCTTGCAAATAGAGACGAGCCTTTCCACCTTGCCCCCTCCCACCCCGAGCTCGGAGGAGCGCACGATCCTCTTGGCGCCCAGGCCGAGGGCCCCCGCCAGGAGCTTGATGAAGTGCAGGTCCAGGTCCACCAGGAGGTCCCACTCCCTGGAGAAAGCCTCCTCGAAGACGCCGATGTGCTCCTTGAAGAAGGGGGCCCGCGAGTAGTTCTGCCGGATGGAAAGCAGGTGCTTCCGGCGCCAACCCGTCTTGTTGTCCACCCTCACGTCTTTGACCTGCGGGTGCGCGGCGAAATCGAGGGCCACCGGGACCGTCAACCATTGCGGCCCCGAGGCGGTCTTGATGCGGTTGCGGTTGCGCCAGCTGTGCTTGTCGTACTGGACGTCATCGTAGATGACGAAGACGTCGCTCCGATGGAGCTGCTCGAAGAAGCCCAGCCACGGCAAGTAGCCCGGCTGGAGGATCCCGCCGATCATCCGGCGTCCTCGCGCTCGCCGAGCACGCCCTCGCTCGCCGTCGGGAGGCCTTCGCCCACCCGCTGACGCCGGCGTTTCTCGGCCTTGCCGACGATCTTCCAGTAGTTGTGCTTCCAGGACCGGTACTTCCAATCCGGGCACTCCCGGCACAGGGGGATGTCGGCCCCCTTCCCCGTGAGATGGAGCTTCCGCACCCTCTCGAACCCCGCCCCCAGCCAGATCGCCGCGATCGAGCGCCTCCGGACGTTGCCCATGTCGGTCTTGGCCGCGATGTCGAGGCCGCACATCATCACCTTCCCCCGGGAGTCGATGTTGAGACGTTCGAAGAGGAACGGGCAGGGGATGCGCTTCTCCGGAGGGAGATAGGGCGTCGGGTCCGCCGACCGGGAGGGGTCGTTGATGCCCCAGGTCAGGTACTTGCGCTTCTGGAACTCGTCGACCAGCGGGGACCAGAACGCGGCGGCGTCCTCGACGTCCGCCCCGACCTGGTTGATGGCGCTGGCGATGATCTTCGTCCGCGCCTTGAGGCGGTTGCGCAGGCTCGCCGCAAGACGCACGGTCCGCACCAGCCGGTCCCACGACAGGCCCGGGCGGACGCGCGCGTAGGTCTCGGGGTCGCCGGCGTCCACGCTGAACTCGATCATGTCGACCCCGGCGACCAGCAAGCGCGTCAGGTTCGCCTCGGTGAACCTGGAGCCGTTGGTGATGAGCCCCACCCTCGCCCCCTTGGCCTTGGCGTACTCGAAAAGGGGCACGGCCTCGGGGTGCAGCATGGGCTCGCCGCCTCCGGAGATCCGCAGCCAAGCGGCGTGCTCGCCGCACTCGTCGGCGATCCTCCGGAAGAGGGCCGCGTCCATGAAGAGGGCGTCCTTGTAGGACCGGCGGATCGCGGAGTTGGTGTACGGGCAGTTGGGGCACCGGGCGTTGCAGACGTAGACGAAGGACAGGACGCACATCATCGGGAAATCCCGGGCCTGGGGCCTCAGCCCGTATGCTCTCTGAAGGTGCTTCACCGTCGGCTTCTTCTTCATGCTCAGCCGCTCCTCTCCCCTAGCCGAAGTAACGCTCCCACCACAGTTGGAACATCATCAGGTTCCACACCCGGCCCGCCAGCGCGGAGTCCCCTCCGCGGAATCCCTCCGTCAGACGGCGGACCTCCGCGGAGTCGAGGAAGCGGTGCCTCGCCAGCCGGTCCGGAGCGAGGACCTCCTCGGGCCAATCCTTCAGAGGGCCGTCGAGCCAGGTGAAGACGGGCAGGACGAAGCCTTCCTTCGGCCTGTCCGCGACGCCCTCGGGGAGCAGGTCACGGACCGCGTCCTTGAGCACGGCCTTGACGACGCCGTCCTTGATCTTCAGCGCGGACGGGAGGGCCGCGGAGAACTCGACCACCCGGTAATCCAGGAAGGGAGAGCGCACCTCGACCGAGTGGGCCATGGAGAGGGAGTCGACGAAGGAGAGCACCTGGTCGGGGAACTGCGTCCGGTACTCCATCTCCAGGACGCGGTTGAGCGGGTCCCGGGCGCGCACCTCCCGGAACGCCTCCCGGACCAGGTCGAGGGTCCGCTCCCCGCCGGCCGCCGCCCGGAACTCGCCGCTGAGGAGGCGGTCCTTCTCCTCGTCCGAGAAGAGATGGAGCTGACAGCGCCAGGAAGCCTCGTCCCCCCGGGAGAGGAGGAAGAGGCGGTCCAGGAAGGCCACGTCGCAGGGCGCCAGCGCCAGCGCCTCGTCCTTGCCGAGCTTTCCGGCCAGGGCCTTCTCCCTGAGCGACGCAAAGCGGCTGAGCGGTCCGGCCGTGCGGTGGGAGAGGTAGCTGCCGAAGAGCTCGTCCGCCCCGTCCCCCGACAAGGCGACCTTGACGCGGCGGGTGATGAGCTTCGTCAGAAAGAAGGTGGAGATCGTGCCGGAGAAGGGCTGGTCGAACGCGGCCAGCACGTCGCCCGCGTCCGTCCTGAGCTCCTGGGGAGACATGACGTACTCCTCGTGCTCCGTCCCCAGGGCCCGCGACACGGCCTGGGCGTACATCCGGTCGGAGTCCTTCCCCTTGAACCCCCCCTCGTAGCACAGCGAGAACGTCCTCACCTTCCCGCCGCCGGCGCGGACCATGAGGGCGACCACCGCGCTCGAGTCCACCCCGCCGCTCAGGTAGGCGCCGAAGGGGACGTCGCTGCGCATCCGCACCCGCGTCGCGTCCGCCAGGAGGGCGTTGAGGCGTTCCCGGGCCTCCCCGCCCCTGATCGGCTTCTCCAGGAACGACGGCGCCCACCAGGTCCGGAGGGTCGTCTTGCCTTCCTCGAAGGCGAGGAGCTCCCCGCCCCGCAGGGAAAGGATGCCTCGGAACGCGGTCCTCGGCGCGGGGATGTTCTTGAAGCTGAAGTAGTGCCAGACCGCGCCGTGGTCCAGCTCCTTGGGGCAGTCCGGATGGGCCAGCAAGGCCTTGATCTCGGAGGCGAAGAAGAGCCTCCCGCCGGCCAGCCTGTAGAAGAGAGGCTTGACCCCGAGCCTGTCCCTGACGAGGAGCAGGCGCCGCCTGGTCCGATCCCACAAGGCGATGGCGAACATGCCGTTGAGCAGGCCCGGGAACGCGTCCCCATGCTCCTCGTAGAGGTGCCCGACCACCTCGGTGTCGGAGTGGTCGGAACGGAAACGATGGCCTCGGCGCTCGAGCCCCGCTCGGAGCTCCGGAGCGTTGTAGATCTCTCCGTTCATCACGACCCGGATGCTTCCGTCCTCGTTGCTGACGGGCTGCTGGCCGGTCGCGGGGTCGACGATGCTCAGACGCCGCATGCCGAGGCTCGCGGAGTCGTCTGCATAGAAGCCTTCCTCGTCCGGGCCGCGGTGGACGATGGCGCCGGCCATCCGGCGCAGGGCCTCATCCGTGGAAGTCCCGGTGAACCCGCAGATGCCGCACATCGCTCAGGCCCGGCGGGTGGCCTTGGACCGCTTGGCCTCGCCGTGGTACTCGGCCCGGGCGGACTGCCAGTCGCGGCAGCGGGCGCAGACCTTCGGGAGCTTCTCCCACTGCCCGTCCTGGTGGAGGTCCCGGATGGCCTTGAGGCTGCCGTTCCAGACCTCCTTGAGGGACCGCTCCGTCACGTCGCCGGCGATGAACTTGGCGTCGAGGTCCACGGCGCAGAGGACGACCTTCCCCGAGTCCGTGACGGACATGGTCCGCATCGCCCAGTAGCAGGGCCAGCGGCTCTCGTTGCCGAGGACGAGGTTCTCGGCCTCCACCTCGCCGGCCCAGCTCACCTTGGGCCTGATCTTGACCGTCGCCCCCTTGCCGCTCCAGAACCGGACGAACCCCGCCTTCTCCGCGCTGTTGACCGGCATCTCGACGAACTGGACGAAGACCTCCGGCTTGGAGGACTTCAGCTCGGCCTTGAGCTCCAGGAGGCGGAGGACGTTCTTGACGGTCTTCTCGTAGTCGCCGCCGACGCGGACCTTCGCGTAGGTCTTCGCGGAGCAGGCGTCGATGCCGATGTAGATGGCGTCGAGCCCGGCCTCGATGAGCCTCCTGGAGGACGCCTCGTCCAGGAGGTTCGCGTTGGAGTTGATGACGACGTCCTTGAGCCCTGCCTTCTTCGCGTAGGCGATCATGTCGAAGATGCCGGGCTTGAAGTTCTTGAGGATCAGGGGCTCGCCGAAGAAGACCAGCCAGACCCGGGCGGACGGATCCTCCCGCGCGACCTCGTCGACGATCTTGGTGAAGAGCGGCCAGGGCATGACGCCCTGCTTGCGCTTCATCCGGGAGTGCACGCACATCGAGCACCGGAGATTGCAGTGGCTCACGGTGTCGAGGAGGACGACCTTGGGGAAACGCTCGGCCGGGTCCAGGCGGCCCTGCCGCGACTGCTGGCGCCGGATCGTCTCAGCCATGGCGCTCCACGACCCGCCGAACGGTCCGGATCACGGTCCCGACCTCGGCGTCCTTGAGCTTGGGGTAGAGCGGCAAGGAGATGGTCTCCGCGCCGATCCTCTCCGCCACGGGGAAGGCGCCGGGCTTGAAGCCGAACTTCTTCCGGTAGTAGCTCAGGAGATGGATGGGCCGGTAGTTCACCGCGACGCCGATGCCCTCTTCCTGGAGGACGGTGAGGACCCGGTCCCGGCGCGAGGCCCGGACCCTGATCGTGAAGAGATGGCGGCCGTGCTCCGTCCGGGGGGCGGTCCGCGTCATGGCGATGCCCGGGACGCCCGCGAAGCCCTTCTCGTACTCCTCGGCGATGGCCCGGCGCCGGGAGGCCCCGGCGTCCACCCCGGCCATCTGCCCCACCAGGAGGGCGGCCTGGATGTTGTCCATGTTGTACTTCCAGCCCAGCACCGGCATGTCCCAGTGCCGGTAGCGCTTCGTATAGCGGTCCGCGGCCCCCTTGTCGATGCCGTGGAGCCTCAGGTGGCGGAGCAGGTCCGCCCGGCGGCCGTCGTGGACCGAGATGGCGCCCCCCTCGCCGGAGGTGATGCTCTTGGTCGCGTAGAAGCTGAAGCAGGCGGCGTCCCCGAGCTGGCCCACCCGGACCCCGTCCCGGCGGCCCTCCAGGCAGTGCGCCGCATCCTCGATGAGGACGAGCTTGCGCCGGTCCGCCAGGCGCCGGAGCGCCCGCATGTCGCAGAGATGGCCGTAGAGGTGCACCGGCAGGATCGCCTTGGTCCTGCGCGTGATGCGGTCCTCGATGAGAGCGGCGTCGATGTTCCCGGTCGCCTCCTCGGAGTCGACGAAGACCGGGACCGCGCCGGCATGCAGGATGGCGTTGGAAGTGGCGCAGAAGCTCATCGCCGGGGTGATGACCTCGTCGCCTTCCCCGATCCCCCACGCCTGGAGCCCCAGGTGCAGGGCCGCGGTGCAGCTGGTCAGACCGACCACGTGCTCCACGCCGAGATACTTCCGGAGGCTCTCCTCGAAAGACGCGACCTCGGCCCCGGTCGTGAGGAAAACGGACCGCAGGACGCCGGCCGCCCTGCGGATGTCGGCTTCACTGATGTTGTGCCTGAAGAACTCGACCTTGCTCATGGGCTCCTTCCAGAGAATCCGTGCAACGGAGTCCCATATTATAGATAATATGGCGGGACACGTTCCGGCGCCTCCGCCGTCCCGCCTCGCGTGAGAAACGAACGCCTCGTCCGCCCGCTCCTGGCCGTCCTCAAGCTGGCCCTGGCCGCGGCCCTGATCGGCTACCTCGCCAAGACCGGATGCCTCGACCTGCGCGGCTTGCGCTCCATGCTCCTGGGAGGGGACATCCTCGCCGTGGCCGCGGCCGCGGGGCTCTTCCTGGTCAACCAGGCCCTCGCCGCCGCCAGGCTGCGCGTCCTGCTCCGCTCCGCGGGCGTCGAGGCGGGGACCGGGGTCTGCTTCCGCCTGACCATGACCGGCTTCGTCTTCAACACCGCGCTCCCCGGCGCGGTGGGAGGCGACCTGGTCAAGGCCCATGCCCTGCTCAAGCTCCCGGGAGAGCGCCCCGGGATGGCGGCGGGAGCCGTGGTGATGGACCGGCTGATGGGAGCCCTGGGCCTGATCACGCTCGGCTCGCTGTCCGCCCTGTACCTCGTCCGCCGGCTCGCCGACTCCCCCTGGGCCCAGGGTCGCGGCCTCGGTCTGGCCGGGGCGGCGGCGGTCTGCATGGCGGGCGGCATCGTCTCGCTCCTGCTCTGCAGCCGCAGCCCGAAGGCCAGGGCCTGGCTCAAGGAACGCCTGGCAAAAGCCCTCCCGGCCGGAGCCGCCTACGACGCCGCCGCGGGCCTCGGCCGCGCGGGCAAGGATTGGGGAAGCCTCGCCCGGGCCTTCGGCCTGAGCCTCGTCCTGCAGCTCGTCGGCGTGGCCGGCCTCCTGGCTCTCGCCCGGACCGCCGGGGCCCCGCTCCCCCCGGTCGCGGACATGGCGGCCGTCACCCTGGTCGTGATGCTGGGAGGCACGCTCCCGCTGACGCCGGGGAACATCGGCTGGACCGAGTTCCTAGCCATGGCGGGCTGGGCAGCCATCGGCTCCCAGTCCGGCGCGACGGTCTACCTGAACTGGCGCGTCCTGACCACCCTGGTCAGCCTGCCGTGGGGCATCGCGTATCTCGCGGGCCGCGGCCGCGCCAGGGAGGACGCCCTAGCCCCGTCGCCTACTCCGGAGCCGCCAGCCGGTACGGGGGCGCGTAGTTGAACTCGACCTTCCGGTCTCCCTTCTCCAGCACGACTCCCCAGAACGCGCCGTAGGCCGGGAAGAGCGGCCGCTCCTTGCCGTCCACCCTGCAGACCCAGCAGCTGTCGAGGCTGTTGGAGACCACCAGGAACCCGGGACCGTCCGCCTCGACGGACAGCAAGAGCTCGTCCGTCCGGTAGAGGTCCAGCTCGACGCGGCCTCTGGAGAACGGCCTGCCGGGGAGCTTCCCGGGCGAGCGGCTCCGCTCGACGTAGACCGCGTCTTTGAGCTCGGCCGGAGAAGCCGCGGCCAGCGCGTCCCAAAGAGAGTCCTCGTCCGGCAGCTCCCTGAGACGGGGGGCCAGGAAGGCGCGCGGGAACGCGGCCGTGTTCTCGTAGATGAAGAGGTAGGTCTTGCCGGTGAAGTTCTCCTTGACCCTGGTCCACACGTGCTCCCGCCGCGACATATCCTTCCACGGCTTCTGCGGAGTCAACAGCTTGAAGGCCGGGTCCTCCAGGGGGTGCTTGGAGATCACGTACCTCATGTTGGCCAGGGAGAGGAGCGGGAGGCGGTAGTGCTGGCTGAACACGACCCCGCCCGGCCAATCGTCCACCGACCGCAGGAAGAGATAGACCTGGCCGCCCCACTTGCCGAAGTACTCCTCGAGATAGGGCTCGCGCTTGATGACCGGCTCGATGACCTTGCCCCAGAACCTGAAATAGGCCCTCGGATAGAGGTTGATGTACCCGTCCAGGCTCTCCAGCCCATAGGCCGCGGCATAGCCCGGCAGGAGCCCGTGGGTGAACGTGACGACCCGGAACGGGTCCTGCGGACGCCGCTTGGCCGCGAGCTCCCGGAGCACCGGGCTCTCGAAGTTCGCGGTGTAGCCCCCCTGGAAGGCGAACTCCCAGAGGACCTTCTTCTTCGAATACGCCGACTGTCCGAAAAGGACCGCCGTGGCCAGGAGGAAGATCCAGCGCCGGCCGGCCAGGAGCTCCAGACCGGCCGCGCCGGCCAAGCCCGCCGCCAGCGGGAGGATGAGGAAGAAGCGGTGCATGCGCAGGCCGCCCAAGGTCCCGGAAGCCAGGCCGGCGCAGGTCTTGAACCATTCCCCGGTCCCGGCCGCGGCGATGGTGAAGAGGAGCAGCCCATAGACCCAGGCAAAACCCTTGACCCTGAGCCGGCACGCGAGAAGCCCCAGGACCGCGACCGTGACGCTCACGCCGCAGTAGCCCCAGGCCCACGCGAACCCCTGCCCAAGCCCCTTGAGGAAGTCCGGGGACGAGCACGTCAGGAGCGCTCCCCAGCCCGCCCGGTGCGAGCCCTTGGCGTGGACCGCCATGGACCACACCTCCTGGAGATGCGGGGCGGAGGCGAAGATCCCCATGACGGCTCCCAGTACCCAGGCCCGAAGGGAGAGCCTCTTGCGGACCAGGCCGAGCCACAGGAGCGCCCACGCGAAGCAGAACGGCATCGAGACCACGGCGGAAGCGAAGACGGAGAAGAAGAGCCCCAGGAGCGCCGCGCCGAGCAAGCCCCTGCCCCGATCCTCGTCCAAGAGCTTGTCGAAGGCCCAGAGCACGAACGGGAAGACGGAGTTGCCGATGCCGCCGGTGAAAGGCGTGCCGCACGCCACGGCGAAGCCCGCCAGGATCCCGGCTGGCGCGGAAGTCTTGAGATGGTCCGTGCACAGCCTCGCGGTGAAATAGCAGCAGAAGAAGAAGTGGATGAAGAGGAAGACCTGATAAGCCGCCCAGCCCGGCAGGACCCACGCCAGCAGGGGCACGGCCTGGGGATAGAGGAGGCTGTTCGCCAGACGGTCCACGCCGGCCGCGACGTTGGGGAACCAATAGTGGCTCCCGGGCCCGAGCGCGCCGGACGCCAGAGCCTTGAAATAGGGGTAGACCCCGTCGCCGAACTCGTTGAGCAGGATGTGCGAGAAAGGGCCGAGGACGAAGCTCTCCAGACCCAGCCAGAGCGTGACCAGGAGGGAAGCCTTCAGCGGACTCCCCAGGACTCCGGCCCCGCCTTGGACGAGCCGTTCCCCGGCCCGGGAAAGGGGCGCGCGCATCCGCCATTAGATGAATTTGGAAGCTTTCTTTCAATTCCGCCCGGAAGAGCGGGGAGCCGCGGACCCGAAAACGAAAGTGCTAGACTAGGACTGTCTTGAAGAAAGCCAGGAGGACGAGGTGAACAGGGTCCGGGTCATCCTCTGCGGCATGACCGGCTTCGGCAACGGCGCCCTGCGGGGCCTGCTCGCGGACCCGTCGGTCGAGGTGGCCGGGCTCGTCTGCCCGAGACCCGAGTCCGCGCCCTTCCCGCATTACCCGTGCCCGAAGGTCTACGAGGAAGCCGCGCGCGCCGGGGTGCGCGCCTTCCCGGGGGCCAGGCTCAAGGACCCCGCGGTCCAGGCCGAGCTCGCGGCCCTCGCGCCCGACCTCATCGTGGTGGCCTCCTTCCGCCAGATCATCCCTCCGGGGGTCATCTCCCTTCCCAGGTTCGGGGTCATCAACATCCATCCATCCCTCCTGCCCCGGTACAGGGGCGCGACGCCGTCGGTCTGGGCCATCCTCAACGGCGAGGAGGAGACGGGCGTCACCATCCACTTCATCGACGACGAACGCCTCGACCAGGGCCGCATCGTGGGGCAGCGGAGGCTGCGGATCCTGCCCGACGAGGACGACGGCTCCCTGCGGCGCAGGCTCGCGGAGCTCGAGAGCGCGATGATCGCGGAGGCCGTGGCCGCGGTCGCGGCCAGGCCGAAGGCCTCCTTCCCGGGCCAGGACGAGTCCCAGAGCTCATGGTTCCCCATGCGAGGCCGTCAGGACACGATCCTCGACCCCGCCAAGCCGGTCGAGGAGCTCCGGCGCCGCATCCGCGCCAATTCGCCGTGGCCGGGAGCCCTCCTCATCCGCGACGGCGCCGAGATCGTCGTCTCCGGGGTCGAGGAAGGCGCGGGACCGGCGGAGGAGCGCACGGTCACGGTCTCGGAGTCCGGAAGGACCCTCCGCTTCCTCAGAGCGGCCTGAGCCCGCGGCGCGGCAGCCGGGCCCGGCTCTCTACTCGTGCAGGCGGAGGTCCCAGTCCGCGGGCTCGAACCGCCGGATGACTCCCTTCCTCACGACCGGGACCCTTCCCAGGACCACCCAGCGGAACCAGCAACCGAGGATGTCCTTGACGGAGTTGAAGATGGCGCGCGGCCGCGTGCCCTTGGCCGTGCCCGTGGTGCGCGGGATGAAGGAGATCGGCACTTCCCTGATGGAGGCCCCTGACCAGAAGGACTTGATCAGCCCCTCGGGGTTGACGAAGGAGCTGCGCGACTCGAACGTGATGGACTGCAGGAGCTTGGTCCGATAGAAGACCACGTTCTGGTAGTCGGAGAGCGGCAGGCGGAAGAGCAGGCGGATGAGGGAGTAGTTGATGAGGGAGACGAGCGCCTTGGGCACCGTGTCCGAACGCCGGGTGAGGTGCTTGTAGCCGAAGAGCTTGATGAGGGCGGCCGCGGGCTTGACCAGGCTCCCCGACACCTTGACCGGGGAGCGGCGCACCCCGGCCACGACGTCGTTCTCCCTGAGGAACTCCAGGAAGAGCCGGAAATAGGAGAGGTCGTAGGCCCAGTCCACGGTCTGCCAGAAGAGGAACTCCTTGGTGGCGCGCCGGATGGCGTTCTGGCAGGACAGGCCCACGTTGAGGTTGACCGGATTGCGGTGGAGGCGGATCTGCGGGAGCTCCCGGGCCAGGGAGGCCACGATCTCGTTGGTGCGGTCCGTGCTGGCGTCGTCGACGACCACGATCTCGTACTCGCGCACGTTCCGCCGCAGCAGGCCGTCGACCTTCCTGAGGAAGGGCTCGATGAGCTTCTCCTCGTTGTACGCCCACGTGAGGCACGAGACGCTCCGGTCGAACGGCGGCAGGGAATCGAGGACGGCGCGCGAATACCGGTGCTTCCTGGTCATGGGCGGCGGACGGGCACGACGCTACCCCTTCTCGAACAGCAAGGCCTTGAGACCCGAGAGATAGTGTCCCACGTGCTCGAGCCTGAACTGCCGGAGCTGCTGGAGGACGAAGCCGCCGCGCAGGTAGAACCGGCGCATCGCCTCCCGCTGCTTGGCCATCAAGCCCTCCTTGGTCATGCCCTTGGGGACATAGACCGGCTCCCCTCCGGCGTGGGAGGGATAGCTCACGAAGTCCGCCCACTCGTTGAACCGGATCTCCCCGCCGGCCTTGAGCTCGTCGTAGAGGTCGCAGCCAGGATACGGCACGAAGAGGTTGAAGATCGCGAACCGCAGCCCCAGACCGACCGCCAGGTCGACGGTCTCGTCGATCCTGGCGTAGTCCTCCCCGGGCAGGCCCATCATGAACATCCCGTCCGCCTCCAGACCCGCCTCGCGGCAGAGGCTGACGGCGCGGATGACGTCGCTCCGCTTGAAGTTTTTGCCGATGCGCGCGAGGACCTCGTCGTTGCCGGACTCGATCCCGAAGCAGACCCGGGCGCAGCCGGCCCGCTTCATCAGACCCACGAGCTCGGCGTCCAGCGACTTGACCCGCATCTCGCTGACCCAACGGACCCGCTCGCTCAGCCCGGACTCGACCATGAGGCCGCAGAACTCGGCCGCGTGCTCGCGCACCAGCGGGAAGGCGAGGTCCATGAAGCTGAAGACCGTGGCCCCGAAGCGCTCGTGCATGGCGCGGACCTCGGCGACGATGTTCTCCGGGGACCGCGTCCTGTACTTCTGTCCCTGGCTGCGGATCCCCCGGCTCGAGCAGAAGGTGCACCCCATGGGGCAGCCCCGGGTCCCCAGGATCTGGAGCTCCTTGGCGCCGCGGCCCGTCTGGGTGCGCGGGTCGCTGGAGTACTTCGAGAGGTCGAAGAGGTGCCAGGCCGGGTACGGCAGCGCGTCCAAGGCCGTGATGAACGGCCGCGGCGGGTTCTTCTCCACGCGCCCGTCCCGGAGGCGCGAGATGCCGCGGATCAGCGAGAGGTCGGTCTTCTTGCGGCCCGAGAGATGGTCGCAGAGCTCCAGGAAGGTCTCCTCTCCCTCGCCATGGACGATGTAGTCCCCGCGGCGGCCCCCGTCCAGGGACTCATCCGGGAAGACGCTCGGATGCAGGTTCCCGTGCACGATGATCGTCTTCGGGCTCGCCTTCCTGAGGGCTTCGCAGATCCCGTAGGTCGTATCCGCCGTGGAGGAAAGGGAGCTGATGCCGACCACGTCGGAGCGGCGGAGGCGCTCGACGATCTCCTGGAGGGAGAACTGGCCCACGTAGGCGTCGAGGATCTCCACCTGGTACCCGTTGGCCTCGAGCACGCTCGCGATGTAGGCCAGGCCGATGGAGGGCTGGGGATTGGAGAACTTCTTGAGGCTCCCGTACGATTTCTTGAGGCTGGTCGGAGGGATCAGGAGGGTGATCTTCATCGCAAGGCCCGGCGGGCGAGGCCGGGACGATGAGGGATTATAGGAAATTATGCCGGCCGGCGACGGAACCGGAATTTTGTACTATCCCCTCATCCTCATGGACCCCCTGCTCCGCCGCGGCTGGCTCGTGTTCCTGCTGGTCGCGCTGTGGATCTGCCTCGAGAGCGTGATCCTGGGCCCCTTCTCCTACGTCCCGGTCGGCGAGTTCGGCGAGCAGATCCTCCCCTTGAGCATGCTGGTCTCCTCCGACGCCTTCGGCCCGGGCGTCCACTACTGGCTGCCGTCGCTCGCCTGCGGGGTGGACCGCCTCGCCAACACCATCACGCACCCGCACCCCCTGACCCTGCTGACCCGCGCCCTGCCCGGGTGGGCCGCCTTCCAGGCCTACATGATGCTGTTCTACTTCGTGGCCGGGTACTTCACCTACAGGATCTGCGTCGACTTCCTCAAGCTCTCCCGGCGTCCCGCCGTCTTCGCCGGCACGGCCATGGCCTGCTACTCGGGCCTGACCGGAGGCCTCGGGAACGTGACCCTGCCCCTGCTCCTCTGGTGCTTCGAGAAGCTCCTCGACGCCGGCTGGACGCGGGGACTGCTGGGGGCCGCCCTGCTGGGATTCCTGTACTCCCTGGGAGCCTCCGCGGTCGTTTCCATGCCGTTCACCTTCACCTGGGGCTTCGTCTGGTTCGCCCTGGTCCGGGGACGCATGTCCGGCCGCCTCCTGGCGCTCTACGCGGTGCTGATGGCCTTCTCCGTGCCGGTGCACCTGCAGGAGCTGTGGGCCATGCTGCTCCAGGCGCCGCTCACCCAGCGCAGCCAATGGGTCCCGGAGCTGGCCTGCAGCGCCGGCGGCCTGCTCAAGGCGCTCTACCAGGGGCTCCGCTTGCTGGCGGAGTTCGCCACCCCGGTCACGGCCGTCGGTCTGGTCGGCCTGGCCGCGGCGCGGTTCAAGCCGGGCCGCTTCGGAGGCGTCTGGGCCATCTTCCTCTTCACCGTGCTGGCCACGGGCCTGGGGCCGTGGTTCAAGAGCTGCCTGGGAGAGAGCGCGGGCGTGCTCAAGGGGGTGCACTTCCACCGCTTCTTCCTCATCTTCCCCCTGGCCGCGGCGCTGATCGGCGGGGTCGGCATGGAGCTCCTGGGCCCCAGGAAGCGCGTCTTCCCGCTGGCCATGGCGGTGCTGCTCCTCCCCTTGCTCTACTCGAAGGCCAAGACCGTGCCGGACTACTTCAAGTACGGGGGCTACACCGCGCTCTTCAAGAGCCCGGTGATCGAGGACATCGCCCGCCGCAAGGACGCCGCGGCCCCCTTCCGCGTGGCCACGTTCACCCACCGGCTCCTTCCGGGCTTCGCGCACGCCTACGGCCTGGAGACCGTGGACGGCTACGTCAACCTCTACTCCAGGCGCTACTTCACGTATTGGTCGAAGGTGATCGAGCCGGTGATCGAGCGCGAGCCCTACCTCAAGGAATACTTCGGGAAATGGGGCAGCCAGGTCTACCTCTACCTTCATTCCGTCTACGACTGGCCGGACGGGGTGCGGTTCGCGGACCACTACCGCCTCCCGCTGCTGTCTTTGGCGAACGCGAGGTTCATCATCTCCAGGCACCCCTTGGAGGACCCGGCCTTCAAGCTCCTGACGCCCCAGGAACCCTGGTACAAGATGCACCCGAAGAAGCTCATCAAGATGCGCGTCAAGGAGGAGCTCTCCGGCAAGTCCTACCTCTTCGTCTACGAGAACACCTCCGTCCTGCCCCGCGCCTTCCTCGTCCCCGGCGTGCGCTCGTACCCCGACTCGGCCGGGCTGTGGTCGGCCATGGCCAAGGCCTCGGTGAAGGACTTCGAACGCGAGGTCCTGGTCGAGGCTTCGGAGTGGCCGGCGGGACCCTGGACCAAGTCCTATGCCAAGGGGCGGATCGTGCGGGGTCTCCACGGCGCGGACCGCGTCGCCGTCAGCGTCGAGCTCGACGGCCCCGGCGTGCTGGTCGTCTCCAACAACTTCAACCCGTACTGGAGATGCCGCGTGGACGGCAAGGAGCGCCCGGTCTTCCCGGCCTACGGGACCTTCTGGGGCTTGGTCGTGGGCAAAGGCGACCGGGAGGTCGTGTTCTCCTACGAGCCGCCCTACCGCCTGTTCTGAGCGGCCCGAGGCGCCTCCGGGGCGCCCTCAGTACATGATCCGCTTCTGGATGCCGACGTCCGTCGTGGCCAGGATGCGGGCGATGCGCTCTCCCGCGCGGCCGTCGCCGTAGATGGGGTTCATCCTGCGCTTCCCCGCCGCGAGCTGGCGGCGGATGGCCTTGACGATGGCCCCCTGGTCGCAGTCGGCGTGGATGATGTTCACACCCGTGGGGCGGCTCGTCTGGCGGGTCCCGATGTTCACGGCCGGGGTCCCGATGTAGGCCCCTTCCCGGATGGCGGAGCTGGAGTTGCCCACCATGCAGGCCGTCGTGTTCATCAGATGGAAGTAGTCCGACAGGGGCAGGTTCCGGAACAGGTGCAGCCACTTGGGCCGGTGCTTCTCGCGGAAGGACCGGATGCCGGCGGAGATGTCGTCGGAGCCCGCGTCCGGATTGGGCCAGAGCATGATCGCGTTCATCCCGATCTTCTGCAGGGCGTGCAGGGTGGACTCGATCTGCTTGCGGCTGCTCTCGAACTCGGTGGTGACCGGGTGCTGTGAGACCAGCAGGAAGGGCTTCGAAAGGTCGAACGTCGGGCCCACCCCCCCGCCCCTCTCGAAGAGCCCCTGGAGGGCCGTCCGGGAGTCCTTCTTCAACTCCTCGGCCACGAGGTCGATCCGCGGGCACCCCACGGCATGGACATGCGCGGGATCCTCGCCCATCCTGATGATCCGCTTCCGGGCGTCCTTCGTCGCCACCAGATGGATGTGCGCCAGCTTGGTGATGGCGTGCCGGATGGACTCGTCGATGGTGCCGCTGACCTCGCCGCCCATCGTATGGGCCAGGACGATGTTCATGTAGGCGGCAGCGACCGCGATGGCCATGACCTCGTAGCGGTCGCCCACGGCCACCACGATGTTCGGTTTGAGGTTGCTGAAGATCATGGCCGTGTCGATGAGGCTCAGGCCCGTGGTCTTGGCCATGGTCACCGGCGTGCCGCCCTCGATGTGGCTGTGGAACGTCATGTCGACCTGGAACCCGTCGGCCTCGATGACGCTGGCGATGGAGCCGAACCGGTCGAGCAGGGCGGAGGCCCCCACGATGGTCTGGAGCTTCACGTCGTCGCGCTCCTTGAGGGCGCGCATGACGCTCTTGATGCTGCCGTAGTTGGCACGGTTGCCGATGAAGACCGCTATCTTGCGCATGTCCTTCTCCTGAGCATCGAAGGAGCGATCTGCCGGTCCTTCGGGATCTCCACCCTGGCCGCGGACCCGACGACGTCCCCGAGCCGGTCCGGCGGGATGCCGCCGCCCGGCTTCTTGACGGCGACGTCGGCGGCCCGGATGACCTCGCCCCGTCCGATGTCCCGGCGCGAGACCACGGACTTCTCGAACACGGACTTCATCCCCTTGAGGCTCCCGCAGAGGCGGTCCTTGTCCACGGGGTGGAGGAGCATCGCCTCGACGGCGCGGACCCCTTCCACCAGGCCCTGCATCTCGGCGGGCTCGAGGGAGAACCGGGCGTCGGGCCCATAGAGCTTCTTGGAGACGGTGAAATGCCTCTCCAGTATCCTCGCGCCAAGGGTCACGGCGGCCAGCGAGGCGTGCGTCGTCAACGTGTGGTCCGAGAGGCCCACCGGACAGAGATAGCGGCGCCCCAGCTCCGCCAGGAGGTTGAGCCCCACCTTCTCGTAGGGGCACGGATAGAGGGAGGTGCACTGCAGCACCGCCCAAGGCGAGCGTCCCCGCCGCAGGACCGCCGCCGCGCGGTCGAGCTCCCGCACGCTGCTCATGCCGGACGAGAGCAGGACCGGCAGCCCCGTCGCCGCCATCAGGCGCAGGAGCGGCGTGTTGGTGACCTCCCCGGAGGGGACCTTGAGCACCTCCACCCCGGCCCGGAGGAGCAGCTCGAGCGCCGCCTCCGAGAACGGGGACGCGACGAAGGCCACCCCGCAGGAGCGGGCCAGCGCCCCGAGTTCCCGGTACTGCTCCTGAGAGAACGCCGTCCGCTTGAAATAGGAGATGCGGGTCTCGCCGCTGAAATACGGCGGCGGAGGGGCCGACGGCAGGGTCTCCTCCTCCGCGATGTGGGCCTGGAGCTTGACGGCGTCGACTCCGCACTCGGCCGCCGCTCGGACCATGCTCTTGGCGAGGTTGAAGGAGCCGTCGTGCGTCATGCCCAGCTCGGCGATGACGAAGGTCCGGCTTCCGTCCCAGGGAGCCTTCTTCACGGAGACCTCCTCTTGAGCCTGGCCGCGACCAGGGAGCTCAGCTTGGCGAAGACGCGGTCGTGGGCGTCCAGGGTGGCCCCGCCCACGTGCGGGGTGACGATGATGTCGGGACACCGCGGGAAGGCCCGGACCAACGGATCGGCCGGAAGGCTCCCCTCCCGGTACTCCTCCTGGGCCACGTCCAGCGCAGCGGCGGAGAGCCTTCCCCGGCGGAGCGCCGAGAGCACCGCCGCGCTGTCCACGAGCCCTCCGCGCGCGGTGTTGACGAGCACGGCGCCCCGCTTCATGCGCCGGAGCGCCGCCGAGCCGATGACGGGGGGCTCCCCCCTGCGCCACTTGGCGTGGAGGGTGACGATGTCCGACTCCCGGAGGAGCCGGGGCAGGGGGACGGCGGTCCCGTGGCGCGGGCGGACCGCGGCCACGTCGTGGACGAGGACGCGCATCCCGAAGGCGTGGGCGTAGCCCTCCACCATGCGGCCCAGGCGGCCGTAGCCGATGACGCCCAGGGTCAGGCCGCGAAGCTGGCGGCCCCGGAGGTCGACGTTGCGCCAGACGCCGCCTTCCCCGACCCGCTCGAGAGCGCGCCGGAACTTGCGCGCGCATGCCATGATGAGCAGCCACGCGTGCTCGGCCGTCGAGCTGATCTCCTCGAGGAACGCGGGGTCGTCTCCCAGGGAGACGACGGCGATGCCGCGCCGGCGCGCCGCTTCGCCGTCGAAATGATCCTGTCCCGTGGACGGCGTCGCCAGGACCTTCAGCCGCGGCGCCGAGGCCAGGAGGTCGTCCCCCACGAAGGTCTCGAGATGCGTGACGAGGACGTCGTAGAGCCCCAAGCGGGAGCGCAGGAAGGAGGCGTCGTACCTCCGGAACGTGCAGGAACCGATCTTCCGGAAAGAACCCGCCCCGGGATAGAGCTTCGGATCCCACCCGACCAGGACCCTCATGCGGGCCTCGCCGCGCGGCCGCGGTCGGCGAGGAACTCCCTGAAGAAGGCCAGGTCGCCGCGGAAGCGCTCGCAGGCCAGGGCCGCCTCCGCGACGAGGAAATCCAGCTCCACGTCGACGTTGATGGAATTGGCCTCGGGCATCTCCATCCCGATCACCCTGGTCCCCAGGATCGAGCCCAGGCCGAGCAGGGTGCTGACGCGCGTGAGGTAGATGGTCCCGTTGCGGATGTAGGCCGGCGGGGCCAGGTCCTGGCGCCGCGAGCCGTCGGGCTCCGGGACGCAGAAATCCTCGAGCCACAGGCCGTCCCGGAGCTTCTTGATGCGCGCCGGGTGGTGGTCCTCCAGCCGGCAGATCCCCACCACGCAGGTCGCCTCGGGGCGCTCCTCCAGCAGGCGCACCGCGGCGCGCAGCTGCGCCGGCGTCCGGAAAGGAGCCGTCGGCTGGAGGATCATCACGGCGTCGAACGCCGCAGCGCCCCTGGAGGCGAACCAGTCGAGGGCGTGGAGGACCGCGGGCCTCGTCGGACTGTCTCCCCGGGCCAGGTCGGCCGGGCGCACGTAGTCCGCCCCGACCCCGAAGGGTGCGAGGACCTCCAGATACCGGGGGGAATCGGTCGAGAGCAGGACCTCGTCGCAGAGGCCGCACGCGCGGGCGGCTTCCACGGCATAGGCCGCCAGCGGCACGCCCGCGAGCGGGCGGATGTTCTTGTCCGGGACCGAGACCGACCCGGAACGCGCCGGGATGAACGCGAGTATCCTCATGAGGACGTGCGGTATTGTACTTAAAATGGCGCCGGGGGGCGACCGGGCGGGCCGCGGCTCCGTCGGGATGCCGCCGTCGCCCCGTAAATTGTAGAATGGCGCCGCTGTCATGCCAGACCGAGCGATCGTCGCGCTTCTACGCCGCCAAGTTCCGGGCTGCGTCGCCCTCTTCCCGTCCGAGGCCGTCGAAGGGATCGCTCTCCCCATCTCGGAGCTGACCGCCCAAGCGAGGGCCTTCCCGGCCCTCTACACGGCGATCCTGGACGCGGTGTCCCCGGTCATGGCGGACCGCCTAGGGATCCCCCTGGAGGCGGCCTCCGTGTTCTCCAGGAAGGCGGTCGTGCCGCTGGCGAACTTCGTCCTGGACCGCGCCATCCGGCTCGACCGTCTCCTGAAGAAACGCCGGGACGCGGACCTCTTCGTCGCCCAAGGACCGTCCCCGCGCCCGCCGGACACCATCACGGAATTCATGACCCTGGCCGGGTCGTCGGCCTCCTTCAACCAGTCCCTGCTCTGCCTGCTGGCCCCTGCCTGGGGGCTCGAGTGCAGGCCGTTCCCGCACGATGAGGCGCCGTTCGCCCCGCCCCGGAGCGATGCGCGCTTCCAGAACTTCAATCTCACCGGGTCCAGCGCCCTCGACAAGGTCCAGAAGAGGCTCCAACGCCTCGCCGGCGGGGCCCTGGCCGGCCTCAGGGCGGCGTGGCGCGGCCGCATCCCCGCGTTCGCGATGGAGTACCACTCGGACGCCCTGGAGGCTGCTGGGCTCTTCGGCCGCAACGGACTCGTCCGGCTGGACCTCTCCGGCCTCCCCGGACCCGTCGCGGCGCCGGACGCGTCCCTGAGGCGGCGCGTCTTCGAGGAGACCCTTCCCTCCTATTCGGCCTCGGTGAAGGGATTCCTGAAGGACGCCGGCGTGGACGACCGCCCCGCGGCCGCGGTCCCCGCCATGCTCGCCGGCTTCCTGGCCTTCATGGCCCCCGCAAGGCTCCTGGAGACGGTCCCGGAGGGGCTGCGGCGCGCCCAGGTCCTGCTGCGGCCGTACGCGGACCGCCCGCTCGTCCTGTCCCAATTCGACGAACGGCGCGGCATCTTCGCCGTCGCGGCGGCCCGAGGGATGGGGATGGACGTGATCGGCTGCCAGCACGGGGGAGGATACGGACAGTTCGACTTGGACCAGATGTGCAGCAGGAGCATCGAGTTCCCCGCCTTCGACCGCTTCATCACCTGGGGTTGGAACCGGTTCCCCGAAGGCATCGCCGAGCGCGGGATCGAGGCGGTGCCCCTCCCCGTCCCCTGGCTCAGCCACGGAGCGAGGGTCTGGCGGCGGGAGTTCCGCGGCTCCGGCGGCTACGGGACGGCCCGGGACTACGACGTCCTCTTCCTCTGCGACAGGGTCTCCCCCTGCGGCCAGCCCGCCATGGGGTTGGAAGTCATCCGGACCGACCTCCTCCGAGAGCACGCCTCCCTGCTCAAGGGACTGGTCGCGGAGGCGTCCCGCCGCGGCATCAGCATCCTGCACAAGCCCTACACCCAGGAGACCGTCACCCTGCTGGAAGGGACTTTCGAGGAGATGGAGCGCGTGGGGGGAAGCCACTACACCCGCCTCCGCCACCTGAACAAGGGGCTCGACCCGGACCTCATGCGGAAGTGCCGCATGCTCCTCCTGATGAGGCCTTCGACCAGCTTCCAGCAATGCCTGGCGGCCGAGGTCCCCGTCATGGTCCTCTGGCCGAGGCACATCATCGGCGAGTCCCCCTCCTCGCGCCGCGTCTTCTCCGAGCTCGAATCCTGCGGGATCCTGCATCACGACCCGGCCGGCTTCTGCGAAGCCTACCTCCGGTTCCGCGCCGCGCCGGACGACTGGATGCGGGAACCGCGCCGCGTCAAGGCCGTCCGCCGGTTCCTGCGGCAATACGGCTGGACCAGGCCGGACTGGAAGGAGCATTGGGCGCGGTTCCTGGCGTCCCTTTCCAAGCCCGCTCCCTCGTCGCCTCCCCGTCGGGCCTGAGGGACCGCGGCCCTGCCCGTCTCGGGATTAGCTATAATTGATTCCCGATGAAGAAGGTGCTCCTGACGGCCATCGGCGGCTCCTCCGCCGGCACGAAACCCATCTCGACGTCCATCCTCTCGGCGGTACTCAAGGCCAAGGGGCATCAGGTCGTGTTCTTCGACTCGACCTTCCTGGACCTGGGGTTCCCGCTCGACGGCGAGATCGCGGACAGGGTCCTGCAGTTCAAGAAAGTGGATTGGGGCCGGCACAACCTCCGGAGGGACAAGACCGTGGACGCCAAGGCGGCCTTCCTCGCGGTGGTCGAACGCGAGAAGCCGGACGTCATCGCCGCGAGCGCGATGTCCGACATGTACCGGCACACCGTCGAATTCCTGAAGCTGGCCAAGGAGCGGCACCCGGTCCCGGCGATCGTGGGAGGCGTCCACGCCACGATCCTCCCCGAGGAGGTGATCGCGGAGGGCTGCGTCGACGCCCTGTGCGTCGGCGAGGGAGAGGAAGCCCTCCTGGAGTTCCTGGACTCCTTGGAGGGCTCGACCATCCGGCGGACCGACATCAAGAACCTCTGGATCAAGAAGGACGGGCAGGTCTTCAAGAACCCGGTGAGGCCGCTGACCTCGCTCGAGCGGCTCCCGTTCCTGGACTACTCCATCTACGACGAGCGGCAGTTCCTGCGCGCCTATGACGGACGCATCATCAAGAGCGGAGACCTCCAGGACAAGCGGGGCTGCCCGAAGAAGTGCCCGTATTGCGCCAACGCCATCCTCAACACCTCCATCTATCCGGGGACCAGGATCAACTACTATTCCCCGGAGAGGTTCGTCGAGGAAGCCAAGCACCTCAAGCTGACCTATCACCTCGAGTTCTTCAAGAACTTCAGCGAGGACATCCTGATCCGGCCCATCGACGATTTCGCGCGCATGGCGGAGCTCTACGCCAAGGAGGTGGCCGTCCCGTTCACGGTCGACACCTACCCCCTGTCCATCACGGAGGAGAAGGCGAAGCTGCTCAAGAAGATGAAGTGCGCCAGCGTCTCCGTGGCCCTGGAGTGCGGCAACTACCACTACCGCAAGAACGTGCTGCGCCGGGACTACGACAACGACACCTTCGTCAAGAGGCTCCGGATCCTCCAGGACGCCGGGTTGCGGACCAGCACGCTGAACATGATCGGCCTGCCGTACGAGAGCCGGAAGATGATCTTCGAGACTCTCGAGGTCAACCGCCGAGCCTCGCCCAGCGTCACCTGCGTGACCGCCTTCTTCCCGTTCCGGGGAAGCCCGCTGGGAGACCTGGCCGTCCGGGAGCGCTTCGTCGACCCCGAACTCGTCAAGGTCCGCCGCAGCGACGCCAGCCAGAGCATCCTTTCCATGCCCCAGATCTCCTCCGACGAGATCAAGGGGATCCGGCGCGTCTGCTATTTCTACCTGAACTACCCGAGGTTCCTCTTCCCCGTGATCCGGCTCGCCGAGCCCGAGACGCCCCTGGGGAACATCGTCTTCGAGCTGTTGATCCTGACTCAAAGGCTCAAGGTCCGGTTGAGCCCGATCCTCAGGGCGCTGGGCGTGCGGTGACGCTCCCGCTCAAGACCGCCATCGTGGGGATGGGCCCCCAGGGGCGGAGGATGCTCAAGGCCGTGCAGCGCCTCCCAGCGTTCGCGCTCGTCGGCGTCGCCGACACGCGCCCCGACTGCCTCGAGAAGCTGGAGCTCCCCGCCGGCTGCTCCAGGTCCCCGAGCGCCGAGGAGCTCCTGGACCGGCATCGCGACGTCTCGGTGGTCCTGGTGACGACGACCGCCCCCTCCCACGCCCCGCTCGCGCTGCTGGCCATCGAGCGGGGCGCGCGCTACGTCCTGGTTGAGAAGCCCATGGCGTGCTCCGTCGAGGAATGCCTTCGGATCGAGGAGGCCGCCCGCGCCAAGGGCGTCCGGCTCTGCGTCAACCATTCGACCCGGCACGACCCCCTCCACGATTGGATCAGGAAGGAGATCGCGACGGGCCGTTGGGGGGCCGTCCGGTCCGTGTACGTGCAGAGGCCGGGGATCGGGCTCGGCTGCGTCGGCGGGCACTCCATCGACCAGATCAACAACCTGGTCGGGCGGCCGGTCGAGACGGTGACGGGCTGGATCGACGCCCCCAAGCGGAAGAACCCCCGCGGGGACCAGTTCTGCGACCCCGGAGGCCTCCTCATCCTGGATTACGGCGGCGAGACGCGGGGGATCGTGGTGCAGAACGAGGACGGCGCGGGCCCGATCTCCATCGAGATCAACCTCCAGCGCGCGCGCATCCGGGTGGATGAGAAGCTCGGCGAGTGCCAGATCCTGGAGCGCGACCAGAGCGTGGTCCAGGGCCCCAACCAGCCCGCGGCCTACATCGCCGCCCCCCCGCCCGCCTCCCTGCCCGTCCGCCAGGACCTCTCCCTCCTGCTCGATCTCGCGCTGCGGGAGCTCGTCGCCGAGAGCCCATGCCGGTGCACGGCCGCGGTCGGGCGGGACGTCCTCCAGATCCTGACCGCGGGATACCTCTCCGCCCGGTCGGGACATCTCCCCGTCCGACCGGGAGACCTGACCGAATCCCAGAAGCGCCTGACCCTGGCCGTCACCTAGGAGCCCCCCGAGTCCCGCCCGTGGCCTTCCCAGCCCTCCTCCTCGCCGCAGCCGCCGCCCTGCCTTCTTGGGCGGCCCCGGCCGCCGCGCCCAAGTGGACCAAGCACATCAAGACCGTCACCCAGGTCGCCTTCTCTCCCGACGGGAAGACCATCCTCTCCGCCGGCTGGGACGACCTGATCATCCTCCGGAACGCGGCTTCGGGCAAGGTGTTCCGCTCTTGGACCGCCCATGACCGCGGGGTCAAGACGGCCGCGTTCTCGCCCGACGGCAGGAAGATCGTCTCCGCAAGCTGGGACATGACGGTCAAGATCTGGGATGCCGCCGCGGGCGGCCGCCTGGCCGGCTGGGACCGCCTGGCCTCCCCGGTCAACACCGCGGCCTTCTCCCCCGACGGCAAGAGAACGGCCTGGACCAGCGAGGACGGCACGGCCGCGGTCCACGACGCGGCCGCAAGGAAGCTCGTCGCCTCATGGAAGGCTCATGACGGGCCGGCCATCGGGCTCTGCTTCTCTTCCGACGGCCGCTCTCTGCTCACCTCCGGGGCCGACCGCGACCTCAAGCTCTGGGATGCGGGCAGCGGACGCCTCACGACGCGCTTCGCCGGCCCCGGGTCGAGCATGCCCGCCATCGCCATCCAGCGGGGCGGCGCGCGCGTCTTTGCCGCGGGCGAGGATCGGGCGATCCGCGTCTGGGAGACCCGGACGGGCTCTTTGGCCGCGACCTGGCGGGGACACGAAGGCCCCATCCGCGCCCTGGCGCTGTCGGACGACGGGAAGCTCCTGGTCTCCGGCGGCGCCGACAAGACGGTCCGGGTATGGGACACGGCCTCCGGCCGGGCCATCGCGGCTTGGCGCGGGCATGCCGACGCCGTCACGGCCGTCGCCTTCTCTCCCGACGGGCGCAGGGCCCTGTCGGGAGGGGTGGACAAGACCGTCAGGCTCTGGGACGTCGCCACGGGCAAGTGCCTCGCCGTCTGGTGACGCCGCGCGCCGGCCTCCTCGCCGGGTTGTCGGCCTCGGGCCATCTATCGTAGAATCAACCCGCTTGACCGACCCCTCCCTCCCCATGCCGCGCATCAGCCTCGTCGGCTACGGCCGCATCGCCCTCAAGCACCTCGAGGTCTTCCAGGCCCTGGGCTGCCCGATCGCCTCGGTCTGCGACGCTTCGGCCGACCGCAGGCGGGCGGCGGCCTCCGAGTCGGGCCTCGCGCGCTCCTACGCGTCGGTCGCGGAGATGATCGAGGCGGAACGACCCGACGGCATCGTGGCGTGCGTCTCCTTCGACCAGAACTTCTCCGTGGCCCATGCGGCGGTCTCGCGAGGCGTCCCGGTCCTGCTGGAGAAGCCCCCCGGACTCTCGGCGGCCGAGTGCCGCGGGCTCCTCGACCTGTCGTCGCGCCGCGGCGCGCCCATCCTTCCCGCCTTCAACCGCCGTCACTATTCGGTCCTGCGCAAGGCGCTGGAAGACGCGGGGGGGGCCGCCAACGTCACCGAGACTTCGGTCGTCTGGACGGAAGAGCCCGAGAGGCTCCTCAAGCGCTACAGCCGCCTGCAGGTCTCCCGCATGGTCTTCGCGAACACCATCCACGGCCTCGACATGATGACGCACCTCTCGGGACCGATCCCGCAGCCGGCGCTCACGGCCAGGAGCCTGGGAGAGCCGTTCCGCTGGCAGGCGCTCCTGCACGGCGTCTCGGACCGCGGCGTCCTGGCCTCCTTCGCGTCGTCCTGGGACAGCCCGGGCGGCTGGCGCTTCGTCTTCTGCACGCGGGGCCGCCGCTATACCTTCGCCCCGCTCGAGACCTGCAGCGTCGAGGAGCGGGGACAGGGGGCGACGCGCCGCATCGAGCCGGACGACTGCGACCGGCGCTTCAAACCCGGGTTCTTCGAGCAGGCCAGGATGTTCCTCGAGGTCGCCTCGACCCGCCGCGTGCCCGCGGGGTTCGGCCTGGAGACCGCCATCCCGGCCATGGAGCTCGCCGAGCGGATCACCGAGGCCTGCCTCGCCGCCCACCGGGCCGCGCCGGGATCGGCCCCGATCTGATCCTGACGTCCTACCTGGACCCGGCGGCCCCGGCCTCGAGCCGGTAGAGGAGCGCGTACCGGAGCTTCTCGTGCGAGTGGTGGGTGATGGCGTTGTAGATCTTCCGCGACATGCCGAGCCCCGGGTCCATCCGGTCGAGGAACTCCTTGTAAGTGAAGGCCTTGCGGTACCTGAAGGCGCGCGGCTCGGGGAGGAGGAACGGGGCGGCCGGCGACCGGTGCGGCCCCCGCCGGCCGAAAGCGGCCGTGTCAAAAGCCATGGAAACCTCCCGGTCGGAGGAGCCGTCGAAGGGATAGATCGTCGCCTCGATGCACCCTAGGACCGCGTCGACCTCCCGCTCCGGGGCCCCGCCCGCGGCCAGGAGCCGCGCCCGGAGGAAAGAGTGGAACGCGGGCCTCACCCCGGGATCGTGCAGGAGCTTGATCACGAAGAGGTTGTTGAGCTTGCTGGGGGCGTCCGCCGCCGCGGCCACCTCCGCGTCCGTGACCCGCTCCGGGGGAGAGGGCCTCAACTCGTCCTTGGAAGCCTGGATGAACTCCGCGATGACGCGCTGGAACGGCTCCGGGGCCCGGTCCCGGTGCGCGATGAGGTCATGAATGAGGTCGAAGAGGGGCCTGCCGCCGAGGACCGCCTCCACGTCGCGGTAGATCTTCGTGTCCATGAAGAGCACCTGCAGGAGATGGAAGACCCGCACCTCGAGATAGTCCTCGCGGCTCATGACGCTCGTCGCCGTGACGATCTCCTCGAACTCGGCGGCCGCGACCGGGCCGAAGCGACCCACGCAGCCCTCGATCCTGCGCCACTCCCCCCTGATGCCGTAGCGCTCCCGGATCTCGCGGCGGCCCATGGCGGACCCGTCGAGGAGCATGGCGGGGAAAAGGTGGATGCCGTCGACCTCCTGCTCCATGATCTGACGCAGGCCGGCGTAGAAGCTCTCCTTCGACTCGCCCGGCAGGCAGTAGATCATCTCCGTCTTGCTGTCCACGCCCAGCTTGCGGGCCAGGGCGGCCAGCTTGTTGTAGGTCTCCAGCGAGATGTTGGACCTCTTGATGACCTTGAGGACCTCGGGGTTCTGGGTCTGCCGCGAGAGGGAGATCGGGGTCATGTCCTTGAGGAGCTCGGCGATCTCGACCACCCGCTCCGAGACGTTCTTGGCGAAGTACATGTAGACCGTGGACGGGAAGCCCCGCTCGTCCTTCATCTTCCTGAGGGTCCGGGCGATCTCGATGTCCCTCGGGAAAAGGCCGAAGTTCGCGTCGCCCACGTACAGGTAGGGGGTCTTGCTGACGTTGCGGGACGCGATGCAATCGAGCTCGGCGGCCACGCGGCCGGTGGAGAAGAAGGCGGACTTGGACTTTCCCATGTCCCCCCAGTTGCAGAAGATGCAGGAGAAGGGACAGCCCCGATTGGTCTCGATGATGGGGCAAAAGTCGGGGTCCGCGAGGAACTCGTCGAGGACCCCGGTCAGATAGGGGGACGGGATGTCGTCGAGGTCCTTGAGCCGGCCGGAGCGCGGGTCGAGGCCGATGCCGTCGAGCCGGGACCACGCGTCCGGCGCCGGGGCCAAGGGACGGGAGACCAGGGCCCCCGAGCGGGGTTCAAGGAAAGCCGAACCGGCCGGCGCCGCGGCCCGGACCGCGTCCAGGTCGAAGCCGTGCTCGAGGCAGCAGGCCGCCAGGTTGCAGAACCTGACCTCGCCCTCGCCGTCGATGTGGAAGTCGATCTCCGGGGCTCGCCGGACGAAGCCCTCGAGCCACTCCCGCTCCGCGAAATTATAGTTCGGGCCGCCCATGACCGTGATGCAGCCGGGATGCAGACTCTTGACTTGCCTGGCGAACCCCAGGTGAAGGTTCCGGTTCCAGATGTAGTTGGAGAAGCCCACGAGGTCGGGCCGCTCGGAGTCGAGGGCCTCCAGGAGCTTCGCCGGACGCTTGAAGAGACGGACCTCCAAGTCCTCCCCAAGCATCTTGCCCGCGTAGGCCGCCAGATAGCCGATGTTCAAAGGGAAAGGGATGATGGTCCAGGCCCGGCCCGGGGAGATGTAATTGAGATCGGCGAGGAATACCTTGCGCTTTTTCATCAGAAGGAGGCTGGAGCCGGCCGCGTCCCCCATATTGTAGCCTCGCCCCTCCCGAGCGTCAAGGCGCCGGGCGTTTCCCCTGGTCCCGCCACTTTGATAAGATGCTGTCACGATGCGCCTCGGCAGGCCCTTGGTGACGGTCTACATCCCCAGCCACAACTACGGCAGGTACATCGCCCGCGCCGTGGACAGCGTCCTGCGCCAGACCATGACGCGCTGGGAGCTCATCATCATCAACGACGGCTCCACCGACGACACCGTGGAGGTGCTCAAGCGCTACGAGGGCCTCCCGAAGGTCCGCATCATGCACCAGGTCAAGAAAGGGCTCAACGTCTCCAACAACATCGCCCTGCGCCTGGCCAACGCCCCCTACATCATGCGCCTCGACGCCGACGACTACCTCGACGAGAGCGCTCTGCTCGTCATGTCCCACGTCCTCGACAAGAAGAAGGAGTACGGGCTGGTCTACCCGGACTACTGGCTCGTCGACGACGAGGGCGAGGTCCTCGAGGTCGTCCGCCGCAAGAAGATCGGGAAGGAGGCCAAGCTCCTGGACCTGCCGGCGCACGGCGCCTGCACCATGATCCGGCGCGAGTGCCTCCTCGAACTCGGGGGCTACTCCGAGATATTCACCTGCCAGGACGGCTACGACCTCTGGCTCCGCTTCCTGAAGACCTTCAAGCCCTACAACGTGAACGTGCCGCTCTTCTACTACACCCAGCACGAGGGAAGCCTGACGAAGAACCAGCGGGCCATCCTCGACACCCGGGCCGCCATCAACCGCCACTTCATCCGCCGGCACAAGAAGGGGCGGATCCCGAAGGTGCTGGCCATCATCCCCGTGGCCAAGCGCTCCCCGGGGATGCCGGACCACGCCTTCGCCGACCTGGCGGGCAAGCCCCTGCTCTGGCACACCCTGTCCCAGGCCGTCGGCACCCGGATGCTCAAGCGGATCGTGCTCACCTCCAACGACCCCGCGGTCCTGCGCTACGCGCGCCGGTTCTCCCGCAGACGGGTGGAGACCCTCCCCCGCCCCGACAAGCTGGCCAGCTACGACGCCCGCATCCAGCGCACCATCTCCTTCGTCCTCGAGCAGCAGCGCAAGCGCGGCTTCGTCCCGGACGCCGTGATGCTCCTCTACATCAACTCCCCCCTCCGGCGCGGCGTGCACATCGAGATGGCCATCGACACCATGGCCATCTTCGACGTGGACTCCGTGGTCTCGGTCATCGAGGAGCTCGCCTACTGCTACCACCACGGCAGCGACGGCCTCTCGCCGATCAGGAAGTTCCGCGACATCCAGATCGAGAAGAAATCCATCTACAAGGAGAACGGGGCCATCCTGCTGGTCCGGACCGCAGCCCTGGACCCGCGCAACGTCGTCGGCGGCCGCATCGGGCACATCATGATGCTGCCCGAGGAGTCCGTCCGCATCAAGACGCATTACGACCTCTGGCTGGCCGACCGCGTGGCCCGGGAGTGGCTCCCCGGGACCTCGGCCTCGGCCCAGCGGAGCGCCCCCCTGCCCTCATGAACCGACGACCACCGAGGGTCCGCGTCGTCTGCGCCGCGCCGCTCCACTTCCTCCAGGAGACCCGCCGCGACATGGCCCGCCGCTTCCGCCTGACCGAGGCGTTCGGCGACTCCCGGAAGGCCCTGGCGGCCAAGCTCCTGGACGCCGAGGCCTTCATCCCCAACCCCGGGACGCCTTTCCGCATCGACGCCAGGGTGCTCGACTCGGCCCGGCGGCTCAGGATCGTCGTCACCCCCTCGACCGGGACGGACCACGTCGACCTGGACTACTGCCGCTCCCGGGGCATCGCCGTCAAGGGGCTCCTGACCCGGCCCCGCCTGCTCGAGGAGATCCACGCCTCCGCGGAGTTCAGCTTCTGCCTCCTGCTGGCCATGATCCGCCGCCTCCTGCCGGCCTCCGCCGCCGCGGTCCGGGGCGTCTGGCGCGAGGCCGAGGACCGCTTCCGGGGCATCGAGCTCGCGGGCAAGCGGGTCTCCCTGGTGGGCTACGGCCGCATCGGCAGGAAGATGGGACGCTACCTCAAGGCCTTCGGCGCCGAGGTGACGGTCTACGACCCGTTCGTCCGCGTGGCCGGCCCCTTCCCTCGGCAGGCGCGCACGCTGGACGCGGCGCTCCGCCGGGCCGACATCGTCTGCCTCCACGCGCCCTTCAACGAGTCCACCGCCGGCATGCTCGACTCGGCCGCGTTCGGCAAGATGCGCCGGGGAGCGTACTTCGTCAACACCTCCCGCGGAGGCATGGTCGTGGAAGAGGATCTCATCGCGGCGCTCCGCAGCGGTCGGCTCGCGGCCGCGGCCGTGGACGTCATCCGCGGGGAGCAGGACTCCGACATCTCCCGCAACCCCCTGGTCCGCTTCGCCCGCACGCACGCCAACCTGATCGTGGCCCCGCACATCGCCGGACTGACCGTGGATTCGCAGCGCAAGGCCATGCTCTTCGCCGCCGAGGAGATCCGGCGGTTCTTCGCCTCCGGAGGACGCCCATGAAACCCATCTTCGTCGCCGAGATCGGGATGAACGCCGACGGCAACTTCGACATGAACTACGAGCTCATCCGCCAGGCGGCGTGGGCCGGG
This sequence comes from Elusimicrobiota bacterium, assembly GCA_016218545.1. Classification (GTDB taxonomy): domain Bacteria; phylum Elusimicrobiota; class Elusimicrobia; order UBA1565; family UBA9628; genus JACQWX01. The sequence goes on from JACRDQ010000046.1 coordinate 143,089, forward strand.
GCGGACGTCGCCAAGTTCCAGGTCGGCTGGCGCTGGGCCAAGGAGGAGATCAACTTCCTCGACGAGGAGCGTCTCCGCGCCCTCAAGAAATGGTGCTCCCAGTTCGGCGTGGAGTTCATGGCCTCCATCATCGTCCCCGAGGCCTGGGCGCTGGTCAAGAAGGTCGGCATGGACCGCTACAAGATCGCCTCCCGGACCGTGAAGGACTACCCGGACCTGTGCCGTGAGATCATCCGGGACGGCCGGGAGACCTTCGTCTCCCTGGGGATGTACGAGGGCAAGGACTTCCCCTTCCCGGAGCCCAACGTGCGGTACCTCTATTGCGTCTCGAAGTACCCGGCCCGTTACGAGGACCTGGCGGCCTTCCCCGCGGCCTTCGACAGATATTTCGGCTACTCCGACCATCTGATGGGCATCGAGGGCTGCCTCCTGGCCCTCTCCCGCGGCGCCCGCCTCGTCGAGAAGCACTTCACCCTGAACAAGACCTCGAAGGTCATCCGGGACCACTCCTTGAGCGCCACGCCCGAAGAGTTCCGCCAGCTCGTGCGGCTCGGCGGCGACGTCTACGCCCTCTCCGCGGCCCTGCGGGAGCGCAAGGCCTGAGGGGCCCCGGCATGATGCAGGACGCCCTCCAGGACCTGGCCGAGGGCAAGCGCCTCCTCTCTTCCGATGACGCGGGAGGCCGCCCGGAGAAGCGCTTCGCCATCCTCGGGAGCTTCACCCTGGACTATCTCCCCCCCTTCCTGGCCTGCGCCGCGGCCCGGTGCGGGTTCCTCGCCCGGGTCAGGCTGGCCGGCTTCAACCAGTGGCGGCAGGAGATCCTCGATCCCTCTTCGGGACTCTACGCCTTCGAGCCCGACGTCGTGGTGCTCTACGCCGCGGTCGAGGACGTCTTCTTGGACCTCTACCAGGGACCGGCCCCCCGCGAACGGCAGGAAGAGCGCGTGCGCGCCGAGCTCGAAGGCATGGCCTCCCTCATCGAGCGGGTGACCTCCGCGCTCCCGAAGGCCTCGGTCCACCTGGTGATCCCGCCGATCCTGCGCCTCCCCGGCGAAGCGGTCGCCGGAGCCCGCGAGCCGGCCAGGGGCCAGCGGGCGCTCGAGTCCTACCTGTCGGGCCTGCGGGGACTCTCCGGAGGCAGGGTGGTGGCCGTGGACTTCGACTGGCACGCGCGCTTCCATGGAGCCGGGAACCTCACCGACGACCGGCTCTGGTACATGGCGCGCATGCGGCTGGGCATGGAGGCGACCAGGACCCTGGCCGGCCTCATCGGCTACTACCTCGAGCTCGGCGCCCTGCCCCGCGCCAAGGCGGCGGTCGTGGACCTCGACAACACGCTCTGGGGCGGGGTCGCGGGGGAGGACGGCTGGGAGAGGCTCGAACTCGGGCCCGAGGGCGTCGGCCTGGCCTTCCAGGAGTTCCAGCGGGAGCTCGCGCGGCTCCGGGACGCGGGCGTCCTGCTGGCCATCTGCAGCAAGAACGACGAGGCCACGGCCTGGGAGGTCTTCGACAAGAACCGGGGCATGGCGCTCAAGCGGGAGGACTTCTCGGCCTGGAGGATCAACTGGCTCGACAAGTCGGAGAACCTCCGCTCCCTGGCGGCCGAACTCGGGCTGGGCGTGGAGAGCTTCGTCTTCCTCGACGACGACCCGGTCCAGCGCGCCGGGGTGCGCGCCCAGGTCCCGGCCCTCGTGCCGGACCTCCCGGCCGATCCGGCGGCCAGGCCCCGCTTCCTCAGGGAGCTCAGGGCGTTCCACCGGCTCGCCCTCACGGAGGAGGACGCCGTCCGCTCCAAGCTCTACCGCGAGCGCGCCGAACGGGAGGCCCTCAAGAGCTCCTCGAAGACCCTGTCGGACTTCCTCTCCTCCCTCCGGCAGGAGGCCCTCATCGAGCGGCTCAAGCCGGCGACCCTCCAGCGCGCGGCCCAGCTCTGCCAGAAAACCAACCAGTTCAACCTCACGACACGCCGCTACGGGGAGGCCGAGCTCTCGTCCATGCTGGCCGCCCCAGGCTTGCGGGCCTACACCCTCTCCCTGCGGGACTCCTTCGGCGACAACGGCATCGTCGGTCTCGCGATCCTGCGCCTGAGCGGCGAGACCGCCGAGATCGACACCCTGCTCATGAGCTGCCGCGTGCTCGGCCGGACCGTGGAGCACGCCTTCGCCTCCTTCCTGGCCCGGGCCGCCGCGGCCTCGGGCGCCCGCTCCCTGCTGGGGCGGCACATCCCGACGGCGAAGAACGGCCAGACCCGGGACTTCTACGCCGAGGCCGGCTTCTCCCGCGAGGGAGAGCCGGGCCTGTTCCGGCTCGACCTCTCGGCCATTCCCCCGCCGCCGCCGGGGGTGTCGGTGAAAGACAAGGAAGGCGCGCCCTTCCCCTCAGGAGGAACATCATGATGAGGGCCCGACTCAAGGAGATCATGGCCGGCGTCTTCCAGACCGCTGCGGCCGACATCCCGGATGACGCGCGGCTCGGGAGCGTCCCCGGGTGGGACTCCCTGGGCCACATCACGCTCATGATGGCCATCGAGGCCGAATGGAACGTCTCGCTCACCGCGGACGCCATGCAGAACGCCTTGACCCTCCCGGCGGTCGAGGACTTCATCGCCGACGCCCTGAAGGCCAAGGGACCCAAGGACCGCCCATGACCAACCCATCGCCGGAGATCCCAGCGGGCCGGACCTTCGCCCGGCTCAAGGAGGGCGACGAGTACGTCCGCCGCTTCACCGTCACCGCCGATGACGTGGAGGGCTTCCGGAAGCTCTCCGGCGACGTCAACCCCCTCCACCTCGATCCCGCCTTCGCCCGCGAGCTCGGCTACAAGGACCGGGTGGTCTACGGCGCCCTGGCCATGGCCTACATCTCCCGCGTCATCGGCGTCGATTTCCCCGGCCCCGGGACCGTCTGGCTCTCGCAGAGCATCCGTTTCGAGGCCCCCGTCTACATCGGCGACACCCTGGCGGTCAAGGTCAAGGTCCTGCGCAAGGCCGAACCCCTCCGGGCCATGACCCTGGCGGTCGAGGTCGTCAAGGAGTCCGACGGCGGAAGGAAGGCCGCCGCCGGGCAAGCGGAAGTCTCGCTGGCCGCGGCTCCCCGCGAAGGCGCCGTCGCGGCCGCCGGGGAGGCGGTCCTGAGCCTGCCCGCGCTCAGGCAGGCCGCGCCCGGAGACGCCGTGGCCGTGGTGACGGGAGGCGGGCGCGGCATCGGCGCCGCCATCGCCGAGGCCCTGGGCCGGCGGGGCTTGGCCGTCGTGGTCAACTATCTCTCCAACGCGGCCGCCGCCGAGGAGACCGTGCGCCGCATCGCCCAGGGCGGGGTCAAGGCGGTCTCCTGCCGGGCGGACGTAGCCGCGCCCGAAGGAGCCCGGGCGCTCTTCGAAGCCGCGCTCAGCGCCTTCGGCCGGGTGGACGTCCTGGTCAACAACGCGGGCCCCGCGGTCGAGCGCCGCGAGGCGCTGGAGACGCGCGTCTCGGACCTCAGGAAGAACTTCGACGCCTACGTCTGCGCCGCTTTCGAGCTCTCCCGGCTGGCCGCGCCCGGGATGAGGGAGCGGTCGTACGGCCGCATCATCAACGTGCTGAGCTCCGCGGTGCTCGGGACCTCCCCGGCCGGCTGGACCGCCTACGTCACGGCCAAGCACGCCCTCCTGGGGCTCTCGCGCTGCCTCGCCCAGGAGCTGGGCCCCTGGGGGATCACCTGCAACACGGTCTCTCCCTCCCTCGTCCCCACCGGCCAGTGGTCCAGCCTCACCGAGAACCAGCTCCGGGCCATGGCCCTGCGCAACCCGACGCGGCGGCTGACGGCCGCCCGCGACGTGGCCGAGACCGTCGCCTTCCTGGCGAGCCCCGAGGCCCAGCACGTCAACGGGGCGGACATCCCGGTGACCGGCGGAGAGGCGATGTGAGGCGATTCTCCCCCGCCGACCTCCGGGACGTCCTCAAGGAGGCGGGCATCCGGCCGGGCCATACCGTCCTCATCCACAGCCACCTTCCGGCCTTCGGCCTCTTCGAGGGCGGCCCCGCGGCGCTGATCGCGACGCTGGCCGAGGCCGTGGGGGCCCAGGGGACGCTCGTCATGCCCAGCTTCACCATGAGCTTCCCCAAGACCAGGTTCTGGGAGCTGGAGACGACCCCGTCCGAGACGGGCGTCCTCACCGAGGCCTTCCGGAAGACCCCGGGCGTCCTGCGCAGCCTGCACCCTATCCACTCGGTGGCGGCCATGGGCGCCGGCGCGGCCGAGCTCGCCGGCAGCTGGTGCGCGAGTTCCTTCGGGCCGGGCTCCGCCTTCGAGAAGCTCTACGACCGGGACGCATGGCTGCTCTGCGCCGGCGTGGGAGCGGAACGCCTCACCTTCGTCCATTACGTGGAGGAGCGCGAGCAGGTCCCCTACCGGGCCCGCAAGAGCTTCCCAGGCACGGTCCGGCGAGGGGGCGCGGTCGACCCCCGGTTGTACTCCATGTACGCGCGGGACCTCCGCTTCAAGGTCGACATCGGCCGCTTCCCGGAGATCCTGGCCGGCCTCGGGCTCGGCAGGACCCTGCCCCTGCCCTACGGGTCCCTCCACGCCTGGCGGGCGCGCCAGCTCTTCGCCGCCGTCCAGGGGCTCCTGCGCGAGGACCCCGGCGCCCTGCTGGCGCCCGGAGCCCCGCTCCACGCACTCCAATCAGGGGAGATCTCCTGCACGCCATGATCAAAGACATCGTCGCTGAAATCTATCCCCTCGACCGGACCCTGGTCTCCGAAGGCCTCGACCGGTCCCTCGAGGTCCTGGGCAGGCGCATGCCGCCCGGGTCTTCCTACAGGATCGAGGAATTCCCCGCTGGCAAGGACTACTGGACCTGGACCGCTCCCAAGCGTTATTCGGTGCGTGAGGCCTACCTCGAGGTCGTGGGAGGCGGCCGGGTCGTGGACTTCAAGGACGATCCCCTGCACCTGGTCTCCTACTCGGTGCCCGTGGACGCGGTCCTCTCCTGGGAGGAGCTCGCCGGCCACCTCCACTACAGCGCCAAGCGCCCCGCCGCGGTCCCGTGGGTCTTCAAGTACTATGACGCGGCCTGGGGCTTCTGCCTCTCGAAGGACGCCTACGACCGCCTCCCCCGCGACAAGAAGTACCGGGCCGTCATCCGCTCGGAATTCGCGGACGGCCCGGGGCTGAAGGTGGGCGTGGGCCTGGTCCATCCCGAGGGAGGCCCGAACCCCGAGGCAGGGGAGATCCTCGTGAGCGCCCACATCTGCCACCCCCGCCAAGCCAACGACAACGCCAGCGCGGTCGGCGTGGGCGCGGCCGTGGCCGCCGGCCTCGCCGCCCGGCCCCTCCCCCGGGGGAGCGCCTCCGTGCGCTTCCTGTTCCAGCCGGAGACGGTCGGCAGCGTCTGCTACCTCGCCTCCCACGAGGAGCTCATCGGCCGCACGCGGGCGGCCGTCATCCTGGAATCCATCGGCAACCGCAACACCCTCGCGGTCCAGCGCTCCTGGCAGGGCGCGACCCATATCGACCGCGTCAGCGCCGCGGTCCTGGACCGTAAGGCGCCCGACCACCGGTCACTCCCGGCCTGGGCCATGTTCAGCGCGGACGAGAAGGTCATCAACGGGCCCGGCGTCGGAGTCCCCTCCGTCATGTTCACGCGCTATCCCTACGAGGAGTACCATACCACCGACGACGACATGGACGTGATCCACGAGGACATGCTGCAGGAGGCCGCGGACGTGGTCGAGGAGACCGTCCGGATCGCCGCGTCCGACTACGTCCCGGCCAGGCTCTTCAAGGGCCCCGTGCACCTCTCCAAGCACGGCCTCTGGGCCGACTACCGGCAGGACCGCGAGGCGAGCCTCGCGGTGCAGAAGGCGATGCTCTACTTCGAAGGGCGCCACACCGTCTTCGACATCGCCGAGGCGCTCGGCATGGACTACTGGGCCATGCGCGGGATCGTCGAGTCCTATCGGGCCAAAGGGCTCGTCGAGGCCCTCCCCGTCCCGGCCAGGCCGCAAGACCCCGCACATTTCCTATAATCCTCCCGTCCTCCTTCCCCGCGCGGGACAGGGAAGGACAGGAGGAAGAATGGCGTCGACACATATCTCCGACCACCAGCGTCGGACACGACGGATCTACCACGCGCAGCACGAGCGGATCGTGGCCGACGGCGAGGCGTTCTCCCGCATCCGGAGGATGTACGACAAGAAGACGCTGGGACTTCCCGAGACCTGGTTCAAGGGCAAAGACGTCAGGAAGTTCTTCGCCCCCCTCCACTACGACAGGGATTCCAAGCTCTCCAAGATCCTGTACGGCGAGGGGTACGTGCAGTACGTCGGCAGGAAACGCTGACCGTGGCGGACGACGCTCCCGGCGCCGGGGAACCGCCGTTCATCGCGGATGCCCGAGCGTTCGCCCGGCGCCACCGGAGCCACCCCGCCTTCGTAATCCTCGGCTGGTTCGTGGGAGCGAGCCCGGAGGAAGCGGACGTCCTCATCCAGCACCTCTACTGCGCCGGACTGCCGTCCAACACGATCCAGATCGATGAGAGCCCGGCCCGGACCGTCGCCGGCCTGGCTCTCCTGCCGTTGTATTACCTGGCGACGAAGAAGTGGTGGTGGAGGCCGGCGGCCCGGACCGACTGCAACGTCGAGACCATCGACCCGGCCTTCTTCAACAGGGGCTTCTCGCGCCTGTATCCCCTCCTGCGGGGGAGCAGGAGGCTGACCCCCCGCGAGGGGGGCGATTTCGGAGGGGAGGAGAAGACCCTTCCCTGCCTCTCGTCCGTCCTCCTTCAGGACCTCCTGCGCCTGGCGGTCGTCCTTCCCGCGTGGATCCCCGCCTTGGCCCTCCTCTCCTGGCGGACCGGCCTGAACTTCCTGCGGACCTGCCGCCAGGCCGTCGCGGTCTATCTCTGCTATTCGGGCTATTTCCGGAGATTCCCGTGCCGCCGCTTCGTCACGTTCGACGACATGCCGAACCACCCGTGCCGGCAGCTGGCGTTCAAGCGGCACGGCGGAGAGGAACAGGTCTCCATCCAGAACGGAGAACGCGGACTGCTCCCTCAGTGCGCTTTCGGCATGGTCGACCACTACTGCGTCTTCGGGCCCGCCCATGTCGGCATGATGCGCTCCATCGGCACCCGGGCGGCGGTGATCGAGCCTGTCGGCGCGCTCTGGCTGAACGCGTGGCGGGACGAGTACCTCCGGGAGACCGCGGAGGGGATGCCTCCTCCGCGCTACGACATCATCTTCATCGACCAGGGCGCCTGGCCCCACAACGGCGTTCCCAAGTACTTCGACGACGCGCTCCTCGAGCTTCTCGACAACCTCGCCGAGTTCGGCCGCAGGCATCCGACCGTCGGCCTCTTCTACCAGCTCAGACCCTATGGGACCTCGGGCACGGAGCATCGGGCCGCCGTGCTCCGGCGCCTGCAGACGCGCTACCAGGGGGTCTTCACGGTCCTGGAGAACGACGGCAAAGGGCAGAGCTACGGGAACATCCTGAGGGCGAAGCTCGTCGTGACGTTCGAGTCGTCCCTGGGCTTCGAGTCCCTGATGATGGGCAAGAAGGCGCTCTTCGTCAACTACTCCGGCAACCCTGGCGAGACCGCCTGTCCGGACTCCCGCTTCCAGATCGAGGACGAGAGCGCCGACTATCCGAGCTTCGAAGCGAAGGTCTCCGGCCTGCTCGCCGCAGAGCTCCGGGAGGTCCCCCAGGCAGCTCGCGACCGCTGCGGCTTCTTCGATGGCAGGACGCAGGAACGTGTCGCCGAGTCCATCGCACGGGCCCGAGCTCCACTATAGTAGAATACCCGGCATGAGCGCGGACGCCGTCCTCATCGCCGCCTCGTACCACCCGTCGCTCGAGGGCCGGCGCGCCGCCTTCCTCTTTCCGGACGAAGACCACCCGGGAGTACCGTTCTCGCAGGACGAGCTCCGCTCGCTGTCGCCCGCCTACTCGCGGCTCTACGCCGTCCTGGTGGAGGCCGCGGCCGGCGTCCTGAGCGGAAAGCTCGGCGTGCCCAAGCCCGCGGCCGAGGTCCTGGCGCGGGAAGGGATCGTCTCCCAGGCCCATTTCTTCCTGGACCGCTTCCTGCGCCTGCTGCGGCTGGTCGGCTCCCGCCCCGGAGGCGCGTGGGCGGTCCTGGCCGCGGCCGCGCCTCTCCCCGAGGACGTGGCCGAGTTCCGCGCCCTGGCGCAATCCTCGCTGGCCTTCAACCAGGCTCTGCTGGCCAGGCAGGCCGCCGTCCTCTCCCTGCTCGTGCAGGAGCCTCCCGAGCCCCTGGCCGACCCCGTCCCGACGCCCGGGCCGAGCACGGTCAACTACAACAACCTGCTCGGCACCACCCTCCTCCAGCGGATGGGACGCAAGCTCGCCATGGCGGGCTGGAGAGCCGCGTCCCGCCTGAGGCCCTCGGCCGCGGCGCCCATGCCCGCGCACTCCCTGGCCTACATGACCGAGCCTCTCAAGAACGCGGGCTTCTACGCCGGGACCCTTGAGGACGTCCGCCGCCGGGTCTCCCTCGTCAGCTCGCCTCGGGACTCCGGCAGCCGGGGCGCCTTGGCCGCGGCCCTGGAGGGCCGCGGCGCGGAGGCCGCCGCCTTCCTCTCGGCGGCCGGAGGCTTGGACGCGGGCCAGGCCGGCCGGGCGGCCGGGGCCCTCACGACATTCCTCGTCGCGGCTTTTCCCTCCTCCCTGCTCGAGGCCGGCTCAGAGAACGTCCGCAGGTGCTCGGCGGTCCTGGCTCCCTTCGCCCCCGGCCCGCTCCTGATCGCCGAGGCGGGCACCCTGGAGCCCGCGCTGATGGTCGCGGGCGCCAGGGCCGCGGGCATGGACGTCGTCGGGGTCCAGTATGGCGGCCACCACTCCTACATGGACGACCACGTCTGGCCCAGCGAGCTCATGTACCCGGATTACCAGACCTACGTGACCTGGGGCTGGGACACCCGGCCCGACGGAGAGAGCTGCCGCGAGGTCCGTCTCATGCCTCTCCCCAGCCCCTGGCTGAGCGAACGCGGTCGCTTCTGGCGCGCCAGCCTGGCCAAGGCCGTCGCCGCGGACAAGGAGTTCGACTTCCTCTGGTTCACGAACAAGGTGTACCGCTTCCCCCCCGCCCCGAGCGGGACCGCGGTCTGCTCCATCGACAGCATCGCGGAGATCCGCGCGATGATGACCGGCCTGGTGCGGGAAGCCCGGGCCAGGGGAGTCCGCATCCTCCACAAGCCGTACAACGCGGACACGACGGCCCTCCTCGCCAAGACCTCCTCCGAGCTCGAGCGTCTCGGCGCCGGCGACTACGCGAGCGTCTCCCGGCTCGACAAGGGGCTCACCCCGGCCCTGGTGGACCGGGCCCGCGTCGTGCTCTGGGACCAGCCGGGCACCGGCATGCTCGAGTGCCTCGCCGGAGGGATCCCCACCATGGTCTTCTGGCCGAGGGACTATTACACCCGGGAGCGCGCCGGCGCCCGGGAGCTGGTGGCCGGGCTCGAGCGCTGGGGCCTGATCCACCGCACCGTGGAGAGCCTGTTCCGGGAGCTCTCCGATTTCAAGGCCGGCCCCGACGCCTGGCTCGCCCGGCCCGAGCGCCTGGAAGCCGCGGCCAGGTTCAGCAGGGCCTACGGCTGGGCCGACGCCTCCTGGGCGCGGATATGGAGGGAGAGCCTGGAGCGCCTGCGGCCGGCCAAGGCGGCGGCATGAAGCTCACGATCCCGGACCAGCGTCTCGCCGCCGCCCTCGGCAAGGTCTGCCGGGCGGTCAAGGAAGGCGGAGGCCGCTCCCTGGTCGTGGGCGGGAGCGTGCGCGACGCCGTCCTCGGCCTGCCGGCCGTGGACCTCGACGTCGAGGTCTACGGGATCGAGCCCGGACGTCTGCAGTCCATCCTGAAATCGCTCTTCGACATCACCCTCGTGGGCCAGGCCTTCGGCGTCATCAAGGTCCTGAGCGTCAACATGGACGTCTCCATCCCGCGCCGGGAGTCGAAGTCCGGCCTCGGGCACAAGGGCTTCGCCGTGCTCTCCGACCCTTGCCTGGGCATCGAGGAGGCCTCCTCTCGGCGCGACTTCACGGTCAACGCCATGGCGCTGGACCCGATGACCGGGGAAGTCTTCGACCCCCACGGCGGCATGAAGGACCTCGACTCCCGGACGCTCCGGCACGTCTCGGAAAAGTTCCGGGAGGACCCCCTGCGCGTCCTGCGCGGCATGCAGTTCGCCGCGCGCTTCGAGCTCGTCCCGGCCCCGGAGACCGTGGCGCTCTGCCGCACCATCGAGCCGGAGGGCCTGGCCTCCGAGCGCATCTTCGAGGAGTGGCGCAAGCTCCTCCTCAAGGGCCGGCGGCCCTCCCTGGGCCTGCGCTTCCTTCAGGACACGGGCTGGCTGCGCCACTTCCCCGAGCTCTCGGCCCTCGTAGGCTGCGAGCAGGAGCCCGAGTGGCACCCCGAGGGAGACGTCTGGACGCACACCCTCCACTCCATGGACGCGTTCGCCGAGAGCAGGATCGGCGACGAGACCGAGGACCTCGTGGTGGGTTTCGCCGTGCTCTGCCATGACTTCGGGAAGCCCTCCACGACGCGCTTCGAGGACGGCCGGATCCGGTCCTGGGAGCACGAGGAGGCCGGAGGCGCCCCGGCCCGGACGTTCCTCGAGCGGCTGACCAACCAGGAGGGACTCATCTCCGCCGTGCTGCCCCTGGTGACCTGCCATATGAGGCCCGACGAGCTCTTCAAGGCGGGGGCGACCGACGCGGCCGTCCGGCGCCTGGCGCGCAAGGCCGGCCGCATCGACCGTCTCATCCGGGTCGCGGCCGCGGACCGGCGCGGGCGCCCGGGGCTCGACGGCTCCCGTTTCCCGGCCGGGGACTGGCTCCTCGACCGGGCGCGGGCCTTGGACGTCGAGCGCGCCAAGCCCGCTCCCATCGTCATGGGCCGCCATCTCCTGGACCTCGGCCTCGAGCCCGGTCCCTCGTTCAAGACCGTCCTGGATGCCTGCTACGAAGCCCAGCTCGACGGCCGGTTCACCGACATCGAGGGCGGCCTCCAGTTCCTCCGGGAGCGCGTGAAGGCTCCCCCGGAGACCCCGTGAGCGTCGGATATGTTAGAATGTTCAACGAATGAACACCAATCCCAGCCGAGGCGCCCTCCGATGACCCACCGGCCCGCGCGCCCCTCCCCCTCGTCCCGGCGCCCGGCCCAGGCCGTCGCCAAGCTCCTCTCCGTCTTCGAGCGCCGCGCCGCCCATCCCTTCCTGGTGGACGCCCGGACGGGACGGACCGTCACCTACGCCGAGCTGCGCTCCAGCGCCGTGCGGGTCGCGCGGCACCTGCGCTCCCTCGGAGTCGAGAAGGGCGACCGCGTCGCCCTCTCGCTGACCAACTCGGTCTCCTTCGTCGAGCTCTTCTTCGGCTGCGTCTACGCCGGAGCCACCGCGGTCCCCTTGCACCCGACCTTCAGCCGGTTCAAGGCCGCGGACATCATCCGCTCCACCCGGACCAAGGTCATCTTCGCCTCCGACGACCTCATGTGCCCCGCCATCATGCACGCCGGCGCCAAGGCGGTCAGCGTGGGCAAGGACGGGACCGAGGCGGCCTGCCCGGAACTTCCCCGGAGCCCGGCGTTCATCCCCTGCCAGGGCGTCCGCGACGATGACGAGCTTGCCGTCGTGTTCACCTCCGGGACCACCTCGGACCCCAAGGGCATCGCCCATACGTACGCCGACTTCGTCGGCAACGCGGCCATGTTCTCGCGCGAGCTCGGCCTGGGGCCGGAGAGCCGCTTCCTGGGCCTCCTCCCCATGACCTACCTGGGCGGACACTACAACCTGCTGCTCATCCCCTTCCTCTGCGGCGGCAGCCTCGTGGTGGTCGACTCCTTCGACGCCAAGTCGGCCTTGCGGTTCTGGCGGCCCGTCATCGAGCACGGGGTCAACACCCTGTGGCTCGTGCCGACCATCATCTCCATCCTCATGAAGCTGGACCGCGGACAGGAGGGCGTTCGCTGGTGCCGCAAGAGCCGGCCCACGGTCCTCTGCGGCACCGCGCCGCTGCCCGTGCCGCTCCGCGAGGAGTTCGAGGAGCGCTACGGGGTGGCGCTTCTTGAGAACTACGCCCTTTCCGAGACGCTCTTCCTCACCTCCCATCTCCCGCGCGCCCGTTCCAGGCCGGGCGTGGGGACCGTCCTGCCCGGCATCGAGCTCCGGATCGGCGACAAGCATGGGCAGAACGTCCCGGCCGGCACCGAGGGCGAGATCACGGTGCGGACCCCGTACCTGACCCCGGGCTACTACGACACCGTCAAGGGGGAATTGGCGCCCCTGTCGCGCAAGGACTGGTTCGCCACCGGGGACCTCGGCGTCTTGGACGCCGCGGGGGTCCTCACCGTCACCGGGAGGAAGAAGGACCTCATCATCCGCGGAGGCATCAACATCAGCCCCGCGGCCATCGAGGAGACCCTGTCCCGCCATCCCGCGGTGCTCCGCTGCGCCGTGGTGGGCATCCCCCACAAGCTCCTGGGCGAGGACGTCGCGGCCGTGGTCCGGCTCTCCCCCGAAGCGAAGCTCTCCGAAGTCGAGCCCCGCCTGCGCGCCCTGTGCGAGGAGTCCCTGCCTCCCATCTACCGGCCCGCCGCATACTTCGAGCTCCCGGAGCTCCCCCAGACGAGCACGGGCAAGATCCAGAAGGGGAAGATCCGGACCTGGCTGGCGGAGCGCACCCTCAAGGGCACCCCGGCCGCCAAGCCCCCGCACGCCCCCCACCTGGACGGCCGGATCGACCCGGCGAGGTTCTTCGCCCCCTCCAAGGTCGTGGCCGAGAGCGTCCAGGCCATGTCCATCAAGTACAACAACAAGGTCTACGAGATGCAGCGCCAAGGAGCGGACGTCACGGTCCTCTCCCTCGGGGAGGCCTTCTTCGACATCCCGCTCTACCCGTTCGCGGACCTCCCCTTCCCGAAGCTCTACCACTACAGCCACTCGCGCGGCATCCCCGAGCTCCGGGAGAAGCTGGCCGCCTATTTCCAGGAGCAGTACGACGTCTCCTTCGACCCCGCGCGCGAGATCATCATCACGGCCGGCTCCAAGGCGGCCATCCACATGTCCCTGATGTCCATCCTCAACCCCGGCGACGAGACCCTCATCCACGAGCCCGCCTGGGTGAGCTACCCCGAGCAGGTGAAGCTCTGCTACGGGGTGCCGGTCATGGTCCCGCACGACAAGAGCGTCTACCAATTCGAGGAGTACATCACCAACCGGACCAAGGCCGTCATCATCAACAACCCGAACAACCCGTCCGGCAAGGTCTTCAGCGTCGAGGAGATCAGCCACCTCTGCATGCTCGCGGAGAAATACAACCTCTTCATCCTCTCGGACGAGGCCTACAGCGACTTCCTCCTGGACGGGGAGCGCTTCGTCTCCGCCGGCAACATCGACAAGGGGCTGCAGCACACCATCATCTGCAACTCCATGTCCAAGAACTACGGGATGTCCGGCTGGCGCATCGGCTACTGCATCACCAACCCGGCCCTCACCGATCAGATCCTCAAGGTCAACCAGCACCTCGTGACCTGCCCGGCCACCATCCTGGAATACTACCTCGCCAAGCACTTCGACGACATCATCCGCATCACCAAGCCGCAGATCCTCGACCTCGTCCGCCGGAGGGCGGAGATCGCCCGCCGCATGGACGCCATCGGCCTCAAGTGCCTCCCGGGCACGGCCACCTTCTACTTCTTCGTCTCGACCGCCCCCTCCACGCTCTCTTCCGAGGAGTTCTGCACCCGGCTCCTGGAAAAGGACCATGTGTGCGCCGTACCGGGCCTCGGCTACGGCAAGTCCTGCGACCGCTTCATCCGCGTCTCGGTCGGGGCGGAGAGCGTCGAGCGCATCCACCGCGGGCTCGACAGGATCAAGGCCCTCATCGATGCGACCCGCGGCTGACGTCCGGGGGCCCCGCCCCACCGCCCCGACGGGAATCCGCAGGGGCTGCCGCACCCTGGCGCGCGTCTGCGCGGCCTTGAAGCCGGGTGAGCGCGCCCTGGTCCTGAGCGAACCGGCCACCCGCTCCCTGGGCGCGGCCCTGGCCGGAGAGGCCGCCGCGGCCTGCGGCGCCGCCGAGCACCTCACCATCGCCGCCCCGCGCATGCACGGCGCCGAGCCCCGGGACGACGCCGCCCGGCGACTCCGGCGCGCGGACGTCGTCTTCTGCCTGACCAGGATGTCCCTGGCCCACTCCAGGGCCTGCCGGTCGGCCCTGGCCCGCGGGGCGCGCTGGCTGAGCCTGCCCGATTACTCGGCGAAGGTCCTCGAGGGGCCCGCGCTGACCGCTGACTTCCGCGCCCTCTCGGCTCCGGCCGAGCGCCTGGCCGCCGCCCTCACCGCGGGCTCGCGCCTGGAGGTCTTCACCGAGGCCGGGACCTCCCTGACCTGCCTCATCCTGGGCCGCCGCGGCAACCCCGCTCCGGGCTGGTGCCCGGGACCCGGGACCCTGGCCTCGCCGCCCGACGCCGAGGTCAACATCGCCCCGGTCGAAGGCAGCGCCGAAGGCGTCGTGGTCGTGGACGGCAGCATCCCGCACCCCCGCCTGGGGCTCCTCGACAAGCCCCTGCGCCTGAACGTGCGCGAGGGACGCATCGTCGGCTTCGCCGGACCCCTCAGCCGGGTCCTCGAGGAGCTCTTCGCCTCGGCCCGGAACCCGGACGCGCGCATGCTCGGCGAGGTGGGGCTCGGACTCAACCCTCGCGCCGCGCTCTGCGGCTCCATGCTGGAGGACGAGGGGACCGCGGGGACCGTCCACTTCGGCTTCGGCTCCAACGCCACGATCGGAGGCTCCGTCAACGCGGGCTTCCACCTGGACCACGTCGTCCGCGGGCCGCGCGTCCGCATCGACGGACGTCCGATCTCCCTGGGAGGCAAACGCCCATGATCTCGGAAGAAGCCGTCAGAAAGAAGATCCTGTCCTACCTCGAAGCCGAGCGCCCCCTGCCTTGCGCCGCGGAGGAGGAGAAGCTGAGCTTCGAATTCCTGGACTCCAACTTCGTGGACTCCATCAAGATCGTCGAGCTGGTCACCCGCCTGGAGGAGGACTTCGGCGTCCGCTTCGAGCCGGAGGACATGCAGTCCGTGGATTTCCGCACCGTCAAGGGGATGACCGGCATCATCCTGCGCCTGGCATCCCGATGAGCCCCTCCCTCCCCGGCGACGTCGTCGTCCTCCCCGCCCCGGGGCGGCGCTGGCTCCTCTACAACGTCTTCACGCGAACCTCCCTGGCCGTGGACGGCGCGGGACTGGCGGTCCTCGCCGACCTCGCGGCCGGGGGGGAGCCGGCCGCGCGGACCTGCCCGACGTGGGAGACCGGGGTCTTCGGCAACGCCGACGGCCTGCTCGCGGACCCGACCCGCATCATCCGCGACGCCCGGCAGTGGCCCCCCGCCGTGGAAGCCACGGCGGAGCGCCTCGCCGGCCGCTGCCGGGAGCTCTTCCTCCTCGTCGACGACCCGGGGGCCTACCGCGCCCGCTTCGGGCCGAAGAAGAACCTGCTCGACGCTACGAAGACCGGCAACTTCCATCAGCAGCTCGGGGTCGAGCTCCTCCTCAAGAGGCGCGTCAACCCGGAGCAGTGGTGGGTCCGGCAGAAGTTCGAGGACGGCCTCTCCGGGATACGCGACAACCTCTATCGGGCCGTCCAGCACTCCTTCCTCACGGGGTACTTCCCCAAGCGCCTGACGCCGGCGTCGAGCGTCGTGGACGTGGGCTGCGGCGTGGGCTACTACACCGAGCTGATAGCCGCGTCCGCCGGGTCCACCCTGGGGGTCGACCCGAACGCGGAGTACATCGCGGCCGCGCGGCGCCGCGGCGGCAAGGCCCGCTACGAGGTCCTGCCCGTGGGCCGGCCCGGCGGGCTCGACCCCATCCCCTCGGCCAGCGCGGACTTCGTGTTCATGAGCGACGCCCTGCTGTTCTACTTCGTCCCCCCGGTCCCCGGCCCGGTCCCCGACATCGACCTGCTCTTCCGGGAGGTCCGGCGCATCCTCAAGCCCGGCGGCGTCTTCATCAGCGTCGAGCCCCACTACATCTTCTGGCTCGCGCCCTGGCTCGGGGACCAGGACCGCCCCTTCACGGTGCTCACCGAGTACCGCCGCAAGGACTTCGGCGTGACGGCCTTCATGAGCCGGCTGGTGCAGGCGTTCTGCCGAAACGGCTTCCAGGTGTCCTGGATGGAGGAGCTCTGGCCCGACCCCGCCTTCCGCGAGGTCGACCCCAGAGCCTTCCACTTCGCGGACAACTTCCCCGTCTGGCAGCTCTTCGAGCTCCGAAGCGCCTAGCATGCCCGCCCCCGCCGAGCGGCCCGCCTTCCACTACGACGGCGCCGGCTTGACCGCGGCCCTGAGGGCCGTGGGTCTGGCTGAGGGCGACATCGCCTTCACGCACGTCGGGCTGGGCATGCTGGGCTTTCCCAAGGAAGGGCCCACGGAAGACGCCATGTACCGCGTCGTCAGGGACGCGTTCCTCGATATCCTCGGGCCCCGCGGCACCCTGCTGGTCCCGACCTACTCGTACAGTTTCTGCCGGGGCGAGGAGTTCGACCCCGAGACCACGCCCTCCACGGTGGGGCCCTTCACGGAGCGCTTCCGGTCCGAGCCGGGCGTCCTGCGCAGCCTGGAGCCCGTCTTCTCCGTGGCGGGCCTCGGCCCGGCGGCCGCAGACCTGTTCGCCGGGCTGCCCAAGGAGTGCTTCGGCCGGGACTGCCTCTACGAGCGGCTCATCCGCGTCGGCGCGAAGATATGCAACGTCGGGGTGGGGTTCCGCTACGCCACCTTCGTCCATCACATCGAGCAGCGTGAGGCCGTCCCCTACCGGTATCCCAAGAGGTTCCCGGGCTGGCTGCGCCGCGGCGGCCGGCGCGTGCACGAGGAGTGGCTCTACAACGTGCGCGCCCTCGTGGGGAACAGCTACCCGGACCTGCGCAGGCTCGAGTCAGACGCGTGGGCCAAGTCGGGCTTCCGCAGGGCCCGCGTCGGCAGGAGCGAGGCCACCCTGGTGACCTGCCCCGACATGGACCGCTTCTGCACCGAAGGCATCCGGCGCGACCCCTGGTACCTGGCGCGGGGCCCCGCCGTCGACGTCGCGGAGGAGGAGTTGTCCGCGCGAGGCTCCCCCGTCCCGGGCCGGGGGGTCGTCTCCCTCGCCCCGGATGCCGGCCCGCACGCGATCCTTGCCGCGCTCTCCCCCTTGCCGGCCCAGCCCCTGGCTCCGGCCTGCGAGACGACGCTGAAAGCCCTATGCGCCGGTCTGCCCTCCAGGACGCTCTCAACCCCCACGGGAACCCGCGTCGGCGGAGCGCTGGTGCCCGAGCGCTGGATCTGCCGGGACGCCTCCCTCGCGCGGGCGGACGGCGGGGTCCTGCTCTCGCTCTCCTCCCAGCCCCTCCTCGCGTCCTTCTACAGCGCGGCCTGCGACACCACGCTCGATCTGGCCGGGCTCCGCGCCCGGCTGCGCACGCACCCCTTGCGCGGGGCCGTCCCCTACGCGGCTGAGACGGACCATCTGGGCTGGTCCCTCTGCTGCAGCGCGGACACGGCGGAGCGCCTCCAGCCGGGCCGCTATCGCGTCCGCATCGACTCCGCCCACCTCTACGGCAGGATGAGCGTGACCGAGGTCCTCGCCGAGGGCGGCACCGACGACGTCATCGCCCTCAGCGTCCGGACCGACCACTGCGGCCTGGCCGACGACGCCCTCTCCGGCGCCGTGGCCGCCGCCTGCGCGCTGCGGCGGAGGCTGGCCGGGGCCCCCGGCGGCCAGAGCCTCCTCCTCCTCCTCTCCTCGGGTCCCCTGGGCCCGGCATGGTGGTTCCGCGCCAGACCCGAACTCTCCAAACGGGTACGCGCGGTGATCGCGGTCCACGGCATGGGACGCGGGGACACCCCCGTCCTGCAGAGCCCGGTCCCGAGCGAGGGCCGCTGGCCCGCCGCGGTCGCGGCCGCCATGAAGCGGGGGGCCCCGGCCCTCCGCGAGGTCCGCGGAGAGAGCGCCTGGCTCTGCGCCGCCGACCTCGCGTCGCTCCCCGAGGGTCTCCCGGTCTATTGCCTCAACCGCGCCCCGGAGCCTCTCGACCGCGAAGCCCCGTACCCGGGATTCCGGACGAGCCTCGACAGCCCGGACCGGGTCCTCCCGTCCCGCCTCCAGGACTCGGTCGACCTGCTGGGCCGCTTCTTCTCCGGCCTGGACGCCGCCGCCCGGCCCTAGCCCGTCATTTGGGTCCCACGGGCCAAGTTGTATACAATCTCAGCGACTCCTTAGCTGACCCGCCGCATGGACCTCTTCTTCGCGGACGCCTCCGGACTCCACCCGCCCTTCCCATGGGGAAGCCGCGGCAGCGACATCCTGGTCCTCTGCCCGGATGACGTCACCCTCTGGAGATGCGGCTCCCTGGGCCTCAAGGGCGTGCTGGCGGACGAGGAGGTCCCCTTCATCGGGCCGGGGTCCTGGGACAGCGTCGTAGGTCACTGCGCCCGCCTGGCGCGCTCCTGGCGCCTGGATGCCGAGGGGCGGGATTTCACCCTATATAAAGGAACGTCCCTCGGCTACCTGATGGAAGGACTCGTCTGGGGGGTGACCTTCGGCAGGCTCTACAAGTTCGCAGACACCGCGCTGCGTCTGGCGAGGGAGCATCGGCCCCAGACCGCCTGGCTGGCGAGCGGCCTGCACGCCCACAAGAAGGCCCTGGTCGAGTCGCTCTGCAGGTCCGAGGGCATCCGCCTCGAACGCCTCCGGCCCGGACCGCCTGCATGCCGCGACCCCCGCCTGACCTCCGACTTCTGCTCCTGGCCGCTCATGCAGCACCGCTGGAAGCGGCGGATCCTCAACCTGGGCCGCGGCCGGCCGCGGGCCGGGCGCAAACGCGTCCTGGCCTCTTCCTATTACACCATCGAGCCCCTCATCGCGGCCCTCGGAGCCGAGAAGGACATCGACCCCGTCTTCTACAATTGGCCGGGCCGCCGTTTGATCGGGATGCCGGGCTGGCGGCGCTGGCGGTTCCTGACCTCCCCGAAAGACAGCGGCCTCGGCGCGGACGGGACGACGCGGCTCAAGGAGATGCTCAGCAGGTTCCAGGAGGTCTCCTCGTCGCGGCGCTATCAGAGCCGCTTCGAGCTCGAAGGGCTGGATTGCTGGGAAGCCGCGCGGCCGCGGCTGTCCCGGATCGTGTCCGAGGACTTCCCGGTCCTGGCCGACGCCCTGGAAAGGCTCTCCGCGGCCCTGGACGAAGAGAAGCCGGACCTTGTCCTGGTCCCCTACGACGGCAGCCCCCCGGAGAGGCTCCTGATCGACCTCGCCCGGCAGCGGGGGATCCCGTCGGCCCTGATGCTCCACGGCATCTCCGCCATCCCGAGACCCGGCATCGAGGACATCGGCGCGGACCACCTGCTCGTCTGGGGCCCGGCCCTTGCCGACGCCTACGTCGAGATGGGCTTCCCCCGCGACCGCATCACGGCCACGGGCTACCCCATGCTCGACGTGCTCGCGCGCGACGCGCGCAGGCCCCGTCCCGCCGGGAGGCCGGTCCGGGTCCTGTGCGTCTCCTCGTGCGGCCCCATCGAACCCACGTTCGGGACCGCGCTCGACATCCTCAGGAGCTTCCCCGGGATCGAGGTGACCCTCAAGCTCCATCCGGGAGAGAGCCCCGAGCCCTATTCCAAGGTCCTGGCGAAGAGGCTCGACGGCCGGTGCCGCCTCGAATGGCGCAAGCCCATGGCGGACCTCCTCCTGGACGCCGACCTGGTCGTGTCCCCGCCCTCGGGAGCGGTCTTCGAAGCCCTCGCCTTGGGCATCCCCGTCGTCCTCCTCAACCTGGCGGGACTCAGGCTCCCCCCGCCCTATTCCGGGAACTGGGGGCTCGACCCGGTCTGCTCCGCTTCCGCCCTGAAGGCGCGGCTGGAAGAGCTCCTCCCCGACCGAGTCCCCCGCAGCGTGGACCACTCGCGCGTCCTCGAGGCCTTCATCGGCAAGCCCGACGGCGGGTGCGCCCGCCGCGCCATCGACGTCCTGCGCTCTCTCATGAACAAGGAGGCTCCGACCTCATGACCGCTCCCGCCGGAACCCGCCGTCTCAAGGACATCGTGTCGGAGCTCCACCCCCTGGCCCGCACCCTGGCCTGCAAGGACACGGAAGCCGCGCTCAAGATCATCGCAGGGCGCTTCCCGGCCTCCGGGAACTGCCGCGTGGAGACGATTCCCGCCGGGACCCAGGCCTGGGACTGGGTCGTGCCGGAGCGCTACGAGGTCCGCGAAGCCTACCTCGCTTTCGAGGACGGCAAGAGGATCGCGGACTACGCGGACAACCCTTTGCACCTGGTCTCCTATTCCCTCCCGGTGGACCGGGTCGTGTCCTGGGAGGAGCTCGCCCCGCATCTGCACTTCTCCGAGAAGCGGCCCGACGCCATCCCCTGGGTCTTCCGCTACTACGACCGGACCTGGGGCTTCTGCCTGGCCAAGAAGATCTTCGACTCCCTCCCCAGGGACAAGCGCTACCGCGTCGTCATCAAGTCCGAGTTCCAGGGAGCGCCGGCCGGCCTGAGCGTCGCAGACGCTGTCCTGGGCCCCCCGCCGGCGAAAGGGGCCGCGGACTTCGGCGAGTTCATCGTGTGCGCGAACGTCTGCCACCCCAGGCAGTCCAATGACAGCATCACCGGAGTCGCGGTGGCAGTCGAGCTCGCCCATCGGCTGGCCGAGCGGCCCCTCCCCCCGGACTCCATGGCCGTGCGCTTCCTGTTCTGCCCCGAGACCATCGGCAGCATCGCCTACCTCTCCCGCCATCCCGACCTGATCTTGCGCCTGCGCGCCGGGCTCTTCTGCGAGATGTGCGGCACCTCCGAGCCCCTCACCCTCCAGCGTTCCATCCGGGACACGCACGCGGTGGACCTCATCGCCAGGCAGGTGCTGACCGACGCCGGCCGCCCCTTCAAGGAGCTCGCCTGCAGGGAAGGGATCGTCAACGACGAGCTCGTCCTCAACAACCCGGGCGTCGAGGTGCCGACCGTGTCCCTGGTCCGCTGGCCCTACGACGAGTACCACACGAGCGACGACCGGCCCGAGATCCTCAGCGAGGACAAGCTCCGGGAGACCGCGGACGTGGTCGAGAACATCGTGCGCACGACCGCCTCCAACTTCATCCCCCGCAGGACCTCCCCCGGCCCCGTGTTCCTGAGCAAGCACGGGCTGTGGGTGGATTGGCGGACCCAGCCCAAGCTCAACGAGGCCATGGACCAGATCATGCTCAGGATGGACGGCAGGCGCGACGTCTTCTCCATCAGCAAAGCCGTGGGACTGGGTTTCGAAGAGACCCGCGCCTTCGTGGCGCGCTTCGTGGAGCGCGGGCTCGCCCGCGCCCTGCCCGTCCCGAGGGACGGGCCGCTGGGCTAGCAGCCGGCTATTCGATCAGGTCGCGGGTGAGGGGCGTGCCCCGGGTGATGTCGCGGCTGGCGCGCCGGCCGAGCACCTCGGTCAGGCAGCGGGGAGGCAGGCCCAGGCCGGGCCGGATGGACCGGACGCTCCCGGCGTCGAAGACCTCCCCCTTCTTGACGTCGGCCACCACGAAGAGCGAGCGCATGAAAATCCTGCTCGCCGCGGCCTTGGGCGTGGGCTCGTAGGTCACCTCGCCCACGGCGGCCTCGGCCTCGCGCACCGCGGCCACGAGGCTCTTGAACTCGGCCGGCTCCAGGGAGAAGGCGCTGTCCGGCCCGCCCTGCCCGCGGTCCAGGATGAAGTGCTTCTCGACGATGCGGGCGCCCAGGGCCACGGCCGCCACGGCGAGAGAGTGTCCCAGGGTGTGGTCCGAGAGCCCCACGACCGTCCCGAACTGCTCGGCCAGGTCAGGGATCACGGAGAGGTTGGCCTCCTCGGGCAGGGCAGGGTAGGCGGAGGTGCACTTGAGGAGGGCGATCCGGTCGTTGCCGGCCGCCCGGCAGGCGGCCACGGCCTCGGCGATCTCGGCGTAGCGCGCCACCCCGGTCGAAAGGAGGACGGGCTTGCCCTTGGAAGCGGCGTAGGAGATGAGCGGGATGTCGGTGATCTCGAAGGAGGCGATCTTGTAGGCCGGCACCCCCAGGGACTCGAGGAAGTCCACGGCCGTGAGGTCGAAGGGCGACGAGAAACAGGCCATGCCCAGCTTCTCGGCCTCCTCCTTGAGCCTGGGCTGCCAGTCCCACGGGGTCATGGCCTCCCGGTAGAGGTCGTGGAGGGTCCGTCCGTCCCAGAGCGTGCCTTGCTTGATCCGGAAATGCTCCTGGGGAGCGTCGATGGTGATCGTGTCCGCCGTGTAGGTCTGGAGCTTGACCGCGTCGGCCCCGGCGTCCTTCATGGCGCGCACCGCGGCCAGGGCCGTCTCCCAGCGGCCCCCGTGGTTGGCCGAGAGCTCGGCCACCAGCAGGGCGGGCGCGTCCGGGCCGAGCCAGCGGCCCCCGAAGGCGAAGCCCTTCCGGCGCAGGATGAAGCGCAGCAGGCTCACGCCCGAGACGGCCTCGTCGCCGGCCGGGACGTAGCCGGCCCGTTCGAAAGCCTTCGCCGAGGCCGCGTTCTCCGGCCGGATGAGGGCCACGACCTCGCGGACCTCGGGCCTGGCCCGCATGAGCCGCCCGTCCGCCTCGGCCAGGGCCCGGGAAGAGAGGCCCTTGCCCCGCGCTGCCGCGCTCAGGCTGATGCTCACCGTGGCCGACTCCCCGCGGAAAGCGTAGCGCACCTGGCCGAGGAAGTCCCCTGAGGGAGAGGCGATGATGAGGAAAAGGTGCCCGGGGTCGGCGAGCTTGGCGCGGAACCAGTCCACGTGCCGGCCCCAAGGGATGGGCTCCGGATGGATGGACTGGTGCCGGACCGTGGGCTCATTGGAGAGCTCGAAGACCGCCTTCTCGTCGCCCGGCCCGGCCGGCCTGAGATAGAATCCCTGACTCATGGGAGGCATCCGCAGATAGAGGATACTATTCTCCGCGCGCCTTTCCCATCCACCATGGCCCGTCCCCTGGCCGCCATGCGGACCCGGACTCCGCGGTCACGCAGCCGCCGCACGGCCCGGGCCACGGAACCCTCCAAGTCCGGAGAATCCCAGCGTCCTGCGTCCAGGGCGAAGCCCGCCTTGCGCCAGCCCGCGGCATGGCGGAGCTGGTTGTCCGCCGCGACCACGACCGCGGCAGGCACTCCAAGACGCGCGAGCTCCGTGAGGGTCTGGCCCCCGGCGCTCACCGCCGCGTCGCAGCGGAGCATGAGCGCCTTCATCGCGGCCTGTGAGAGCCCTCCCCGGACCACATGCGCCCGCAACTCCGGAAAGCGCTCCAGGCCCGAGAGGACCCTCGGGAGCAGGCGCCGCGGGTCCTCGCCGCCCAAGGTGACGAGGATATCCGAGAACCGCTTGCGGCTCTGCCGCGAGCGGGCCGACCAGAAGGCCTTGCGCAGGGGAGCGTACGCGCTGCCCAGGAGGAGGAGCCGTCCGGGCTTGCACGCGTAGGGAAGACGCCCTGCGTCCGCGTCAGCGTTGATGACGATGCCCGGCGGATAGTCGAGCCTCATGGTATCGTCGAAATACGCGGCGACCCCGACCCGCTCCTCGATGCGGGCATAGAGCTTGAGCGGGGCGTGGTAGGAGTCCACCAGAGCGGCGTCGAAGCCCTCGATGAGCCGGAGCAGGGGCTCGGGGTCCGAGAGCCAATCCATGAGCCTGAGCCTCCGTCCTCCCGCGGCCCGCCGGACCCCCGCGTCTCCGTCCACGATGAAGACCGGCTCGATGCCGGCCTCGGAGAAGGCGTCGCACACCGCGGAGCACCGGGCCACGTGGCCGTGCCCCCTGCCGCGACCGCCCTCGGCGATGACCGCGACCCTGCGTCCCGGCACTAGATCAGTCTCCGGAACCCGGCGTGGCAGACCTCGCCGGAAAGCAGCTTCTCGGGATCCCGGCCCCTGGCCAGGCAGGCGGCGATGGAGCCGAAGACCCGGTCCGCCGCGGCGAAGTACCTGCGCAGGTGCGTCTCGCGGTGCGCCCAGGACGCGTAGAACGCGTTCGTGGCCAGGAAGCCCCGCTTGAGCATCTCCTGGGTGAAGAGGGTCTTGAGGGCGAGCGCCTTCTCGCCTTCGAACCCGAAGTGCCCGAGCGGAGCGATCCCGTCCAGGGAGATCCGCAGGCCGTGCTTGCCGGCCAGCCTCCGCCACCCGTCCTGCACCGCGTTCCCGGTCTTCGCGAGGTGCCGGTGGACCTTCAGGGCCGCGTATTTCTCGATGCACGCCAAAGACGCCGAAGGGCCGATCCGGTCGGTCCAGTAGGTGCTGCTGATGAAGGAGCCCTGCGCCGCCTGCATGACCCCGCGCTTGCCCACCACCGCGGCCATGGGGTAGCCGTTGCTCATGGCCTTGCCGAAGACCGCGATGTCGGGCTCCAGGCCCATGCCGAGGTGCGCTCCGCCTGGATTGAGGCGCCAGCCCGCCGTGATCTCGTCGACCACGAGGACCATGCCGCGCTGGCGCGCCGTGCGCTGGACCGCCTCCAGGAAGCCGGGCTCCGGGGGCTTGTTGCGGATGGGCTCCATGACCACGACCCCGGCGCGCCCCCGGTGCCGGTGCGCCAGGCGCAGGAACTCGTCGGTGTCGTTGTAGCGGAACGGGAAGGACGTCCCCCTCAGGCACTTGGGCACGCCTTTGGGCTCCAGGCCCGGCAGGAGGTGGCCGTCGAGGGCGCTGTCCTTGGCGAGGTTGGCGGCGAGATACCAGTCGTGCCACCCGTGATAGCCGCAGAACAGGACGGTGTCCCTGCCCGAGGACGCCCGCGCGATGCGCACGGCCATGGCCATGGCCTCGCCTCCGGTGCGCGCGTAGCGCACCATCTTCGCCCAAGGGTGCAGCCTCACGAGCACCTCGGCCAGCTCGACTTCCTCGGGCGCGTTGAGGGTGGTCATGTTGCCCCGGCTCACGGCCCGGCGCACGGCCGCGTCCACGTCCGGGTCCGCGTAGCCCAGCACGGCCGCGCCGATCCCCATGTAGGACATGTCGAGGTAGCGGCGGCCGTCGAGGTCCCAGAGCTCGCAGCCGCGGGCGCGGCTGTAGTACGAGGGCCAGAGATCCGGCAGGAACATCTCGGGCCGCTTGGAGAGCAGCTGGGTGCCGCCGGGGATGAAGCCCTTGGCCTTCCGATAGAGGCGCTGGGAGCGTCCCGTCGTCGGAGTCGCCTTCATGATCCTCCCTCCTTGCGATGCCTGCGGTCTTCTTCGAGGGACTTCAGGAGCCCCTCGTTCCTCCGGATGCCGGAGTTGATGGTCTCGAGCTCCGGGTGAGCCTCCAGGAACGTCAGGACCTCCTTGAGGCCGAACGCCTGTCCGGGCTTATAGAGCGCCTTGTAGACGGCCTTGAGGAACTCGTAGTCCTCGGGCCGGTCGAGGGTCCAGCGGTGCCTTGAGAGGTCGGGCTCGTGGGTGACGCCGGCCAACCGGAAGAGCTCCGGGTGGCCGCGCACATAGGTGGTCACGTGCTCCCGCTCGGAGGGGAGCTTCGCTTCCCGCCAGGCGCGCTCGAGGGCGGGCATGGTGAAGGCCTCGGCGTCGAGGCCGTCGGGGAACGTCTCCTCGAGGACGTTCGCCGTGTAGTCCGCCTTGGATTCGAGGTGGCGGGAGACGACCAGGTCGAGCACGTCAGGGTCGATCAAGGGGCAATCCGCGGTGACGCGCACGACGTGCGCGGGCCGGAGCGACGCTGCCGCCTGGCGGAAGCGGTCGAGCACGTCCCGCTCGGAGCCCCTGAAGCACCGCAGACCCTTGGCCGAACAGAACGCGGCCAGCTCCGCGTCCGCTGCCGCGACCGTGGTGGCGATGAGGACCCCGGAGACCTTGCGGCTGCGGCCCACGCGCTCGGCCACGTGCTCCAGCACGGCCTTGTCCTCCAGCGGCAGGAGGACCTTGCGCGGCAGGCGCGTCGAGCCCAGGCGGGCTTGGATGATGGCGAGCACGTCCATGTCAGGGCCTCCAGCGGGTCGGGAGCAGGACATCCTCATCCTCCACCCGGAGCTCCGCAAGCCGCGCCCCCAGCCCCTCGGACGCGGCGCAGCCGCGGGAGAGGGCCTCCAGGTTCTCGTCGAGATTGGCGCGGCTCTCCAATCCGACCACGATCCGGTCCACGTGCGCGTTCCGGGCGGCGAAGCCCAGGGCCAGGGAAGCGACGGAGAGCCCGCTCTCCGCGGAGAGCCTTCTCAGGGACTCGAGCTTCGGGACCGCCTTGGACAGGTTCCCTGACAGGGCCGAGGGCTCCATGAAGAAGAGCCCCTGCAGGAACACGGACCGGACGTGGATCTCCCAACCGCGGGCTTTGAGGTCCGCGAAAGCAGGCTCGAAGCGGCGGTCGAAGAGGTTGTAGGGCACCTGGAGGATGCCCGGGCCCAGCCCCGCGGCCAGGACCTCCGAGAGTTGGGCCGGCTCGTAGAGGGAGAAACCCGGGCGGCCGACCTTGCCCCGACGGACCGCACCTGCGAGGAAGTCCCACAGGCCCGGGTCCGCCCTGAAGGAGTCGAAGTCGTGGATGAGGCAGCCGTGCACGCGCGCCAGGCCCAGGCGGGAAAGCGACTCCTCGAGCAGAGCCCCGGCCTCGGAGCCGGCACAGGCCGGGAGCTTGGTCACGACCCGGAACCTGCCGGCCATGCCGCTGCGGCCCAGGACCGCCTCGCTCTCCCCGTAGCCGTGGGCCGTGTCGAGCGTGTCCACTCCGGACTCGACGGCCCGCGAGAGGATGGCCGCGGCCTCGGGCTCGGGGATGCGGCCGCGCCGGTTGCTGATGCCGTAGCTCAGGCCGAACTGCACCGTCCCGAGCGCGAGCCTGCCGCGAGCCTCCCCCGCGGGGAGGAGAGCATCGAGGGGGCTGATGTCGTGCGTCATCCTTCCCGGGAGACCAAGCACCGCACCGCCCTGACGACCCTGCGCACATCGGCATCGGTCAAGGCGGGGTAGAGCGGCAGGCTCAAGGTCCTCTCGTAGAAGGCCTCGGCCCTGGGGTACTGGCCGGGGCGGCCGCGGAAGCGCTCCCGGTAATAGGGCTGCAGGTGGACCGGGATGTAGAGGACCTGCGAGCCGATGCCGCGGCCCTTGAGCCCCTCCATGAAGGCGCCGCGCGTCGTGCCCAAGGCCTTGAAGTCCACCTGGAGGACGTAGAGGTGGAAGGCGGAGCGCAGGCCCTCGGCCTCCAAGGGGATCGTCAGCCGCGGGACGCCCCGGAAGGCGTCGTTGTACATGCTCACGATCTCCCGGCGGCGGCGAACGAAACGGTCGAGCTTGCGGAGCTGGGAGAGCCCCAGGGCCGCCTGCAGGTCCGTGATCCGGTAGTTGAACCCGAGCTCCTGCATCTCATAGTACCAGGGCCCGGGGTGGCGCGACAGCAGGCGCGGCTCCTTGGTGATCCCATGGGTCCTCAGGAGCCGGAGCTTGGCCGCGAGCTCGGTCGAGTTCGTCGTGACGGCGCCGCCCTCGCCGGTGGTCACGGTCTTGACCGGGTGGAAGGAGAAGGTCGTCATGTGCGCGAAGCGGCAGCTCCCGACCGGAGCTCCCCCGCGGTAGCGGCTTCCGATCGCGTGCGCCGCGTCCTCGATCACGGTCAGGCCGCGCGAGCGCGCAAGCCGCCAAAGCTCCTCGGCCCCGGCGGCTTGGCCCGCGAAGTCCACGGTCACGAGCGCCTTCGTCCTGGCCGTCAGGCGCCGCCGCACCTCCCCCGGGTCGAGGGTGTAGGTGCCGGGGTGGATGTCCGCGAAGACCGGTGTCGCGCCCGCGTAGACCACGGCGTTGGCCGAGGCCACGAAGGTGACCGGCGAGGTCACGACCTCCATGCCCTTGCGCAGGCCCGCGGCCAGGCACGCCAGGTGCAGGGCCGCGGTCCCGTTGGAGACCGCCACGGCGCAGCGCGCCCCGGTCCGGCTGCAGAGCTCGGCCTCGAACTCGGCGATCTTCGGCCCCTGGGTGAGCCAGGGGCTCTTCAGGACGGAGACGACCGCCCGGACGTCGTCGGCCCCGATGGTCTGCCGGCCGTAAGGCAGGAACTTCACAGGTCTTTGATGAGGGACCGCAGGCGCGCGCCGGTGAGCCAGTCCGTGTTCGTGTCGCTGCTGTAGCGGTAGCCGGCCGCGGGCGCCTTGCCGCCCTTGGGCGCCGGGGTCGTCCAGAAACGGTGCTCCGGCATGATGACGAAGTGCTCCGCGAACTCCAGGGCGTGCCGCGACTCGTCCTCGGTCAGGAGGCACTCGTGGATCTTCTCGCCGGGACGGATGCCGATCTCCCTGCGCCGGCACTTCGGAGCCAGCACCTCGGCCAGGTCCGTGATCTTCATGCTCGGGATCTTCGGGACGAAGACCTCGCCCCCCCGCATGTTCTCAAGGCACCAGACCACGAAGGCCACGCCCTGGTCCAGGGTGAGCCAGAAGCGGGTCATGCGGAGGTCGGTGACGGTGATCTCCCCCTTGGGAGCCTGCTCCTTGAAGAGCTGGACGACGCTGCCGCGGCTGCCGATCACGTTGCCGTACCGGGCGCAGGCCATGCGGGTGCGCCGCGAGCCGGCATAGGCGTTGGCCGCCACGACGAGCTTCTCCATGCACATCTTGGTCGCCCCGTAGAGGTTGACCGGGTTGACGGCCTTGTCCGTGCTGATGGCCAGGACCTTATCGACGTTGTGGTCGATGGCGGCGTCCACCACGGCCTGGGCTCCGAGGAGGTTCGTCTTGACGGCCTCGAACGGGTTGTACTCGCAGACCGGGACGTGCTTCAGGGCCGCGGCGTGCACTACGATGTCCGCTCCGTCCATGGCGCGCTCGAGCCGGTCCTTGTCGCGCACGTCGCCGATGAAGAAGCGCAGGCGCCGGTCCTCGTGGAACCGCCGCTCCATCTCCCACTGCTTGAGCTCGTCGCGGCTGTAGATGCGCAGGGTCTTCGGCTTGTACCTGCGCAGCATGACCTCCGTGAACTTGTTGCCGAAGGAGCCCGTGCCGCCGGTGAGAAGGATCGTCTTGCTCGACCAGTCCATTCAACCTCCAGAGCGCCGCGGGGGCCGCGGCGGAGAGATTCAGAGGATAGCTTTTCCGACCCTCTCAATCAATCGGCCCGCCGGGGGCCCCGTCTTTCTGGTATAATGTTCAATTCCTGAACAATCGACCGTGAACATGGCCGCCGACCTCGCCGAGAAAGAATTCTCCCTCATCCGGGAGCTCTCCAGGAACCCCGTCCGCACCCAGCGCGAGCTCTCCACCGAGGTCGGCCTCTCCCTCGGGATGACGAACCTCCTCCTGCGGAGGCTGGCGGCCAAGGGCTACGTCAAGACCGCCCAGCTCACCTGGAACAAGGTCCAGTACATCCTGACCCCCAAGGGCATGCTCGAGAAGGCGCGCAAGTCCTTCAACTACTCGGCCTGGGCGCTCCGGCACCTCAAGGGCGTGGTCGGCCGCATCCGCGGGATACTGCTCGCCGAGTACCGGCGAGGCCGCCGCGAGTTCCACATCGTCAGCCGCGACGAGGGGGCCGAGCTCGTCCAGATGGCCCTCGACGGCCTCGACCTGAGCGGCGCCCGCGTCCACCGGCACTCGAGCCTCTCCGAGCTCCCGCGGGAGGCGGACGCCGTCTTCCTGGCCTCGCCCGACCGCGGCCCGGCGCACGGCCGCCCCCGCCGCGTCATCCTCCTCGACGGCGAGGAGCCCGCGGCGTGAGCGCCGCCAGGGCCGGGCACACCGTGCGGGTCATCCCGCGGCTCGACATCAAGGGGCCCAACGTCGTCAAGGGCGTGCACCTCGAGGGCCTGCGGGTGATCGGAGACCCCGCTGAGCTCGCCCTGCGCTACTATGAAGAAGGGGCCGACGAGCTCCTCTACATGGACATCGTGGCCAGCCTCTACGGCCGCAACAACCTGCTCCCCATCGTCGAGCGCACGGCCCGGGAGTTATTCGTGCCCCTGACCGTGGGCGGAGGGGTCCGCTCCATCGAGGACATCTACAAGCTCCTGCGCGCGGGCGCGGACAAGGTCGCGGTCAACACCGCGGCCGTGCGCAACCCTCCCTTCGTGCGGCAGGCGGCCAAGACCTTCGGCTCCCAGTGCATCGTGGTCTCCATCGAGGCCAAGCTGCGCGAGCCCGGCCGCTGGGAGGCCCTCACGGACAACGGCCGCGAGAAGACCGGGGTCGACGTCTGCGAGTGGGCCCAGCGGGCCGCCGAGCTCGGCGCCGGCGAGGTGCTCGTGACCTCCGTGGACCGCGAGGGCACGGGCGGAGGCTACGACCTGGAGCTCATCCGGCGCCTTGCGGAGGCCCTGCCGATCCCGGTCATCGCCTGCGGAGGCGCCGGGAGCCTCGCCCACGTGCTCGACGCCGTCACGACGGGCCGGGCCGACGCGGTCAGCCTCGCCAGCCTGCTGCATTACCGCCGCGCCACGCTCCCGGAGCTCAAGAAGGCCCTGGCCGCGGGGGACGTCGCCGTCCGCTTGGACCATGCCAAGAAAGAAACCAGTCGTCGTCGTTGACTACGGGCTGGGGAACCTCTTCAGCATCGCAAGAGCCCTCCAGGCCCTAGGGGCCGAGGCCGTCCTCTCCGCGGACCCCAAGGTCGTGTCCGCTGCGGACCGGATCATCCTTCCGGGCGTGGGCTCGTTCGGCGACGGCATGAAGGGCTTGAACGAGAACGGCCTCGTCGAGCCCATCCGGGAGTTCGGCCGGAGCGGCCGCCCCCTCCTGGGCATCTGCCTCGGCATGCAGCTCCTCATGGACGAGGGGACCGAGTTCGGGTTCCATCAGGGCCTGGGCCTGGTCAGCGGCCGCACCGTGGCCCTGCCCCGCCCCTCGGACCGGAAAGCCAAGATCCCGCACGTGGGCTGGAACCTGGTCCGGCCCGCGGGGCGCTCCGGCCGCCCAGCCCGCGCCTGGGCGGGGACGGTCCTCGAGGGCTTGAGCGAAGCCTCCTATTTCTACTTCACCCACTCCTACGTCGTCGTCCCCGAGGACCGCAAGCAGGCCCTCGGCGACACCGAGTACGCCGGCGCCGTCTTCTGTTCCGTCGTCCGTTCCGGGAACATCTCCGGGTGCCAGTTCCACCCGGAGAAATCAGGGCACCCCGGCCTTCAAGTGCTCCGCAACTTCGTGGTGGATCGATGAAAAACAGCTTCCTCAAGCAGCACCCTCAGCTCGTCCTGCCCCCCTCGGCCACCCTCCGGCAGGCCATGGAGGTTTTCACGGACCAGCAGGTCGGCATCGTGCTGGTGGCCGCGAAGGACCGCAAGCTCCGGGGGATCATGGTCGACTTCGACCTGCGCCGCGCGCTCCTGCGCGGAGCGACGATGGCCTCCCCGGTCTCCGAGGCCATGAACCCCGCGCCGGAGACGGTCGTCTCCGGGACCCCGGCCGAGGAGATTGCCGCGCGCTTCCGCGCCAAGCCCCGCGCCTACATCCCGGTGGTGGACCGCCGGGGCCGCCTCGTGGAGATCGCCACCCAGGCGGAGTACCTCGACGCCCCGGAAGCCCATTCCAACTGGGTGGTCATCATGGCCGGAGGCCGCGGCCGGCGCCTGCACCCCCTCACCGAGAACACGCCCAAGCCCATGATGCTCATCGGAGACAAGCCCCTGCTCGAGCTGGTCCTCACGCGGCTCGTGGACTCCGGGTTCAAGCGCTTCATCTTCACGGTGAACTACCTCGCGGACCGCATCCGGGAGCATTTCGGGGACGGGTCGAAGTTCGGCGCGGTCATCGAGTACGTGGTCGAGCCCAAGGAGCTGGGCACGGCCGGGGCCCTGAGCCTCATCAAGCGCGACCTCAAGAGCTCCTTCATCGTGATGAACGGGGACCTCCTCACCAAGGTCAACTTCCGGGCCCTGCTCGACTTCCACGCGACCGACGGGAACCTCGCCACCCTGTGCGTGCGGGAATACGACCTCCAGGTCCCCTTCGGCGTGGTCCAGCTCCAGGGCCACAAGCTCAAGTCCATCTCGGAGAAGCCCATCCAGCGCTTCTTCGTCAACGCAGGCATCTGCGTGCTCGAGCCGCGGGCCCTCAAGCTCCTCAAGAAGGGCGAGCCGCGCGACATGCCGGACTTCCTGGAGCTCCTCCAGAAGAAGCATTCCGGTCACATCGGCTGCTTCCCGGTCCAGGAATACTGGCTCGACATCGGACGCATGGAGGACTACCAGAGGGCTGTCCAGGATTTCGGGCGGCACTTCGCCCGATGAGACTCCCCCTCCACGAGCCGGTCTTCCGCGGCAACGAGTGGCGCTACCTCAAGGAGTGCCTCGACAGCGGCTGGGTCTCCACCGCGGGCCCTTTCGTCGGGCGCTTCGAGGAGGCGGTCCGAGCAAAGCTCGGAGCGCGCCACGCCGTGGCCGTGGTCAACGGGACCTCGGCCCTCCACCTGGCCCTCCGGGCCGCCGGCGTGCGCGCCGGCGACGAGGTCCTCGCGCCCTCCCTGACCTTCATCGCGACCGCCAACGCGGCCGTCTACCTGGGAGCGCTTCCCCGCTTCGTGGACTGCGAGGAGGCTTCCCTCGGCATGGACCCGGAACTCCTGGCCGACCATCTGCGCCGCAAAGCGCGGCTCTCCGGGGGAGCGTGCGTCCACAAGGAGACCGGCCGTCGGATCGCGGCCTGCGTGCCTGTCCACGTCTTCGGCCACCCGGCCGCCATGGACCGCATCCTCGAGGTCTGCGGACGCTGGCGCATCCCCGTGGTCGAGGACGCGGCCGAGAGCCTCGGCTCGACTTTCCAAGGCAAGGCCGCCGGCACCTTCGGCCTGCTGGGGGCGCTCAGCTTCAACGGCAACAAGATCATCACCACCGGGGGAGGCGGCATGGTCGTGACCTCGGACCGCCGCCTGGCCGACCTGGTCCGTCACCTGGCGACCCAGGCCAAGGCCGACCCCGCGACCTACCTGCACGACGCGGTGGGCTACAACTACCGCCTCCCGAGCGTCAACGCGGCCCTGGGCTGCGCCCAGATCGAGGCCCTCGACTCCTTCGTGGAGGCGAAACGCCGCGTCGCGGCCTGGTACCGTGGAGCGCTCGAAGACGCCCGCGGTGTCAGCCTCCTCTGGGAGCCGGCGGGACGCAGGAGCAACTTCTGGCTCAACACGGTCCTCGCCGAGTCGCCCTCCCGCGCCCGCGCTCTCATGAAGACCCTGGCCGGCCGCGGCGTCGAGACCCGCTCGCCGTGGCGCCCTTGCCACCTTCAGGGCATCTTTTCGCCGATCCTCTCGGCGGGAAGCCTCGGGGTCAGCGAGAGGATCTGGCGGACCGCCTTCAACCTCCCCTCGAGCGCCAACCTGGCGAAGAAGGACGTGCTCGAGGTGGGACGCCTGCTCGCGGCCTCGAGGACGAGGCGGGGATGAAAGGCTCCTCCTGGCGTCTCGGGGAAGCCCTGCGGGTCGCCCATGTCTGCAGGGTCTTCGATCCGGGCGCCTGCGCCCTGCTCGCGGTCTACTATCTCCTCACCCCGCTGAGCGCCGTCCTCGACGGCGCGAGTTGGCTGCTCCTGATCCGGGTCTTCACGGCTCCCGGAGCCGCCGGGGCCGCCCCGGCCGCGGGCTCCATCGATCCTTGGCTGACCCGCCTGGGCCTGCCGCTCGAGCCCGGGTTCCTGCTCAAAGCCACGGTGGCCATGTTCGCGGTCAAGGCGGCCGTGACGGTCGGCTTGGCCGGGCTGGAGGGCGTCCTCCAGGCGAACATCCGGCGCCGCCTCCAGGAGAAGTGCTTCGGGAACCTCATGCGTGGGCGTTGGGACGTCATGCGCCTCGACAACGTGGGCCGCTGGGTGGGGTCCCTGACCGAGGAAGCCGCCTCCTTCGCGAAGTACCTCATGTCCCTCGTCCACTCGGTCTACGCCCTGGCCGCCTTCCTCATCCTCGGCGCCATGGCCTTCGCCGTCGAGCCGCGCGTCACCATGCTCATGGGAGGAGTCGGCGCCGCGGCCTGGCTCGGCCTCAAGTACATCTACGCGGGCCAGGTCCGGCAGTCCCGCCGGATGGTGGAGGCGAGGCAAGGCTTCGTTTCCGACATCACGGAACGTCTCGAGGGCCTCTTCCAGATCAAGGCCGCGGGGGAGATCGCCCCTTATCTCCGCACGGGCCTTCGCCGGCAGGACGAGATGGTCCATGCCGAGGTCTCCATCGGCTGGCTGGCCGGGATCCTGACCGCCTTCAACGCCATCCTGCTCTGCCTCGTGCTCGTCGCCTACAACCTCTTCGAGTCCCTGGCCGGCGGCGGCAGCCCGGCCGGGATCGGCGCCCTGGGGAGCGTGGGCGTGCTGGGCTTCCGGGCCATCTCCCAGCTCAACTTCCTCATCGCGGCCATGGGGAACCTGACCCGGCTGGCGGGCTCCCTCGACCCGATGCTCAAGCTCGCCTCCATCCCTCCGGAATCCCAAAAGAGCCCCCTGCCCGAGCCGCTCTCCGAGATCCGCCTCGAAGGGGTCGGCTACGCCTACGGCGGCAAGCCCGTGCTGCGGGACCAGACCTTCACGGTCGCCCCGGGCCGCATCTTCCTCGTCACCGGGCCATCGGGCTCGGGGAAGACCACGCTCGCCAACCTCCTCTCCGGCATCTGTGAGCCCTCCCAAGGGTCCGTCCTATATATCGGAGCTTCAGGCGCGGCCTTCGACTCACGCCGGCACCATCCCAGGATCGGCTACGTGACCCAGGACGTCCGGCTCTTCACCGGCAGCATCCGGGAGAACCTCGACCCCTGGGGCAAGGTCCCCGACGACGCGCTCCGGGCGTGCCTGAAGGACACGGACGCAGCCGCCTTCGTCGACGCCTTGGGCGGCCTCGACGCCCTCATCGCGGAAGGAGGCCGCTCGCTCTCCGGCGGCGAGCGGCGGCGCCTGGCCATCGCCCGGGCCCTGGCCCAGCGCTGCGACTGCCTCGTCCTCGACGAGGTCACCAGCGGCCTCGACAACCGCAACAAGGCCGAGCTCCTCGAGACCATCGGCAGGCTGGCCGGCCGCGTCCTCATCGTCGCCATCGCCCACGACACCCCGACCTACGGCGCCGTGGACAAGACCCTCTTCGAACTCTCCCCGCTCGACGCTCCCAGGGCGGAAGGCAGGCCTTCATGAGCACCACCCAGACCATCCTCCTCACCGGCTCGACCGGGCTCCTCGGCAAAGGCGTGGAGGAGACCGTGCCCAAGGGCTGGCGCATCCTGGGCATCCACCAGCGGGACTACGCGGTCGCCGGGTCGCGCATCCGTCACCTTCCCCTCGACATCCGCGACAAGAGCCTCGTGGACAAGCTCTTCGCCCGCCGCCGCTTCGCCGCCGTGGTGCACGCGGGCGGCATCGCCAGCGTGGATTACGTCGAGAACCACTACGCCGAGAGCCTCGAGTCCAACATCGTGGGCACCCTCAACGTGAGCTCGGCCTGCCGGCGCGCCGGGACGCACCTCATCTACGTGTCCACCAACGCGGTCTTCGACGGCAAGGCCGCCCCCTACCGCGAGACCGCGCCGGTGCGCCCCGTGAACAAGTACGGCCGCATCAAGGTCGAGTGCGAGCGGCTCGTGACGGAAACCAACCCCGGCTGCACCATCGTGCGGCCCATCCTCATGTACGGCTGGAACCACGTGGTCACCCGGCCCAACACCGCGACCTGGATCTACGACAAGCTCCTGCGCGGGGAGCGCATCCACATGGTGACCGACGTCTTCGAGAACCCCCTCTTCAACCTGCAGTGCGGCCGGGCCGTGTGGGCCGCGGTCCGCAAGAAGCCGCAGGGCGTGGTCCACGTGGCCGGCAAGGACAAGGTCAACCGCTGGCAGTTCGCCCTCAAGGTGGCGCAGGTCTTCGGCCTCGACGCCAAGCTCGTGACCCCGGTGAAGAGCTCCTTCTTCCCGGGCATCGCGCCCAGGCCCAGGAACACCACCCTCGCCACCGAGCGGATGAGGCGCGAGCTCGGCGTAGCGCCCATGACCCTGGAGGAGGGACTCCTCCACATGAGATCCGCCATGCGGGTGCCCTAGGATGGCGCCTGGCGCCGGCGCACGCTTCTCCGTCGTCATCCCGGCCTACAACGCGGCCTCCTTCCTCGCCGCCACCCTGGACTCCGTCCGGGCGCAGACCTTCACGGACTACGAGGTCATCGTGGTCGACGACGGGTCCAAAGACGGCACCCACCGCGCGGCCGCGGACTACCTCTCGCGCCACGGGCTCAAGGGCCAGGCCATCCTTCAGGAGAACAAGAGGATCGCCGGAGCCCGCAACACCGGAATGCGCGCGGCGCGCGGCGAGTTCATCGCCCTGCTCGACCACGACGACTTCTGGCACCCCGAGAAGCTCAGCCTCGTGGCCCGCGAGTTCGACCTGCACCCCGGGACCGGCCTCGTCGGCCACCATATCGCGGTCACCAAGGACGGCAAGCCCGTGCGCGTCATCCGCAAGGGCCCGGCCGTCTCGGCCATGTACGAGAGCCTCCTGCTCGAGGGCAACGCGGTCTCGCCCTCGGCCGCGGTCTTCCGCAGGGACAAGGCCCTCGAGATCGGAGGCTTCCGCGAGGGGCCCGAGTACTTCACGATCGAGGACTACGACTTCTGGATGAGGCTGAGCAAGGTGGCGCCGTTCCGCTTCATCGACCGGGTCCTCTCCGAGTACCCCTTGGCCGAGACCTCGGCCTCGGCCCGTGTCGGCTTCCACCACGAGCTCCTCGAGAAGCTCCTGCGCCGGCACTTCCAGGAGCACTTCGGCCCCCAGCCCGGCCTCATGGACCGGCTCCGGATGAAACGCCGCATCGCGGCGGTCTACCGCTCGGCCTTAGGACAACTCCTCGAGACCAAGGGCTCTCCCGCCGAGGCCCGAGAGTACGCACTCAAGATGATGGCCGAGTTCCCCCTCTCCCCCAAGAACCTCGTCCGGCTGGGCCAGTGGGGCCTGAGCCGGGTCCTTCCCCTCTAGTCCCCGTTCAATCAGGCCGGAACCCGATCCGGCGCGGCGGTTCCCTGGGCGGGTCCATCAGTCCGCGGATGACGTCGAAGACGGTCTTGAACTGGGCATCGTAGCGTCTCTCCAGTTCAGCGAGGCGACGGGCCAGGTCCTTGTGGGCGGCCAGCAAATCGCGAAGGCGGATGAACGCTCGGACGACATGAATACTGGCGTCGACCGCTACGGGGCTGTTCAAGACGCAAGCCAGCATGACCGCCCCGTGTTCGGTGAACGCCGCCGGCAGGCTCGGAGAGAACTTCAGTCACTGGAGGTGGTCGCATTTCGCGACCACCTCCGCCTTCTCCTCTGCGGTCAATCGGAGCATGAAATCGGCCGGAAAGCGGTGCCGGTTCCGTTTGACCTGTTCGTTGAGCCGCTTGGTCGAGACCCCATAGACGGCTGCCAGGTCCGCGTCCAACATGACACGGAAACCACGGATCAGCAAGATACGCCGTTCGATGCTATCCGGCCCGACAGGAAGCCCCATGCTCTATGTACGAGCGAGGGCTGAGAAAGTTCCCTGCCCGACATAGGACTCGAACCCAGCGCGCCCTGAGCCGTACCCGTGGCGCACCCTATCAGGGACGCTGCTTGGCGAGGAAGGCGGCCACGGCCTTGGCAACGACCTGGTGGCCCGCGGGCGAGTAGGCGCCGTCCTCGAACCAGAACAGAGGCTCGGGGTTCTCGTCCGGCTGGGCCAGTGGGGCCTGAGCCGGGTCCTTCCCCTCTAGTCCCCGTTCAATCAGGCCGAAAGCCGATCCGCCTGGGAGGCTCCTTGGCTGGAGCCATGAGCTCCCGGATGGCGTCGAAAATATTGGTGATCTGCGCGTCATGCCCGACGATCCGTCGCTCCAGTTCCTGAAGCTTGGCTGCAAGCTCCTTATGGAGTGACAGGGTTTCGCGGACTTTCACGAAGACCCGCATGATGGCGACGTTCACTAGTATCGCACGCTCGCTATTGAGCACGCTGGAAAGCATCGCGATTCCCTGCTCGCTGAAAACGCATGGACGGCGTCTAAGCCCCATCTTGAAGCCCGGATTGGAGGTGCCAATCTGGCACCTCCAATCCTCGAACTCGGGGAGACTCATCCTGAACATGAAGTCCGGCGGGAACCGCCCCAGATGGCGCTTGACTGCCCTATTCAGTTGTTTCGTTTGTACTCCATAGAGCACGGCCAAGTCACGGTCTACCATGACCCGGCATCCCCTGACTAGAGGTCATCTCCCATTGTTAGACGGGGTCGCGTGAATTATTGTAGACTCGCTGCGTTCGCCGAGAGGAGCCCCTGCAATGAGGGATACAGACCTATCGGCGAAAGACTGGAAGCGCATCCAACCACTGCTGCCACGCA
>JACRDQ010000008.1 GCA_016218545.1 Elusimicrobiota bacterium
AGCGGGTCTGCTTGAAGGCGAGGTTCCAGTCCGCGACCAAGGCGTCCAAGGGGCGGCCGCTCAAGGCCGAGGCGGCGGTGAGCAAAGAGGAGGCGTCGACCAGGCGGGTCTGCTTGAAGGCGAGGTTCCAGTCCGCGACCAGGGCGTCCAAGGGGCGGCCGCTCAAGGCCGAGGCGGCGGTGAGCAAAGAGGAGGCGTCGACCAGGCGGGTCTGCCTGAAGGCGAGGTTCCAGTCCGCGACCAGGGCGTCCAGGGGGCGGCCGCTCAGCGCTGAGGCGGCGGTCAGGAGCGCTGACGCGTCCACGAGCCGGGTCGCTCGGAAGGCATGGCGATAGGTCTCGATGAAGAGGTCGAGGCCGACGGCATCCGGTCCGGTCTCAGGCGGAGGGCGGACGCTGAACCTGGGGGCGGGGGAGCCCAGGGAGGAGGAGAAGCCCAGGACCCCATCGCTGGCGACGCTCTCGTCCGTCGCCATGCCTGCCGAAAGCGGTGGCGCCGCGAGCAGCGCGCAGAGCGCGGACGCGGCCCAATCCTTGAGCGCCATAGAAGTCTATGATACCACCTCGAGTCGTGATCCAGGATGGGACTTTTGGGCCGGAATGGAGCGGAAAAGGACCCAGCCGCTGATTGCTCAGGCTCCTAGGCCTGAAGCTACTCCTCTTCTTCGGCGTTCTTGGCGGCGCGCTTGCGCGAGGAGCGCACGAGGATGGCTTTGCGCAGGCGCAGGTTCTTGGGCGTGACCTCGACGAGCTCATCGGCCTCGATGAACTCGATGGCCTGCTCCAGGGTCAGGTCGCGGGGAGGGGTGAGCACGATGGCGTCGTCCGAGGCCTTGGAGCGCATGTTGGACATGGCCTTGGCCTTGCAGGGGTTGATGATGAGGTCGTCCTCGCGGCTGCGCTGGCCGACGATCATCCCCTCGTAGACCTCGACACCGGGGCCGATGAACATGACGCCGTTGCCCTGCAGGTTGTCGAGGGCGTAGCCCGTGGAGATCCCGGCGTGCTTGGCCACGAGGACGCCGGTCGAGCGCCCGGCGGTGTCGCCGGTCCTGGGGGCGTAGCCGTGGAAGCTGTGGTGCATGAGGCCCGTGCCCCGCGTGGTGTTGAGGAGCTCGGACTTGAAGCCCATGAGGTTGCGGGTGGGGATGAGGTACTCGAGCCTCAGGTTGGTCGAGCCCTCGGCGTGCATGTTCTGCATCCGGCCCCCGCGCCGGCCCAGGGACTCGAGGACCACGCCCTGGTACTGGGTCTCGACGTCGACGACGAGGTGCTCGATGGGCTCGAGCTTGACCCCGTTCTCCTCCTTCATGATGACCTCGGGCCTGGAGACGGAGAGCTCGTAGCCCTCGCGCCGCATGGTCTCGATGAGGATGGCCAGGTGGAGCTCGCCGCGTCCCGCGACCTTGAAGCGGCCCTCGCCCGCGAGCTCCTCGAGGCGCAGGCCCACGTTGGTCTCCGCTTCCTTGAGCAGGCGGCTGCGCAGCTGGCGGGAGGTCACGAACTTGCCTTCCCTGCCCGCGAGCGGGCTGTTGTTGATGGAGAACTCCATCGAGAGGGTGGGTTCTTCGATGGTGAGCGGCGGCAGGCGCTCCGGGCTCTCGACCGAGGCCACGGTGTCTCCGACGTCCACACCCTCCAGGCCCGCCACGGCCACGATGTCGCCGGCCACGGCTTCGGCGATCTCGCGCCGGGCGAGGCCGTAGTGGCCCATGAGCTGGGTGACCTTCGCGGTGAGGCTGGTCCCGTCGTGCTTGAGGAGCGCCACCGTGTCGGCCTTGCGGATGCGGCCGCTGTAGATGCGGCCGACGCCGATCTTTCCCAGGTAGGGAGAGTGGTCGAGCATGGTGACCAGCATCTGGAGCGGCTTGGCGGGGTTCGCCAGCGGACCGGGGACATGGCCGAGGATGGTCTCGAAGAGCGGCAGGAGGTCGGTGCCCTTGCGGTCCACCTCGCGGCTCGCCCAGCCTTCCTTGCCCGCGGCGTAGATCACCGGGAAATCCATCTGCGGGTCCGTGGCGCCGAGGTCGATGAAGAGGGAGAACACGTCGTTCAAGGCCTGGGTGGGCCGGGCGTTGGGGCGGTCCATCTTGTTGACCACCACGATGGGCGAAAGCCCCAGGCCCAGGGACTTGCGCAGCACGAACTTGGTCTGCGGCATGGGCCCGTCCTGCGCGTCGACGAGGAGGAGGACCCCGTCGACCATGCGGAGGATGCGCTCGACCTCGGAGCCGAAGTCCGCGTGGCCCGGGGTGTCGACGATGTTGATGGTGACGCCCTTGTAGGGCACCGAGGTGTTCTTGGCGAGGATGGTGATGCCGCGCTCGCGCTCGAGCTCGTTGGAGTCTAGGACCTGCTCCTGGGCCGCCTCGGCCTTCACGTGGAACTCGCCGGTCTGCTTGAGCATGGCGTCCACGAGCGTGGTCTTGCCGTGGTCAACGTGAGCCACGATGGCGATATTACGGATGGTGTCGCGGCGGAGTTCCATGGAGAGGGGACATTGTACATTTTCTCGTAGCATGTGCCGAGTCTCCGCCCTTGACTCCGGACCGCGCGGGATGCATCATATGCGGATGAGGGTCCTCGCGGCGCTGGCCGCGCTCCTGCTGTGCGGCGCCGCGTGGGCGGGGTTCCCTGCCTGCGTGAAGAGGGGCGCGGGGGCCGGTTACGACGAGCCGGCCTCGCTCGCGTCCCTGCTCGATTGCCAGGACCGCGCCAGGGGGACGTACAGGGCCGGGGGCGGGAAGCTGTGGGACCGCTTCGACGACTTCCAGCGCGAGGAGGTCCGGCAGTACCTGGCCCGCCACCCGGACCGCGCCGACGCGGACGCGGGCCGCCCCAAGCCCAAGAGCCCGGCCGGGAAGCCGGTTGAACGGAAGGCTTCGGCCGAGGCCGCGGCGCAGGATGAAGAGGAAGCCGCCAGGCAGAAGGAGCGCGCCTTGATGGCCGGCTCGGCCAACGCCGGCGTGCTGGCCCCGGAGGAGAGGGGCGGCCAGGCGGAGTTGGGGAAGAAGCTCTGGGAACTTTCGGACGGCGGCAAGAAGGGCATGACCCCGGCCATGGCCCAGGAGATCGTCAAGCGCCTGCAGGAACAGCAGGGCGGGGTCAGCGTCGAGATGATGGCCCTCCTGGGCGCGCTCCAGAAGGACGGGGCCAAGCTGACGGACGGCTCCATGCTCAAGCTCAAGGACGCGGCCCGGGACGCCAAGGCCGAGGGCCTCGACCTCGGCGTGGGCGCGGACCTGGAGCGCTGGCTCCTCGACCCCGAGACCGACCCCGAGCCGGACTCCCCTGGCCTCCCCGTGAACTGACGGCCGCGGAGCCATCATGTACAATAGTCGGGCATGAGGATCGATGCCGTCTTGGCCGCGGACGACCCGCGCTTGGCGGACTACACCCTCGCCAGGGAGCCGGCCGAGCTCAAGAGGCGGGGGATCTTCCTCGCCGAGAGCCGGGAGGTCGTGGCCGCCCTCGTCCGGGCCGGCCGCTACCGGGTCCGTTCCGTGCTGGCCACGCGTTCCATTCTCTCCGCCCTGGCAGCCGAGCTCTCCCTGCTCGGGGGGGAAGCCCCCGTGTACGCCGCAGAGCCCGCCCTCATGACCGGCGTGGTGGGCTACACCGTGCACCGCGGGTGCCTCGCGGTCGGCGAGCGCGGCCCGGGCTCGAGCGTGCCGGAGATGAGGGCGGCCGCCTTCGGCAACCCGCGCCTCCTGGTCGCCCTGGAGGAGGTCTCCAACCCGGACAATGTCGGAGGCATCTTCCGCAACAGCCTTGCGTTCGGCGCCGGAGGCGTGCTCCTCGGGCCGGGCAGCGGAGATCCCCTGTACCGCAAGGCGATCCGCACCTCCATGGCCGCCACGGTCCGGATCCCCTTTGCGGCCGTGCCGGACCTCCCCGCGGCCCTGGGACGCCTCCGGGAGGACGGGTTCACGGTGGTGGCCCTGACCTGCCGGGAGCCTGCCGTGGACCTGGACGACTTCGTCCGTCAGGGCCGGCCCGGGAAGCTGGTGCTCGTGGCCGGCAGCGAGGGCGCGGGCCTCAAGCCTGGGACCCTGGCCGCGGCGGACGCCGCGGTGCGCATCCCCATGGCGCCGGACGTGGA
Organism: Elusimicrobiota bacterium; assembly: GCA_016218545.1. Classification (GTDB taxonomy): domain Bacteria; phylum Elusimicrobiota; class Elusimicrobia; order UBA1565; family UBA9628; genus JACQWX01. The sequence continues at coordinate 4,102 of JACRDQ010000008.1, forward strand.
CTCCCTCAATGTCTCCGTGGCCGTGGGCATCGCGCTCCACGCGCTGAGCCGCCTGGCGGCCTGAAAAGAGCGGCCCCCGCCTCGGGGGCGGGGGCCGTCCGATCGGAACGCGGTCCGTTACTTGGTGATCTCAGAGAACCACTTGGCGAAGGCGTCCCAGTTGCCGTCCGTGGACCACGCCAGTTTGTCGTAGGTCGCGGAGTAGTACGACGGCAGGTACACGGCCAGGCCGTAGGCGTTCTTGTAGGCGCTGCCGGTGACGGCGTTGGTGCCGATCATCTGCTGGGAGAGGAACTTGAGCAGGTCCTCGCCCTTGGCCTTGACGGCCGGGACCTTGGTGCCCTCCGTGACGAGCTTCACGAAGTGGTAGAGGTCCTTGTTGCTCGAGTAGTAGAAGTCCTGCGCGCTCTGGCCGGCGCTCTTGACCACCTCGATCTCCTTGGCCGCGAGCACCGCGCCCGTCCAGTCGTTGGTCTTGGCGATCAGGTCGTTGAAGGCTCCTGCGAAGACCGCGGACTGGGTCGCGCCCTGGCCGAGCTTGGCGTAGTGGGCGGTGTAGGCCTCGGCGGCGATCTTGCCCAGCTGCGCCGGGGTGGCGTAGGGCTTGGCCGTCAGGCCCGCCAGGAAGGTATCGTAGGTGTAGCCGTCACCGGGCTCGGTCTCCTCGGAGGCCACGATGACGTTGGCGTACTTGCGGACCTGGTAGCCGACCTCGGCCATCTGCATGAGGCAGGCGTCCATGCCCAGCACGTCCAGTCCGCCGATGGCCTGGAGGGCCAGTTCGAGCTGCTGCGTGGAGATGTGGTTGCCCGTCTCGTCGTCGTAGGAGATACCGGTGGTCCAGAAGTCGCCCTTGGTGAGGCGGTCCCAGCCGCTGCCGTGGTTCCAGACGATGAGCATGTAGCGCTTGGCCGGCGCGGCGGCCTTGGCCCACTTGACGAACTCGACCATGTGCTTGTAGTCTCCCATGTCGACCTTGCCGAGGTCCTGGAGCACGGGGCTGGCGATCTTGTTCCCGTCCGCGTCCTTTTGGACGACGTAGCGCCGCGAGCCGACCCAGTCGCCGTCCTCGGAGGCGTAGCCCTTGATGCGGCCGAGCTCGACCGTCACCGCGACCTTGTCGTCGGAGCCCACGAGCTCCATCTCGTTGACGTCCTTGAGGCCGTAGCTCTCGAGGTTGTTCTTGCCGTTGATGAAGACCATGATGTTCCACTCGCGGAGGCCCTTGAGCTTGAAGCCGCCGTCAGAGGGCTGGGCGCCCACCGCTTCCTTGACGTCCTGGATGACGGCCCGGACATCGACGCCCTGGTCGAAATCGATCTTCTCGGCCGCGAACACCGCCGCGGGACCGACCAGCAGAACCGTCAGCACCGCCCCGACCAGCCGCTTTCTCATGAAACCCCCCTGAGGACCATTGGACCTAGCGCGTCCTAGGTCCTTAGGGCAATTATAGCAACGGTCTTGCCCGCGGTGTCAAGCGGAAAATGGCGCCGGAACGGGGGTCAGCGGTGCTTGTTGAGCAGGCGCAGGTTGGCGGCGATGAGGCCCTCGATGCGGGGGAGCATGAAGGGCGTGAAGGTCTGGCTGGCGTCGGTGGGGATGTGGAGCACGCAGCAGTACTCCGCGACGTTGCGGCGCAGGCGGCGGAGCGCCATGCGCTTCCTGCGGCCGGTCCGGGGCTTGCGGGCGAGGATGGCTCCGAGGCGCTCGATGTCCAGCCGGACCGTGAGTTCGCGGACGAGCTTCTCCCACGCCGCGGGGCGGGCCTCAAGGGGCTTGCGCTCCTCCACGAAGAGGTTCGTGGGCTTGACCGACCTGAGGAGGGGGGCCAGGGCACGGAGCTTGGAGTCCCCGCTGGAGCCGTCCGCGGCGAGGTGGATGGCGACGTCCGCGAAGTCCCCCGGCCCGAGGAGCCTCTCGAAGAGGACCCTGAAGTCCGCGAAGCGCTCGCTGTCGATGGGCCCTTCCTTGAGCTCCGCGAAGAGCTTGGCGCGGACCGCGGCCAGGAGTTCGCCCTTGAGGCCCTCGAGGGCCGGCTCGGTCTCCTGGAGCTTGCGGCGCATGTACTCCCAGGGGTCCTGTTCGTGGTAGAGCGTGGCCCCGTGGAACTGGCAGTACTCGCTCAGGCGGGCCAGGATGACCATCTGATGGGCGGGGTTGATGACGGGCATGATGAAGGCTCGCAGCGGCGTGTCGAGCCACGACATGAGACAAGATACCAAGTTCGGGACCGCTGTTGAAAGGAGCCGGGAAAAACTGGTACCGTGAAGGCACGGCCCCCATGGCAGTGATCCTGGTCGTTGATGATGAGAAGGACACGGTGGCGCTCCTGCGCTACATGCTGGAGAAGGAGGGCCATCAGGTCCTCGAGGCCCTGGACGGGGAGAGCGCGCTCAAGGTCGTGGGGCTCGACCCTGCGGGCGGCGAGGACGAGGCTCCCCCCGCCCTGCCGGACCTCATCCTGCTCGACGTCATGATGCCCAAGATGGACGGCTACTCCGTCTACTCCCGGCTCCAGCAGAGCGCCCGCACGCAGTCCATCCCGGTCGTCATCCTGACGGCCAAGGGAGGCATGGGGGAGCTCTTCGATGCGGCACCCGGGGTCACCGCCTTCCTTGAGAAGCCCTTCGAGCCGCAGTTCCTCATGAAGCACGTCCGGGACGTGGCCGCCAAGAAGCCCGCACCGTGACGGCGCCAGGGGTTCAGGGAAGGAGGATGGGCAGGGCCTTGGGCGCGACCTGGAACCGGGCGGGCAGGAAGCCGAGCGCCTCGCCGTCGATGTTGAGGGGGACCTCTTCGAGGCTCTCGGCGTCGAGCCGCATGACCCTGCAATGGATGACGCCCCCGGTCCCGAGGTGCGTCCCCCGGTAGATCTTGGGGAAGTGCCACAACAGCTTCGGAAGGGCCACCCCGCCGACCGCGACGAAGTCGAGCATGCCGTCGGTCGCGTCGGCGCCGGGCGCCAGGCGCATGCCGCCGCCGGTGGTGGAGGTGTTGGCCACGGCGAAGAGGTGGTAGGGCTCGGGAGGGTGCTCCCTGCCGTCGATGATGAGGGTGATGCGCTTGGCCCTGGAGCGCAGGAGCTGCGCCAGGGTCACGGACATATAGGAAAGCGTGCCGCCGAGGGGCTTGCCCGACTTCTCCATGGCGCGGATGACGTCCCCGGGCAGGCCCGCCATGGCGATGTTGAGGAAATGCCTGCTGGAGGGAGGGTTGCCCCAGGACACCCGCCCGACGTCGATCCTCTCGACGCGGCCGTGGCGGAGGTAGTCGGGCCAGGCCTGGGGCTTGAGCGGGAGACGGAAGTGCCGCGCGAAGTCGCAGCCCGAGCCCGCGGGCAGGTGCGCGAGCCCGAACCCCGAAGGGAGGCTTCCGGCCGCGAGCACGCCGTTGGCCGCCTCGTTGAGCGTGCCGTCCCCGCCCACGGCCGCCACGCGCTCGTGGCCGGCTTTGACCGCGGCCCGGGCGAGCTCCTCCGCGTGGCCGCGCTGCTGGGTGAAGCGCACCACCGCGTCAGGGCCCGCGTGGGGCTCGAACCTCTTCCAGAGGTCGGACTTTCCCGCGGCAGGATTGACGATGTAGAATACGGACATGCTCGGGCCGCAGTTTAGCAAATTGCCGTCGGCCGCAATTAGGTAGAATGAGGATATGGCCTCTCAACGCCCCGATCCGGTCCGGCTGACGCTCGGACTCCTCACCGTGAGCGACGGGGCCGCGCCGTCCGGGACCCGGTCCGAGGCGGCTGCCGCGGTCGCGCTGGCCGCGGAGAAGCTGGGCTGGAAGGTCGAGGTCTCGGCCAGCGTGGCCGAGGACGAGCGCCAGATACGCGCGAGCCTCGTGGACCTCTGCGTGGAGAACCGGGTGGACCTGGTGCTGACCCTGGGCGGCCAGGGCCTGGGCCCGCGCGACGTGACGCCCGAGGCGACCCGGCAGGTGCTCGAGAAGGAGCTGCCCGGCCTGCCGGAGCTCATGCGTCTCAAGTGCATGGCCAAGACCCCGGCGGCCGCCCTTTCCCGCGGCGTGGCCGGGACGCGCCGCAGGACCCTCATCCTGAACCTGCCCGGTCGGCCCAAGGCCGCCCTGGAGTCCTTCCACGCGGTGGCGGGCCTCCTGCCGCACGCGGTGGGGATGCTCCGCGAAGCCGCACCCTCCGTTTCTCCCTGAGTCCGGGCCATGACGAATCCGGGCTATCCTCCGCGGGGCGGGACCGTGGTGGTGGCCGGGGCGACCGGCTTCGTGGGCTGGGCTCTGGCTCGCTTCCTGGCGTGGGACTACCGCGTGGTCGGACTGTCCCGGCTGCCTCCGCGCAACGCCGGGGGGCCGCCGCAGGCGGGCCGCGTGGAGTGGCGGTCCTGCGACCTCTTCTCCCTCAAGCAGACCGAGACCGCGCTCGACGGGGCCCAGCACGCCTTCTATATGGTCCACTCCATGCTGCCGTCGGCGCGCCTGACCCAGGGCAGCTTCGCGGACATGGACCTCATCTGCGCGGACAACTTCGCCCGAGCCGCGGCCAAGGCGGGGGTGCGCCAGATCGTCTATCTCGGCGGGCTCATCCCGGAGGACCCGCGGCTCTCCGCCCACCTCGCCAGCCGGCTCGAGGTCGAGCAGACCCTGGGCTCGCGCGGCGTGCCGGTCAGCGCTCTGCGCGCGGGCATCGTCATCGGCCCGTTCGGCTCGTCCTACCGCATCTTCCGCACCCTGGTGGAGAGGGTCCCCATCATCCCCTGCCCGGCCTGGACCAACTCCCTGACCCAGCCGGTCGGGCTCGACGACGTCCTGGCGCTCCTGCGCTGGTGCCTGGAGCATCCCTCGCCCGCTTCGCGGGGGTTCGACATCGGCTCTCCCGACGTCATGAGCTACCGGGAGCTCCTCGAGCGCACGGCCAAGGTCATGGGGCTCCGCCGGGCCTTCATCCCCGTGCCCGTCAAGGGGACCATGTTCTGCCAATGGTGGCTCGCCGGGGTCACGGGCACGCCGAGGGCGATGCTCTCCCCGCTCCTGGACAGCATCAGGCACTCGATGGTGGCCCGGGACCGGAGGCTTCAGGAGATGGCGTGCGTGCCGGGGGTGTCCTTCGAGGCGGCGGTGCGCTCGGCCCTGGCGCGGGAGCGGGCTTCAGGACGGGAGGAGCATCCGCCCATGGCCCAAGGGGTGCGCCAGCGGACCGCGCGGCCCAATGACGTGCGCTCGGTGCAGAGGATGGTCCTGCCTCCGGGGCTCACGGCCAGGGGTGCCGCGGAGCTCTACAGCGCATGGCTCCCCCGCTTCTTCAAGACCTTCCTGCGCGCCGAGGTGGACGCGGACCGCAACATCGCGCTCGACCTCGCCTTCCCCAGGGTGAATCTCGTCAATTTCAAGTTCTGGCCGGAGCGCACGGGGCGCACGGACCGCCAGGTCTTCATCGTCGAGGGCGGGATCTTCGGGCGCAAGGTCCCGCCGAAACCCTGGGGCAGGCCCAGGGTCGAGTTCCGCGAGGCATTGGGAGGCAAGGCCCTGCTCGTGGCCATCCACGACTACAGGCCGGCCCTGCCGTGGTTCCTTTATAATGCGACCCAGGCCCTGGTGCACCTGTGGGTCATGCGCGCGTTCGCGCGGTATCTGGCGTCCTTGGCGGCAGAGCGTTAGGCGCCGGTCCCTGCCGACGCTCAGCGCTCGTCGAGCTCGAGGGCGAGTTGGGCGCGCCGCTGGGCCCGCGGATCCCTGATCCTGCGCACCAGCCTGCGGACGCGTACCGCGGTCCTGCGGATGATGCGCAGGAGTTTCTTGTCGGCGCCCGGGCCGCGGCGGATCGAACGCCGCCGCTCCGCGAGCCCGCCCGCCTCCCGGGCCAGGGCGTTCCGGGCGCGGTCCACGACCCTGCCGAGGGCCGGTCCCAGGCCGGGGATGCGGGCCAGGCGGCGTGTCCAGACGTCCGCCGGACGGCCGCCCCGGCTGGACCGGCAAGCCTCCGCGCCCGCGGCGCGGCGCCTGCGGCGGATGCTCCACTCCTCGAGGTCGTCGCTCACCAGGGAGTAGAGCTCGTGGAGGGTCTCCTCCCCGTACTTCTGCGTGAGGCCCGAGAGCGTGCTCGGGCTCGGAACCCGGTCCTGGCAGCCGATGCCGCAGAACGTCCTCCAAGGGATGGAATCCGAGACCGCCTGGGCGAGGGCGTCGTAGCTGAGCCGGTGCCTGCGCCTGAGATACATGAGCCGCAGGTACGTCGCCACGGGCACGCCCGGCCGTCCCGTGCGCTCGTCGAAGCGGCGCGCGAAGGGCGCCATGAAGCGTGTGTCGCGCAGGAGTCCGTCGACATGCGCGAGGTCTTCGGGAAGGCTGCGCGCCTCCTCGGGGAGGAGGCTGTCCCACAGGTCCGGACCATTCGGTCTCAGCTGGAGCATGGTCCCATTGTAATAAACTGGCGCCGCTATGGTAAGATGAAAGGGGCGCGGATTTCCGCAGGGAGGATCTATGTGCGACGACAGGATGCATCAAGAGGAGTGCGATTGCTACGATTGCGTCGAGGCCAAGCTGGGGCGCAGGCGCGGCGGCGTCCGGACCCCGGATCCCGAGGCCTGCTGCTGCGAGCCCGGCGACGAGGGCTTTGACGTCGCGGGAATGTGGAAGGACGCCTTCCATGAGGCCTACCACGAGGTGCAGGTCGAGATCTTCAAGGCCAAGATCAAGGCCACCATGGGCAAGACCATGGACAAGGTGGCGGGGCTGGTGCTCGAGTCCATGCTCGAGGAGATCCGGGACAGCCAGAAGAAGACCCAGTCCCAGAAGACCTCCCGCGAGAAGATGGAGAAGCTCATCCAGGACACGTTGAAGGTCTGACGCCGCGAGGGGAAGAGGCCGCCGCGCCTGCTCAGGCGCGGCGGCCTTTCTTCGTCCGGGAGAAGCCGGCCAGGCTCAGGCGGCCGCGCTCCCGGACGAGCTTGGCGAGGAGCAGGAAATGGCGCGCCGTCTCCTTCAGGGGGCTGAGCTTCGAGACGCCGTGCCTGCGGGTCGTGAGGAGCGCCGGGGTCTCCGCGATCTTGAGGCCCGTCAGCATGAACCGCGCCGCGATCTCGGCGTTGATCTCGAAGCCGCGGCTTTTGAGGGGGAGGGACTTCAGGGCCGAGGCCCGGTAGAGCCTGAGGATGGGCGTGTAGGAGGTGAAGGCCCCTCCGAGGACCCGGCGGTAGAGCTGGTTGGCCGCGGCGCTGGGCAGCCTCCGGTACCAGCTCGCCTGGTTGAGCCCCTTCGGCCGGAGGAAGGGGGAGCCCGAGACCAGGTCCGCGCCGGTCTCGCGCTGGCGGCGCAGGAGGTTGCGCAGCTGCGAGGGGCGGAAGGTGAGGTCCGCGTCCAGGGTCGCGATCCAGTCTCCCCCGCAGGATGCGAATCCCGTGCGCAGGGCCATCCCGAGGCCGAGGTTGGAGGGGTGGCGCACGACCCGGACGTTGCGGTGGCGGTCGACGAGCCGGCTCAGGAAACGGAAAGTCCCGTCGCGGGAGCCGTCGTCGACGAAGACGAGCTCGAAGGGGACGCCCAGGTCCTCCAGCGGCTTGACGAGGGCGGTCTCGAAGCGGGAGACGTTCCGTTCCTCGTTGAGACAGGGCACCACGACAGATAAGACCGACCCCATCGATCAGTTGCGGAAGTACTCGATGGTGCGCTTGAGCCCGTCCTCGAGGGGGATGGCGGGCTTCCAGCGGAGTTGGCGGACCGCCAGACGGATGTCGGGCCGCCGCACCTTGGGGTCGTCCACGGGCAGAGGGTTGAAGACGATGCGCGACTTCGAGCCGGTCAAGCGCTTGATGAGCCGGGCGAGCTCGAGGATGGTGTGCTCGTCGGGATTGCCGATGTTGACCGGGGTATGGATGGAGGAGTGCAGCAGCTTGTCGAGCCCCCGCACGAGGTCCGTGACGAAGCACAGGCTCCGGGTCTGCCGGCCGCGGCCGTAGACCGTGATGGGCTTGTTCGCGATGGCCTGGGTGATGAAGTTCGGCACGGCGCGGCCGTCGTTCTTGCGCATCCTGGGGCCGTAGGTGTTGAAGATCCTGGCGATGTGCACCTTGACGCGGTGGGTGCGGTGGTAGGCCATGGCCATGGCCTCGGCGAACCTCTTGGCCTCGTCGTAGACGCCCCGCGGCCCGATGGGGTTGACGTTGCCCCAGTAGGACTCGGGCTGGGGGGAGACGAGGGGGTCGCCGTAGACCTCGGAGGTCGAGGCCAGGACGTAGGCCGCCTTCTTGTCCTTGGCCAGGCCCAGGGTCTTGTGCGTGCCCAGGGCGCCGGCCTTGAGGGTCTGGATGGGGTACTGCGCGTAGTCCACGGGGCTCGCCGGGCTGGCGAAGTGGAAGACCGCGTCGAGGCGGCCCGACACCTCGATGTAGTCGGTGACGTCCTGCTTCTTGAAGGTGAAGTCCGGGTGGTTCAGGAGCCCCTTGATGTTCTCGATGGTCCCGGTGATGAAGTTGTCGAGGACGATGACCTCGTGGCCCTGGCCCAGGAAATGCTCGGCCAGGTGGCTGCCCAGGAACCCCGCCCCGCCCGTTATCAGGATCCTCAATGTCGTCCGACTCCGCAGTACGTGAAACCCGCGCCGCGCAGGGCCGCGGGATCGTACAGGTTCCTGCCGTCGAGGATGAGCTGGTTGCTCATCAGCCGGTAGATCTTCTTGAAATCGAGCTTGGCGAACGCGGGCCATTCGGTCACGAGCGCCAGGGCGTCGGCCCCCTTGGCGACCTCGTAGGCGTCCTTGCAGAACTTGACGCGCTTCATCTCCGGGAGCTCCCGGGCGCGCTCGAGCGCCACGGGGTCGCACGCCTTCACCTTCACCCCGCGGGCCAGGAGGGCCTTGACGATGTCGATGCTGGGGGCGAAGCGCATGTCGTCGGTGTTCGGCTTGAAGGCCAGGCCCAGCAGGCCCACGGTCTTGCCCTCTAGGTTCCAGAGGTTCTCCTCGACCTTGCGCATGACCCAGCCTTTCTGGAGCTCGTTGACCTCCTTGACGTCCTTGAGCATCGTGAAATCGTAGCCTTTCTGGCGGCTGATCCAGTAGAAAGCCTCGAGGTCCTTGGGGAAGCAGAAGCCCCCGAAGCCCACGCCCGCGCGCAGGAACTGCGGCCCGATGCGCTTGTCGAGGCCCATGCCCTTGGCCACGAGCTCGATGTCCGCCCCGACCTTCTCGCAGAGGTGCGCGACCGCGTTGATGAAGGAGATCTTGGTGGCCAGGAAGGAGTTGGAGGCGTGCTTGATGAGCTCGGCGCTCTTGACGTCCGTGACGAGGAAGGGGGCGTCGATGCCGGCGTAGATCTCGCGCATGGCCTTCTCGGCGCGGGGGGAGGTCACGCCGAAGACGACGCGGTCCGGGCAGAGGAAGTCCTTCACCGCGGTCCCCTCGGCCAGGAACTCGGGGTTGGAGACGACGTCGTAGGGGACGCCCCTCTTGTTGATCCGGGAGACCGTGCGCTTGACCCACTCGCCCGTCTCGACGGGGACCGTGGACTTGTCCACGATGACCGTGTAGTCCGTCATGTGGCGCGCCACCTCGGCCGCGACCGCCTCGACCGCGGAGAGGTCCGCGGAGCCGTCCGGCCGCGGGGGGGTCCCGACCGCGATGAAGACCACGTCGGCGCGCTTGCCGCCGTGCCGCAGGCCCTCCTTGATGGAGCCCGTGAAGTGCAGGCGGCCGGCCTTCCTGGAGCGGCGGACGAGCTCGGAAAGGCCGGGCTCGTAGATGGGGATCCTCCCGGCCTTGAGCACGGCGATCTTCCTCGGGTCCGAATCGACGCAGACGACGCGGTGTCCCAGCTCGGAGAGGCAGGCCCCGGTCACGAGGCCGACGTAGCCGGTCCCCACCACGCAGACGTTATGGCGCGGGGCCGGGGTCTTGGGATGGCGCGATTCGTTGGAGGAACGGGATTCTCTCGTCATGATGGCGCTAGATTCTCGCAAAAGGAAGGCGGAGGTTCAAGATGCTATAATGAGCCGATGACTGAGCATGGCGAGGGGATGGTTGATCCCGAGGGCGTGGGAGGGAAACTATGAACCTCTCTAAGGCCCTCAAGGACAAATCGGCGAGGATCGGGGTCGTCGGGGCCGGCTACGTCGGCCTGCCGTTGGCCATGGAGTTCTGCCGGAAAGGCTTCCGGGTCACCGCTTTCGACATCAGCAAGGAACGCGTAGCCGAGCTCATGGCCGGACGGTCGTACGTCCTGGACGTCTCCTCGGACGAGCTCGCCCGGCACCGCAAGGACGGCCTCTTCGGGGCCAGCGTCCGCTTCGAGGGCCTCTCGGACCATGACGTCCTCTTCATCTGCGTGCAGACGCCCCTGCGCAAGTCCAAGGAGCCGGACATCGGCAACATCATCGCGGCGGTCTCGAAGATCGTCGAGCATCCGCGCAAGGGCCAGCTCGTCATCCTGGAGAGCACCACCTTCCCGGGGACGACCGACGAGATCGTGCTCCCCCTGCTCGAGAAGGCGGGCAAGCTCGGGCGGGATTTCTTCCTCGCTTTTTCGCCGGAGCGGGTGGACCCCGGCAACCACGTCTACGGCATCTCCAACACCCCGAAGGTCGTGGGCGGCGTGGACCCGGTGTCCACGAGGCTCGCCACGGAGGTCTACGGCCAGATCATCGAGACCGTGGTCCCCGTATCGAGCACGCGCGCGGCCGAGACCGTCAAGCTCCTGGAGAACTCGTTCCGCGCGGTCAACATCGCGCTGGTCAACGAGATGGCGCAGGTCTGCCGCCACCTGAACCTCGACGTCTGGGAGGTCATCGGAGCGGCCGCGACCAAGCCCTTCGGCTTCATGCCCTTCTACCCGGGGCCCGGCATCGGGGGACACTGCATCCCCAAGGACCCCCAGCTCCTGAGCTGGAAGATGAAGATGCTCAACTACGTCCCCCGCTTCATCGAGCTCTCCACCAACATCAATCAGGGCATGCCGGAGTACGTCGTCTCTCGCATCGCCGACGTCCTCAACGAGGGCAGGAAGGCCCTCCACGGCAGCCGCATCCTCGTCCTGGGCGTGGCCTACAAGCCCGGCATCTCCGACTACCGGGAGTCGCCCTCCCTCGACGTGATGGATCTGCTCCTCAAGCGCAAGGCCGCCGTCACCTACCACGACCCCTTCGTTCCCCGGGTGCAGGTGGGGGGCCGGAGGATGGCCTCGGTCCCGCTGACCGACAAGGCCCTGCGCTCCTCGGACTGCGCGGTCATCCTCACCGCCCACAAGGAGGTCGATTACGGCCGCGTGGTGCGTCTGGCTCCGGCCGTCTTCGACGCCCGCAACGCCACGCGGTCCCTCGGCCCGGCCGGGAAGGTGCACCGGCTTTGAGCGAAGCCCCGCAGGCGTTCGAGCGCAAGTGCCTCGAGGCCATCCAGGGCCTCGGGAAGGCCTTGGGCCAGCTCTCCCTCTACAAGCTCGGCCATCCGGCCGTGGCCGCCATGCTCGCGGCCTGCGGACAGCAGCTCAAGTCCCTCCTCTCCGAGACCCCGCAGGGTGAGCTCGCTTTCAGCGTCGACAACGACAAGCTCATCGTCAACGGCCGCATCATCTGCGGCGTGGACTCCTTGCCGACCTCCATCCCGACGACCTTCGCGCGCTTCAAGCTCTCCAGCCTCACCTTCAAGTCGGGCCTGGGACCCGACGACCTCAAGGCTTTCTGCGAGTTGGCCTCTTCGCGCCCCGACTCCGAGGCCGGCCGCGACCCGCAGAAGTTCCTCGAAGGGAGGGGCGTCGTCAACGTCATCCTCAACGAGGCCGTCTACGCAAAGGTGGGCGAGGAGGCCCTGCTCCAGGCCCTCGAGCAGAAGAGCCTCGAGGAGACCATCCGGGCCCTGGTGGGCAACGCGGTCGCCGACCCCAAAAAGCAGAAGATGGTCTACGAGAAGGTCGAGAACCTCGTCCGGGAGGACATCCAGCGGCGCATCGACGAGGTGACCCGGCCGCTCGTGCGCGAGAAGACGGCCCTGCAGAACGAGACGTCCCGGACCAAGGGCGTCATGGAGAACGTCGCCGACGGCGTCATCGTCGTCGACGACGGCGGGAACATCCTCATGATGAACCCAGCGGCCGAGCAGCTCTATTCGGCCCCGCTCTCCCAGGTCGCGGGCCAGCACCTCGCGGCCAAGGCCGGCGCGGAGCACCTCGTCACCCTGGCGCAGGAGATCGCCACCCCCGCCGACCGCGCCATCAAGCAGGGCGTGGAGTCCGTGGGCGCCGACGAGGCCAAGAAGACCATGAAGGCCGCCGCCGCGGTGGTCCAGAACGAGGCCGGCAACATCGTCGGCATCGTGTCGAGCCTCCACGACACGGCCAAGCTGCGCGAGCTCGAGCGCATGCAGCGGGAGTTCGTGGCGCACGTGACGCACGAGCTCCGGGCCCCCCTGACGGCGATCCGGGCCGCGCTCGACATCCTCAACGAGGAGTTCCGGGGGCGCGTCAGCGACGAGGAGACCCGCATCATGGGCTCGGCGCTGCACAACACCGACCGCCTCGAGCGGCTCATCAACGACATCCTCGACTTCTCCAAGATCGAGGCCGGCGAGATGCGCGTCAACGTCAAGAAGTCCGACGCGGAGCGCATCGCGCGGGAGGCCGTCGACGGACTGCGGCCCTGGGCGCAGCGCAAGGGCATCGACCTCTCCCTTGACGCCGAGCCCGACCTGCCGCCCATCATGGCCGACAGCCACCGGACCGTCCAGGTGCTCGTCAACCTGTTGTCCAACGCCATCAAGTTCACGCCTGCCAAGGGCCGGGTGACCGTGAAGGTCTTCAGGCCCAAGGACGGCGAGAAGATCATCGAGCTGACCGTGGCCGACACCGGGCCCGGCATCCCGGCCTCCGAGCACAAGCGCATCTTCGAGAAGTTCATCCAGATCGCGACTGGAGAGGTCCGGGGCGGCACGGGCCTGGGTCTGGCCATCGCCAAAGCCATCACCCACATGCAGAACGGCCGCCTCTGGCTCGAGAGCCAGGAGGGCAAGGGCTCGACCTTCTACATCGCCCTGCCCCTGTGGGCCGGTCCGGCCGAGGAAGGCGGGGCCAAACCGGCCGGGGCCGAGAAGACCGTGCCGGACCAGCTTCCCTGGTGGAAGAAGCTCCTCGGGCTCAAGTAAGGGCCTGCCGGGCGAAGACGAACGCGCTCACCGACTCCGCTCCCGCTTCTCGCAGGGCCCCGGCGCACTCCTCCAGGGTCGCCCCCGTGGTGCAGACGTCGTCGACGAGCAGGACCGCCAGCCCCTTGGCCGAGCCCGGCTCGGCTCGGATGCCGCCGGACACGTTCCTGCCCCGCTCGCCGCGGCCCAGGCCCCACTGCGGCTTGGTGGCGCGTGAGCGGCTCAGCGGCTCGCGCACGGGCTTGCGCCAGACCTCCGCGATCTCCCGCGCCAGCAGCAGGGCCTGGTTGTAGCCGCGCTCCCTCATCCTTGAGGGGTGCAGGGGCACGGGCGCCAGGCAGTCGAAGCCGGCGAGCTCAGGGAACTGCGGCAGGGCCAGGGCCATCATCCTGCCGCAGAACGCGGCCGCGTCGAGCCTGCCCCGGTACTTGAACCCGTGCACCAGGGTGGAGGCTGTTCCTCCATAGAAGAAGGCGGGCCTGATGACCCCGCAGGAGAACGTCCTCTTGGCGCAGGCCTGGCAGAGGTCGTGGTCCCCCTTGATGCGGTCCCCGCACCTGCGGCACCAAGGCGGCTCGGCTGGACGCAATTCCCTCAGGCAGGTCCGGCAGAGGGGATTGGGACGGCCCGGCCTCAGGTCTTCCTTGCAGGAGCAGCAGGTCTGGGGGAAGACCCAGTGGAGCAGGAGAGAGCGCCAGGACGCGGGGAAGCCCACATCCTATGTACGAACGAGGACCTGAAAAGTTCCCTCCCTTTGTCAGCGGAGCAGCCCGAAGCGCCCCTTGGCGCGCAGGTCAGGCTGGCCGTTCCTCTGGGCCGAGACGGTGTAGATGTAGACGCCTGCGGGCAGCCCGGTCGGGTCGAGCGTGTAGCGGAAGGCGTACTTGCCGTCCACCAGCAGCGCGGGGCCTTCGAGGGTCTTGGTGCGCAGGAGCTGGCCCGCCATGCTGTAGACGCGGATCTCGACGCTGCGCGCCTGGGTCTCCACGTGGAAGACCGGGGGCTCGCCGGGCTTGGCCGGGTTGGGGAAGAAGTAGACCTCGTCCGAGGCGGGCGCGGTGGGATAGCTCTCCTGGAACAGGCCGAAGAGGGTGAAGTGGTCCGTGGCGAACCCCACCCCTGGGAGTCCCGCGGCCTGGGCCGCGGCCGAGACCCCGAAGAGCGCCTTGGTCTTTCCGCCCACAGGCGCCCAGGCCGCGAGCTTCTCGTTGTAGTAGTAAGGCTTGAGGTCCTTGGTCGGGACGGCGGTGCCGTCCACGATGCCGTCGTCGTCGCTGTCCGGGGCCGACATGAAGACCTCGAGCGGCTTGGAGAAGCTCTCGGTCCCGTTGGCGAACGAGAGCGAGAGGTAGACCCCGACGGGCTTGAGGAGAGCGAACGGGGACTTCGGCGCCGGAGCCGCGCCGGGCTTCGGGTAGGTGACCTCGATCTTCTCGCCCGCGGGCACCGCGCCCTGCGGGATGAGCACGGAGGAGCCGTCGGCCAGGCTGATCGTGGTCGAGGTGGAAGCGTCCACCTTCTCGATGAGGCGGTGGGGATTGTTGGGGTCCACGTCGGGATTGCCGTCCTCGATGATGTCCGCATTGGCGTCCCCGACCTCCACGGTGATCTCAGGCGGGTCCGGATCGGCCTTCCCGTCGAGGTCGTAGGCCACGGCCCGGACGCGGTGGAAGCCCCAAGGGACGTTGCCGTCGCTGACGTTCCAGTACACGGAGTACGGCTTCTTGGCGTCGGGCTGGGCGATGTCCGTCCACTCCCCGCCGGACACGGGCCGGTATTGGAAGACGACCTTCGAGAACTGCGCCTTGGCGCAGGCCGCCTCGGCCATGGTGGTGACGGCGTTGCCCCAGATCTTCTTGCCGTCCTTGGGCAGTTTGAGGATGGCCGAGGTGTCCGTGCACCCGTCGTCAGCCGGCGGCTCAGGCGCGGGAGCGGGTTCGGGCTCGGGCGTGGGTGCCGGCGCAGGGTCAGGCACCGGCGTCGGCGCCGGCTCGGGGGCGGGCGCCGGCGCGGGAGTCGGTTCTGGCGCGGGAGCGGGGGCCGGCAGGGGGTCGGGGCTGGGCGCGGGTTGGGGCGCGGCGGCCGGGTGGCAGAAGCCGGTGTGCGCCGCGTTGCACCTGAAGACGGGCCACTCGCGCGCGAAGGCCGGCACCTGGGAGCCGAGGTCGCGCAGGGCGTAGAACAGGTCGCCGGCCATGTCCCCGGTGTTCTCTGCCGCGCGGTCCTGGAAGAAGACCTCGAGCTTGCCGTCCCCGTCCACGTCGCCGACCACGGGCGAGGAGACCACGCCCGCGCCCGTGCCGAAGCCCGAGAGGATCCTGCCGTCGGCGCCGGAGAGGATGAAGAGGTTCCCGGCCGCGGCCGTGACGTAGACGTCGAGTCCGGCCCCGGGCCTCCTGCGGGCCAAGGCTGGAGAGCCGAGCACCGGGCTTCCGAGGTCCGCCGTCCACTTGACGCGGCCGTCCGGCGTGAGGGCGTAGAGCTTGCCATCCGAGGAGCCGAAGACGATCTCCAGCTTCCCGTCGCCGTCGGTGTCGCCGATAGCGGCCGAGGAGACGATCTCGCCGCCCGTCTTGAAGGTCCAGTGCGGCGCCCCGGTCTTGCCGTCGAGGGCGCGGAACACGCCGTCCGGGGCCCCGACCAGGACCTCGAGGACGCCGTCGCCGTCCGTGTCCCAGAGGGCCGCTGAGGCGCGCATGTGCCCGCCGAGGGACGCGGTCCAGCGCACGGTGCCGCTGGCCGCGTCGAGCACGTAGAAGTTCGGCCTCCCGATGGTCAGCTGGTCCGTGCCGAACGCGACCTCCTTGCGGCCGTCGCCGTCGAGGTCTCCGACCGCCGGGGAGGTCCAGATCCAGGTCTCGGCCTTGAACTTCCAGGCGAGGAGGCCGGTGCGGCCGTTGACGCACCGGAAGTAGTTGTCGAAGCTGCCTCCGTAGACCATGGGGTCGGTCCCCGGCTCCAGGATGTCGACGGCCGGGGTCGACAGGTGGTGTCCGTCGAGCAAGTGGCGCCAGATCCAGCGGCCCTGGCCGTCCCAGGCCTGCAGCTCCCGGCCCGAGGTCGTGCCGCCGAGCATCTCGGGGACGCCGTCTCCGTTGAGGTCGAAGAGGTTGACCGAGGAGTGGGCCTCGTCGTTCTCCGTGTTCTTCCAGAAGACGACGCTGCCCTGCGACCCGAACAGGAACCACCGTCCCTGCACGTTCGGGGTCCCGGTGATGGGCCAGTACTCCTCGTTGCCTGTGGCGATCTCCAGGCCCGGCAGGTCGGGCCGGATGTCGCCGATGGCGGCCGAGGGGCCGGGCACCATG
The DNA here is from genome assembly GCA_016218545.1 of Elusimicrobiota bacterium. GTDB lineage: Bacteria > Elusimicrobiota > Elusimicrobia > UBA1565 > UBA9628 > JACQWX01. The sequence continues at coordinate 20,497 of JACRDQ010000008.1, forward strand.
CGGTAGAAGCCTCCGGAGATGCGGCCGAACTTCTGCGTCCAGAGCAGGCTCAGGCCCTTGCTCACGGAGAACTGGTTGGGGCTGGCCGGAGCGCCCATGCCCTGGCCCAGGGGAGGGCCGTTGCCCTCCGCGTCCGAGGCGTCGATGAAGTAGGAGACCCGGTCGCCCTTGAGCGAAGTGAGGAACGTCGCGGGGATGACCGCCTTGAAGGCGGCGCCTGCGACGAGGTGCATGGGCACGGTGTGGTAGACGGCGGAGCCGGGCTCCCAGTAGGTGAGGGTCACGACCGGAGTGCCGGCGTCGTCCGTGACCTGTGCTTCCACCGCGATGTCCGTCCCTTCCGGGAAGGTCCCGACGATCGGCGCGTGCGCGATGGTCGGCGGCTGGGAGCCGGGCCCGGCCGGGTCCGCCAGGACCGTGACCGAGGCGTCGGCCTGGTTGGCGATGAAGACGCGGTCCTCGGCCTCGTCGACCACCATGCTCTCGGGCGTGCCGCCCGAAGCCAGGGTCGCGACGACCGCGAGGGTCCGGCCGTCGAGCACCGTGATGGTCTTGGTCCCGGAATTGGCGACGTAGACCCGGCCTCCCCTGCGCTTGACCGCCACGGCCCTGGGCTTGGACCCGACCGGGACGTTCGCGATCACGGCGTCAGCCGCCCCGTCGATGACGGAAACCGAGTCCGAGCCGTAGTTGGCCACGTAGACCCGGTTGAGGTTGGGGTTGGCCGCCACCGAGAGGGGGTAGAAACCCACGGGGATCTTCTTGAGGACCCTGGCGGTCGCCGTTTCGACCACCGCCACCTGATGGCTGCCGTAGAGGGCCACGTAGGCCTTGCCGGTCGCGTTGTTCACCGCCACGGCCCGCGGGTAGTCCTCGGCCGTGCCCACGACCGCGGCGCCGAGCGGTACCTCGGCCGCGGCGTCGAACGTGCGGAGGCTGCTCCCGGGGATGCCGACGGCCTGCAGTTGCGTGGCGAGGAGTTGGTTGGCTTCCGGATAGGCCTCGATGTTGGTGAGGCTGTAGGCCGTGAACGGCGCCTGATACTTCACGCCGCCGGCCGTCATCAGTTTGCTCAAGGAGCCGTTCGACTCGGGTCCGGAGAGCACGAAGGTTTTCCCCAGGCCGGGGAAGGGCGCGAGGTCGGTCGGGGTCTCGAACGGGTCCGGGATGATCCTCTCCAGGACGAAGGTGCGCTTGTTCCACTCCGTGAGCGCGCTCGTCATGCCGCAGCCGATCATGATCCGGTCGGTGCCCGGGATCAGGGCCATGGTCTTGGGAAGCAGGCGCGCGAGGTCCACCCTGGCCAGGCCGGCGTCGGTCTTCAGGTCGAAGGGGGAGAGGTCGTTGGAAACCTGGTTGGCCGTGAAGGCGAGCCCGAGCCCCGCGTCCAGGGCCACGGCCGAGGGCCGGCGGCCGGTGGGAAGGGTCTTGAGGAGCTTGCCCGCGTTGAGGTCGATGATCTTGAACTTATCGCCATAGGTGTCGAGCGCGTAGAGGCGGCCGGAGGCGGGGTCGAGCGCAAGTTTCCAGAGGTAGCCGGAGACCGCGATGGTGCCGTCCTTGACGAGGAGGCCGGAGGCGTCGGTCTTGAATCTCGTCACGAGGCCGTAGGTCCCGACATAGACCCTCCCGGCGGCCGGGTCCGAGACGATCTCGGCCGGCCAGGACTGGCCCAGCGGGGTCTTCTGGAGCACGGTCATGCTCGCCTTGTCCAGGACCCAAAGCTCGGCCTGGTGATCGGCGGTCCGGTAGACCGCAGCGAAGATCCGCGAAGGGCTCTGGGCGAGGCTGCCGACCGTGTTTCCCGGCGGGAAGGCGGCCGACGCCTTGAGGATCCCGTTAGCGGCGTTGATGCGGCGGACGTGGTCCTGGCTCGACACGTAGGCGAGGCCGTACTGGGTGCCGAGCACGATGGCCTCGCCCGCGGCCTCGTCCGCAGCCACGAGCCGGGGATACAGCGAGCCGAGACTGAAGGCGGCCTTCTTGGTCCGCGAGGCGGCGTCGACCACATGGAGGGTGTTCTGGCCGATCACGAACACGAGTCCCCGGACCCCGTCGAAGGCCAAAGACGAGGGGTTCGTGATGCCGGTCATCTCGGCAACGGGCTTGCGGGAGGCGGCGTCTACGACCACCAGGCTGTTGGAGTAGTCGCCCGCGACCCAGACCTCGTGCCGGACCGGGTCGGCCGCAGCGGCCGAGGGGGCGGAGATGCCGAAGGGGGAGGCGCTCAAGATGAAGGTCCGCTCGACCGAGGGCTCGGCCCACGCGGAGGCTGCCAGGCCCAAGAGCAGGGAGACGGGAAGGGAGATCCTCATCGCGGACCCTTGAAGAGGGGGATGATCCTGACCCCGGCGGACTCAGGAGGAGCGCCGGGGCCGGGCTGGACGACGACGAGGGCCTGGTAGGGCCCCCCGGGAGCCTCGCGGCCGAGTCGGTCGCGGCCGTCCCACGCGATGACGTGGTTCTTGCCCTTGAGCCCGCCTGGCTGGCCCGCGGCCGCGTTGAACTCCGCCGCCGGGACCCCATCGGGGCCGACGATCGAGATGGTCACGTCCGTATCCGCGGGGAGGTCGTAGTCCAGGGCGAAATCCGAAGGCGGCTGGACGTCTTTGTTGACCAGGCTGGGGGCCGCGACCGGCGCGGTCGGCGCCGACGGCGCGGATTGGGTCTTCATCTTGCCGCCCTTGTTCATGAAGCGCAAGGAAGGCCGTTCGCCCGGAGCAAGGGTCTCGGTGATCTCCCCGTTGTCAGCGGGGCCTTTGGCCGCCGGCTGGGTCTTGGCCAGCTGATCCGAGGCCAGGGCGTGGCGCTCGAACGCTGCTTTCTCCTCGGCCGAGCCCCGGGCCGGCTGGCCGGCCCAGGCCCAGCCCGCGCACATCCATGCCAGGACCGCGAGCCCGAGGACCGTCCGCATCGCCATGGTCGAGCCTCCTAGAACCTGTACCCCAGGCTGAGCCTCTGGGTGTTGCCGATGTTCCCTGCCGGAGCGAATGAGTAGTCCACGGCATACTCCCGCAGCCGCAACCCGAAGCCGGCGTTGAAGCGCGCCAGGGCCGGGACGCTCGATCCCGCGGCCATGCTACCGTTGGCAGCGAGGTAGCTGGCGCGCAGGAGGAACCCGTGGTAGACCTCGGCCTCGCCGCCGAGGCCGAGGCCGAACTTCTTGTCGAAGAAGCGGTGCCTGACGTCCGCGGAGAGCATGAAGCGGGGGATGACGCTCACGGCGGCTCCGGCGTTCAGGGTGAGCGGGAGTTGGGAGTCCCCGCTCTGCCAGCGCATCTCCGGCCCGACGTTGAGCAGGGCGACGCCCAGGCGCACCCGGCTGTCGTGCTTATAGGAAGCGCCAAGGTCCGCGGCAAAGCCCGAGGCCGTGGTCTCAGCGATCTGCTGCTGGATGAACTTGGCGTTGAAGCCCAAGCCGAACCTGCCGGCCCGCACGCCGTAGCCCGCGATGAAGAGCCGGTCCGAGGCCGAGTAGTCCCCGGACCTGACGCCGCTCCGGTCTCGGCGCTCGATGTCGCCTTGGCCTAGGTAGTTCACGGAAAGCCCGAAGGTGCCGAACCCGGTCGGGTGGGCATAGCCGAGGGTCTCAAGGCGGGCTTCCCCGTAGAGCTCCGTGTGGGTGAAGCCGATCTCCGGCCTGGTGATGAAGGAAAGGCCCCCGGGGTTCCAGTAAAGTGAATGCAGGTCCCCGGACACCGCGGTATAGGCTCCGAGGGCCGCTGGCCTAGCTCCTGTGGGGATGTCCAGGATGGATGAGGCGCGGGCCTGGGGAAGAATGGAAAAGCTTGCGATCGCAACGAGGAGTGCCGCCCTGGTTCGGACCCCGGTCGCCATGATTTCTCCTAGTCTAACAGCAGGACCAAGTTCCGTAAATACACGGCCGGGTAACATCGCGTAACCGGGGTGTTACGCTGGAAAAGTGATGGTGTTTACTGAGTAATAACTAGGAGCCTAGAGCCGTCGCTTGACGCTCGCGCCCTTGAGCCAGAAATCGAGCTCGCGTTGGCGCAGTTCGAGGACAGCCTTGGAGCCTGTGTCGAGGAACCTGGGTGGGGAGGACTTCTCCACTGGTCCGAGCGCCAGCCGGGCCTTCTCGAGCCTGCCGTCGAGAGCGATCCTGAGCCACAGGCGCTCTACAGCCTTGCCCTTGGCGTCATCCTTCCTTGCGAAGAGGATCAGACAGATGGGTTTGCCGCCCCGTCCTCCGGGCTCCATGAAGACGAGCGCGCGTCGAGAGCGGTTGTCCACGGCTTTCGACGGGGGGGAGGCCAGGAACCTGGCCTTGGAGCCGGAGGGCAGGCCGAGGTCCTTGGCCACCGCGCCCTCGGCCACGGTCTCGCCAGGGCCTCCGGTCAGGATGTCCCGCACGAGGTCCGCGATGGTGGACTCCGCCTGGACGGAAAGGGACTGTTTGGGGGCGGCGTGCAGCCACGCGGGCCCGAGGACGGTCAGGCCGGCGAGGCAGGCTGAGAGCAGGGCGGGTCTCATGCCGTTAGTTTAGCAATTGGGCGGTTCCTCAGCCCTCCACGTACTTGACCCAGACCTGGCGGGTCCGAGGGCCGTCGAACTCCGCCAGGTAGACGGCCTGCCAGGTCCCCAGGCGCAGGGTGCCGCCCTCCACGATCAGGGTGAGCGACGGGGAGAAGAGCGAGCTCTTGATGTGGCTGTCGGAGTTGCCCTCGGCGTGGGCGAAGCCCGAGTCCCGGGGGATGAGCTTGTCCAGGTAGCCCGAGATGTCGGAGGTCACGTCTGGGTCCGCGTTCTCGTTGATGGTCACCCCGGCGGTGGTGTGCGGGACGAAGACGGTCAGGAGACCCGAGGTGGCGCCGATGTCGCGCAGGTGGTCGAGGAGCTCGGCGGTGATGTCCACGAACTCGGTGCGGGCTTTGGTCGGGATGCGGAATTCCTTGGTGGACATGGGCTCTCCTTGGATCGCTCAGAATTGGAACGTCAGCGTGCTGCCCAGCTGGTAGGAGACGAACTCCTCCTCCTTGAGGTACTTGTGCCAGAGGCGCGAGAAGGCGCCGTTCATGGTCATGCGCAGGTTCTTGGCGATCTCGTAGTCGCCGCTCGTGTTGAGGGTGAAAAGGCGCGAGTTGTCCGCCACGGTGATGGGCGAGGTCTTCTGCGCCATGGACATGGTGGTCGTCCAGATGATGCGGTTGGTGAACATCAGGGGCTTGGCGGCCCCGGGGAGCTTCAGGCCCTTGGGCAGGGCGAGGTCCGCCCGGACGAGCATGCTGGGCGTCAGGGTGGTCAGGTCCTGGGTCTTCAGGCCCGTGCCGAGCTTGGTGACGTCGTTGGTGTAGTCCATCTTGGGCGTGAAGCGGAACTTCTTGACGTCGAAAGTGACCTGGACGGTCGCGTCCTCGTGGGAGACGCGCTGGACCATCTCGTTGATGCGCAGGTCCTTCTTCTCCGACACGCGGAAGTTGTAGTTGATGAGGCTGTCGAACTTCTTGAGCACGATGGTGCGCAGGTCGGTCCCGAAGGACTCCTCGTCCTCGAGCGAGGTCGCCACGGCCTCCGTCTTGCGGAAGGAGTACTTGAAGTTCATCTGGGTGCTGCTCATCCAGCGGTCGGTGAACCAGAGCTTCTCGAGCTCCCCGACGGAGGCGACCATGTCCGGGAGCGTGGTGGAGACGCGCTTGGAGACCGTGCCGGTCACGTCCGTGCGCTCGACGGACTTGAGGTAGTTGTTGGACAGGGCGATCGTCTTGAAGGCCGACCAGCGGCCCCGCAGGTCGTAGGCCTCGATAGGGTTCCAGCGCTGGGAGGAGTTGAAAGTGTCGCGCAGGGTCTGGTTGGCGCGCTGGGCCGCGGGGTTCTTGGGCCGGAGGGACTCGCGGACCCAGAAGCCGAACTGGGAGCGCAGGCCTTTCTCGACGGCGTTCCAGACGTCGCCGTCCTGGACCTGGTAGCTGGAGGTGATGTGGAAGGAGCGGAAGAACTTGGAGCCCTGGAAGATCTCGGCGATGGAGATGGGGAGGTTCAGGGAGCCGTTGGCGTTGCGGTTGACGGTCTTGATCTGGCCGACGTCGAAGATGAAGGTGGAGCCGAACACGACGTAGGTCGACACGCTCAGGTTGTTGTTCTCGATGATGTCGACGGTGTAGTTGAGCTGCGGGTTGAGCCAGCGCAGGAGGCGCCAGTTCGAGTTGAAGCCCGCGCTCTGGTTGAGGGACTTCGCGTAGGCGTGGGTCGACTCTCCGCTCGTGATGAGGTCGGCGCGGCGCTCGATGACCCGCGTGAGCGAGTAGTTGGGGTTGAACCCGGCCCCCTGCCAGGGCTGGAAGGTCAGGCGGCCGATGTAGGTCTGGCTGAGCTCTCTAGTGTTGGCGTTGCCCGGCAGGCTGCGAGCCAGCAGGGACTCGAAGCTGACGTCGTGGCGCGACATCGAGTAGCTGGCGTCCACGGACTTGGGCAGGACGCGCCAGTTGACGGGGACCCCGTAGTTCAGCGAGGCGTTGTAGGTCTGGCGGTCGTCGGCGCGGGTGAGCAGCTCGTACTCCGTGCGCACGCGGGTGTGGCCGACGCTCAGTCTCGGCCAGGCGCCGAGCGCGAAGTTGCCCGAGGCGGTCCCGTTCCAGGTGACGACCCGCCCCTGCTGGAGGAGGTTGACCGTGTTGGAGAGGTCCCCGGTCTTCACGGTGGAGGGGGTCTCGGTGATCGCGCGGCTCACGGAGAAGTTCATGGGGAAGAACCGGAGGCGGCTGAAGTTGAGATAGGAGGAGTCCTCCCGCCGGTTCTGGTTCGTCACCACGGAGGTGGGGGTCTGGAAGTTGCGGTCGCGGGACCAGTGCTTGGCGCCGAAGCTCGCCCAGCCCGGGATCTCGAAATTGGCCTCGAATTTCTTGGCCGTGCCGACCCTGGTGACGGGCTCGGAGAGGTAGATCTCATTGAGGTGGATGCGCCCCCGCTTGGTCTCCCCGACCGGGGAGGCCGTGGAGCGCACGCCCGCCATGACCTGGGCCACCTGCTGGAGGCTGGGGACGCCGCTGGAGAGGATGACGACGTCGGGGGCGGTCGCCCGCCAGCCCTCCGCGATCATGTCTCCGTTGTCGTCGGCCTGGTGGATCTGGATCTTGCGCCAGCCCGTGAAGGTGATCGGGACGCGGGCCTCGAAGAAGTTGGTGTCGTTGCCGACGCGCAGGAAGAAGATCTTGTTCCCGGACACGTTGACGTTGTTCGGGTCCGCGTTGCCGTAGATGAGGAAGTTGAAGTACCGGTGCTGGCTGACGTCCACCGCGCGGCTGAAGACCCTCTTCGTGTAGACCACGGGCTCCACGCCGCCGACGGGGGCCCCCGAGTTCACGAACTCGAGCTGGAGGGCCTGCTCCGTGATGTTGCGCGACCCGGTCTGCTTCTGGAGCGTCGAAACGTCGCCGTAGAGGTCCGAGAAGGCCTCGGAGGCCTGGCCGCCGGCGTTGAAGATGGGGAGGTAGTCGGGGTTGTCCACGGAGTTGACGGGCGTGGCGGTGAGGGTCTCGATGTTGGACGTCTGGCCCTGGCCGTTGGAGGGGTCGCCGGAGGTGCCCCGGAGCCAAGTGTTGCCCACCACGGCGATGCGGGCGAACTTGATGGCGCAGACCATGCCCGCGCACGCGGAGCCGCCGGCTTTCTTCCGGATCGAGATCCTGATGTGCTTGATGGAGGTCCAGCGGCTGGCCGTGGCGGTGGAGATGTTCAGCGGGACCTGGAAGGTGCGCCACTTGTTCGCGCCGAAGTCGATGGAGGTGTGGTCCGTGGAGTCGGTGGCATTGTGGAGCGTGTTGTTGCCCAGCGCCACGCTGCCCAGGTAGCCGAAGTCGTCTCCGCTGAAGTCCTGGGAGTCGAGGCGCGCGTTCTGGTCGAGGTCCTCGGTGTCGATGCGCCCGTTGCCCGCCCCGTAGGCGGCGCTCGGCTTGCCGGCCGGGGCGTAGGACTGGCCGAGGTCCTCCGTCTCCTGGAGGATGCCGTCGCGGTTGGCGTCCTCCGTGTCCATCCTCCCGTTGCCGTCGGCGTCCTCGTTGACGCCGCCCAGGTGGAAGTTGATCTCGTTGCCTCCGGTGGTGGCGCTGAAGTCGCCGAGCATGACGAACTCGAGGATGTTCTTCTGGGAGAAGTCCTCGCCCGAGACCGAGAAGGGATAGACGATCGACACCTCCTGGGTGCCGGCGTCGGAGAAGTCGTACTTGAAGCCCAGCACCTTCTGGGTCTCGTCCGACCCGGCCTCGACGTGCGGGTTGATGTCGAGCATCTTCACGTCCTCGGTGAACCACTGCAGGCGCGTGGGGTCGCTGGGCACCCCCGAGGGGTTGGAAGCGACCTTCCAGGAGGCGTCCAGGGTCGGGGCCAAGGTCTCCTGCTTGATGCCCTCCATGTTGTCGATCAGGGCGAAGTCGTTGAGGTTGGGGTTGTGGCGGCTCTGGGCGTACTCGCCCGCCACGGTGGTCATGTTCAGCCAGGAGAGGAGCTTGATGTCCTTGAGCCTGGCGTCGAACTCATAGGTGACGAGGCTGCGGGCGAGCTCGGTCACGGTGGGGACGGTGGGGGACTTGATCCCCGACTGGTAGAGGAGGGTCGAGCCCATGGAGAGCTTCTTCCAGTCGTAGGAGACCCGCGTCCCCAGCAGGGACTCGTTGGAGAGCCCCAGGAACGGGGCGACCTCGTAGGAGATCGAGATCTCCGAGTCCGGCCGGATGCGGTCCTCGTTGAAGAAGGTGATGAAGCCAGCGTCGTAGTCGATGAAGTAGTCCACGTTGCGCACGAGCTTCACGCGGTCGAGGAGCACGATCTCGCTCTGGGGGACGAGGGTGGGCTCGAGGAAGAAGGTCTTGAAGCGATAGCTGTACTCGACCCTGAAGACCCTCTTGGAGACCGGGGTGGGGGCGTAGAGGTCCGGGTCGGGCACCGTGGGAGAGTCGTTGGCCACGGAGAAGGGCTGGAGCAGGCGGAAGAGCCCGTTCTCGAAGTCGACGTCGATGGTCTCGGGGTATTTCTGCTGAGGCACGAGCGTCGAGCCGACCTCGTTGCGGGTCGTCGGGTCGAGGACGCGGAGCACGAAGTTCCCCCGGCCGTCGTCGCGCACGATCTGGTTCTGTCCGATGGAGTAGAAGGTCTTGAGCTCCCGGTTGTAGCCCGTCTCGGTCGAGACCACGATGGGGAGGTCCGAGGCCGTCTTGACGAGCTTGAGCCGTCCCGAGCCGCCGCTGACCGTCCAGGTGGATTGGACGGTGATGGACCGCCCCGCGGCGTCGACGTAATCGACCGCCACCACGTGCTGGGGCTGGAGCTGGGACCTGAAGGAGAGGATGCCCTTGGTATAGTCGATGGAGTAGTCGACCCCGGCGGCCAGGAGGGAGAAGCGTCCCGTGAAGCTGGAGGTGGGCACGCCCAGGTCGTCCACGATGAGCTCGACGTCGTTCAAGTTGATCTGCTGGCCCACGGCCTGCTGGGCGAGGTAGATCCGCTCGGAGCCGGCCTGGATGGGCAGGCGCACGGGCGAGGAGAAGGAGACGTCGTAGTACTGCCGTCGGACGTAGTTCGCGTCGGAGATGTCCGCGGAGGTGAACTGGCTGTTGCCGTAGAACTGGCGGAACTTGGTCTGCCCCTTGGTGCGGCTTCCGATGACGGCGGCCTGCAGGCCCTTGTACTTGACGTCCGCGCGGATGCCGAAGAGCTGCTTGTTGTACTGGACGAATTCCGTGGAAGGCAGGGAGAGGTCGATGTCGCCGAAGGAGACGTTCTGCACCACCTCGTTGGGGTCGCCCTGGTAGACGACCGAGATGTCCTGCTTGTTGGTCTTGGTGTCGTCGTAGTCCACGTTGACCGTGATCTTGGGCCCGACCTTGCCCTGCATCCGCAGCTGGAGCTGCTGGTCGATGTCGAGCATCCCAGCGGTCAAAGGCCGATTGGTCGTCTTCTGCTCGTTGAGGTAGCGCTTCTGCGAGTACTGGAAGGAGATGACCTTGCGTCCCGTGACCGAGAGGCTCGTGCCGTAGGTCGGGAGCTCCACCTCGGGGGGCGGGGGCTTGTGGGCGGCGGCGGTGGCGACGGCCACCTCATCGCCAGGGGCGTCGCCGGCCGGCAGGACCGGGGCCTCGACCGGCGCCTTGCCCTCCTCGATGTCCTTGCGCGCCTTGTTCCAGCGGTCCTGCGAGAACTCGATGGCCTTGAGGCGCTCGGTGAAATCGGAGAAGTCCCCGGGCTCGGCGGGGGCCTGCGCCGGGGGAAGCTCGAAGACCTTGCTCGGTTCGGGCCGGTCCAGGAGGAGGAGGGCCCCGGTCCCCGCGGGCACGAACACGGGCGCGGGGGCTGCCGGAGCCTCGGTCCCGACGGCCGGGGCGGGCTGCGGCGGGACCGGCTTCTGCGGAGCGGGCGCCTCAGCCGCGAAGTCCGGATCGTAGGGGAGGGAGAATTGAGCGTGCGCCCTTTCCGCGGACGCGGAAAAGAAGACGATCAATAGGAGCCGGATGAATGCGGTCACGTAATGGGAATAGCCAGCGTCCCCGGCGTGACGCTGTTCGCGCGTATACGCGCGAGCGCGTGAAGTATAACAGGGCCTGATATATCTGTCAAGACTAGAATAGTCTGCCAGAGCATTGTTACAGAATGGGGTCGGTCTTCGACTTGTTCCCGTTCGAATAAGTTGAATAAGTTGAAGACTGACCCCAGCACGACTATGTTAATATGTGGGGGATGGCGGATCCTTCCGACGCCAGCCGGGGCCAGGAGCGCCTCCGCCTGGCCGACAGGGCTTACGAGGCCGGGCATTGGGGCGAGGCTGAGCGGGAATACCGCGAGGCCGCCCGCCGTCTCCCCGGCTCGGTGGACGCCCTCTGCGGATTAGGCCGCAGCCTGGCCAAGCTCGACCGGCTCGACGAGGCGCTGGCGGCGTTCCGGTCCGCCCTCGAAGCCGAGCCGGGCCACGGCTCGTCCCTCTACCATCTGGCGCTCTGCCTGGACCGCCAGGGCAAGACCGGTCCCGCCCTGGCCGCGTACGAGGAGTTCCTCTCTGCCCCGTCCGCCGCGACCTCCGGCTATGCTCCGGGCGCGCGCCGCCGCGCAGCGGACCTCAAGTCCCGCCCCGCGCCGCCACCTGAGACGCTGACCATGGCGGGTCCGGCCGCCGACGGCCAGGGCACCCTCACCCTGGGAGACGTCGCCGGCCCTCCCGGCGTCCGGGTCTCGGGGTGGAGGGTCGGCGAGGTCGTCGACGAACTCTACGAGGTGGAGTCCGTGCTGGGAGAGGGCGGGTTCGGCTCGGTGCACAAGGTGCGGCATCTCGGCTGGCATATCGACGTGGCGGTGAAATCTCCGCGCGAGGACAAGGTGTCGAGCCGTAAGGCCATGGAGCGCTTCGTGCACGAGGCCAACACCTGGGTGGGACTGGGCCTGCACCCGCACATCGTGACCTGCTACTTCGTCCGGCTCGTGGGCGGGCTCCCCCGCATCTTCATCGAGTGTCTCGAGGGCGGCAGCCTCAAGGAGTGGCTCGAGGCGCGCAGGATCGTCGACGCCCGCAGCGCGCTGGACATCGCTATCCAGATCAGCCGCGCCATGGAGCGCAGCCACGGCGCGGGCCTGGTGCACCGGGACCTCAAGCCCGGCAACTGCCTCATGACCCCGGGCGGGACCCTGAAAGTGACGGACTTCGGCCTGGCCAAGTGGGGCGACGCGGACGAGGTCCCGGACGACGGTTCCGAGCCCGCGGCCGGGGACAAGGTCGCCAGGGCCCGGGAAGCGACCATGACCGGGCGCCTGGGCACGCCCGAGTACATGGCTCCCGAGCAGTGGTACCGGGCGGGCTCCGCTGGCGCGGCCGCGGACGCCTGGGCCTTCGGGGTCATCCTCTTCGAGCTCATGTGCGGCAACCGCCCCTTCGCCATGGCCGACGGCGAGCCCCCGGACGCCTTCTACTGCCGCATGCTCGAGAGCGGCTGGGCCTTCAAGTTCCGGGAGGACGCGCCGCCCGGCATCCGGGCCGTGCTGGACTCGTGCCTGACGCCGGAACCCAAGAAGCGCGAGTCGCGGTTCAGCGTACTGAGGGAGCGTCTCGAGGCGGAGTACGCGGCGCTCTATAAGACCCCCTATCCGCGCGAGCCGGTCAAGGAGACGCCGCTCCTGGCCGACGCCCTGAGCAATCAAGGCGTGTCCCTGGCCGACCTGGGACGCACCGACGAGGCGGCCAAGCTCTTCGGCCGGGCGCTCAAGCAGGACCCGACCCACCCGGCCGGGGTCTACAACCAGGGAGTGGTGCTCCTTCGGGAGGGGAAGACCACGGCCAAGGAGCTTCGCGGCCGGCTCGAGGTGTGCAGGCGCTCCCGGCCCAAGGAATGGGTCCCGGCCTTCCTGCTCGGCCTCGTCCGCCTAGCCGAGGGCGGCCAGGAGGCCGCGCTCAAGGACCTCAAGGAGGCGGAGCGGCTCTCGCACAACCCGCTGGCGCGCAAAGCGCTCGAAAAGGCCAAGTCCGGCGGAGCGACCCCGCCCCTGGAGCTCTTCGTCACCTTGCCCATGGGGGCCGAGGGCGCGCGGGTAGAGGAGGCGAGCTTCCAGGTCCTCCTGACCCGGGCCAGGAAGGAGGCTGACGCCGGGGAGGCAGGCCAGGCCTACAAGACGCTCATGAAAGCCAGGAGCGTCAAGGGGTATCAGCGGGACAGCCAGGCCCTGGACCTCCAGGAGACCCTCGCGTCCAAGGGCGCCAGCCACGGGTTCCGCGGGGGATGGCAGAAGGCGTTCCTCGAGGGTTCCGAGGGCAGCCTGTCGGTCGCGGTCTCCGCGGACGGAGGCCGCGCGGTCTCCGGCCACGAGGACGGGGTGGTCCGGGTCTGGGACCTCAAGACCGGCAAGCGTCTCCACTCCCTCCAGGGGCACGCCGGCCCCGCGAGCGCGGCGGCCTTCCTGCCGGACGGGATGGCGGTGGTCTCGGGGAGCGCGGACGGGAGCCTCAAGGTCTGGGACCTGATCTCCGGCCACTGCGTCAAGACCCTCGTGGGCCATGCCGCCAGGGTCAGCCAGGTGCTCATCCTGCCGGACGGCGGTCACGCCGTCTCGGCCAGCGACGACGGGACGCTCAGGACCTGGAGCCTGGAGAGCGGCAGGAACAAGAGGACCATCAAGGCGCACCCCGGCCCCGTGGCCGGCGTCAGCCTCAGCCTCGACGGCGGGGTGGTCGCCTCCGTGGGCCCCGACGACGAGCGGAGGTCCTGCCTCAGGCGCTGGGATCCCATGCGCGGCTCTGCCGTGGATTCACGCCCTTTCATGGGGACGCTCTGCAGCGTGGACCTCGTGCCGGATGGACGCTTCGCGCTCCTGGGGACCGCAGACGGCGGTCTGGTTCATTGGGCCGCGGGCTTGCCCGCGGCAGCGGCCAAGGTGGAGTGCCACGGGGGAGCGATCCGCGCGGTCGTGGTCTCTCCGGACGGCAAGGCCGCCATCTCGGGGGGCGATGACAAGGCGCTCAAGTTCTGGGACTTCTCCGGGCCGGAGGGCGTGTCGGAGCAGTGGGTCTTCGACGGGCATCAGGAGCCTGTCCTGGCCGCCTGCTTCACCAGGGGGGCCAGGTTCGCGCTCTCGGCCGGCAAGGACGGCCTGCGGGAATGGGAGCTCGACTGGGAGCACCGGTTTCCCGAGCGCGCGGATTGGGACGACGCGGCCAAGCCTTTCGTGCACGTTTTCCTGCTGCGCCAGGGGAGGTCTCCTTCACGCACGGTCGAGCTGCCCGAGGCGGAGCTCAAGGACCTCATGGACGAACTGGGAAGGCGCGGCTTCGGCTGGCTCCGGGCCGAGGGCGTCAGCGCCATGCTCGCAGGCCGGCCCCTGCCCTCGCAGAAGGTGGAGCGCGGGTTCCGGCCCACTCCGATCGCGGATAGCCAGTCCGCTCTTCCCGGGTTCTTCAAGTACTTCTTCATCACCCTCGGAGTGCTCGGGGTGAGCGCCGCGCTCTGGGTGCTGCGCAGCTTCCAGCACCGCATGCCCGAGGAACTCGGCAGCAGCCTGGAGGCCAAGCGCTCTGCGAACTCGGACTTCCTCCCCGCGAAGAAAGGGGAGGCCGCTGCGCCGCTCCCGGCCGCCGCTCCTGCGGACAGCCTGAGTTTCTTCGAGAGGGCCAAGACCGCCCTTCCGGACCTTCCGGAGGTGCAGAGGGCTCGCATCGCTTATCATGAGGCTCCGGCGGGCATGGTGAAGGTGCCGGCCGGGGCCTTCCTCATGGGCTCGCCGTGGCGGGAAGGGGCTGAGGACGAGCACCCGCAGCGCTCGGTCTACCTGGACGCGTTCTACATCGACAAGTACGAGGTCACCAACGCACAATACCGCAGGTGCGTGGAAGCCGGGGCCTGCCGGCAGCTCGCGCTCAAGGACTGCCGTGTCCACAACGGCAGCAATTGGGTGAAGGGAGAGCCCTTGCTGGATATCTTCCTCGCCGACGACCACCCGGTGGTGTGCGCCTCCTGGTCCGACGCGGACGCCTACTGCGCGTGGGCGGGCAGGCACGGCAAACGGCTGCCCACGGAGGCCGAGTGGGAGAAGGCGGCCGGCGGTTACGACGGCCGGGCCTTCCCTTGGGGGGACGACCCGCCGGCAGGCGCGGGGTTCTGGCGCATGAACTGGGGCGAAGGCTCGGACCAGAACAGATGGGCGGAGGACGGGAACCTATTCACCGCGCCCGTCGGGGCCTATCCGAAGGGAGTCAGTCCCTACGGGGTCTTCGACATGGCAGGCAACGCAGCGGAGTGGGTGGCGGACCGGTACGACGGATCCTACTATGCCCGCAGCCCCAGGCGCGACCCCAGAGGACCGGCGTCGGGAGAGTATCGGATCTGCCGCGGCGGGGCGTGGGTCCTCAACGCCCCGCTCTGCCGCGCCAGGGCGCGCCTGAGCGTCGCCCTGGGCGTTCCCATGGACTACACGGGATTCCGCTGCGCCGCGTCCGCGGCCCCGGGCGGTCTTTGATATACTACGAGGAGGATGAGCGGTCTGCGCGGAGGGCTCGAGGTCTCGTTCCGCGCCTTGAGCGACGTGGGCCGCGTGCGCTCCGAGAACCAGGACGCGTGGTTCGCGGACCAGAAGGCGGGGATCTTCCTGGTGGCCGACGGCATGGGCGGCATGACCGCCGGCGGAGTGGCGGCCAAGGCCGCGGCCGAGGTCCTGCCAAAGCTCCTTGCCGAGCGCCTGTCCGGCATGAAGGCCCCTACGGAGAAGGCTTTCGCGGATGCCGCGGCCGAGTCCGTGGCGGATTTCAGCGCGGCCCTCTACGCGAGGAGCATGAAGGACCGCAGGCTCGAAGGCACCGGCACGACCGTGGTCCTGGCCCTCATCCGGGGCCGGTGCGCCTACATCGCCAACCTGGGCGATAGCCGCGCCTACCTCTACAAAGGGGGGCTCAGGCAGGTGACGGAGGATCATTCCCTGGCGGCCGCGCTCCAGAGGCTCGGCAAGCTCACCCCTGAGCAGGCCGCGGTCCACCCCGGGCGCAGCACGCTCACGCGCTACGCCGGGATGAAGGAGCGGGCCGAGGCGGACGTGCGCCTCATCCATCTCAAGGGCTCCTGCCGCCTGCTCCTGTGCTCGGACGGCCTGACCGGGATGGTCCCGGATGAGCGCATCGCGTCCATCCTGGCCCTGGTGAAGGACCCGGCCGAAGCCTGCCGCAGGCTGGTGGACGAAGCCAACGAGGCCGGAGGCAGGGACAACGTCACGGCCCTGCTGGCGGACCTCAGGCATCCCTGAGAGCCCCATGCGCAGCGTCGTCATCCTCCGGGCGGTGAAGGGGCCGCGGAGCGGCCGCGTCTTCGAGTTCGACCGGCACGACATCTTCGTGTTCGGCCGCTCCGAGGAGTGCCAGTGCTCCATCCCCGACGACCCCTACATCTCCTCCAACCACTTCCTTCTCGAGGTCAACCCCCCGGATGTCGAGCTCCGGGACCTGGGCAGCAAGAACGGCACTCACGTCAACGGCGAAAAGGCCGGGAGCAGGGAGAAGGGAGAGACCCCGGGGGAGGGCGCCGCGAAGGCCAAGACCGTGCCGCTCAAGCGCGGGGACGTGATCAAGGCGGGCAAGACCGAGTTCGAGGTGCAGGTGAAGGTCTTCGAGGAGTGCGTCCGGTGCGGCCGCGAGACGCAGACCGACACTCCCCACGACGAGACCAAGGGACGCTTCCTCTGCCCCGCGTGCTCGGCAGTGAAGCCCGAGAGCCCCTCGCCCGCGCCAGCGGCCAAGGCCGAGGGTCATCTCAGCCGGTTCATGGCAGGAGCGCTCTCGCCGGAGCGGGCCGAGGCGGGACCGCGGTTCCCCGGCTACGAGGTGGAGCGGGAGCTGCGCTCGGGCGGCATGGGCAGGGTCTACCTGTGCCGTCGCGTCAGCGACGGCAGGCTTGTGGCGGTCAAGAGCATCAAGACGCGGGGATCCAGGGCCATGGTCAGGCAGATCGAGCTCTTCAAGAGGGAGATGGCGGTGGCGATGTCGCTCAGGCACCCCAACATCGTGGAGTTCCTCGACGGAGGGGACGCCGGGACGGCCGGGGTCTTCTTCGCCATGGAATACTGCGACGCAGGGAGCGTCACGGACCTCCTGGATAAGAAAGGCCCCTTGAAGCTCTCCGAGGCCGGCCCCATCATGCTTCAGGCCCTCCAGGGCCTGGCCTTCGCCCACTCCAAGGACTTCGTGCACCGGGACCTCAAGCCTCACAACATCCTGCTGCACGGCCTGGGCGAGGAGCGGACCGCCAAGGTGGCTGACTTCGGCCTGGCCAAGAACTTCACGCTCGCGGGCCTGAGCGGCATGACCGCCTCGGGTCAGGGCGGCGGGACCATGGTCTTCTCTCCCAAGGAGCAGCTCAGGGATTTTCGGAGCGTCAGGCCCGTTTCCGACGTCTTTTCCATGGGCGCCACCCTCTACCACATGCTGACCGGCAAGTTCGTCTACGATCTGTCCGTGGAAAGGGACCTCTGCGCCGCCATCCTCAAGGATAGGCTCATCCCCATCAGGAAGCGCAAGGATGACCTGCCCGAGGAAGTCGCGGATGCGGTGGACAAGGCGACTGCCCCGGATCTGCGGCAGCGCTTCCAGACAGCCGGGGAGTTCCGCGACGCTCTGGCTGAGGCTCTAAAGAAAGCCTGATTTTGTCTGCTTTTTCCCTATAAATCGCGAGGCGCTGAGCCAAGCGTCGTTCCAGTCGACTGGCTCAGCGCCTCAAACTATGCCGGGTAATCCGCCCCCAACTCGGCCATGCGGTACTGCCTTCAGCGGCTACCCACGACACCTTCTCGTACTACCTCGGCGTTGCGTCCGTGCTGCGGTCCGGCTGCGTCTGTTGCGGCCACGTCCTTGCGTCTGCTGCCCCTGCTGCGGCCCTGCGTCTCACCGGCGGGCCGCGTCCGACTTTGGCGTCCGGCTGCGGCACCGAGCGCCGAGTTCGGGGCGGGGCACCTACCCGGCACTTTCAGTATAGCACGATGCCGACGCTTGTCAAGGCCCAAAAACGGCCCATGTCTCCGTCGAGAAACGTTACTGGAAGAACTCGAGCGGAGGCTCGACGCCCTGGTGCCGGAGGAGGTCGTAGAAGCGCGGCATCGTGCCCGTGGGCTTGAGGGAGATGACGGTCCCCTGCTCGTCGCGCTGGGAGGCGAGCTTGAAGAGGTCCGAGAGGGTGACGACGTCCTGGTCCATGCCCGTTACCTCGGTGACCTGCGCGATGGTGCGCACGCCGTTGGGCAGGCGCGTCATGAACACGACGAGGTCGAGGGCCTGCACGATGTTCTGGCGCAGGGCCTTGAGGGGGAAGTCCACGCCGGACATGAGGCAGAGGGTCTCGAGCCTCGCCAGGGCCTCGCGGGCTGAGTTGGAGTGGATGGTCGCCATGACCCCGTCGTGGCCCACGTTCATGGCGGAGAGCATGTCGAAGGCCTCGGCCCCGCGGCACTCGCCGACCACGATCCGGTCGGGCCGCATGCGCAGGGAGTTGATGAGGAGGTCGCGCAGGGTGACGTCCGGTTGTCCCCGCGCGTCGCGGATCCGGGTCTTGAGGTAGATGACGTGCTTCTGCGGGAGCACGAGCTCCGGGGTGTCCTCGAGCACGAGGATGCGGTCCTTCTCCGGAGAGAGCGCGGCCAGGGCGTTGAGGAGCGTGGTCTTGCCCGAGGAGGTGCCGCCCACGATGAGGAGGTTCTGCTTGTTGGCCGAGGCGAACTTGAGGAACTCTGCGCAATTGGCCGGGATGGAGCCGTTGTCGATGATCTCCTGCAGGGAGGGCCGCGAGATCGGTCGCTTGCGGATGGTCAGGACCGGGCCTCCGCGGGTGAGCGGCGAGACGATGAGGTGCACGCGCGCTCCGTCCTTGGCCGAGAGGTCGGCGTAGGGCCTCTCCGGGCCGAAGCGCTCGTTGGGGCCCACGAGGAACTGCACGAACTCGCCCAGGGAGGCCAGGGGGACCTTGAAGGGGAGCTCCGCGAGCTCGGGCGCGGAGGCTTTCTCGACGTAGGCGGAGCCGTCCTCGATGATCATGAGCTCGATGGTGTCGGGCTCCTCGTAGGCCTTGATGATCTTCTCGGTCTCTGGGGTCATTCGGGTCTCCGGGCTGGTTGGGGTCGTCGGCCTCTAGGGCGCTCCCGAGCGGTCGAAGCGGCGGGCGAGCTCGTCAGGGGAGAGGGCCAGCATCGTGGGCCGGCCGTGGGGGCACGAGGTGCCGTCCTTGCACTCCTTGAGGTCCTCGAGGAGCCGCACGGCCTCGCCTTCGTTGAGCGGGTCGTGGGCCTTGACCGCGCGCTTGCAGGCCACGGTCGCGGCCGCTCCCCGGCCCACGTCCGCGGCGGCGTGCGCGGGGTCTTCGAGGTAGTCGAGGAGCCGCAGGACCACGTCCTTGAGTTCCGAGGCCTTCTTGAACACCGCCGGGGCCCCGGTGACGTGCACGCTGGTCTTGCCGAAAGGCTCGATCGTGAAGCCCAGCTTGGCCAGGCGTCCCTTCAAGGCGAGGACCTCGGCCCTGCGGGATGCGCCCAGGTCCACGGTGACAGGGAGCATGAGGGGTTGAGCCGCTCCTCCGGTCTTGGTCAGGTCCTTCATGTAGCGCTCGAAGAATATCCTCTCCTGGGCCGCGTGCTGGTCGAGCACGAGCAGGCCCCCTGAGGCCTCGAAGACCAGGAAGCTCGCCTCCAGCTGGCCCAGGTACCGGTAGGGCGGCCGCCACCAGGCCGGCGAGCCCGGGGAGGCGGCGAAGGACTCCGCGGGGGACGACCCCAGATCGAGGAACCCTTCCTGGAGCCGGCCGGAAGAGGGACCGCCGTCGTAGCGGCCGGCGGACGGGGAGAAGACCACGCTGCTGCCGGCCGCCATGGGGGCCCGGGTCTGGGCGATGGAGCGGGACAGGAGGTCCGCCACCAGCTCGTGGACCGCTCCCTCCTTCTTGAACCGGATCTCGCGCTTGCCCGGGTGGACGTTGACGTCCAGCTGGTCGCCGGGAAGCTCGATGTGCGCGACGCAGACCGGGTGGCGGTCCTTGGCCCGGACGTCGCGGAAGGCGCGGTAGAGCGCGGTCTGGAGAGCCCTGGACTGGACCGGCCTCTTGTTGACCAGCCAGTGCTGGAGGCTGCGGGTGGCGCTCAGGCGCTCGGCCGGGGAGAAGAAGATCCAGGCCTTGAGTTCGGGCCGGTCGCAGACCGCGGGCACGAGGCCCTCGGCGGTCTCGCGGCCCAGGACCGCGGCCACGCGGGCCCGGTAGGCCTCCAGACGGTCCTTCGCCTTGACCGGCGGGAAGGAGAGGGACTTGCGGCCGTCGGTCTTGAGGCTGAACGCGACCTCTGGGTTGGCCAGGGCGGCTTCCTCCACGGTCTCGATGAGCCGGGCCGATTCGAAGGAGTCCGAGCGGAGGAACTTGAACCGGGCCGGGGTGTTGAAGAAGAGGTCTACGATCTCCACGACGGTCCCGCCGGCCGCCGGAGCGGGGCCGGACTTGAGGACCTTGCCCGCCGAAGCGGAGACGCGCCAGCCGGACTTGGCTCCGCGCAGGGAAGTGGTGAGCGTGAGCTTGGAGACCGCGGCGATGGCGAAGAGCGCCTCGCCTCTGAACCCGAAGGTCGACAGGGCGTCGAGGTCCGAGAGGTCTTCGATCTTGCTCGTGGCGTGGCGCTCAAGGCAGAGCTCGGCGTCGGCGCGGTCCATGCCCTTGCCGTCGTCCGAGACCCGGATGAGCTTCTTGCCGGCCCCGGCGAGCTCGACGCTGACGCGGGTCGAGCCCGCGTCCAGGGCGTTCTCGAGGAGCTCCTTCAAGGCGGAAGCCGGCCGCTCGATGACCTCGCCCGCCGCGATGAGGCTGGAGACCGTGGCGTCGAGCCGTCGGATCGTCGCCATCCTAGAGCTTCTTCTTGAGGGCCGTGAGCGCGGCCAGGGCTTCCAAGGGGGTCATGGAGTCCGGGTTGAGGAGCCTCAGGGTCTGCAGGACGGGGTTCTCGTCGAACATGGGCAGTTGCGGCGCGTCCGCCGGGCCCGCGCCCTGCTTCTGGAGCTGGGGGTCGCGGCTGGCGGCCTCGTTCTCGAGCTTGGAGAGGATCTCCTGGGCCCGGGCCAGGCACCCGGCGGGCAGGCCCGCCAGGGCGGCCACATGGATGCCGTAGGAGCGGTCCGCCGGACCCTCCGAGATCTTGTGGAGGAAGACCACCTCGGTCCTGCCCGTGGTGTCGGTCCACTCCCTGGCCTCGACGTTGAAGTTCACCACGCCGTCGAGGAGCCCGGCCAGCTCGGTGAGCTCGAAGTAGTGGGTGGCGAAGAGCACTCTGGGGCCGCGGGCGTCGTCGTCCTGGCCGCGGTAGGAGGCATGCAGGTGCTCGAGGACCGCCCAGGCGATGGAGATACCGTCGAAGGTGGAGGTGCCGCGGCCGATCTCATCGAGGATGAGGAGGCTGCGGACCGTGGCCGCCTTGATGATGTGCGAGGTCTCGCGCATCTCGACCATGAAGGTGGACTGGCCCTGCGCCAGGGCGTCCTGGCTGCCGATGCGCGTGAGGATGCGGTCCACCACGCCGACGCAAGCCTCCTTGGCCGGGACGAAGGAGCCGATCTGGGCCATGAGCGCGATGACGGCGTTCTGGCGCAGGTAGGTCGACTTGCCGCTCATGTTCGGCCCGGTCAGGATGACGATCCTGGGCGAGCTCGCGTTGATGGCCGTGTTGTTGGGGACGAAGGCGCCGGCAGGGAGCAGGGACTCAAGCACCGGGTGACGGCCCTCGACGATCTTGAGGTCGTAGCCGAGGTCCACGGTCGGCCGGACGTAGTCGCGCCGGGCCGCGGTCTCCGCCAGGGCGTTGATGACGTCGATCTCGGCCAGGAGGTGCGCCAGGCTCATGACCAGGCCGTGGTATTGGACGGCCTCGGCGCGCAGCTCCTCGAAGAGCCGGGCCTCCAGGCGCAGGATCTTGTCCTCGGCGCTGAGGATCTTGGTTTCGAGCTCCTTGAGCTCGGGCGTGATATAGCGCTCCGCCGTGGTCAGGGTCTGCTTGCGCACGTAGCGGGCCGGCACCTTGGCCGCGTGGGTGCGCGTGACCTCGAGGTAGAAGCCGAAGACCGAGTTGTAGCCCGCCTTGAGCGAGGTGATGCCGGTCGCCCGGCGCTCCGAGGCCTCGAGCTTGGCGAGGAAGGTGTGGCTATCGGACCTGAGGGCCTTGAGCTCGTCGAGCTCCGGATGGTAGCCCGGCCGGATGAGGGTGCCGTCGGATATCTTGACCGGCACCTTCTCGGAGAGGGCCTTGGCCAGGAGGGCGTGGCAGGGCTCGAGCTTGGTCGAGACCGTCTGGACCTGGGCCGCGGTCTCCGCGAGCTCCTGGCAGAACTGGTTCTCGGAGAGGAGCTTGACCACGTCCGGCCGCCGGGCCAGGGAGTCGCGCAGGGCGCCGAGGTCCCGCGGCGAGGCCTGGCGCGTGGCCAGGCGGTTGATGACGCGCGAGAGGTCCGCGATCTCGCGCAGGTGCTGGGAGAGAGCGGCGCGCACGTCGGGCTTGTCGAAGAGCTCCGAGACGCAGTTCTGCCTGCGGCCGATCTCCTGGATGTCGGTGGAAGGGTGCAGGATCCAGCTCTTCAGGGTGCGGCTGCCCATGGCCGTCGAGCAGCAGTCCAGCGCGCCCCAGAGGGTGTGGCGGCGGTTGCCGTCGGCGGCGTCGATGAGCTCGAGGGTGCGGATCGCGGTCTCGTCGAGCTGCATGACCGACGTGCTCTCTCGGTACTGGGGCTCGAGCACCGAGACCACGTGGAAGCGCGTCTCCGCCAGGTAGCGCAGGCAGCGCTGGGCCGCGGAGGCCGCGATGTGGTGGTTGACCCAGATGGGCGCCCCGGCCCAGGACGGCTCGCCGTTCGGCGGGGGGGCGGCCTCTTTCTTCCCCTTGCGGCCGGAGGCCGCGGGCTTCTCGAAGAGCAGTCCCTCCTCGGTCGGCGAGGGCTGGGCGGCCGGCAGGTCGGGCCGGAGGCCCTGGCGGACCTCCCGGAGGCTCAGGCAGGCCGAGGGATACTCGGTCGCGAGCTTCAGGGTCTCGGCGGTCTGGGCCGAGCAGAGGATCTCCGCGGGCCGCACCCGCGAGAGCAGGGCCCGGAGCTTGCGGTTGCCCTGGTCGTTGATGCTCTGGGTGGCCCAGAACTCGCCGGTCGAGACCTCGATGACCGCAGCGCCCCATCCCACCAGGTCCACCTCGATGGCGGTCAGGTAGTTCGTCATGGTCGGCTCGAGGAGCTCGTCCTCGATGACCGTGCCCGGGGTGACCGTGCGCGTGACCTCCCGGGCCACGAGCTTCTTGGCCTTGGAAGGCTCCTCCATCTGGTCCGCGATCGCGACCTTGTAGCCCGCCCGGATGAGCTTGGCCAGGTACTGGCCGTGGTTGTGGTGCGGGATGCCGCACATCGGGATGCCCTGCCGAGCGGTGAGGAAGAGCCCGCACACCGGGGCCGCGGTCCGGGCGTCGTCCGCGAACATCTCGTAGAAGTCGCCCAGGCGGAAGAAGAGGATGGTGTCGGGGTGCCTGGATTTGAGCTCGCGGTATTGCCGCATCAGCGGCGTGTCTGGGAGGACGGGAGCGGTTTCCTGCATGTTTTGGATATTAGCAATTTCAGGCGGCCCGGTCGACGAGGAAAGGGGCTACTTGGAGAAGCCCCAGAAGGCCTGGGGAAGCAGGCGCGTCAGGAGGACCGTCTTGTTCATGAAGATGAGGATCCCGACCGCGATGAGGAGGAGTCCGGCCGCGGTCTCGCCCCACCGGATGAAGGGCCGGTACTTGGAGAGCCAGCGCATGAAGGAGTCGGCCGCCAAGCCGGCCGCGATGAAGGGCACGCCCAGGCCCAGGGAGTAGACCGCGAGCAATGCCACGCCCCTCGAGACCGTCTCGGCCGTGGCCGCCACGGCCAGGATGGAGCCGAGGATGGGCCCGATGCAGGGGCTCCAGCCGAAGGCGAAGGCCATGCCCATCAGGAAGGCTCCGGCAGGGCCGGATTTCAGCTTCATGATGGAGAAGCGCGTGTCCCTGTAGAGGATCGGGATGGTGAACACCCCCAGGAGGTGCAGGCCGAACACGATGATGACCGCGCCCGCCACCTTGGTGAGGATCGCCAGGTGCGCGACCAGGGCGGTGCCCAGCGCCGTGGCCGCGGCTCCCATGGCCGTGAAGACCGCGGAGAACCCCAGCACGAAGAAGAAGGAGGCCAGGCCCGCCTTCCTTGCCGCCGCGCCGTGCTGCGCTCCTCCCTGGAGCTCCGAGAGGGACATGCCCGAGACCATGGAGAGGTAGCCGGGCACCAGGGGGAGCACGCAGGGCGACAGGAAGGAGGCAAGCCCCGCCAGGAACGCCGCGCCGAAGCCTACTTCAGCCATGTCAGCGAGGACCGACGCTCATCCGCACCATTCACGCGGTCCTAAGTATAGCCTATGTCCCCGGCCTTGTCGATGCGGCGCCTGCCGGCGCTCAGGTGCCGGGGAGGGCCAAGCCCTCTGAAGGCCCAGCGCTGCAAGTCCTGGAGTCAACCCCGCTGGTCCGGGGCGTCGAGGCCAGGGCCGGAGGCGGACGGCAGGGGGGCCAGCAGGCCCCTGACCAGGCTCAGCAGCTTGGGGAGCTCGAAGGGCTTCTTGATATAGGAATTCCCCTCGGACTTGAGGATGCTGAAGAAGACCTCGTTGTCGTGGCACACGGTCATGAACAGGATGGGCGTATGCTGTTGCCGCGCCTGCTGCCGGACTCCGGAGCAAAGGGCGTAGCTGTCGGTGCCGGGCACGTTGATGTCCAGGATGACGAGGTCGGGCTTGTGGTGAGCGACCAGGCCGGGCACCTCGCGGCCGTTGGGCATGCACAGGACGTCAAAGTGCCTCTGGAGCGCGGTGTGGAGCAGGGCGCGGATGATGCTGTCGTCGTCGACGATCAACACGCTCTGGCGCGGTTCCTTGCCTTCGGGTGTCATTGGGGGTGCTCCCTCTTGAGGGCTCTGGGGATGTTGAAGTCGATCCTGGTGCCTTTGTCGGCTTCGCTGGTGACGCGGATGGTCCCGCCGTGCGCCTCGACGGCGAGCCTGCAGAAATAGAGGCCGAGGCCGCTTCCGCGGCGCGTGGTCTGGTCGCCTCCCTCCACGCGGTAGTACTTGCCGAAAAGCTTCCCCAGGTGCTTGCCCGCGATCCCGATCCCGGTGTCCGAGATCGCGAACCGGAAGCTCTTGTCGTCGAAGCTGATGTCCAGGGACACGCTTCCGTCTCGAGGGGTGTATTTGAGGGCGTTGTGGATGAGATTGGCCAGGACCCGGCGGAGGAGCTCCGAATCGGCGTACAGGTCCGCGGGAGCGTCCTTGGCGATGCTCTCGTTGAGGGTGATGTCGAGATAGGACGCCGCGCCCCTGGCGTCGTCGAGGATGTCCTCGAGGAGCTGTCTGACGTCGATGGGCGCCTTCTGCGCCACCAGCTCGCCTTGTTCCATGCGGCTGGTGTCTACGAGGGTCTCCAGCAGGGCCATCTGCGACTTGCAGCTGTGCTGGGCCAGCCGCAGCAGCTTGCGCTGGTGCTCGGCGTCAGGGGGATCGTGGATGAGGCAGGACAGGCAGCCCATGATGGAAGTCATCGGGTTCTTGAGGTCGTGGATGATGGCTTCGTTCATGGTCTTGCGCAGGTTGTCGATGAGGAGCTCCCGCCTCCGTGCCCGGCGCAGGAGGAAGAGGATGACGCCTATCGTGCCGGCCAGGGCCGCGTTGACCACCAGGGGGACGGCTCCCGTCCACCACCTGTCCGTCTTGATGAAATCGGTGACGAACGGCAGCACGGTCAACAGGTAGATCAGGCGTCCCATGGAGGATTCAGCCCAGCTTATCCGGTCATACGGGGCATCCTCGGCCAGGGATGTCTGGTCCCCGGTCGTTCCTTCCATGATGCCGTCAGGCTGTGATGCGCTCAGAGGCGTCTTCCTCCGTCTTCCCGGCTCTGCGTCGCCTGGGCAGGCTAGGTTCCTCATTGTGGCATATTAAGGCAGCGGAGCTCCTCACTTCGGCAACTGCAGGGAGCGCACGATCGTCCAGTAGCCGCAGGCGAGCTCCTCGTGCCTGGCGGCGAGCTCTTCGTTATGGATGATCTCCCATTTCGGCCCGATCACGTAGGGGTTGAACATCGCCTGGCCGCCGACCTCATATGTCTTGTCGCCGTGGAGGATGAGGAGGTTCCAGGAGTCGTGCTCTCTGCCGTATATCCCGAGTCCGCGGGTCAGGTACAGTAGGCCGCGATGGCCTGAGATCGTCAATCTTCGGATGGATTCGGGCACTGCCTCATCTCCCAGCATCTCGTATTTTATGGGGTCGAGCGATTCGCCTGGCTTGAGGCTCCACGCGTCCTCTATGACCTTTCGCCTCTCCCTGGACCTGAGTGCGGAGTATTCGCCGATGCTGACCGAGTCTACCATGGCGCGCATGTCCTCGGCGTCAGGGGGCTCTATCGAAACCATGCTCATTCCTGGGCCAGTTGATTCCCGGTCCAGTATGAGGGTCCTCCAATCAGCGGGCTTCAGCAGTCGCACTCCCCGCCATGAATACGGTTTGGTCGGGATTTCAGGGCAGGGAGGAAAGGCTTTGGGCAGGGGCGGTCTGGGATAGGTGTAGAGGCCTTTTGGGAGATATAGCCAGCCCAAGAGCACCAGCAGGATGAGGAGGACCAGGCCGACGCCAGCCAGGATCGCGATGACGCGCCAGGATTTCTTCCACGGCTTCTTGCTGGGTTCGTTCATTTCGCATGCCTCGTGTATGACATCATGGGATGCGCACTCTGCGTGCCTTGTCGAGGGATCTTCTGGCAGGATCGAGGTCTACTCTTTCAGGAGTGGGGGCGCCATGGCCTTGCTCGTCGGTCCGGCTGGGTGAGGCTTCTGCTTGGGGCTGCTGAGCTGGTTGGGCTGGTACTTCCGCTAATGTGGGTCCGGACTGAGGAGGCTCGGCTGCAATGGGTCCTGTTTCTGGGATGGTTGCGAAAACAGGCAGATCGGGTGCTGGGGGTCGTGGTCCTGTGCTCGTGCGGTAGTTCCGGGAGCGTGCAAGTGATGGCCGCTGCGCCCAGAAGGCGCGGTCCGCTGACAGGGTTTCCTCGTCAAGCTGACGCGCCAAAGGTGTGAGGTGTCGCCTGTCAGCATCCCATGGCCCTACACTGTAGCCCATCTGAGTCATCATATCGCCAAATCTCAGCAAGGCGGAAAGCCCTGGGTCTTCCTTTGCCGCAGCATTAGAACGTGATACACGTCGTTCATTGATGTTCCCATATTGGGCGGGCGGGATAGGCTTGCCGTGCCAGATGTTCACGAGCAGCCAAAGCGAGAATGCCAAATGGGATTCATCGCGGTTCAAGGAGCCTTTGAGGGGCGGCATCCCGGACTCCTGGAGCTCCATGACGACATGGGTCTGGGTGAGCCAGCCTCGTCTTTCCGAGGCAGCAGTGATCTCCCGCAACTCCGTGGCCTGGCGGAAGTCACGCACGTGCGCAAGCTCATGGGCCAGCAGCGCGGCCAAGGCTCGGTGGTCAGCCTCGGCGATGCCGCGGCGAAGCACAGGGTCAGCAGGAGCTGAAGGGTGAACTTGGTCACGTCGACCCAATCATACCAAACCCGCAGGTCGAGTCAAGCGAGGGGAATTGGTAGAATAAATCCATGACTTTGTCGTCGCGGGGGGGGCCTGCCTGATGGAGCTTTCGACCAAGAAGGCGCGGCCGCTCATCGGCGAGATCGGGCTCCCCGGGGACAAGGAGCTCTCGCACCTGGCCCTGGTGCTGGGGTCTTTGTGCGACGGGACGTCGGGCATCACGGGCCTGGGCGAGGGCCTCGACGTGGAGGCCACGAAGGTCTGCCTGCTGAGGCTGGGCGTGCAGATGCTCAGGCACAAGGTGCGCGAGCACGAGATCCTCGCGGTGCAGGGCAAGGGGCCGCGGAGCCTGGTCGAGAGCCTGGACTGGCTCGACTGCGAGGATTCCGAGGCCACGCTGGGGCTCCTGATGGGCCTGTTGGCGGGCCAGGACATGAAGTCCAAGCTCACGGGCGGAGAGGACCTGAGGCGCGTGCCGCTCAAGGGGCTGGCCTCGGTCTTGCGGGGCATGGGCGCTACGGTCGCCTTTGAGAATGGCGAGAGCGCGCCCCTGACGATCCTGGGCGCTCCCTTGAAGTCGGCTGAGGTCGAGGTCGAGGACGGCAAGGCCAAGGCCGCGGTCCTCCTGGCAGGGCTCTTCGCTCAAGGCGTCACTTCGGTGGCGGAGCGCGGCAAGGGCTGGGACCATGTCGAGCGCATGTTCCGGCATTTCGGGGTGCCGTTGGAGCGCGCCGGCAGAGCGTGCAGGGTGGAAGGCGGGGCCTTGCCGCGCTGCGCGGCCGTGCGCCTGCCCGGCGACATGCATCTGGCGGCCTATTGGGCCGCGGCAGCGAGCATGGTGCCTGGCAGCGACCTCACCATGACCGAGATCGGGGCCAACCCGTGCAGGACGGCCTGGCTGGACATCCTGGACAGGATGGGCGCCTCCATCGAGCGCCGGCCCTGGGGCGACAACATCATCGGAGCGCCTGAGCCGGTCGGAGACCTCCAGGTCAAGGCCGCCGGCTTGAAAGGCGCGGAAGTCTCCGCCGAGGAGACCTCGCGGGCGGTGCACGAGCTGCCGGTCTTGATGGCGGCCGCGACCCAGGCCAAGGGCAAGACGCGGTTCAAGGGCGTCAGGGCCCTGGACAAGTCCGGCGAGGTCCTGGTCAAGGCCGCGGCCAAGCTGGTCAAGGCCTTGGGCGGGAAGGTCCTGGTCCGCTCCGGGGTCCTGACCGTGACCGGGCCCACGACCCTGACGGGCCTGCGCATGGAGGCGGGCAAGGACCCACGCGTGGCCATGGCGGGACTGGTCGCGGGCCTGGTGGCTGAAGGGGAGATGTGTCTGACGGACGGAAGGTGCGTGGTCAACGCCTATCCGACATTCTACAGCAGGTTGAGGGCGCTGTGTCAGTGAAAACAGAGACAGACAGCAGGATCGGCCGGCTCATCGACAACATCAACAGCATCTTCGTGGGCCCGCCCGAGGTGGTCAAGTTCACGGTGGCGACGCTGCTCAGCCGGGGGCACCTGCTCATCGAGGACGTGCCGGGCATCGGCAAGACGCTCCTGGGCGTGGTCCTGGCGCGCTCCATCGAGGCGAGCTTCCACCGCATCCAGTTCACCAACGACCTGCTCCCCTCGGACATCCTGGGGCTCTCGGTCTTCGACCAGAAGGCCGGCTCCTTCGACTTCAAGCCGGGCCCGATCTTCAGCAACGTGGTCCTGGCCGACGAGATCAACCGCTCGACCCCGAAGACGCAATCAGCGCTGCTGGAGGCCATGAACGACATGCAGGTCTCCATCGACGGCAAGACGCACGCCCTGCCCCCGCTCTTCATGGTCATCGCCACGCAGAACCCGGTCGAGTACCACGGCACGTACCCGCTCCCCGAGGCTCAGCTCGACCGGTTCCTCACGCGCGTGCGCATCGGCTATCCCGCCCCCGGGGCGGAGAAGCGCATCCTCAGGGAGAAGGACTTGAACGAGCGCATCCAGGCCTTGAAGCCCGCGCTCACGGTCGCGGAGGTGCTGGGCCTCCAGAAGCAGGCCGAGGAAGTGCGGGTGGACGAGGCGCTCCTGGACTACGTGGTCAAGATCGCCGAGGCCACGCGCGCGGGCAGGTCGGTCAAGCTGGGCTTGAGCCCCCGCGGGGCCCTGGCCGTGGTGCGCGCGGCGCGCTCCATGGCGCTCATGGCGGGCCGGGAGTATTGCGTCCCGGACGACGTCAAGGCCATGGCGGTCCCGGTCATCAGCCACCGGCTCATCCTCGACACGAGCCTCTACGGCGTGGCCAAGATCGCGGAGGTGGAGGAGACCGTGGCTTCCATCGTCCGCGGCGTGCCTTCCCCGGACTGACGCGGGAGGAGCCTCCATGACGAGGTCGCGGCTGACACGGCTCGGCTGGGGGACGCTGGGCATGGCGGTCCTGTCCATGGCCGCCTCCTTGAGCACGGGCAACAACCTCCTCTACGTCCTCTTCGGCCTGGTGGTCGGGTCCATGGTCGTCGCCTGGGTGGGGGGCAAGCTCAACTTGAGGGGTGTCGCAGCCGAGGTCCGCCAGCCGGACCAGGTGTTCCGCGGCGAGAGCTTCAAGCTGGGCCTGAAGGTGGTCAACAAGGGCCGGCTGCCTGGCATCGGGCTCAGGGTGCGGGGCGCGTGGATCGCGCGCCTGGGGCCGGGCCAGGAGCAGGAGGCGCGCTTTCCCTTCATGTTCCGGCACCGCGGGGTCAATGCCGTGGAGGGCCTGGAGCTCGAGAGCCTGTTCCCGTTCGGGTTCTTCAGGCACTCGAAAGCCCTCCAGGGGCTCACGGGAACCGCTCTGCCGAAGATCCGCGAGGTCCGCGCCGCTGCCGAGATCACGGCGGACGCCAGCCTCTCGGGCAGGCCGAGGCCCAAGAAGGGACGGGGAGACGAGCTCTTCGGCATCCGGGTCTACGACCAGAGCGACGACTCCAGGCTCATCAACTGGAAGCTCTCAGCCAAGCAGGACCGCACCCTGGTCAACGAGTTCTGCGCGCCGGGGGAATCCCGGGTCACGATCAGGCTCGAGAACATCGGCTCAGGCGAGGCGGCCGAGGCCAGGGTGGCTGAGGCGGCCTCGGCGTTCAAGTGGTACGTGGACACCGGGGCTGAGGTGAGGCTGGTCACTCCCGAGGGAGCGGTGGACTACGGGAAGGGCCTGCTCCACCTGGACAAGGCCCTGCGCTTCATGGCCCTGCTCGGCGAGGGCAGGACGCCCAGGCCCTCGCGCATCCAGCCGCACGAGGACCGCTCCGCGCCGGATTCAGCCGCCCTGCGGCGCGTCATGTTCTTCGGCACCGCGGTGGTGTACGGCTCCTTGTTCCTGATCGACGAGATCGGGTTCAGGCCTCTCCTGGCCCTGGCCCCGGCCCTGCCCCTGGGCTGGCTCCTGCACGAGAAGAAGCTCTGGCGGCCGGGCAGGCTCCTCTGGGACCCGGCCTCGGCCCTGGTCCTCCTTTATATCCTGACCCTGGATTGGCGCTATTCAGGGGTGGCTGTGGCCAATGTGCACCTCGTGCTCTATCTGCTCGTCAACCGCGCGCTGAACGCGGTGCGGGCCGAGGACCTGCGGCAGTGGTTCCTCATCCTGTTCCTGGGCTTCTTCCTCGCCTCGGGCCTGACCCTGACCCCGTGGTATTTTCTGGCCTTCCTCCTGTACCTCGCCTTTGCCGGGCTCTGGCTCTGCCTGGCTTCGGGCCTCGAGTTCCAGGAGAGGCGCTCGTGGTTCCCAGCCATGGGAGTCGGCCTGGTCGCGACCTTGGCCGCGGCAGGGATGCTCTTCGTCTTGAGCCCGCGCAGGGACAGCTTCAGGCACATCAACCCGTTCACTGCCATGGGCATCGACAAGCTCCAGCCCAAGGCTTCGACCGTGGCCGGGTTCGGGGAAGGGGTCAGCCTGGGCTGGTACGGCGAGCTCAAGCGCTCGAGCAGCCGCATGATGCGGGTGCGGCCGCTCTTTGCCGCCGGGCCGGGCGACCCTCCGCCGCTCTACGTGCGTGGCGCCGCCTTCGACGTGTTCAACGGCAGGAGATGGAGCAAGGGCAAGGTGGGTTTCACCTACCGATATGGGACGAGCAAGTATCCCGCGGTCTCGGGCCGCGCCTGGACCCCGCGGCACGGCGAGCTCCTCGAGTTCCCAGGCAAGGGTGAGCCCGCTCCTCAGGCCTTGGAGTTCATCTACTATCCCGTCAACCTGACGGTCCTCTTCACGGTCGGGGCCGTGAACGCGGTGGCCATGCCTTCCGGGGCCGTGTACTTCGACCATACGGACTCAGCCTACCTGGGTTCGCCCTATACCCGGGGCCTGCGCTACAACCTCGTGCCCAGAGAGGGGCCTCCGGGATTCGGCGAGGGCATCGTGGACTACGAGAAGCTCCTGCAAGAGCGGTTCCTGGGGGTCCCGGCCTCGGACGGCAGGGTCGCGGCCCTGGCTGCCAGGCTCACCGCCGGAGCCAGGACCGACGAGGAGAAAGCCCGGCTCGTGGAGACCCACCTGCGCAGGGCCTATTCCTACTCGACCTACTCGGCCTCCAAGGACAAGACCCTGGAGGACTTCCTCTTCAAGGACCGCAAGGGCAACTGCGAGTTCTTCGCCACGGCCGCTGCCGTGCTCCTGCGCCATGCAGGCGTGCCCACCAGGCTGGTCACGGGATTCCTGGCCTCGGAGTGGAACGAGTACGGCAAGTTCTACGACGTCAGGCAGGGTCAGGCCCACGCGTGGGTCGAGGCCTACGCCGAAGGCAGATGGATCACGCTCGAGCCCACGCCTGCCTCGGGCTTCTCTGCCGCGCGGGACGCGCTCCTAAGCCGCCTCCAGCGCATGATGAACGCCCTCGAGCTCAGATGGTACCGCCACGTCATCGGCTATGACTCCTATTCCCAGCGCGACACCTTCTACCGCCTGAGCCAGGCCCTGACGCGCGAGCGCGTGACCGGCTGGCTCAAGGCCGCGGTCCAGCCTCTCGGAGCGGGCCTGTTCCTGGCAGGCTTGGTGTTCCTGGCTGCCAGGCTCAGGCACAGCTTCAAGTCCAGGCCCACGACCCTCTATGGCCGGGCCGCGAGGCTGCTCGAGAATGCCGGAATGACCAGGGAGCCGTCCATGACTCCCATGGAGCATGCCTTGAAAGCCCAAGCAGGCAGGCCCGAGCTCGACCCGGTCGTGGAGCTCGTGGAGCTTCACTACCGGGAGCGCTACAGCGGCCAAGCCCTCGACGCCGGCCAGGCAGGCAGGGCCGAGGAGCTCCTCAGGACGCTCGAGCAGGTCTCCGGCAGGAGGAAATGAACAGGGGGCGCTCGCGCGCCCCCTGTCCGTTGACGGGCCTTCAGCCTACTTCTTCTCTGCCCGGGCCTTGGCCATCTGGCCGTTGAGGACCTTGTCGATCTGCTTGTCGGTCCACACGAGCTCGCCGTGGTGGCGGGACTTGACCTCGTTCAAGACGCTCTCCAGGGAGCCCTTGACCGGCGCGAAGTTCGAGCGCGCCTGCATGGCCTGGGACTCGGTGAACATGGTCATGAAGAAATTCCACGAGGCCGGCATCCAGAAGTCGAAGAATACGCTGCCGCCCTGTCCGCCCACGCGGGTGTTGGACTGGGTGGGGAGCGCGAAGGTCAGGTTCTCGGCCTTGAGGACCGGGTCCTTGTGCAGGAGCGGGATGATGGTGCTCAGGGCCTTGATCTGGGCCTGGGCGCTGGCTCCCGAGGCGCGGGCAGCCGCTCCCTCGGAGGCCGCGAGGGCCTTGTAGGTCCCGCTGTTGTCCTCGTAGTGGCTGCCGACGCGGCGGCCCTGGCTGTCGTAGTCCACGACCTCGACGTTCTCGTTCTGCGAGGCCAGGAGCAGGTACATGGCGCGGCTCTTCTCGTGGGAGGCCATCTCCGCCATGTCCTTGTCCGCGCCTTGGGCCATCTCGACTGCGGACTTGAGAGCGCCGTCGGCCGCGCCCGCCAGGCTCTGCATGCGGGACACGTGGGACTGGTACTCCGTGTCGCGGGCCGAGAGCCGGTCGGAGACGCGGCCGCGCATGGCGCCGTTGAAGCGGTCGTAGGCCGCCTTCTCAGGGGCGATCTCGGAGGCGCTGAACTCGGAGATGTCGGCGTTGGCGCGCTTGGTCATCTCCTTCAGCCGGCCGCCGAAGAGCCCGGGCACGGTGTCATCGAAGCGCTTCACGTCCTGCTGATACTGGGCCAGAGCCGCGTCCTGCTGGCCGAGCTCGGCCTTGAAGGACTTGAGGCTCAGCGCCAAGCCGCCCTCGAACTCGGAGGTCTTGGACCCTGCTTCGAGGCCCGAGAGGGTCTGCTGCCAGGTGGAGGGGAGGTCTCCACCCACGCGCTTGGAGGGGTCCTTGGAGACCGCGTTCTCGTTCATGGCGGCGCGGGCCGCCACCAAGCCGTCGAAGGCCGCGAAAGTCTTGCCTTCCTTGACGGAGATGGACTTGCCCTCGGAAAGAGCGATCTCCTTCTTGCCCGCGCTCTCGGCGTAGGCCACGCGCTCCTCCATCCTCTTTTGCCTGCCCCGGGCCTCGGCCTTGATGGCGCCGAGGGGGGCGGGATCGTTGTCGCGGCGGGCCTTCTCCACGGCGATGATGTCCTGGTTGCTCTTGGAGTTCTCCCACTTGTCGTTCTTGCTCTTGCCGCGCAGCCAGAGGTAGATGCCGGTGCCGGCCGCAGCCACCGCGGCCACGATGGCGATGATGATGCCGATGGAGGCCTGGTTCGGGTCGGTCTGGAGGGCGTCCTTCTTCGGCGCAGGGACCTCGGCCTTGGCCGGGGTCCGGGCCTTGGGAGCCTTGGAGCCGCGGGTCAGGTCGGCTCGGACGGGGTCCGCGCCGGACACGGTGACGGCTGAGGCGTCCATGACGATTGCGGAGCCCTGGAGCTTCTTCTCGCCGGTGTAGTAGCCGGCCAGGTCGGCCTGGGGAGCGTCCTTGAGGTCCGTAGCCATGCCGTCGAGGGTCTCGGAGGCGGTAGGGTTCTCCTGCTCGGCGTCAGGGGACTGCTCGGCCTGCTGGACCGCCGGGGCCGAGGCTTCCTGCTTGGGGATGGCCTGGTCCTGGCCAGCCTCGGCTGAGAGGGCGCTGTCAGGCAGGACAGGCGTTCCGACCTGGAGCTTTTGGCCTGTCTTGGCCCGGGTCTGGGGAGCTGAGTCGAGCCCGACCACCGTGGACTTCAAGGAGAAGGCCGAGCCCGCCGCGGCGGCCGCCTGGGCGGCGGAAGAGTGCACGATGCACAAAGCAAGGAGAGAGGCTAGGAGAGAACGCAATGGCTTCATGTTTTTTGATACCTCCAAGGCTGGCATTGTACCACCGCCCCCCGGAGGCGGGGATGAGCGGATGGTCCTATGCGGAGGCCGGTATGCGGCCCTGCCTGAGGGGGGCCGGGAGGGACCCCCCGGGCCTAGGAGGTTCGGTCCTGCTGCG
Organism: Elusimicrobiota bacterium; assembly: GCA_016218545.1. Classification (GTDB taxonomy): domain Bacteria; phylum Elusimicrobiota; class Elusimicrobia; order UBA1565; family UBA9628; genus JACQWX01. The sequence continues at coordinate 54,955 of JACRDQ010000008.1, forward strand.
GGACCATCCGACCTACGAGGATGGAAGCCGCATCCTCGACCTCGCGGAAGAAAGATCCTGTCTTGGCAGGGTCCCACCTGGTGGTGAAGCGCTTGAACGCGGCCAGCCGCTCCTGGCGAGCCAGGCAAGCGGCATGCACGAGGCCGGGCACCGGGTTGTCGGGGGAGTTCGAGGCGGCCCTGCCCGGCCTGCCTGCCCGGCCGGCTTCGGCTTCCACCAGCCCGACCGCCCAGGAAGAGGCGGCCTTCTTGGCGCAGCGGCGGCAGGCTTTCAAGAGCAGGTTGAGGTCGTGCATGGTCCCAAGGTCGTCTTGGAGCTTCTTGAGATGGCCCACGGCCTTCCTACAGAGGAAGGAGCGCGACAGGAACGGCTCGAGCAGGTAGCGCAGGCCTTTGCCCGCGATGCGGGCCTCATGGATGTGCTCGTCGTCGGAAGGCTCCTGGATGGCGCGAAGACCCGCGGCCAGGAGCCTGGAGGCCTGCCGGAGCCGGTCCGCGGAGCGTTCGCCGAAGGTCTCCGTCTCCGCAGGGGGGCCGGCTGCGAGGGCCGAGAGGTCCTCGCGAAGCCCGGCTTCAAGGGCCGTGAAGTCCCGGCACGCCGAGGAGATGAAGGCGCGGCCGTCTTCGGGCGCGGACTTCCGGGCCTTGGCCAGCAGGGCGTCGAAACCGGGCTTGCGGCTGGGGTGGAGGTCCTTGCCCCAGGCCTTGAGCATTCCTTCAAGCACCTCGGCGTCGCGGGCCGAATTGGTGTCCTTGGCGAGCCTGCGCAGGGCCTTGACGGTCTTGCGCTTGAGCGCGCCCTCGAAGGAAGGGGCGTAGGCTCTCACCACCACCCGGAGCCTGCGCAAGCCGACCCTGAGATCGTGCAGGGCTTCGGGGTCGGACGCCTTGGCCAGGAGCTTGGCTGCCTCCGAGGCGGCGTGGAGACGGTGGAGGGCCAGAAGAGCCGCGGCCTGGGCCACGGGCTTCTCGGGCAGTCCGCGTGGCAGGCGCACGGGAGAGGTCCCTTCAGGCCATGGCCCTGAGCTGCGAGGGCTGAAGCAGCCACTTGAGCAGGCCGCGGCCGGGCTTGGGCGCGGCCTCGAACTCCACGAGCGCGGCAGCGCCCTTGCGCAGGTCGGCGAATGAGTCGGGCTCGCCGGTGAGCATACGGGCCAGGAGCGCGCTCAAGTCGGGCTCGTGGCCCACGAGCACGGCTGACGCATGGGAGTCGAGCTCGCCAAGGCGGGTGAACACGGCTCCGGGCTCGCCTCCGGGCCTGAGGGCCTCGAGCTTCTCGAGCTTGGCCGAGGGAAAGCGCTTGTGGAGGATGTCCGCGGTCTCGATGGCGCGGGCAAGCGGGCTCGAAACGATGACGTCCACCTTGTCGAGCGTCCCGGCCAGGCCCTTGGCGGCTTTGCGCCATTTGTCGCGGCCCTTCGGGGTCAGGGGCCTGATCTCGTCGGGCTTGCCCTTCTTGGACCACTCGGCGCGGTCTCCGGCGGCGGCGTGCCTGATGATGATGACCTGCATGGTCAGTCGGTCTCCTTGGCGGGCTCGGGCTTGGCCGGGGCCTCCGCCGCGGGCTCGGGAGCGGCGGCAGGGGGCTTGGGCTCCTCCGTCTCGGTCCTGGCCGGCGGCTCGGGGGCCGCGGGCTTGGCCGGCTCCGGCTCGGCTTTCTTGGCCGGGGCGCGCTCCTCGAGGATGGTGCCCTTGTATTGGGCCTCGGCGAGCTGCTCGAAGAGGGTCTGGGAGCGGATGGCCTCGGCTCCCTCGGCGCGTTCGACCCGGTCGTACGTCCCGTCGGGCTTGAGCTCCCAGGCCTTGACGTTGTCCATGAGGCTCTTGCCCAGGATGACGTCGGTGATGAAGCGGCGGATGCTCGGGTCCTTGACCGGGAAGGCGATCTCGTAGCGCGAGAAGAAGTTCCGCGGCATCCAGTCCGCGCTCGAGAGGAAGAGCCTCTGGCGCTCCCCGGCGCCGAAGGAGTAGATCCTGCTGTGCTCGAGGAAGCGGTCCACGACGCTCACGACCCTGATGTTGTCGCTCATGCCCCGGATGCCGGGGCGCAGGCAGCAGATGCCGCGCACCAGGAGCTCCACCTTGACCCCGGCGCGCGAGGCGTCGTAGAGCGCCTCGATGACGTCCGGGTCGACCAGGGAGTTCATCTTGGCCGTGATCCTGCCGTCGCCGTCGCTCTTCTGGCGCTTGATCTCCTCGCGGATGAGGCGCATGAACTGCGCGTGGAGGTTGACCGGCGCCACCAGGAGCTCCTTGAAGCCCGACGGCTCCTGCCTCTGGGAGAGGACGTGGAAGAAGGCGCCCGTCTCGGCCCCGAGGGCCTCGTCCGCGGTGAGCAGGCCCAGGTCCGTGTACTGGCGCGCCGTGCCCGGGTGGTAGTTGCCCGTGCCCAGGTGGAGGTAGACCCGCTCGACGCCCGCCTCCTCGCGCACGATGCGCGTGACCTTGCTGTGGACCTTGAAGCCCCCCATGGGGGCCACGACCTTGGCCCCGGCCGCGCGAAGCTCCGTGGCCCACGCCACGTTGGCCGCCTCGTCGAAGCGGGCCTTGATCTCCACGTAGACCGAGACCTTCTTCCCGGCCCGCGCGGCTTCCTTGAGGGCCTCGATGATGGGGGACTCGCGGCTGGTGCGGTAGAGGGTGTGGTAGATCTCGCGCACCGCCGGGTCGCGGGCGGCCTGCAGGAGGAAGTTGACCACGATGTCGAACGAGTCGTAAGGGTGATGGAGCAGGATGTCGCGGGTCTTGAGGATGTCGAAGAGGTCCTTGGAGCGCATGAAGCGCGGGGACTGGGGCCGCACCGGCGGATAGCGGAGCCTCGTCGATGCCGGGGCGTCGAAGACGCGGCGCATCGCCGGCAGGTCGATGGGCAGGTCGAACCGGTAGAGCGCGGCCGAGTCCAGCCCGAGCTGGGACGCCAGGAAGAGCGAGCCCTCCGAATAGGAGGCCGCGTCCACCTCCAGGCGGATGACCCGGGCCTCGCCGCGCCTGCGGCGCAGCCCCTGGAGGATCTGCTCCTCGAGGGTGACCTCCTCGTCGGGACGGTAGCCGAGGTCCGCGTCGCGGATGATCTTGAACGGGAAGGCCTCGATGGCCTCGCGGTCGGGGAACATGTTCTGCGCGCGCGACGCGACCCAGCGGTCCGCGAGCCCCCAGACCGAGGTCTTGCCGTCGGGGGGGAGCTCCACCAGCCTGTTCTCGCGCTCGCCCAGGTCGATGATGGCGTAGCGGCGCGCGAAGCGCACGAAGACGTAGATCTTCTGGCTCTGGAGCGGCGGGGGCGGCTCGTCGAGGCGCTGGAGGGCGGCGCGGGCGCCGGTCAGGCGGGCCTGGATGTCGTAGTCGTAGGGGCTGGCCCCGGCGAACTCGGTGACCAGGCGCACCCCCTGCTTGGCCAAGGTCTCGAGGATGTCCCGGAAGTACCGTGCCTGCAGGGCCTTCTGCCGAAGGGCGTGCTCGCGGACCAGGGCCAGGAGCTGGCGGGCGGTCAAGCCGTCGGGGTAGCGGTAGTTGGGCGTCCGACTCGTGATCTTGGCGATCTCGGCCACGCGCACCATGAAGAACTCGTCGAGGTTGGAGCTGACGATGGAGGCGAAGCGCAGGCGCTCGAGGGCCGGGACCGACGGGTCGGCCGCCTCGTTGAGGACCCGGTCGTTGAAGCTCAGCCAGCTCAGGTCCCGGTTGTAGAGGCGCTGGACCGTGGGCGCCGCGTGCGCGGCCGGCGCGGCCGGCTTGGCCTCGAGGAAGGTCGCGAGCGGCTTCCAGTCCAGCTCGTCGGGCGTCAAGGGAGGCTCATGCCTCCTTTCCAGCCGTCCGACTTGCGGACCTTGTTGCGCACGGCCTTGGCCACGGTCTGGAGCACCTTGATGCGGGCGCAGAGCTTGTCGTCCGCCTCCACGAGGGTCCAGGGCGAGTCGTCGACGGAGGTCTCTGCGACCATGTCCGCTACCGCGGCGTCGTACTGCGCCTTCTTCTCGCGGTTGCGCCAGTCCTCCGGCGTGATCTTGAAGCGCTTGTAGGCGATCTGCTCGCGCTCCTTGAACCGCCGGAGCTGTTCGTCGGGGCTGACCTGGAGCCAAAACTTGACGAGGACCGCTCCGGAGCGCGCGAGCTGGCGCTCGAACTCCCGGATCTCCTCGTAGGCGCGCTTCCAGTCCTGGGTCCGGCAGAAGCCCTCGACGCGCTCGACGAGGACGCGGCCGTACCAGGAGCGGTCGAACATGGCCCAGTGTCCGGCCTTGGGGATGTGCTTCCAGAAGCGCCAGAGGTAGTGCTTGTGCTTCTCCTCTCCCTCGGGCGCCGCGATGGGGATCACGTTGTAGCCGCGCGGGTCGAGGGCCGAGGTCAGGCGCCGGATCGTGCCTCCCTTGCCGGAGGCGTCCGAGCCCTCGAAGACCACGATGACGGGCAGGCGCTTGACGTAGCAGAGGTGCTGGAGCACGCGGAGCTCGTCGGAGAGGTTGTCGAGGGACTCCTCGTAGACCCCCCGGTCCAGCCTCCGGGAGAGGTCGAGGGTGGAGAGGGGGTCGGTCCCCTTGGTGACGCGGGTCCCGTCGGCCGGGGCCGGCTTGGGCTCGCCGGCCGAGGCGGCCTTGCGCTGGAGGGCCTTGCGGAAGGCCGCGGCCACCTCCTCGGCCACGCGCATGCGGCGGTGCCTGCGGTCCGTGGCCTCGACCGTGATCCACGGGGCGTGCTTGGCGTGGGTCTCGGCGAGGAGTTCCTCCGCGGTCGAGAGGCGCTCGTTGTAGAGCTTGTTCTCCTTCCAGGACTCCTTGCTCACCCGGAAGGAGAAGGCCGGGTCCTTCTCCCACTTCTGGAACCGCTTCTTCTGCTCCTTGCGGCCGATGTGCATCCAGAACTTGAGGATGAGGACGCCGTCGTCGGCCAGCACCTGCTCGAACTGCCGGAAGGACTCGATGCCGGCCTGCCACTTCTTCGTCTTGAGGCAGGAGTCGAAGCGGTCGCGCAGGAGCCAGTGATAGTAGGAGTGCTGGAAGACCGCGACCTGGCCCCGGGCCGGGATGTCGCGCCAGTAGCGCCAGAAGAAGGGGCGATAGGCCTCCTCCTCGGTCGGCTCGACGAAGGGGTAGACCCTGGTGCCGCGCGGGTCCATGCGCTCGAGGAGGCGGTTGATGACGTCTCCCTTGCCCGCGCCTTCCCAGCCCTCGAAGATGAGGAGGACGGGGATGCGGGCCTCGTAGACCTGCCGGTGGAGGCGCTGGAGCTCCAGCATGAGGGCGCTCATCTTTTCCTTGTAGGCGGAAGGCTCGAGCGCCTTGCCCAGGTCGAGTTTCGCGAGGGAGACCTTGGTTTCAGTGGTCATGGAGGCATTATATCTTAGCCCTCCAAGCATAAGCCAGGCTGCTCTTGCCGCTCCAGCCAAGGTAGAGATATACTCTTTCAGTGAGAAAAAACGTGTTTTTCATGATTCTTCTGCTCGTCCCCTCCCTGGCCGCCGCCTGGGAGGACGGCGATGACCAGAACGGCCGTATCCTCAACCGCTATACGGCGCCCAGCGTGTTCTTCCGGCGGCAGCGCTCCAGGCCGGTCAAGCCGGTGAACGTCTACCCTCCGGGGATGCCCGTGCCCGCGCAGCCGGTCCAGCCCCCGGCGCCGTGGCAGCCCCCGGCCAAGGGAGCCGGCCCGGAGAGGCCTCCGGTCATGGTGTCGTTCGCTGAGACCTACGAGGCCGTGGTCAAGGCCTACCTCAAGGAGGCCGAGGCCCGCAACGAGGGGGACTTCCTCGTCAAGGACGAGGTCACCTCGCACCTCTACCGGCTCATGCTCGTGCGCGTGCCCAGGGACCGAATCGTCTACCTCTCCCGTGAGGAGGCCTTCTCATGCGTGACCTTCAAGGGCGCCGGCGGCGAGAAGATCGACCTCGACATCTACGTGAGGCGGTCCGGCGTCGGCGGGGAGTGGTCGGTCTCGAAGATCTACCTCCACAAGATCGACGACGAGGAGCGCTTCGTGTACGGACCCAACTATCAGCCCATGGCCCCTGAAGCCGCGGCCGCGGCCACGGCGGCAGCCGAGGCGCGGACGCAGGTCCTCCAGGGCCGTGCGACGGCGAAGCCCGCTCCGGCCCCCGCGGTGCCCAAGCCGGAGAAGCCGGCCAAGCTTTCCCTGCAGGTGTCCTTCCGCGAGCCCTCGGGCAACGGGCTGCTCGACGGAGAGGAGAAGGGCGAGCTCGAGGTCTCGGTGTCGAACGCGGGTCCCGGCCCGGCCTATGCCGTGCGCCTGACCCCGTTCCTGCAGTCGAAGTCCCAGGTCTCCCTGCCCGCCTACGTCGAGGTCGGCGAGGTCCGGGCTGGCCGGACCTCGAAGGTCTCGGTGCCGCTCGAGGCGGCCTCCGCCGCGTCCGGCAAGGTCCAGGTGCGCATCGAGGCCAAGGAAGGCAACGGCTTCGACGCCGAGCCCATCCTCGTCGAATTCAAGGCGCGCGCCTTCCAGGCGCCCAAGCTCTCGGTGTCCGCGGTCGAGGTCGGCCCGGGCCGGACGGTCAGGGCGGGGGAGCCCATGAGCCTCAGGGTGGAGGTGCGCAACCTGGGCCCGGGACCGGCCGAGGCCGTGACCGCGCTCCTGGTGACCGGCAGCAAGGACGTCTTCATCTCCGGCGAGCCGTCGGCCCCGCTCGGCGGGCTCGGAGCCGGGGAGTCCAAGGCCGCGGAGTTCGAGTTCTTCGTCAACAAGCGCTACAAGGAGGAGGGCCCCCTGCCCCTCACCGTCACCCTGAGCGAGGCCCGGGGGAGATACGGTTTGAACGCCGCGCCCCTCAACCTCGTCCTGGGTAAGGCGCCGCCGGCCATGAAGGTCGTGGCCTTCCAGGGCAAGGAGGCCGGACGTGAGCAGGAGGCCGAGCCCGCGGCCGCGCTCGAGGACGTGGACTATCCCCCGAAGTCCAAGGCGGCGCTCGATCCTCACGCTTTCGCCGTGATCGTCGGCATCGAGCAGTACCGGGACCTGCCCGCGGTCGAGTTCGCCGGCCGCGACGCGGAGGCGATGTACGCATACTTGACCCGCGCCATGGGCTTCGACAGCCGCAACGTGACCCTGCTCAAGGACGAGCGGGCGACCCTCACGGACATGGCGACTTTCCTCGGGCCATGGCTCGAGGACCGGGTCACGCCGGAGAGCCGCGTGTTCGTCTACTTCGCCGGCCACGGGGCTCCGGACCCCAGGACCGGGGAGGGCTATCTCATCCCGCACGACGGCAACCCCAGCTACGTCGCCACCAAGGCCCTCGCGGTCAAGGACCTCTACGCGGGCTTGGCGAAGCTCCCGGCCAAGGACGTGACCGTGGTCCTCGACGCCTGCTTCTCCGGCTCGGGGGGGAGGTCCGTGCTCGCAAAGGGCGCCCGACCCCTGGTCCAGGCGGCCCGGGCTCCGGACCCGGGGGAGAACATGGCGGTCATCACGGCCTCCCGAGGCGACCAGATCAGCACCTACTTCCCGGAGGCCCGGCACGGCATGCTGACCTACTTCCTGCTCAAGGGGCTCCGCGGGGGCGCCGACCGGGACTCGGACCGCCAGGTCACCACGGCCGAGCTCTTCGGGTTCCTCACTCCCGAGGTCGAGCGCGAGGCGCGCAGGCAGCACGTGGAGCAGACCCCGACCATCAGTCCGGACCTCGGCAGGCTGGGCGACAAGGGGACCCGCGTCTGGGTGCGGCTCAAATAAGGCCGGATGACTTCTATCCTGGCCCTCGCCGCGGGGGCGTTCCTCCTGCCCGCCGCCCTGGCGCAGCCCGTCTCCACGGCCGCCGCCGTCGTCGAGACGGTGGGACCGGCCCGGCTCACGGTGGGGACGGTCCACGTCGTGGTCCACGACGTCTTCGACACCGAAGACCCCGCCGAGGACAAGTGGCTCTTCCGCAGGGCCAACGACATGCACCGCAACACCAACGACGTGGTGGTGCGCAGGGAGCTCCTCTTCAAGGAGGGGGACCTCTACGACGCGAGGCTTCTGGAGGAGACGGAGCGCAACCTCCGCAGGCTCCCGATCTTCCGCCTGGTGCGCGTCGAGGCCGCCCCGGCCGGGACCGGCGCGATGGACGTGACCGTCCACGTCTACGACAACTGGACGATCACGCCCACGACCTCGTTCAAGCGCGCCGGGGGCACCTACGCCTGGAAGGTGGGACTCAAGGACTCCAACCTCCTCGGCTACGGCAAGACCGCGGGCGCGGTCTACGGGAAGACCTTCACCCAGATCGAGAAGAACGTGTTCTACGAGGATCCCCAACTCTTCGGCCGACGTCTCACGGCCGGGGCGGGGATCTTCGAGGGAGGGGAAGCCAGGACCTACAACGTCAACCTGGCCAAGCCCTTCTACTCCTCGACCGCGCAGGAGGCCATGGGCTTCGCCGGCTCCTACCGCGACGAGAAGATCTTCCACGACGACGCCGTCGTCCCGTTCGGCCACGTGCGCCAGCGCACCAAGGAGGCCCGGGTCTTCTACGGCCGGTCCCTGGGATCGACGCCCTCCATGGTCCGGCGCGGGGTCTTCACGGCCGGCTACTCCCGCTCGCGCATCGAGGCCGTCCCGGGAGAGAGCGTCATCAAGAGCGATCCCTTGTCCATCGAAACCCTGCTCGAGGCCCTCTTCACCGCGGAGGAGCAGGCCTTCGTCAAGGAGCAGAACATCAAGAGGCTCTACCGCGACGAGGACATCAACCTGGGGTGGACCGGGGCCATGTCCTTCCGGATGAGCCCGAGGTTCCTCGGGTCGAGCACGGACAGCTACGACCAGCGCCTGAGCATCGGCAAGGGCGTCCCGTTCGGCTCAGGCCACTTCTTCAAGGGCGAGACCGGCCTGACGACGCGGTTCTCCGGGGACGTCTACACGAGCGTGGTGTGGGGACTCAACGGCGAGTACTACAAGCGCCTGCTGCCCTGGAACACCCTGGCGACCCACGCCTCCTTCGACTACGGCCACGGGCTCAACCCCTCCAACGCCCTGCTGCTCGGGGAGCTCGAGGGCCTGCGGGGTTACGGGCTGTACCACACCTCGGGCAACCGCAGGTTCCTCTTCAACCTCGAGGACCGGCTCTTCCTGGTGGACAACCTCTTCAGGTTGGTCACCCTCGGAGGGGTCCTCTTCTTCGACGCGGGCTCGACCTGGATGGGAGAGACCGTGGCCTTCGGGAGCTGGAAGACCAGCGTGGGCGCGGGCCTGAGGGTGGGCACGAGCCGCGGCACGGGAGGCAGCCCCCTGCGGCTGGACCTGGCCTACGCCTTCAAGGAGAACGGCATGCCGTCCCGTTGGTCGCTCTCCATCCTCACCGGTCAAGCTTTTTGACGGTGCCTGGCATTGTATTGATTGTATCTTTCAGCTGAAAGATACAATCAATACAATGCCAGGCACCGTTCAAGGGAAGTCCTGGACGAGCCAGCCCTTCTTGCGGGCGGTCTTGAGGAGCCCCGGGTCGGCCCTGCCGTGGGTGATGAGGAGCGCGCGGCCCGAGCTCGACCGGAGCAGGGCGTCGCCGTCCTCGCTCCCGCCCACCACGAGGGAGGGCCGCCTTCCCAGGGCTTTCTTGACCGCGGGCTTCTTCAGTTTCGCGGTGAGGACCCCGTCTTGGACCACGAGGTCCATGGCCGCGACCCTCTCCGGCTCGATCTCGAGGAACTCGATCCCGGCTTCCACGATCCAGCGCGGGCTGTCCGAGGCGATCCAGACCGGCCGGCCCGTGGCGCGCAGTCTGGCGACGAGGTCCGTGACTGGCCTGTAGATGCGGCCGTAGAAACGCTGGGAGAAGAACCTCCCCGCGAGGCCGCGGACCTCGGCCTCCTTCATCCCCGCCAGCAGGGTGGCGGCGAGCTCCTTGGCCTTCCGCCGGTCGCGGGAAAGCAGGGCGTCATAGCGGGCGAGCGGTTCCTTGCCGTCGCGGGGCTTGGGGAGCATGCCTTCGGCCGCGAGCCACCGCAGGAACGCGTCGCCCGCGTCTCCGGCCCAGAGCGTGCCTTCCGCCTCGAACACGGCGGGCCCGTCCGGCCCCTTCTCGAGGAAGGCCTCGAGGGCGCCGTCAATCTCCTTGGACCATGCCGGGGACTTAGGCGGCTCCGTCCCGGCGCTCGGGGCCGCGACCGGAAGGGCCTTCAGGATGCCCAGGCCCGGGTGGAGGCGTATCCCGTAGACGCGCGAGGTCACCCCTCGCACGGCCGCGTAGGCCCACTGGCTGCCGTCGGGCTCGAGGCCGCCCGCCGCCAGGGACGGGATGGAGCCGAAGAAGTGGCGCTGGCTGAGCCGGCGGGCCTTGAGGTCGAAGACCATGACCCAGCCGTTGTCGGTCCCGAGCAGGACCTCCGGGGAGCGGTCGGCGTCCAGGTCCGCGAGCGCCATCGAGACGGCATGGATGGGGCCGAGGTCCGACTCGGCCTCGAGCTTCTTGGTGCGGCCGGAGAGCCGGGAGATCCGCAGCCGCGAGTGTCCCGACTGCCAGCGCGAGCCGACCGTGGCGATGAAGGGCGAGCCGTCCGGCAGGCGGCCGAGCGCGCCGAGCTCGGGCGAGGTGTCGTCCGGATAGTCCAGGACGGTCCGGCCGTTCCCGTCGAGGATGAAGACCGTCGCCCGTCCGCGCCTGGCCGAGAAGGCGGCCACGAGCGTGCCTTCCTTGCCGCCGAGGCTGGCCGCCGCCACGTTGAGCAGGCTGTCCGCCGGCAGGGCTGCCTCCCATCGGAGCCGGCCGTCGGCGGAGAGGGCCTGGACGAGGTTCTTGTACCTGGCCACGGCGCCCACGAGCTCGCCCTTGCCGTCGCCGTCGAGGTCGCATAGGACCGCGGACTCCATGGGGCGGGAGTCCTTCCAGCGCGGCGTTCCATCGCGGTCGAGGACCTGGACCTGGTACATGTCCTGGGTCACGAGGCTCGGCTTGCCTCCCAGGTCGCCGGCCAGGATGGACTCGTAGTAGCCCGAGACGGTGAAGCTCGAGAGGGCCGTGCCCGAGGAGCTCAGCCGCTGGATCCGATGCCGGTAGTGGTCCTCGCCGCGCTCCGACACGAGCAGGGTGCCGCCCGGCTCATAGGCCGCGCCGTCGACCCTGAGGCGGTCGTCGACCTCGTGGACCCACAAGGCGCCCAGGGCCTTGTCCTGGGGCCAGGGCTTGCCCGCGTCCTCGAAGAGCTCGAAGGACGGGTGGAAGGTCATCCTGGCGAGGCGGGGGAGCTGCTTGGCGATCCCCGCCTCCAGTTCCGATGCGTCGTCAACAGGGCTCGGGACCGCGGCGGCGCGGCAGGCGGTCGCCGAGAGCGTGGTGATGAGGACGGAGAGAAGGACGTTGTTCATGACGCGGGCCTCCCGGTGCCTGGCATTGTATTGATTGTATTTTTCAGCTGAAAAATACAATCAATACAATGCCAGGCACCGTCAAGAGGCGAGGCGCGGGGTCTGCGTGCCCGAGGGGTCCTTGATCTTGTCCAGCCAGACCCAGAAGTCGCGCGCGGTGCGGATGCGCTTGTCCGGGTCCGGGTGCAGGGAGGCGTCGATGAGGGCGTCGAGGCCCTCGGGCAGGGGGGCCAGCTGCGAGGGTTTGGGGTAGCGCGCCTCGAGCTTCATGGAGGTCGAGGCCGGGGAGGGGTAGGGCCGCTCGCCGGTCGTCATCTCGTAGAGGCAGGCGCCCAGGGAGAAGATGTCGGACTCCTTGCGCACCGCGCCCGCTCCCTGCTCCGGCGCCATGTAGAACGGCGTGCCCAGGACCGTGTTGGTCATGCTCGGCCCCGCCGAGGACTCCAGGGCGGTCTTGGCGATGCCGAAGTCCATGACCTTCACCGCGCCCTCGACCGTGATCATGACGTTGGAGGGCTTGAGGTCGCGGTGCACGACGTTGTGGTGGTGGGCGTAGTCGAGCGCGCGGCAGACGTGCTTGATGATGGCCTTGGTCTCGGAGAGGCTCAGGCGGCGGCGGTCGGTGATGAGGTCCTCGAGGGAACGCCCCTCGATGAACTCGAAGACGAGGTAGAGGCCGGTCGGGTCGTCGAGGATGGAGTAGATCTCCACGATCGAGGGGTGGTGCAGGGCGGCGACCGTGCGGGCTTCCTCGAGGAGCCGGTCCCGGTCGCGCGGGTCGGCCTTGAGCTCCGGGCGGAGCATCTTGATGGCCACGCGCCGGCGGAGGGCCTTGTCGATCCCCTCGTAAACCACGCCCATCCCGCCCTGGCCGAGCACCCGGCCGACCTCGTAGCTGGCGTCGATGGCCGAGGGCTGGCGCAGGGTCCCCGAGCCCTGGACCTTGCGGATCTCGGCGGTGAGCTTCTTCTGCCATTGGCCGCTCATGATGTGGAGCAGGCCCAGGGCGATGAGGAACCCGCCGATCAGGGAGCTGGTGACGATGGTGACGAAGGACTTGCGGCGCGTGGGGCGGCTCGCGGCCGCGGCGGCGGGCTGGGGCGGGGGAGCCGTGCCCAGCGTGGGGGCGCGCTCGAGGGTGGAGCGCGCCAGCGCGTCCTTGAGGAGGGGCCCGAACTGGGGGTCGAGGGCGGCGGCGGTCTTCAGGTCCGCCTCCATGGCCTCGAAGTTCCCGTACTTCTCGTTGATGAGACCCCTGTTGGCGTAGGCGTAAGCGTCATTGGAAACGAGCTCCAGGGAGAGGTTGGCGTCGGCCATGGCGTCGTCGAGCCTCCCCATCCGATAGTAGGCGAAGGCCCTCGCGTCGCGGGGCGCGGGGTCGTTGGGGTTGATGGCCAGGGCCTGGGAGGAGTCCTGGGCCGCCTCGCGGTACTTGCCCACCTGGTTCTGGGCCGCGGCCCTGAGGTAATAGCCTCCGGCGTATTCGGGCGCGGCCTCGATGATCTTATCCGCGGCCGCGATGACGGCCCAGAAGTCCCTGAGCCCCATCTTGCCGACCGCGCCGTCGACGAGCTTCTTGACCGCGGCGGGCCTGTTCTCCGCGTTGATGAGCAGGCTCTTCTCGTGGGCCTGGGAGAACTGGTGGGCGACGCCCTGGTACTCCCGCTGGACGTCGAGGCTCTGGCGCAGCTGCTCCTCGGGGAGCTTCACGACGGGCGGCACGCGCCCTTCGGAGAGGCGCAGGACCGAGAAGGCCGTGGTCTCGTTCGGGTCGATGGCCAGGGAGCGCTTGGCGTCCTCGATGGCCTCGAGGTAGCGTCCCGAGTAGTAGTAGGCCAAGGAGCGCTGGGCGAAGCCCGTGGAGCTGCGCGGGTCGAGCTCGGTGACACGGGTGGCGTCGTTGATGGCTCCCTCGAAGTCGCCCAGGCCGGTGCGGGCGCTGGCGCGGTTGGTGAGGGCGGCGGTGTTGTCCGGCTGGGAGCGCAGGGTGAGGTCGGAGAGCTGGGAGGCCTGGTCGAACTTCTTGGTCTGCAGGTCGTAGCGCGCGATCTGCTCGCGCACCGAGGCGTCGAGGTCGGGGGATCGGGCGGCCGCGTTGAGCTCCGGGAGGCGGCGCTCCATCACGGCCGAGGGCAGGGCGGCGTCTGCGGTCTCGCCGGATTCCCGGTAGGCCGCGTCGAGCTCCTTGTTGAGGTCTTCGGCGAGCCGCTGGATCTTGGCGGAGGCCGCGTCCGTCTCGGAGCGGCCGCCGGCCGGCCGCGGCACGCGCAGGGGGGCGAATTTCGACGGCGTCGTCTCGGGCGCCGCGGCCGGGGCCTGCGCCCCCGCCGGCCCGCTGAAGGCCAGGACGAGGGTAAAAAGGGGCGCAGCCAGCGCCGTCGACGCTCGCATAGGTCTTAGTGTATAGGGAAGGCAATTTCCTGTCAAGGGCCCATCGGGGCCATCCGCTGGCGCCGCGCTGGCGCCGGCAGTGGCACCGGCAGTTCAATTTTTGTCTAATGCCGTCCCATGGCACCGCGACAGAGCTTCATCATCGACTTCGACAGCACCCTGGTCCGGGTCGAGGCGCTCGACGAGTTGGCGGCCCTGTGCCTCAAGGGCCGGCCCGGAGCCGACGCGGTCCTGCGGCGGTTCCGCGAGATCACGGAGAAAGGCATGGCCGGAGAGCTCGCTTTCGACGAGTCCCTTCGCCGCAGGCTCGCGCTCATCCGTCCGACGAGAAGGCACCTGGCGGCCCTCACGCGCCTCCTGTCGAAGAGCGTGACGCGCTCCTTCGCCAGGAACAAGGCCTTCTTCAAGAGGTTCGGCCGCGACGTCTACGTGGTGTCCGGGGGGTTCCGCGAGTACATGCTGCCGGTCCTGACCCGCCTGGGCATCCCGGAGGACCACGTCTTCGGCAACACCTTCGTGTTCGCGGGCGACGCGGTCGCGGGCTTCGACGAGGCCAACCCCCTCTGCAAGGACGACGGAAAGGCCGCGGTGGCCAGGTCCCTGGGCCTGGAGGGCGAGGTCTTCGTCATCGGGGACGGCTGGACGGATTGGCGGATGAAGGAGGCCGTCCCGGGGAGCAGGTTCGTCGCCTTCACGGAGAACGTTTCGCGGCCCACGGTCCTGGCCAAGGCCGATGCCGCGGCCGGGAGCCTCGACGAGTTCCTCTTCTCCCGCGCCCTGCCCATGACCCTCTCCTACCCGAAGAGCAGGATCAAGGTCCTCCTCCTCGACAACGTCAGCGCCGCGGCCGCGGCCCTCCTCAAGGAGGAAGGTTACTCGGTGGAGGCTGTCCCCCGGAGCCTCTCCGGCAGGGAGCTCGCCGCCCGGCTCAAGGACGTGCACCTGCTCGGCGTGCGGTCAGGCACCCGGATCGACGAGGAGTGCCTCGCGGGAGCCGAGAGGCTCCTGGCGGTCGGGGTCTTCGCCATCGGCACCAACAACGTGGACCTGGCGGCATGCACGCGCAGGGGCATGCCCGTCTTCAACGCGCCCTTCAGCAGCGCCCGGAGCGTGGCCGAGCTCGTGGTCGGCGAGACCGTCATGCTCCTGCGCCGCGTGTTCGAGAAGAGCTCCAGGCTTCACGCCGGGGCATGGGACAAGGGGCACGCGGATTCCTACGAGGTCCGCGGCAAGAGCCTCGGCATCATCGGCTACGGGAACATCGGCAGCCAGGTCTCCGTGCTGGCCGAGGCCCTGGGGATGCGCGTCCTCTACTTCGACATCGAGGACACCTTGGCCCTGGGCAACGCGCGCAAGTGCCGCTCCCTGGCTGAGGTCCTGCGCCGCTCGGACGTCGTGACCGTCCACGTGGACGGTCGGGCGGCCAACACCGGGCTCATCGGCGAGCGCCAGCTCAGGATGATGAAGCCCGGGGCGTATCTCATCAACTCGAGCCGCGGCAAGGTGGTCGACCTCGCCGCGCTCGCCAAGGCCCTCAAGAGCGGGCGCCTCCGGGGCGCGGCCGTGGACGTTTTCCCGAAGGAGCCGCGGAGCAACGACGAGAGGCTCTCCTGCGAGCTGCGCGGCATCCCCCAGGCGATCCTGACGCCCCACATCGGCGGGAGCACGATGGAGGCGCAGGAGAACATCGCCAGGTTCGTGACGGAGCGCGTCTTCTCCTACGTCAACAACGGAGACACCCTCCACAGCGTCAACTTTCCCCAGGTGAAGCTCCCCAGGCTGGTGAAGTCCCACCGCTTCCTGCATATCCACCGCAACGTCTACGGGATGCTCTCGCGGCTGAACACGGTCTTCGCGGATCATCGGATCAACATCGAGGGCCAGTACCTCAAGACCAACGACGAGATCGGCTACGTCATCACCGACATCCGCGCCGACTACGACCTGGGCGTGCTGAGGGCCTTGAGGGAGCTCCCCGGGACGATCCGCTTCCGCGTGCTCTACTGACGGGCCGCGGCGTAGGACTTGAGGCTGTCGGCCGGCCGCAGCGCGGCGCCGCAGTCCGAGCAGGTGTCCCGGTTCGTCGCGAAGATCCCCTTGCAGACCGGGCAGACGACCTTGACCGAGTCGTCGACGTACTCGAGGAGCTTCGAGAGGGTCAGGACGGCCCCGCAGTCGCACTTCTCATCCGAGGATTCCGCCTGGCAGCGCGGGCAGGTCACGCGGCGCGGGAGCTTGCCCAAGACGATGCCGCAGCCCTTGCAGCACGCCGCGGATTCGCGGTTGAGGGTCTCGCAGACCGGGCAGGGCGTCCTTTCGGGCTCGGCGGGCTGCGTCTCCGGCGCCGCCTCGGCGGCTTGTGCCCGGGACGGGCAGGATTCCGCTGCCGAGCCGTCCGCGGCCAGGTGCAGGCCGCACTCCTGGCAGACCGCCATGGGCACGAGAACCTCGCGCACGTCGCCGTCGCACGCGGGACACGGCATCTCCAGGACCGGGCCAGGACCTTCGGCCGCGGGAGCGCCGCATCGGCTGCAATAGCGGGCCTGGTCGCCGTTCTCGCTGGAGCACTTCGGGCAGGAGATCATGGCGGTACTCTAGCATACTCTGGGCCGCGGGCTGGGTCAACGGCCGAGCTGGTAGAGCCCGCGCTTGTAGACCAGGAAGAGGTCCGTGGTGCGCCGCGAGGGCAGGAGCATCTGGTCGAGGGTCTGCCACCAGAACCCCCCGCAGAGGGAGCCCGGCTGGCCGCACGAGGCCGCGGTGTAGAGCAGGACCAGGTCCTTGCGGCCGCCGTCGACGTCCTCGGGATCGAGCCACCAGTAGCCTTTGACCTTGTCGCCTTCGACGTAGCCGAAGGACCCGAGCATGAGCTTCTTGTCCGGGAGGCGCTCGGAGACGTTCCGGAAGATCTCGTCGAACGCCATGCCGACCGGGTTGTCCTCCGGCTGGAGGCTCAAGGAGACGACGTCCAGGTTCTTCCCGAAGCCTTGCGGCAGGTAGCGGTCGAGCCAGCCGTAGAGGGAGTGCTCCTCGTCAGGGGCGGTACCGTCCCACCAGTAGAGCGTGGCGACGGTCTCGAGCGCGGGGTCCGCGGCCTTGACCGCCGCGGCGCCGGCGGAGAAGATCTCAAAGACGCGCTGGGGGCCGAGCGGGGCGCGGGAGCCGCCGAGCCAGTCGCCGTTGATCTCCGGGCCGACCTCCCAGCTGCGGACCCGGTCGCTGTAGCGGCGCACGAGGTTGGCGACCCGGGCGGCGTAGGCCTCGGGAGTGAGGTTGCGGGGCCACTGGGCGGTGTCGAGCGGGCAGGCCATGACCTTGATGCCGCGCAGGTTCAGCTCGGAGACGATGGCGTCGTAGGGCTCGAACGAGCGTTCCGAGGCGTAGGCAAAGTCGTGGGGGTTGGCTCGGAAAACCAGACGCGCCCAGTCGGCGCCCGCCTTGTCGATGGTCTCCGACAGCCAGGCGGCGTTCGCGGTCCAGGCAGCGGCGCTTTCGTCGAGGGTGAGGCCGAAGCGCAGGGCGTCCTTCGAAGGCGCCGCGGCGACGGCCTGGGCCCCGTGCTCGAAGGCCATCTTCTGCCAGGCCGCGCTGACGGCTGTCAGGGCCTTATCGAAGGCCTTGGCCCGGGAGGCCTGGTCGCGCTCGCCCTTGGCGTCCGCGATGAGGTCGTCGGCCTTGGAAAGGAGCTTCCTGGTCTTGTCTCCCGGGGTGTAGGGGGGCTTTCCGTGCTTCTGCTTCCAGCGGAGGGTCTCTCCGAGCCTGCGGTGCTGGGTGAGGGCGATCTCCTCGTTGAACAGGATGGTGTCCCGGTCCGCGTAGCCGTCCCCGCCCTTGTCGATCCAGACGGTCGAGAACCCGTCGTCCCGGACCGGCCACGGAAGGCTGACCCGGACGCGCTCCGGACCTTCCCAGACCAGGACCGCGCCGCCCGCGGCTTGGAGGAGCTCGGCCTTGGACGCGCGGGCCAGGGTGTCCACTCGGTAGACCGCCAGGCCCCCGAGGCCGGAGGGCGCCGCGGCCTTGTCCTTGGCGTCGGCCCGCCCGATGAAGGAGAGCAGCTCCCGGAAGTCCATCCTCTTGCCTTCGTCGTCGTGCGCGGTGAGCCAGATCCTGCGCGTCGTCGCGGAATCGGGGCCTCCTGCCGGAGTCCGCGCTTCCAGCGCGGCGACCGGCGCCGTGGACATCGCGGAGAAGTCGGGTTCGGCGGGCTCCGCCGAGCGGCGGTCGGTCTCGGCCAGGGCCGGCGAGGCGGCGCCGAGGACCGCGGCGGCCAGCAATGAAATGAGGGTCATGCAAAAATTATAATATAAGTGGGGTCAGGCCTTGAAATCGGAGAAACGGATCGCCGGGGCGCGGCGGGGCGCATTGTCCGATTCCGAGGCCTGACCACAAGCATGAGACCCAACGTCCTCATCGTCGGCGGCGGAGTGATGGGCGTCTCCACGGCCTACTGGCTGACCAAGATGGGCAGGTCCGTGCAGATCCTGGACCGCGGCGAGATCCCCAATTCCGCCTCCTCCTCGGGCGACCATGTCCGGGTCTTCCATCTCACGCACGGCAAGGACGCCTTCTACACCGACCTGGCCGCCAAGTCCCTGCCCCTGTGGCTGGCTCTCAACGAGGAGGCGGGCGAGAGGCTCTTCCACCAGAACGGCATGCTCGAGCTCGCGGTCAAGGACGGCGGGTACGAGGACCAGAGCTACCGGGTCCTCCAGGAGATGAACCTGCGCGTCGAGCGCATGGACAAGCCGGAGATCCGGCACCACCACCCGATGTTCGACGTCCGGCCGCTGCGCTTCGCGGTCTTCCACCACGACGCGGGCTTCATCTGGGCCATGCGGACCGTGGCCGCGCTCTCGCACCTCGCCCAGAAGAAGGGCGCGAAGGTCAAGCTCCAGACCGAGGCGGCCGAGGTGCTGGCGGACAAGGCGGGCATCCGGGGGGTCCGGGACCGGCAAGGCAAGGTCTGGCAGGCCGACCACTACCTCTTCACCGCCGGCCCATGGACGGGCGCCCTCCTGAAGAAGTGGCGCCTGCCCTTGAAGGTGACCCGCCAGGAGCAGATGCACCTCATGCCGCCGACCAACAGGGGGCGCTACCGGCCCGAGCATTTCCCCGTGTTCGCGGTGAGGAGCGCGGGACTCTACGGCTTTCCCATCCACATCCACGGCTTCCTGAAGCTCTCAGCCATGGCCGAGGGGGCGCCGGGCTTGCTGACCGGCGACGCCGCGACGAAGGTCTCCACGCCGTTCGAGCGCAAGTGCCGCTCCTTCCTGAAGAAGTTCCTCCCGGACCTCGCGGGCTTCACGGAGATGGAGGGCAAGCTCTGCTGCGCCGCGAGCACGCCGGACAAGGACTTCATCATGGACCGGCTGCCGGACACGCCCAACGGGTTCGTGGCCGCGGGATTCTCGACCAGGGGGATGAAGTTCTCCCCGCTCGTGGGCAAGACCATGGCCGAGCTGATCGTGGGCGGGCGCAGCGAGGTCAACCTGCACCGCTTCCGCGTCCACCGCTTCCACGAGCGGTAGCATACTGGGGTCAGTCTTCAACTTATTCAACTTATTCCCGTAGGGAATAAGTTGAATAAGTTGAAGACTGACCCCATCAGTGAGGAGGGACGAAGCCGACGGCCTGGATCACTTCCTGCAGGTAGGCCACGCCTCCGCCGGGCCTGTCGATCTCTCCCGCCGTGATGACCGCCTTGAGGACCTTGTCCGCCAGGGCCGGGGGCACGAGGATGTGGACGATCCGCTTGCCCACCTCGATGTCCGCGGCGGCCGGGCCGAGGGTCTGGCGCACGCCGGTCCCCTGCGCGAAGAAGTAGGTCGCGCCCGAGGCTCCGGCGGCCAGGGCCGCCTCGATGACGGCGTTGCCGAAGTGGTGCTGGACCACCGCGGTGAGCAGCTGAAGTTTCTTGGTCGCCATGATTCCCCCTTCGGTTATGCCGCTGCCGCTGTCTTGCGGTCGAGCATCTGCGCCAGGACGTAGGGCAGGATGCCGCCCTTGGAGCGGTACTCGATCTCCACGGGCGTGTCGAGGCGCAGGACGGCCTGGAACTCGACGACGCCGCCGTCGTCGCGGCGCGCCCGCACGGTCAGGGACTGGCGGGGCTTCAAGGCCCCGGCCAGGCCCAGGATGTCGAAAGTCTCGAACCCGGTGAGGCCCAGGCTCTTGACGCTCGCGCCGTCGGCGAACTGGAGCGGCAGGATGCCCATGCCCGCGAGGTTCGAGCGGTGGATGCGCTCGAAGGACTCGGCGATGACGGCCTGGATGCCGAGCAAAGACGGGCCCTTGGCCGCCCAATCTCGGCTGGAGCCCGAGCCGTACTCCTTGCCCGCGAGCACGATG
This sequence comes from Elusimicrobiota bacterium, assembly GCA_016218545.1. GTDB lineage: Bacteria > Elusimicrobiota > Elusimicrobia > UBA1565 > UBA9628 > JACQWX01. The sequence continues at coordinate 74,982 of JACRDQ010000008.1, forward strand.
AGGGGGACGCCCTCCTTCCGGTACGTCTCGGAGGCCTCGAAGACGCTGCATTGCCCGCGGTCGGGCAGGTGCACGGCGTGGCAGCCCGCGATGTCCACCATGAGGTTGCGCAGGCGGATGTTCGCGAAGGTGCCGCGGACCATGACCTCGTGGTTGCCGCGCCGGCTGCCGTAGGAGTTGAAGTCCTTGGGCTCGACGCCCTTCGACCGGAGGTGGAGGCCGGCCGGGCTGTCCTTGGCGATGTTGCCGGCCGGGGAGATGTGATCCGTGGTCACGGAATCTCCCAGCACGAGCAGCGCCCGGGCTCCGGTGATGTCCGTCGAGACCTTGGGGCCGGAGCCCATCTCGTCGAAGTAGGGCGCCAGGCGCACGTAGGTCGAGTCCTGTTCCCAGCCGTAAAGCTCGGAGGCCTTGGGTTTGAGGGTCTTCCAGTGCTTGTCGCCCGCGAAGACGTCGGCGTAGCGCTTCGCGAACATCTTCGGGCTCAGATGCTTCTTGACCGCGGCGGCGATCTCCTTGTTGGAGGGCCAGAGGTCCTTGAGATAGACCGGCTTGCCGTCCTTGCCCGCGCCCAGGGGCTCTTTGAGGAGGTCGAGGTCGATGCGGCCGGCGAGCGCGTAGGCCACCACCAGCGGCGGGGAGGCCAGGTAGTTGGCCTTGGTCAGGGGGTTGACGCGGCCCTCGAAGTTGCGGTTCCCGGAGAGGACGCTCGCCACGACGAGGTTCTTGGACGAGACGGCCTCGGCCACGGGCTCGGGCAGTGGGCCCGAGTTGCCGATGCAGGTCGTGCAGCCGTAGCCCACGAGTTGGAAGCCCAGGGCGTCGAGGGACTTCTGGAGGCCGGAGGCCTCGAGGTAGTCCGTGACGACCTTCGATCCCGGGGCCAGGCTCGTCTTGACCCAGGGCTTGGTCCGCAGCCCCTTCTCCACCGCCTTCTTGGCGAGCAGACCCGCGCAGAGCAGGAGCTCCGGGCTCGACGTGTTCGTGCAGGAGGTGATGGCCGCGATGACCACGCTGCCGTGCCCGACCCTGCCCTCGCCCTGCGGCATGGACACGGACGCCTCGGCGCCCAGCGGCGCGGGGCAGTTCCCCTTCTTGTCCTTCTCCTTGAGGTACTCCGGCAGGGCCTTCTCCCACGCGGCCTTGACGTCCGTGAGCGTGATGCGGTCGTGCGGCCGCTTGGGGCCCGCGATGCAGGGCTCGACGTCGCCGAGGTCGAGTTCGAGGGTGTCGAAGAACTCCGGCTCGGGGGACTTGTCCGTGCGGAAGAGGCCCTGGGCCTTGGCATAGGCCTCCACGAGCGCGCTCTCGGCCTTCGTGCGGCCCGTGAACTCGAGGTACTCGAGGGTGCGATGGTCCACCGGGAAGAAGCCCATGGTCGCGCCGTACTCGGGGGCCATGTTGGAGAGGGTCGCGCGGTCCGCCAGGGACAGGGAGGAGACTCCGGGGCCGTAGAACTCCACGAATTTGCCGACCACGCCCTTCTTGCGCAGCATCTGGGTCGCGGTCAGGACCACGTCGGTGGCGGTCACGCCCTCTTTCGGAGACCCCTTCAGCTTGAAGCCTACGGTCTCGGGGACCAGCATGGTCATAGGCTGGCCGAGCATGGCGGCCTCGGCCTCGATGCCGCCCACGCCCCAGCCCATGACGCCGAGCGCGTCGATCATCGTGGTGTGGGAGTCCGTGCCCACGAGGCTGTCCGGGAAGGCCTGGACCGCGGAGCCGACCTTGCGGGTCAGGACCACCTTGGCGAGGTGCTCCAGGTTGACCTGGTGGATGATGCCGGTCTCGGGCGGCACCACCCGGAAGTTGCGGAAGGCCTTCTGGCCCCACTTGAGGAAGAGGTAGCGCTCGCGGTTGCGTTCGTACTCGATCTCGGTGTTCTTCTTGAAGGCATCGGCCGTGCCGTAGCAGTCCACTTGGAGGGAGTGGTCGATGACGAGGTCCACGGGGATGAGAGGGTTGACGCGGCCCGGGTCGCCGCCGAGCGCCTTCGTGGTCTGGCGCATGGTGGCCAGGTCCACCACGCCCGGCACGCCCGTGAAGTCCTGCATGATGACGCGGCCGGGCATGAAGAAGACCTCGCGGTTCTCTCCCTTGCGCCGCTTGAGCACGGCCAGGATGTCGGATTTCTTGATGAAGCAGCCGTCCTCGTTGCGCAGGAGGTTCTCGAGGAAGATCCGCATGGAGAAGGGCCAGCGCTTGAGGTCGAAGCCCTGCTTTTCGAGGGCGGGGAGGCTGAAGATCTCGTACTTCTTCCCTCCGACGGGAAGCGTGGTCCTGGTGCGGAAGCTGTCGGGGTGCTGGGGCATGGGGGCTCCTTGGATTCCGGTGACTGGGCCCATTCTACCTCTAGATGTCGCCGCCGCGCAATGACGGCAGTCTCCCTTGCCTGAGCATCCCCGAGCGACAGGTCCTCAGCGGCTTGGGCCATTATGTATACTCACGGCCATGACGGGACTGCTCCTCGTGCTCGCGGCGTGGGCGGCCGCGGCTCCGGTCAAGGAGCCGGCCGCGGACCCTGACCTGCTCTCGTGGCTGGAGAACGGGTCGTCGCCGATGGTGGAGTGGTGGTCCGCGGACGCGGACTCCAAGGCCGCGGATTTCCTCGGCGCCCTGCCGGGGCGCGAGCGTCTGCGCCAGCGCCTCGGAGAGCTCATGCGGGCGGGCTCCATCGAGGGCATCGAGGTCCGAGGGGAGCGCCTCTTCGTGCTGCGCCGGTCCAGCGGAGACCTCCAGCCCAAGCTCTTCGTCCATGACCCGGGCGAGGAGACCCCGCTTCTTGCGCTCGACGTCGACGCGATCAGCCCGGACGGGACGTGGGCGCTCGACTGGTGGTCGCCGTCCCTCGACGGGGCTCTCCTCGCCTACGGCCTGACCGACCTGCGCGTCGGAGAGAGCGTCGTGCGGGTCCGCGACGTGGACTCCGCCGTGGACCTGCCGGACCGCATTCCGCGCGCCCCGGCCGCGGGAGCGGCGTGGCTGGCCGACCGGACGGGCTTCTTCTACGGCCGCCTGCCCAAGCCCGGCTCGGTCCCGGAGGCCGAGCTCGACTACCACCGGCGCATCTACTTCCACCTCCTCGGGACCGACCCGCTCGACGACCCCCTCGTCTTCGGCGGGGGCCGACCCAAGGAGGAGTGGCCCGAGGCGCGGATGTCGCCGGACGGGCGCTACCTCCTGGTGACCGTCCGGCAGGGCTCCCGGAGGAGCGAGCTCTACGTCAGCGACCTCAGGGCCAAGAGCACGGACTTCGTCACGATCGTCGCGGGCGCAGACGCCCTCTTCGAGGGGAAGTTCGGGGGGGACACCCTCTACATCCTGACCAACGAGGACGCTCCCCGGGGCAGGATCGCGGCCACGGACTTCCGCAAGCCCTTCAAGGTGCTGGGCCTGCGGCCCAAGGCCAGGGCCTGGAAGCGGCCGAACTGGAGGGAGGTCGTGCCGGAAGGCCCGTTGGCCATCGCGGGCTTCGAGCCGGTGGAGGGAGGGGTCGTGGTCCACAGCCTCGAGCGAGGGATCTCGAGGCTGAGCGTCTACGACCTGGAGGGCACGGGCTTGCGCGAGATCGCCCTGCCCGGGTCGGGCAGCGTGCGGGCCTTGGCCGGCCGGCCTCGCTCCGACGCGTTCTACGTCGTCCACGAGTCCTTCTTCGCGCCCACCGCGCTCCTGCGCTGCGCGGCCGGAGGGTCCGCCGCGTCCGTGGTCTCCGCAGTGGCGCCGTCGTGGAGGCCCGGGGCCTTCGAGGCCCGCGAGGAGTCCTTCCTCGACCGCGACGGCAAGGCCGTGACCGTCTGGCTGGCTTCCAGGAAGGGCCTGCGCCGGGATCGGAACGCCCCGGCCATGGTCCTGGCTCCCGGGGCCGGGGCGGCCGCGCCGGTGCCGTTCTTCGCTCCGCATCTCGCGGCCTGGTTCGAGAAGGGAGGCCTCCTCGCGGTCCCGGTGTCGGAGAAGGCCGTGGACCTCGAGGATGCCGCCCGGTGGCTCGTGGCCAAGGAGTTCACCAGGCCGGAGCGGCTGGCGGCCGTGGGCACGGGCCTGGGAGGGCTGGCGGCCGGCTGGGCCGCGGTCCGGGCCCCGGAGGTGTTCCGAGCGGCCGCGCTCTCCTCGCCGTGGACGGACCTCCTCGGGCTCGGGCGCATGTCTCCGGGAGCGCGCTGGGTCCGGGACTACGACGTCCGCGGCCCTGACGGACTGCCGCTGAGGCTGGCGGAGATGTCCCCGCTCCACCAGGTGGAGCAGGGCGTGCCCTATCCGGCGTTCCTGATCTCGGCGGGAACCTGGGACCAGGAGGTCCACCCCAGCCAGTCCCGCAAGCTCGCGGCGCGGCTGCAGGCCTGCACTTCCTCGGGCAAGCCCGTGCTGCTGAGGGTCCGGGCCAGGGCCGGGAGGGAGCGGGGCAGGCCCCTGGATGTCGTGCTCGACGAGCTGGCGGACCGGTACGCGTTCCTCCTGCGGGAGCTGGGGGTGCAGTGAGCATGGAGCTCGTGGTCCTGGGCTCCGGAGGCTTCGCCCTGGGGACCGGCCGCGAGGTCCGTCATCCGGCCGGGTATGCGGTCCGGATCGGAGCGGACCTGGTCCTGCTGGACCTCGGATTCGGGGACCTGCGCCAGTTGGCGCGGGCCGGCCTCGACCCGGCGCGGGTGCGGGACGTGTTCTTCACCCACCTCCACCCCGACCATGTGGGCGACCTGGCCGCCCTGCTCTTCTTCCTCCGCTACGAGCGCCGTCCCGCTTCAGGGACCCTGCGCCTCTTCGGGCCTCCGGGGTTCAAGGGCTTCCTGGCACGACTCATGGCCGCGCACCGGCCATGGGTTGCGGCCAAGGGCTACCGCTTGCAGGTCGTTGAGCTGAAGGGAGGAGACCGGGTCCGGGGCCGCTCCTGGGCCTTGTCCTGCCTTCGGGTCCCTCATTCCGCTCCCAGCCTGGCCTACCGCATGACGGACGGTCGGCGCAGCCTGGTCTACTCGGGAGATACCGGGTTTGACCCCGGCCTGGCGGTCTTTGCGGCAGGCTGCGACCTGCTGGTCCTCGAGTGCAGCGCGGCCGACGGGCAGGCTCGCCCTGGCACGCACCTGACCGTTTCCGAGGCCCTGAGCCTGGCACGGCTCTCTAACTGCCGGAAAACCGTGTTTTCCCACCTTGGGGAGGGTTCCGCGGCCGCCCTGCGGCGTCTCCGGGGCCTGCCGGAGAGGTTCGTCCTGGCTCAGGACCTGGCCAGGTTCCGCATGTGAACATAATGTGAAACATGCGCCCCACACCTGGAAATGCACGGGTACGTCTGTTATACTAATCATGGGGCTAGGCTGACCGGATCGGACGGTCCGGTGGGAGGCCATTATGTCACGCGAAATCCATCTTTACCTTGACATGCGGATGACGTCGCGCTTCTTGATCAGCGGCGTCGCGGCGCTGCTCGTCCTGGCGTCCGCCGGGGAGCTCAATTCCGAATACGTCAACCTGACGACCTATTATCCGGCTCCTTCAGGCGTCTATACGCAGATGTTGACGACGGGAAGGACCTTCCTGGCCCAGAACACCAACTCAGGCGTGGGGGTCGGGTTCGGGTCCACGAATTTCCCGCCGTCCGGGGTCACGGGCGGCTCGAGCCTCAAGCTCGGCGTCGCCGGTTCAGTGGGCGTGGGCGCGGTCGGAGGCGGGTTCGTGAACGCGGCGCTCTCCGTCCCCAACAACCCCAATGACATCGTCGTGCAGGGCAGGATCGGGATCGGCTCCACCCGGGTCCACTCCACGGACGATCCGGACAATGCCATAGGACTGAGCAAGGGCAACGGGCTGATCGTCCGCGGCAGGGTCAGGGTGGGAGCGGGGTTGGCCTATGACGCTGCAGAGGCCGCCAAACGGAGCCGGAGTTATCTTTACCTCGACAATTCCGACACCGGCTGCGTGGGCACGGCCATCGCCGGGAACAACCAGACCTCGATCTGCAACGGGGGCGAGTACGCCACTTTCGTGCCGGGCTTGTTCGTCAACGGCTGGTGGTACCAGCACCGGGGAGGGCAGGTCATCGCGCAGTGGGGCGGAGGCGCCAACGACTGGACGACCCAGGTTTGGGGTATGGGATTCAACGGCAATCCCAACTGGCTCACCCTGGGCAAGAACGACAAGAGCCTCTACGTGCACTGCTGCCCGAAATAGGCGAGGGATTTGCCAAGGTCGTCGGATTAGTATAATGTTTTGACGGGCAGGGGGGGCGAGGTCCCTTTCCAAGGCGGCCGTTGATGCGGCCGCTTTTGATTCCCCGTCAAGATGAGAGCGGCCATCCGAGACCAAGTGATCCCGATCGAGGCGAACTAACCAATGAATCTGAAGATCGACGGCAAGGTATATCCGTTGGAGGCGGTGCAGGCGGCGGCGTATTCGATGACGGACCGGGTGTACGCGCGGGTGAGCCGGAAGGGAGGGGAGATCGGCGTGGCGTTGAAGGCGAAGTCCGGGGGCGACGGAGGGGAGAAGCTGGAGGACGAG
>JACRDQ010000009.1 GCA_016218545.1 Elusimicrobiota bacterium
CCGGTGAAGCCCCCGTACAAGGGCGAGCCGCCTTCCGGCGAGCTCTCCAGCCGCTTCGGCATGACCCTGGACGTGAAGTACCTGCCGCCCGAGGAAGAGGCGGCCCTGCTGGCGATCTTCTTCGACAAGGTGCCCAAGGACGTCATCGCCAAGCTCGTGGCCGTGGCCAATGACCTGCGCAGGATCTATCCCGAGATCCTGCCCCTGCCCATCGCCCCGCGCACGCTCATGCACATCGTGGAGCACGCCCAGCACTTCCCGAACGACGGGTTGGCCGACATCTTCACCAAGACCTACAACCCGTCCTCCATCGTGGAGGACCCGGCCATCGGCGAGGCCATCGCCAAGGTCCTGCAGGCGCACGGCTTGGCAGGGAGCACGGCTGAGGCCGCTCCGGAACCGAAGAAGAAGGCCGAGGACGAGGACCCGTTCTAAAGGGAAGGACCTGATACGAAGATGAGAGCCGGCATCCTGGCAGCGGTCCTGAGCGCGGCCTTCGCGGCGCAAGCCGCGGGGCAGGTCAAGACCGGTCCTGCGGCGCAGGGCCAGGGCTCCGGCGTGGCTCCTGTGTCCGGCCTCCAGGGCGGCCTCAGGACAGGGTCAGGCGCGGCTCCGGCGGTCTCTCCCCTCAGGCTCGAGCTGGGCTCAGGGCTGGGCACGTTCGACATCCCGTCCGTAGGCCTGGAGGATCCGGCTGCCGTCGTTCCGGCGGGCGTGCCGGGCATCCGGTTGGGGGCTCCTGCATCCGCCGATGTCCCTGCCGCGGAGCCGGCCCCTTCCGCGGTCCCGCATGCCAAGGTCCAGTCAGGGGGCGCGAGCCTCCCCGAGGCGGCCCTGAGCGCGTCCCAGGAGCTTTCCGAGAGCCGCGAGTCCCGCGAAGGCTCCGAGGGCCTGCTCCCCAGGCTCAAGAAGCTCTTCGACGGCTCGGCCTCGGCCAGGCCCCGGGAGATCGATGTCCCGGAGTACATGCGGTCTTCTCCCGAGTCTCCCTTGGGGCCGGTGTCGCTTCCTCCTTCATGGAGGCCCCTGGTCAAGGCCGAGGGCGAGACGCGGCTGGTCTTCGGCGAGTCCTCGAAGCAGAGCTACCCGACCAAGGCCTCCGAGACCCAGCGCCTCGCAGCCGAGACCCTGGTCGAGGCTCCTGGCCGCGCCGAGCAGGCTGACCCTGACGGGATCGTGCGCCAGGCTTGGGACCTCCCGGCGGGCTCCCTGGAGCCGCAGGCAGGGGTCAGCGGCCTCTTCTGGATCGATCCCGCGGGCCGGGTCGTGATGCGCGACGCCGCGACCGGCGTCCTGGCCGCCTTCTCCTCTCCCGCGGGCAAGGTCACGAGGCTCCTCGTCACGGGAAGCAAGGAGGTCTTCGTGGTGGTCGGGGGCGCGGTCGAGAAGTGGGAGCTCGACGACCTCAAGATCGCCAGGATCTCGCAGGACGGTTTCGATGGTTCCGCGATCACGGCCATGGCCATCGGAGAGGAGAGCAAGTATGAGTCCCGGCCCTCCTTCCATTATCCGGGCGGCAGGCTCAAGGTCTCCTACAGCACGGTCGAGGACCAGAAGGGCAAGGTCGAGCTCGTCTCCAACGGCTGGAAGATCGAGGACCCCACGCCCATCGGCAAGGCCGCCTACTACAAGGCCGAGGCCGGCCTGACCAGGATCTGGCGTCGCGACACGGACGCCAAGGCCGAGGCTTGGGGCGAGATCCCCTTCGAGGCCAGGTCCGTGACCGTGGAGGACGGGACCGCCTTCGTCGCGGTGGACGAGGGCCTGGTGGAGTGGGACCTCGCCCGGGGCGAGTACCGCCTCTTCAAGGTCCCGGGCTTCGCCGCGCTCGCGGGTCCCAAGGCCGTGAGCATCTCGGGCGACCTCGTGCTCCTGTCCGCCGGCTCGCGGGTGCTCGAGCTCGACCGCAAGGCCATCAAGGCCAGGAAGCTGACCCCGGCGGACCGCACCCGGGTCTGGGCCGAGAAGAACCCCATGTACGTGGAGGGGGGCAAGCTGCACATCGGCGATTTCACGTTCTCGATCGCGGCCAAGATCCCTGCGCCCCAGCCGATGATGAAGCGGGCGTGGAACCGGGTCCTTCAGGCGGTGGGCCGTGGCGTGCCGGAC
>JACRDQ010000012.1 GCA_016218545.1 Elusimicrobiota bacterium
CTGTCGCGGTGTAGCGGTGCCTGGCATTGTATTGCTTGTATTTTGTGTCAGCGGCCGCTGACAAAAAATACAATCAATACAATGCCAGGCACGCTATGGCCGTTCCATCCAGACAGGATAGAGGTAGCAGTCGTTGCGGCGCAAGCCCTTGCCTGCCTCGAGGACGGCTTCCAGGAGCTTGCAGACCTTCTCGGGGGAGCGGTCCGTCTCGATGGACAGCTTGCACTTCCACTGGAAGAAGGACACGACCTGGGCGGGCAGGACGTAGTAGTCGGACCACATGGCATCGAAATCGCGGTTCGCAGCGTGCAGTAAGGCCCTGTTGAGGTGCGCCCATAGGGGAGCGTTCCTTAAGCGCACAGCGGCATCGAGGTCCGTCAGCGCTTCCTTGAGCTTGCCCTGCTTGCGCTTGATCTCGCCGCGCCAGATGAGGCCTTCCTGGTCGCAATCCCAGCGCTTGAGATACGCGTCGAGCTCGGTCAGGGCCTGGTCAGGCTTGCCCAGCTTGTAGAGAGAGGCCGCTCGCCAGCACATGGACATGTGGGCATTGTTGCGGATGGATTCGGTCAGCTCCCGCAGAGCGCCGACATAGTCTCCGCACCAGAGCCTGAGCTCTCCCTTCCAGCCCAGGGATGCCGCGCGCTCGTAGCCCTTGAGCCCTGAGACGAGCTCGTCCATGGTCTTCAAGGCTCTCTGACGCTCGCCCTGGCACAGCGCAGCCTCGGCGATGTAAGCCTTGGTCTTCCAGAAGCGCGGGGTGGTCTTCAGGACAGCGCGGAACTCGGTCTCAGCCTCTTTGTAGGCGAAACGGATGCGGGTGAGCATGATGCCGCGCAGGATGCGCATCCAGCCGTAGCGGGCAGGCAGGCGCGTGAGCTCCTCGGTGGCGAGGAAGGCTTCCTCCGAGCGGGTCAGGCGCTCGAGCAGGTTCACCCTCATGAGGCTGTGCCAGGGCTTGAGGGAGCGGGGCAGGGGCTTGAGCTTGAGAGAGGCCAGCAGATCGTACATCAGGTCAGGCGCCAGCTCCCTGGCATCCGCATCCACCGGGCACATGAGCGCCTCGATGATCTCGGCGTCCGGGTTGCCGTCCAGGATACGCTCGCAGAGCTTGAAGGCCTCTTCGAGCTTCTTCTGGCGGACCAGGGCCCGGACCTCGGTCATCTCCTTCCAGAGGCGGTTGCGGTTCTCGTCGATGGTGAGCTTGCCTCCGAGAGGAGGCTCGATGCTCGGCCCGGCAGGAGGGAGGACCTCGGTCTTCTTCATCCGCGGCATCATACCAAAATCTACTTGAGCACCAGCCGGTGGGCCTTCACCCTCTTGGCAGGGTAGTAGGACTCCTTGGCCCTGGCCAAGCCCGGGTCCTGCATGTCCCCCTCTTTATTGACCCACTCCCAGCCGTCGAAGAGCTGGCGACAGCACTCCCGGTCCAGATACTGATAGAGACCCTTGTACCGGTCCGAGCCCTTCTCGAAGAGGAGCACGCCGGTGTCGTCGTTCAAGCGGCACACGATGCCAAAGCCCCTCACCGCCCCGTTGATGAGCACCATGAGGCCCCGGAGGTCCAGGGCGTCGAAGTCCTTCAAGGCATTGGCGATGGCCTGGCTCTCGCATTCGAGGACTTCGGTCCATTCGCCTCCGGACCGCTCGGTCTGCCAGGTCTTCAAGACCTCCTCGCACGCTCCGGCGTTGGCGGAGGACAGGCGGACGGTCTCGACCTTCCAGGTGTTCAGGGCGCAGACCTTCTCGAACTGCCGGATGTTGTTGCGCTTCTTGGCCAGGTCGCGGCCCTCGAGGCTCGCCAGGTCCTTGACGCGATAGACGTAGTCGCTGTACCCGGGCTGATCCAGCACCGTGAAGTGCTTCTCGATCTCAGCCAGGCCGTGAACGGCGATATAGTCGTCGTGCACGAAACGGTACTCGTTGAACCCCGCTTCGAACGCCTTCTCCTTGAGCCTGAGCGGCGGGTAGGCGGTCCTGGCCGAGACCGGCAGCAGCAGGAAGCGGTCCTTGGGGTCGTCCACCCCGATCTCGCTGAAGAAGACCGCGTCCCCGTCGCAGGCATAGTCGGCCGCCATGACGCAACGGTCCCAGAGGATCATGGAAGACAGCGAGTACTCGGAATGGGGGTTCTGGATGCCCTCGAAGAGGGGCTTGAGCCTGGGATAGTCCCCGGCCTTGAGCGGGAGGAACTCCATCACTTGATGAGCCGCTCCTTCATCAGCTTGATGCCGATGTACGAGACAGCAAACCCCACCACGACCATGAACGCGAAATTCACCAGGAGACTCCAGGACAGGGTCCCGAAAGCAGCGGCCCTGGTCACGGTCACCAGGTGGGTCAGGGGCAGGATCCAGGCCAGGCTCTGCAGCCAGCCAGGCATCCCGTCGAGCGGGAAGAAGGTGCCGCTGAAGAGGAACATGGGCGTGATGAAGAGGAAGGTCGGCAGGTTGAGGTTGTCGATGTAGGGCGACACGGCGGCGAAGTAGAGCCCGAACCCCGCGAACATGATGCCCCCCGCCACCGCCGCGGGAAGGATGAGCAGGCTCTCGGGGTAGGAGGCCAGGCCGAAGGCGGTGATGACCGCCAGGATGGCGGTGCCTGCGAAGAGCCCCTTGGTCCCGCCCCAGAGCACCTCGCCTGCCAGGATATCCTCGATGAGGAGCGGCGTGTGCAGGATGGCGTCGAAGGTCTTCTGGTAGCGCATGCGCACGAACGCGCCGTACATGCACTCGAAGACCGCGTGGAACATGACGCCCACGGCCACCATGCCCGGCGCAAGATAAGCCACGTACTCGTAGGTCTTGCCGCCGAAGGAGAGCTTCTCCACGTAGGCGCCCAGGCCGAACCCGAACGCGAAGATGTAGAGCAGCGGCTCGAGCAGGGGCGGCAGGACATTGGTCTTCCACGTCACGAGGCTGACGTCGAAGTTCCTCTGCCAGACCCGGAAGAGGCGTAGGCTGATGTTCCTGAGGATGGTCATTCGTCGCGCAACTGCTTGCCGGTGAGCTTGAGGAAGATGTCCTCCAATGTCCCGCCCCCGTGCTTGGCCAGGATCTCGGCGGGGGTCCCGGTCTCGATGATGCGGCCGAGGTCCACGATGATGAGCCGGTCGCAGAGGAGCTGGGCTTCCTCCATGTTGTGCGTGGTCAGGAGCACGGTCCTGCCCGCGGCCTTCATGTCCCTGACCTCGTCCCAGATCTGGTGCTTGGACTGCGGGTCCAGGCCCGCGGTGGGCTCGTCAAGGACCACGAGGTCGGGCTCGTTGATGAGACAGCGCGCCACCATGACCCTGCGCCGAAGCCCCCCGGAGAGGTCGTCCACGCAGGTGCCGGCCTTGTCCTCGACGTGGAACCTCCGGACGAGTTCGTCGCTGCGCTTAGCCGCCTCGGCTTTGGGGATGTTGAAATAGCGGGAGTAGACGATGAGGTTCTGCCGCACCCCGAAGTCCGGGTCGAGGTTGTTCTCCTGGGGGCACACGCCCAGCCTGGCCTTGATCCTGCGCGGGTGCTCCCGGACGCTCATGCCGAAGACCGTCATCTCCCCGCCCGAGAGCGGGAGCACGCAGCAGAGCATGCGCACCGTGGTGGTCTTGCCCGCGCCGTTGGGCCCGAGCAGGCCGAAGCACTCGCCCTTCTCGATGTGGAAATCGATGCCGCGGACGGCCTGGAACTGGCCGTAGTTCTTGACGATGCCGCGGGCCTCCACGATCCTCCTGCCATCCGACGTCATGATGGGGGGATTCTAGCTTTTTGGCGGGGCCAGGGTTACTTCACTTCGCCGTGGCCTACGACCTTGATGGGCAGGGCCAGGTCCGGGCCAGGGCCGCCTTCCTGGTCCAGGCGCTTGGCCTGGGCTTCCTGCTCGGGGCTCAGATCCTCGCCCTTCATCCACTTGCGGTAGGCGTCGGCGATCCAGCCCCGGGTCCTGCCGGGCAGTGGCACCAGGAAGATGGGATAGATGGGGTCAGGCTGGATGAGGGAGAACCCCTTGGGCAGCTCCAGGTCCACGTAGTAGCGCTGCTCCGGAGGCACGCCCACGTCCCGGCCCGAGGCCTCGGGCACGGTCAGGAACACGCCGCTCAAGTCCTCGTAGATGTAGCGCGCGACATAGACGATGAGCTCGATGTAGGGGAGGTAGCCGTTGAGCAAAGCTTTAGACGAGAGGATGGCCTCCAGGCCCTCCTTGGTGGTGTAGTGCCGGAACACGGCCCTGGGGCTGGTGAGGTCCTGCTTGGAGGCCACGCCCTCTTCGGCCTTGGGCCTGACCGTCTTGACCCGTTCGGAAGTGCCGTGGATGTAGACCGGCACGGCCTGCATGTCCTTGACCGCCTTGTAGGGCTCGTACTTGTCGAGCTCCTGGCCGCGCTTGGCCAGGAGCTTCTCGGTCCTCACCCTGGCCAGGGTCGCCATGCCCTGGTGATACTCCCTCTTGCCTGCCTTGAACCCGGCCAACCCGTCCATGACCACTGAAGAGAGGCTGCTCAGGTCCTCGTCGGAGAGCTTCTGCAGGTCCTCGGGCGTGAAATCCTTGAGCACGGAATTGACGCGCTCGAGGATGGCGGTGGGCTCGGCACTGACCGCCTCAGACACGCCCTTGAGCGCTGCGGCCTCGGCCATGGCAGGGGAGTCCGCGGCCATGGCGCGGTCAGCCAGGACAGCGGCCCTCCTGGGGTCGAGAAGGCTGGGGACTGCCTGGCCCTGCAGGAGCGGAGGAGCTTTGAGGTCCTGGAGGTCCGGAGCGATCAGGCTCAGGGAGCCGTTGCTCCAGGAAGGGACAAGGAGATTGCCTGAGGACAGGCCGGGCAGGGAAGCATCGATCATGCCTCCTGCCATGGCGAGCGGGCTCTTCGCAGCCGCCGAGGCTGCCCGGACAACAGCAGCGCTCGCCTCGAACGGGAGGCTCGCGTTCAGCCAGGCCAAGGCCAGGAACAGGCAGAACAGCCGTCTGCTCATCTCGGGCATAGGATAGCCGCAGACCCTGCCGGGTGGCTGGGTCCGGAGGCCTTTCCGTGGACGGCAAAGGACCTATCAATAAATGGTGCCGGGGATGCTGTCCCCGGCACCATCCGCTCGGACGACAACCTCACTTGTTGGTGAAGAGCTTGCGGAAGCTCGCCATCTCCATGGGCTTGAGCGCCTTGTCGCTGTCCGCCCTCAGGGCGATGTCGATCTCTCCCTGATAGCGGGCCAGGGCGGCGTACTGGGTCTCATTGGGGTTGAGCATGAGGTGGATCGCTCCTTTGCCCATGAGGTCCCCGGTCTTGACCACGCCGAGCACTTTCACGTGCTGGAGGAGCGTGGCGGTCACCTTCTCCTTGCGGTCCTTGATGGTGGCGTCGAAGGTGGCGAGCACGTCCACATAGTCGCCGGTCTTGATGTTGAGCAGCTGGTACTCCTTGACCGGCAAGGTCAGGGAACGGTAGCCGTCGGCCAGCAGGTCCCTGGAGAAGCACTTGCCGAAGAACTTGGCCAGGAACGGCCTGCGGCCAGGCTTGGCATGATGCTCCGAGCCTTTCTCCCCTCCCTGCCCGGCCTCAGCCTTGGCGTACGGGCAGTCCTTCTCCTCATCGGCCATGGACCAGCCCACACCCCCGAGGATCAGCCCTGCAGCCAGAACCATCGCGATCTTTATCCCCTTGTTCATGACACCCCCCTCAATCGATCCCGTTCCCTGTCAGGCCGCCGAGCTCTTCCAGGGTCGTCTCCCTGCTCTCCAAGATGAAAACATCGTCTCCCACGCGCCAGCGCACGCTCCGTCCCTTCTCTGACACGACCTCCTGGCCCTGCACGGTCTCCATGAGGTCCTCGGCTGTCATCCGATCCAAACCAGAGGCCGCCCCGAAGGTGACTGCGGGCAGGTCCGCTCCCACCATGCCCACCGCCTCCGGCACGAGTGCCTTGTCCCCGACCATGGGAGGCCGCACCAGGACCCGGTCCAGCCCAAGCTGGAGCTCGGGACCTCGCTCCGGCCCCGGAGGCAGGCCCACGAACAGGGCCAGGACCAGGGCTGCCATGGCAAAGGCAGGGGCAAAGACCGGGACCCAGCGCTGTCTCCATGAGGCTGCGCTCAAGGCATCGGCCCGCTCCATGAGACGCTTGCGCAGAGGCTCGCGCATGGAGGTCTCGGTGCTGAAATCCAGCTCCGCGAGCCTGCGCCCCAGCTCAGCGTTCTCAGGGTCGAGGTCTTCATCCTGCGGCTTGCCGGTCATGCGGTCTCTCCCTTCATGATCCCCTTGAGCTTCTTGAGCCCCCGGAACACGATGACTCCCACGTTGCTCTCGCTCAAGCCTTCCATGGAGGCGATCTCCGAGTTGCCCAGGCCTGCGCCGAACTTGAGGCCCAGGATCTCGCGTTCGCGGCCTCCCAGCTTGGCCAAGCCGGCGGTCAACCCTGCCAAACCCTCATCCTTGGCCAGGGCCTCTTCAGGGGTCGGGTCCTGTGACGGCCGCTCCAGGACCGCGTCCAGGCTCAGCCACCGCCTCCAGCCCAGGCTCCGGTAGTGGTCATGGACCGCGTTGCGGGCGATGGCGAAGAGCCAGGGCTCGAAAGGCCCGGCCTTGGACTTGTAGGTCCCGAGCTTGTCCAGGACCTTCTCGAAGACCTGGGCGGTCACGTCCTCGGCCGTGGCTTGGTCAGGCACGCGGTACCTCACGTAGTTGTACACCCTTCGGAAGAACCGGTCATAGACCAGGCCGATGTCCTGCGGGCCGCTGACCTGCAATCCGGCTGATGAACCTTGGTCTGGCAAGTCTCAAGCTCCCATGGCCTGTCCGAGCCCGGCCTTCCATCAATAGATACGGTCCCAAGGCCGAACCATTACAGGTCCGCCCATTCTACGAACCATCCGGTCTTGGGCGCCAGGCCAGGAAAAGCAGCGGCCGGCAGGTCTCCCTGCCGGCCGCCACTCTCCCCTCTAGGCCCTGGCAGCCGCGGCCTCGTAGGCGCGCAGGATCGTCTTCGTGGACTCCTGGTACGCCTCGGTCGTGACCGGGTGGGCGATGTCGTAGTACTTCTTCTCCTCCCCGGGCCGCTTGCGGCCCGGGAAAGCCACGAAGACCCGTCCGCTCTTCTCTCCGGCGGTCACCCGCAGGATGCGGATGTCCCGGATGACGAAGCTGCCTCCGATGACCAGCTCCGCAAAGCCCAGCAGCTGCGCTCTCCCCTCAGCCACGGGCCCGCGGTACATCTTGATTCTCGTCTCCAGACCAGGCATCTCCACGACTTGTGGCATTCAGCCTCCTTGCGTTTGGGATTGGGCGTCCTCACATCCCATGTACGAGCGAGGGGCTCAAAAAGTTCCCTGCTCCGTCGGAAAGGTCAGCCTTCCTCGTCTTCGAGGATGCTGCGCCGCACCGCGTCAGGGGACAGGAAGGAAGGACAGAGCTCGGCGGCTGAATAGTAGACGTCGAGCTGATAGAGCCCGGCGCACACAGGCTCCAAGGAGCACGAGCGGCAGGGCTTGCCCTTGGCATAGGTCCAGAAATGCTTGTTCTGGGACTGCAAGCCCTTCTGATCGAGGAAGTAGATGCTCCGGTCCTCCTCCTTGACCAGCTTGCGGGTCTCGGTGGAGCGGTGCGGGAACTCGGCCATGAAGCACAGGGGCACGCGGTCCACGCGAAAGGTGCGGCCCGAGGCGTCCAGCATGGTCATGGCCAGGTGCAGGGAGACCTCGAGGTCCCTCAGCTTCGGCACCAGGCTCGGGTCCAGGGAGGCCCTGTTCATGAGGGGGTCGAGGTTGTTCCAGACGAAGTGCTTGAGGCGCGGCCAGCGCTCCATGAGCCAGGCCACGAGGACATGGAGCTCGCCTGCGTTCCTCTTGCAGATGGTGGTGTTGATGTCCACGCGCAAGCCGAGCTTGGCCGCGATGTCGAGGGTGCGCTGGATGTTGGCCAGAGATGCCCGGTTCTGGGACAGGCCGGCTTGCATGGCGGCGGAAGCGGAGTGCACGGACACGTGGATGTGTTGAAGGCCTGCCTTGGCCAAAGACGCGAGGAAGCCCTTCTCAGCGGTCCTCTGGCCGTTGGTGATGAGCCTGGGAGGCAGCCCCTTCTCGATCGCGTAGGAGATGAGCCTGGGCAGCTCCTTGAAAAGGGTGGGCTCTCCGCCTGTCAGGATGAGGCCCGCGAATCCCTTCTTGGCGAATCGGTCCACCAGGGACTCGGCCTCCTTCCAAGTGATGACGCGGCCGTTAGCGGGGTTGGAGCAGAACACGCACTTCTGGTTGCAGACCCGCGCCACCTGCATGTAGGCGAGCTCAGCCATGGGCTTTCACCGTCTTGAGCTCTCCGGAGCCGAAGGCCTCGAGATAGAGCGGCCAGGTCTTGGGGCAGCGCTCGGTCAAGGAGCAGCTCCTGCACGCAGGAGGCTCGGGCCGCCGCGCGATCTGCTCGCCGAGGGTCTCGTGCACGCCGTTCAAGTCATCAGCCCGGAACCTGTCCCAGGTCTTGGCAGTCTCGGCTCCGGAGCGCAGTCTTTCGGGCAGCAGGCACAGGGGCAGGCCCTCGGTCGAGACCGCAAGACCCGAGCCCTGGGCCAGCCGAGCAGCCTCAGCCACGGCGCGGCTTGCGTCCGAGAGCCTGACCAGGGGTTCGAAGACCGCGTCGCGGGGAAGCTGGACAGGCCTTGGAAAATTGAACTGCACGCGAGTCACGTTGAGCTTGGCCAGGAGAACAGGGACGCTGCTCAAGCGCTCAAGGTTCCTAGCCAGGACCGGGACCGTGACCAGGACGCTCTTGCCTGCGTTGAGCAGGACCTTGATGCCCATGAGGGCTTCGCGAAACGACCCTCGCACCCCGGACAACTCGTCGTGGCAGGCTTCGTCCGCGGACAAGAGCACGACCTCGGCGGCGTCCACCGCCTCGAGCAGGCCGGCCCTGAGCTCGGGCCTGCCAAAGAGCCTGGCATGGGTCTGGACCTGGATGAAGCGATAGCCCATGGCCCTGGCCTTGGCTGATAGCTCGGCCAAGCGCGGCCAGAGCCCAGGTTCTCCGCGCATGTACACGAGCTCATCGCACCCCGCTTCCCTGCCCTTTTCGAGCGCTTCCACCGCTGACCTGAAAGGCCGGGGCTTGAGACCTTTGAGGTCCCGGATGGTGCAGTGCGGGCACGCCAGGTCGCAGTCCACGGTCAGCCTGAGGGACAGCCGTCTTCCCGAGGCTTTCCCGTAGGTCTTGCCGCCTTTTGCCCGCGGCTTGCAAGGCTTGCGCTCCACGACGAAGGGGCCCATGACCAGAAAATCCAGGCCCATGTCCGTGAAGGCCGAGAGCGCTTCCTGAGGAGTGGCCACGATGGGTTCGCCCTTGCGGTTGAAAGAGGTATTGAGCACCATGGGCACCTTGGTCAAGCGCTCGAACTCGGACAAGAGCCTGTGGAACACGGGGTCCGTGTCAGGGTGCACGCTCTGGGGCCGCGTCGTGCCGTCTACATGCAGGACAGCGGGGATCCTGGAGGCTTGGGCCCGCTTCACCGGGACCGTGAAGAGCATGAAGCGCGAGTCTTGAGGGTCCTCGAACCAATCCCCTTCCCTTCCCGCGATGACGGAGGGGCCGAACGGCCTGAACGCGTGCCGCTCCTTGAGGCCGTTGACCTTGTCCTTCATGCCCGCTGACCTGGGATCAGCCAGGATGCTCCGGCCTCCCAGGGCCCTTGGCCCGAACTCAAGCCTCCCCTGGAACCACCCCGCGACTTTCCCTTGAGCCAGGAGAGCCGCGGCCTCCTTGGCCTGGTCCTTGGAGCGATGATACGCCAGGCCTGACCCGGCGAGCGCTGCTTCGAGCTCCGCCTCCGGGAACTCAGGGCCGAGCCCGGCATGCTCCAGGATCATGGGCTTGGCCTTAGGGTCGGTCAAAGCCAGGGCCTCGAGCGCGGCGCCCAAGGCAGTGCCGGCGTCATTGGCCCCGGGCTGGACGAACATGGCCTTGGGCTTGAGCCGCTCCCTGATGACCTGGTTCATCCTGCAGTTGAGGGCCACGCCTCCGGCAAGGCAAAGCCCTTCAGGCCTGGCAGGCACGAACCGGTCGAGCACGGCAAGGATGGCATCCTCAAGAGCAGCCTGGAGCGAAGCTGCCAGCTCCAGGTGCGCAGGCTTGAGAGGCCCCTCCTCGGTCCTGGAGAAGGCTGCCAGGTCCTGGCCCAGGTCCTCGTTGATGGACATCTCCTCAGGCCCTTTCCAGGACAGCCAGCGGCCGAACGCCACCTTGGGCTTGCCCATGGCAGCCAGGGCCATGACGATGCCTTGGCCGTGCGTGCCGAATCCCAGCAGCCGCGTCACGGACTCGTACACCCCGCCGATGGAGCGCCGCGACAAGGACCTCAGCTCATAGACCTGCTCGATGACTCCTTTCCTGGCGCGGAACACGGCGGCGGTCTGGCGCTCGCCCCTGCCGTCTGCGGTCAGGACCCACGCTTCCTTCTGTCCGGACAACCTGAAGGCGGAGGCAGCGTGACAGAGATGATGAGGGATGAACATGAGCCTGCCGGAGCGGATGATGGGAAGGCTCTCAGGAGCCTTGCGGCCGCAAGCTCCGGCCACGGCCAGGCCGTAGCGCGGGGGCAGGCCATTGACCGCGATGAGGTCCACGTCGTCGAGGGTGAGGCCCGCCTGGGTCAGGAGCAGCCTGATGGCCCTGCGGCAGAAGGACTCCTCGATGGCAAAGCCGTAGCGCCGAGCGCCGGCAGGAGGCCAGCCATGGTGGCGCACGCGGCTGAGCTTCTCCTCCTCGACCGCTCCCACGAGCCTGCCGTCCTTGATGAGGCAGGCAGCGTGCTCCTGCATGGTGTTGATGGCCAGGCCCAGGATGACCGCGGGCTTCTTCGCCGGCCCCGGCTTGGGCAGAAGATAGGACGGCGGAAACGGCGCCGGCTGGCAGGGGCCGGAGAGGCCCTTCAAGCGCGAGAGCCAGCCCTGCCTGCAGGCAGCCTCGGCCCGCATGGCGCTGGTGAAGGAGTAACCGGGACGCAGAGCATCACGCGGACAGGATTCCACGCAGCCAAAGCACCTCAGGCAGTCCTCTGCCCTGCCTGGCCGCGCTTTTCCGCCAGGCGCGAGCCTTCCGACCGGACAGACCTTGGCGCACGTGCCGCAGCCGGAGCATCTGGCCGCATCCGGGACCACGGCCTCGCCGGAACGGCTCTCACGGGCGATGGTCGGCCTGCGCAGGAGCCCGCACTCCAGCCCATCGAGCAGGACGCGGAAATCCGAAGGCGGAGCGACCGAAGAGCCTTTGACCTGGCTCTCCAGCCAATCCAAGGCCCGCTTCTCAAGGGAGGCTGCGACGAAATGGGCGGGCTTGAACCCGGACAGGTTCTCAAGCCTCTTCCACTCGAGGAAGAAGGGCTCTTTGGCCCCTGACCCGAGCCGCTTGGCCAGGGTCCTCTTGGCAGCGGCAAGAGACGAGGCATCGATGTCGAGCTCGACCATGCTGACGGTCAGGACCGGGACTCTGCGCAGGTCCACGAGCCCGGCCTTAAAGCCAGGACCGAACTTCCCTTCGCTGAGGCGCACGGACCAGCCCGCAAGCCGGTCCTTGAGCCACGCATGCGCGTGCTCGACCTCCTGGCCGGCCAAGTCCTCGGCCCTGAGCTCGAGCGCCGCGCCCTCGTCGTCGAGCGCCAGCCTGAACACGTCGAGCCTGGCTGCCACGCCGGCCAGGAGGTCGGAAGGCTCAAGCCTGATCCCGAAGGCATCCGTGATGGGCCTGCTCGTCGCGGCAGGAGCGCTTTTTCTTCGGTCTGACATGGCCGGGGTGGAGCTCTCATTGTACATCATCCCTCGACGAGCCGCCACGCGGATGCCGCCATGGCTCCCAGCCGCTCCGTGTGGTATAATCGAGACCTGGTTCAAGAGACCGCGCCAGGAGGCATGCCATGCAGGCCAATGGGAAGAAACGGGACTCGGGGATACCTCTCGTCGGAGAACTGCCCTGGGGAAGCCACTTCTGCCAGTTCTACCGCACGCAGAAGGACCTCCTCGACGTGGTGGTCCCGTACCTGCGGGCAGGACTGGAGAACAACGAGTTCTGCGTCTGGGTCACCTCGGACTTCCTGACCAAGGCAGACGCGCTCAAAGCCCTCAAGAAAAACGTCCCCGCTTTCAGAGAACGCCTCGAGAAGCGCCAGATCGAGGTCTTCCCCTACACGGATTGGTATCTCAAGGGAGGCTCCTTCGACCTGCAGAGGACCCTCGACATGTGGATGGAGAAGCACACGGAAGCCCTGTCCCGGGGTTTCTCGGGCATGAGGGTCACGGGCAACCCCTACTGGATCGACAACAAGAAAGACTGGGATGACTTCGCCTGCTACGAAGCCAAGATCAACGAGGTCATCGGCGGCACCAAGCTCCTGGTCCTGTGCACCTACTCCATGGACAAGTGCGGGGTGGGGGAGATCCTCGACGTGGTGAAGAACCACGAGTTCGCCCTGGCCATCAACCACGGAGCCTGGCAGATCGTCAACATGCCTGCGGCCTGCTGCAGCATCCGTCGCGAGACCGCCGCTCGCTGATGAGGCCGAGGGAGCGGGAATCCGGCCTCCCCTCGGTCGACGCGCTGCCCTGGGGCACCCATTTCTGCTGCTTCCACCAGACCGATCAGGACCTCCTGGACCTCCTCGTCCCTTTCTTCAAGGCCGGGCTCGACCATGACGAGGCCTGCCTGTGGGAGGTCTCCGGGAGCCTGAGCGTCTCGGCCGCGGCCCAGGCCTTGGCCAAGGCTGTCCCGGCCCTGGAGCGCCGCCAGCGCCAAGGCCAGGTGCGCATCATGCCGGCCGGGAGCACGCTCCCGTCGGATGGGGCCGCGGAGCAGGACCTCGTGCGCAGTCTCGACGAAGCCATGACGCATGGGTTCGCCGGGCTGAGGCTCGCGCGGGGAGCCGCGCCCTCAAGACCTGGCGCCAGGGATTTCGTCTCTCCAGGCGCCCAGGCCGTGCGCCGCCTGAACGTCCTCGCGGCCTTCACCTATCCCCGAGCGCCCTTCAACGCCTCCGCGCTCATGGAGGTGGTCCAGTCCCACCGGTTCGCGCTCCTGCGCGACGCTCGCGGCTGGGAGGTCATCGAGGGCTCCGCGGCCCGCGCAGGCAAGGACGCGCTCAAGGACACCGAGGAGATACTGCGCAGCGTCTTCGCGAACATGTCCGAGGGTTTCGCCTATCACCGGATCCTGCTGGATTCCTCGGGCAAGCCCGTGGATTACGTCTTCCTCGAGGTCAACCAGGCGTTCGAGGAGCTCACGGGCCTCAAGGCCGACGACATCGTGGGCAGGCGGGTCACGGAGGCCCTCCCTGGGATCGAGGAAGACCCGTCCGACTGGATCGGCAGGTACGGCAAGGTCGCGCTGACCGGGGAGGCCGTGCGCTTCGAGAGCCATGCCGCGGCCCTCGGGAAGTGGTTCGCGGTCTCGGCCTTCAGCCCCCATCGCGGCTTCTTCGCCGCGATCTTCTCCGACATCACGACCCGCAAGGATGCCGAGCAGTCGCTCAGGGAGAGCGAGGAGCGCTTCCGCGCGATCACGGAGTCATCGCTCACCCTGATCGCGGTCAGCCGGGTCTCGGACGGGACCATCCTGTTCACGAACGCGGCCTACGACAGGGCGGTCGCGTACGCTCCCGGCGAGCTCATCGGCCGCAAGGCGCCCGAGCTCTACGCGGATCCCGCGGACCACCGACGGGTCCTGGCGGCCCTTGAGCGGGACGGCTTCCTCAGGGATTTCGAGCTGGAGATCATCAAAAAGGACGGCGCGCGGTGCTGGCTCTCCTATTCCTCGCGCCTCATCCGGTTCAAAGGAGAGGCCGCCGTGCTCGGCGCGTCCGTCGACGTGACCGAGCGCAGGCGGGCCACGGAGCAGCTGCGCCAGGCCCACGCGGAGCTGGAGGCGCGGGTAGCCGAGCGCACCGCCGACCTCGACGCGGCCAACGCGGAGCTCAAGCGCTCCAATGCCGAGCTCGAGCAGTTCGCGCACGTGGCCTCGCACGACCTCCAGGAGCCCCTGCGCATGGTGGCGAGCTTCACCCAGCTCCTCGCGCGCCGCTACAAGGGCAAGCTCGACCAGCAGGCCGACGAGTACATCGCCTTCGCGGTCAGCGGCGCGGTGAGGATGCAGGAGCTCGTGGCGGGACTGCTCGAGTTCTCGCGCATCAGCCGTCAGTCGAGCGTCAGCAAGGAGGTCTCCTGCGGGACCGAGCTCTCCGCGGCCCTGATCCAGCTGCGCCTCTCCCTCGACGAGGCAGGGGCGCAGGTCGACTGCGGCCCCATGCCGACCATCGTCGCGGATCCCGTCCAGCTCCGGCGCCTGTTCCAAAACCTCATCGCGAACGCGGTCAAGTTCCGCAAACAGGACGCGCCGCCCCGCATCCGCGTGGCCGCGTCCGAGGACGCCAGGGAGTGGCGCTTCTCGATCGAAGACAACGGCATCGGCATCGAGTCCTCCCAGATCCCCCGCCTGTTCAGGATCTACCAGCGCCTGCACCGCAGGGAGGACATCCCAGGCCACGGCCTGGGCCTGGCCATCTGCAGGAGGATCGTGGAGCACAGCGGAGGAAGGATCTGGGTGGAGTCCGAGCCCGGCAAGGGCTCGACCTTCCACTTCACCCTGCCCAAGCAGCGGTCTCCCCGGGACGCGGCTACTTCGACAGAGCCAGCGAGATGAGCAGGTCCTGGTGGATGCGCTCGATCTCAGCAGGCGAGCCGGTGTAGTTGTTGACGATGAAGGTGAAGGCCAGGAGCCTTCCCGCCTTGTTCGTGAAGTAGCCGCTGTAGGAGCGTATCCCGCTGAGGGACCCCGACTTGATCCTGAGGGAACCTTCCAGCACGCTCCCCTTGCCGAAGTCCTTGATGTGGCCGAACCCCTCCGGGTCTCCCGGGAAGACCAGGGACTCCTGGAAATCCGCGGAGACCGGGCTCTTGGACATGAAGACGAGCAGCTCGGTCATGGCCCGGGCGGTGGTCAGGTCCAGGCGCGAGAGGCCGCAGGCGTCCTCGAGCCGCAGGCCCGAGGTCTCGATCCCGGCTGAGCGGAGGAACTCCTTCACCGCTGCGCCGGCTCCGGCCACGGACCCGGACTTGCCGCGCTTGAGCGCTACCGCCCTGGAGAGCATCTCAGCGTAGAGGTTGAAGCTCCTCTTGTTGGTCAGCCTCACGATGTCCTTCAAGGCAGGCGACTCCGTGCGGAACAGGACCTTGGACTCGTCGACCGGCGCTGGTCCCTGCGACACCTTGGCCCTTCCCAGGACCTCGATCCCGGACCGCTTCAGGAAGGAGGCGAAGGCCTGGCTTGCGAACAGGGCCGGCTCAGGCAGAGCGCCCTTGATGGCGAACTCGGAGGTCCCCGCGGGCAAGGACCCGCGCAGGACCGCGCGGTAGCCTCCGGGCGCGTTGTAGATGTAGCCGTTGTCTCCCGTGTCGGCCGGCCCGGTCAGCATGCGGTTCTCGAAGGAGAGGCCCGGGACCTCGGGCTCCAGCCTCAGCACGACCGCGGGCTCGCCTGAGCGGCTCCCTGGCGCGAACACCAGGCGATAGAGGTTGTCGTTGATGCTCAAGCCCTCGGCGGAAGCCGCGTAGTAGTTCCCGATGTCCTCCCAGGTCCAGGAGCCCGGGATGCCCGGCCCGTCGAAGAGAGCGGCATCGGCCACGACATCGCCTTCCACGGTCTTGACCCCGGCGCCTGAGAGCGCCTTGAGCCAGTCGGCGAAGACCTCCTCCATGGCTTTCCCGCCGCGGACCAGGGTCGAGCCCAAGGACGGGTCTCCCCCGCCTTTGATGATGAGGTTCCCCTTGAGCTTGCGGCCGGCCACTACGCCGTCATGGTGCAGGACCGTGGCGAAGCGGTGCTCGGACCCCAGGTCCGAGAGGGCCGCGCCGGAGGCGAAAAGCTTGAGCGTGCTCCCCGGCACCAGGCTCTTGTCCTCGTTGAGAGAGACCACGGTCTTGCCCGTAGCCGCGTCCTTGACGCACAAGCCCCACTGGGCGGAGGCCAGGGGAGGCTGGGATGCGAGCTTGCGGACTCTTGCCTCCGCTCCGCCGGCCTGGACGGACGCGGCCTGGAGGGAGAGACACACGACCGTCAGCAGGGAGACCACGCGCACCTCCTCAAGGTTCGAGGCCGGACAGGCCGAAGAGCCTGGCGTATTCCACGGGAACGCCCAGGCACCTGGAATCGAAACAGCACTCCCGGCAGGAGAGCCTCTTGACGCGGCCGATCACGCCTGAAAGGCGGGGTCCGGAAGGGTCCTCCTCCACGTAGCTCACCCGGTCCTGGCCCAAGGCGCGGTGAGCCGCGTACCTGGAGGGCCGCTCCAGCAGGCACAGGGGAAGGGCGGCCTCGGCGGCGAAAGGCTGGACCTTCAAGCCTTCATCTTCGCACACCGCCACTGCCTCCTGGATGAAGGGCGCGGCCCTGGCCAGGTCCACGCCTGTCTCAGGCGCCTTGGCCAGGCCCACGCCGTTGATCATGGAGAAGTACACTTCCAAGGAGCCCTTGGCCCGGCCCTTGCAGGACCTGGCGAGGCGGCTCAGGAAGCGCATGTGGTCCGCGAGAGCCCGGTGATTCCACGCATTGACCACCACGTTGCAGGTGACCCCGTAACCCGAGCCGCTCAAGAGCCTCTTCAAGGCCTTCACCGCTTTGGGGAAGAGCCCTCTGCTGCCTGTGATCCGATCATAGACTTTCGGCTGATGCGAGTGGAACGACACGAAGAAGTGCTTCACCCCGAGCCTCACGAGCCGCTCCACTGCTCCGGGCTTGTCCAGGCCCACGGCATTGGTCTGGAGCACGAACCTCCTGATGCCCCTGGCCCTGGCCGAGGCCAGAAGCTCGGGCAAGCGCGGGTCCACCAGGGGCTCTCCGCCCGAAACGGTGAGAGCGTCCTTGGGTCCGAGCCTGCGGGCCAGGACATCGAGCTCGGCTTCGAGGCTCTCGCGGGTGATCCGGCCGCGGCTGGGAGGCACGCAGCAGAACGCGCAGCGCTGGTTGCAGGCCAGGGTGGTGCGCAGGAGCAGGTCGAAGCCTTGATAGCCCTCATGCGCCTCGGTCCTGGCCAGGATCTCCTTGCCGGCCTTGGGGCGCCTGGAATCGAGGAACTGGCACAAGCCTGAGGAGAGCTCAGCCAAGCCGGCCCGGGAAGCCTGGTCGAGCTTGCGCAGGCTACGCAGCCGGAGGCGGAACGCGGGCATGACCGAGGCCGAGGCTCCCGCCGCCTCTCCTGCCTCGAGGATGAGCTCGCAGAAGACTCCGCTCTTGTCGGACACCACGAACGTCATGGGTCCGGGGCCTGGCCGCCTGGAGAGGGTCCAGCCCTTGCGGACGAGCAGGTCGCGCACCGGAGTCACCGTCCCCCCCTTTCCTCTGCCAGCCTGCGGAGCACCAGGTCGCGGCCCTCCACGAGCTGGGGCCTGAGGCCGGCGGCGTTCTTGCCGTTCTTGACCGCAAGCCCCCTGTCGTAGACCGCGAGCGCCTTGCGCAGTTCTCCTGCCTTGGCATGGACCGCTGCCAGGGATACGTACGCTTCCAACAGGTCCGGAGCGAGCTTCAACGCGGTCTCCAGGTCCGCTGCGGCTGTCTTGCGGTCCCCTGTATGGAACTCGCACACGGCCTTGTCGCTCAAGTCCTTGGCAGTGTGCCGGCCCTTGGCCAGCTCCCTCCAGATGGAGAGCGCGGATTGGCAGTCATTGAGCGACTGGTGGCACCACGCCGCCCTGCGCAGTCCCATGGTGGAGAGTCCCATGGTCCTGGCTTTCTTGAGCGCGGCCGAGGCTTCGCCGGCCCGTCCGGCCTCGGCATAGAATTCGGCGCGGTCCACGAGCTTGTCCGCGTCCGACGGCCTCTTGATCGCCAGGTCGTCCACCAGGGCGAGGATGCGGTCCGCGTCAGCCATGGCCAGGCCCCGGCGCAAACCCACTTCCTCGGCAGCCAGGCCTGCCAGGTCAGCCTTGGCATAGGGGTCCTCAGGGACCTCCTCGAGCCAGTCCAGCAGATACCTGGTCTTGAGCCTGGCTCCCAGGCTGATCTCAGGACGAAGAAGAGCCCGGCCAAGGAGCTCCACATCCGCCGGCCCGAGGTTCGCTCCAGCCTTGGCAGGCGATCGGCTGCCTGGCTTCAAGCCCAGCTTGCAGTACTCCCAGCCCTGGGGAGAGACCGTGCCGCACTCGGTCTTGAAAGAGGAGGTGAGCTTGCGCCTCAGCTTGAGCATGACCTCTTGGCGTAGAGCGGAGCCTGGGTCCGGGGTCCAGAATGCCTGCCGGAGCTTCTGCGCTCCTGAGACATCGCCTGCCACGGTGTTGAAGTCAGCCTTGAGGTCTCCTTGAGCCAGGTAGACCTTCCTGCCGGTCTTAAGCGTCCAAGCGATGCGGCCCACCGCCGCATCAGGCCCTGTCACCGGCACGGAGCAGACCTTGGCCATCAATTCTCCCTCGCCCACAGCCACGAAATTGAGCCTGCGCTCATAGACCATCTCAGGGAAGGGACAGCCGGGCACGACCACGACATCGCCTTTGGCGAGCAAGCCTCCGAGGAACCGCGTCTCCACGAGCATGGGATCACGGGAGGGCACGGCAGCCAGCTCGACCCTTGAGCCCAGGCCGGCTGAGGCCAGCGCCGCTGCAGCCAGGACCCAGGCCCTCGCTCCCGGCGCCCAGGACGCAAGCAGGAACGGCGCTCCGATGAGACTTCCGTACACGAACCCGTTCTGGCTGTTGTTGATGATGAAGAAAGCGGAATAGAAACCCAGGTTGGCCCAACCCGCGACAGCAGGCATGCCTCCTGAGGCGCCGCTCCCGGACTCCGGCTTCGAGGATCCGGGCAGGACCTTGGCCAAAGGCACGAGGACCAGGAGCAGGAGCGCGACCGGCAGGAAGGTCGAGCCTCCGGCGAGGTTCAGGGAGGCTGCGTAGTCCTTCACCTGCTTGACCGGGTCCTTGCTCGTGTAGATGGAGGTGCCCGGCATCTGCTCCACCTTGCCGAAGAGCTCCCCAGGACTTGCGCGCTTGAAGTACTCGGGCGTGACCCCGCGATAGAGGACGAACGTTCCCAAGCACAGGCCGAGGACCAAAGCCATGGCGCTGAGGAACCAGGCCAGGCAGCGCCAGGAGCGCTGGAACCTCCACGCAGCGGCCAAGGCCACGCCCACGAGAGCCAAGGCGGCTGCGTGGAACCCGGCGGCAAGTCCCGCGGCGACTCCGGCCAGGCCGAATCTCCTGGCAGCGCCAGGTCGCGGAAGATCTTCCTTGAGAGAAGCCAGCACAGCCAGGCAAGCTGCTGAGCACAGTCCTGCCAGGGCATAGGGGTCAGGCCTGAGCGAGGCTTCCCAGAAACCGCGGGAAAATCCCAGGAGCAGAACTGCTCCTGCGGCAGGCCAGGACCTGGACCAGCAGCGCTCCATTGCGAGGAAGAGCAGGCACATGGTCAAGCCGGCCGCGCCCACATTGAGGAGCTCCAAGGGAAGGAACATCCTGCCATGCCAGCCCAGCAGGCCCAGGCCCAGCTGATAGAGGGCCAGCAATGGGACGAAGAGCGGATGCACCCACTCAGAGGGTCCCCATAGCCCCCATTCCAGGGATGTCAGATAATGGACATCGTGGAATCCGTAGGGCAGGCGGTCGCAGGAGAGCTTGAGCCACCCTGCCAAGCCGGCCAGGAAGAGAAGCCTGCCAGAGACCCGCTCCCAGCGCAGCACCCCTGAGCTCATGGCTTGGCTCCCTTCTCCTTGAGCTTGGCCAGGACCACGAGCCTGCCCTCTGCAAGCTGGGCTGTCAGGCCGCGGTCAGCTTCCCCGGGTTTGACTGCCAAGCCCCGGTCGTAGATGCTCAGGGCCTGGTCGTAGAGGCCGCGGCCGGCGTAGACCGCTCCAAGGGACGCGTACGCCTCGAGCTTGGTCGGAGCCAGGTCGATGGCGCGGAGAAGATCAGCTTCAGCGGCCTTCCAATCCCCCTGGCGGTACGCGCACACGGCCTTGTCGCTCAAGTCCTTGGCAGCAAGCGTCGGCGCTTTCACGAGACCGTCCCAGACCTTGAGCGCCAGGTCGCATCGGTCCAGGACCTGGTAGCCCCTGGCAGCGCGCCTGAGTTCATCCGGAGACAGGCTCATGGTCCGGCTGAGGTCGAATGCCGAGAGCGCCTCGCTCTTGCGGCCGGCTTCCAGCAGAGCCTGTCCGCGCTCCACCTGCAAGCCGCCGTCCTTGGGCCTGTTCTTGGCCAAGGCGTCCAAGGCAGCCAGGGCCCGGACCGGCTCGCCCAGGGTGCGGAAGAGGAAGGCGATCCTCCGCAGGTCAGGCTCGCCGGGCTTGAGCCCAGCCGCCCGGACCAGGCTCTCTAGAGCCTCGGCCCGTTTGCCCAGGTGCATGAGCACCTCTGCCCTGCTGGCCTGCACCCCGGCCTCCTTGGGCCTGAGCACTGCCAAGGCATCCAGGGCTGCCAGGGCCTTGGCCGGCTCCCGGACCTTCCGGTAGAGGAACTCCATGCGCGTGAGCTCCGCGACGCCTGGAGACGCCCGGCCGGCCTCAGCCAGGGCTTTGAGCGCTTCGGGCTTGCGCCCAAGCTCGAGCAAGACCTCGGCGCGCTCGATGAGGAGACCCGCGCCGCTTGCGCCCTTGCCTGCCAGCACATCCATGGCAGCCAGGGCGCTCTGCGGCTGATGGAGCCCGCGGCTGACCTCCTTCATCCGGTTGAGGGTCTCCACGGACTCAGGCCGGAGTTCCAAGGCCTTGGCCAGCATGGCCCGGGCCTCTGCGCCGCGGCCGAGCTCGCTGAGGAGCCTGGCGGATTCGACCTTGAGCTCCACGTCGGCAGGCGCCGCCTCGGAGAGCGCGGCCAGCATGGCCAACGCGGACTTCCGGTCCGTCACAGCCTTGCGCACGAGCTCCTTGCCCCGCTCCACCGCCAGGGTCAGGAGCTCGAACTTGAGGAACACGTCATCCGGAGACTCGTCGAGCCAGCCCAGGAGATACTCGATCTTCCTCTCCGTGAAGAGCCCGGCTCCTGGAGGAGCCGAGGCCAGGAGAGCGGCGAGCTCAGGCCTCTCGACCTTGGCCAGGGACTTCGGGGCCCAGCCCTTGGCATGCCTGCCTTTCTTGAGCCGGACCAGGCTGTACTCCCAGGACTGCGGGGAGCGCGGGCCGGGCTCGAGCGTGAAGGTCCCTTCCAGCCTGGCCTTGATGCCGCTGATGACGGCGTTGCGCTGGGCGGGAGAGGGGTCTCCGACCCAGAAGATGTGGGAAGCCAGGCGCGTGCCTTCCTCCTCCCCGCTGAGCCTGCCTCCGGAAAGGAACAGCACCCGATGGCCTGAGCGGAGCATGGCCTCGACCCTCGGGGCCAGGGTCTCAGGCGAAGCGACCGGAGCGATGCAGGCTTGAGCCTCGCTGCTCCCGCCCATGCTGAGGAAATTCAGCCTGCGGTCGTAGAACATGGGCCACTGGCTGCAGCCTGGAAGGATCACGGCATCCCCCGGCCTGAGCGCCTCCTGGAGGAAGCGCGCTTCCACGCTGATGTGGTCCGCATCGGGGCCGATGGGCAGGCCCCTTTGCGCAAAGACCCAGGCAGAGGCCAGGACAGCGGGCGCCAGCAGGAGCCTGCCGGCCCACGCGCAGGGTCCGCTCAAGCCCGCGAGCAGGAACGGCAGGGACAGGAAGCCCGCGTACACGAATCCGTTCTTGGTGTTGTTGATGAGGAAGAACAACGTGTAGAAGACCGCATTGGCCAAGCCCAGGCCCACGACCCGGCCGGAGCCCGCGGCCCTTGAAGCCGAACCCAGGGAGAGCAAGCCGAGGAAGAGCCCGGCTATGGCCAGGCACGTCATGGGCACGGCGCCTGAATGGTCGAGGTTCTCCAGAAGGTCGCGGACCTGCTTGCCCGGGTCGCGGCTCGTGTAGATGGAGCTGTCCGGGACCTGCTGGACGTTCTCGAGCATCTGGAACGGGCCCACTCGCGCGAAATAATCCAGGGTGATGCCGCGGTACACGACGAAGACCATATACCCGGCCAGGACCACGGCGCACGCTCCAGCCAGGAACCACGCAAAGCCTGAGACTGCCTTGCGCTTGTCCTGGCCTCGCCACCCTGCCGCCACAGCGGCCGGGATGAGGGCGATGGCGGCGGTGTGGAACCCGATGGCGACCCCGGCAGCCAGGCCGGCTCTCAAGGGCTTCCAGCGTCCCTCCGTCCAAGCAGGGTCCATCAAGAGCCACAGCCCCAGGCCCGAGAATGCCGCGGCCAGGGCATAGGGGTCGGCTCTCAAGGTGCCTGACCAGAACCCGTAGGAGAACCCAAGGAGGAGCACCGCTGCGGCCGCTGAGATGGGCTCGGCTCCCTTGCGCTCCGCGGCCAGGTAGAGACCTGCCAGGGTCAAACCTCCCACTGCCAGGTTGAGGAGCTCGACCGGCACGAACATCCTGCCTGAGAAGCCGAAGAGCCCGAGCGCGAAACGATAGACCTCGAGCAAGGGGACGAAGAGAGGATGGACCCATTCCGCGTTCTGCCAGAATCCCCATTCGAGCGCGATGACGTAGCGCGGGTCCTGGAAACAGTAGGGGATGAACTCCAGGCTCCGCCAGACCCAGAACGCGAGGCCGGCCGCAAGCAGGCTGCGGCCGAACGCCTTCACTGGGGACACAGCTCCCCGAGGCCGTAAAGCTCGGCGTAGGACTTCCAGACCCCGTCGCAGCTCGAGTAGAACCGGCATTCCCGGCAGCGCGGGGACATGGTCTTGAACACGTCGCGCTTGACCTCCTGCCAGCTGAAGCGGTCCTCGGGCCTGCCCTCCATGTTGGCCATGCTCACGTCGTTGGAGGGGTCGAAGGCGGCCTCATCGAGGTAGCGCGACCCCAGGTGGTCCAGGAGCTTGCCCTTCACCCCTGCCAGGCGGAGCATGCACTTGGGCACCGCTCCGAAGGTGAGGTGCGACTTGACGACCCCGCGCTCCCTGAGGAGCATGAGCCGCACCGCGTGGGGCATGGCCTCGCGGTAGGTCGGGATCCAGGTCCGGTCAGCCGGGACCTCGCCGTGCGGCCAGATGAAGTTGAAGCGCACGTCGTCGATGCCCAGGCCCGCGAAGAACTGGACGTACTCCTTGAGCGAGCCCATGTTGCGGCGGGAGAAGACCGGGTTGAGCGAGATGTTGTCAGGCAGGCGGCCGGCCTTGCGCAGAGCCGTCATGTTCCCGATGCCCGCGACCTTCTTGGCGTGGTTGCCGGGCACGCGCGTGAGAGCGTCCTCGACCTCCGCCAGGTGGCTGTGGATGGAGATGGTCACCCTCGTCACCCCGGCCTCCACGAGCCGCTCGCAGAACGCGCGGTCCGCGAGCCTGGTGCCGTTGGTGCAGATGGCGATGCGCTCGTAGCCGAGCTTCTTGGCGTGGGCCACGCTCTCGAGGATGTGCGGGTGCACGGTGGGCTCGCCGCCCAGGAACCCGACGCTGACGCACCCGCGCTTGCGGAAAAGCTCGAGCTCGGCCCTGATGCGCCCGAGCGTCGCCCAGGGCTCGTGCCGGTCGCGGCGGTCCGCGCTCATGCAGAAGACGCACCGGTTGTTGCACCGGGCGCCCATGTGGATCTCGATCCTCTTGGCGGGCGGCCGCGGCACGTCGACAAAAGGCTCAGCGCAGGTCATGGACGAACTCCGAGAGAGCGGCGTCGGCGGCCCTGGTCCCTTCCATGGCCTCAGGAGAGAAGCAGGCGGTCATGACCGAGCCCAGCGCGGCAGGCGAAGGCGCGGCCTTGAGTCGCGGACGCGCCACGCTGCCGAGCCTCAGGACCTCGGCCAGGGGCTTCATCCCCTTGGCCAGGACCAGGTTCGAGCAGTAGACCGTGCCGTCCGTGTCCACGCAAGGCCCGTCGTTATAGAGCGGAAGCCTTCCCTGGCGCCTGAGGTTCTTGACCTCCAAGGCCATGCCTGCCTTGCGCAGGCCCTTGATGAGGCGGGCCAAGCCCGCCAAGGAGCGCCGAAGGCCTGCGAGGTCCCCTGCCTTCCAGGGGATGAAGTAGACCGGGAGGAAATTGAAGCTCTTGTGGCCCAGGGCCAAGCTGCGCCTGAGGCGCCGCAGGACCACTTCCGCCCGGGCTCCAGGCTCGAGGATGAAATTGAGCGTGACTCTCGGCAGGCGGCCGGCCCAAGGCGAAGGCCGGCCGAAGGCCACCTCCACCTCGGGGTGGCCCCGCAGGAAGCGGACCATGGCCGGGGCCATGAGCTTGCCGTGGGTGGAGAGCAGCACGCCTCCCTTGAGACCCAGCCGGGCCGCGCCGAGCACGGCCTGGCGCACCAGGTCCGGCCGGACCAGGGGCTCTCCGCCGAAGAGCTTGATGGGCCCCGAGTCCCCGAAGCGCCTTCCCAGGGAGCGGAGGCTTGCGTCCAGCACCGCCGGGGACATGTCCTTGTCCTCGAAGGACTGGGGGCAGAACCCGCACCGCACAGGGCAGCGCCTGGTCAGCACCAGGGTGAGCCCGCCGCGCCGCGACTCAGCCCAGCCTCTCACCGCCGCAGGGCCTCCGGGTGGATCATGAGCGCCACGTCCGAGACCTTCTTCCAGTCCACCTTGCGCAGCTCCGTCTTCCACTCCTTGAGCCGGTGGACCCGGACCTCGTCCGCGTACGGGAACTGGGGCCTGGGCTTGGTCATGTCGAGGAAGGCCGCGATGGGCCGCTCCCCCACCCTGCCGTCGAGCATCTTGAGGCACAGGGGCAGGGCCCGGACCGACAAAAAGATGACGACCGGCTCGAACCTGCGCTCCACGGTCTCGAGGAAGAAGTCGTGCGGCCCGGCCTCCTCGAAGAAGGTGAAGCTGAAGCGCCGCGTGGGCGGCTCCTCGAGCCAGTCGAACCCGCTCAAGGCGAGCAGGGTCGTGAGTCCCGAGGCTCCGGCCATGGCGGCCACGCGGATGCCGCGGGAGCGGACCTCGGTCACGAGCCAGCCTCCGGGGTCCGAGAAGCAGGGCATGCCTCCCGAGGAGACCAAGCCCACGTCCTCTTGGGCGAGCAGAGCCAGCACGCGGTCGAGGAAGGCGCGGTCAGGCCTGGCGGGGATGGTGAGGAACTCCTTGGCCTTGATGTCGAGCTTGAGCACGTCCGTGAACTGGCTCTTGGCCTCCGCGGCCTCCTCGGCCAGGAACACGCGCAGGGTGCGCGCGGAGCGGGCGGCGTTCAGCGTCAGGTCCGCGCGCGCGCCGATGTGCCAGGGGATGAGATAGAGCGTGTGGTCGGAGGGTCTCATGGGTTCCTCATCCAGATGGCCTGCACGTAGGGCTCCCAGCGCCGCACGCCCTTGGCCAGGTCCAGGCCTGCCTTCATGAATCTGCGCGCCTGAGCAGGGCTCAGGTTCCCGGCCAGCACAGGGCCGCAGTCGGTCTTGAGCTTCGCGCCGATATGGCGGACCAGAGGCTCGAGCTCCTTGATGCGGACCGCGCTCCGCAGGTCCTCGAGCATGCCCTGGCCGTCGCCCAGGCTGTCCTTGAGCAGGCCGCGGTTGAAGAGCCCCCAGAGGCAGTTCGAGCTCTCCTTGACGAAACGGTCGAGGTCCGCCAGCGCCTCGCGGTGACGGCCCATGAGGCGCAGGACCTCTCCCCTCCAGACATAGGCTTCCACGTCCTTGGGGTCGTGCTCGATGGCCCGGGTGAAGTCCGCCAGGGCGGCGCTACGGTCTCCCAGCTTGAGGGAGGCCCCCCCGCGCCAGCCGTAGACGAAGGTCCGGTCCCCGAGCCTGACCGCCTCGTCGAGCTTCGCGAACGCCTCGCGGTAGCGGCCCAGCCACAGCAGGACCTCGCCGTGCCAGGTCAGGGTCTCTCCACGGGCCGAGCCCCGGGCGCCGTCCTCCGCCCGCTGGAGCTCGGCCAGGCCATCCTTGAGCAGCCCCTTGGCGAGATAAGCCTCGGCCATGCGGCAGCGCACCCACCAGTGGTCCGGAGAGGCCGAAAGCACGACCCTGCAGACCTCGATGGTGCCGTCGAAGTCGGGCTTCTCGGGCAGGAGCCTCACGAGCACGAAGGGCTGGCGCATCCACGCATAGCGGCCGGGGTCGAGGTCCTTGATGTGGCGGTACTCGGCCTCAGCCTCCTCGTAGCGTGCCAGGGTGCTCAGCAGGATGGTCCTGCAATAGGCGAACCAGTGTCCGAACCTTCCGCTCCGGGAGGCGGAAGCGAGGCGCTCGAGCTCGTCATGGCAGAAGCTCCTCTCTCCGACCGCGCGCCGCACCTTGCGCCACCACGGCCACAGGAACGCGTGCGAGGCCGCCAGGGGCTCGGGCTTGTCGAGCAAGGCCTCGCCGAGGCGGAAGGCCTCGGGGTACTTGGCCTTGCACAAGAGCGCTGAGAAGACCTGGTACCAATCCGCCTGGGCGCTGTCCGCCGCTCCCCTGCGGCGGATGCAAGCCAGGACCGCTGACTCAAGGCCCGCGGGATAGGCTCCTGCCTCGACGAGCTTGAGGACCGGAGCCACCCTGGAGACTTCGGCTCCCCGGACGTCCGGAGCGAAGACCTTCGCAGCCTCCCTGGCAGCAGCCGCAAGCTCAGCCTGTCCCACCAGTATCTCGGCCAGCAGGGTCCGGGCTCCCGCAGCCCTTGGCTCGGACTTGAGGATGGCGGCCATGGCGGCCTTCACCTTCGAGGACTCCGCCGGAGAGGAGAGGGTCTCTGCCAAGAACGCGTCCCTGCAGAGCGAGACCTCCATGAGATCGAAGAAGCGCAGGTCATCAGGCCCCGCCGCCTTGCCGCGCCTGACCCTGTCGGCAAGAGAAGCCATCTCGGCCTTGAGCAGGCTCGCGGCCTTGGCCAGGCTGGCCTTGGCTTCGTCGCTCTTGCCGGAAGCTTCGAGCAGTCGCGCCAGCTCGAAGCGCGGCAGGGAAGCTTTCGGCTCTGCCGAGGCTGCGGCCTCGAACTCCTTTCCGGCCAGGTCTGACCGTCCCAGCCGCTCGTGGAGCCTGGCCAGGGCGAGATGAATCTCGCACCCGGGCCCGCCGGCCTTCAGGCCGCGCTCCAGCATGGCCGCGGCCTCGTCCATGCGGTTGAGGCGCTCCAGGAACCTGCCGTACTCCATCTCGATGGCGCCTGAAGGGCTGCCTGAGAGGGCTTTCCTGTAGGACTCCTCAGCCTCCACCCAGCGCCGGCGCTTTTCTTCGATGCGTCCCATCCATAGATAGAGCTCCCAGGCAGGCACGCCCGAGGCTGCCAAGCGCTTGAGCCGGCCGGCGGCTTCCTTGAGCTTGCCGGCCCTGACCAAGGGCTCGAGCTCGACGACAAGGGGCTGCGTCGGCAGGGACCGGGGCATCGCGCCTTATTGTATCAATATCCATTTAGCTACAATGGCCACATGAAGAGGAGGCCGTGGCCGGCCCTGGCATGGCTGGGCTATGTCGCGCTCCTCTTCGCAGGCCTGGACCTGGTCATCCTGGCCGCGGGCCTGGACAAGCGGCTGCTGGCCCCTCTCCTCTACTACCAGCACGACCAACTCGACCTCCATGCCCCTTCCCAGGACCCGGTCAGGATCTTCGAGCTCAGGCCCGGAGCCAAGACCCAAGGCGGCCAGACCTACACGGTCAACAGCCTCGGATTCCGGGACCAGGAGCGCAGCCCCGCCAAGCCCAAGGGAGTCCGGCGCATCGTGGTGCTCGGAGGCTCGACCACCTTCGGCGTGGGCGTCGATGACCCCGAGACCTTCCCTGCGCGGCTCCAACGGCTCCTTGACAAGTCCCACCCCGACCGCTTCGAGGTGTGGAACGCCGGCTTGCCCGCCTATGTCCTGTCCCAGGAGGTCAGCCTGGCCAAGGAGATCGTGGAGCGCTACGCGCCTGACCTGCTCGTCTTCCAGTACATGAACAGGGGACGCCGCGCCTTTCTCATCAGTCAGGACCCTTGGCCGTACCTAGACAGGGACCCGGGGCTATGGCTGGAGAACCTGCGGTTCCTGCCTTCCGGATCCCTGGCCCGCTGGCTCTGCCGGCATTGGGCTTTCCTGCGCTCAGCAGTGATCGGCCTCAACCGCCTGCCTTCCGTCCCCTCGAACAATCCCTTCTATGACGACGAAAGAGCCAATGTCGCTGCTTTCGAGCGCTTCAACCGGACGGTGGGCCAGCGCATCCCCATGGTCTTTCTTGCCCTAGACACCGAAGCTCCGGCTGACCTCTCGACTGCAGGTGCTCCCATCATCAGCCTCTATGCCGAGGAGAACCTGCCCGGCCTTCCCCTCGCAGAGCTCTTTCCACCACATCCCCCTTCCTGCGCATTCGACTGGTACGCTGAGGTCCTCGCTGCCAGGCTCCCGGACCTCGCGCCCTCCCTCTTCGATGGCAGGAGCCGCAAGCCCTCCGGCTTCCGACAGCCCTGCACCAGGACCCTCAAGGACGGAGATGACGGGGTCAGGCGCGCTGCCCAGCTCCTCGCCAGGCTGGCTTCGGCGAATCCCGGGAAGCCGAAGCTCTGGCTCGGTTTGGCTGACGCAGCCCTTCGCAGCGGGGACGTGAGCCTCGCCAAAGCGAGCCTTGCCAGAGCCTCCAGCCGAAGGAAGGAGCTGGGACCCTTGGCCAGGGAACTCGACGCTGTAGCAGCCCGTCTCAAGCTGGCAGGTCCAGGCCTTGATTCAGAAGGGACCGGAGCCCTGCAGCAAGGCTTGGCCGCCGCTCTGCTGGATAAGGCCAGGAAAGCCGCTGCAGACCGCGACACGGGCCGCAGCCTTGAGCTGGCAAGCCAGGCTGAGGCGCTCCAGCCCTTGGATGAAACGAGAAAAGGACTCCTTCTGCTCTACGCAGAGCTGGGGAAGTACGCCAAAGTGCTTGAGCTAAGCGAGAAACTCGGGCCTGAGACCTGGCGCGATCCTGCTGTGGCCCTTTCCTGCGCCGCGGCGGCAAAGGGCCTTGGCCGCAAGGAGGCCGCCCTGCGCTACATCGAGACCAGCCGCAAGCTCCCGTTCTCGGAGGACGCAAGCCTCTGGATCGCAGGCCTCGAGCGCGGCCTGGGAGAACCTGCGTCAGCCTTGCGCACCCTGGCTGAGCTCGGACGGCAGCGGCCCTCCAGCCTGCCTGCGAAGGTGATGTCAGCCGAACTCCAGGCTTCCCAAGGCGACTGCGATAAGGCCGGGGAGAACCTCCGCTCAGCCACTGCGTCCTTGTCCAGGACAGACCATGCCCTGCATGGCGATGAGTTGCGGCACCGCGCAGCCCTCACCTATCAGGCCTGCAAGGACCGACAGGCAGCGGTCGCAGCGTTCGAGGACCTCGTCCGACGCAACCCGGACACGGCAGTCTACCGCAAGGACCTAGGCGTGGCCAGGTTCTACCTGGGCCAGGTCAAGGAGGCCAAAGCCGACCTGGAGGAAGCCATCAAGCTCGATCCTGGCCTGGACTCAGCCTATGCCAGCCTGGCAGCAGTGCTCCTGGCTGAGGGCCTGAAGGCCGAGTCA
Source organism: Elusimicrobiota bacterium (assembly GCA_016218545.1). Classification (GTDB taxonomy): domain Bacteria; phylum Elusimicrobiota; class Elusimicrobia; order UBA1565; family UBA9628; genus JACQWX01. The sequence goes on from JACRDQ010000012.1 coordinate 29,355, forward strand.
GCGGCGGTTTGCCGCCGCAGGCCCAAGGCTTGTCATTAGCCGAAGGCCTGGCCAGAAACAGAGACCCGGGCAGCCCCCTGGCAGGTTCCGGGCAGCCCCCCTGGCAGGTTTTGTCGCATCACTTCTCAGAAAGACAGGTTCGCGCCTCTCATGGCCCCAGCTTGGCCAGATTCCGACAGGAAGCGACAAAACCCTCGACGGAGACTTTGAAAATCTGCCTCGGGCATGCCATGCGCGGGCTCTCCTCAGGCTCTGAGAGTGTAAGGCCAAGGACTTTCCAAAAGTCCCGAGGAGGGTTTTGTCGCATCTTAGCCGAATCCAAGCAATCAGGCCCGGCAAATCCCGCAAATCAGGCTGCTGGCCAGGATTGCGACAAAACTCCCCCCATGCGGCAAAGACCTTACCGTCTTAAGTCGGCGCGGTCAGGCTGGGAGAGGACGTCCGCCATGCGCTCCACGAAAGCCAGCATGCCGTTGAACCCGAGGAAGGGCTGCTCGAAGAGCGCGTGGTGCCTGTAGCTCGGGAACCCGAACTCAAGGGTCCGGTTCTCAAGGCGCGGCCACTCGCGCTCGCACCAGCAGGTGACGAAGAGGTCCTTGGGAGCCTGCATGAGCCTCTCGACCTCAGGCGCGAACACAGGCGGCTCAGCCAGGATGGCGCCGCACCCGTTCCTGCGCGCCAAGGAGGCCAGGTGAGCGCTCCTGCCGCGGCTGATGGCGCCTGAGACCTCCATGCCGAGGTCCTCCGCGATGTCGAGGAACCCGTCGAGCAGGAAAGGGTCCCCCATGAACGCGGCCTTGCGTCCCAGGAACCGCAGGGGCGCCAGCCATTGGAGCCGCGGCACTGCCCTGGAAAGCTCCCTGTCGATGAAAGCCTCTGCCTCGGCCTTCTTGCCGCACGCCTTGGCCGCATCCCTCAGGAACGCCTGGGTCTTGGTCAGGCCGAACGGAAGCTCGGTCTCCACGAGCTTGGCTCCCGTGAGCTCAGCGATCCTGCGTCCAGCCAAGCGTCCGTAGGGCAGGGAGATGACGCACTCCGCCCTCTCGACTGCGCGCAGGTCCGCAGAGGAGCCTCCGTCGAGCCAGACCGACACGGTCTCAAGCTTCAAAGCGGAGAGCATCCTGCGCAGTTCCGCCACATTGGCTTTCTGGTCAGGCTCGTTGCGGTCCATCAGATGCCCGATCACCGCGACCGAGCCCTTCCGGACCTGGCCGCGCCTTAAGCCCAGGCCCCTGGCCAGGGAAGCCAGGGTCTGGCTGTAGCCGTCGAGCCAGTCGCCGACCAAAGAATCCGGCGGGATGTCCACCCCAGGTTTGGTCATCTTGCCCTTGAGCGAGCGCAGGACCCGCCCGTAATCCACGCCTGTGATCGAGCACATGGGCAGGGCCGTGACCAGGACGAGCCCGGCCTCGGGAATGCCGTCTAAGGTCATGATGTGGCGCCGCAGGAGAGCGTCGTGCTCCTTGACCACGCCGCGCGAGCAGACGTTCGTGAAGAGCACACGGTGCCTGCCCGTGATGGACAGGAGCGTGGACTCCAGGTCATGCCTGCCGTGGATGAAGTGCGCCTTGTAGAGGGTGCAGTCCGGGCCGTCTGCCAGGATGTAGGCGTCCTTGATGGCATTGACCGCGAGGTAGACCCCGAGCAAGGTCGGGAAATTCATGGGCGTAGACACGCCCGAGAGGTCGCCCTGGTCAGCTCTCATCGCCCGCCTCCAACGTAGCGGCCGTACTTTCTATAGAAGGACCACGCGCACGCAAGGTTCAGGCTGGCCTGGGTGCGCGCGCCTCCCATGAGCCCCATCTCGAAGTGCTCGAGGGAGAACTGCGCCTTGCCGGCTGATGCGAGCCTAGGGTCAAAGGCGTACTCCGAATACACTGCCTCGAACGAGCCTTCCTTCAAGAGCTTGGAGAGTTCCTCAGGAGTCTGGAAGAAGGACAGCGAAGCGGCTTCCTTGGAAGCCTTGCCATGGCAGAGCACCTGGACCCTGAAGCCCAGCTCTCGGAGGAACCTCATGACCGGGATGCCCCACATCTGAGAGGAGTCGGTGAGCCGGCCGATGTGGTTGCCATCCACCACGAAGGCCAGGCCGTGCTTGCCGGCTTCGTTCCTGCCTGCCTGCCAGAACGGAGCAGCTTCTTTCCTTGCCGCCTCGAACGTTGGCCGCGCCTTGGACTTGACCCCGGCTGACTCAGCCACGGCAGCAAGCCATTTGCCCGTGGCCTCGATCCCGTAAGGCGCATCCAGGCTTACCGTGCGGATCGCCAAAGGTCTGAAAAATTCTTTGTACGCGTCCTCGTAAGCGCCATTGGGATAGAGCACCTGGACCCTGGCGTCCAGATACCGGCGCGCGGCATCAGGATGCAGGCTAGGGAGGACGCAGGTGTTGACCTCGACTCCGGAGCGGCCCAAAAGCTCGATGAGCTCTTTTAGGGCCTTGCCATTGGGAAAGCCCACCAGATTGACCCCGTGCCCGCGCTGGGATTCAGGGGAAGGCTTCTTGGCCTGGAGCTTCCGGAACAAGAGCAGGCCCAGGTCCACTTCCTGGTTGTTCTCAGCAGGGTTCGTGTAGATGACAGGGACCTTGGAGCGCTTCTGCCAGCGCTGGACCACGGCGCCCGCGTCGTCTCCGATGACCGTGGGCACGCAGGTCGAGTGCACCACCACTGCCTGCGCCCTGCCCTTTGCGTGCTCTACAGCCAGGCGCAGGGTCTCGTCGAGCTTCCTGCCTCCGCCGTGGATGATGTCCAGGTCGCGCAGGTTCGTCATGGCCTCGCGGACCACGTGCTCTTCCCGCGGCCCAGGATCCTTGCCGCGCTTGCCCCTTGGTCCCTTGCGGGCACTGTCGTCGCCTCGGTCCTGGCGAGGCCCTTCAGGTCCGTCGTCTCCTCCAGGCTCAGCAGGCTTGGGCCAGGGGAACTTGAAGAACGCGGGCAGGCTCGTATCGTAGTAATCCGGGGTGGCGTAGGAGCACTCCAGGTCCTGATGCCAGACATGCACCACAGGCGCCTGGATCTCAAGCCTCGTGCGCGCGTGCCTCCGAGTCTCGAAATCGCAGAAGAAGCGGCGCCACTGGTCAGGCGAACCCCACACCTGGTCATTGCACCCAGGCGAGTTCTTCCAAAGCTGCGCCTGCCAGGACAGGGCCTTCTCAAGCTCTGCCGGCGAGGGCAAGGGAGCAGCCTGCGCCTCTTCAGGAGCAGCCTCGAGCCAGGCATCCCGTGAGAGGTCAGGAGTGCGCGGAGAGACCGGGCCCGCAGGCTCGGCAGGAGCCGAGGTGAAAGCGCCGAGGAAGGACTTTCTTGAGAGCTCGTGGAACGCCTCATCAGACAGAGGCGTCGGCACGGCCGCCTTGGTCCGGTCAAAAGCGAGGAGATCCTTGGCCAAGGAAGCGACCTTCCTGGCGACCTCGGAGCGCGGCGAGCGCTCGACCACCGTGGACCGGGCCAGCTCAGCTTCCCTCACCAAAGGATCCCTGGGCAGGAAGGTCAGGACCCTCGTGCCCAGCATGGCGGCGAAGCGCTTGATGGCGTCTTTGTCCACGCCCGGGTCGCGCAGGTTCGCCACCAGGCCGGCCAGCGCGATGCCATTGGCCGCGTAGTTCCTGATGGCGCGGCTGATGTTGTTGACCGCGTAGAGCGACATCAGCTCCTCGGAGGTCACGATCACGACCCTGTCCGCAAAGCCCTGCCGCAGAGGAGCGGCGAACCCGCCGCATACCACGTCGCCCAGCACGTCGAAGATGGCGACGTCATGGAGCTCTTTTCTCAAGAGCCCCCCTCCCTCGAGGAGCTCGATCATCCGCGAGATGCCGCGTCCCGCGCACCCGATGCCCGGCTCAGGGCCTCCGGCTTCCACGCAATCCACGCCCAGCCTGCCCCGCACCAGGATCTTGGACATGTCCCCGCCGGCCTGGTCCATGAACATCGACTGCTCGACCACCGTCTTGATCGGCCGTCCCTCGGTCAGGGCCACCGTCGTGTCGTGCTTCGGATCGCAGCCCACCAGCAGGACCTTCTTCCCGTGCTTGGCATAGAAAGCCGCCAGGTTGCCCGATAGGGTGGACTTGCCGATGCCGCCCTTGCCGAAGATCGCTATGCGCTGCATATCACGCGGGTTCCGTCATTATCATACCAAATGCCGCGACACCCTCCCCGACGCGGCGCCGCCGGATCCTCCAGCGGTTCCACTTCCCATGCGTCGCCCATTGACATTCCTGACTACACATGGTATACACAATAGTAGGGGTGCCCCATGACTAGAATGCAAGTCCTGCTCGCCGACAAAGAGGTTAAGGCGCTGCGCCGCGCATCCGCCCAAAGCGGCAAGAGCTATTCCATGCTGGTCCGCGAAGCAATCGACAATGCTTATGTCTCCCGGTTCTCTGATATCGAGATCGCTGGAATGGCCAAAGATGCCAAGCTGGGCAAGGGTGTCCGCAAATTCAAGAGCCTGCAAGATGCCCGCCGCCACCTGTGGTCGCTCTAACGCGGCCCATCCCTTGTGCTCCAATTCGCATTCGCCCGCAGCTTCCAGAAGAGCCTGAAAGACCTTCACCCACCGGAGAAGGTCGCCATCCAGCGGCAACTGGATTCCTTCATGTTGGCCATTGATGTCCGCCAAATCCCTGCTGGCTACGGGTTAAAGAAGCTGGGCGACCAGGTTTGGGAATTCCGTACAGACCTGGCACTTCGCGTCCTATTCCATTGGGACAAGAATGCCATCACATTCCTCTTTGTTGGCAACCACAACGAGATTCACCGCTTTTGCAAGTTCTATCGCTAGGACTCTGATCGCCTGGACGATGCGATCTGCAAGGTTCTTGGACTCGGCGATGAAACAACGGAGGACGAGAGGGCGTACCTGCGGTTTCTCCACCAGAACCCAAGCTAGTCGCCGCTCTGGGGCTTCTCGCCGTAGAGCTCGCTGACCCGCTTGATCCCGGCCATGGCATCCTCGTTGCCCGGGTCCAGGCGCAGGGCCAGGGCCCACTCGTTCCTGGCTTTCTCGTAGTCGCCCTTCTGGAAGAAGACGACTCCGGAGAGGTAGTGCTGTTGGGACGACCGCCTGTCCTGCTCCGAGGACTGCGCCACCGGAGCCGAGGAGACCTCGACGGCAAGGGACGGCCTGGGCAAGGCAGGCTTGTGCTCCAGCTTGGCCAAGCGCTTCAAGCCTGCCTTGGCATCCTCGTTCATGGGGTCGTGGAAGAGGGACCAGTTCCACTCCTCCCTGGCGCCGGCATAGTTGCCCTTCTGGAAGAGCATGAGCCCGATCATGTAGCGCTGGCGCGAGTCCCGCGCGGCAGCCTCGGAGAGGGGCGGCAGAGAGGCTGAGGTGTCCTTGGCAGGCAGGACCTTGACCTGGTCCTCTTCGGGCCGGCTTGAGGGGACGACGAGCAGGGTGCTGTCCTGGCTTGCAGGCTCGATGCGCTGGGCAAGGCACTGGCCTGCGGCAAGGGGCAGGAGCGCGGACAAGACGAGCTTCAGGGCCCGGCCCTTGCGCTTGGGCTTGGCTACCGGAATGAACTCGTCCCAGCCGAACATCTCGGGGTACTCGCGCCACGGGCCTTCGCACGCGCTGAACCAGCGGCACTCAGGGCACTTGGGGCCCTTGGTCTTGCCTTCGTTCCGCCTGGTCTGGGTGAAGTCCTCGATCACGGCATCCGCGTCGTAGATCTTGGTCCTGGGGATGACCTTCTCGGCCACGTAGTCCTCGTAGCCGGACATGAAGCAGTAGGGGATGGCCTCGGTCATCACGATCCTGCCGGTCTTGATGCCCACGTCGAGCCCTTTCTTGACCCAGGGCTCGATGATGGTCTTGCGCGCGGTGAGCCACTCGCGGTTCTGGGCGGCCCTGCCGGTCACGTGCATGAACGCGAACTGGTACTGGTCCACGCCCAGGGACACGAGGAGCTTGGCCAGGTCGGGCAGGTCGCGGTAGTTGCACTTGGTCACCACGCTGTTGGTGATGAGCCGGGCACCCGCCTTCTTGACGTTCTTCATGCCGGCCACGGTCTGGAGGAAGCTGCCCTTGGCTCCGGTGAGGAAGTCGTGGATCTCGGCCCTGGAGCCGTGGAGGGAGGGCCCGAACTCGTTGGCCCCGGCGGCCATGAGCTTGGCCACGGTGCCGGGGTAGCAGAAGGACCTGCCGTTGGATTGGAGCTGGATGTTCCGGTAGCCGAGAGCCTTGGCCTTCCTCACGAGAGCCAGGATGCCGGGGTGCAGGGTGGGCTCGCCGCCGGTGAAGACCACGCCGTCGGCTCCCGAGGCCCGGCCGTCGGAAAGGGAGCGCAGGAGCTCGTCGAGCGCCTTGGCGGGCAGGCGCTCGCGCTTGTCGCCCTGCACGCAGAACTTGCAGAGGTTGTTGCATTGAAAGCCGACCTTGAGGTCGATGCGTTGGATGCCGGTCATGAGAACCACCCCGCGAGTAAGACCTTGAGCCCTGCCTTCACCCTGCCGTAATAGGGGGCCAGCAGCACGAGCACGCTCCCCCGATAGTAGAGGGTCAGGAGGGTGCCCATGAAGATCCACACCGCGAACGGGATGGTGTGATAGACCTTGTAGGAGCCCGCCTCCTGGCCCGCCAGCCACGCCTTGAGCGCCTCGACCTCTTCGGCCGTCAGGCCGTCGGAGTAGCGGTCCCCGAGCTTGTCCGAGAGCCCGGGCTCGGACTTGAGCCTGCTCCAGGTCTCGTCCGAGAGCACGCTCCCGGTCTTCAAGGCCTCGGGGTCGAGCTCCCGCCTGCTGTCCCACTCGATGAACCAGTCGAAGAGGATGCGCGTGAACGAGATGAACATGCCGAAGCTGATGGTCATCTTGACCGCGGACGCGAGCCAGGCCCACACGGACCAGTGCTTCATCAGCGTCCCCCCCACCAGCACCGCCGATAGCGCGACCAGGGCGATCCAGCCGATGGACCTGTTCTGCAGGAACACCATGATGCGGCCCCAGACGACCAGCAGGGCGAGGAAGACGAGCATCTGGCCGAACGGCCCGACCGAGAGCTTCTGGAACTTCGAGCCCAGCACCATCATGCCGAAGAAGAGGGCGAGGAGGTTCACGGTCAGGGCGGCGTAGTGGTAGCGGAAGGGCCAGGCGTCCTTGACCCGGACCGCCGTGCGCTCGGCCAGGGCCTTGGCGGACTTGCCCCATTCGATCTCAGCCGCGTTCCTGAGCCCCCCTGCCACGCGCATGAGGGTCTCGGCGGCGAAGAAGATCCCGGCAGGCACGAACACGTTGACCAGGATGAGCATGAAGAGCAGCAGGGGGAAGCCCGGGATGTTGGGGTCGATGAGCGAGGCGAAGAGGCCGAAGAGGATGTAGAGCTTGGCGTCCCCGGCCGGCCAGACATTGAAGCGCCACAGGGCGAAGGACGCGGACACGCACAGCACCAGGTGCGCCAGCACCTTGGGGTAGTAGCGCCAGGGCATGTAGTAGTGGCTGCTCCCGAAGGGGGCCACGTGCTGGTGGCCCAGGAAGCTGTTCCACATGAGGTAGATCATCCCGGCCCCGCACAGGGCCAGGCCGAGAAGGATCCAGTGGTTGCGGATGCGCTTCTCGGTCCAGTCCTCGAAGGACACGATGGCCCCGAGGACCAGGAAGATCTTGTAGTAGAGGCTTGCGATCACGGCGCGCCCCCGGCCTTCCTCGGCCCCGGCAAGGACTGCACGTCGCCGTCCTTGAGCACCGCGGCCACGACCTTGGCAGGGTCCGTGAACACGGGGCAGAGCTCGTCCGCCGCGTAGTAGACCCCGAGCTGGTAGAGGCCGGCGCACAAGGGGTCGAGCCCGCAGGCGGCGCAGCGCTCGGACTTGCCGTAGGTCCAGGAGGCCTTGCCCTGCACGCGCAGGCCCTTCTCATCGAGGAAGTAGATGTGGCGGCCCTCCTCCTTGACGAACTTGCGCGTCTCGGTGGACCGGTGCGGGAAATCGGACATGTAGCACAGGGGCACGCGCTCGACGCGGAAGGTGCGTCCCCCCGCGTGGAGGTGGCGCATGGCCAGGTGGAGCTCGACCTCGAAGGCGCGGAGCTTGGGCACGATCTCGGGGTTCAAGGCCGCGCGGTTCATGAGGGGGTCGAGGTTGTTCCACACCACGTGCACGATGAACGGGAAGCGCTCGGTCAGCCAGCGCACCAGGAGGCTCAGGTGCCCGGCGTTCTTGGAGTTGATGACGGTGTTGATGTCCACGCGCACGCCCAACTCGCCCGCGTTCTCCAGGGTCCTCGTGATATTGGGCAGGGAGTCGGGGTTCTGCGAGATGGCGGACTGGACCTCGGCCCGGTGGGAGTGGAGCGACACGTGCAGGTGCTCGAGGCCCGCGTCGCTCAGGGACTTCAGATAGGCGAGGTCCGCGGTCTTCTGGCCGTTGGTCACCATGCGGGGCACGAGGCCCTTCTTGCGGCAGTAGGCCACGAGCTTGGCCAGGTCCTCGAAGAGCGTGGGCTCCCCTCCGGTGAGGATGACGCCGGCGGCCCTCTCCGCCGCGAAGGAGTCCACGAGCCGGACCGCCTCGGACCACTCGATGGTCCTGCCGTTGGCCGGGTTGGAGCAGAACACGCAAGACTGGTTGCACACGCGCGAGACCTGCAGGTAGGCAAGCTCAGCCACGGCCGCCTCCCGGCCGCACGCCGACGGGCCTGAGCACGCCGAATCCCTTCTCGCGCGCCGAGCGCACCGGCATGCCGGCGCAGCGCGCCCCGCACGCGCACCGGCCGCAGCCCCGGGACTTCACGAAATAGCGGTGGTCGATGTAGAACTCGGCGTAGGCATTGATGTCGCGCTTGCGTCCGAAGCGGAAGGGCTTGGGAAGCTTCCCAGGCCCAAGGCACAGGGTCCCGGCCTTGGCAGGCAGGGAGCCCTCCTTGAGGAGGAAGGCCAGGTCAGCGCAGAAGCCCCGCAGGAAGCACTGGGGGCAGGCCTCGCCCGAGCAGGTCGGAGGAGGGCCGCCGGCGAGCCACCGGTCGAAGAGGGCCTTGCGGCCGCGCACCTCGTCGAGTATCTTCTCCGGGGCCTGGATGAGGGGCTCGAAGCCCTCGAGGAACTCGGGCCGCAAGCGGTTGGTGTACATGTGCAGGTCAGGCCTGCGGGAGAGCTCGAGGGCCCGGTGCAGGGCAGAGAGCTGGTCGGGCTTTGCGAAGTCGCAGTAGAGCTCGCCCCTGTTCTCCCAGGCGTCGCCGAAGGGGACCAGGGCCAGGAGGTCGAACTCCCGCACCCCGACCTTGATGTAGAACTCGAGGAGCTCTCTTAAGACCGGGAGGTTCAAAGCGTTGATGACCACGTCCACGCTCACGATGAGCCCGGGCGTGGCCAGGGCGGCGCGCAAACCGGTCAGGGCCTGCACGAAGGAGCCGGGAACGCGGGTCAAACGGTCGTGGAGCGGCCGGGTATGTCCGTGCAGGGAGAAGGTGACCTCGCCCAGGCCCGCTTCCACGGCCGCCGCCAGGAACCCGGGGTAGCAGAACCTGCGCCCATTGGTCACGACCTGGATGTGCTGGTAGCCGAGCTTGCGCGCCAGGCGCACGATGTCGAGGAAGTCCGGGTGCAGGGTGGGCTCGCCGCCGCTCAAGACCACGCGCCTCAAGCCTTCCTTGCGTCCCTGGGCCAGATCCGCCTTGACCGCCTGGAAGGACAGGGCCTTGCCGGTCTGAGCCCCCCGGTCATGGCAGAAGAGGCAGCGCTGGTTGCACGCCAGGGTCAAGCGCACCCAGTGCCGCTTCTCGGACACGGCAGAGGCGTCGCCGGCCTTCTTGCGGGTCATGCCTGCTGCTCCGTGACCGCCGCGGCCTTGGGGCCTTTGATGGGAGCCAAGTCCGCGTCCCCGAACTCCTCCAGGTGGCGCTCGAACACGCCTCCGCAGAGGTCCCGGACCGAGCAGCCGGAGCAGACCTCGGGCTGGACGCGCCTGCGCGTGGGCTTGAGGCTCGTGATCTCGACCAGGCCGGGCTTGCCCTGGACGCGGCCGCGCTCCACCGTGACCCTGGGAGAGAAGTAGAGGTCGTTGGAGAGCACGGCATGGGCTCCGAGCACGCACAGGGGCAGGCCGAAGAAGCGCAGGGTCACGCCCTTGGCGCGAGCCTGTGACGCCAGGCCGGGCACCGCCCTCTTCCACTCCTTGAACGGCACAGCCAGACTGGCGTAGTCCTTGGCGCTCCTGCCCTCGGGCGCAGGGTGCGAGAGAAGGATGTGCTGCACGCCCTTGTGCCCGAGGATGAAGCCCAGCACGGCCGGGAGCCTGTCCCAGTTTCCCCGGACCACCACGGTGTTGGTCAGCAGGAACAGTCCTTCCCGGGATCCGGCAAGAGCCAGGGCCATGCGGAGACGCTCGAACCCGCCCGGAGTCCCGCAGAGAGCGTCATGGAGCGCAGGGTCAGGACCGTGCACGGACAAGCAGAGCTCGTCGAGGAGCGGCAGGATCCTCTTGGCGAACGCAGGCTCGTGCAAGCGGCTCCCGTTGGACGTCATGTAGGTGGCATAGCCCAGGCCCTTGGCTGCGCGCAGCACGCCTTCAAGGCCTGTCACCAGGGTGGGCTCACCGCCGGTGAAGGTCACGTGATCGAAGCCCTGGCGCCGCTTCTCAGCCAGGACGCGGGCCATCTCAGCCGGGGTCACGGGTGAGCCCTTCCAGCGCTTGAGGCGGTCAGCCTCGGAGCAGAACAGGCAGTGCTGCCTGCACTCGTAGGAGATGTGGAACTCGAGCCTCCGGATCATCTTAATCCCGAGCGACCCTCTTCTTCCCCTCATAAGCTCCGCGGCTGAGCTCATTGGCCGCGCGATTGAGGAAGCGCACGGCGCCGCGGAACCCGAGGAAGGGCTCGTCCCTGAGGAAGTGCGTGTACGCGGACTGGAAGCCGAACTCCATCCAAGCGCCCTCCACGCCCAGGGTGTACTTGACGGCCATGGTGTTGGAGACCACCAGGGAGATGGACTCGGAGCGGCACCAGCCGTTCTCCACGTCGATGGTCATGGGCTCGAACACGGTCTTGGGATGGGCCAGCAGGGTCTTGCGGTCCTCGTCGCCGACATGGTGCTGTCCGCCGATGAGGAGCATGCTCCCGACCTTGCCTCCGAGCGCTTCCACGGACTCGGCGAAGCCCGGGCCGTAGACGGGGTCTCCGCAGAAAGCGAGCGTGCGGCCCTGCACCTGCTCCCGGACTCCCCGGTCCAGGAGGGCCTGGGCGCCCGCGAGCTCCTTGGCCGCGAACTCCCGACCCGCCTTGAGCTTGCCCAGGCCCGCTGCCGCGGCTTCCACGAAGCGCTTGCTCGCTCCCACGCCGAAAGGAAGGTCCGCCTCGATGAGTTTGACCGCGAGCCTCTTGGCCAGGACCCGGCCCGCCGCTCTTGCGTGCGGGAGCGAGACCACGGCCTCGGCGCGGCGGGCTTCTCTTAAGTGCTCGTAAGGCCTGCCTGAGAGCCAGACCGAGACCGGGTCGAGCCCGGCGCCGGCGACCAGCCTCTCGAGCTCGGCCACGCTGCCCCGGTGGTCGCCCTCGTTGCGGTCCATGAGATAGCCTACCACCGCGACCTTGCCTTTCTCGGGCCTGGCGCCTGCGAGGTCCATGCCGGCGGCCATGGTCTCGAGCATGGCCGCGTAGCCGTCGAGCCAATCCCCGTACACGGCCGAGCGCCTGGGCAGGATGAAGGAGGGCGTGGCCGACCCTGCCAGGCCCTCGCGCAGGAGCCGCTCGTAGTCCGTGCCGGCGATGCTGCACATGGGCATGGAGCCCATGAAGAAGACCCCGCACTCCGGGTGGGCGGCCATGCGCCTCATGGCGGCCATGATCCCGGCCTCGAAGTTCCCCGCGATGGTGAAGACATTGACCCCGGTGTACTGGACGCGGTGGTCGCAGGCGCAGGAGAGCAGGGTGCTGAAGAGGTCGTGGCGGCCGTGCACCTGCTCGGCCTTGGCGAACACGCAGCTCGGCCCGTCGCCCAGGAAGAAGGCGTCCGGGATGGCGTTCAAGGCCAGGAAGGTGCCCTGCAGATAGGGGATGTTGAGCCGCACCCCGAGCTTCGAAGACGCCAGCTTAGGCATGGAGCCTCCTCGAAGGAGAGGCCAGGTGGCCGGCGTAGCGTCGGTAGAAGGGCAGGGAGCAGGCGGCCAGCAGGACGTCGAAGGCCTTGAAGGCCCCGGTCACGCCCATGTGGAAGTCCCTGCTCGAGAACCTGGCCTTGCCGGACTTGCTGACCCGCCAGTCGAAGCAGATGTCGGAATACACGGCCTGAAAATCGCCTTCAGCCAGGAGCTTCTCGAGCTCCCAGGGCCCGCGGAACACGCGCATCCGGGCGGAGGGGCACTCCTTGGGAGGCTTGGGCTGCTCTCCGTGGCTGTCGTAATACAGGAAATCGATCCCGAATCCCATCTCAGCCGCCATGCTCGCCATGGGAGCGCCGAAGCCGTAGCGCACCTGGAACATGCGCGGCAGGGTCGCTTCGGAGACCACGAACGCGACCCTGAGCTTCTCCGCCTTGGCCTTGCGCTCCTCCCAGGCCCGGCGCACGGCTGCCATGCGCCTCCTCCAGGCCTGGTCGAACTCCTTGCTCCGGCCGGCGGAAGAGGCGATGAGTTCCATGCACGCCTTGGTGCCTGCCAGGCCGTAGGGCGCCGGCACGTCTACGACCTTGCGGCGCGGGGCCAGGAGCTCCTTGAGCTTCACGGGATAAGAGGAGCGCTCGCAGAAGATCTGAGTCAGGGCCTTGGGCAGGCGCTCGACCGAGGGGAAGTCCATCATGGGGAAGACCGCGGCGTTGACCTTCACTCCCATGGCTTGCAGGAACGGGGTGAGCTCGCCCTTGCGGAAGGCCTCGGGGAAATGGAAGAGGTTCACGGCCGAGGGGTCGGGCCGCGTGTCGAAGTACCCGGGTTTCCCAGTGGTCTGGCGCAGGAACTCGCCGAAGTTGTCGAGGCTGTCGCGGTCCTTCTGGCTCCAGCTCACGGGCTTGCACCCTGAGATCTTCTCTAGCCTGTGGGCGAGCCCGTTCAAGTCCTCGCCCATGACGATGGGCGTGCAGAGGTGGCAGACCACGAGGTAGTGGCCGGCGGCGGTGAGCTCGCGGGCCTTCTCGACGACGGCGTCGGCCTTCTCCGTGGTCCCGAGCACCATGTCCCGCTCGTCGAGCTCGATGGCGATGGCCGTGCTCCTGCCGCCGCCCAGCTCGTCCTCCTTGTCATTGGGCCAGTCGAGGAAGGACCAGCGGTTGACATTGAGGTCCGGCCTGGCGTAGTAGCACTCCAGGTCCGCGTATTCGAGGGTGACGGTCCGGTCGAAGGTGCACTCAGGCACGCCGAGGAGCACCTCGAAGTCCTGGTCCCCGTAGAAGTTGCGCCACCCGGCCTCCTGAAGGCCGAAGGGAGAGCCCACATAGGGCACCCGGAGGTCGTCGCCTTGCTGGTCAGGCCTGCGGTGCTCGATGAAGGAGTCCGGGTCAGCCTCGATGATGTCCAGGATCGCCCGCAGGCTGCGCTTGCCGAGCCTGGCAGAGAGCACCTTGAGGAGCTTGGAAGCCGCCGGCCCGGAAGCTCCTTGAGGCTCCAGGGAGACCCTGCCGGAGGCTTCCTGGGGAACCGCGAAGAAGACGAGCTTGGCGGCCCCGTTCCTGTAGGCGAGCCGCACGTCCTTGCGGCCCTGGCTGCACGCAGCCTCCAGGACCCAGCCCATCCCCAGGCCGAAGAGCTTCTCAAGGCCGGCCAGGGCCTTGGGCCCGGCCAGCAGATGCCGCTCCACAGACGCCGGGTCCGTGAGCCAGGACGCGTCTTCAGGCATGCCTGCTCCTGTCCCGGCTCACGCCGCCCCCACCTTCAGGCAGAAACCCTTGGCCGTCTCAGTGGCCGCCTTGGAGAGGAAGGCCAGACAGCCCTGGAACCCGAGGGAGGGCTCCTCGAGCAGGTAGTGGGTCAGGCACGAGGGGACCCCGAACTCGAGCCACCCGGTCGCCGGCTTGACCGTGTCCAGGAGCAGGGTGTCTGCGACCAGCAGGTCCACCCTCTTCCAGAAGTCCGCGTCCCACTCGGCCCGGACCGTGGAGGCTGCTGGAACGAAATGGGCCTGGCCTGTTTTCTCCAGGAGCGCCCTCTCTTCCGCGGCCAGGTGATGCCTGCCTGCGGAAAGCATGCTGCCTTCCAGGGACCCGCCCAGCTCGGCGATGAGCTCAGCGAACGCCGCCCCGTAATGCGGGTCCCCGGCAAAGGCGAAGCGCCTGTTGAGGAAGGCGTGCGGCACGCTCCACTCCAGGCGCGGGATCACGTCGTCGAGCTCGGACTTGATGAAGGCCGCGGCCTCGGCATCCTTGCCCAGCGCACCGGCTGCGGTCTCGATGAATCTCCGCGTCCGAGCCAGGCCGAAGGGAAGCTCCGCCTCGATGAGCCGGACCTTCAAGCGCTCGGCCAGGATGCGGCCTGCTTCGCGGCCATGCGGAAGGCTGACCACGACCGAGGCCTCGCCGGCCTCTTCGAGCGTTGCAAGCGCCCCGCCCGAGAGCCACAGGGAGGTCTTCTTGAACCCAAGGGCGGAGAAGATCCTCCGGAGCTCAGCCGCGTCGCCAAGCCCGTCTCCCTCGTTGCGGCTCATGAGATGTCCGACCACAGCCGCGACCGCGGGCTTGGGCTTGGCCTTGGGAAGGTCCACGCCATGGGCCAGGGCCGCGAGAGCAGAGGCATAACCGTCGAGCCAGTCCCCTTTCCCGTCCTTGGCAGGGCCGAGGGCCACCGTCTTGGCGACCTGGCCCGGCCCGCGGCCGGCCCGGTCATGCCGCTCCAGATAACCGCTGCCTGTCTCGGGCTTGAAGCCTTGGAATCCGAGGTCCGGCACGGCGTTGAGCGCCAGGCGGAGCCCGTCCTCGTAAGGCAGTCTCAGGAGCGCGTCGGAAGCCTTCTTGCGGCTCACCACAGCCTTGGTCATTTTCAGATCCTCTGGTAGCGCCTGCCCTTGGCTTTCTCGACCTCGTTCTTGAGGAAGAACCAGGCGGAATTGCCGCCCAGCTTGGCCCAGGGATTGATCTTGCCCTGCCGTATCCAGGCGTAGAGGGTGGGCCGGGTGATGCCCAGCAGCTCGCAGGTCTTGGGCGTGGTCAAAAGGTCGTCCGGGTTCATGCCGACATTAGAGCATTTTTGACAGGTCTGTAAGATTTGTCAGGCGGAGGCCCGGCCGCGTCACCAGCCGCCGTAGAACTGTTTGTCGTTCATGGGCGTGGGGATGGGGCACTTCTCTTTCTTGACCGCCAGGATCTTGGCGGCCAGGGAACGCAAGCTCTTGCTGAAGGGGCACTTGGGCGAGCGCTCGACCACGGTCTTCTCGCGCGCGAACTCGGCCTCGCGCACCGCGAGGTCGCGGGGCACGTACTCTAGGATCTTCGTGCCCACGAGCTTGGCGAAGCGCTCGAGCCTCTTGCGGTCGGCCTTGCCGTCCTTGAGGTTGGCCACCAGACCGGCGAGGTAGACCCCGTTGGACGCGTAGGTGCGCACGGACTTGGCGATGTTGTTGGCCGCGTAGAGGGCCATGAGCTCCTCGGAGACCACGATGACGATCTTCTCGGCGAAGCCCTTGCGCAGGGGGGCGGCGAAGCCCCCGCAGACCACGTCCCCGAGCACGTCGAAGACCCCGACGTCGTAAGCGCCCGCCTTGAGGATGTCGAGGTCCTGGAAGGCCTCGAGCATCATGGAGATGCCCCTGCCCGCGCACCCGACCCCCGGCTCCGGTCCTCCGGCCTCGATGCAGTCGATGCCGAGCCTGCCCTGGACCAGCAGGTCCCTGGGCCCCAGGCTCTGCCGGTCGCGCACGCCGAAGATCCGGGCGTGCTTCTCCATGAAGGTCTCGATGAGGGCGCCGTCCACGAGGCCCACGGTCGAGTCGTGCTTGGGGTCGCAGCCCACGTGGATGACTTTCTTGCCGCTGAGGGCGTAGATCGCGCTCAGGTTGGCCGCGACCGTGGACTTGCCGATGCCGCCCTTGCCGAAGATGACGATTTTTTCCATTCTATACTGGGGTCAGTCTTCAACTTATTCAACTTATTCGCAGAATAAGTTGAATAAGTTGAAGACTGACCCCATCATAATACCAAAAGCCTATCGGGCTCTGCCTTGGGCATCAGACCCTTGGCCCCTGAGGTCCCTGCGGTGCCTGATGTAGAAGATGGGCAGGAGCACGGCGCAGGTCCCCAGCCCGACGCAGAAGAAGGCTCCGAGCGCGATCCCCACGAGCCGTCCGATGCCGCCCGCACCCTCTCCGGCATTAAGCAGCAGGGTGGCGGCGAAGACGATCCCCAGCCCCAGGCCGAACCCGGCTCGCTGGAAGAGGGTCTGGCTGACCCAGTCCGTGAGCCCGGCGATCACCAATCCCGCGGCCACCCAGCCCGGAGCAGCGACGGCCGCGAGCAGGGCCCAATGTTCAGGCTCCATGCCGATCGGGACATGACGCCAGGCTATGGCCGCGGCGGCGCCTGCCTAGACCAGCAGGCCCGCGGCCGCGCATAGGAAGCGCAAGCGCTTCGCCTTGATGGAGACCATCATAGCTTCAGGAGCGGAAGGTCCTCTGGGTGGGCTTCCAGGTGTTCCCTGAATGTCCCGAGGCAGCGCCGGGTCTCCGGGCACTTGAGGCAGGACACGGGCTTTACGAAGGTCTGGTGCAGCAGGTAAAGCTTGACCGAGTCAGCCATCTGCTCCGGGCCAGGGACTGCCGGACCCTGGATGCGGCAGCTCACGCAGACCGGGAATCCGGTCAAGGACGCGACCTTCAGGCCGGCATCGAGGAGCTCCCGGTAGGAGGGCTCGAGCTCCTCATATGGCAGGTTCATGCTCTCCGGCGCCTTGGGCCTGAGAGGGAGGATGACGAAAGGAAGTCCCCACTGCCGGGCCGCCAGATCCTCGAGGCCTGCCAGGGCTCCCAGGTTCTGCCTCATGAGGTTGGTATGGATGAAGACCTTCAAGCCGGCCTTCCTCGCGTTCTCCACGCTCTTGAGGGCCTCATCGAAGCTGCCCCTCCTGCCGGTCAGCCGGTCGTGCAGCCCGGGCTCAGCGGCGTAGAGGGGCAGGGCCAGGCTGGTGGCCCCGGCCTTCATGAGGCTTGCTGCCCGGCTCGGCTCGGCCAGGAGGGTCCCTGAGGTCATGACCTCGACCTCGACAAAGCCCTGCTTGCGGCAGAGCCTGAGGATCTTGGCGAGCTCCGGATGCAGAAGGGGCTCGTTGCCGGCGAGAGCGATGCGCTTGCGCCGGACCTGACCGGCGGTCCTGAGCGCTGAGCAGAGCTCAGCCAAGGGCTGGCCCGACTCCTGAGGCTTGGCCTTGCAGAACGCGCAGTCATTGACGCACCCGGTCCTCAGGAACAGGAAAACCGAGGAGACTCCAGGCAGATGAGCGTCGAGGAACCGGTCCTGCCCGGCCAGGTCAGCGGCCATGAGCCCGCGCCGGACCGACCGGTTCTCCGACCCGTCGCGCCAGCCTGGGAAGGGCTGCTGGAAGAAGCTCCAAAGCCGCAGGCTCAAGGCCGCGCTGTCGCGCCAGAGGTCCCTGGCCTCGCCGGAGAGCAGGCGGCTGGCCCAGGTCTGCCTGGTTGAGGGCTCCATGAAGAGGCTCTCGAGGCTCTCGATCCCGCCCGGCAGGACCGGCGGGCCTGCCTGGAGGAACTCGGGCCACAGCCCTGCGTGGCGCACTGCAGAGGCCCAAGCCAGCCCTCCGCCATCGGTCAAGGCCAGGTCCGGGGCCAGAAGCTCAGGCTCATCCTCTTCCCAGAAGTTCGCCACCTGCAAGCCCTGGTTCCCGGACCGCGCACGGGCCTGCGCCTCGAGCCACGAAGAGAGCCCGAGCTCCAAGGACGTCATGGCGCGGTCTGCTCCTGCCCTGCCCGGAGCAGAGGCCAGGCGCACCGAGACCGGGCCCAGGGGTGCCAGGGCGGAGAGCCGCAAAGCCAGGCCTGAGACCTCGGCCGGAGCGACGCGCAACTCGACAGCGCCAGGCACGCCCGCTGAGGCCAGGCGAGCGAGGACATCTTTGAGCCTGCCTTCCTGGCCGCGCTCTGCGGAGAGCACGACCCTGCCTCCCAATGCTTGCCAGCGCTCGAGCAGGGTCTTGGAAGCTCCGCTGCCGCCCAGCCTGAGCACGCAGTCGAGCTCAAGAGCCTTGACCCCGGCCTTGGAGGCCGCGTCCTCGAGGACGTCGAGCGCTCCGTCGGCCCCGGGCCCGGAGCCTGAGAGGACCACGCGGATGCGGCGGTCTCCGCTCCTGAGCAGGAGTCCCACGGCCTTGGCGAACGCGTCTTGGACCTTGCCCGCCTGCCACGAGCCAGGGCACGCTTCCAGGACCCTGGCTGGGCCCACGGCGCCGGATTCGATGAGGCGGGGAAGGGTCATGGTGCGGGAAGCGTCCCTGATGACATGATAGCCGCGGTCCGACGAATTGTCAACGAATTGATAGAATGAGGGGTCATGGCGCGCAAGCAGCCCAGGCCCTCGGAACTCATGCTCCGCCTCACCAAGAGGCTCGGAGCCGAAGGCCTGGCCAGCGCGCTCGCCCGGGCCAGGCGGTTGCGCGACCCCCTGAGCAAGGCCCGCTCCCTGGCGAGCGAAGGCCGCGCAGGAGAAGCCTTGGCAGAGGTCGTCTCTGCCCTGACCCGCGAGCCCGACCGCCCCACCTCTCCTCGCCTCGAGGAAGCCAGGGCGGTGCTGGAAAGCCGCGACTGGACGGCTGTCTGGCAGCCTGGGCCCGGAGCAGGGAGCGTGCGGGTGACCGGGCCCAAGGGACAACACGTCGCAGACATCGCCGCAGACTCCGCCGTGGCAGGCCTGCGGGACCTCACGGTCTCCATCACCCCCACGGTGCGGCTCAAGGCCGCTGCACGCAAGAAGCTCTCAGCCGCGGATTCCGAAGCCCTCGAAAGGCTCGTCCGAGCCCTCTATCCCCTCATCGAGAGCCTCCGGCCCCAATCCTCCGGGCGCGAGGTCCGCAACCAGGCCGAGGTGCACGAGGCCGGAGACAGGCCGGACGTCATCCTGCGCACCACCTTCGCCTGCAACCAGCGTTGTCCCTTCTGCTTCGTCCCGCACCAGAGCCCCATGGTCCCGGACGCGGAGCTCGAGGCCGAGCTCGACAGCGTGGCTCCGCGGCTCAAAGCCGAGGGGCTGGCCCTGACCGTGTCCGGGGGAGAGCCCCTCGCAGACCCCAGGCTGATCCGCATCCTCGAGTCCGCGCGCAGCAGGGGGATCAAGGAATTCATCCTGCAGACCAACATGGTCGGACTCGACCGCCCCGGCATGGTCGAACGTCTCACTGCCCTGGGTGTCACCGGCTACGACGTCTCCTTCCACTCGCACCGCGCCAAGGCCTACGACGCCATCACAGGCAGCCGCGGCCAGCATCCGAGGGCTGTGTCGGCCCTGGGCAGCCTCCTTGACGAGCCCTCCATCCGGGTCACCGCCTGCATCCTCATCAACAAGCTCAACTACCGCCACCTGCCCGAGCTCATGGGCTTCCTCGGCCGCGTCTCGCGCAAGCGCCGCAAGGAACGCCCCGTGGAGGTCTGCTTCTCGGTCATGAACGGCGCAGGCATGAACAGGGCAGCGCACCTGGCCGTAGACCTCGAAGAAGCCGCTCCCTTCATCTGGAAGGCGCTCCAGCGCTGCAAGGCCGAGGGCATCACCGCCCAGCGCTTCTCCGGAGAGAGCTCCCTTCCTCCCTGCGTCGTGCCCAAGCCCGAGGACTGGGTGGAGCAGACCCCCTTCTCCCAGGACCGGGTCCGCTACGCCGAGGACTTCTCCGGCGCGTTCGGCGACGTGGGCAGGGCAAAGAAGCCGGGCTGCAGGGCCTGCCCCTACGACCGGTTCTGCCTGGGCGTGCCCGCGGAGTACGCCCGCCTCTTCGGGCTAGGCGCCCTCAGGCCCCCGCGCCCGAGGAGAGCCGGGCCAGCAGCCGATTGACGGAAAGGCCGAGCCCCAGGTTGTCGAGGAAGAGCCGTCCCTTGGCCGTGGAGGGCGGGTAGCGCTTGCGGAAGAGCTCCAGGACCTGCGCCCTGGTCCTGCGGACCTCTCCAAGGGACGAGACCGTGTCCAGCCGGCCGAGGCGCATCACGGACTTCAACCCCGGGAAGAAGCGCTCCACGAAGACCGCTGGGTCGAGGTAAAGGCCTCCGTCGGTCTCCACGATGACCTCGTCGCTGAGCATCACAGGCTCAGCCCCGCTCTTGAGGTTGAGGAGCTCGATGCCCCGCTCCTTGCAGACCCTGGCCGCGGCCTCGAGGAACTCCAAGAACCTGCTCCTCTCCCCGCTGCTCCACGCTGAACCCACCTCGTAGCCGAGCTGGATGCGCCGCACTCCCAGACCGGCCGCGAACTCGAGGTCCGAGATCCACTCCCGGCTGTCTCCGGGATGGGCTACCATGTTCACGAAATACGAGAGCCCTGAACCCTGGAGCCTGCGCAGGTTCGCCACAAGCCTTGGATGCACGTCCTGTCCCGAGGGAGCGGCTCGCCACTTGGCGTGGGTCTCAGCCTTGCCGTCCAAGCTGAAAAGGAACTCCACGTCCCGGCCCTTGAGCCACGCGAGCTTGCGCTCGTCGAGCCCAAGGCCGTTGGTCACGACCATGTGGTGGACCCGCTTGCCAAGCTCAGCTCCCCTGGCCTCAGCGTACGCGACCGCCTTCTGGATGAGCCCGAACTCGAGCAGGGGCTCCCCTCCGAAGTACCGCAGTTGGAGGTGTCGGACGTCCGAGGCGAGCAGGAGGTCCACGCTCCTGGCCAGGGTCTTCCAGGGCATGCGCTTGGGCCCGAGGGCCACGCCGCATGCGGCGCACTTCAGGGAGCACGCGTGCGCGAGCATGACCATGAGCGAGCCCGAGTAGTCCCGCACCCCGGGCGCTCCGCCCAGCCCTTGCTGGCGTCGAGGCTCGCGTCCCGGGCTCACGGCTTCCCCCAGGGCGGGTTCCTGAGAAACCTCAGGCCGATGGCCAGGTTGTTGAGGAGCGTCCTGCGGAGGTCCCCCTGGCCGTAGGCTCCGGCCAGGAGGGCCAGGTTGTCGAACTGGGTCGAGGCGCACCGGTCGAAGAGCCCGGCCCGGGCCAATCGGCACACGCGGAAGCGCCGCTTCATGGCGCGGAAATCCTCCTCCAGGCACACCCCGGTCTCCCGGAAGACCTCGCCGTCGCAGTCCACGGTGAGCTCGCTGTTCAGGACCACGGGCTCGCGCCTGGCGGTCTGGGCGTTGACGAACGTGACCCCGGTCCGCTCGGCTGACTCAGCCACGGCTCCCATCTGCCTGAAGAGCTCGGATGCCGCGGCATCGTCCCAGTACCGGCCCAGGGCGTAGTTGAGCTGGATGCGGCGGTGCCCGAGGTCCGCGAGGAAGCGGAACTCCGAACCCAGCCGGGCCACGTTCTCGGGCGTGACCACGGCGATGACCTGGTAGGGGATGTCCGCGGTTCGCAAGGCAGCGAGGTTGCGGCTGAGCCTGGCGTAGTAGTCCCGGCCCCCTGCTGCGCGGCGCTGGGAAAGGTGCGTGGCATAGGTGCCGTCGCAGCTGAACTCGAGGCTGATGCCGTGGTCGCGGAAGAAGAGGAGGGCCTTGTCATCCAGGGCGAGCCCGTTGGTGGTGAGGAGGAAGCGCGCCTTCTTGCCGCTACGCAGAGCCTGCTCCTCGGCCGCCAGGGTCGCGGCTCGGACCGTGTCCATGGCCAGGAGGGGCTCGCCTCCGAAGAACTGGAGCTCAGCCTCGGACCTCAGGCCTCCCATGAGCCAGCGGACCCCTGCCTCAGCGGTCTTGGCGCTCATGCGGGCCGGGTAGCGCCGGACCCGGCAATAAGCGCAAGCCAACTGGCAGGAGTGCGTCACGAGCAGGATGAGCCTGGGGCTTCCCGCGCTCCCGAGCACGGTCTTGAGCAGGTCGCGGTCCAGCCTGACGCCGAACGCCTTGAGCCGCTCAAGGAGGGCCTTCCTATAGAAGAGCCACTCCATGTACCCGCCGGACCCTTGGCCTGAAGCCTCGGCTTTCCAGAGCCCTGCCAACAGAGCCCGATCGAGAGTGGAAAGGATCGCCCGGACCTCGCCTGAACCGGCGGCATCCAGGCTCGACGCGCCTCGATGCTCCAGGAGCAGGGCCTCCGCCCGCTTGAGCAGGCCGGCCAGCTTGGCGGTCAGGGCTCCGGACCCGGCTCCTCCCCTAGCGGCTGCCATGCAGCTCCCTGTCCAGGCCCGCGAAGAAGGCCCCCACCTTGGTCCCGAAATCGATGTTGTTGAGGATGACGCGGCGCACGCGCTCGTCTTGGCCATGCATGCGGACCAGGGTGTAGTAGCAGTGGAACCTGCCCCAGTCGATGGCATTGATGTCCGGCCGGTCCTGCACCCGGCCCAAGGGGAAGGGCCGCGCCCCGGTCGGCCGGGTGGTCTCGAAGAGCCACTCGCTCATGAGATGCAGTGAGCCGTCCGTGTCCACCATGAGCTCGGCGTTGAGCACCGTGGGCTCGACCCTGCCGCCGAGGTTTCCCAGGCCGATGACCCCGCGCCTGAGCTCGGCGCGGTGGCGCCGCACGATGGAGCGGACCTGGCTGAAGAAGACGGCCTCGTCCTCAGGCCTCCAGAGGGAGCCCACGCTGTAGCTCAGGTCGAAGCGCCGCGCTCCCAGGCCGAGCAGGTGCTCGAAGTTCCGGGCGAGGTTCCCGGCCCGGCTAGGATCGGCCACAGCCACCACGACGCAGTCGAGCCCGGCTGCGAGAGCCCGCTCGACTCCGCCGCGCGTGGCCGCGTAGGGGTCGAGGCCGGGGTCAGCCGCGGGTTTCTGGAGGTTGTGGTCCCTGCGGCTTCCATCGAGGGAGAGCTCGAGCGAGAAGCGGCGCTTGGAGAGCCAGGCGAGCTTCCCGGCGTCGAGCTCGATGGCGTTGGTCACCATGTAGAAGGAGAGCCTCTTGCCGAGCTTGCGGGCCCGGGCCTCGGCGTACTCAGCCGCCTCCCGGACCACCGGGAAGTTGAGCAGCGGCTCTCCTCCTCCGAAATCCACGCGCGCCTCAGGGCTCCGCCTTTGCAGGAGGAAGTCCACGGCGCAGCGCGCCGTAGCCGGACTCATGTCAGCCTCCCGCTTCTCCACAGGGCAATAGGTGCACCGCAGTTGGCAGCGCCTGGTCACGAAGAGCTGGATGTTGCTCTTCCTCATCGCACGTCTCCGGACGCGGGCGGAAGATGGAAGAGGTCCACGCAGCGGCGCAGGCTTTCGGACCGGCCGGGACCCCGGCCGGAGAGCGCCAGCTCCTCGGAGCGCTTGAGCGCGGTCAGGAGCAGGGCCTCGAGCTCCGACCTCCAGGGCCCGAGCTCGCCCCGGCCGGCCCTGAGGCAGAACTCCCGGACATCCGGGTCCTCGGGCATGTCCCTGGCCACCAGGGGATAGTCGAAGAGCGGGAAGCCCTTGAGCCTCAGGGTCTCGCGTACCTCGATGCGGCTCCGCAGGCCCAGGCGGATGAGCCTGCGATAGCTCGCCGTGGGATAGAAGGACACGAGATGAGGGGTCGGCGTCCCGAGGATGGCGAAGGGCTCCCCGCACAAGGCCTGGAGCCGCACGATGCGGCCCAACCCTTCCACCAGGTCCTCGAGCCTCGTCTCGGCATTGGCCGCGATGAGGTGATGAGCCTGCCGGATGCCGCGCCGGGACAAGGCCAGGGCCGCCTTGGCGGCGCGGGCGCAGTCGTAGCCCTTGCCCAGCCTCTTGAGCTCGAGGTCGCAGAAGCTCTCGGTGCCGATGTAGACCCACGGCCGGTCCGCGGGAGCCGCGGACGCGCCGCCCACCTTGGGCGTGAAGAGTCCGGGGTCCAGGGCGTCGAGCAGAGCCGCGTCGAGCTCGTCCGTGGGCCGTCCCGCGCGCTTGCGGAAGAAGGAGTTCACCGCGGTCTGGATGAAGAGCACGAAGAAGGGCGAGCGCTTCAGCACGGAGAAGAGCGCCTTGGCGCGGCCGGGGTCCGCGAGGAAGTCGTCGTCGTAGAACCCGATCCCGAACGCCCCGGGAGGGACCCGGGACCAGCTGCCGTAGAGCTCCTTGAGCCTGCGGCCGTAGGAGGCCAGGAGCGAGGCCACGGCCTCCGGGGACCTGCCGTGGAACCGGCCCCGGTCCATGGAAGCGCAGAAGGCACAGCCGTAGCAGCAGCCCCTGGAAAGGCACAGGCACAGGCCCAGGCTCGCGTCCTCCTTGCCCAGGAGTGAGAGATCCAGGACCGAGCGGTCCAGGTCCGCGACCCGGGACACGCGCTCTCCAGCAGCCCAGACCAGGCCGCCCGCGTCGGAAGACAGCACGCCGTCCAGGGCGGCGAGGGCCTCGCGCCGCGCCTCGGACAGGGGCGAGGAAGCGTCGGACGGGCCCAGCACGCGCGCCAAGGCGGGCAGGACCTCCTCGCCTGCGCCTCGCACCACCAGGTGCGCCTGCGGCAGATGCACGAAGGTCTCCTCCGGACTCAAGGTGGGCATGATGCCGCCCACGGCAAGGAAGGCCCTGGTCCGGCTGCGCAGGAAAGCCAGGAGCCTGCGGCTGGGCTCGAAGCAGGAGTCGTAGAGGGTCAGGCCCACCAGGGTGATGTCAGGATGCCGCTCGAGCAGCTTGGACAGGCCGGCCAGGCCGCAAGGACCCTTCTCGTCGAGCCTGGAGAGCTTGAGGTCCGAGAGCACCACAGGCACGCCCTCGGCCTTGAGGCTCGAAGCCAGGCAGAAGGTCGCTCCGTGGAGCCTGCCTGCGTCCGGCTCTCCGCCGGGGCCGGACTGGAAGGGGTTGCGGAACAGCAGGACCTTGGCCTGCGCAGGCCCGGTCCGGGGTCTTGGCCGGGCCGGCTTGCGGTCGGAGGGCACGAGAGGAAGGATCTTCCGAAGGGGCCTGGGACCCCGGGCGAGAAGCCCGGCCGCGGCCTTGAGGAAAGCCGCCCTGCGGCGGCTCTCCCCTAGCTCAAGCTGCGACGTCTCCCAACGAGCGGGCAGGGGCTCACCATTGCCCGTGGCTGCCATGGGAGCCGTGCGACCCGTGGCTGCCGTGCGACCCGTGGCTGCCGTGCGAGGCGTGGGAGCCGTGCGACCCGTGGCTGCCGTGCGACCCGTGGCTGCCGTGCGACCCGTGGCTGCCGTGCGACCCGTGGGAACCGTGCGACCCGTGGCTGCCGTGCGACCCGTGGCTGCCGTGCGACCCGTGGCTGCCGTGCGACCCGTGGGAACCGTGCGACCCGTGGCTGCCGTGCGACCCGTGGGAGGCGTGGCTTGCATGCGAGCTGTGGCTGATGTGCTGGGGCTGCTGGGTCCCCGAGTTATGCAGGGCGTTGCTGTGCTCGGTCTGGGCGAGCAGCTCTTCCGCGCGCACCTGGGCCGCGCCCACGATCCCGAGGCCGGCCGCGGCCTTCACCACGTCCTTCTTGAGGATCTTGCCCTCCTCGCTCGTGAGGAACCGGGAGATATCTTTCTTGATCTTCGGGATGAATTCTTTCTCGCTCATGACTCCCCCCTACTGCTTCAGATACGGACTTCGCGGCTCCTTCTGTTTGAGCCAGCGATGAAAGATCTTGTCGTACTTGCCCCGACCCAGACGCTCGAACAGGACGTCCTGGATGCCCATGTTGATCCGGCACCGCGTGTTCGACGGCA
>JACRDQ010000013.1 GCA_016218545.1 Elusimicrobiota bacterium
CATTGAGAATCGCTGGTCATGCATGTTCCAATGTCAGGTCCGGCAATGTCAGGGTCTGACCCCAAACGGCACAAACGGCACCCCAAACGGCAGAGATGACCCCATCGAGACCATCGAGACGGCCGCAGGCTTTGCTATCATAGGCTCATGGAAGCCACCCTCAAGGAGCGCCAGATGGACTTCTCGCTCAGCGAAGAGCAGCAGATGATCCGGGAGACCGTGCGGAAGTGGGCTGAGACCAAGCTCAAGCCCGCCGCGCACGAGCTCGAGGAGAAGGAGGAGTTCTCGGTCGAGCTGACCAAGCAGATGGGAGAGCTCGGCATCTTCGGCATCATCGCTCCGGAGGAGTTCGGCGGCCAGGGCCTGGACTATCTTTCCTATATCATCGCGATCGAGGAGCTGGCCCGCGTGGACGGCTCCCACGCAGCCACGTTCGCGGCCGGGGTCTCGCTGGGCATCGCCCCCCTCCTTTATTTCGGGACCGAGGAACAGAAGAAGAGATACCTGCCCAAGCTCTGCAAGGGAGAGTCCCTCTTCGCCTTCGGCCTGACCGAGCCCGACGCCGGCTCCGACTCCCGGGGCTCCAAGACCAAGGCGGAGAAGAGCGCCGCGGGCTGGACCATCAACGGCTCCAAGATCTTCATCACCAACGGCTCGACCCCCATCACCTCGGGGATCATCGTCCAGACCGTGAGCGGCAAGGCGGCCGACGGCGCCCCCGAGCACACCTGCTTCATCGTGGAGCCCGGCACCCCGGGGTTCACGACCAAGACCATGCATCAGAAGCTCATGTGGCGGGCCTCCAACACCTCCGAGCTCTACTTCTCCAACGTGAAGGTGTCCGAGACGGCCATGCTCGGCAAGCGGGGCGAAGGCTCCAAGCAGATGCTCAAGACCCTGGACTCGGGGAGGCTGAGCATCGCGGCCATGGGCCTGGGCTGCGCCCAGGGCGCCTACGAGGCCGCCCTCTCCTACGCCCAGCAGCGCCAGCAGTTCGGCAAACCCCTGTGCAAGTTCCAGGCCGTGGCCTTCAAGCTCGCGGACATGGCCACTGAGATCGAGCACGCGCGCTGGTTCCTTTATAGAGCCTGCTGGCTCAGGGACAAGGGCCTGCCCTTCGGCAAGGAATCGGCTATGGCCAAGCTCTACTGCTCCGAAGTGGCTCAACGGACGGCTAATGAGGCGGTCCAGATCCATGGAGGCTACGGCCTCATGAAGGAGTTCCCCGTGGAACGCTTCTACCGGGACCAGCGCCTCCTGCAGATCGGAGAAGGCACTTCAGAGATCCAGCGCCTGGTCATCTCCCGGGCCATCGGTTGCTGAAGCGGCTCTGGCCGGGCGCCCCGCGCCCGGCCGCGCTGGCACTCTTCGCGGTCCTGACCGCGGCCTTCCTCCTCTCGCGCCCTTCCTTGCCCGAGCCGGTGGGCAGGAACCCCTCGTGCCAGGAGCTGGCCGCTGGAGAAAGCCTGCTCTCGGGCTTTCCCGGCGTCGACGTCTCCTACAGCATGCCGATCCAGAGCGTCCTCTGCGGCCTGGTCCGGAACGCCCCGGTCCCGGCCCAGCCGCTCATCATCGCTTCCTGGAAGCTCGCCTGCGTCGTGCTGGCCTTCACCCTGGGGTGCCTCCTCCATTCCCCTCTCGCCGGCGGCCTCTCGGCCCTGGCCGCCTCCTGGTCCCTGCTCGGAGGCCTGGAATACGACTCCGTCTACCCTCTCTTCCTCCTGCTGTCCGCCAATGCCCTGGCCTGGGCCGGCCGCTCGCCCGGACTCTGGCAGGGAAGCCTCCTTGGAGGCGCGGTGGGCCTGAGCCTGCTGGAGCGCTCCCCCCTCTTCCTCTTCCCCCTGGTCGCGGCCGGCTACGCGTTCCTCGTCCGGCATCCCGCGGACCGGAAGCAACGCCGGCTCTTCGCAGCCGCGGTCATCCTGGCCCCGGTCATCATCCTCCTCCCCTGGCTGGGCCTCAACTACCGCATGCACGGCCGGCTCATCCCCTTCGAGCACGCCCGAGCCGGCCTCAACATCGTGACCGGGACCTTGGGAGCGGTCTCGACCATCGAGGCGGATATCCGCCACTACATCGAGCCCATCGACGACGCGGGCGTCCTGGCCTGGGCCCTGGGCCACATCCTCGGCCATCCTCTCGACTATCTCGCAGCCTATTCCAAGCGCATCGCCTTCTTCCTGGGCCTGCACCCGGTCCATCTGGCCTTGGCCGCGGCCGGGCTCATCCTGTTCCGCAAACGCCACGAGTTCCGGCTCTGCGGTCTTCTCGTCGCCCTCTACGCCTGCGTGCACTGCCTCATGAGCGTCCGGGCGCGCTACTTCGTCCCCCTGTGGCCCGTGGTTTCGGCTGTGGCCGCCTGCTCCGTGGCCGCGGCCGCCCTCCCTTCCGCCTCGCCGACCTGGCAAGGCGCCTCCAGGGCCTTGTTCTCAACGGTCTTCGCCCTGGTCGCGTCGCTCGGCCTCTTCGCTTCGATCAAGGTCGGCCGCTTCCCTTCCCTGTCCGCGGAAGAGCTCTTCGCCTCAGCCTCGCAAGCCCGGGCAAGCGCGACCCTGCGCTCCCTTGCGGGCCGGGAACGGCTGGCCAGAGGAGAGGTCGCGGCCGCCATCCCGGACCTGGCCGCGGCCGCGGCCTCGGGCCCCAGGCTCGACCGAGACCTCGACCACGCCTGGGCGCTCATCCTGGCCGGCAAGCCGGACCATGGGCAGGTCCACCGTCTCGACCTCTCCTCAGGCGACCACAACGAGCGCGTCCGCGGACATCTGCTCAGGGCGCTCTCGTTCCTGAGGGACGGCAGACCGGAGCAGGCCTGTGCCGCCTACGCAGAGGCCGCCCGCCTGCGCGACCCGGACTCGGCCCCGGCCATGACCTCGACTCCTTCGGACCGCCGGATGCAATCCCAGGTCAACCGTATCGGGAACGTCCTGCACCGGGAGCTGGGGACCCTGCTCAAGCCCCTCCCGCTGGCCGAACAGCTCTCCCTGCTCCGCGCCGGCCCGAAGAACGGCCGCTGCCCCGGAACGCAGGCCTCTGCGTTCTCCTGCCTGCTCCATGACGGCGACTGGTGGCTGGCCCGGGCGGAGGACGCGCTCCAGCGGCGCGACACCGCCGGATTCCTCGCCGCCGCACCCGTCATCGGACGCCTCGCTGCCAGCCGGCCGCGCGACAGCGCCATCCTGAAGGCGCATGAGGACTCTCGGACGCTCGAGGCCCTCGGACAGCTGGTCCGGGCCGGAGACGGCCGGGGCGCCAGGCAGCCCTTCGAACGGCTGGCCGCGGCCGGAAGACTGGACCTCGAGTCCTGGGTCGCGCTGGCCGCTTCCGACGCCAAAGCGGGACGCAGGCGGGAGGCCTCGACGCGGCTCGACGCTGCCAGCCGCACGCTCCGCGACCCCAAGCTCCTCATGGCGGCTGCCCAGGCCTACGAGGACGCGGGGCGCCGCGACCAGGCCCGCGGCATCCTGCGCCGCATCAGCGCGGACCCGTCCACGGGCTTGGCCGGTTCCGCGACGCTCTCCTTGGCCCGGCTGGCCCTGCGCGACGGCCGCCGCGACGAGGCCTCGGCCCTCCTCGACCGGGCCGGGAGACTCGCCCTCTCCGAGCCGGAGTCCTTCATGGCAGCCGGGCTCTGCCGCGACATGGGCGACCACAGGCGCGGCCTGGCCATCCTCGCGGAACTCACTCGGGCCAAACCCCGGGACCCGGCCGTGCTGATCGCCATGGCGGAGCTCGCGTCGGATTCAGGAGACAGGAGGGAGGCCCTCGCCCGTCTGGAAGCCGCGGAAGCCTCCGGCCCCAGCCCGGAACAGCGCCTCAGGGCGGCGGTGATCTTCCGGCGGCAGGGCCAAGGCGGACGCGGCCTCGCCATCCTCGACGAGTTGGTCGCCTCCGCTCCCGCGAACGCCTCCTTCCTCGCCGACCGCGGCGTGGCTCGGGCCCTGGCCGGGATGAACGCCGCGGCCGTGGCGGACCTGAGGAGCGCGGTGGCAGCCGACCCGTCGCACCTGGAGGCGAGCCTGAGCCTCGGCAGCCTCCTGGCGGCGTCAGGCGAGAAGGCGGAGGCCCTCAGGGTCTATGACGACGCGCTCAAGATCCCCGGGGCGGACAGGCCGGCCGTGCGGGGAGCTCTCAGGGCCGCGCGGGCTAGTCTTCTTTGGCGTCCTTGACCCGCGGCGGCTTGCCCGCGGCCACCCAGTCGAGGTAGGCGTCCACGAAGGGATCGAGGTCGCCGTCCATGACGTTCTGGATCTGGCTCGTCTGCTGTCCCGTGCGCAGGTCCTTGACCAGCTGGTAGGGCATGAACACGTAGGAGCGGATCTGGCTCCCCCAGGCGATGTCGCCCATGTCGCCGTAGTGCTTCTCCATGGCCGAGCGCTTCTTGTCGAGCTCGATCTCGTAGAGTTTGGCCTTGAGGAGCTTCGTGGCGTTGACGCGGTTCTGGATCTGGCTGCGTTCGGTCTGGCAGGTGACCACGATGCCCGAGGGCATGTGGATGAGCCTGACCGCGGTCTCCACCTTGTTGACGTTCTGGCCGCCGTGCCCGCCGGAACGGAAGGTTTCGAACTTGACGTCCGCGTCGTTGAGCTGGATGTCGATGTCCTCCTCGATGTCCGCCAGGACATCGAGGGAGGCGAAGGAGGTGTGACGGCGCTTGTTGGCGTCGAACGGGGAGATGCGCACCAGGCGGTGCACGCCCATCTCTCCCTTCAGGCACCCGTAGGCGTTGGTCCCGCGCACGAAGGCGGTCGCGCTCTTGATGCCCGCGCCCTCGCCCTTGAGCATGTCGGTGAGCTGGAACTCGAAGCCCCGGTTGGCAGCCCAGCGCGAGTACATGCGCAGGAGCATCTCGTTCCAGTCGCACGCCTCGGTCCCGCCTGCCCCCGCGTGCAAGGCGAGGATGGCGTCGCAGGAGTCGAGCTCGCCGGAGAGCTTCAAGGTCAGGTCCATCTCATGCACGAGCTTGGACAGGGTCCCAAGGCCCTTCCTGGCCTCCTCGAGCTCGCCCTGGTCCTCGCACTCGCAAGCCAGGTCCAGGTGGCATTTGAGGTCCTCGACCGTCTTGGAGGCCTTCTCCCAACTCTGGAGCCTGCCCTTGAGGTGGTTGAGCTCCTTGGACTTCTTCTTGGCCCGGTGGGAATCGGCCCAGAATCCGGGGGTCGCGGCCTCCGCCTCCATGGCGCCCACGTCCTTGCGGAGCTTGGGCAGGTCCAGGAGCTTGGCCATGCGCTCGAGCTTGGCGCGCTCCCGGGAAAGCTCCTCGACGGTCCTCCTGAAAAGGTCTTCCGCGGCTCCTTTGAACATGACGTTTACCGTTGGAGATTGTACACTTTCTTCATGAAGAAAGGCTTTTGGGTGGAGGAGTCCCCGGTCGGGGTCACGGTCTGCGACAAGAAAGGCATGGGCCTCGAGATGAACGCCAAGTCTCGGGAGATCTTCGCACGGCACGGCGGGGGCGCTCTGGTCGGCGCGGACATGCTCGAGTGCCACCCTCCCGAGGCCAGGGCCAAGATGCGCCGCCTCCTGGCCACGGGCAAGGCGAACGTCTACACCATCGAGAAGAAAGGAAGGAAGAAGCTCATCTACCAGGGTCCTTGGTTCAAGGCTGGCAGGCTAGGCGGGCTCGTGGAGCTCTCCATCGAGCTCCCGGCAAAAGTGCCGCACTTCGTGCGCTAGCAGGACCGCAACTCGGCCAGCACCCTGTCCACGACCCCGGCTTCCGGCCGCCAGACGCTCGCTTCCGCCAGGGCCCAGCGCCGCCGGACCACGTCCACGAGTCTTTCGCGCACCACCCAAACCATGGGCTTGCGCCGCCGGGACGCAAGAGCGTCCAGT
Source organism: Elusimicrobiota bacterium (assembly GCA_016218545.1). Taxonomy (GTDB): domain Bacteria; phylum Elusimicrobiota; class Elusimicrobia; order UBA1565; family UBA9628; genus JACQWX01. The sequence continues at coordinate 5,833 of JACRDQ010000013.1, forward strand.
GCCGGGGCCCAGCCATGACCCTGAAGCTCGAGGGGCCCCACCTCATCCGCCACCACCACGTCCACGTCGTTCTCCAGCGCGGTCTCGAGGGCCTTGCGCCCGAACGCAAGGCCCTCGGCCGAGAACCCGAACCTCCCCTTGGCCGCGGCCGCCCCGGTCCCGCCTGCCCGGCAGAGCGGCATCCTCTCTCCGGTGGCCAGGTCCACCACGTCGAAACCGCTGCGCCGGCCCTCCTCCCAGAGCCCTGGGGCGTGGATGCCGCCCACCGAGAGCCCCGCGCGCCGCAAAGCCTCGGCGAGGTCCGCGATCAGGTCGGATTTGCCCTCCCCGCGGGCGCCGGTGATGATGACCACGCGGCCGCCTCCCAGGCCGTCGAGCAGGGCCGGAGCCCTGGCGATGGCAGCGGCCAGGCTGGCCACGGGCGAGGACGCGAGCTGCCGGCCCGTGGGGAAGGAAGCGAAGACCTCAGGCAGGGTGTCGAAGGCCTGCTCCAGGGACTCGAAGAACGGCCGTCCCCTTCCCCCCGCCAGCCAGCGCCGGATCGCGGGATGGCGCAGCTCCGTGCCCACGCAGGAGAACCCGACCGTGAGGACCGCGGCCCGCAGGGCCATCTGCGCCCCGGCCTCCCAGCGCCCCAGCATCAGGCCCGCGAGCACGGACATCGCGATGATGCCGAGCCACAGGCTGACCCGGCTCATGATGCCCCGGGCGCGGGCATAGCCGCGCACGCAGACCCCGACATAGAAGAGCGTCCCGCACGCCAAAGCCCAGACCGGGACCTTCTGCCCCAGAGCCATGATTCCGATGACGAGGATGAGGTGGAGGACCAAGGCAGGCAGGGAATACTCCACGCCGCCGGAGGCCTCGGCCGAGGCCGGCAGGCAAGAGGGACCCTTCCCCCCTCCCTCTCCGGAGGCCGGCAGGGCCTTGCCTCGATAGGAGCCCACGCGCAGGCCGATGGCCGCGGCCAGGCAGCCGGCAGCCATGTGACCGGCCCACACCCAGAGCAGGGGCAGCCAGGGGTCGATGGCCCGGGTGCCCAGCCAGACCCGCAGGCGCTCCAAGCCCTGCTGATAGAGGGTCCACGTATCCGGTCCGTAGAAGACGAAGAAGCCTCCCGCCTTCTGGACCACGGCCCAGGACATGGCCAGCCCGCCGGCGAGCATATACCCGGCGGGGTTGGCTCCGCCGAGCAGGACCCCGAGCTCGAGCAGGGCTCCCTCCGCGGAGATGGCGGCCATGGGCCCGAGGATGACCGCGCTCGGCGAGACCGACTTCATGGCGGCGCAGATGAGCCCTGAGCGCCAAAGCAGTCCCCGCTGGGGCCAGAGCCGGTGCCCTGCCACCAGGATGGCGACGCCGATGCCGGTGAGGATGTGCCCCCTCAGGGGCACGCGGGTGTTGTGGAGAAAGCTCCCGAGCACGATCTCGGAAGCGGCCCAGAGGCTGCCCAGGACCGCGGCCCTGCGCCAGACGCCGGTCATGGAGAGATGATAGCAAGCCCCGCTGCCAGCCGCAGGGTCTCGGCGTGCATCCGGGCGGTCTTGTCCACGTCGGAGCAGTAGCCGCCTCCCAGGGTCACGACCAGGGGCGCCGCCGCCTTGCGGCAGGACTCCACCACCCGGCGGTCGCGCTCGAGGATGCCTGCCTCGCTCAAGGCCAGGCCTCCCAAAAGGTCTCCTTCGGCGCAATCCACCCCGGCCTGGTACACGACCAGCTCGGGCCGGTGCTCGAAGACCCTCGGCAGGCTCCGCTCCAGGGCCGCGAGGTACTCCTCGTCTCCCGTCTTGTCCGCCAGGCCCACGTCCAGGGTGCTCCGCTCCTTCATGAACGGGTAGAGGCTCTCCTGATGCATGGAGAAGGTGAAGACCTCCGGCCTGTCGCGGAAGATGGCGGCCGTGCCGTTGCCCTGGTGGACGTCGAGGTCCACCACGGCGGCCTTTGCGATCCTGCCGCGGGCGAGCATCGCGGCCACGGCCAGGGCGATGTCGTTCAAGACGCAGAAGCCCTCGGCATGACCCCTGAAGGCGTGATGGCTCCCGCCTCCCACGTGAAGGCCCACCCCGGCCGCGAGCGCGTGCTCCGCGGCCAGGAGCGTGCCCCGCGCCTGGAGGCGGTGCGCCAGGGAGACCTCCGGAGTGAAGGGCATCTCCATCAAGGTCTCGTCCTTGAGCGTCATGCGGCCGGCGAGCACCTTGTCCGCCCAGGCAGGATCGTGGACCAGGAGCAGGTCCTCCCTGGAGGCCGGCCGGGGTTCGACGAACTCGCCCTCGGCCTTGAGGAGGGCCGCGGCCAGGCCGAACTTCCTCGTCGGGAAGACATGGTCGCCGATGTCCACCACGTACTTGGGAGAGAAGATGAAAAGCGGCCTGGCTCGGGACGTCATGCCTTGCGGAGCCCGAGCCTGAGAGCCGCCAAGACCAGGACCAGGATCCCGCAGCAAGCGCCGAACCAGTCGCCCCACCGGGCATAGGGCGAGCGCCTGGGAAAGGGGTCCTCGCGGGGCAGTTCCGCGTCGAGCCTGCCGCGCTCGTTCAAGCCCAGGCTCGCGGTCACGAACCCCCACGGATCGATGACGCCCGAGATGCCGGTGTTGCCGCAGCGCACCACATGGACCCTGTTCTCGATGGCGCGGAAGAAGTTGGAGCCGAAATGCAGATGGGGCCCCCAGGTCGCCTTGTACCACCCGTCGTTGGTGACGTTGATGACGGCGCGAGCCCCCTGGGCCGCGTCGGACCGGTTCCAGCGCGGGAAAGTGGCCTCATAGCAGATGCTCACCCCGGTCGCGCCCAGCGGGGTGCTCAAGAGCTCCTGCCGGCTCGGGCCGGGGGTCAAGTCCCCCATCTGGTTGAGGATGCCGATGTGGTCTGCGATGAACCGGAACGGGACCCACTCGCCGAAGGGCACGAGCTGGCGCTTATGATAGGCGCCCTGGACGCTGCCGTCCGGCCCCACGAGGAGCGCCGAACAGCGTCGCAGGCCGTCCTCTCCCTGAGAGACCACGCCCACGACCTGCGGCGCCCCGAGCCTGCGCGCCTGGTCCGAGACCAGGGGCGGCTCCGTGCCTTCCTCGACCAGCCAGGGGAGCGCGGACTCGGGCCAGACCACGAGGTCCGGGGCGGCCTTCCTCGGCCGCGAGAGGAGCTCCTCGTAGACGGCCTTGATCTCGCTCTCGAACCTGCTGTCCCACTTCCGGTACTGGTCGATGGCCGGCTGCACGAGCTCGATCCTCGCCATCGGCTGGGCAGAGCCCGCCGATGGCGAAGCCGTTCTCATCAAGAACTCCTTCCTGTGAACCAGCTCGAAAGCCCCGTAGGCCGCGACGCCTGCCAAGAGCGCCAGGACCAGGCCGGCGTTCAAGACGGACCTGCCCTCCTCCTCCCACGCCTCGGCGAGCACGGCATTGGCCGCGAGCACGAGGAAGCCCAGGGCATGCGGCCCTGCGAGGGCCCCGATCTGGATGAGGGACGGGAACTTGTACTGCGTGTAGGACAGCAGGTCCACGGTCAGCCGGGGAGTCCACCACGCGGAGGCCGCGGTCACGCAGGTCCAGGCCGCGGCCCAGACCCAGGGCCGCGCGAGCCGGCCCGGAGCGAGCCACCAGCCCAGCGCGCCGCTCACCCCCCAGTTGAGGCCCAGGAACAGGGCCAGCAGGACCAGGGCCAGCACGCCCACGCCGGGCGGCATGCCGGCGTAGGTGCAGGTCTGATAGATCCAGTGGAGGAGCACCCCGTGGAACCCGGCCCCGGCCGCCAGGCCGGCGAGGAGCGCCCCCTTCCAGGAGCCGCACCGGAACCAGACCCAGAACGCGGGAGCGAGGCTCGCCCAGGCCAGGAGGCACAGGCCCGGCTTGGGGAGGGCCAGCGCGGTCAGGGCTCCGCTCAAGAAGCAGAGCAGGATCCGGTCTAGCTGCCGTGGCACTTCTTGTATTTCTTTCCGGACCCGCAGTAGCATGGGTCGTTGCGGCCGATGCGCTTGACCTCTGCCTGCTGCTTGGGCCTGCTCAGGCCCGAGGGCTTGGGACCCGCGGCCGGGCCGTGCGGGGCCGGGCCGGCCCCGTCCTTGGGAGGAGCGGCATGCGGCGGCGGCGGAGGCGGCATGCGCGGCGCCTGCACCTTGAAGACGTACTCGACGCTCTGCTCGCGGATGCGGCCCAGCATGACCTCGAACATGGCGAAGGATTCCTTCTGATACTCGATCTTGGGGTCCTTCTGCCCGTAGGCCCGCAGGCCGATGGACTTCTTGAGGTGGTCGAGATCGTAGAGGTGGTTCTTCCAAGCCCGGTCGATCATCTGCAGGAGGATCATCTTCTCGATCTCCCGGAAGTCGTAGCCCTCGAACTCCGCAGGCCTCTTGGCGTAGATGTCCTTGACCTCGACGAGGAGCTCGTCCCGGACCTTGTCCTGGGTCAGGCCCCGGAGCTCCTCGGGCGACGGGGCGAAGGAGATGCCGAAGGTGCGGCTCAGGTACGCGTGCAGGGAGGCGACGTCCCAGCTCTCCGGGTACTTGTCCTCGGGGGCGAAGGACGCGAGCTTCTCCTCGACCTCCTCTTCGATCATCATCTGCACGCGCTTCTCGACCGAAGCGCCGTCGAGGATCTCGTTGCGCAGGCCGTAGACGACCTGGCGCTGGCGGTTCATGACGTTGTCGTATTCCTGGAGCTGCTTGCGGATGTCGAAGTTGTGGGTCTCGACGCGGCGCTGGGCCTGCTCGATCTGCCGGCTGACCAGGGGCGACTCGATGACCTCGCCCTCCTGCATGCCGAGCCGCTCCATGATGTTGGCCAGGCGCTCGCCGCCGAAGAGCCTCATCAGTTCGTCGTCGAGCGCGAGGTAGAAGCGCGAGGAGCCCGGGTCGCCCTGCCGTCCGCAGCGTCCCCGGAGCTGGTTGTCGATGCGCCGCGCCTCGTGACGCTCCGTGCCCAGGACGTGCAGGCCGCCGACCGCCACGACCGCCTTGTACTCCTCGGGGTCCTGAGGGTTGCCGCCCAGCAGGATGTCCGTGCCGCGGCCCGCCATGTTGGTGGCGATGGTCACCGCGCCCTTCCTGCCCGCCTGGGCGATGATCTGGGCCTCCATCTCGTGGTACTTGGCGTTGAGGACCTGGTGCGGGATGCCCACGTCGCGCAGCATGGCCGCGACCTTCTCGGACTTCTCGATGGACCGGGTGCCCACCAGCACGGGCCGGCCGACCTTCCAGAGCTCGCCGATCTCCTCGACGATGGCCTTGAACTTCTCGCGCTCCGTGCGGTAGACGTAGTCCGGGAAGTCCTGACGGATCATCTTGTTGTGCGTCGGGATCTCGCAGACCTCGAGCTTGTAGATCTCGAAGAACTCGTCGGCCTCGGTCATGGCCGTGCCGGTCATGCCGGAGACCTTGCGGAAGAGCTTGAAGAAGTTCTGGAAGGTGATGGTGGCGAGCGTCTGGTTCTCCTCCCGCGGCGGGAGGTTCTCCTTGGCCTCGACCGCCTGGTGCAGGCCTTCCGACCAGCGGCGGCCCGGCATGAGGCGGCCCGTGAACTCGTCGACGATGATGACCTCGCCGTCCTTGACCACGTAGTCCACGTCGCGGTGGTAGAGGTGGTGGGCGCGCAGGGCCTGGGTGATGTGGTGGACCCACTCCCCCTCCAGGTCGTCGTAGAGGTTCTGGAGGTTGAGGAGCTTCTCGCACTTCTGGATGCCCTCCTCGGTGAGCACCGCGGAGTGGTTCTTCTCGTCGATGATCGCGTCGTGCCCGAGCCCGAGGTCCTCGCCGGAGTACTTCGCCTTGATCTCGTCCTCCTCCGTGATCTTGCGGACGTCGATGACCGGCATGATCCGGTTGATGAGGGCGTAGCGGTCCGTGGACTTCTCGGCCGCGCCCGAGATGATGAGCGGGGTCCGGGCCTC
>JACRDQ010000010.1 GCA_016218545.1 Elusimicrobiota bacterium
CGCGCGAGCGATGTCCGTCCCGTGCTCGATGCGGTCTCGGCGCACGACCTTGCCGTCCTCGCCGGTCGCTACTGCCACCGTATACCGTTTATGAACGTCCATCCCGATGTATAATCTCTCCATTGGCGTACCTTCCTCCCTTAGAGGGGGGTGCGCCTTCCCCTTTCATAATCTTCGCTTGCTTTTGAAATAAGTTGAATAAGTTGAAGACTGACCCCAGCGCGAACTGACTGCAATGCCTTCTGTGCGCTACTGCGACAGTCACAACCATCTCCAGCTCGCGGGCGAGCCGGCCCGCATCGAGGGGATGCTCTCCAAAGCCCGCCTAGCCGGCGTGGAGCTCATGGCGTGCACGAGCACAGGTCCGGAAGACTGGGCTAAGGTCGCCGGCCTGGCGCACGATCATCCGGAGATCATCCCCTGCTTCGGCATCCATCCCTGGTTCACCGATCAAGCCCAAGGCGATTGGCTCGCCGACCTTGAGAAGCGCTTGCGCTCTACCCGAGCCTGCGTAGGTGAGATCGGCCTGGACAAACTGGCCAAGGACAAGGATTTCAGCCTTCAAGAGAAGGTCTTCTCCCAACAATACGCCTTGGCTGAGCAGCTCTCGCGGCCGGCCATGATCCACTGCGTCAAGGCTTGGGACAAGATGACGGCTTATCTCAAGCACAAGACCTCGTCTGCGTCCTTCCTCCTGCACGCCTACAGCGGCGGCGCCGAGATGGTGCCCGGCCTGGCCGGCCTGGGCGCGTACTTCTCCTTCGACGGGCACGTGGCTGACCCCAAACGGCAGAAGCTCCGCAAGGCCCTGCTGAGCGTGCCCAAGGACCGGCTCCTCCTCGAAACGGACTGCCCTCCCGAAGACAAGGACTGCTCGGAATGGTTCGCCGAGCCCGCGGGCATCAGGACCGTGACGGAGCTGGCGGCGCACGAGCTGTCCATGCCGGTCGAGGAGCTCCGGGGAATCGTCTGGGAGAACAGCCGGCGGTTCTTCGGCGCGTTCCTGTGAATGGCTGAGACAGCCTTCCTGCTCAAGGCGGCCTGCGCGTTCCTCGTGGCCGCGGCCTGGGTCATGGCCGCGGCCAAGACCGCCCAGCGCAGCAGCACGTGGGGCGGAGTGGTCGCGGCCCTGCCGTCCGTCACCGCTTTCTCCCTGCTCTTCATCGCCTGGACCCAGGACGGCGGCGAGGCGGGAAAAGCCGCCGTGCCCCTGCCCGCGGGTCTCGGCGCTGCCGCGGTCGCGACCACGGCCTATGTCCGGCTCGCGGCCAAAGGCCGCGTGACCGCGGCCCTGGCAGGGTCAGCCGCGGCCTGGTTCCTGGCCATGCTCCCGCTCCTCTTGGTCGAAGCCTGCCGCAGGCCGCTCGCCGCCAACGGCGTGGGCCTGCTCATGCTCCTGGGCTCGACCCTCCTGCTCCCGGCACCGCCCCAGGCTGCCGCGGGACCCGCCGGCTGGGCGCGCGGACTCCCCCTCAAGGCGTCCTTGAGCGGCGCCACCGTGGCCGCTGCCGTGGTCGTGGCCGGGCTTTTGGGTCCCCTGGCCGGCGCCGTGGTCGCGTCGTTTCCCATCATCCTTTGGACCAACCTCATGGTGTTCCACGCCGCCCTCGGCGCGGCCGCGCTGGGCCGCATGGCCCGGGGATTCATGGTGGGGCTCCTCGGCGGCATGGTCTTCGCCAACGCCGGCGCCGCGCTCTTTCCGGCTGCGGGCATCCTCGCGGCGTTCGCCGCGTCGTACGCCGCGTGCCTGGCGACCGTCGCGGTCATCGTGCTCCTCGGCGGACACCGCGACCGCAGGCACGCATAGCGGCAGCGTTTGTATAATTTCCCCATGCCCAACCATCCGGAAGCCGCTTCCACCGCAGAGCCCGGCCACGACCTCAAAGGCCGCTCTCTCCTCCTCATCAGCTCTCCGAACCCGACGAAGCGGTTCATCTACCAACGCCTGAAGTCTCTCGGGCTGCGCATCGTGGTCCTGGCCCCCGAATCCACCTGGGTCTCCCGCTACGCGGACCACACCATCATCGCGGACACCCTCGATCACGCGGAGTGCGCGGCCAAGGTCGAGGAGGCGATCAAGGAGCACCCGGTCCACGGGTGCCTGACCTTCTGGGAGGAGGCGGTGGCGCTCGACGGCTTCCTCTGCGACAAGTTCGGCTGGAAAGGCCACCCCTATCAGGCGGCCATGAACTGCCGCAACAAGCTGCTCACGCGCAAGGCGCTCGACGCCGCCGGCCTCTCCAAGTTCTCCCCGCTCTGGGCGCAGATCAACAGCGTCAAGGACCTCGACCGCGAGGCCAAGCGCATCGGCTTCCCGCTGGTCCTCAAGCCCGCCTGGGGCGAGCGCTCGCAGTTCGTGGTCCGGCTCGACGAGATCAAGGAGGCCCGCGACGCCTTCGAGTACATCCGGGCCAACATGACGCCGCGCTTCGACCACATCTACTCCTACGGCACCGAGATCCTCGCCGAGGGCTATCTGGCCGGGGCCGAGGTGGACCTCGATATCCTCCTCCAGGACGGCGAGATCAAGTTCTACGCCTTCAACGACAACTTCCCCACCAAGGAGCCCTTCTTCATCGAGACCGGGGATGCCATGCCCTCGCGTCACGAGGAATCCGACCTCGCCGCGGTCCTCGAGATGGCCAAGAAGGCCATCCCGGCCCTGGGCCTGCGGGACGGAGCCATCCACCTGGAGGCCAAGATCTGCACCGACGGGCCCAGGCTCATCGAGGCCAACGCTCGCATGGGCGGGGACTACATCTACGACTGGGTCAACGAGGTCTGGGGTGTAGACCTCATCGAGGAGGCGGCCCGGATCTGCGCGGCCCTGCCCTGCAAGGTCAAGAAACCCAAGGAGCCCAAGGTCCACCTGGTCGGCAACTACATCATCCCTCCCTCCTCGGGAGTCATCAGCGGCCTGGCCGCCCCGGAGAAGGACCCCGCCAAGCTCCATGACGTCACCCTGCTCAAGGAGCCGGGCGACCCGGTGCTCGTGCCGCCGGAAGGCTTCGAAACCATCGGCTGGGTCGTGGGCAAGGGCGAGACCTACGCCGAGGCCGAGCAGAACCTCGAGGCCGCCATGCGGGGGGTCGTGGCCAAGATCGTGGCCTTCGACTCCACGTCCACCATCGGCAAGACGCGCCGCCGCAACCGCTTCAACGCCGCCCACGTGGCCCGGCGACGCATCATCCAGTCGGCCCGCATGGAGAAGCTGCGCGGCACGGACCTGGCCAAGCAGAAGCCCCTCCACGTGGGCATCCTCTGCAACAAGTACGAGGAGCACGCGACCGAGGACGGCAAGGAAAGCGAGGCCGCGGTCCACCAGGACCTCACCTCGGTCGGCCTCAACATCCAGAAGGCCCTCGAGTCCAAGGGACACCGCGTCACCTTTTTCGACATGAACGAGACGCCGCTCCCCTTCGAGAAGATCGGGGAGGCCAACGTCGACATCGTCTTCAACGTCTGCGAGCGCATCAACAACAGCTCGCTCCTCGAGCCCCACGGCGCGGCCATCCTCGACTGCCTCGGCATCCCCTATACGGGCTCCAACCCCCTCTCCCTGGCCCTGTGCATCGACAAGATCAAGGTCAAGAAGATCCTCGAGTACCACCAGCTCCCCACGCCGAAGTTCGACTACGTCTTCGCCAAGGACGACGACATCCGTGAGGACCTGCGCTATCCGCTCATCGTCAAGCTCGCCAATACCGACAACTCCATCGGCCTGTCCAACAAATCCGTGGTCACGAGCCTCAAGTCGCTCAAGGACCAGGTCGCCATGCTCCTGGAGAAGTACAACCGGCCCGTGCTCATCGAGGAGTACGTCGAGGGCGACGAGGTGGACGTCTCCATCATGGGCAACGAGGAGCGCGTGCAGGTCCTGCCCCTCTCGCGCTCCATCTTCGACGACATGCCCCCCGGAGTCTGGCACATCTACCCCTTCCAGGCCAAGTGGACGAAGGCCGACGCCTACGAGAAGATCCGCGTCGAGCGGCCCGCCAAGTACTCGCAGAAGATGACGGCCCTCATCTCGGAGATCTGCCTCGACGCCTACAACCTCTTTGACTGCCACGACTACGCGCGCATCGAGGTCCGCATCGACAAGCTGGGCAACCCCTACATCATCGAGATCAACCCCAACCCCTCCATCAACAGGGGAGACTGCGTGCCCAACTGCGCGGAGATGGTCGGGATGTCCTACGAGGACTTCATCGAGGAGATCATGAAGGAGGCCATCCTGCGCTACCGCGAGCGGCCTCCCTACTACCACCTGCAGAGCGCGCTCGTGACGCTCTGACGGGCGAACGGCTCAGGGAGCCCGCTTGCAGGCGTCCTGGTTGCCCATGCCGCACGCCTTGCGATAGAGCTCCCTGGCCTTGGCCGCGTCCACGGTCACGCCGCGGCCTCCTTCGTACATGAGCCCCTGGCTGTAGCAGCCGTGCGCTGAGCCCTTGTCGCAGGCTTTCTGGAAAAGCTCGACGGCCTTGGCCTTGTCTTCAGTGACGCCCTTGCCGTTGTCGTGCATCACCCCGAGGAAGGAGCACCCTTGGGCGTTGCCCTGGTCGCAGGCTTTGCGATAGAGGGTCACCGCCTCCGTCACGCTCGCGCCGATGCCCCGCCCGTGCTCGTACATCAGCCCCAGATCGGCGCACCCCTCGCTGTCCCCGGCGTCGCAGGACTTGCGGAACAGGGTCGCGGCCCTCGGCTGGTCCTGGGCCACGCCGAGACCGTTATCGTACATCACCCCGAGATACGTGCACCCGCGGTTATGGCCGTTCTCACAGGCCTTCCTATAGATGTTCGTCGCAGCAGCCTCATCCTTGGCCACGCCCCGGCCGCGCTCATGCATCCAGCCCAGGGAGATGCACGCGTCGTCCTCGCCCGCGTCGCAGGCTTTGCGGAACAGGCTCACGGCCTTCGGCTTGTCTTCCGGGACCCCGTGGCCGTTGTCGTGCATCACCCCGAGGTTCCTGCACCCTCGAAGGCTTCCCATGTCGCAGGCTTTCTTATAGAGGGCCGCTGCCTTGGTCTTGTCCATGGCCACGCCCTCGCCGGCCTCGAAGACCCAGCCCAAGGCGACGCAGCCCACGGGCGAGCCCGAGTCGCACGCCTTGCGGTGGAACTCCACGGCCTTGGCTTTGTCCTCGCTGACTCCTGTGCCCGCGGCATAGGACGCCCCCAGATTGACGCAGGCCCGCGGCTCGCCCATGGAGCAGGCCTTGGCGTAGAGCCGCACAGCCGCGCCTTGATCCTTGAGCGTGCCGGTCCCATTGAAGAGCATGACGCCGATGCTGTTGCAGCCCTTGGGACTGCCCAGGTCGCAGCTCCGCCTCCATTGCTCCACGGCGTTCGCCTCGTCCTTCTTCACACCCAGGCCGATGTCGAGGATGACGCCCGCGACCCTGCAGGCCTCGGCCGTGCCCGCCTTGCAGGCCTGGACGCGGCCGGCCAGGTAGTCCGTGAAGCTCCCCTGACCGATGAAAGGCGCGATCATGGTCGCGTTGCTGTGCTCCCAGCCGTAGGCGTCCAGGAGGCTGATGGCCCACCTCTTCTTGTCCGTGTCGCTCACCACCTCCAGGGCAAGGAGGGCCCTGAGCTTCTCCCAGTCCTTGGCCCACGCCTCGGCGCGGGCAGTCATGGCCTTCTCGGTCGCGGCGATCTGGCCCGAGTATTGCTCCCATTCCTTGGCCCGGGCCTCTGCCTTGGCCACGAACTGCGGGGCAGCCTTGGCGAGCTCGCGCCACTTGGAAGCCTTCCCAGCGGCCTCCGCGCCGCCCTTGTCGAAGAGGGTCGCCTCGTTGAGGAGCTTGAGCCCCTCCACGTCGATGTTCCTGAAGTCCTCGGCTCCGGCCATGCCCTTCATGGCGGACGGCGCCTGGGCTTTCGGCAGGGCCGGCAGGCTGGAGACCTTGAACATCTCGTCCGAGGCGCCTGCACCTGCCGTGGCCTTGGCCAGGGACGCGAGATCCGGCCCCTTCTCCCCGGCTGCGCGGCCGAAGGCCGCGTCCTCGGGGCCGCTCAGCTCCGGGGTCTGGTTGCGGCCCCGCAGGGTGGCGCTCAGCGCGTCGCCCGCGTAGCGCCAGAGGTCGCCGGCGCGCACCTGGGCCTTGCCGGTCCAGCCCCGCAGGGCTCCGAGCACCAGGTAGCTGAACGCCGGCCGCTGGGTCCCGGGCAGGGCCCCGGCGAACTGGTCGGCCTTGGCCGCGGTCAGCACCACCATCCGAGGATCCGCGGGACCGCTCATGGAAGCGGCCACCAGCGGCTGGAGCCCGGGAGCCAGAGAGCTGCCGTCCTCGCGCTTGCCTGAGAAGCAAGCGTCAAGCACGATCCGGATCGCGCCGGCCTTGGTCTCTCCCAGGGCCTTGAGGAGCTCGCCTCGCCGGAGGCTGTTGCGCTGGAGGCTCTTGGCCTTCTGTTGGGCGTCCACGGCCACCAGGAGGCCGTCCTTGCCGTCCTGGGCAGGGGCTCCGTGGCCGATGAACACGAACCACAGGGTGCCCTTGGGGCCGGCCAGGGAAGCGGCCGCCTTGGCGGCGTCGCGCATCTCGTCGGCCGTGGCGTCCACCCCGGTCAGGAGCTTGACCCTGCCGACCGGGATGCCTCGGGTCCTGGTGAAGTAGTCGTACCACGCCTTGGCGTTGGCCTCGGCGCCCGCGACCTGGGGGACGAAGGCGTAGCCCTCGATCCCGGCCACCACGGCCGCGTCCTCTTCCCCGCCGCCCACGGCCTCGGCCGGGGTTGCCAGGTCGGGCCACTCTTCGGCCCCGGCCGGGACCCGGAGGGCCAGCAGCGGAAGAAGGATGAGCCAGGCAGGAAGACGGCCGATGACGCTGCGCATAGAAGCCTCCTAATAACCCTTGGGCATGACCGGCACCATCTTGCCGCGCACCATGCGGAACTCGTGGAGGTTGGCCTTGATCCAATCCCCCACCCGCTGCTCCTTGTAGCGGCCGGGCGCGGTCTGGATGACCACGCGCGTGATGCCGGCGTTGATGATCATGCGCTTGCAGATGCGGCACGGCTCGGCCCCCTCGATGACCTCCCCCCCGTCGGGCGTGGTGCCCACGAGGTAGAGGGTCGCTCCGATCATGTCGAAGCGGGCCGAGTGGATGATGGCGTTCTGCTCCGCGTGCACGGCCCGGCACCACTCGTAGTGCTCGCCCTTGGGGACATTGAGCTTGATGCGGATGCAGGAGCCGACCTCGGCGCAGTTGGCGGTCTTGCGCGGAGCTCCGGCGTAGCCCGTGGAGACGATCTGGTCGTTGCTCACGATGACCGCGCCGTAGTGGCGCCTCAGGCAGGTGCTGCGCCGCGAGGTCTCCTTGGCGATGTTGAGGTAGTACTGGTCCTTGGTGATGCGGCGGGGCTCGCGCCGGGGTTTCTTCGCTTTCATGGGGTCGGACTCCTTCAGGAGCAGCCGAGCGAGCTCCCGCAATTGAGGCACTTGTAGCAGGAACCCGAGCGGACCGTGACGTGGCCGCAAGAGTCGCAGAAAGGGGCGTCGCCCATCATCTCGGAGAGCTGGGCGTCCCGGTCGCCGGCCGGAGGGACGGGGGAGGGCTCCGGGAGCGACCCCTCCTTCGGCCGGCCCTCCTTCTCCGGCGGCACGTGCGCGAGGTCCTCCCTCCCCAGATAGGCCAGGCCCAGAAGGCGGAAGATGAGGTCCATGACCGAGGTCGCGCGCTTGATGTTGGGGTGGCGCACCACGCCCGCGGGCTCGAAGCGCGTGAAGGTGAGGCGGTCGACCATCTCCTTCAGGGGCACGCCGTACTGCAGGGCCAGGGAGGTCATGATGGAGAAGCAGTTCAGGAGCTCCTGCATGGGAGAGCCCGGCTTCTGGAAATCCACGAAAACCTCTCCCAGCCGGCCGTCGGGGTATTCCCCGGTGCGCACGTAGATCTTCTGGCCTGCCAGCGACGCCTCGAAGGTCTTCCCCGAGCGGGTCGTGGGCAGATACCGGCGCTGGAGGATGGAGGTCGCGGTCTCGACCTCCGAAGCCTTGTTCTTGGCGACCGACAACGGCTGGGAGAGCTTGCACCCGTCGCGGTAGAGCGCGATGGCCTTCAACCCCAGCTTCCAGCTCTGCATGAAGACGTCCTCGATGGTCTGGACCGTGGCGTCGTGCGGGAGGTTGACGGTCTTGGAGATCGCGCCGGAGAGGAACGGCTGGGCCGCGGCCATCATGCGCACGTGCCCCATGGGCGCGATGAAGCGCCCTCCCGGGAAGGCCGGGTTGGCGCAGTCGAAGACCGCCAGATGCCGGTCATGGAGGTCCCGGGCTCCCTCCACCCCGCCGGTGGCCAGGATGTGGGCCTCGATCCTCTTGACCGCCTCCCCGGCGTAGCCGCGCCGGGCCAAGGCCCGGCCCACGGACTGGTTGACGATCTTCAAGGCGCCGCCGTCGGAGAGCTTCTTGAACTTGACCAGGGCGAAATCGGGCTCGATGCCCGTGGTGTCGCAGTCCATGAGGAGCCCGATGGTGCCGGTGGGCGCCAGGACCGTCACCTGGGCGTTCCGGAACCCGCGCCTCGAGCCCAGGGCGTCCGCCTCCTCCCAGGCCATCCTCGCCTCGGCCAGGATCTCGGCCAGCGCCTTGTCCTCTCCGGCGCGCAGGAGGCCGAGGGCCTCGCGATGCATTCCGATGACCCCGAGCATGGGCTTGCGGTTGCGCTCGAAGCCCTCGAAAGGACCGCGGACCGCGGCCAGCTCGGCCGAGGTCCGGTAGGCCTCGCCCGTCATCAGGGCCGTCACGGCGCCGCACCAAGCCCTGGCCTCGTCCGAGTCGTAGGGCAGGCCCAGGACCATGAGGAGGGCTCCCAGGTTCGCGTAGCCCAGGCCCAGGGGCCGGTAGTCGTGAGAGGCCTGGGCGATCCGGCGCGTCGGGTAGCTCGCGTGGTCGACCAGGACGTCCTGGCCGATGACCAGAAGGCGCACGGCGTGCCTGAAGGCGGAAGCGTCGAACCGGCCGTCCTCGTCCAGGAACTTGAGCAGGTTCAGGGAGGCCAGGTTGCACGCGGAGTCGTCGAGGAACATGTACTCCGAGCAGGGGTTGGAGGCGCGGATGGGGCCCGCCTCCGGACAGGTGTGCCACCTGTTGATGGTCGTGTCGAACTGGAGGCCCGGGTCCGCGCACGCCCAGGCGGCCTGGGAGACCGCGCGCATCACGTCGCGGGCCGCGTGGCGCTCGAAGACCTCCCCCGAGGTCCTCAGGGTCGTGGCCCAGTCCCCTCCGGTCTCGACGGCCTTCATGAAGGCGTCGGTGACCCGCACCGAGTTGTTCGAGTTCTGGCCGCTCACCGTGCGGTAAGCCTCGCCGTTGAAGTCCGCGGGGTAGCCGGCGGCCACGAGGACCGCGACCTTCTTCTCCTCGCGCGACTTCCACTGGACGAAGTCGAGGATCTCCGGGTGGTCCGCGTCGAGGCAGACCATCTTGGCGGCCTTGCGGCCGATGCCGCCCGACTTGATGGCTCCCGCGCCCTTGTCCAGCACCTCGAGAAAGAACATCAGCCCCGAGGGGCTTCCTCCCGTGGAGAGCTTCTCGTAGCGGCTGCGGATGCGGGAGAAGTTCGTTCCGGAGCCCGACCCGTATTTGAAGATGCGCGCCTCGTTCTTGGACAGGTCGAAGATCGAGGTCAAGCTGTCGTCGATGGCCTGGATGAAGCACGCCGCGGCCTGGGGCCGGGCGAGAGCGTCTGCGACCTCCGCGACCTGCCCGGACTTCGGATCCCACGCCCAGTTGCCGGGGTGGCCTTTCAAGCCGTAGGAGCGGGCCAGGCCCACATTGAGCCAGACGGGCGTGTTGAACGCGGCGGTCTGCCGGCAGAGCAGATGGACGGTCTCGGCCTCGAAGGTCTTGGCGTCGGCGGCCCCGAAGTAGGCCTGCTCCAGGCCGGCCGCGGCGATGGCCCCGGCAACCCGTCCGATCACGGTCCGAAGGCTCTCCTCGCGGCGCGAGGCGGTGGCGTCCATGGGCCGGCAGTACTTCGACGCCAGGATGTCGGTCGCCAGCTGTGACCAGTCGGCCGGGACCTCGACTCCGTCCATGCGGAACAAGGACTTGCCGTCGGCGTCCACGATGGCCGCCTTGCGCTTCTCCCACACCCCCGCGGCCAACGGGTCGACCCCCCTCTTGGTGCAGCGGCGCGCGACCTTGACGGCCGCGGACGAACGACGGCTCCTCGATGACGACGCCATGGGTCTCCTCGGTGCCCCGCTCAGAATGTCACGACCGCCTGATGCTCGAGCCGGCCCGAATCGAACTTGAATCCGATGGCCACCATCTGCCCTGCGGTGGCCTGGGCATCGAATTCCATGATGCCGAGGAAGGCGTGCACCGTGCTCATGACATGCCCTGTCAGGACCCCGCGCCGGAAGTCCTCCGGGACCAGAGCCCTGTTCGGGAGGCGCGACACGGGAGGGACCTCGCTGGTCAGCTCGAATTCGCCGCCGTTGACTCCGACCGACTTGTTCTGGTTGTCGTTGAGGACCGCGTAGACGTAGAGCCGCACGCGGCCCTCCGCGGTGACCTCTCCCTTGACCGGGACCAGCGTGACGTCCACGATGTGCCCCGGGTCCGTGAAGGACATGGCCGCCCTGCGGGCCGCCTGGATGGTCTTGACCCTGGACCAGGCCGCGGGGGTGTTCAGGCAGTACGCCTCGGCCTCGGCCCCGAGGAAGCCCTGCCCCACGAGTCCCTGCTTGCAGGACTCCACGGCGGGATCGAGCGGGGGAGGCGCTGCGACCGCCGTCGCCGTGGCGACCGCGACCGCCGGGGCCTGGACCTCCGGGGCCGGGGACTCCGGAGCCCTGGGCCGGAGCGCGAAATAGCCGCCCAGCCCGAGCAGGATGACGCCGGGCAGGACCAGCTTCTTGACGTCGCTCTTCGGGGTCTCTGAGGACACGGGCTCCATGTCGAAGCCCACGTGCTTGCTCTGGGTCGGGGGCCCCGCGGGATTGATCGGAAACGGCTTGGGCGTGGGGACCGGGCTCGGCCGGGGCGTCGGGACGGGTTGAGCGGGCTGGGGCGCGATCCCCTCCGGCAGGATGATCTTGCCGACCCGTTGGCCCGTGGCCTGGGTCGGAGCGGACGGCAACTGGAGGGAGGTCCCGGCTTGGGGCTCGAAAGGGCGGCCGCAGGCCACGCAAGCCGCAGCGCCCTCGGGCTGTTCTCTGCCGCAGCCCGGGCACTTCACGGGGCAGGCCTCCGCCGCACCAGGAGGGTCAGGCCTTCGGCCTTCTCCACCGTGACCGGCGCTCCGTCGGGGATCTCGCCCTCGAGGCTCAAGGCCTTCCAGAGCTCGCCGCGCCAGAAGACCGCGCCCCCGGGCTTCAAGGCCGTGGCCGCCACCGCGGCCTCGCCCTTGATGTCCTCAATGCCCGCCTCCCGCTTGCGCGTGAGCGCCTTCTTGCCGACGTAGAGCAGGCCCGTGAAGATGACCAGGAGCGTCACGAGGCTGCTGGCCACGGCGGGGTAGGAGACGGCGATGCCTCCGGAGGCGTCCTTGAAGAGCATCATGGAGCCGAAGAGCACCGAGGCCGCCCCGCTCAGGGCGAGCAGGCCGAAACTCGTGATCTTGAGCTCCAGGAGCAGGAAGAGCATGCCCAGAAGGATGAGGAGGACCCCGGCGTAGCTCGCCGACAGCGTCTGGAAGGAATAGAAGGCCAGGACGAGCGACACCGCGCCCACCACGCCCGGCAGGATGAGTCCCGGGCTGTAGAGCTCGATGAGGATTCCCGCCCCGCCGATGCTCATCAGCAGCATCGCGACGTTGGGGTCGCACACCGCGGCCAGCAGGCGCTGCCGCGCGCTCATGGAGAGGCGCTCAATCGAGGCTCCCGCGGTCCTCAAGGCCTTTGGGAAATCGGTCAGCTTGCGGCCGTCCACGGCCTTCAGGAGCGCCTCAAGGCTGGCGGCCTCGAGGTCCACGATGCGCTCGCGGACCGCCAGGCCCGAGATGATGGAGGTGCTCCGCGACACCATGGCCGCGGCCAGGTCCGCGTTGCGCCCCCGCCGCGTGGCGATGGCCTGCAGGTAGGCGCCCGCGTCCTGCGCGAGTTTGGCTTCCATGACGCTCTCGCCCTTGCCCTCGGCTTTCTCCCCGTCCTTCCCCTTCTCCTTTTCTTTGCCGATCTCCGGAAGCCCTCCCGTGCCGCCGAGCGCCACCGGATGGGCTGCGCCGATGTTGGTGCCGGGCGCCATCGCGGCCACGTGCGCCGCCATGGTGATGAAGACGCCGGCCGATGCGGCCCGGGCTCCCGCGGGGGAAACGTAGACGATGACCGGGACCTCCGAGGCCAGGATCGCCTTGACGATCTCGCGCATGGGCAGGTCCAGGCCGCCCGGGGTGTCGAGCTCGATGACCACGGCGTCGAACCCGCCGGCCGCGGCCTTCTCGATCGCAGATCCCATGTACTCGGCCGCGACCGGGGTGATGATGCCGGAGAACGCCGCGGCCAGCACGCGCGGGGCGGGAGCCGCCGCCTCAGGCTTCTTCGCCTCTCCGGCGGCGGGCCAGAGAGCCAGGCCGGCCGCGAGCAGGACCGCCCGCGCCCTCATCGGACGGCCCCCATGCGGCTGGGCGGCCAATAGATGAACCACGCCTTGCCCTTGAGGTACTTCGTCTCCACCGGCCCCCAGTAGCGGGAGTCGCACGAATGGTCCCTGTTGTCTCCCATCATCATGTACGTTCCCTCCGGCACGGTCACCGGGCCGAACTGGTCCTTCAACACTCCCTCGAGCGCCCGGTCGAGGTCGTGGGTCCGCCAGAGCTCCTGATACCGCGACTCCGCCTGGAGCGCGTCGGCGTTCATGGCCTTGGGCTGGCGGTAGGGGTCGCGCTCGACCGGGTCCATGTTCACGTAGGGCTCGACCGGGAACCGGTCGTTGACCTTGAGCACGCCGTTGATGACCTCGACCTTGTCTCCGGGCAGGCCGATCACCCGCTTGATGAAGTCCTTGCCGTATTGGATCGAGCCGCAGTGCTGCTTGCGCGGGTCGTCGGAGGGGAACCGAAAGACCAGGATGTCCCCCCGATCGACCTTGCGGAAGGCGAGCACGCGCTTGCCGGAGAAGGGCACGCGCAGGCCGTAGATGAACTTATTGACGAAGAGGTGGTCCCCCTCC
The DNA here is from genome assembly GCA_016218545.1 of Elusimicrobiota bacterium. GTDB lineage: Bacteria > Elusimicrobiota > Elusimicrobia > UBA1565 > UBA9628 > JACQWX01. The sequence continues at coordinate 13,121 of JACRDQ010000010.1, forward strand.
ATGAAGGTCTTGCGCATCGAGCCCGACGGGATCTTGAAGGCCTGGACCACGAAGTACATCAGGACCGAGGCCAGGATGACGGCCGAGAAGACGGTCTCGGACCACTCCCAGTCCTCCTCCAGGTAGTAGGTCCTCTTCTCCACGGCGTCTCCGGTCATGTACCCGCGCCAGAAGCCGACGGCCCCGAAGATGACGCCCGCCAGGATGGCCGGATAGAACTCCGCGGGGAGCAGCGAGCGCGCCGCTCCCGGCCCGGGGCCGCGCCCTTCCATGGACATGGCCAGCACGAGCACGACCGAGAACGCGGACAGGCCGAGGAAGAGGCCGTGCCACAGGCCGCTCTTGAGCGCCGTGTTCACGGCGCCGGTGGCTTTCCAGCGCCGCGAGAGCCATGCGTAGGCCCCCATCGCCAAACCGATCCAGAACAGCCGGGTCTCCATTCTACCGCCTGGATTCCGCCGGAATCCCGGCGGAACGCAAATGTCGTTTCATGAAGTCATTCCTTGCTGGCATCTTCATTCCGAAATCTTGAGCGCGGCCAAGAACGCCTCCTGGGGGATCTCGACCGAGCCGAGCATCTTGGCCTTCTTCTTGCCCTCTTTCTGCTTGGCCAGGAGCTTGCGCTTGCGGGTGATGTCGCCGCCGTAGCACTTGGCCAGCACGTCCTTGCGCCGCGCGGCGAGGGTCTCGCGGGCGATGATCTTGCCGCCGATGCGGGCCTGGATGGCCACCTCGAACATCTGCCGGTCGATGAGCTCCTTGAGCTTCTCGCAGAGGGCCTTGCCCACGCGGTAGGCCTTGTCCTTGTGCACGATCTGGCTCAGGGCGTCCACGGGCTCGCCGTGGATGAGGACCTCGAGCTTGAGCACGTCCGAGGCCTTGTTGCCCACCGGGATGTAGTCCATGGAGGCGTAGCCCTTGGACACGGACTTGAGCCGGTCGTAGAAATTGATCACCATCTCGGAGAGCGGAAGGTCGTAGACGATGAGCATGCTCCCGCCCGGGACGTACTCGATGCCGATGTGCTCGCCCCGCCGGTCCTTGAGCAGGGTCAGGACCCCGTCCTGGAACTGGGCCGGCAGCATGATGGTGAGCCGCACGAAAGGCTCCTCGACGACTTCGATGTCGCCGTGCGGCGGGAACTTGGCGGGGTTGTCCACGACCTTCCAGTGGCCCTTGGTCTTGACCCGGTAGATGACGTTGGGGGCCGTGATGATGAGGCTGAGGTCGAACTCCCGCTCGAGCCTCTCCTTGACGATGTCCATGTGGAGGAGCCCCAGGAACCCGAGCCGGAACCCGAATCCAAGGGCCTCCGAGGACTCCTGGGCGTAGTTGAACGAGCTGTCCTCGAGATTGAGCTTCTCGAGGGCGTAGGTCAGCGCGGTGTAGTCCGCGGGGTTGATCGGGAAGACCCCGGCGAAGACCACCGGCTTGGCCTCCTTGTACCCCGGCAGGGCCGCGGCCAGGGGCCGGGCGGACTCCATCACCGTGTCGCCGACGCGGACCTGGTGGATGTCCTTGATCCCCAGGATCATGTACCCCACCTCGCCCGCCGAGAGGTGGTGGGCCGGGACCTGCTTGGGGTTGAGGTGGCCGAGCTCCTCGATCACGAACTCCTGGCCCGTGGAGAAGAACTTGACCTTCATCCCCTTCTGCGCCTTGCCGTCCACCACGCGCACGAGCAGGACCACGCCGCGGTAGACCGAGAAGGTGGAGTCGAAGACCAGGGCCGAGAGGGGCGCCGCGGGGTCGCCCTGGGGCGCCGGGATGTCCTTGATGATGGCCGCGAGGACCTCGTCCGTGCCGCGGCCCTCCTTGGCGCTCACCAGGATGGGGTCGTGGTGGATCTTGAGGATGCCGGAGATCTGCTCCCAGGTGCGCTCGACGTCCGCGGCCGGAAGGTCCACCTTGTTGATGACCGGGATGATCTTGAGGCCCACCTCGGCCGCGAGGTTGGCGTTGGCCAGGGTCTGGGCCTCCACGCCCTGGGAGGCGTCCACCACGAGCAGGGCCCCCTCGCACGAGGCCAGGGCGCGCGAGACCTCGTAGGAGAAGTCCACGTGCCCGGGCGTGTCGATGAGGTTGAGGACGTACTCGCCGTGCCTCATGCGCACGGCCTTGGACTTGATGGTGATGCCGCGCTCGCGCTCGAGCTCCATCGAGTCCATGACCTGCGCCTGCATCTGGCGGCTGGAGATGGTGCCCGTGGCCTCGAGCAGCCGGTCGGCCAGGGTGGACTTGCCGTGGTCGATGTGGGCGATGATGGAGAAATTACGGATGAGCCGCGTGGGGGTGACGCTCATAGTCTCCGCCGCTCGGTCATGCCGGCCTTACGGGGTCCTGTCCGGGATGACGCCCGCCTGGTCGCGCAGGAGGCGTCGGATCTCGTCGGACTCGGCGCAGCTCATGGCCTGCCCCACCAGCTTGGCCATGGCGTCGTAGCGCAGGCTGCGGATGGTGGACTTGACGCGGAAGAACATGCGGGGGGTCACGGAAAGGGAATCGACGCCCATGCCGACCAGCAGCGGCACGGCCTGCCAGTCCGAGGCCATCTCGCCGCAGACGCTCACGGGGCGCCCCTTCTTGCGCGCTGTCTGCACGATCTGATCCATGAGCCGCACCACCGCCGGATGGAAGGGGTCGTAGAGGTGCGCCACGTGCTCGTTCAAGCGGTCCACGGCCAGGGTGTACTGGATGAGGTCGTTGGTGCCGATGGAGATGAAGTCCAGCAGCGGCATGAACATGTCCAGGATCAGGGCCGCGGCGGGGATCTCGATCATGGCGCCCAGGGGGACCTTCTCCGCGGTCTCGATCCCCTCGGCGCGCAGTTCAGCCTGCGCGAGGTTGATGAGCCGCCGAACGGAGTGCATGTCCCCGACGGACGAGACCATCGGGATCATGACGCGCACGTTGCCCTTGGCCGAGGCCCGGAGGATGGCGCGCAGCTGCGTCTTGAAGAGGTCCAGGTGCCTCATGAAGAGGCGCACCCCGCGCAGACCCATGAAGGGGTTCACCTCGTTCTTGGGCGCGTCCAGCCCGAACTGGGCCAAGCGGTCGCCGCCGAGGTCCGCGGTGCGGATGACCACGGCCTTGGGGGCGAAGGCCTTGGCCGCGGCCGCGTAGACCTTGACCTGCTCGTCCTCGGTGGGCGGCGAGGTGCGGTTGAGGAAGAGGTACTCGGTGCGGAGCAGGCCCACGCCGTCCGACTGGAGGTTCAAGGTCGCCTTGAACTCGTCGGGGGTGTCGAGGTTGGAGAGGAGCTCGAAGACCTTGCCGTCCTGCGTCATCGTGGGCAGTCCCTTCAAGGCGCCCAGGGCGCGCTCCTCCTCCTGTGACTTGAGCTGGGCCTGCTGGTACTTGTCGCGCGTCTCGGGCCCGGGGTTGATGATGACGAGTCCCTGCTCGCCGTCGAGGATGACGGACTCGCCGGTCTTGACCCGGTGGCTGACGTCCGACAAGCCCACCACGGCCGGGATCTCGAGGGTCTGCGCCAGGATCGCGGTGTGGCTCGTCTTGCCGCCGAGGTCCGTGGCGAAGCCCTGGATCTTGGTCTCCTGCAGGCCGAGGGTGTCCGAGGGCAGGAGGTTGCGGGCGATGAGGATGCAGTCCTCCGTGATGTCCGCGAGGCTCCTGCGGGTCTGCTTGAGGAGGTGCGACACGATCCTCTTGCCCACGTCGAAGAGGTCGTGCCTCCGCTCCCGGAAGAACTCGTCCTCCATCTTCTCGAACTGCTTGTTGACGGCCTCCAGGGACTCCGAGAGCGCGAACTCGGCGTTGACGCCCTCCTTGAGGATGCGGGTCGGGACGTCGTGCGTGATGAGGCTGTCGCGCAGGATCAGCCGGTGGGCGTCGATGAGGCGGGCGTGCTTCTTGCCCAGGACCCGCAGGACCTTGGCCTCGGCGAGGTCGAGGTCGCGCCCCGTGGCCTTCAAGGCCGCCTTGAAGCGCTTCACCTCGGCGCGCAGCCGGTCGGCCGGGATCTCGACCCGGCTGATGACGATCTCCTCGTCCTCCAGGACGTAGGCCTTGCCGATCGAGATGCCCGGGCTCGCCGGGACGCCTTTGATGACTATCATGTCACTCTTCGTCGAACTTCCTCACGAACAACCCTTCCAAAGCCTTGATCGCGTCCGCCTCGTCCGGCCCGGTGGCGGTGATGGTCACCTTGGCCCCGTGCTCGGCCGCCAGGAGCATGATGCCCATGACGCTCTTGCCGTTGACCTCCGTCTTTCCCTTGGAGACGACGATCTTGCACTTGAACTTGCTCGCCTCCTGGACGAAGAGCGCCGCGGGCCTGGCGTGCAGGCCGAGCCTCGTGGTGACCGCGATCGTCTTGGTCACCATCTCAGCCCCGCCATGGCCGCCAAGACTCCCACGGCCCCCACCGCGGCATAGAGGCGCCGCGCCGTGAGACCGTACGCCCTGGCCGCCCAGCCCCCGGCCACCGCCGCCGCGACGACTCCTGCCCGGGGCAGGGAGGACGCGGACATTATAGAGAAAATCGCGATGCCCGCGCATCCCAGGGCCAGGCACAGGCCCGTCATGCGGGTCGCCTTGATGAGCCGCTGGAAGGGGTAGCGGCTGAGCTCCTGGGCGAAACGTTCCCCCCAGCGGTAGCCCAGACTCAGGCCCTGCCACCGCAAGGCGAGCACGGGCGCGGCATAGGCCAGGACGTAGAAGCCGGCCGCGGCCAGGATGACCGTCACGGTCCGGCCGCCCAGGATGACGCCCAGGACCCCTGCCGCGACCGCGAAGATGGCGCAGAACGGCCTCCAGGCTCCCCAGAAGAAGGAATCGCCCAGGGCGGCCAAGGCGCTGGAGGCCGCGGCCTTGAGGGTCCTCTGCCTGCCTTCCAGCCCAGGCCGCGCCTCTCCGGCGGCTGCGGCCGCCGCTTCCTCGAGCGAGGCGGCCATGCCCAGGACCAGCCCCGTCATGTAGGGGTTGGTGTTGAAGTGCTCGCAGTGCCTGGCCAGGGCGCGGCGGCCCTCCGCCGGAGCGTCCTTCCATACCTTCCCCAGCCACGGCTCCAGGCACATGCCGAAGCCCAGCCCCTGCATGTTCTCGAAGCTCCACAAGGACTGCACGAAGAGGGAGCGAAGGAAGAGGCGCAGCCTCATGCCCGGGCCCATGCCGGTCATCGCGCGAGCCTCATGCTGTGGGCCAGCATCCCGAGCCCGGCCCACGGGGAGATGAGGACCGCGGACCACAGCCCCGTGCCCAGCGCGGTATCCTCCACGACCCGCCACGTCAGCCGGCCCAGGGGCTTGACCACGACGATGACGGCCAGGAGCATCGCGAGGTTGGCCAGGAACTGCAGGAGGAGCTCCCTGCCGGCTAGAAGGCCGAGGGACACGTCCTCGCCTCGGGCCAGGGTCTCGCCGACCTCCCTGGCCATGCGGCCGCGCCGCCGGCGCAGGGGCGCGTCGACCAGGGGGCCGTGAAGGCGGCCCAGCAGGAGCCCGGCCGGCACCGCGACGGGAAGGGCCACGGCTCCGGGCCCGAGGGCCAGCAGGAGCCCCGCGCCGGCCGAGATGGGCGCGTTGGCCGGGATGAGGCCTCCGACCGGGATCTTGTCGTGGCTGAGGAGTTCGACGACGAGGCCCACGAACGCGCCCACCAACGGGCTGCCCATGGCGAACCCCAGGATGGGCCCGAGGACGATGGGCCGGGAGACCATGAGCTGGGCCGCCAGGGTGGAGTCGAGCTCGGCCGCGGCCACCGCTGCCGCCCCGGCCGCCAGCACGCCCGCCTCCGTCGTCATCGAAGGAGCTCGAGCAGCGCGACCGGAGGCTCCCCGGGCACGGCGCGCCCCTCGAGGCGCACCCCTCGACGACCGATCTCCTGAAGGGCGGCGCGATCCTCGCCGCTGAGGAAGATGGCCTTGCCCAGCTGGACCTTGCCCGCGGAGTAGTGCATCCCCCCGACGTTCACGGTCTCCAGGCTCACCCCCCGGTCGAGGAGCCCCAGGACCTGCCCCGGCCCGGGGGCCAGCACGAGGACCTTCTGCGGCTTGGTCGCGCACGAGGCCAGATAGGCGGGAGCCTCGTCGACGCGCAGGACCTTGAGGGCCACCTCCTCGGGCAGGGCGATGCGCATCAGCAAAGACTGCGTCTCGTCCTCCGCCGCGGCGTCGGAGACGACCACGACCTCCGCGGCCGCCACATGGGGGATCCAGCCCTCCACGACCTGCCCGTGGACCAGCCGGTCGTCGATGCGGATCAGGGCGAGGGGCATCAGCGCGACCTTTCCTTGACCAGCGCCTTGAAGTCGCAGACCGCGCCGCGCCCGTTCTTGAGGACCTTGTCCCGGAGCTCGGCGAGGGTCATGTCGGAGCGGTGGTTGAACGCGGTCACGAGCATGGCGAGGTTGACCCCGCTGACCAGCTCGGTTTTCGCCTTGTCCTTGACGACCGGGAAGGCGAGGTTGACCGGGGTGCCCGCCTGCATGTCCGTGAACACGATGAGCCCGTCGCTGTCGGCGAGGTCGCGCACCGTCTTCTCCAGGCGGCCGCGCGTCTCGCCGAGGCTGTGCCGGGCCGAGACCGAGAGCGACCTGACCCCGGCGGCCTGCCGCCCCACGATGGCCTCGGCGGCCTCCACGAGGTAGGCCCCGAACTCGCCGTGGGTCACGACGATGAAATTGATCACTACCCCGCCCTGTGGCTGTCCCTGTGGAACTCCTGGACCAGATGCCCGCTGCGCTGGAGCATGCCCGCCAAGTGGTGGGTGACGAAGACGCTGCGGTGCCGGCCGCCCGTGCAGCCAACGGCGATGGTCAGGTAGGACTTGCCCTCCCGCACGTAGTACGGCAGGAGCTTGAGGATGAACTGAAGGTAGTCGTCGAGGAACTTGCGGGCGTTGGGGTCGTTGAGGATGAACTTGCCGACCCTGGGGTAGAGCCCGGTGAGCCTCTTGAGGCGGGGCTCGTAGTTCGGGTTCGGGAGGAAGCGCACGTCCATGACGATGTCCGCGTCCATGGGCAGGCCGTATTTGTACCCGAAAGAGACCACGGAGAGGGTCATCTCCTTGGGCCGGGTCAACTGGAGGGTCTCGGAGAGCTTCTCCTTGAGCTCCCCCAGCGTCATGACCGAGGTGTCGATGACCTTGTCCGCCAGGGCCTTGACCGGCACGAGGCGGCGCCGCTCCTCGTGGATGGCGTCCGAGAGCTTCTTGCCCAACGGGTGGCGGTGCCGCGTCTCCGAGAAGCGCTGGATGACGGCCGCGTCCGAGGCGTCGAGGAAGAGGATGCGGGGCTCGATGCCCTTGCCCTTGAGGCTCTCCAGCACCTTGGGCAGGCTGTCGAGCCAGCGGCCCTCGCGGATGTCCATGCCCAGGGCCACCTGCTTGAGGGCCCGGGAACGGCAGACGTGGTCCGCGAACTGGTCGAGGAGCGAGACCGGCAGGTTGTCGACGCAGAAGAACCCGAAGTCCTCGAAGGCCTTGAGGGCCTGGCTCTTGCCGGCGCCGGACACGCCGGTGACGATGAAGAACTTGGCCCTCCGCGTCCGGCCGCCGCGCCGTCCTCCGGTGGAGGGGCTCATGGAGACGTCTTCTTGCCTCCGGGGACGGTCCGCATCCGCTCGATGAGCTTCCTGTTGAAGGTCTCGGCGGAGAAGTAGCCCTGGCTGCGCAGGCGCTGGTTGAGCGCGGCCACCTCGATGAGGATGGCCAGGTTCCTGCCCGGACTGACGGCGATCTTGATCTCCGGGATGCGCACGCCCACGATCATGGTGCTGCGGGTCTCGAGCCCGGACCGGTCGTATTTCGCCTGCGCGCTCCACGGCTCGAGATGGACCGCCAGCTCGATGGGCGCGTGGTCGAGGATGGAGCCGACGCCGAAGAGGAGCTTGACGTCGATGATGCCCAGCCCGCGGACCTCGATGTAGTGCCGCAGGGGCTCGGGGCAGATGCCGAGCAGGCCGCCGCCGCGCCGGTGCTGGACCTCGATGGCGTCATCGGACACGAGGATGTGGCCGCGCTTGAGGAGTTCCAGCGCGCACTCGGACTTGCCGATGCCGGCCTCGCCCTGGATGAGCACGCCCAACCCGTAGATCTCGGTGAGGACCCCGTGGACCACGGTCCTCGGGGAGAGCCGGTTCTCCAAGAAGGAGCTCAGGCCTCCCACCAGGACCGCGGTGTCGAGGCGCGAGCGCAATAGGGGGACGCCCTTCCTGCGGCAGGCCTGCACCAGGACGGGCGGAGCCTGGAGGTTGTGGGTCAGGATCAGGCACGGCAGGGACGGGAAGGAGAGCATGGCCTCCAGCGCCTTCTGCAGCGCCTTCTGCGGGGCCTTCGCGCAGAAGCACTGTTCCCCGTTGCCGATGATCTGGATGCGCTCGGGCCGGAAATGGTCGAGACAACCGTTGAGGGCCAGGCCCGGCCGGTTGAGGTCAGGCCCGAGGATCTTGCGCTCCAGGGATTTCTCGCCCGCGATGAGCTCGAGCTCCAGGTCCTCTTTCTGTTCCTTGAGCAGGTCGCCGACGGTCGTGTGCATAAGTTACTTGCCTCCCCCACGGGGAGGCAAGTAGCTGTGGGGGCCAACCCGTTTCATGGAAGAGGGCCTTACTTCTTCCGCACCGGCTGCACGACGCAGTAGCTTTCGTCGTCGCGCCGATAGATCACGTGGATCTGTTTGGAATCCTTGTCCTCGAAGAGCAGGAAGCTCTGCCCCGACTCGTCGAGCCTAGATGCGGCCTCCTGCGGCGTGACCGGGGAGACCGCGTGCTTGACCACGGCGAACTCGATGGGCACCGCGGCGGCCGCGACCGCGGCCGGCACGGTCTTCTCCTCGGACTCCTTGTGGTGGTTCCGCAAGCGGTCCTTGAACTTCTTGATCTGCTTGTCGATCTTGTCGGAGGCCAGATCCACGGCGGAGTAGAGGTCTCCAGCCGCGGCCAGGGCCCGGAAGGTCTGCCCCGCCCCGTGGATGACGATCTCGGCCTTGTGGGTCCTCTTCTCGATGAAGAGCACCACCTGGGCCCAGACGAGATGGTCGAAGTACTTCTCCGCCTTCTCCACTTTCTGCATCACGTAGCGCTCGATGGCCTCCGTGATCTTCAGGTGTCTCCCGGTCAGGTGTATTTTCATATCTTAGATTCAACCTCTCTGGAAATTGGGGCACATTAAACATCTTTAGGCGGTTTATGTCAATCTCCAACCATGCTGAAATAAACATGATTCATTAATGTCTGCGCTGATTTTACGACTGCCATTGACCGCTTACGTCAAATAAGCTAGTATTCATTGCCAGGGAACGCGTGCTCCATGTTAATGTATATTTTCAATGGTTTTTTCTTCATCACTCGAGTTATGAACACCTGTGGATAACCTGTGGAAAAGGTACTAGAACCCAAGGAACTCTGGACTCAGGTCATCGAGAAGATCCGCCCTGACATCGGCGATGAGAACGTGGATCTCTGGCTCAAGCCCGTGGAGGTCCTCAAGCTCGACAACAACGTCCTCTGGCTGAAGGTACCCAACCGCTTCTATCTAGACGGCATCAAGGACCGGTATCTCAAGAAAATCCTTGCCGCGCTGAGCGCGCTCACCGGGCTCGACATCGCGCTCGACTACGAGGTCTCCAAGGACCTCAAGAACGTCCTTCCCAAGACCGACCCCATCGCCCAGCCGAGCAGCCAACTGGACTTCTCTCTCGGCGAGCTCAACCCCAGGTATACTTTCTCCTCCTTCGTGGTGGGCGCCTCCAACCGGTTCGCGCATGCCACGGCCGAGGCCATCTCGCGCACGCCCGGGACCCAGTACAATCCCTTCTTCATCTACGGGGGCGTGGGCCTGGGCAAGACCCACCTCATGCACGCCCTCGGCCACGCCATGCGCTCCCAGCACGCGCGCAGCCGGGTCCTCTACACCACCGCCGAGCAGTTCGTCAACGAATACGTCAGCGCCATCCAGCACAACAAGGTGGACGATTTCCGCGCGAAGTACCGCAGCCTCGACTGCCTGCTTATCGACGACGTCCAGTTCCTCATCGGCAAGGACCGCAGCGAGCAGGAGTTCTTCCACACCTTCAACTCGCTCCACGGCGTGCGCAAGCAGATCGTGGTCACCTCGGACCGCTCCCCGAAGGAGATGTCGCCGAGCGAGCACCGCCTCATCAACAGGTTCGAGTGGGGCGTGGTAGCCGACATCCGGCCGCCGGACCTCGAGACGCGCATCGCCATCCTCAGGAAGAAGGCCATCGCGGAGCAGATCGACGTCCCCGACGACGTCGTCCTCTTCGTGGCCTCGTCCGTCAAATCCAACATCCGCGCCCTGGAAGGCTCGCTCATCCGCCTCAAGGCCTATTCCTCCATGACCGGCAGCAGCCTGACGGTGGACACGGCCAAGGAGATCCTCAAGGACTCGCTCAGCCACGAGGTCTCCCCCCCGATCAACATGGACACCATCATGAAGGTGGTCGCCCAGCGCTTCCAGGTCGAGATCCGCGAGCTCAAGGGCCACAGCAGAGCCACCTCCGTGGTCCTCCCCAGGCAGGTCGCCATGTTCCTGGCCTGCACCATGACGGACCTCCCTTATACCGAGGTGGGCAGACATTTCGGCGGGAAGGACCATACCACGGTCATCCACGCGAAAAAGAAGGTTCAGCGGCTTTTGGAGCAGGACCTGGTCTTCCTGGAGCGCGTCAACAGCCTGCGCTCCGAGATCAAAGCGGTGGAGAACGAATGAATAAGCTGTTGATGGCGCCGGGAGAGGCGCTGCGCGGTGCATACGGTGGATATCTTTCAAGGGTTTTCCACAGAGCCGCTCTCTCGCGGCTCAGCAAGCCGTCAACCAAATCCACACCATCAAGATACCGGAGTGATGATTATGAAGATTGCATGTTCTAAGGATATACTCATCCAGGCTGTGGAAACAATCCAATCGGCGCTTTCCGCCAGGACGACCCTCCCCATCCTGCAGAACTTCCTGATGGAGACCGAGAACAGGAAGATCAAGTTCGTCTCGACGGACCTCGAGATGGGCATCAAGCACTACGCCGCAGGGGACGTGTCCAACGACGGCAGCATCACCCTGCCTGCCCGGAAGATCAGCGAGATCCTCCGCAGCCTTCCCAACGACAAGGACGTGGAGCTCACCGTGGACGCCGGCGGGAAGGTCCAGCTCAGGTGCGGCCGGTCCCACTTCGGGATCATCGGCCAGCCCAAGTCGGATTATCCGGTGCTCCCGGAATTCAGCAAGACCAACGCCTTCGAGGTGCCGGGCAAGACCCTGGCCATGATGATCGACAAGACGATCTTCTCCGTCTCCTCGGACGAGACGCGGCACGTCCTCAACGGCGTGTTCTGGACCGCCAAGAAGGGCGTCCTCGAGATGGTGTCCACGGACGGGCGCCGTCTGTCGGTCATCGCCAAGAACATCGTCCCAGCGGACAAGAGCTTCCAGGTCATCGTGCCGACCAAGATCCTCACCGAGATGGAGCGGACGATCAAGAACCAGGGCTCCAAGGAAGGAGAGGGCGAGACCGTCCTCCTCACGGTCAACGAGAACCAGATCGGCTTTCAGATGAAGTCGACCACCATGATCTCGCGCCTCCTGGCCGGGAGCTTTCCGAATTATCAGCAGGTCATCCCGCAGAAGAAGGACATCCAGGTGACCGTGGGGACCGAGGAGCTCCTGGCCGTGACCAGGCGCGCGGCCCTGGCCGTGGGCGACCGCGGCGGAGCCGTGAAGTACACCTTGCGGCGCGGAGCCCTGGGGGTCGACGCGCAGAGCCCCAACGTCGAGTGCAAGGACGAGCTTTCCCTCGAGTACGACGGCCCCGAATTCCAGGCGGCGTTCAACCCGGGGTTCGTGGTGGACGCCCTCAAGCACATCGACTCGGACAAGACCCAGCTGTCCATGACGAGTCCGGTCAACCCCGTGCTCTTCGAGCCCGCGGGAGGAGACGACTACCGCTTCGTGGTCATGCCCATGAGGGCTTGATGGCCCGTCTCGTCTCGGCGGCGGACCTGGTCCGGGCGTTCCGCGGGCGCAAGGGGCTCCAGGTCGACAAGCTCTCCATCCTGAGCGCCATCTGGGAGAAGGAGCTCGGGACCCTGGCCCGGCACCTGGAGCTCTCCGGGGTACGGAGGGGGACGGTGTACGTGAAGACCTCGTCCTCGGCGGCGGCGCAGGAGCTCAGGATGAGGGCGCCCTCGCTGATGAGGACGCTCAATAAGTATTTCAGCAGGGCCTGGATCAAGGAATTGAAGGCCTCGGCCCGATGAAGGATAGAAAGATCGAAAAGAAGAAGGTTGAAGAGCGGGCGCCGGAAGGCGAGCCCCGCGAGGAAGAGGCGATGTCCCATACCAAGACCGAAGACAGCCAGAAGAAGCCCGCCGCGCCGGCCGAAACGGCGCCGGCCAAGCCCGTGAAGGTCGACCACGACTACGACGCGTCCAAGATCCAGGTGCTCGAGGGCCTCGAGCCCGTGCGCAAGCGCCCGGCCATGTACATCGGCAGCACCGGCCCCGCCGGCCTGCACCACCTGGTCTACGAGGCGGTCGACAACTCCGTCGACGAGATCCTGGCCGGCCGCTGCTCGACGGTGGACATCATCCTGCACCAGGGCAACTCCGTCACCGTGCTCGACAACGGCTCGGGCATCCCCGTGGACGCCATGAAAGGCGAGGGCGTCAATCCCAGGCACCGCGGCAAGTCCGCCCTTGAGGTCGTGATGACCGTCCTGCACGCGGGCGGCAAGTTCGACAAGGGCGCCTACAAGATCTCCGGCGGCCTGCACGGCGTGGGCATCTCCGTGGTCAACGCCCTCTCCGAGCTCCTCGTCGTGGAGGTCTACCGGGACGGCAAGATCCATCGGCAGACCTATAAGTGCGGCAAGCCGCAGGGCCCCGTGGAGGTCGTGGGCCGGACCGAGGACCACGGCACCAAGGTCACCTTCAAGCCCGACCCCGACATCTTCAACGGACACCAGTTTTCCTACGACATCCTCTCCAACCGCCTGCGCGAGCTGGCCTTCCTCAACGCCGGCGCCACCATCACCATCATCGACGAGCGCGAGGACAAGAAGCACACCTTCCGCTACGACGGCGGCATCTCCCAGTTCGTGAAGTTCCTCAACGCCAACAAGAAGACCCTGTACCCCGAGCCCATCGCGTTCACCAAGTCCCGCGACGAGATCGTCGTGGACGCCGCGATTCTCTATAACGAGGACTATTCCGAGAACGTCTACTCCTTCGTCAACAACATCAACACGGTCGAGGGCGGCACGCACATGGCGGGTTTCCGCTCGGCCCTGACCCGGGTCATCAACGACTACGTCAAGCGCTTCGACCTGCTCAAGGGCAAGAACTTCGCCCTGGGCGGCGACGACGTCCGCGAGGGCCTGACCGCGGTCCTCTCGGTCAAGGTCCCCAACCCCCAGTTCGAGGGCCAGACCAAGGGCAAGCTCGGCAACGCCGAGGTCGAAGGCTCGGTCAAGTCCGTGGTCGGCGAGGCCCTGGCCGTCTTCTTCGAGGAGAACCCGGCCACGGCCAAGACCATCTGCGGCAAGGCCATCGCGGCCGCCGAGGCCAGGGAAGCCGCGCGCAAGGCCAAGGAGCTCACCCGGCGCAAGGGCGTGCTCGACGGCTCCTCCCTGCCGGGCAAGCTCGCTGACTGCCAGGAGCGCAACCCCGAGCAGGCCGAGCTCTTCATCGTGGAGGGAGAGTCGGCCGGGGGTTCCGCCAAGGGCGGACGCGACCGCAAGTTCCAGGCGGTCCTGCCCATCAAGGGCAAGATCCTCAACGTCGAGAAGGCGCGCCTCGTCAAGGTCCTGTCCAACGAGGAGGTCCGCACCCTCATCGCGGCCGTGGGCACGGGCATCGGCGAGGGCGAGGACGGCTTGAAGGTCGAGAAGCTGCGCTACCACAAGCTCATCATCATGGCCGACGCCGACGTGGACGGCCAGCACATCAGGACCCTCCTGCTCACCTTTTTCTACCGTCAGATGAAGCCCCTGCTCGAGCGCGGGCACATCTACATCGCTCAGCCGCCGCTCTACAAGCTCAAGAAGGGGAAGACCGAGCTCTATATCGAGAGCGACGAGAAGATGGAGGCCTGGCTCCTCGGCGAGGGCCTGAGCTCCATCGAGATCACGGCCATCAACCCGGCCAACGGCAAGACCAAGAGGCTCGATAAGACCGAGGTCCGCGAGCTCATCCAGCACCTGGCCGACATCGAGAACCTTCTCAAGCACATGGAGCGCAAGAGCCTTCACCTGACGGATTTCCTCTCCCACCAGGCCCAGGGGAGGCTCCCGCGCTACCGCGTCGAGACCGCGCCGGGAGAGTTCGTCTTCTTTTACAGCGAGAAGGAGTGGCACGCCTATCGCGACGAGTTCGTAGCTCTCGCCCGCGCCAAGCTGGCCGAGAACCGCAAGGACGCGCCCGTCGCCCCGGCCAAGCCCGGGCAGGCCCCGGTGGAGGAGCACAAGCCGGCGGAGGCAGCCGCGGCCCCCGAGCCCGCCCCGGCAGCGGAAGGCGTGCCCGAGGCCGCGCCGGAGGAGCAGGGGGAGACCTTGGCCGGAGCCGACGAAGAGGCGCTCGAGCCCGACATGCAGGAACTCTGGGAGATCGCCCGCCTCGACAAGATGAGCGAGGAGCTCCGGGGCATGGGCCTCGAGCTCAAATGGTACGACCAGGAGCGCGACGAGAAATCCAAGGCCCTCTTCAAGGCCAGGACCGACCGCAACGAGTGGGACGGCTTCAACCTCCGCGACCTCCTGGAGGCCGTCCGCAGCGCGGGCCGCACGGGCGTCTCCATCCAGCGCTACAAGGGTCTTGGAGAGATGAACCCCGAGCAGCTCTGGGAGACCACGATGGACCCCAAGCGCCGGCACCTGCTGCAGGTGACCCTGCAGGACCCGGCGGACGCCGAGTACGCCTTCACGACGCTCATGGGCGACAAAGTGGAGCCGCGGCGCGAGTTCATCGAGCGCCACGCCAAGGAAGTCAAGAACCTCGACATATGACGCCAGCTCAGGCCCAGCACAGCAAATGAATGAGCTGGTGAAGATCGAGAATCCTTCCACTTCTCCAGAAGACACGGCCAGGCAATCATCCTCTCCGACGGCAAACCTACACGGGGGCATGCCGTCTGATTCGAGGAATGCCAAGCTGTTCTGGCGGGACATGGAGAACAAGGAGACCGGCTCATGAAAACCCTGATCCTGGCCGCATGCGTGATCATGTCGGCAGGACCCCTGGCCTCAGCGGAAGGCGCGGACAAGGCCTCACGAAAATCCGGAGCCAAGTCCCGGAAGACCGCGGTGGAGGCGTCCAGAAGCACCTCGACGGTGCCGACGAAGCCTGACGCGGCACAGGACGACAAGAAACCCAAGACAAGGACCGTGCATGAGCTTATCGCGTTGGTTATGGCGCAGGGAAAGGAGCGGGTGGTAAAATCCCCGTCTGCGGAGAACCTGGGACTTACACCAGGTGCTGCCACAAAAGCGATTCGATACAAGGCAGGCATTTCCCCTGATGGGCGAGAACATGCTTTCGAAGTTCTGTACGGCGAGATCGGAGAGGGAGCTGGCAAGCCGTATGGTTTGGTTTGGGGGCGAATCAAGGTTTCAAAGAAAGAGGGCGTTAGGGTTATTGAGGATGGTTGGGTTTTGCGTCTTTCTACGGAATGTGTTCTGCAAGCTGCTTTCAAATCAGAAGGCAAGGAAGGGTCTGTAATTCAGACCAGGTATCCGACAGGTTCGTCTGAAGCGCAGCGAATCTATGCGCAGGAGAGACAGTTCTACCTCGAGGATTCTCTGCAATTGGAGATGTCCCTAAGATGAAAGTGCCCATTTTGTTGATAGGCTTAGTTATGGTAATGCAAAGCCCATTCGCTCAGGAGATAAAGAAACCTCAACTTGTCCAGCAGGAGGAAGATGATTGGTTGAACGATGTTCATAATTCTGCTGAAGAGATTGTAGACCTCAACACGAAGATCGAGAATCCTGCCACCTCCCCCGAGGACAAGGCGAAGTACGAAGCCGCCCAGGAAGCCGAAGTCTCCAAGATCGAAACTATCGGGCAGAAGCGTCCGGAGAACTTCAAGGCGCAGCTGGAGGTGGGCAAGGCCCTCGTGAAGGTGGAGGAACCGGGGCGCGCGATGCCCTTTGTCGACCAGGCGGTGGCGTTGTCGCAAGGCAAGCCGAAGCGGGAATCCGCGGCGCGGACCTTGCGCGGGACCATCCTGCAAGGACAGGGGGATTTGCCGGGCGCAGCCAGGGAGTGCGGGCGCGCCGTGGAGTTGGACCCCGCGAACAAAGGGGCGTACTCGTGCTACCAGCTCACGAAAGACCGGGTGGCGACGAAGCGCGGTGGAACTGCTCCCGGCGGCTCGCAGGCAAGGCCGGACGAAGCTGCCGGCGCCGGCGAACGGCCAGCCGGCGCCACGGCTCCTCTCGTTCCTGAGCAAGCGGCCATAGCGGGACTCACGGATGGCAACAGGCTCAAGGCTTCGGTGTTGGCGAGGGAGGCGGAGGGGAAGCTGGGTCTTGGCGACCATGAGGCGGGCCGCAGGCTCCTGGACAAGGCGGTGGCCTTGGACCCGGACAACGCCCGAATCCTTGCGGCAAGGAGCCATGCGCGGCGGTCCGGGAAGGATTTCGACGGCGCTCTTGAGGACGCGGACAAGGCGGTGCGGCTTGATCCCATGTCGGCCGCGGCGTTATTCGCCCGCGCCCTTGCCCGGCATGAGCTGGGCTGGAATCCAGAGATCGTGCTTGCGGACCTGCGGTCTGCAAGACGGTTGGACCCGAGGTTGCTGCCCGAGCTTCGCAAGGCCGCCAAGAGGTTCGGGTTGGCTGCCTTCGAGGGACGAGACGACCCGGAAGCATCGGGCGCCACGTCCGGCAGTCAGGCAGGTGACGGAGTTGGGCCAAACCCCGCCGCAAAGAGCATCTCGGGCGGCCGTTCGCTTGCCTTTGGCAGACCCTGGAGCTTCTTGAAAACCATCTGCGCCGCGGTCCTGTCGATGATCGTCATCGTCGGCATCGGGATCGTCTTGAAGCGCAAGGCGTGACCGGAGGACCCGCGGAGTGGAACGGCTGCGGGAAGCCGACGAGTTGGAAATGATATCATCTCGAAAGCACATGCTGTCTGCCGATGCGGCAGGCGGCAGAACCCGCTTCAGCGATGATAAATTGAGAGGCGAGAAGCCATGACAGGAAAGACAGAGACGCCGGGCATGATGCCCGAGAACCTGGGGAACATCCTCCCGCGCGACATCGGCGCCGAGATGCGCGCCTCCTACATCGACTACTCCATGTCGGTCATCGTGGGCCGCGCGCTGCCCGACGTGCGCGACGGCTTGAAGCCCGTCCACCGGCGCATCCTCTACGCGATGCACACGGAGGGGCTGGCCTCCAACAAGAAGTACTCCAAGTGCGCCGGCGTGGTCGGCGAGGTCTTGAAGAAGTACCACCCCCACGGCGACTCCGCGGTCTACGACGCCATGGTGCGCATGGTGCAGGAGTTCTCGCTCCTGCACCCGCTCATCGACGGGCAGGGCAACTTCGGCTCCGTGGACGGGGACCCCGCCGCGGCCTACCGCTACACCGAGTGCCGCCTCTCCAAGATCGCCGAGGAGATGCTCGCCGACATCGAGCAGGAGACGGTCGACTTCGTCCCCAATTTCGACAACACGACGGTCGAGCCCACGGTCATGCCGTCGCGCTTCCCCAACCTCCTGGTCAACGGCTCCTCCGGCATCGCGGTCGGCATGGCCACGACCATCCCGCCGCACAACCTCGCCGAGACCTGCGAGGCTGCCATCGCGCTCGTCAAGGAGCCGCGGATGGAGACCAAGGACCTCATGAAGATCATGAAGGGTCCCGACTTCCCGACCGGCGGCATCGTCCGCGGCAAGGCCGGCATCTTCGACTATTTCATGACGGGCCGGGGCTCGGTGCACATCCAGGCGCGCACGGACATCGAGGACTTGAAGGGCAACCGCCAGGCCATCATCGTCACCGAGCTCCCCTACCAGGTCAACAAGGCGACCCTGCTGGAGACCATCGCGGACCTCGTGCGGGACAAGAAGATCCCCGACATCTCGGACATCCGCGACGAGAGCGACCGCAAGGGCATGCGCGTGGTCATCGAGCTCAAGCGCGACGCCAACGCCAACGTCGTCTTGAACCAGCTCTTCAAGCACACGGCCATGGAGACCTCCATGGGCGTCATCCTCCTCTCGCTCGTGGACGGCCGGCCGCGGGTCCTGCCGGTGCGGGACATGCTCGGCCACTACATCCAGCACCGCAAGGCGGTCACGGTGCGGCGGACCAAGTTCGAGCTGCGCAAGGCCCAGGAGCGCTGCCACATCCTCGACGGCTTCCTCATCGCGCTCAAGAACATCGACAAGGTCATCAAGATCATCCGCGGGTCCAGGGACACGGACGAGGCCCGGACCAGGCTCATCGCGGAGCTGGCCCTCACACGCACGCAGGCCCAGGCCATCCTGGACATGCGCCTGCACCAGCTCACGAAGCTCTCCGTCGACGACATCCAGGCGGAGCACGACGCCCTCGTCAAGCGCATCGGCGAGCTCAAGGCCATCCTGGCCGACGTCAAGAAGGTCCTGGCCATCGTGGTCAAGGAGCTCGAGGCCGTCAAGGAGGCCTTCGGCAAGAAGCGCCAGACCCAGATCACCAGCGACGCCGCGGAGATGACGCTCGAGGACCTCGTCGCCAAGGAGGAGGTGGTCATCTCCATCTCCAACCAGGGCTACATCAAGCGCATCCCCCTGGCGACCTACGAGGCCCAGGGCCGGGGCGGCAAGGGCATCATGGGCGCGGAGGTCCGGGAGGAGGAGTGGATCGAGCACTTCTTCACCACGGACACCCACGCGACGCTCCTCTTCTTCACCTCGCGCGGCAGGGTCTTCGCCCTGCGGGCCTACGAGGTTCCCGAGGCGGGCCGGGCCTCCCGTGGCCGGGCCGCGGTCAACCTCCTGTCGATCTCCGGAGAGGAGAGGATCACCGAGACGATCTCGATCCGCTCCTTCGACGAGAAGAAGGGCAAGGAGACCTTCCTGGTCATGTGCACCAGGAACGGCACCATCAAGAAGACCCCGCTGGCGGACTTCGAGAACATCCGCCGCAGCGGCATCATCGCCATCGGCCTCGAGGAGGGAGACGTCCTGGTCGAGGCCCAGCACACGGGCGGCAGCCACGAGATCCTCATCGCCACCAAAGACGGCATGTCCATCCGGTTCCCGGAGGGAGACGTCCGGGCCATGGGCCGCGGCGCCAAGGGCGTGCGGGGCATCCGGCTCGGCGAGGGCGACCAGGTGGTGGGCATGGAGGCTTGCGCTCCCAACGCCAAGAAGTCCCTGCTGACGGTCTGCGAGTTCGGCTACGGCAAGAGGACGGAGCTCTCCGAGTACCGCGGCCAGCACCGCGGAGGAGGAGGGGTCATCACGATCAAGGCCACGGACCGCAACGGCTCGGTCATCGGCGTCAAGCTCGTGACCGACGACGAGGACCTCATGGTGATGACGGAGAAGGGAAAGGCCGTCCGCCTGCGGTGCCGGGACATCAAGACCATCTCACGCAACACGCAGGGCGTGAGGCTCGTGCGCCTCGAGGAAGGAGACCGGGTCGCCCGCGTCGCGCCCGTGGCCATCATCGAGCCGCCCGCGGCGCCCGCGACCCCCCCTCCCAAGCCCGATGCGGCATAGCCTGCTGGCGGTCCTGCTGGCCTGCGCCGCGTTGTGGGGGGCGCCGGCGCGGGCGGAGATCAAGCTCGACGGCGCGCAGTGGCAGGCCAGCCAGGGCCTTCCGCCGGCCCGGCGGTTCGCGGACGTGGCCGGGCTCTCCCTTCCCGGGGGCAGCCTCAAGGCCCGGGTGCGGGCGCGGGTCAAGGTGCGCAACGCCGCCCCCGCTCCGGCGGAGGGAGTCCTGCTGCGCTACGCGCTCTCGGCGCGGCTGGCGGCCGTGGGCGCCGACGCCGAGGCCGTCGCCCGCGCCCCGTGGGTCGTGCCCTTCGTCGTGGAGGAGAAGCGCGTCCCCAGGATCGGTCCCCACCAGACGATCGAAGCCAGCCTCGATCCGACCACCCTGCTCCGGCTCTACGCGGCGCGGATGAGGAAGGCGGGCTACCGGATCCTTGAGCTGCGGCTCCAGGTCATGGTGGAGCCGCACCGCGGGGTGAAGGAAGAGATCCAGACCCTGGAAAGCCGCGTCAACGTCACGGAGTAGCCCTATGCTAGACCTTCGCTCGATCCGCCAGGACCCGGAAGCCGCGCGCCGCGGCATCAAGGACAGGGGAGGCCGCTACCTGCCCGCCCTCGAGGAGCTCATCGCCAAGGACGCCGAGTACCGCAAGAAGCTCGCGGTCGTCGAGGAGCTCCGGGGCCGGAGGAACGCGCAGTCCAAGAAGATCGGGGCCGCGATGGCGGCCAAGGACGCCGCGCTGGCCGAGTCCCTCAAGGCCGAGGTCGGGGCGCTCAAGAAGGACCTCGACGCCGGGGAGACCGGCTTGAAGCCCCTGGCCGAAGCCGTGCGCGGCGCGGCCATGGGCATCCCCAATCTCCCGCACGAGTCCGTGCCCCTGGGCAAGGGCGCGGAGGACAACAAGGTGGTCCGCGGCGGCGAGGCTCCCCCTTCCCCGGCGTTCAAGGCCCTCGACCACCATGCCGTGGGCGAGAAGCTGGGGATCCTGGACTTCGCGGCCGCGGTCAAGCTCTCGGGCTCGCGGTTCGCCCTCCTGCGAGGGGCCGGCGCGCGGCTCGAGCGGGCGCTCATCTCCTTCATGCTGGAGCGGCACGCGGCCAAGGGCTACGAGGAGATCTGGCCGCCCTATCTCGTCAAGCGCGAGATCGCCGAGGGGACCGGCCAGCTACCGAAGTTCGAGCCTGACCTCTATAAGACCACGACCGGCGAGGAAGAGGGCAACAAGGACATGTTCCTCATCCCCACGGCCGAGGTCCCGCTGACCAACCTCGTGCGGGAGCAGATCCTCAACGCCGCGGTCCTGCCGCTGAAGTTCATGGCCTTCACCCCCTGCTTCAGGCTCGAGGCCGGCTCCTACGGCAAGGACGTGCGCGGCCTCATCCGGGTCCATCAGTTCGACAAGGTGGAGCTCGTATGGATCACCAGACCCGAGGAGTCCCTCGCGGCCCTGGAGTCCCTCACCGCGGACGCGGAGGCCGTCCTGGAGGCCCTCGGCATCCCCCACCGCGTGGTGGCGCTGTGCACCGGGGACATGGGGTTCTCCTCCCGCAAGACCTACGACCTCGAGGTCTGGATGCCGGGCGAGGGAAAGTGGCGGGAGATCTCGTCCTGCTCGGATTGCGGCGACTTCCAAGCCCGGCGCATGGAGGCCCGGCTGCGCCGCGGGCCCGGGACCGACCCGGAGTTCGTCCACACCTTGAACGGCAGCGGCGTGGCGGTCGGAAGGCTCTTCGCCGCGCTGCTGGAGAACTGCCAGCAGGCCGACGGTTCGGTCGTCATCCCGCCCGCCCTGGTCCCCCACTTCGGGGCGGAGGTCATCCGTCCCAAAACCTGAGCCATGAAGGCCGCGCCCACGATGGAGGATTTCGTCAGCATGGCGGATCCGGACGCGGTCTGGCTCGAAATCGCGCACCTCGTGCGGCTGATCTCCCCGAAGGCGGACGTCAAGGGGCTCAAGACGGTCTTCACGGACATCCGCGGCCTCTTCGCGGGGCGTTACCCCGGCTACCGGGCGTGCAACACCGAGTACCACGACCTCCAGCACACGACCGACACCCTGCTGGCCATGGTCCGCCTCATGCACGGGGCCGCCGTGGAGGGCAAGCGCTTCACGGACCGCGACCTGGCCCTGGGTCTGGTGGCCGCCCTGACCCACGACACGGGCTACATCCAGGAGGAATCCGACCGCGAGGGCACGGGCGCCAAGTACACGGACTGTCACGTGGACCGCAGCGCGCGGTTCATGGCCGCGTACTGCGCCAAGCGCGGGTTCCCCTCCGACTTCAGCCCGGCCTGCGCCTCGATCCTCGGCTGCACGGGCCTGCACATCGCCATCGACGGCGTGGCCTTCGAGTCCGAGAACGCGGGCCTCCTGGGGCGGATGCTCGGCGCGGGCGACATCCTCGGCCAGATGGCGGACCGCTGCTACCTCGAGAAGCTGCTCTTCCTCTTCTACGAGTTCCAGGAGGGCCGGATCTCGGGCTTCAAGGACGAGTACGACCTCCTGGCCAAGACCATCAAGTTCTACGACGTCACCCGCTTCAGGCTCGAGGGCGAGCTCGGCGGGGTGCACCGGTACATGAGGCCGCACTTCCGCGAGCGCTGGAGCGTGGACAAGGACGTCTACGCCGAGGTCATCGAGCGCCACATCAGCTACCTCAGGAAGAACCTCTCGAAGCACCGGGGCGATTGCCGGGCGCTTCTCAAGCGCGGCGGGCTCGTGGACCGGTTGAAGAGGGCCCGCGGGTAATCCTACACTTTAAAGCGTAACGGCCGGACACGGCCGGGAGGAGCCACGATGAAGACGACCCTGAAGCCCATCTTGAAGAAGCAGAACCTGCTGCACGACCTGCCGGAGGCCCATCTCGACCTCCTTGCCGGCTGCGCGGCGAACGCCCGCTTCGAGCGCGGGGACTACATGTTCCGCATCGACGAGCCGGCCGAGGAGTTCTACCTCATCCGGCAGGGCCGGGTCGCGCTGGAGCTCCCCCGCACCCGCAAGGAGACGGCCGTGGTCCAGACCGTGGACGAGAACAGCCTCCTCGGCTGGTCCTGGCTCGTGGCGCCCTACCGCTGGCATTTCTCGGCCCGCGTTATGGAGCCGGTGCTGGCCCTCAGGTTCGACGGCAAGTGCCTCCGGGCCAAGGCCGAGAAGGACCACGAGCTCGGCTACGAGCTCTACCGCAGGTTCCTGGGCGTGGTGGCCGAGCGTCTGAACGAGACCCTGCCGCAGGTCGTCGGGCTCTACCGCTAGCCCCGGCCGGAACGCATGACCCGAGGCGGAAAGCCGGACGCCTGGTCCATCTGCCGCCGCTTGGGTGTCGGAGACCAGCGGCGCGTGGAGATCGAGTCCAAGCGCCGCGTGGTCCCGGACGAGGCCAAGGACCTGAGGAAGTTCCTCCTCAAGCTCAAGCGCGCCCGCCACGAGGGCACGCTCTCCTTCTTCGACCAGTTCCTCGACACCAAGGACCTCGCTCTCCTGCGCAAGGGGGCGAGCCTGCGCCTGCGCTATAAGGGCGGTGGAGCCCGGGTCTACCTGCAGTACAAGGGTCCGGGCTTCCACCAGGGCGGGCTCCTCTACCGCTCGGAGTTCTCCTCCGGCCGTCTGGAGCGCATCGTGCGCGAGGAGAGCCGCCACGACGTGGTGCACTTCTCCGAGACCGCCATCCGCGACATCCTCGAGCGCCACGTGGAGCCCGAGATGTCCTACGCCATCGAGCGCCAGCTCGGCCGGGGCGTGGCCGGCCGCATCACCGCGGGCCCCATCATCTGCCTCTACGAGAAGGACAAGTTCCGGGTGGACCTCGGAAAAGGCTCCCTTGAGCCCTCCCTTGACCACCTTTTCGCTTTCCGCATCGGCAGCCGCGCGCCGCACCCCCTCTCCACCTTCTGGGAGTACGAGAACGAGGTCAAGGCGGAGAACGGAGACCTCGAGGCCAAGCTCGAACGGCTCGACGAGCTTTTGAAGTTCGACGGCCGGCTTTCCCGCGAGTTCGACCTCAAGGTCGAGCGGCTCGACAAGTACCACCGGTGCGCGAGCTGCTTCGAGCCCCTGGACTAGGCATGGCGGCTGCGAGGATACTGATCGTCGAGGACGAGGCCAACATCACCCGGCTTCTCCGCTACAACCTGGAGAAGGAAGACTATAGGGTCGCGGCCGCGGCGGACGGGGAGGCGGGGCTGGAGGCCTTCCGACGCGAGAAGCCCGACCTGGTCATCCTCGACCTGATGCTCCCAAAGCTCAACGGCTTCGAGTTCTGCAAGACCGTGCGCAGGGACGCTAAGACGCCCATCCTCATGCTCACGGCGCGGCGCGAGGAGGTCGACCGCGTGCTGGGCTTGGAGCTGGGCGCCGACGACTATGTCACCAAGCCTTTCTCGGTCCGGGAAGTCCTGGCCCGCGTGAAGGCCATCCTGAGGCGCGCGGCGCCGGCGGAAGAGGCCCGCGCCGTGCTGCGCGCCGGCAAGCTCGAGCTCGACCTCGACCGCCATGAGGGCAGGCTCAACGGCAGGCCATTCCCGCTGCGGGCCAAGGAGTTCGAGTTCCTCAAGTGCCTCTTCCTGGCCAAGGGCAAGGTCCTCAACCGTGACGAGCTCCTGGAGAAGATTTGGGGCTACGACCGCTCCATGGACATCGACACCCGGACCGTGGACCAGCACATCGCGCGCCTGCGCCGGAGGCTGGGGAGCGAAGCAGGCAGGATCGTGACCATCAAGAACGTGGGCTACCGGCTCGACCTGGACTGATGAGCCGCTTCCGGCACCGCCTCGCCCT
Source organism: Elusimicrobiota bacterium (assembly GCA_016218545.1). Lineage (GTDB taxonomy): Bacteria > Elusimicrobiota > Elusimicrobia > UBA1565 > UBA9628 > JACQWX01. Next base: position 37,569 of record JACRDQ010000010.1, read on the forward strand.
GGCGTTCTGCGGCCTCCTTTCCTTGGCGACGCTGGCCACGGGCATGCTCCTGACTCGGGAGCTCCGGCGCTTCCGCGTGGAGGACCTGCGCGAGCAGTTGGCGACGCACTGCCGCATGGCGGCCCAGCAGGCCGGCAAAGCTTCCGCGGCCAGGAAGCCCGACCCGCGCCTCCAGGAGCTCTCGCTGCTCCAGTCCCGGGCCCTGGGCATGAGGGTCACCATGGTCGCGGCGGACGGCGTCGTGGTGGCGGACTCGGGAGTGCCGTTCGAACGGCTCTCGTCGCTGGAGAGGCACCACGACCGGCCGGAGATCTACGCGGCCCTGCGCGGGGGTCAGGGGTCCAGTCTTCGCCACAGCGAGACCCTGGACACGGACATGCTCTATGTGGCGTCGTCCGTCCCCGGCTGGGGCGCGGTGCGGGTCGCCATGCCGCTGACCGAGGTCCACGGGCAGGTCGCCAAGCTTCGGCGCATGGTCCTGGTCGTGTCCCTCGGGTTCATGCTGGCCGGCGTGGTGGCTGCCTTGTTCCTGGCGCGTTCGTTGAGCCGGCCCCTGGACGAGATCGCCGGGGTGGCGGCGCGCCTCTCGGCGGGCGACTACGCGGCCCGTGTGCCGGACCTGCCCATGGACGAGCACGCCCGCCTGGGAGCGGCCCTCAACCGGCTGGCTGCCCAGGTCCAGGGAGCGGTCGCGGATCTTTCCCTGGACAAGGCCGAGCTCGAGGCCATCCTCCAGAGCGTGGTGGAGGCCGTGGTCGCGGTGGACCCCGGAGGACACATCACGGCCGCCAACCCGGCGTTCTGCGGGCTTTTCGACGGCGGGGCGGCCGGTCTCGTGGGCCGGTCCTTCGTGGAAGTGGTGCGCCACCCGCGGCTGGCTGAGCTGGCGGCGAGCATCCTTTCCGGCGGCGCGGCGGCAGTGGAGGAGGTCTCCGTGGCGGCCGACGGCGAGAGGCTCTTCGAGGCCCATGCCGTGCCCCTGCGCTCCGGAGAGAGGAGGATCGGTGCGCTCCTGGTGCTCCACGACATCACCAGGCTGCGCGGCCTGGAGCGGGCGCGCCGCGAGTTCGTGGCCAATGTCTCGCACGAGCTCAAGACCCCTTTGACCACGATTCGGGGTTTCGCCGAGACCCTGCTCTCGGGCGGCATGGACGACCCGGCGCACCGCGTCGAGTTCCTGGAGACCATCGAGAAGGACGCCGAGCGGCTCTCCGCCCTGGTCGACGACCTCCTGGAACTCTCGGCCATCGAGTCCGGGCGGGCGCCCCTGAGGCTCTCCTTGGTCGACGTGCTGGAGGTCGCCCGCGAGACCGCGGCCGGCCTGCGCTTCCTGGCCGAGCGCAGGAAGATCTCGATCACCGTCCAAGACGGCGGTGCCCCCCCCGTGGCGGCCGACAAGACCAGGCTGGCCCAGGTCCTGCGCAACCTCCTCGACAACGCGGTGAAGTACAACAAGGAGGGCGGCTCCGTGACGGTCGCGGCAGAGACCGGGGTCGAGGAGCTCGAGGTCTCGGTCGCGGACACCGGCCCCGGCATCCTGGCCGAGGACCTGCCTCGCATCTTCGAGCGCTTCTACCGAGTGGACAAGGCGCGCAGCCGCGAGCTCGGCGGCACGGGCCTGGGCCTGTCCATCGTCAAGCACATCGTGGAAGCCCACGGCGGCCGCGTCTGGGCGGAGAACCTGCCTAAAGGCGGTGCCGTGCTCCGGTTCACTCTCCCCCTCAGACGCTGAGCGCTCGTCGGCTGTCGCGCTGAGTTCACACAGAGGTTGCCTGGGCGCCATGCCCAAGGCACAGGGTTCTTTCCTTCCATATTGCCTGCAAATGGAAGCAATGAAAGGAGAGAGCAACGGCATGAAAAAGGCACGATGGCCGGCCGCGCTGGTCGCGGCGCTGCTCTGCGCGGGCACAGCGTCCGCGCAGCAGATGTGGTTCGAGAAGTACCGGATGAAGACCCCGGACACCAAGTTCTTCGAGTACCTCCAGCGGCTGAGCTTCAACGGAGACCTGCGCCTGCGGCACGACGTGAGCGCCAAGCGCGGGCCCGGCCTGAACGGCCGCAACCGGCTGCGCTATCGCCTGCGCCTGGGCATGGAAGCGCTCCTGCCCTGGGAGCTTTCGGTCAATGCCCGGTTGGCCTCGGGCACGGGAGAGCAGGTCTCGACCAACCAGAGCGCGGACAACCTCTCCAGCCAGAAGGGCATCTACATCGACCAGGCCTACCTGCGGTGGTCCCCGATCGTGTCCCAGGAGGGAGACGGCAGCTTCTATCTTCAAGCCGGACGCATGCCGAACTGCCTCTGGCGGCTCTACAGCTCGGACCTGCTGTGGGACGATGATTGGAACCCGGAAGGCTTCGGCGAGGGGATCGAGTGGCTCCTGCCGCCGGGGTTCACGGTCTTTGCCAACGCCATGCAAGTCGTGGCGGACGAGGATTCCAACAGCGGCAAGGACCAATGGCTCTTCTCCCAGCAGGTGGGCGGCGAGACGCGGCTGCCCTTCGACACCAGGTTCAAGGCGGCGGCCGCCTACCACAGTTGGAGCGACGTCAACCGGAGTTCCCTCGGGGCGGCGGCGGTGCAGGACGGCAACCGCCGCGTGGGAGGGGTCCTGGCCAACCGCTTCGGGGTCCTGGAGCTCACAGGACAGCTCTCTGGCTGGTTCAGGCAGACCCCGGTGCGTCTCCAGGCCACCCTGGCGCGCAACGTCCGGTCCGTGGGCCTGGACGGCACCGCGGCTTGCGCCGCGGCCAACACCTGCCCGTCGGCAAGGGACGGCTACCAGTACGGAGCCATCATCGGCGAGGCCAAAATGCCCGGGACTTGGGAAGCGGCCTATTTCCAGAAATACTCGCAGACGGACGTCACGGTGGCCGATGCCGCTGACTCGGACTTCGGAGACGGCGGCACCAACCAGCAGGGCCAGATCGCCTGGCTGGCGTACGCGCCGGCGGAGTGGATGGTGTTCAAGGCCAAGTACTTCAACGTCGACACCATCGATACCCAGTTCTTGCCCGACAACAAGGCCGTGCGCCGCTATCAGGGCGACGTCAGCCTGAAATTCTGATCCGGTGTCACCGCCATGTCACGCGGAAATAAGACAATATCGCGCAGAGAGGAACCGACCATGAGAAACATCTTCAAGGCAGTCGTCGTCGTCGCGCTGGCCGCGCATCCTGCGGCCGCCGGAGTCTCGACGCTCAACGGGGCCGGGGCCACGTTCCCTTACCCCATCTACTCCAAGTGGTTTGACGACTATAACAAGGTCAAGCCCGACCTGCAGATCAACTACCAGTCCATCGGCTCGGGAGGCGGCATCAGGCAGATCACGGCCCGGACCGTGGATTTCGGCGCCACGGACGCGCCCATGACCGACAAGCAGCTCTTCAAAGTCGACGGCAAGCTCCTGCATCTGCCGACCGTGCTGGGCGGGGTGGTCCCGGTCTACAACCTGCCCGGCAACGGCGACCTCAAGTTCACGGGCGAGATCCTGGCCGGCATCTTCATGGGGAAGATCATGCGCTGGAACGACCCCGCCCTCCAGAAGGAGAATCCGGATGCCAAGCTGCCGGACATGCCCATCACCGTGGTGCATCGCTCCGACGGCTCGGGCACGACCTACTGCTTCGTGGATTACCTCTCCAAGGTGAGCAAGGAGTGGGACAAGAAGGTCGGACGCGCGGCCTCGGTCAACTGGCTCACGGGCCTGGGAGCCAAGGGCAACGAGGGCGTGGCCGGTTTGGTGATCCAGACTCCGAATTCCATCGGCTACGTGGAGCTGGTCTACGCCAAGCAGAACAACATCTCCTACGGGGCCGTGAAGAACGCCTCTGGTAAGTTCGTGAAGGCGGGCGTGGAGAGCATCGCCGCTGCCGCGGCCGGACTCAAGATGCCGGCGGACTTCCGGGTCTCCATCACGGACTCCCCCAATCCCGGGGCCTATCCCATCTCCACGTACACGTGGCTTCTGGTCTACCAGAAGAACCCTGGCGAGAAGGGCGCGGTCCTGCGCGAGTTCCTCTCGTGGATGCTCGAAGAGGGCCAGAAGCGCGCTGCTGAGCTGGGCTTCTCCCCCCTGCCTGCGGATGTCAAGGCCATGGTGGCCAAGGCGGTCCAAACCGTCCAGTGACCCCGGCCGCAGCTCCTGTCGTCCGGTCCCCGGGCCGAGGCCTTCGAAGGCCTCGGCCCGGGGATGCCTGGTTCCAACGCGGCCTGACCGGTGTCGGGCTTTCGGTCGTGGCGGTCACGGCGGTCTTGACCTGGCAATTGGCCGTCAACTCGGCATTGACTTGGAAGCAGTTCGGCTGGTCGTTTTTGTGGTCGAGCACCTGGGACCCGGTGCGGGAGGTCTACGGCGCCCTGCCGTTCATCTACGGGACCGCGGTCTCATCGGGCCTGGCGCTCCTACTGGCCGTTCCCATCGGGGTGGGCTGCGCGATCTTCCTGGTGGAGCTCGCTCCCAAGCGAGTCGCCGAGATCTGCGCCTTCATCATCGAGCTCCTGGCCGCGGTGCCGAGCGTGATCCTGGGCCTCATGGGGATATTCGTGCTCGTGCCCGTGGTCCGGGCGGTGGAGCCCGGACTGACGGCAGGGCTTGGCTGGCTGCCCCTGTTCCAGGGAGAACCCTACGGGGTCGGCATGCTGACCGCGGGGCTCATCCTTTCGCTCATGGTCCTGCCCTACATCACGGTCATCAGCAGGGAGGTTCTCCTGGCCGTGCCAAGGTCTTTGAAGGAGGCCATGCTCGCCCTGGGCGCCACCAGGTGGGAGACGGTGATGAAGGTGAGCCTCCCCTATGCCAGGCCCGGCATCGCCGGCGCGGTCTTCCTGGCCCTGGGACGAGCCCTGGGTGAGACCATGGCGGTGACCATGGTCATCGGCAATACCCCGCAGATCAAGGCGTCGCTCCTGGCCCCTGGATATTCCATGGCCTCGGTCATCGCCAATGAGCTGGCCGAGGCTTCGAGCGACGAGCATCTCCACAGCCTCATCGCCATCGGTCTGGTCCTGCTCGGGATCTCGCTGGTGGTCAATGCCGCGGCGCGCGCCATGATCGGGCTTCTAGAGAGACGCGCGTGACCCCTGGCTATAGGCGGCGCAAACTCATCAATGCGGCCTGCTTCGGCCTCACCGCCTGCTGTGCCGCGGTCGGGATGGGTGCGCTCCTCTTCATCTTGGGCTACATCGCCTGGCAGGGAGCAGGGGCGGTCAGGTGGTCCTTTCTGGTGAACCTGCCCAAGCCTGTGGGCGAGCCGGGGGGCGGGATCGCCAATGCCATCGTGGGCTCGGCCAAGGTGGTGGGGTTGGCGACCCTCCTGGGCGGTCCGATCGGGGTCCTGGGAGGCGTGTATTTGGCCGAGTTCGGACAGAACCGGACCGGGGCCCTGGTCCGCTACGCCGCGGACCTCCTCAACGGCGTGCCGTCCATCGTCATCGGCGTCTTCGCCTACACCCTCATCGTGGTCCCGGCCAAGCGCTTCAGCGCCCTATCGGGAAGCGTGGCGCTCGCCCTGATCATGATCCCGGTGGTGCTGAGAAACACGGAGGAGTTCGTGCGCCTGGTGCCCCACACCGTGCGCGAGGCCGCGCTCGCCCTGGGGATCCCGCAATGGAAGGTCATCCTGCGCGTGGTCCTGCCCACGGCCGCTCCGGGGGTGCTCACAGGCGTGCTCCTGGCCATGTCGCGCATCGCCGGAGAGACTGCGCCGCTCATCTTCACGGCCTTCGGGAACCGCTTCTGGGACAACGGCCTCCTGCATCCGATCGCCACCCTCCCGCACACCATCTTCACGTGCGCCATCTCCCCCTACAAGGAGTGGCATCAGCAGGCCTGGGCAGCGGCCCTGGTCCTGATGTTCTTCGTCCTGGGCGTCAACGTCTCTGCCCGCCTATTTCTGAGGCCGGCGTCAGGAGGGGAGCGTTGATCGTGTTGACTGAGAAGCCGCCGCAGCACGCTGCCGCGCCGGGGACGGTCGTTCCGGAGCGGGCGACCCTGGAAGTCCGCGGCCTGGCCGCGGGCTACGGCGGGCCGCTCGTGCTGCGGTCCGTCAGCCTCCAGATCCTCGAGCGCCAGGTCACGGCCATCATCGGCCCTTCCGGGTGCGGGAAGTCCACCCTGATCCGCTGCCTCAACAGGATGCACGAGGTCCTTCCCGGGGCCACGTTGGAAGGGGAGATCCTGCTCGACGGACGGGATGTCATGGGCCTCGACCCGGTCCTGCTGCGCAGGCAGGTGGGCATGGTCTTCCAGCGCCCCAACCCCTTCCCGTCCATGAGCATCTTCGACAACGTGGCAGCCGGCCTGGTGCTCAACGGCGTCCGGGACCGCGCCTTGGTCGCGGAGAAGGTTGAAGGCAGCCTTCGGGCGGCGGCGCTATGGGACGAGGTCAAGGATAAGCTCAAGGCCCCCGGGGTCGGGCTCTCGGGCGGCCAGCAGCAGCGTCTCTGTATCGCGCGGGCCCTGGCCGTGGAGCCCAGGGCCCTGCTGCTCGACGAACCATGCTCGGCCCTGGACCCCATCGCGACCGGCCGCATCGAGGAGCTTCTCCTCGAGATCAAGAAGACCCTGACCCTGTGCATCGTGACGCACAACATGCAGCAGGCGGCCCGGGTCTCGGAGCGGACGGCGTTCATGCTCATGGGGGAGCTCGTGGAGGTGGGCCCGACGGACACGATCTTCACCAAGCCGTCCGACAAGAAGACGGAGGATTACATCACAGGCAGGTTCGGGTGAGGGAGCGATGAAGAGACAATTCGACTTGGAGCTCGAAGAGTTGCGCGGGGCCGTGCTGGGCATGGGGGGCCTCTGCGAGGAGATGCTCCGGCGGGCCATGCGGGTGGTGGCGGGCCGCGACGAGCGCGCGACCGCGGAACTCCTTGCGATGGAGGAGCGGGTGAACCGCCTGCACATCGAGATCGATGAGCGCTGCCTCAAGCTCCTGGCCCTGCATCAGCCGGCCGCCACGGACCTCAGGCTCATCGCCGCGTGCCTCAAGATCAACTCGGACCTCGAGCGCGTCGGCGACCAGGCGGTCAACATCGGCGAGACCGGACGCTTTCTGCTGGAGCAGGCGCCGATCCCGCTCGGAGACCTTCCGCGAATGGTAGAATTGGCGGCCACGATGCTCCAAGACAGTCTGGACGCCTTCTCGCGCCGCGAGGTCGCCCTCGCTAGGAGCGTGATCGCGCGGGACGATGAGGAGGACCGGCTCAAGGGCAGGGTCTTCGACGAGCTGCTCAAGCGCATGAAGGCCGACCCCGCAGCCATCCAAGGCGGCATGGAGTCCATCCTCATCGCCAGGAACCTCGAGAGGATCGCGGACCACGCGACCAACATCGCCGAGGACGTCATCTTCATGGTCCAAGCCCGGGACATCAGGCATCATTCCGAGGGCTCGGGCGGGCAGTCGGCTCAAACGGCGGCATAGGAGATCAGACATGGCATTCAGCCTCATCCCCAAGGAAGAGAAGTTCTACGAGTTGTTCACCGTGCAGGCCGACGCCGGGGTCAAGGCCGCGGCCATGTTCCAGGATCTCGTCCGGAACTGGGACCTGGAGTCTCCGCTCTTCGACCAGTTGCGGGACCTCGAGCACGAGGCGGACATCACGACCCATGAGATCAAGGACAAGCTCAACAGGACCTTCGTGACTCCCTTCGACCGCGAGGACATCCACGCCCTGGCCAGCGAGCTCGACGACATCGTAGACATCATCCAGAGCATCTCCAACAGGATGAGGCTCTACCGCATCTCCTCCTGCCGGCCTGAGCTCGCGGAGCTCGTCCACGTCCTGGCCGAGGCGTCCGTGGCCGTCCAGAAGGCCGTCTCGTGCTTCAGCTCCGCCGACAAGTCTCGGCGCGTGCTCGACCACTGCATCGAGGTCAACCGCCTGGAGAACGAGGGAGACGCGCTCCTCGCCAAGGCCATCGGGAACCTCTTCGCCGGCGACACGGAGCCGATGGAGGCCCTCAAGTGGGACCGTTGCTTCGAGGCCGTGGAGCGCGGCATCGACAAGTGCGAGGAGGTCGCCCATACGATCGAGGGCATCCTCGCCAAGCAAGGATAGGCGATGGATATCGGGCTCATCCTCATCATCGGGCTGGCGCTGGCCTTCGACTTCATCAACGGGTTCCATGACTCGGCCAACTCCATCGCCACGGTGGTCTCGACGAGGGTCCTGACCCCGAAGCAGGCCGTGGTCTGGGCCGCGTTCTTCAACTTCATCGCGTTCCTGGTCTTCGAGCTCCACGTGGCCAACACCGTGGGCAAGGGCATCGTGGACCCGACCATCGTGGACCGCAGCATCATCGTGGCGACCCTCCTGGGAGCCTCGATCTGGGACCTCCTGACGTGGTATTGGGGCCTGCCCACGAGCTCCTCGCACGCCCTCATGGGCGGATTCATCGGCGCCGCGTTGGTCAAGGTCGGGACCTCGGCCCTGGTCTGGAAGGGGATCATTAAGACCGTGTCCTTCATGTTCCTGGCCCCGGTGCTCGGCTTGGTCATGGGATTGCTCCTCGGAGTGGCGGTGTATCGTTTGTTCCAGAAGGCGGCGCCGTCCAAGGTGGACGGCATCTTCCGCAAGGGCCAGCTCTTCTCCGCGGCGCTCTACAGCCTGGGGCACGGCGGCAACGACGCGCAGAAGACCATGGGCATCATCACGGTCTTGCTCTTCTCCGCCGGGCTCATCGGGCCGACGTTCCACGTACCCCTTTGGGTGGTGCTGTCCTGCCACGCGGCCATGGGCCTGGGCACGCTCTTCGGAGGCTGGCGCATCGTCAAGACCATGGGCCAGAAGGTGGCCAAATTGAGGCCCGTGGACGGCTTCTGCGCCGAGACCGGCGGGGCCATGACGCTCTACTTCGCCTCGGCCCTGGGCGTGCCGGTAAGCACGACGCACACCATCACAGGCGCCATCATGGGCGTGGGGTCCCTGCGGCGCTTCACCGCGGTGCGCTGGGGCGTGGGCGGCGAGATCCTGTTCGCCTGGCTCATGACCATCCCGGCCTCGGCCGCCATAGCGGCCGTCTCCTACTGGCTCGCTGTCAGGCTCTTCTAGAGCCAGCCCCGGCGGAAGAGCTCCTCTGCGATCTGCACCGAGTTGAGGGCAGCGCCCTTGAGCAGGTTGTCGAAGGAGAGCCACAGGCAGAGCTCGCGGTCCGTGGCTCCCCTGCGCACGCGGCCCGCATGGACCGGGGCCTTGCCCCCCACCAGCGCGGGCGTGGGGTAGTCCCCCTCGGCGTGGAGCACGAGGCCCGGGCTCCTGGCCAGGAGCTTCCTGGCGCGGCCGGGGGAGAGCGGGGTCTTGAAGGTGAGCCACGCGGACATGGAGTGGCCGCGCACCACGGGCACGCGCACCGCGGTCACGCTCACCTTCAGACGGGGCGCGTCCCAGACCTTGCGGAGCTCGGCCGCGACCTTGCGCTCCTCGCCGGAAGCTCCGGCGGCGTCGAAGCTCCCCACCTGGGGGATGACGTTGCAGGCGATGGGCCTGGGGAGGGCGGAGTGAGCGAGCTTCGGGAGCACGGGCGCGCGGTCCGCCGCGCTCAGCCTGCCCAGGCCGGCGGTCTGCCGGAAGAACTCCTCGAGGGCGGCCCTGCCCGCTCCTGAGACGGCCTGGTAGGTGGCCAGCCGGACCTCCGTCACGCAGGCGGAGCGGTGGAGCGCGTTGCCGGCCACGGCCAGGGGAGTCATGGTGCAGTTCGGCCCTGCGATGAGCCTGCGGTCCTTGGAAAGGGCGTGGGCATTGACCTCGGGGATGACGAGGGGCACCTTGGGGTCGAGCCTGAAGGCCGAGCTGTCGTCGATCACCCAGACGCCGCGGCGCGCCAGGTCCGGCGCGTGCTCCTTGGAGACCTCGTCGCTGCTCACGAAGAAGACGAGGTCGCAGGACCGGAGTCCCTCGAGCTCGAGCGAAGGCGCGGCCAGGGTCTTGCCCCGGAACCGCACGGTCTTGCCGGTCTTTCCGGAGGAGTAGGGCCTGAGTTCCCGGATGGGAAGGCGCGTCTTGTCGAGGACGTGGAGGAGCTCGCGGCCCACCATGCCGGTGGCGCCGACCACGCCGACGCGCAGGCCCGGCTTATCGAGGGGCATAGGGGAGCGGGACCGGGATGCTGTGCCCGGTGTTGCCGCAGATGTCGCGGGCCACGCCTCGCACGTAGCTCGCCGAGGGCGGCATCTTGGAGGCCTGCAGGGTGAAGGAGTAGGGCGGCTTGCGGAGGATGCGGCCCGTGCGCGTCCAGTCGAGCTGGTCCTGGGAGGTCTCCACCCAGGCCTCGGCGAGGTTCTCCCCCCCTGCCGAGAACTCGACGAGGTACCTGCTTGCGAGGTTGCGGGCCGTGATGTCCGTCACCGTGACCTCGCTGGTCACGGGAGGCACGAGCTTGATGACCAGGGCCGGAGAGATGTTGTTGATGGCGGTCTGGAGCGCGTTGGAGCCCTTGCGCGGGGGCACGCCCGAGATGGAGCGGTTGTTCCAGGCGCTGGTCTCGCGCGGGGCAGAGGAGTCCACCGAAGCCGCGGCCAGGATGGGCGAGCTCGAGGAGCTCTGGAAATACTGGGTCGCGGAATACACGATGAGGTAGTTGGGTCCGGTGAAGGAGATGCGGTCCAGGGGGACCTCGGCCCAGAACCACTCCGAGGAGCCGATGCCGTCGACGCTGGCCGAGGGATCAGGCTCAGCCGGGATGTCGGCTGCTTCCACGAGGAAGAAGGTCTGCTTGTTGTTGAAGGCCGGGGTGGGCGAGACCGCCATGTAGACCTTGCCGGGGATGAGGTCGCGGACCCAGGGTCTGTTCTCGCTCGGCCGGGTCTTGGCGCGGCCGAGCTTGGCGCCGATGAAGGCGCGGCTGAAATCCCCGGCCGGAGCAGCGGGCAGTCTCACGATCCACGCGTTGTTGTAGCCCACGTACCAGTTGGCGTCCGAGCCGCCGTCCGCGAACCTGGTGAAGTCATTGATGTTGGGAGACAATGACAGGTAGGTGGGCAGGAACGACTGCGTTGACACTGCTGGCACCGGTTCTTCTTCCTGCGCCATGGAGTCTGGCGCAAGCAGGAGCGATGATGCAAATAATGCTGTAAATATAATCATTTATTTAGTATATCGAGGATGCGGTCGAAGTCCGTGGTCGAGTAGTAGTGGATAGAGATGGTGCCTGCTGAAGGGTCCTTGCGCGTCTTGATCTCGACCTTGGTGCCAAGGAGGTGCTGGAGGTTGTTCTCCATGTCACGGATCTCAGGAGACTTCTCTTTGCTCGGCCCGGAGGTCGATCTCTTGACAGGCGCAGGGGCCTGTGCCGGAGCGTCTTGGATACTGCGTGCAAGGTCCTCGAGTTCGCGGACCGACATCTTGTGCTCGAGCAGCATGGCAAAAAGTCTTTGTTTTTCCATCGGATCTGCGACCATCAGCAGGGCTCGGGCATGGCCTTCGGTGATGCGTCCGAATTCAAGAGCCTTCTGCATATCCTCAGGTAGCTCGAGCAGCCGGAGCGTGTTGGAGATGGCGGACTTCGACTTGCCGACGAGAGACGTGAGCTGGGACTGGTTGATCTGCGCCTCTTTCATGAGTCGCAGATAGCCGTGAGCTTCCTCGATGGGGTTGAGGCCTTCACGCTGGAGGTTCTCGATGAGCGCCAGGGCAAGACGCTTGCGGTCCGTGTCAACAGAGCGGACCACCACATCCACTTCCTTCAGGCCCGCCAGTTCGGCTGCGCGCAAGCGCCGCTCTCCAGCCACGATCTCATAGGTCTTGCTGCTCTCATCATAGGTCACGACAATGGGCTGGGCGATGCCGTATTCCTTGATGGTGGCAGCAAGCTCGCTCAACCGCTCGGGGTCGAAGTTCTTGCGGGGCTGCATGTGATTGGGCCGGATCTTTCCAATCGGGACCTTGAACGGCTTCGGTGCCTGGTCCGGCGCCTGTTGGATCTTGGGCAGCAGCGCGTCGAGTCCTTTCCCTAGTGCTTGTCTCATGGCTCACTCTCCAGTGGTTTGCGGTTCAACGGCCAGTTCGGTCTGCGGGGCATCGACTACGGTCTGAGGCTTGAGGTCGCGTCTGGACAGGAACTCCTGCGCCAAGGCCAGGTAGGCCTGCCCGCCGCGCGACTTCGGATCGTATTGGAAAATCGACTGGCCAAAGCCAGGGGCTTCGGCAAGGCGGATGTTCCTGGGGATCACAGTGTTGAAGAGAGAGGGGCCGAAGAATTTTGACACCTCATCTTTGACCTGGTTGGATAGGAGCATGCGCGTGTCGAACATGGTCAGCAGTCCCCCCTCCAGAGCAAGTTTCGGGTTGAGCGTGTCGCGGACCCGGTTGATGGTCTCCACGAACTGGGCAAGACCTTCCAGGGCATAGTACTCTCCTTGGATAGGGATGATGACTTTGTCCGCGGCATTGAGGGCATTGATGGTCAGGATGCCAAGGGAAGGCGGGCAGTCGATGATGACGAACCTGAATTTGTCTCGGATGGATGAAAGTGCTCCGCGGAGCCTGCTTTCCCTGCCAATGGCTGTTGCCAGGGCGATTTCTGACCCCAAAAGGTCGGAATTGGCGCCCACCAGGCAGAGGTTCGGGACAGTTGTCGCCCTGATGGTTTTTTCCAGAGGCGTGAGTTCTACCACGACGTTGTAGATATTGGGACTGAACTCGACCTTGTCAAAGCCCAGGCCAGAGGTGGCATTCCCCTGCGGATCCGTGTCAATCATCAGGGTCGGATACCCCAGAGTCGCCAGTCCTGCAGCCAGATTGATGGTGGTCGTTGTCTTTCCCACCCCGCCTTTCTGGTTCGCGATGACGATGGTTTCTGTCATGATGCCTCAGTGTCCGAAGCTGTTTGCGTGGATGTGCGGCGTCTGGACAGCTCGGAGAGTCTTGCTGCCAGGGAGAAGAGAGCCTCGGTATCGGAAGTCCGCTGGGAGCGCTTGAGCTCGAAGAGCTGCTTCCATACCTCAAAAGCGCGCGCCCTGCTGCCGGCTAAGGGGTATGCTTCAAAGTGCCGGACAAGCCTCTCGAGGTCGCTGAGCTTGGTTACGCAGTAGTACCAGCTCCCGCCGCGGCCAGCCGGAGAGTCGTCTCTGGGTTTTGAGTGATACACGTTCCCCACCCCAAAGAACATCATCAATGAGAAGAGCAGGTCTCGGTCCTGTTCCTGCATCTTCATGGTGAAACGGAGGTTGATCCCGTTCCCATTGCGCGAATATGTGAATGAAGCAAGACCTTCGCTCAGTCCTGTAACGTATGCTGGAGCGAGTGTTGTCTGCATTGAATTTCCCAGTTGTGGCGTTTTCACGTGTGAACTTTTTTCTGGTGTTTTTTGTTCTGAAATCGTCCCGCAAGCAAGTTTATCAGAAATGTCACAACAGCGTCAAGTGGAATGTGTAGAAAATGTGGTATTAAGTGTCATGTTATGTTTTTATAGACCTATTGAGGTTGTTTATATATCTTAAAGTGTTGTTTGATGTCATTGTGTATCCGGCCTGGAGCAGGGCCGCTCTCTTTTGACATGACTCACGAATTAGTATGATGCGCTGGATATGCCGGGGACAGCCAAGAAGCTCGCGATAAGGCCCGCAGCGCTCGATTGGCTCGGAGACGCGCTCAAGCTTCACGAGGTGCTCGACGAGACCAGCGCGCTCGAGCACGCGCTCATGAGCCTGCCCACCATCACGCTCGAGGCGTGGACCGCGGGCCAGGAGATTCTGGCTGAGGGCGAGGAAGGCGAGGATTTCTTCGTGGTCTACACGGGCCGCGTCTCCGTGCTGCTGAGCAACGGTCGTCCCAAGCCCCGCAAGCTCGGCACGCTCAAGCCCGGCGACTTCTTCGGCGAGATCGGGTTCCTGCTCAAGGCCGCGCGCTCGGCCAGCGTGCGCGCGGAGACGGATGCGAAGATATTCCGCTTCCCCTCAGCGGAGTTCGAGAGGCTCCTTCGCGACAATCAGGGCCTCGACAAGTGGGTCAACATCGTGGCCTGCAAGAGGCTGTTGAAGCTCTTCGAAGCGGACTAGTCCCCGTCTCAGAGGAACGTCTCGAGGAAGTTCTCGACGAGGACCGGCAGGTCCGGCGCGTATCCCCCCTCCAGCACGCCGAAGCGCTTGAGCCCGGCCCCGGCGATGAGGCCGCCGATACGGCGGAAGCTCGTCTTCTCGAGCCGGAGCTGGGCGATGGGATCGGCTCTGAAGGCGTCGAAGCCGGCCGACACCGCGAGCACGTCCGGCTTGAAGGCCGTGATGGAGGAAAGGCCCTTCTCGAGGGCCGCGAGGTAAGCGGCCTCCCCTGTGCCGGGAGGCAGGGGGAAGTTCAGGCAGTTGCCTTCGGAGCGCAAGCCTGTGCCGGGATAGAGGGGGGACTGGTGCAGGGAGACGAACAAGACGTCCGGCCTGCCGAGCATGATATCCTGGGTGCCGTCTCCGTGGTGCGCGTCGATGTCGAGGATGGCCGCGCGCAGGGAGGGGCGGGCCCGGCCAAGGACCGAGACCGCGATGGCCAGGTTGTTGAGATAGCAGAAACCCGCTGCCCTGCGGCGGCCGGCGTGGTGGCCCGGGGGCCGCATCAAGGAGAAGCCGGGCTCTCCGGCCGCGGCGGACATGGCCGCGGAGACCGCGCACGAGGCGGAGAGCATGGCGAAGAGCTCGATGCCGTCGTAGTGGGGCGTGTCCTCGTCGCAGTAGAGGCCGTCCCGCACCGAGGAGAGGTGCCCCGGGTCGTGGGCCAGGGCTGCGTCAGCCTCGGTCGCAGTGTAGTCGGGGGGCAGGAGCGCCCGGCCCGAGCGCTTGAGCCTTTCGGCCGCGGAAGCGACGCGCTCGGGAGCGTCCGGATGCCCGGGCGTGTGGTAGCGCAGGCACTCGAGGTCGCAGTAGATCCGGCTCACTGCCGGGCGAGCATCCAGCCCATGAGCCGGTAGAGGACCTTGGAAGCGGCGAGTTCCGAGGAGACCTCGTGCTTGCCAGGGCAGAGCTCCATGATGTCGGCGCCCACGACCCTGCGGCTCATGAACACGGCCCGCAGGAGGTCCAGGGCCTCGTACCAGCCGAAGCCTCCGGGCTGGGGGGTGCCCACGCCCGGCACCACGGAAGGGTCGAACCCGTCGAGGTCCAGGGAAAGGTAGACCGTGCCCTTGAGGGAAGCGAGGACCTTCCTGGTCAGGGCCTTGAGGTCGCGGTGTTCGTGCATGAAGAAGGTCGTGACCTTGCCCTGCCCCACGAGGTGGGCTTCCTCCTCGCCCACGGAGCGGATCCCGACCTGCGTCACCGGGCAGAGCCTGGAGACCGGGAACATCGCGCAGGCGTGGTTGTGGGGGGAGCCCTCGTAGGTAGGCCGCAGGTCGGCGTGCGCGTCGAAGTGCAGGACCGAGAGGTCGGGCCAGCGCTCGAGGTGGGGGGGGATGATCGCCTGGGAGAGCGAGTGCTCGCCTCCGACGGAGAAGACCGTCTTGCCCAGCTTGAGCAGGCGGGAGACCGCGGCGGAGACCTTGGGAAAATAGGCCTCGGCGCTCAGGCGCCCCGAAGGCAGGCTCATGGTGTGGATGCCGGCCTTGTAGGTCTGGCGGCCCAGCTCCTCGTCGAAGAGCTCCAGGCCCAGCGAGCCCGCGAGCAGGGCCGCCGGGCCCTGCCCCGTGCCTTTGCGGTGGCTCGTGGTCCTCTCGAACGGCAGGAGGAGCACCGCGAAGCGCGCGTCCCTGAGCGGCGCCGTGACGCCGAGGAACTGCCCGCGGACGGGCTCTCCCGCGCAGACGAGGGGGCGCTTGGCCGTAGGATTATCTCTGGGCCGCGACCGGCTCTCGCTCGAGGACCGCGTTGAGGTTGCGCGCCTTGCGGCCCTTCCAGCTGCCCTTGTGGTAGCCGTACGAGGCCAGGAGCGGGAAGGCCATGGAGGCTTCGGCGAAGACCATCTGCTCGTAGACGGTGTCTACCTTGCCCCAAGAGCAGGCCTCGCGCAACGTCGAGCCGGACAGGGCGCCGTCGCGCTCGTCGGCCACCGTGATCTGGACGGCGTAGCGGTGCATGACGGTGTCGAAGCCGAGCATCTCGGGCCCCACGGTCATGTCCTGGGCGAAGTTCTTGGGCACGCCGCCGCCGAGCATGAGCAGGCCCGTCTGCTTGCTGGCGAGCTTGAGCTTGATGAGCTCGAGGAAGTCCTTGGCCGAGTCGATGGAGAGGTGGCGCTCGGGGTGGTGCCACTGGTGGTGCAGGAGCCCGAAGCCCGCGGAGCAGTCGGAGAAGGCGGGCACGAAGATCGGCACGCCCTTCTCGTAGGAGGCGCGCACGATGGAGTCCGCGCCCTTGCGGTTCTGGGAGAGCCAGCGCCCCATCTCGAGGATGAACTCGCGGGAGGAGTAGGGCCTGGTCTCGAGCTGGCCCGCGATGTCCGAGATCGTCTTGTCGCACTGGCCCAGCTCGTCCTCGTCGATGAAGGTGTCGTAGATGCGGTCCACGCGCGCGCGGCGCAGGGAGTGGTCGTCGACCCACTTGGTGCCCTTGTAGTGCTTGTAGCCCAGGGCCTCGAAGAAGTCCTGGTCTACGATGTTGGCGCCCGTGGACACGATGGCGTCGACCATGTTGTTGTTCACGAGGTCGTAGAAGGCCTTCCTGAGGCCCGCGGACACGAGCGAGCCCGCGATGCAGAGGAAGATGGCGCAGTCCTTGTCTGCGACCATCCGGTCGTAGATCTCCGAGGCTCGGGCGAGATCGCGGGAGGAGTAGGCCATCTTGGACATGGCCTCGACGATGGGGACGGCGTTGTGCTTCTTGATGTCGAAATGCTCGATCGGCTCTTTGAGCAGGGCGGCCTTGGCTTTGCTCGGCATGGTCTTTCCTCCGTCCTCAATAATTTGGAAAAAAGATTTTATAACAATATGCGAGGGGAAACCAAGATTGATCGAGCGGAGAGCGTTTTTGCCGAGGAGCCGGAAGGCTCTGTGCCTGCTCATCGCGGGGCTGCTGGTCGCGGCCGCCGCGGTGGAGAGCGCGCACGCGTACAGGAAGCGCAAGAATCCCCGGCGCAAGAAAGCCGCTGCCGCGGCCGCCGTCCAGCCGGCAGGGCCGGTCGTGCCGGCCGGGCCGCCGCCCCTGCTCGCCCCCGGCAGGTGGGACCCCGGCGTGCGCAGCCGCATCGAGGAGTTCATCCGCAGCCAGGGGAAGGACGCGCCGGAGTACGACCCCAACACCCCGCCCGTGGCGGTCTTCGCTCTCAACGACGTCCTGATCGTCAACGACCTGGGCGAGGCGGTCTTCCAGCGGATGGCCCTCTCTTCTCAGACCGCGGTGGCGGCCTTCGACTTCAGGCTCGACGAGGACTTCTGGCCCATCCTCCCGGCCGCGTTCGGCCGCCATCGGCTGCGCGCGGACTACCAGCAGCTCCTGGCCGTGCCCGTGTCCGTGTGGCCCAGCCAGCCCGCCTACCGCCGCATGCGCAAGGGCTTCGTGCGCATGTACCGGGACTTCTGCTCCCAGCGCGGCCGCAAGGAGTGCCGGGGCCTGCTGGCGAGGATGTTCAAGGGCTACAGCGAGGACGAGGCGGTCTCCTACGCCAAGGACGTCATCCTCGACGAGCTCAACCGCCCCCTGGGACTGGAGTTCCTCGAGGACCGCGGCAGCGACCCGGCTCCGGAGAGGATCAGGACCGGCCTGCGTCCGGTGCCCGAGATGAAGGACCTGCTGGCCGTGCTCGGCAAGGAGGGCTTCGACGTCTTCGTGGTGTCCGAGGACAGCCAGATCGCGCTGCGCCAGCTCGTCAAGCATTTCGGCCTGCCTCCGGAACGAGGCCTTGGGATCAAGGTCGCGATGAGCTCGTCCACTTTCTTTTTGTCCGACGAGGTCGAGCCGCCCTTCCCCTTCCGCAGCGGGAAGCTCGAGGCCGTGCTGTCCGCCGGCGGCAGGCCGCCGGCCGTGGTGGTGGCCAGGGGCGCGGACGACGCGGCCCTGCTGAGCTATGGGGAGGGATTGAGGCTGCTCATCGACGACGGGGACCAGTCCCTGCGGCGGGTGGGCATGGACCGCGGCTGGCTCATCCAGCCGGCTTTCGGGCCGTAGGGGTAACGGTCCGGCAATTCTGATAGAATGTGACGACATGAAGACCTCCGGGACCGCCATGGCGTGGCTGCTGGCCTCCAGCCTTCTGGCCGGAGGTCCTGCCTTGGCCGCGGCGCCGAAGTCCCGGGCTCAGGCCAAGGCCCAGGCCCCTGCCGTCGTCCCTGCCGCTCCAGCGTCCCTGCCCGCCCCGCTCGAGCCTCCTCGGGCGCAGGCCAGGGGCAGGGTCGTGTCCGCAGCCATGCTCGAGCCGCTCATGCAGCTGGTCTTCAAGAAGGGCGACGACGACTTCACCCTGAAGGGCGGCATCGCGGCGGTGCTGGGCGTGCCGGACCCCACGAAGACCAGGACCGAGATGCTCTCCGCGCGCAAGACCACGGACGGGTGGAGGCACTTGTGCAGCGTCACTCTCCACGCTCCCTCAGGAGGGGGCCGGCCCGTGCCCGGAGAGCTCGTGTTCTGGGCGAACCGCAAGGTCGGCCGCGGCAGCGAGGACTTCTACGCCCGCGTCTCATTCGACGGGAAGCTCCTCAAGGCCATCGTGCGCGAGGACAAGGCGGATGAGAAGGGCTACGTCATCCGGGGAGCGGGGCAGCCCATGGCTCTGGAGATCCGCTCCCAGGAGGCTCAGGAGCGCGTCCGGCGCGAGCTCGAGCTCTGGCTCTACGGCAGCGGGCTCAAGCCCAAGCACGGCAAGAAGCACCTCGAGCGGCTCGGAGCGTTCGCCAAGGCGGCGCCCAAACCCGCCCCCCCGGCCGAGCAGGAGGAGGAGGGGGCCGAGGAAGAAGGCCAGCCTGCGGCGGAAGATGAGCCTGAGCCTGCCGAGGTCCAGGACGAGGATTAGCCGGTCCTGAAGAGCTCCTTCCCGTTCTCCATGGTGGACGCTGCCGCCGACTCCACGGTGGTCTTCCACACCTGGGCCAGGCGTTCGACGATCTCAGGGAGCAGGGAAGGCTCGTTGCGCTCGCCCCTGCGGCTCTGGGGCGGCAGGTAGGGACAGTCCGTCTCCAGGACCGTGCCTGCGGGGCCCACGCGGCTGAAGGCCTCGCGCAGGAGGTCGTTCTTCGGGTAGGTGACCGGACCGTCCGCTCCGATGGCGAACCCCAGCCCGGCGCAGGCCAAGGCCTCCTCCGGCGTGCCTGAGAAGCAGTGCACCACGCCCCAGAACCTGCCGCTGCGCGGCGGGCCGTGGAACTGGCGCTGGAGCAGGGCGATGAGGTCCGGGTACGCCTGCCTGCAGTGCAGGACCACGGGCATGCCCCACTCCTTGGACGCGGCGAGCAGGCGCTCGAGCACCTGCTGCTGGAGCTCCTTCGGGGTGGAGGCGTTGTTCGGACTGTAGTCGAGCCCGATCTCTCCCACAGCCGCGACCTCGGGCAGGCGGACGAGCTTCTCGAGCTCGGCGAGGCCGCGCTCCGTGAACTCGGCCGCGTGATAAGGGTGCAGGCCCAGGCCGGCGCGGATGAAGGGCCGGGCGCGCGCCAGGGCCACGGCCGCGGGCCAGCCGGAGGGGGAGTCTGCGATCTCCACGAACCGGCGCACGCCTGCCGAGGCCGCGCGCTCGAGCGCAGCCTCCCGGTCCGCGTCAAAGGCCTCGTCCAGGAGGTGGGTGTGGGTGTCGAAGAGCGGGGGCTTCATTGCCGGCGGGCTCCCCGGCCGCCAGGCGCGTTCTTCTCGGTCCTGGACGGGGAGACGCGGCGGTAGTAGGCCAGGACATCAGGGTCGGTCTCGCGGCCGAGGTACTCCTTGAGCGCGTTTTCCGCTCCGGGCGAGCCCTTGTAGTAGTGGTCCATGACCATGGTCTTGGCCAGGAAGCGGACCGTGGCGGAGGGGTCGGAGAGAGCGGTCACGGCCCTGGGGAAGGTGTTCTCGGGGTCGAGGTCCGCGAAGAGGTTCAGGCTGCGCGCCCGGGTGAAGGGGCTGGCGGCGCCCAGCCACTCGGCCTTGCGGCTGAGCAGGGCGGGCTTGAAGTCCCTGGCCAGGCTGAAGAGCGCGAAGTCCGCGTTGTGGCGCACGATCTCCGTGTCGTCGTCCAGGAGGCCGCCCAGGGCCTCGATCCAGCGCGGGTCGAGCAGGGCGGCCGCGCGCTCGCAAGCCTGGGCGCGCAGGGAAGCGTCCTCGGACC
This sequence comes from Elusimicrobiota bacterium, assembly GCA_016218545.1. Taxonomy (GTDB): domain Bacteria; phylum Elusimicrobiota; class Elusimicrobia; order UBA1565; family UBA9628; genus JACQWX01. The sequence goes on from JACRDQ010000010.1 coordinate 57,712, forward strand.
TGAGGAACTTGCCCAGGAGCGGGGCGCGGACGTCCCTAAGGGCCTCCTCGCGGCGGAGGTCGAGGACTCGGCGGATGACGTTTTCGACCGGCTCTCCGTCCGCCCAGTCGGGCCTCTGCATGTAGACCGCGACGAGGAAGGGCAGGGCTGCCTCAGGGTCCGCCCGGTGCTTGAGGCAGAGCTCGGCCAGCTTCTGGGCGCTGTAGAGGTCCGCCGGGTTCTTCCTCCAGGCGGCCGAGAGGGCCTTGACCGCTGAGTCCGGGTCCCGGTCCACCAGTGCCACGGCGCCGATGGCAGCCAGCACGCCCGCGTGGTTCGGGTCGCGGTTGACCGCCTCGAGCACCACGGCCCGCACCGCGTCGGTCTCGCCGCGCGCCAGGCCCGAGAGGATCATGGTGGAGAAGGCGGCCGGGCTGTCCGGGTGGAGCGCGGCGAGCTCCTTCAAGCGCTCCCTGGCCGCGGCCGGAACCCCGGCATCCCGGCCCGACAGGGCCATGGCGGCCAGGCGTCCGAGCTCGTTGAGCGCCAGGCGGCCCTCATGGGTGTCGGGCCCGGAGGCCGCGGCCTTGACGTACCAAGGCACCGCGGAGGAGAGGTCGTTGACGGTCCGGCTCAGGAGCTCGGCGCCATAGAGCAGGAGGGACTGGTCTGCGGGCTTGGCCGAGAGGCCCGCGTCGATGAGCTTCATCGCGGCCTGGATGTCTCCCCGGGACGCTGCGATGTGCGCGAGGTAGTTGTAGAGGAGCGGGTCGCCGGGAGCCGCGGCCAGGCGCTCGCGCAGGCGCGCTTCGTTGGCCGGAGACCCGTCGAACGCCGCGCCTCCGAGGAAATGGCGGCCCCGGTAGACCAGGACGTCCAGGTGGCTGCGGAGGAAGGTCTCCTCGCCGAAGAGGCTGCGCGCCGCGCTCATGACGAAGAAGGCGTCCTCGATGCGGCCGGACTTGTGGAGCTCGTCAGCCAGGCGCAGGTGCGCGGCCGGGTCTAGGTAGCGCTCCCTGAAGGCCTTGCGGGCCTCGGCCAAGGAACGCGGGATCCGGCGCGTGGGGCCCGAAGGCTGGGAGGACTCGGCCTGCCGGGAGGTCCCGGGCTTGAGCCAGCCCCAGAGCAGGACGCCGTAGGCTGCCAGGGCTCCGGCGATGGCCACCAGGATGGCGCCGATGACCAGGGTGGAGGTGCGCGATCGTCTTTTTCTCACGTTGGTCCCGGGCGCGGGGAAGGCCTCACATCGAGGCGTCGGTCTCCCGCAGGCTCATCACGATCTCGCGGAAGATCTCGTCGTCTTGTCCCGCGGAGAACATGTAGAGGACCTTCTCTCCCAGGATGTAGGCTTCGGTCCTCTGGAAAGGGGATTCCACGGTCAGTTGGAGCCCCTTGAGCGAGGTGACCTGCAGGGGCTTCTTGTTGAAGGTCTCTCCGCGGGACTGCATGACCGTGTCGATGAACTTGTTGAGGCTGTCCACCGGGTGGGGGTTGTCGAGGAAGCGGCTCGGGGAGACCTCCAGGCGCACGATCCCGAGCTGGCCGAAGAGGCCCTCGTTGACGAAGTGGGAGGGGTCCGTGCCCCGCTTGGCGAAGTGCACGACCTCGATGGTCTTGGAGCGGTCCTTGAAGGACGGGTACGCGGTGTAGCCCTCGGGCAGGCGGATGACATAGCCGGACGCTCCGAGATAAGCGCCCTCCTCGGTCTGCTGGCGTCCGGATTCCTCGGCGGGCTGGGGCTGGCGGAGGATGGCCAGGACCACGGCCACGACCACGAGGATGACCCCGCCCACGATGAGCAAGGTCCCGGCCTTGGCAGGCTTGCGCTCCTTGGGGAGGGGGGTCTTCAGGACGAACTTGAGGGCCTCGTCGAAGTCCGAGTCGGACACGCCCTCGCTGTGGAGCTGCTTGCGCAGACCGTCCACCGGGAATTTGTTGATGAATTGCCGCAGATACGCCACGACATCCGGATTGGGCATCAGGAGACTATAGTAGGAAAACGGCCCTGCTAGGTCCAGGCCGCGATCAGGGCCCTGCGGGCCAGGTCAGCGATGCCAGGGCAGGAGGACTCCCTGGGACCTGCCACGTTGAGGACCGCGGGCTTGGTCATGTCCAGGAAGCGGCGGATGCCTGAGGCGGGGTCCGAGCTTCCCAGGAGCACCACGGCCACGGGCTTGTCGTGGCGAAGGGCGAGCTCGCGGGTCAGGAGCGTGCCGCCGGTCAGGGGGGTCTTGAGCGCCAGGATGAGGGTGGCGTCCGAGTCCCGGACATTGGCCTCGGTGCGGGCCGGATAGTCCTCGCAAGGACCCTCGGTCATGGGGTAGCGCTCAGGCACCGGCCCATCCTCGGCCAGCCTGCCCTTGGGCACCGTGCCTCCGCACGGGATGCCCAGGGCCAGGGCCGCGTCCAGGGCCGCGCGGTCCACGCCGGTCTGTCCGCCTGAGATGACCCGGCCCGGCCTCATGGTGAAGCGGCCAGGCCCAGGAGCACGAGGCTGGTGGTCTTGGCACTGGCCAGGCCGGCGGGTTTGGAGTCCTTGCCGAAATCCGGGGCAAAGCCCCCGGACCCGTCCTGCTGGCGCGCCAGTTGGGCGAGGATCTTGGACCGCATGGGCAAGTCTACGCCGAGCCTGCCCGCCGCGAGCAGGGCCAGGGCCAGGGTCTCGGCGCTGTAGTACTGGCGGTGGAACACGTTCTTGTCGAGGAAGCCCGTGCCGTCCCACATCTTGAGGGCCCGGTGGAGGCGCGCCTTGCCCATGGCGCGGTCCTTCTCCATGACCGCCGCGAGGAAGAGGAGGTCCGCTTGCTCGTTCCAGCGCTGCACTTCCTTGGAGGACTCTTTCTCGGTGCGCACGCGCTTGTCCCCGAGCCTGGCCACGGTCACGAGCTCCGTCTCGAAGAACGCGGACTTGGCCTGCCTATGGCCGAAGAGGGCCTTGAACTTGCCTGCCTTGGCGTGCTGGCGCTTCTTGAGGCCTCCGGCTACGAGGCGGCCGGCTTCCGTGGCTTTGAGCGCCTGCACCGCCAGGAGGTTGTCAGGGCAGAGCCAGTAATCCTTGGATCTGGGGTCCTGCTTGAGCAGGCCCACTTCCTTGTCAAGGAGGCTGCTGAGGAAGGACATGGCCCTGCCCACGGAGAGCTCGGGCTCCGGCTTGGCCCAGGCAGTGACGCTCAAGCCCAGCGCGAGGGCCGCCAGGACGATCCTGTTCATGGCCTGATATTACGAAATACAAGGGCTGGGTTCATGCGCTTTGGTATCATGTCAGTCCATTCAGTTGGTAGAATCGTCTCAGAGCATGGGAACACCGTGAAAACCGCTTCGACCACAGCGTACCTGGACATCGAGACCTCGTTCTCCCGCAGCATCACGATCATCGGCATCCACCGGCCTGGCCAGGGCACGGTCCAGCTCGTCAGGCCCGAGGCCACGCGGGAGAAGACCCTGGAAGCCTTGGACGGCGCAGAGCGCCTGGTCACCTTCAACGGCACCTGCTTCGACCTTCCGGTCATCAGGGGCGAGCTCGGCGTGGACCTCAAGACCCGCTTCGACCACTTCGACCTGCGCTATGCGTGCGCCAGGCAGGGCTTGAAAGGCGGATTGAAGAAGATCGAGTTCCTGCTCGGCATCGAGCGCGACACCGAGGGAGTGGACGGCTGGGCGGCCATGCGCTTGTGGGAGGAGTGGGGCCGGGGAAGCAAGGAGTCCCTCGACCTCCTGCTCAGGTACAACCGCGAGGACATCGAGAACCTGCCTCTGCTCGAGGCCAAGATCGCAAGCCGGAGCCTGGGATGAGGACGACCGCCGGGATCGTCGCGGTGCTGCTCCTCTTGGGGACGATGCAGTCATCCTGCAAGCCCAAGCAGGCGCCTCCTCCCTCGGCTCCCGCCGAGTCCGCCCCGACGTCGGCCGCCCCTCAAGCGGTCCAGGCCGGCCCCGCGGACGGCGACGACCCCGTGGCGGCGCGGGCGGCGGCCTTGGCGGAGGAGCTTTCGGCCGAGGCGACCGACGTCGGTATCGGCGCCGAAGAGCTCAAGGGCTGCTCGACATCCTGGCTCCGCGACACCGAAGGATTCATCAGGACGGCGTTCTCCCTGTCCGCGGAGCAGGCGGCAGAGCTCGGCCTGCCCCAGTCGGTCCTGACGGACTTCACGCAGGATGAGATCCAGCGCTACGGCTCCAAGAACTTCAAATGCCCGTCGGTGCCCGGGACCTATCTCGACCTGCTCCCAACCGACGGCAGCCAGGTCCTCGAGTGTTACAGGAAGCTGGCGGGAGGCGGGAGGTACGTTCAGGGGTTCCGCGAGACCGACACCGCCGTTCTGGCGCAGACCAGGTTCGTTGGCGGCGCGGCCTACTGGGAGAGGCTGCACTGGCAGCCGATTTTCCAGCGCTGGGACTCCCTCCAGGAGAGCGACCGGCTGCGCGAGCGGCGCCTGACCCTTGAGAAGCAGTTCGGCGTGGGCAAGCAGATCGAGGCGGTCCAGGCCTATTACGCGAAGAAGGGGGCCCTATCCGGGAATCCCCATGGCCTCAAGCGCGCCTTCCTCGAGGCCCACAAACCCCGGATCATCTACGAGCTTGCCGGGCTGAAGCTCCAGTCGCTCCCATAAGAGGCCTCTTCGGCCCACGCGGCCGCCAAGGACAGGCTGAAGGAGAATGTCTGCGCCCGCCTGGACTTGAACCAGGGACCATCCCGTTATGAGCGGGGTGCTCTGACCAACTGAGCTACGGGCGCGTGTGCAGAGATTGTACCACAACGAGCCAGGCTTGCCGTCGGTCAGGGAACGGATTTCTTGAGCACGTCCACCAAGCGCACCATGGCCAGGGTGTCCTGGCCGCAGTACTCCTTGAGGTCTGCCATGAGTCTGGCGCGGTCAGCCTTGGAGATGCTGTCTGACATGAGCTGGAAGTAAGCTGTCTGGGCATCCTCGCCATTGGCCACAGCCATGCCTGAATAGGTCATCTCAGGGACCAGCACAGGAAGGACCTTCTTGATGGACCACCGGCCCTTGAACCCCGGGTGGACGTAGTGGGACTTGCTGAAGGATTCTGCTGAATCCCACAACCTTTCTTTCATGGAAAGGAGCTTCTTTGAATGCTCTGGATAGTGCTCTGCCAGCACGCGCAGGCACATGCCTTCGAACTGCTTGTTGTACGCGATGACCGAGCCGCGGCTGGCAATGGCTTCTGTCAGGAACCTGGTCAATCCCGGCCTAGGGTCACCTGTCCCGTCACCCAGGTACTCGAGATGCCGCAAGGCCGCGCCTGGCTCATCCTGGATGTGCACTGATGCCTGGAAAGGCAACTGCTCCAGGGGCCGGTGGTCATCATAGGGTGGGATAGCAGGGCTAATAGTCTCAAAATCCAGGTAATGCAGGGGATATTTGAGCTTGGCCAGGTGTTTTGCGATCTCGCGGTCATCGATGAGGGTCTGTTGGTTTTTTTCAGCCAGTCTTTGGAGCGCTTGCTGGGGAGAGAGGGGGAAATCCTCAGGGATGTCCTTGATCGCCATGATGCCGTTCTGCCGCAAAAGCGCTGTTTTCTCCCAGGGAAGGTGCTTGATGTCGTAAATCGAGTATTCCGGGATATCCTCCCAACAGGCATCATAGAAATCGCAACCATGAGGAGAGGAGCACCATGGACCGAGTTCCGTCGAAGGAGGTTTTTGTGATGACAGTAATTTAGCCAATTCCTCCAATTTATCTGTAATTCCGTGTTTTAATAAACCCGTCTCTTTGGTCACATCCGCGATGATGAAGAGCTTGTCGAGGTCCAAGGCTCCTTTTCGCAGGTAGGAGCCGTTCATGTGCACGATGGCAGCAGCAGAGACCTTGAGTCCTGCTTCCTCGACCACGAAGCGCTGGATGGTCGCATCCTGGAGGTGGGTATCCTTGACCTCAGAGGAGCATTTGACCTCATAGATGGTCCAGGCGCCCTTGCGGAGCACCATGATGTCGGGCCTGACAAGCACTCCGTGAGCCATGAACGCGGCCTCGTAAAGGACGCAGGCCCCGGCTTCAATGACTTTCTGCGTGCTGGCCAGGGCTTCAGTGAGGTGCCTGTGGTCCTCTTCGATGAGGGTGCCATCGGGAAAGCGGTCGCGCGCCAGCTCTCCGACCTCCCTGCCTTGCTCGAAGATCCTCTGGAGGAACGGGTCAAGCTTGCGCGAGCGGCCCTGCGCGTGGCGGTAGAGCCACAGGGCCTTGGGGCACTGCATGCCGCGCAGGTATTGGGTCTTCGACAGGAATATGAGTTGGGACAAGGAAATCCTTCCGCTAAAAGGATATATTATATGTCTCGCAAACGCATGACCAGACCGCTCATCCTGCTGTGCAACGACGACGGCATCGGCTCTCCAGGCTTGAGGGCCGCTGTTGAGGCAGTCTCGGGCCTGGGCGAGCTCCTCGTCGTGGCTCCCAAGACCCAGCAGACCGCTGCCGGCCGCAGTCTCGTCGGGCCTGACCATGCCGTGCTCGAGCCGGTCTCCTACAGGATCTCCGGCCGCAAGATACGCGCCTACCAGGTGGAATGCTCGCCGGCCATGCTCGTAGACCTCGCGTTCGCCATCCTGTTCACGGACCGCAAGCCGAGCCTGGTGGTTTCAGGCATCAACTACGGCGAGAACGCAGGCGCAGCGGTGACCGCCTCAGGCACGGTGGGAGCGGCGCTCGAAGCAGCCAGCCTCGGCGTGCCGAGCTTGGCCACGTCGAGGCAGGTCGAGATCAAGCACCACCTGCGCTACGGCAGGCTCGATTGGTCCGCTGCCAAGCACTTCACGCGGATTTTCGCCAAGAAGCTCCTGGGAAGGCGCTTTCCAGAAGGAGTGGATGTCTTCAATCTCAATGTGCCTGCCTCAGCCAAGAAGTCCACGCCTTGGCGCCTGACCCGGGTGTCCAGGCAGTCCTATTTCGCCTTTGAGATCGCCAAGCCCACCCTGTCCTCGAAGCTCGGAGACGGCAGGGTCAAGGTCAGGCTCGGCCACGACTTCCTCGAGAAGGACTCGGACATCCACGCCTTGCTCCACGACCACGTCGTCTCAGTCTCGCCCCTCACCTCAGACCTCACCAGCCGGGTGGACGCCGGGAAGCTCTCAGCCTGGCTCTCCAACGGCGCCCGTTCCAGGCAGCCGGGCTTGCAATAATCCCGGGCCAGGGCCGTTATGCACGGTAGGCAGCATGGGACATCGACCTGGAGGTGTTATGAAGAAAACGCTCTGCATCGCCGCGATCGTGGGACTGCTGGGAACCGGTTCGCAGGTTCTTTGGGCCGGTGAGAAGGATAAGGGGGAGAAGCAGGCCTCTGCCTGCAAGTGTCCCCAGTGCCCGCAGGGCAAAGAGGGGAAGATGGCAAAGCGCCTGGGCCTCAATGAGGAGCAGGCCGCCAAGATGAAGGAGCTCCAGCAGGCCAAGCAGGAGGCCATCAAGCCCCTGCGCGAGAAGCTCGTGGAAGAGACCCGCAGCTTGGCCCAACTCGTGCGCGGGGAAGCCTCGGACAAGGAGATCGCTGCCAGCCTCTCCAAGATCCAGGAGCTTCGCAAGGCTCTCGACTCTGAGAAGGACAAGTTCGAGGGCAAGGTCGCCGCACTGCTCACTCCCAGCCAGCAGGCCAAGGTCCTCCTTGCCATGGCCCTGCGCTCCAAGCTGGGCCGGGGCGGCCCTGGCATGGAAATGGGCCCCGGGCGCGGACCAGGCATGGATGACGATGACGGCTGGAGAGGCCGCGGCCGGCATGAGGGCCGCAGGGGCCAGGGCTTTGGCCGCGGTCCTGGACAGGACAGCGACGAAGACTAGGTCCGGCACGCTGTAAGCTGGCGGGCCCGCCTCTTGGAGGCGGGCCCGCTTCGTCGTGCAGGGCAAAATTAGCTATCCTTGGGCTACGCATGGAACAGCTCGACCTTCTTCTTAAGGGCGTGTCGCGTTCGTTCTATCTTTCCCTGAGAGTCCTGCCCAAGGAACTCCGGCCGCAGATCTCCATCGCCTATCTGCTGGCCAGGGCGAGCGACACCGTGGCTGACACCAAGGTCCTGCCAAGGGAAAAGCGGCTCGACGTCCTAAGACGCATGCGTGACGGCGATTTCCAACCGGTCCAGGACCTCTCTTCAAGCCAGGCCCTTCCAGCCGAGGCTGAGCTCCTCGGAAGGCTCAGTGAGGTCATGGGGCTCAAAGCCTCGTTCTCTGCCGAAGACCGAGGTCTCATCGACCGCTTGCTCGACGTCATCATCTCAGGCCAGCTCTTCGACCTCGAGCGCTTCCCAGGCTCTGACGCGGCCAGTTTGACCGCACTGTCCGATGAAGCTGAGCTCGACCGCTACACCTACATGGTGGCAGGCTGCGTAGGGGAGTTCTGGACCAGGATCTGCGGGCTCCATCTTCCTGCTCTCAAGGGCTGGGACCATGATGAGACCTTGAAGCTCGGCGTGCGCTTTGGCAAAGGCCTTCAGCTCGTGAATGTCCTGCGCGACATCCCAAGGGACCTGGCAAACGGAAGGTGCTACCTGCCGGTGCAGACGCCCAGGGCCCTGCTCGACCCGGCTTCTTTCCTCGACATCCAGGCCATGTACAACCAGCTCCTCGACCTCTGCCTCAACCACCTCGAAGCGGGCTGGCGCTACACCCTTTCCATCCCGCCCAGCTTATGGAATCTGCGCTTGGCATGCGCCTGGCCCATCTTGATCGGGCTTGAGACCGTGGCCCTGCTGAGGCGGGGCAATCCCCTGGACCCGCGCCAGGTCATCATGGTGCCCCAGTGGAGGACCAACCTGCTCCTGGCTGAGTCCTTTGTGCTGTGCCGGACCAAGGGCCTGCTCGAGCGTTCCTTCCAGCGCAGGCTCGACCGGGCCCGCGGCTAAGCCTTTCTTCTACAGTCTCGCGCAGGCTTCGACTGCCAGCCAGAAGAGCTTTTCTCTCGCGGGGATGCGCAGGCCGAATTCGCGGCGGTCCCATCCGATGCCGCTGACATCGTCCCCGCCGTAAAGGAGTTGGCCGAGCGTGATGTCCCGGAACCTGGCCACCGCGAAAAGAGCAGAGGCTTCCATTTCGACGGTCAGGCAGCCCTGTTTTCGCCGTGCAGCCACCTTCTTGTGCGTTTCTCTGTAGAAAGCATCCGTGGTCCAGGTCTTTCCTTTCACATATTGACAGCCGTGCCGCTTCAAGACCCCGATGATCGCGGCCACTGCCTGAGGCGAAGGTCGTGCTTCCTGATGAGCAGGCAGATAGTGATAGGACGTGCCTTCATCCCGGACCGCGGATGTCGGAACAACGATATCCCCGCTCCCGATGCCGCTGTTGAGCACTCCTGCTCCTCCGCAAGCGATGAATTTGCGTCCTCCACGCGCGATCACGTCCTCAAGGATAGCCGCTGCCAAGGGCGAACCCACGGCAGCGGGGATGATGCCCATGGGCCGGCCGCGATAAGTGGCGGCGTACACCGGGATCTTGCCCATCTCCGACGTGAATGGAGGCAAGGTCTTGAAATGGAGCTTGTTCTTCACACGTTTGATGACTTCCTGGAAAAAGCACAGGACGCAGCGCTTGGGGATGTCGCGGTGCTTGACTGCGTCAAGCGGCTCGATGACCGCTCTTCGGCTCGGGTCGAATTCCAGAAGAGGGATGAGCTTCGTCATCAGGGCGTCAGCTTGGTTGAGCGGCATCAGCGCGGACGATCCGCGCGACCTTGGGGTCCTGCGCGTCCATGTAGAGGAGGGTCCTTCCGAACAGGGCCTTCTTCCCGGAGTCATCGAAGGCGTTCTTGCCCAGCTTCGTGTGCAGGACCTCGCCTTTGACCAGGGCTTTGAGATGGTTCTGGTCTATCTCCTCCCAGTTCGCCTCAGCGATGTCGCTCAACACGATGTTGCCTGCTGTATGCTGGTAGTAGACCATCATGTTGCCGTCGTCCATGCGGTTTGAAGTCATGTGCACGCGGTCATGCAGAAGAGCGGACAAGACCTCCGCTGCCTGGGTCGAAGCCTGCTCATCCGTGAGCCCATCCTCGATGAGCACGCAGGTCCCGTGCTCGAAAACCACGAAGTCGTGCTTGTGGTTCGTGTAATAGGCCATGCGGTCGATGATCCGGTCCAGGGGTTGTCGGAAGGCAGGCCGCCATTCAGGCAGCAGAACCTCTGTCGGCCCGTCCTCCAACAGGGAAGTCGGGGCCTCATAAAGGTTCAGCAGGGCAGCGACATGAGGGTTTTCCGGGTCGGTGGTCTTGGCCGTCTCAATGCATCTCCCCGCCTCGTCATGGCGGCCGGTGGCGATCATGAGCCGCGCTCGCGTGCACAAGGCGAAGATGTTCTTCGGATCCGCTGCGAGCGCCTTGTCGAGGAGCTCGTCCGCCTCCACCAGGCGGTCCTGCTCCAGCCGCAGGACGCCGGCCCAGGCCAGGGTCGTGACTGAGCTTGGAGCAAGCCCCAGCGCATGCTCGAAGAACTTCGCCGCCTTGCCCAGGTCCTTGAGTCGAAGACAGGCGTCTCCTGCGAAGCACCAGAATTCAGAGGTCTTCTCATCCTTGGTCGGGTCATCCGAGATGATGTGGATGCCCAGCACGTAGAGCTCCACCAATCTAGTCCAGTCATTCTTATCAGCGGCCTCCTTGATCCTGACATCGAGCTTCTCCGGGTAGTTCGGGGCGGAGCGGATCAGGAGGTCGCGATAGACCAGGCGCAGGGATTTCAGGGACGCAGCCGGCGGGTCGAAGGAGGGGACGGACAAGAAGCGTTCCATCACGGAGCAGAGCGCGGTCGGCTCAAGCCGAACCTCGCCTGTAGGCCCCATCTCTCCGGGGTTGAGGAAGAAAGCAACGGTCGGATGTTTCTCCACCCAGCCAGCGGGCATGCCTTTGAACGCTGTCGCCTTGAGCGTGAGGCAATAGCTCCCGATCTCAGGGTGTTTGGCCGCGAATTCAGCCACTTCGATCTCTTTCTTGGTGCTTTCCATCCTAGATTCCCCTCTCAAAGGTGTAGCTCTTGATCTTGAACCCGGCTTTCTTGTTGAGCTTGAGCATTCTAGCGTTCTTGGCGTCGATTTCGGTGAGGATCTTCGTGACTTCCATGGAGCGCAGCCAGGTCTCGCCCTCGGCCTTGAGGCTTGCGGCAATGCCGTTTCCCCGGAAATTCGGCAGGACATAGAGGATCACGATCTTTCCGTAGGCGTTGCCGCTGTAGTCCTTGGAGATATAGACCGAGTTGAACGCCACCGTCTTCCGGCTAGGGCCAAGGGCCACGGTCAGATGGACGTTCTTGTCCTTGGACCACTTGAGGAGCTGCGCCTTGCGCTTCCGGACCGACGTTGGGGTCGCTTTGTAGTTCTCCCAGAGCGTGATGGTCTCTTCAAAGCGCTTGGCGATGAATGCGAAGTGTTCTTTAGTCGTTGCCGGCACGATGTCGGTCTTCATTTGCCGATCTCCAAGTTGTCGAGGCGACTGAGGCCTGCCCTAGCCAATCTTCTGAAAGCATATTACAAGGGCATAGCCCGTGCAAGGGGCCTCCTGCTTGACCTTGAGTCATACTCTTCTTCGTCCGCCGCGTCCGGACAAGTTAGTTCGATCCGAGATCGGGCCCCTTAAACTGTTAGCCA
>JACRDQ010000001.1 GCA_016218545.1 Elusimicrobiota bacterium
CAGCGGACGTCGGACACCTACAACACGTTCGCGCTGTTCGGGGGCCTGCCTGCCAACACCCTGTGCGTGTCGAGCGTGGCCGCGGTGGGCAACGACGGGACGGTGACGGCCTACGCGGACCTGGGGTCCACGCGGACCCTGATCCTGCCTCCAGGTCTGGCCGCGCCGACCTTCGCTTCGGTGCAGACCGGGAGCGTGACCGTGGCTTGGACGGACGGGGGCAACGGTCCCGGGACGACGTACGCGGCCGAGGTGTCGACGGACGGGTTCGGCACGGTCAATCTCAGCTCCCTCACCTTGAACCTCGCGGTGGTCTTCGGCTCGGGCGGGGCCGGGAGCGCTCTCATCCCGAACACCTCCTACTACTTCCAGGTCCAGTCCTCCGCCGGGGTGAACACGAGCGCCTTCGTGGGTCTCGGGAGCACCGTGACCTTGCCGAACCAGCCTGCGGGCACCACGGTGCTCTCGGTCGGAGCCGGTGAGGTGAACCTCTCCTGGAGCGCCAACGGCAATCCCGACCCCGGCACGGTCTATGAGGTCTGGCGGGCCTCGGACGCGGCCTTCAGCATCGAGGTCGCGACCACCCAGGTCGCGTCCCCGGCCCACACGGCCGCGGGTCTTGAGGCGAGCACGACCTACTACTTCCGGATCCGGACAGCGGGCAGGGCGGGGTCCATGAGCGCGTACGATGCCGCCGTGTCCACCCGCACCAACCCGCCCCTGCCCCAGGCGCCCGGCACGCCCGCGGGCTCGGGCCTGGGCGTGTCGTCCATCTCCTGGACCTGGGCCGGGGCGCGCTACGCGGACAGCTACAGGGTCTATGAGTTCCCGGTCTCATCCTTGCTCGGCGCGCCCGGTCCGACGGGCTTCGACCAGACCGTGGACCGCAACGGGGTCAAGCTCTCGACCAACACCTCGTACGGGATCAAGGTGAGCGGGGTCAACGGCATCGGGGAGGGGGCGCTCTCCGCGGCAGGCTACGCCTACACCCTGGCCGCGCCGCCCCAGGGCACGTACGCGGAGAGGGTCTACCCGACCAGCGCCACCATCCGATGGGCCCTGAACACCAACCCCGGCTGGACCGCCGCGGCGCTCGAGTATTCGACCGGCAGCCTCTTCGCCGTCGCTTCGACCGTGGACGTCGGGGCCGTGACCGTGAGCACCGTGACAGGGCTCCTGGGCTGCACCTCCTACTATGTCCGCGTGCGCAACAGGAACGGGGCGGGCTTGGCCACGGTCTACGACTCGGTCGTCAGCTTCCTCACGGAAGGGACCACGCCGACCGCTCCCGGGAACCTTTCGGCCGAGTCGGTGACCGGGTCCAAGGTGCGCCTGACCTGGACGCCCTCGACTTACGAGGGCGTCTCGGGCTACCGGCTCTACTACGATGCCGGGACCGGGACCGTGGACTACGGCTCCTCTCTGGCCGTCATCCCCGCCGGGCAGACCAGCTACACGACGGACGTGCTGGTGGACTCGGATTCCTATAAGTTCGGTCTGCGCGCCGCCCACCGCTGCCAGACCTTGGAACCCAACATCCATGTCACGGCCTCGGCCGGAGCGGCCGCGACCCTCGCCGCGGTGCGCGCAGCGGTGTCCTCCCCTGCCGGAGGCGCCAAGATCGCGGGCGGGGAGGGGGGCTCGGTGGGCTCGCGCGTGAGCGTGACCGCGGACCTGACCGCAGGCGCGCCCTCGGACGTCGGCGCGGTCCGGTTCCAGTACAAGCGCTCGGACTCCGGGGTCTGGCTCGATCTTCCGTCCGCTGACCCGGCCCTGCCCAACCCCGACCCTTCGGCCCCCTACGCCGTGTCCTGGGACGTCAGCGGCCTGGCCCAGACGGACTACGACCTCAGAGCCGTGGCCGCGGACCTCTCGGGAGGCCAGGACCCCATGCCCGCGGGCGTGACCGTGTCCGTGACCCCGTCCGCCCAGGCCACGGTCTCCGTGAGCTACTCCCCGGCGACCCTCGAGGTGGCCAAGACCGAGTCCGTGGACCCCTCCTTCGCCGCGGAGGTGGCGGCCGTGGGCGTCGACCCCTCGGGAGGGACCCGCGTCGTCGAGGTGGTCCTGCCCGCGGCGGCCTTCTCGGTCGCCGGGCCGGTCGCGGTCACCGTGGTGCCCAATCCCGCGGTCGCCTCCCTCCCCGAGGTCCCCACCACGGTGGGCAGCTACGCCGGGATCGTCTCCCGTGTGAGCCTCGCCGGAGGCGCCACCCTGGTCAAGAGCGCCCAGGTCACGATGAACTACGCGGACGCCGACGGCAACGGCGTCGTGGACGGGACCTCCCTTCGCGTCGGAGACGCCAGGATGTTCTCCCACAGCGGCCTTGCCGGGACCGCATGGCGGCCGCTTGAGACCTCGGTGGACACGCAGGCCAAGACCTTCACCGGGACCACGCCCACGTTCAGCTTCTTCGCGGTCTTCGCGACCCCGGCCGCGGACCTCTCCCGGGTCCGGGTCTACCCGAACCCGTACAAGCCCGGCAGCTCCGACCCGAACGAGGGCCGGCCTTTCAGCGCGTCGAACCCCAGCTCAGGGATCGTGTTCGACAACCTCCCGACCCCCGTGACCATCGAGATCTTCACGGTCTCCGGGCAGGTCGTAGACCGCGTCTATTCGACCTCGGGCTCGGGCACATGGCAGTGGGAAGTCCGCAACGCCAACGGCAAGGACGCGGCCTCCGGAGGGTATTTCGCGGTCATCTCCAGCCCAGGCTTCAAGCGCGTGGTCAAGAGGTTCGTGATCATCAGATGACAAGGAACATCCTGAAGGCGGCGGTCCTCGTCCTGCTGCTCGGCCCGGCCCGAGCCTGGGCGGGCGGCCCGACGGGCGGCAGCGAGCTCTTCAACTTCCTCTTCCTCGACGCCAACGCCCGGCCGGTGGCCCTGGGGGGCGCCTACACCGCGCTCGCGAGCGAGTCCAACGCCCTCCTCTATAATCCGGGCGGCCTGGGGCTCGTGGAGTCCCATGAGGCCACCTTCATGCACAGCCAGTATCTCGACGAGGGGCTCGGGCAGGAGTATTTCTCCGCGGTCTTGCGGCAGGGCCTGGGCGTGAGCGTGAATTACCTGGGGTTCGGCAAGACCTCGCGGACGACCTACGGGGTGCCGGACGGGACGGGCCTGGGAGACTTCGACCTGACCGACCTGGCCGTGAGCGCGGGCTACGGCCGGAGGCTGGCCTGGGGTCTGAGCGGCGGCCTGGCCTACAAGTTCATCCGCGAGACCGCAGACACCTCCTCCGCCGACGGCCACGCCGCGGACCTGGGGCTCCTCTTCGAGAGCGGCCTCTATCCGGGCCTGCGCCTGGGCGCGGCCCTGCAGAACCTCGGCCCTTCGGTCTCCTACGGCGGGACGAGCTCGGAGCTCCCCTTGAACGTCCGGTGGGGGGCCTCCTACGCCTTCACCTACGCGGGGCTGCGCAACGTCCTCTCCGTGGACGGCCTCAAGTCCCGGGGGGACCGCTTCCGCGCCGCCGCCGGGGTGGAGGTCCTGGCCGCCGGGACCCTGGCCTTGAGGCTGGGCTTCAACGGCCGTGTGGACGCCGGCCCCGGAGTCACGGCCGGCCTGGGCCTGCGCCTGGCCGGCCTGATGGCGGACTACGCCTTCGTGCCCTACGGCAGCCTCGGCAACGCCCACCGCGCGAGCGTGACCTGGCGGTGGGGGCCCAAGCGCGAGCCTCCCATGCCCGTCCATCAGGCGTCGGAGGCTCCCGAGTCCGCCCCGCCGGCTGAGGAGGGCGTGCCAGCCGAGGAACGCTTCGCGCGCGCCGAGGCGCTCATGGAGGAGGGGAAGTTCGACGAGGCCCGGCTCGAGCTCTACGCGGCCGGCCGGGCCATGGGCGAGAACGACCGGCGGCGGGTCCTCTTCCACGAGAGGCTCGGGCACGCCGCCTTCGTCGAGCGCGACTTCCCCAAGGCCAGGGCGTCCTACTCCGAGGCGCTGCGCGCCGCCTCACGGCTCGGGGTCACGGGCGGCGCGGTCGCGGACGCCTACGCGGGGATGGGCCTGTGCCTGTCGGAGGAGGGCAACGGCGCCTACGGCCGCAAGTTCCTCCTGAAGGCCCTCGATGCGGGACCCTCCCGGAAGACCCGCGCCAGGGTCCAAGACGAGCTCAGGCGCATCGAAGAGCGCGAGTAGCGCGGTCCCTAATCGGAGGAGGAGCTGCCCTCGACCTTCTCAGGGGCCGGGAGCTGCTCGGGAGCGGGCACGGCCGCCATGGCGAAGAGCTCGGAGAACTTGCGGGCATAGGCCCTGACGGCCGATGCGTTCGTGGTCAGCAGGATGTTCTCGAAGTCGTTCTGCTCGGCGTTGTTGGTCCAGTTGTGGGAGCCGGTCTCGAGGAGCTTGCCGTCGAAGACCGCGTACTTGTGGTGCATGGCTCCCTTGCCCCGGCCGGTCATCCAGCGCACGTCCATGCCCTTCTCGATGAGGAAGCGCGTGATCTGAGTCTTCTTGCCCATCTCCTTGTCCATGAGCACGCGTATCCGGACCCCGCGGTCGCGGGCCGCGACCAGGGCCTCGGCCAGGGGCTGGGAGTAGAAGCTGTAGGCGGCCACGTCGATGGAGGACCTGGACCGGCCGACGGCCTGGAGGAGGACGGCCTCGGTGCCCCCGAGGGGGGAGAACGAGCACGCGGGCAGCCGCAGGCCGTCGAAGGTCACGGAGGAGGCGCAGGGCGCGGGAGCCGGGATGCTGCCCGCGGGCTTCTCTCCGGTAGGGCCCGAGGCGAAGGGACGGGCCATGTCCCACATGTACTTCCAATAGGCGGAGAACCCGGCGAGGTGGCCGGGATCCGAGGTGAACAGGGCGTTCTCGTAGTTGTAGTTGGCCGCGGAGAAGGTCCAGTTGAAGGAGCCCATCTTCATGAGCTTGTCGTCGAAGATGCCGATCTTGTTGTGCTGGACCCCGTAGGTCCGCGTGCCCCTGAGGGTGCGCACCTCGATGCCGTTGTCGAGAAGGTACTGGACCTCCTTGGTGCGCGTCCGCTCCGGGAAGACGTGGTTCTGGTTGAAGACCACCCGCACGGACACGCCCCGGGCCTTGGCGCGGACCAGGGCTTCCCCGACGTCCACGAGGCTGAAGCCGAAGAGGGCGGCCTCGACGCTCGTCTTGGAGGCGTCGATGGCCTTGACGAGCTCGGCGTTGACGGCCGCCTCGTCGGAGAAGAGGACCTTGGGCGCCGCCGCCGCGGGCAGGACGCCGGCCGGAAGCCCCAGGGCCGGGGGAGGGACCGCGGGCAGGCCGATGGGCAGGACGGCCGCGGCCTGGAAGGGGCCGCCTCCGGACCCCGAGGTCATGTCGAGGAGCTGCCGGGCGGCCGGAGAACGCAGGCCGAGGGCGGAGACGGCGGGCTCTCCCGCCGTCGCGCCGCACGTCATGAGCCAGAACCCGACGGCGAGGAGGTTCATCATCACGGGCAGTATAGTGGGCCCTTCGGCCCCGCGGGAGTGCCGATGGGCCCACGCCGCCATGGGCCCAAGGACCCAGCTCCCGTCCTGCGCAGGGGGCGGGGGATTTGTGCTATCCTGGTGTCATGGCAGGGGCGCGGGTGCTGGTCATCGACGACGACCGCGCGGTGGCGGACCTCCTGTTCACGGTGCTCGGAGAGGCCGGGTTCGAAGTGGAGCTCGCCCCCGACGGTTATTCGGGGGTCGCGGCCGCCACGCGGAGCCTTCCGGACGTCATCCTGCTCGACATGCAGATGCCCGCGGGCGGAGGCGAGACCGTGCTGGCGAGGCTCCAGAACAACGAGCGCACCAAGGCCGTGCCCGTGTTCCTGTGCACTTCCCTGACCGAGGCCGAGGTGCGCGCTCGCGTGCCCAAGGACATGCCTTTCGCGGGCCTCTTCTTCAAGCCCCTGGACTTGAAGGCCGTGGTGGCCAAGGTCTCCGAGACCGCGGCCAAGAAGTGACGGGCTTTCAGCGCAGCCTTTTGAGCAGGCGCTCGGAGCCTTCTCGGTCCTTGGCGAGCTTGCGGATGAAGGCCGCGCGTTCCTTCCAGTGCCCGGCCAGGCGCTTCCACCCGATGAGCCGGTAGGTCCGCGAAAGCAGGTCCGCGTATTCCGCTGTCCAGGGAGCCTCCGCCGCCAAAGCCTTGAGCTTGAGGCTGCCCTGGTGGAAGCGCCGGGTCTCCCAGAGGATCGCGAGCTCCTTGCGGATGGTCTCGAGGCGGGGGGACTCCCCCTCGTCCCAGGCCATGACGGAGGACTCGACCTCGTCAGCCTTCCCTTTGAAGAAGGCCCAGTCAGCCTTGTCGAGATCGCCGCCCTCAGCCTCGAAGGCCCGCAGGTACCAGAAGGCCTGGATAGGCCTGCCCAGGCCGGCGAAGGACTGCGAAAGGCCGAAGTACAGGGCGGAGCGGCCAGGAGCGGCGATGTCGCTCTCCAGGCTCATGAAGAGCTCCCGGGCCGCGTCCTCCCAGCGCTTCTCCTTCCACGAGGTCGCTCCCAATTCGGCCACGTCGTACTGGTTGGCCGCGTGGGCGTCGAGCGCGGCGTTGATGACGTCCTTGTCCCGGGACAACCGATGGGCGAACACGAAGGCCCGGGCCGCGTGCTCGGCTTCGGTCTCATCGTCGAAGCGCTGCTTGGACCGGAGCAGGACTTCTCCCGAGGGCCAGGCCGTGACCTGCAGGGAGTAGACCAGGGGCCGGACCTGGGAGCAGGTGACCCTGAGCTCCCTTTGCCAGACCGAGGCGGTGGAGCGCTCGACCCAGGTGAAGGCGCGCCAGTTCAGAGCTTCCTGGAGGCGCGTCCCGGCGCAGAACCCCTCGGAATCCGGGGTCTCCAGCGCGGCCCGGACCGGGAGGAGCGGAAAGCTCATGGGCCTGCCGTCAGCGGGGCCGGCGGTCCTGGGGCCGGCACAGGCCGCGGCTCCGAGCATGAGGGCGGCAGGCAGCAGGCGGAACAAGGATCTCATGGGGAGATTCTAGCATGCGGGGATGGGGGGCCGATTTTGCTAGAATCCTCATCGCGGCCCTCCGGGCCGCGACGTCCATCCCTGGAGGCTCTCCCATGTTGAGCAGCAAGACCATCGCCGTCATCGGAGCCGGGCATATGGGCTCGGCCCTCATCGGCGGCATCCTCCGCGCCAAGCTCGTGTCTCCTGGCCGCATCCACGCGGCCAGGCGCTCGGAGACGGCCCTGGCCGAGCTGCACAAGCGCTGGGGCGTGAAGACCTTCACGGACAACGCCAAGGCCATCCACGGCGCGGACATCGTCATCCTCTCCGTCAAGCCCCAGGTCGCGGCCGCGGTGGTCCGGGGCCTGGCTCCGGCGGTCCAGCCCTCCCAGCTCGTCATCAGCCTCATGGCCGGCATCACGACGGACACCATCTCCAAGCTCCTGCAGGTCTCGGGTCCCGTGGTGCGCGCCATGCCCAAGACCCCCGCTCCGGTGGACGCGGGCGCGACCGCGGTGGCGGCCGGCGCCGGCGCCGGGGAGAGGCACCTGGCCCTGGCCGAGAGGATCTTCGGTTCCGTGGGGACCGTGGCCGTGGTCCCGGAATCCGCCATGGACGCGGTGACCGGGCTCTCCGGCACGGGTCCGGTCTACATCTTCATGCTCATCGAGGCCATGATCGACGGAGGGGTCAAGATGGGCCTGCCCCGCGCCACCGCGGCCAAGCTCGCGGCCCAGACCGTCTTCGGCGCGGCCAAGCTCGTGATGGAGTCGGGCAAGCACCCTGCGATCCTGCGCGACGAGGTCACCACTCCGGGCGGCACCGCGATCAACGCCATCCACGAGCTCGAGTCCAAGGGCCTGCGCAGCGTGCTCATCGACGCCATCGTCACCGCCACCAGGCGTTCGGAAGAGCTCAGCCGCATCCTGGCGGGCTGACCCCCCGGTGAGAAAGCTCGGCGTCGACGTCGGCTCGGCCTGCCTCGGCGCCGTGCTCCTGGAGGACGGCGCGGTGCGGGAGGCGCACTACGCCGAGCACCGGGGGACTCCCGCGGTCGCCCTCGAAGCCCTGCTCTCCGACCCCAGGTTCGCCCGGTACGACGCCGCCGGCGTGACCTCGAGCGGGGAGAGCCGCGGCCGGCGGCTCATCGACAACAGCCTCGCTTTGGTGGAGGGGGTCCGCTTCCTTCTGCCCGGGTGCCGCAACGTCTTCGAGGTCGGGGCCCAGACCTTCAGCCTCGTCTTCTTCGACGAGTCCGGCCGCTACCGGGAGCATTCCGTGAACCCTCCTTGCGCGGCCGGGACCGGCTCGTTCGTGGACGCCCAGGCCGAGCGCCTGGGGCTCGACGCGTCCCGGCTCTCGGCTCTGGCCTCGGCCTTCGACGGAAAGGTCCCGTCCATCGCCACGCGGTGCGCGGTCTTCGCCAAGACCGACATCATCCACGCCATGCAGGAAGGGCACTCCCTCCAGGCGGTCTGCGCCGGGCTCTGCGAGGGCCTGGCGCGCAGCGTGGTGGAAGCCCTGGTGAAGGGCCGTCCCCTGGAGGGCCCGGTCGGCTTCGTCGGGGGGGTCTCCCTCAACGCCAGGATCGTCGCGGCCATGGAGCGGCACCTCAAGACCCGCGTCGTGGTGCCGCGGCACGCGGAGACCGCGGCCGCCGTGGGCGCGGCTCTCCTGGGCGACCTCGCGGAGGTCGATCCCCGCAGCGCGCTCGACGCCGGCCACGGCAGGCGCAAGGTGCGGCCCGCGCTCGAGGCCGCCCTGACGGACTATCCGGATTGGAGCTCCTACTCCATCGCGCAGAGGGGCGAGGTGGAGGTCTTCAGGGAGAAGGGGGCCAAGGCGGACGCGTCCGGCATCCACCTCGGGGTGGACATCGGCTCCACCAGCACCAAGGCCGTGGCCGTGGACGGCTCCGGGAGCATCCTCTGCGGCCTCTACACGGCGACCAAGGGCGAGCCCCTGGCCGCGGTCCGGCGTCTCATGGACGCAGGGCGCGAGGTCTTCGGCGGCAGGCTCCCGCCCCTGCTCGGGGTGTGCGCGACCGGCTCGGGCAGGAAGATGGTCAAGGCCGTGTTCCAGGCCGACATGGAGGTCAACGAGATCTCCGCTCACGCCGAGGCGGCCGTGAGCCTCTACCCCGAGGCGGACACCATCATCGAGATCGGGGGCCAGGACTCCAAATTCACGCTCCTCTCCGGCGGGGACGTGCTCTACGCCACGATGAACTACGTCTGCGCGGCCGGGACCGGGAGCTTCATCGAGGAGCAGGCCAAGCGCCTGGGCATCGGCTTGGCCGAGTTCTCGGCCCTGGCGCTCCAGGCCCAGGCGCCCTATACCTCGGACCGGTGCACGGTCTACATGGAGCGAGACCTGGCCGCCCTGGCGGCCGAGGGTTGGTCCAAGGCGGGCCTCGCCGCCGCGGTGCTCAACTCGGTCCGCGACAACTACCTCGCCAAGGTCGTGGGCCACAGCCCCATCGGCGACCACGTGGTCTTCCAGGGAGCCACGGCCCGGAACAGGGCCCTGGTCGCGGCCTTCGAGAGCCTCCTGGGCAAGACGGTCCACGTCTCTCCTTACTGCCACCTGGCCGGCGCCCTGGGAGCGGCGCTCCTCAGCCGCAAGGCCTCTCCCGGCGTGAAGACCGGCCTCTCCAAGTTCTCGCAGGAAGGCGAGATCAATGTCGGGACGGAGCTATGCCGCTGCTGCGCCAACCACTGCCTCCTGACCGTGGTGGACGGCGCCGGAGGCAGGGCCGGGTTCGGCATGAAGTGCGGCAAGGAGTACTCGAGCGCCAGGATGGCCAAGACGGAGCCGAGCGCCCCGGAGCGGCGCCTGGCCGCGGCCATGGGGCCGCTGGGGAGAGCAGTGCCGGCCCGGGGGGGCCGGAGGCGGAAGGTCCGCATCGGGTTGATGACCGCGCTCTACGGGTTCGAGCATGAGCCCTTGTGGCGGCGCTTCCTGACGGAGCTGGGCTTCTCCGTGGAGCGCGCGGCCTCGACGCGGGGGACCTTGGCCCAGGGCAGGGGCCTGGTCAACTCGGATTTCTGCGCTCCCATGATCCTCGCGCACGGCTGCGCGGCCGAGCTCCTCCAGCGCAAGGCGGACTTCGTGTTCTGCCCGGCCGTGGTCAACGAGCATGAGGAGGGGGAGACGGCGCCGTCGTCGTTCCGCAAGAAGACCACGGACGCCTACTACTGCTACTACTCGCAGTACCTCCCCACCATCCTCGACAAGCTCACCACCGTGGACCTCAAGGGCAGGCTCATCGCCCCCCTGGTGCGCTTCCACGACCGGACTCCCCGGCAGACCGCCGCGGACCTGCACCGCGAGCTCGTCTCGTTCTTCCCGGACCTCACCGAGATCGAGGTCGCGGCCGCTTACCTGAAGGCGAGCGCGGAGCACGAGGCCGCCAGGGCCTCGCTCGCCGCGTCCTTCTCGGCCAGGCCGAGGAAAGACGGGGTGAGCGTCGTGCTCCTGGGCAGGCCCTACCTGGCGCTCGACCCGGCCCTCAACCTGGGCCTGCCGCGCCGGTTCGAGGAGCTCGGGGCCCAGGTGTTCTGGCAGGACGAGCTCGACCTCAAGGGATTCGAACCCGGCTACGCGGCCAAGCATCTGGCCAGGATGCACTGGCACTACGGCCGGACCATCCTCAAAGCCGCGGAGTTCGCGGCGCGCACCCCCGGCCTCTTCCCGGTCTTCCTCTCGGGCTTCCGCTGCAGCCCGGACTCCTTCCTCATCAGCTACGTCAAGGACGTCATGGGAGCCTACGGCAAGCCCTTCCTGGTGCTCCAGCTCGACGAGTTGAGCTCTGACGTGGGCTACTCGACGAGGATCGAGGCGGCCATGAGGTCCTTCGCCCTGGCCGCCGGCCCTGCCGCGCCGGAGACCCGGCAGCCCGCTCCCGCGGCGGCCAGGGACGAGAAACCCGAACCCGGAGACACGGTCCTGGTCTCGTACCTCGATCCCCTGGTGAGCCGGTTCTGGGCCGAGTGCTTCACCGCGGCCGGCTATCGCGCGGAGCTCCTGGAGCCCGACGAGCGGGCGCTCGCGACCGGCTACCGCCACGCCTCCGGCGGGGAGTGCATGCCCCTGGTGGCCATCGCGGGCTCGGCCATCAACAAGGTGCGCTCCGAGCGGCTCGATCCGGGCAAGGTCTTCCTTTATCTGCCCACGGTCTGCATGGCCTGCAACTTCCCGCAGTTCCCGGTCTTCTGCAGGATGGCCGTCGACGCCGCGGGCCTGGGCGGGGTCAAGATCGGGCTCATCAACTGGCTCTCGTCGAGCGGACACCTCTCCCTGCGCCTGCAGGCCCGCATCGTCCACGCCTACATCGCGGGCTGCGTCCTGCACAAGCTCTATCATCGGATCCGGCCCTATGAGGTCTCCAAGGGGGCCGCGGACGAGGCGCTCGCCTGGTCCGCGGACCAGGTGAGCGCCGCCATCCTCGGCCGCAAGGACCTCAAGCCCGCCATGGCCGCGGCCGCCGGCCGCTTCAGGGCCGTGGAGCGCGCCCCGGGCCGCAAGCCCAGGATCGCGGTGGTCGGGGACCTCTACGTGAAGTACAACGACCTGGTCAACCAGCGCCTCCAGGACCTCATCGCGGACCTCGGGGGCGAGGTCGTGCTCTCCTCCATCACCGAGTACCCCCTGCACTTCCTCGACACGGACGCCCGGCTCTACGGGGAGGACTCCCGCACCTACGGCCTCCTGCGCAGGACCGAGGCCGAGTTCGAGGAGCCCTGCGCGGACCTGCTGGGAGAGCTCGTGGAGCCCGACTATGCGGAGTGCGCCGCCCTGCTCGAGGAGTACGGCATCCGGCACTTCCTGCCCGGGGAGACCACGCTCAACCTGGCGCGGGTCCTCTACTTCATCAAGAAGGGGCTGGTGGACGCCGTGGTCCACGTGAACCCCATGTTCTGTTGTCCCGGGGTGGTGACCTCATCCGTGTTCCGCAAGATCCAGGAGGATTTCCGGGTCCCGATCATCGACATCTTCTACGACGGGACCGGCAGGCCCAACAGGAACCTCATCCCGCACCTGCACTACCTGGGGAAGAAAGCCTAGACCACCACGGGCTCGATCTCGAGCCTGACTCCGAAGCGGCCGGACACGGCCTCCTGGATCTGCCTGGCCAGGGACAGGAGCTCGCGGGTCGTGCCTCCGTAGTTGACCAGGGCCAGGCTGTGCTTGGCCGAGACTCCGACCCCTCCCTTCCTGAAGCCCTTGGCGAACCCCGCCTTTTCCACGAGCCAGGCAGCCGGGACCTTGGTCAGGCTCCCGGCCGGGAAGGACGGAACGGCGCCTTCGATGCCCATGGCGCGGCAGCGTCTGAGGAGCTCGCCGAAGGCCTCCGGGTCCAGGACCGGGTTGGTGAAGAAGGAGCCTGCTGAGACGCTGTGGGGGTCCGCAGGGTCGAGGACCATGCCCTTGCGCTTGCGCAGGGCCAGGACCGCCTCGCGCACCGCGGCGAGAGAGCCGGGGGGCGCGAGGGCCGAGGCCAGCTCAGGGTAGCGGACCGTGGGCGCCCCGCCTTGAGTCAGGCGGAACGAGACCTCGGTGACGAGGACGCGGCTGAGAGCGCCGGTCTTGAACCTGCTCGTCCGGTACCCGAACCCGCACTCCTCAGGAGCGAAGCGGCGCTCCTGGAGGGTGTCGAGGTCCAGGCCGAGGACCGAATCCACGGCATCCGCGACCTCGGCTCCGTAGGCTCCGACGTTCTGGATGGGCGTGGCGCCGGCCGTGCCCGGGATGCCGGAGAGGCATTCGAGGCCTGCCAGGCCCCTTTCCACCGCTGACCTCACGAAGGGGTCCCAGGGCTCTCCGGCTCCGACGCGGGCCAGGGTCCGGTCCCTGTCCTCCTGGAAAACGACGCCCCTCAAGCCGACCTTGAGGACCAGGCCGGGGAAGCCCTCGTCGGGGAAGACCACGTTGCTCCCCTCTCCGAGGACCTGGAGGGCCAGGCCCTGCTCTGCGGCCCAGCGGACGCTGGCCGTCACGGTCTCCAGGTCCGCGGCCTCGCAGAACCAGGCGGCCGGCCCGCCCAAGCGGAGCGTGGTCAGGGGCGCGAGCGGGACGGACGCCCGCAGCAACGACGGGCGGGAGGGAGGTCCGGGGGGCCCTGTCATGCTCGGGTCGCGGTCAGGGGATGAGGAAGAGGTAGATGATGTCCGCGCTCACGTCCTCGATGTGCTTGTAGTAGTCCTTGTCGAACTTGCCCTCGTTGGTGAGCCTCACGAGCCGGCCCACGTTGTCCGTGGCGCTGATGAGCCACGGGCCCCACCAAGCCGCGGTGGCGGCCATGTGCGCGGCTTTGACCACGGTGAGGCTCGCCTTGGCGCCGGTGGCGCCCGCTGCGAAGGCCTGCGTGCCCTTGATGGCCGCGGCCGCCTCGCCCGTGCCCATCATGGCCCACATGATCGGGTTGAAGACCGCCTCGCCCACGTTCTCGAACACGCCCGTGGCCACGCCGGTGACCTTGAGGGCCGTGGACTTCCAGCCTTCCTCCTCGTGCGCGGCGGATACGAGCCTCTTGCCGTAGGAGCCCATGCCGTAGTCGGCGCGGAGGGTGGAGAAGGCTTCCTTGGCCGAGACCGGTGCGTCGACCGCCTGGCGCATGAGGTCCGGAGGCAGGGGGAAGGGGTTGGACTGGAGGGCCTTCAAGCGGTTGAGCCGGGTCTGGGAGAAGAGCTCCTTGCGGCCGCCGGGGGTGAGGCGGTCCAGGAAGCCCTGCTCGTCGACCAGGGCGCGCATGAGCGGGTTGTGGGCGTAGGAGCCGGCCGCCTCGATGCTGTAGGTGTCGGAGCCGGAGACCGCGCTGATGAGGACCTGGGGCGCGGCCGAGATGCCGGTGAAGAGCGTGGCGCCCACGTCGTCGCAGAACTTGATGGTGTGCCCGACCACGGGCGTGTCCATGACCTTGTCCCCGGCCTTGCCGAGCCAGGACTTGCCTTCCTTGACGGTCAGGGTCTTGACGTTCTCCCGGCGGGTGCGCTGCCATGCGGCGCCGGTCCAGGCCTCCTCCTCCAGCCAGACCTTCTGGAGCTCGTTCTGGTGGGCCCAGAGTCCCCAGCCTTTCTCCTCCTTCTCGGAGGTGGAGGTCCACTCCTGCCTGCGGCCGCCGGCCACGTACTCGCGCCAGTAGCCCAGGTCCTCGGATCGGACCGAGCCGTCCACCCCTGCCTCCACGGGCCGCATGACGATGAAGCCGGGTCGGCCGGGCCTGCCGCCGGGGCCGCTGGAGGGGAGGAACTGGCCGTTGAGGATACGGCGAAGCCCGTCGGCCCGCTCGAACACGAGGCTGTAGCGGCCCTGCGAGTCCACGACCAGGCGCACGGCCTTGGCGCCTGCGGGCGCGTAGTCGGCGATGTCGCGCAGGAAATCCGCCAGGGCCTCGGCCAGACGGTCATCTTTGCGCCCGAGCGCGGCGAATATCTCGGCCGCGATCCGGCGGCTCAGCGCTGTCCTGGCCGCGGGGTCCGAGACGGCCAGGAGGTCCGCGACCCCGATCTCCAGGGTGGACTTGCCGGTGGCCGGGTCCGTGATCCTGAGGACGTGCTTGCTGAGGCGCTCGACCTTGGGCTGGACCGGCGCGGGAGCCTGGGCAGCAGGCGCGGCTGCCGGGGCGGTCCTTGCGGACCCGCTGAGCGGAGGGACCTGGACCTGGAGGTCCTTGACCCGGGCGGTCGGGGCGGAAAGGGCCGGCTTGGAAGAGCGGGAGGCCGCGGTCTGGACCTCCGCGGGGCTGAGCACGATGTCGCCCTGGAAGCGGTTGTCGTCGAAGATCCGTCCCAGGGAGGCGGAGCCCCTGGCAGCGAGGGCCAGGCCTGCGATGGACCCGTTGCCGCGGGAGTCCCGGCCGAGGGCCGCGCCCAGGCTCGCCAGGCGGCCCGCGTCAGCCGAGCTCGAGAGGTTCCTGGCCAGGGAAAGGATGCCGCGGAGCTCCGTCACCTCGGGCTTGAGCAGGCTCGCCTCAACCGGGGTCATGGAGCGGTCCGAGAGCCGGGCTTCGACCGCGTCAAGGCCGCGAGCCAGATGCTCGAGAGAGGCGGTGGGCCAGCCGGCCAGATGGTCCTTCAGGCCGGACCGGATGGAGTCCAGGGCCTGCTTGGCTCCCAGGGCCGAGAACGAGGTCAGGGTCGTGGCGACCGGCAGGGGCCGGGCCGTGACGCCTGCGTGGACCGGAGAGATGATGAGCGCCAGCCCTAGGATGAAGCCCGCCCTGAGCATATGGATATTCTAAGTCCGCAAAGACATGGGGTTCAGAGGCCTAGGGCCCAGGCCGGAGTAGGGCTAAGGACCTAATGATCGAGCCCTAAGTGGTATCATCAATAGGTGAGAGGCTGGCTCCTGACGCGGCATTTCGACTTGAGGCAGACCCTGGAGTGCGGCCAGTTCTTCGATTGGTCCCGCGGCAGCTCAGGCTATCAGGTCCGGGCATGCGGACGCGTATTCGAGGTCAGCCAGGAAGGCGATAGGCTCACGTTCTCTGGCGTTGAAAAAGCCTTCATCCAGCGTTTCTTCTCATTGGACCACCAGCCGGCGGCCATCCGGGCTCGCCTTCCTCCGGACCCCTGGCTCGACAAGGCTTTCGCAGCCTACGGCAGGCTGCGCCTGCTCAGGCAGGATCCCTGGGAATGCCTGGTGGCGTTCCTGCTCAGCCCCGTCTCCAACATCCCGCGCATCCAGCGCAACCTGCGCAGCGTCCATGACGCGACCGGGTTCGAGCCTTCCAGGATGAGGCCTGCTCTCCTCAAGGGCTTGGGCCTGGGGTTCAGGTGGAGGTTCCTCGACTCAGCCGCCCGCCGTGTCAACAAACAGGGGCTGGGCCGCTGGCGCAAGCGCGGGCCTGCGGCCATGCAAGGCATCCTCGGAGCAGGACCCAAGGTGCAGGATTGCGTGCGCCTCTTCGGCTACGCCGACTACTCGGCATTCCCTGTGGACACCTGGATCCGCCGCGCGCTGCAGGAACTCTACGGGGTCAAGCTCAAGGACCGGGAGCTCCGGCTCTGGGCCGGGGAGCGGTTCGGGCCGTGGGGGGGCTATGCCCAGCAGTGGCTCTTCGCCTGGTCCCGCTCCGAGAGGAGATTCCTCAGGCCCGGACGTATTCCTGCCAGGCCTTAGTCGGCCGCGGCCCTGCGGATGCGGCAGCCGTTGGTGAGCTCCTCGGTTGGGAGCTCGCCAAGCAGTCAGCGCAGGCGCAGTTGCGCCCCGGCGTCCCGGCCCAGGAACAGCCCGGGGGTCTGCTCCCGGTTGTCGCGTCTGGCCTTGTCCTGCACGTTGGGGCGCAGATACTCGTAGAGCCCCTTCACGGTCACGCCGCCGGACTCGTCTTGGGCCGCGCCGTTCAAACCGTGCAGGAAGTAATAAGTGAAGAGACCATGCCCTTGGTCCTCGTCTGTCCCCGATGTCTGTCCGGCATCGGCCGCGGTCATGGAGACGATGTTCTCCGGCGCCTGCCGGCCTGGGTCGACCACGGGGACGAGGGGCCGGAGCCCCTTGGCGAGGACGGACCTGCCGCCCGTGCCTGAGAAGCAGGAATCCAGGGCGACCACCACGGTCTTGGCCTTGAGTCCGCCGAGCTTCTCGTAGAGCCGTGAGAGGGGATAGGCGGTGTCGGCCAGGTACTGCGGGTCGCCGTCAGCGGGGACGAGATAGGCCTGGCCGGTCTCCGGCTCAGGCGCGCCGTGGCCGGAGTAGTAGAACAGGACCGTGGACTCCTCAGAGACGCTGCGCGGCAGCCAGGTCTCCAACGTCTTGACGATGCCTGCCTTCGTGGCCTTGGACCCGAGCAGGGAGACGATGTTGCGCTCCGGGAAGCCGAGGGCCGCCAGATGGGCGCGCACGGCGTGGGCGTCTCGGGAGGCGAAGCGGGCCTCAGGCAGGTCCGCGTAGCTCTCGATGCCCACCACCACGGCGAACTTGCGGTCGTCGGTCGGCCGGCTGTACCCGGGTTTGTCGGCGTCCGAGACAGCGGGCTTGGGCGCGGGGGCGGGCTTGGGCGCGGCCGGCGCAGGAGCGCGCTTGCCGGCCAAAGAATCCTCGTAATCCGCCAGGATGCGCGCGGCCTCCTTGTGGCCCCGGGTCTCGGCTAGAACCCTCGCGGTCTGGCCGGCCAAGGACTTGAGCTTGGGATCGGCGCCGTAGAGGAGCAGCATGCGCACTGTCGCTGCACGACCCTGCACCGCCGCGTTCATGAGCGCGGTCAATCCGAACTTCTTGTCCTGTGCGTTCAGGTCCTTGGTAGAGCGGGAGATGATGGAGTTCACGAGGTCGTCATCGCCGCTGTTGGCGGCCCACATCAGCGCGGTTTGCCCGTGGCCGTCGGTGACCGAGATGTCGGCGCCGCGGCGCAGGAGCTCCCGCGCGATATCCCCCTTCCCGTGCGCCGCCCGCAGGAAGGGGGTGTCCCCGTCCTTGCCCCGCGCATTGACGTCCGCTCCGGCGTCCAGCAGCATGGTCACCGCCTTGCGGTAGGACGCGCTGGAAGCCTTGCCGCCGCTGAGGAGGATGGCGTTGAGGAGCGGCGTGTCGCCTCTCGAGTCCTTGGCATCTACGTCCGGCCGCCGCTCGAGGACCAGGCCCAGGAGCCGGACATCGTTGGTCCAGGAGAGGAATGAGATCGCCTTGAGCAGGATGGTGTCTCCGTAGGAGTCGCGGGCGTTGATATCCCGGACCGAGGGCAGCAGCCTGACAGCCTCATCGGAGCGCCCTTCCATGATATGCTCGCAGACCGCCTGGGCGGCGGCATCCTTGCCCGCGGCCGACTCGGGAGGCAAGGCCAGGAGCGTGAGGATCGACAGCAGCAATGGAACGCGACAGCGCATGGCCGGCCCTCCTGTTCTCTTCACGTTCGGACGTACTCCTGCCAGGCCTTGATGACGGGCTCCTTGGCGCGCTTGCGGAAGACCGACTCCACGATGCGCTTGGCCTGCTGGATGTTCGTCACCAGGGGCACGCCGAAGTCGGCCGCAGCCCTGCGGATGCGGTAGCCGTTGGTGAGCTCCTCGGTCCGGTAGTCCTTGGGGATGTTGACCACGAGGTCCACCCCGCCGGCGCTGATGTGGCGGTCCGCGGTGTTGTCCCCGCCGGACAGGGGCCAGTCCACGGCCTTGACGTCGAGGCCCTGGGCCTTGAGGTAGGCCGCGGTCCCGGGGGTGCCCAGGAGCTCGACTCCGAGCTCGGCCAGGGCTCGGGCAGATGGGAGGAAGTCCGCCTTGCTCTCCTGCGGTCCGGTGGAAAGCAGGACTTTCTTCAGGGGGAACCTGAAGCCCACGGCGGTCAGGGCCTTGAGGAACGCCTCCTCGAAGTCGTCGCCCAGGCAGGCCACCTCGCCGGTCGAGGCCATCTCCACGGACAGGGTGGGGTCGGCGCCTTTCAAGCGCGTGAAAGAGAACTGCGGGGCCTTCACCCCGACGTAGTCCACGTGGAAGGGGTCCTGCTTGGGCGGCGGCACGGGCCAGTCGAGCATGACCTTGGCGGCGAGCTCGATGAGGTTGGTGCCGCAGACCTTGGAGACGAAGGGGAAGCTCCGCGAGGCGCGCAGGTTGCACTCGATGACGCTGACCTCGTTGTCCTTGGCGAGGAACTGGATGTTGAACGGCCCGTGGATGGCCAGGGCCTTGGCCACGCGGCCGGCGATGCCCTGGACCTGGCGCACGGTCTCGAGGTAGGTCCGCTGGGGCGGCACCACCATGGTGGCGTCGCCGGAGTGTACGCCCGCGTTCTCCACGTGCTCGGTGAGGACCGAGGCGAGGATCTCGCCCTGCCGCGCCACCCCGTCGAGCTCGACCTCCTTGGCTCCCAGGATGAACTTGCTCAGGACCACGGGGTGCTCGGGCGAGACCCGGGCGGCCTTCTCGAGGAAGCGGCGCAGCTCCGAGTCGTCCATGGCCACGGCCATGGCGGCTCCGGAGAGCACGTAGGAGGGCCGGACCAGCACGGGGTAGCCGACGCGGCGCGCGAAGAGGGCCGCCTCCTCGATCGTGGAGAGTTCGCTCCACGGCGGCTGGGCGACCCCGAGCCGGTCGAGGAGCTGGGAGAACTTGTGGCGGTCCTCGGCCATGTCGATGGACTCGGCCGTCGTGCCCAGGATGCGCACCCCGGCCTTGGCCAGGGCCAGGGCCAGGTTGTTGGCGGACTGGCCGCCCACGGACAGGATCGCTCCGAGCGGCCGCTCCCGCTCGCAGATCTCCAGCACGGTCTCAAGGGTGAGCTCCTCGAAGTAGAGGCGGTCGCACTCGTCGAAGTCGGTGGACACGGTCTCGGGGTTGCAGTTGACGAGCACCACGCCCAGGCCGAGGCGCCGCAGGGTCTTGACCGTGTTGACGCAGCACCAGTCGAACTCCACGGAGCTGCCGATGCGGTAGGCGCCGGAGCCCAGCACCAGGACCGGGGGCCGCGGCTCGGGCTGGACGTCGTCCTCGGAGCCGGCGTAGGTGAGGTAGAGGTAGTTGGTCTTGGCCGGGTACTCCGCGGCCAGGGTGTCGATCTGCTTGACGAAGGGCCGGATCCCCAGGCGGCTGCGCAGGGCGGCCACCGCGGCGGGGGTCGCGCCGCAGGCCCCGGCGACCTGGCGGTCCGAGAAGCCCAGGCGCTTGGCGCGGCGCAGGAGCTGCTCCGAGGGTTCCCGGCTCCCTTGCGCCAGGCTCTTCTCGACCAAGGCGATGTTGGCGATCTTGGCGAGGAACCAGGGGTCGATGTGCGAGAGCTCGGCCACGGCCGGGATGGTCATGCCGTCGCGCAAGCCCTGGTACACGGCGAAGATGCGCTCGTCCGTGGGCCGCCGGATCTCCTCGGCCACGTCCTCGAAGGAGATGTCCGCCCCGCCGGCCAGGCCGTCGGCGCCGATGTCGAGCATGCGCAGTCCTTTCTGGAGGGCCTCCTCGAAGGTCCGGCCCACGGCCATGACCTCGCCCACGGACTTCATGCCCGAGTCGATGGTCTTGGTCACCTTGGGGAACTTCTTGAGGTCCCAGCGCGGGATCTTGACCACCAGGTAGTCGAGTGCGGGCTCGAAGCAGGCCTTGGTGGCCCGGGTGACGGCGTTGTCGATGTCGAGGAGGGTCTTGTCCAGGGCGAGCTTGGCCGCCACCGAGGCCAGGGGGTAGCCCGTGGCCTTGGAGGCCAGAGCGGAGCTCCGGGAGAGCCGGGCGTTCACCTCGATGACGCGGTAGTCGCCGGTCCTGGGGTCGAGGGCGTACTGGACGTTGCACTCTCCCACGATGCCCAGGTGGCGGACCACGCGGATGGCGATCGCGCGCAGGCGGTGGTATTCCTCATTGGTCAGGGTCTGGGAGGGCGCGACCACGATGCTCTCCCCGGTGTGGATGCCCAGGGGGTCGAGGTTCTCCATGTTGCAGACCGTGATGCAGTTGTCCACGCGGTCCCGCACGACCTCGTACTCGACCTCCTTCCAGCCCAGGAGGAACTCCTCGACGAGGACCTGCTCGGCGTGCGCGAGGGCGGCCCCGGCGCGGGCCGTGAGCTCGCTCTCGTCCGTGCACAGCCCCGAGCCGAGGCCGCCGAGGGCGTAGGCGATGCGGATCATGACCGGGTAGCCGATCTCCGCGGCCGCGGCCCTGGCCTCCTCCACCGACGAGGCGGCCCGGCTGCGCGGGGTGAGGACCCCGATCTCGCGCAGGCGCGAGACGAAGCGGTCGCGGTCCTCGGTGTCCTCGATGGCCGACACCGGCGTGCCGAGCACCCGGATGCCCGCGCGCTCGAGGACCCCGGAGCGCGAGAGCGCGACCCCGCAGTTGAGCGCGGTCTGGCCTCCGAAGGAGAGGAGGATGCCGTCCGGCCTTTCGCGCTCGATGACCTGGCCGACGTAGGCCGGGGTGACCGGGAGGAAGTACACGCGGTCCGCGAAGCCCTCGGAGGTCTGGTTGGTGGCGATGTTGGGGTTGACGAGGACCGTGGCGACTCCTTCCTCCTTCAAGGCCTTGATGGCCTGGCTGCCCGAGTAGTCGAACTCCCCGGCCTCGCCGATCTTGAGCGCGCCCGAGCCCAGCACCAGCACTTTCTTCGGGAGGGTCATAGCAGGGCCGTGAACTCGTCGAAGAGGTGGCCCGTGTCCACCGGGCCCGGCATGGCTTCGGGGTGGAACTGGACGCTCATGTACGGCTTGGAGCGGTGGCGCAGGCCCTCGTTGGTCCCGTCGTTGAGGTTCGTGAACCACGGCTCCCAGCCGTCCGGCAGGCGCTCGGTGTCCACGGCGTAGCCGTGGTTCTGGGAGGTGATGAAGCAGCGCTGGGTGCCTTCCAGGCGGCAGGGCTGGTTCTGGCCGCGGTGGCCGAACTTGAGCTTGTAGGTCCGGCCTCCGTCGGCCAGGGCCAGGATCTGGTTGCCGAGGCAGATGCCGAAGACGGGCTTGCCCGTGGCCAGGGCCTTCTTGGCGTTGTCGATCGTGGCCTTGCAGTCCAGCGGGTCACCCGGCCCGTTGGAGAAGAGGAAGCCGTCCGCGTCGAGGGCGGAGGCGTCGAAGTCCCAGGGCACGCGCAGGACGCGGGTCTTGCGGGAGAGGAGGCTGCGGATGATGGTGTTCTTGCACCCGCAGTCCACCAGGGCCACGGTCTTGGGCCCGTCGCCGTAGGACTTGACCTCGGAGACGGAGACCTCGCTGACGAGGTGCCTGGGGGGCAGGACCACCGAGGCGGAGGGCTTGTCCGTGATGACGCCGGCCATGGGGCCCCGGCTGCGCAGGTGCTTGGTGAGCGCCCGGGTGTCGATCCCCTCGATGCCCGGGACCTCGGCCTCCACGAGCAGGTCGGAGAGGCCCCGCGCCGCGGTCCAGTGGTGGTGGTACTGCGAGTACTCGGAGACCACGAGCCCCTCGAGGTGGATGCGGCCGGACTCGTAGAAGGTGGAGAGCTCGGCCGCGAACTCGGCCGGCACGCCGTAGTTGCCGATGAGGGGATAGGTGAGGGCGAGGATCTGTCCCCGGTACGACGGGTCCGTGAAGCTCTCCGGATAGCCCACCATGCCGGTGTTGAAGACCACCTCCCCGCAGGAAGGCCGGCGCGCGCCGAAGGACCGGCCTTGGAACGAGGTCCCGTCCTCAAGGACCAGGTAGGCGTCCGGGGCGTCGAAGGGGGGTTCGGGAGAGAGGGCGCGGCCCTGGGAAGGGAGTGCCCCGGGGCAGGGACGCTCCAGGGTCTCTCGGCGCATCAAGGAGATTCTACGAAAAATTGTAGGATGTGGCCATGAGAAAGACAGGGCTCAGCCTCGCTCTCGCCGCGCTCGCGCTCCTGCCCGCGGAGGCCCGCGCGGCCTACCAGGTCACGCAGGTCGACGAGTCCGACCTCACCGGCCCCTGCTTCGTCAACGGCCAGGCCTGCGTCTCGGCCAAGACCGGGACCGTGCTCCAGATCTTCGGGGGGGAGAGCCTCCACGTGTACAAGAAGGGCGACGCTTATCAGGTCGACTCCTACCGCGCTGCCGAGCCCTTCCGAGCCGAGGCCCTGCTGGGCTCCAAACCCTTCCGGACCATCGAGGAGCTCAACCGGCACCTCTCGGGCCAGGGCTTCAAGAAGCTCGGGGAAGGAGAGCTCACGGCCGAGAACCAGCTCGACCGCAGGCGCACGGGCGTGGTGCTCGAGCGCTTGACCGGGGTGGACATGCTC
This sequence comes from Elusimicrobiota bacterium, assembly GCA_016218545.1. Lineage (GTDB taxonomy): Bacteria > Elusimicrobiota > Elusimicrobia > UBA1565 > UBA9628 > JACQWX01. The sequence goes on from JACRDQ010000001.1 coordinate 22,525, forward strand.
CTGCGCAAGGAGGGGGGCTCCTACTCCGCCGTCCACTACGAGTTCACCAGGATATTCGTCAAGGACGCCAAGCGCGAGACCTTCTCCTTCAAGACCCTCGACGAGGTCAATGACCACGTCCTCAAGACCGCCCGCCGCTTCCGGAGCGCCAGCTCCTTCTGAGGCATAGGGCCCAGACAGGCTTGGGCCGAAAAACCGCGCTTCCAGGTGCCGAAGGTCCGATAGGGACCGGGGGCCTCCGGCCGTATAATATCCCCCATGCGAAACCTCACCCGCGCCTTGGCCATGGCTCTGGCCTGCTGCCTCGCTTCCGAGCCCGGCATCGCCGCAGCCCAGACCGTGCGGCCGCGCGTCCAATCTCCGGTCAACGCCGGCATGTCCGGCGTCCCAGGCGCCGCTGCCCAGGCGGGCCGCGTCCCGGGCTCGGACCTGCGCCTGCCGTTCTCGTCCCTGCCGGTCTCCTTCTCCGTGCTCCCCAGCCTGCAGCCTGCGCCCTTGCAGGAGACGGCTGCGTCCGCCGGACCGGTCGTCACGCCTGACATCCCGCCTGCCGCGGTCCCTGCGGCGAGCGTCCCTCAGAGCGTCTCCAAGACCGCCGAGGTCCTGGCTCCGGCTCTGACCGAGGTCTCCCGGACCATCGCGGGCCAGGCGCAGTCCTTGTCCGAGGCTCCGGCCGAGGGTGCCAGGTTGACCGCGGCGGCCCAGTTCAACAGGCTCACCGGCGAGCGCTGGGCCCAGCCGGGCGAGGACCTCGACGCCGCTCCCGAGGCCTCGAAGGACTCCTCCTCCGGCCAGGGCCTCACGGCTCCGGAGGCCCGGCCTGCCAAGGGCTCGGCCGCCGGGACCCCGGCTCCTGTGAAGGAGCCTGAGGCCGGCCAGGCCAAGAAGGGCTGGTTCCAGGTCTTCAAGGAGCCCGAGCGCAACAAGTCCTTCTGGCGCTATGTCTCGGGCTACGCGGTCTACATCTTCGGCATCGAGATGTACGTCGTGGGCCTGCCCTACCTCATCTCCTCCTTCACCCGGAACCTGCTCCGGGAGAACAACGACAGCCGCCTGGCCGGAGAGGAGGCCGTGCGCGACCTCATCCGGGAGAACCGGAGCATGGCGCGCATCGCGCACTGGGTGGCGCAGGCCTTCAGCTACGCCAGCACCCCGATCTTCACCCGGAACCCGGAGGGCGGCCCGAGGAAGTGGCTCGTGCGGTCCTTCCTCATCCGCTCGGCCATCATCATGCTCATCCCGACGCTCTTCTTCGCCTCCGGGCTCTTCTCCCTGCAGGCGGCGCTCTGGACCCTCTTCGGGCTCATCGCGGTCCAGTCGTTCTTCCAGGGGCTCTCCGTCACCATGGAGAGCGCGGCCACGGCCCGCATCATGGGCGACGCGAGCGTGACGGATTCGGAGCGCACCAAGGCCAACTCGATCCTGACCTTCCTCGGCGCCCTGGTGGCCATCATCGGCCCGGCCCTGGCAGGCCAGATCTCGCTCGTGCAGGAGCTCTTCGGCAAGACCGGGGTGGGCGGGGCCGTCATCTACGGCATCTACGGCATCGCGGCCGGGATCGCGGGCCTCATCTACGCGACCATCAGCATCATCGGCAGGAGGGCCAAGGACGCCAAGGCCGCGGCCCCGGAGGAGGCTCCGGCGAAGAAGCCCTTCTCCCTCAAGGGCCTGGGCCGGGACCTCTACACGGCCCTGCGCGACGGCATCAAGCTCGTGTTCCAGAACAGGTTCCTGCGCACCATGACCCTCCTCACCCTGGTCATCTCGCTCTTCTCCGACCCCCTGGTCTTCAACGTGCTGCCGGAGTTCGTGGAGGGCCTCATCGCGGCCCAGTCCGGCGCCGTGGGCGCCATCATGAAGGTCCCGGTGATCGGCTGGTTCCTCAAGGGGCTCACGAGCACGCCCATGGGCTACTACGGCATGCTCGTGGCCTTCTTCAGCGCCGGGAACATCCTCGCCACGGTCCTCATGGAGCCCATGAAGAGGCTCTTCCAGAAGCTCGGGTTCAAGAACGAGGAGTCCCTGTCCATCCCGTTCTTCCTCGTGAGCGTGCTCGAGGTCCCGGTCTTCTGGGCCCTCATCAGCGCGACCTCGATGTGGGCCGTGCTCGGGTTCTACGGGTTGAGCGCCCTGGTGACGGGATTCGCGGCCATCCTCCTGGCCGGCCTCCACCAGAAGGCCCTGGGCAAGTACTCGGACAGCCAGATCACCAAGATCCTGGCGGCCGAGTCCCTGCTGGGCATCCTGGCGGCCATCCTGTCCACGTACCTCTACGGGTTCGCCTTGGGCGGCATCCCGATCGCCACCGCGCTGCTCATGGCGGCCGGCGCGATCTCGGTGCTGGGCGTGCTGAGGATCGCGGCACCCTGGCTCTTCTTCTCCAAGGCGGAGCGCCAGGGCGGGACCGCGAAGTGACGGAGGCCGGACCTACTGGCCGGAGGGCTCTGCGCCCTTGTCCGCTTCCTGGAGCACGGCGTCCGCGGCCTGGACCGATTCCGCGGTCGCGGCATTGGTCTTCTTGACCGCGTCCTGGGCCTTCACCACGTCCTGCTGGAGGCCCTGAACGTACTTGGTCACGGCCGTGTCTCCGGACTTGGCGTCCGCAGCGGCCTTCTGGACCGCCTGGACCTCGGCTTTCTTGCAGCCCAGGGCCAGGCCGGCGAGCAGCGTCACGAGCAGGATGCGCATTTTCTCTCCTTATTAGAAAGCGGCGTTCCCCGGCGTGCGCGGGAAGGGGATGACGTCGCGGATATTGGCCATGCCCGTGGCGTACTGGATGGTGCGCTCCAGGCCCAGGCCGAAGCCCGCGTGCGGCACGGTGCCGTAGCGCCTGAGGTCCCGGTACCAGCCGTAGGCCTTCTTGTCGAGCTTCATCTCGTCGAGCCGGCTGTCGAGCACGTCGAGCCTCTCCTCGCGCTGGGAGCCTCCGATGATCTCGCCGATGCCGGGCACGAGCACGTCCATGGCGGCCACGGTGCGGCCGTCGTCGTTGACGCGCATGTAGAAGGGCTTGATGGCCTTGGGGTAGTTCATGACCACGACCGGGCGCTTGACGAGCTCCTCGGTGAGGTAGCGCTCGTGCTCGGTCTGCAGGTCCATGCCCCAGGACACCGGGTACTGGAAGGCCTTGCCCGACTTCTCCAGGGCCTGGACGGCGTCGTCGTAGGTCATGCGCTCGAAGCTGGCCTTCATGAAGGCCTCCAGCCGGGTCACGCACTCCTTGTCCACGCGCTCGGCGAAGAACTTCATGTCGTCTCCGCGCTCCCGGAGCACCGCGGCGAAGATGTATTTCAGGAAGTCCTCGGCCAGGGACGCGTCGGCCGAGAGGTCCGCGAAGGCGAGCTCAGGCTCGATCATCCAGAACTCGGCCAGATGGCGGGGCGTGGTCGAGCGCTCGGCCCGGAAGGTGGGGCCGAAGGTGTAGACCTTGCTGAGCGCCATGCAGTAGGTCTCGACGTTGAGCTGGCCCGACACGGTCAGGAAGGAGGACCTGCCGAAGAAGTCCTTGGAGTCGTCGAGCTTCCCGTCTTGGGTGCGCGGCAGGTTGGCCAGGTCCAGGGTCGAGACGCGGAACATGGCGCCCGCGCCCTCGCAGTCCGAGGCCGTGACGATGGGGGTGTGGACCCAGTAGAAGCCGCGCTCGTGGAAGAAGCGGTGCACCGCCATGCTGATGCAGTGCCGCACGCGCGCCACCGCGCCGAAGGTGTTGGTGCGCACCCGCAGGTGCGCGACCTCGCGCAGGTACTCGAAGGTGTGCTTCTTGGGGGAGATGGGGTAGGTCTCGGGGTCCTCCACCAGGCCGAGGACCGAGACCTTGTCCGCCGTGAGTTCGAGGGCCTGGCCTGCCGCCGGGGACTTGGCCAGCGTGCCCTCGGCCCTGAGGCTGCACCCGGCCGTGAGCTTCATGACGTCCGAGGCGTAGTTGGCCAGGCCCTTGGGAGCCACGACCTGCATGGCGTCGAAGCACGAGCCGTCGTGCAGGTGGATGAAGGAGAACCCGGCCTTGGAGTCCCGGCGGGAGCGGACCCAGCCCTGGACCGCGACCTTCTCTCCGACCGGGGCCTTGCCGGAGAGCGCGTCCGCGATGGAGAACGTTTTCATAAGGCACATTCTAATATTTTCCGTCCTCGGACCGCGACTTGGTATGATGGGGCATGCTCGGCCTGGTCCTCGCAGCGGCTCTCCACGGGTGCGCCCCAGGGGACGCCTGGGCCGCGAGCGCCCATCCCCTCTCCGAGGCCGCGGCCCCGCCTCCGGGCTTTGGCAGGGTGGAGCTCTCCTCGGGGTCGTTCGCCGCGTGGGTGCGCCGCCTCCCGGTCCAGCCCGAGGGCGCGCTGGTGCGGACCTGGGACGGCAAGCTGGCCCCTCAGCGCTTCTACCGGGTCCTGCGCGTCTCGGCCCTGCCCCTCAAGTTCCGCCAGGACCTCGAGCAGTGCGCGGACTGGGGGTTCAGGCTGTGGCTCGAGTACCAGGCCTCCACGCGCCGGCCTGACGACTGCTGGCTCCTGGACTACAACGGACGCCGCGTGCGCTTCCAGGATTGGAGGAAGTCCGGGCGCGGAGCCTCTTTGGATTCTTTCTTCCGCTGGGCCGCTTCGAACGCCAACTCCCATTCCCTGAAGAAGGGCTTGGGCAAGGTCGCGGGCGGGCCTGACCTCATGCCCGGGGACCTCCTGGTGCAGAACGAGACCGGCGGCATCGGGCACGCTTCCGTCATCCTCGACGTTGCCGTTGACGGGCAGGGGCGCCGCGTCTACCTCATCGGGTTCGGCTTCATGCCCGCCCAGGACTTCCACGTCGAGGCCGCCGGGCCCGGACAGGGCCGGGGAGACTGGTTCACGCTCGAAGGGTTCCAGGAGTTCCTGACGGAGCACCTGCCCTACGGGCCTCCGGTCCTGCGCCGGTTCTCCGACTAGTCCCTCTCCGATGGGACGACTGGCCCCTGGATGCTAGGGCCATTTCCAGGCGCAGAGGGGGTTCTTTGACCCATACAACCGGGTGCGGGTCCGGGGTATGATGTCTCCTGCCCATGAGACATCATCCTCTTTCACGCTCCCTGGCCGCGTTCATCGCCGCCGTCATCCTCCTCAACATCCCCGGTCCCGACGCTCTCGCCCAGAGCGCTGCGGTCGTGCGGTCCATCCCGTCAGGCCGCATGGACGCTCCTCTGGGCTCCCTGGGCTCCATGTCCGCTCCGGCCGTGGCGGGCCAAGGGTCCGGGATCCAACTCCGGTTCGAGGCGTCTTCGCTTCTTTCCTTGCCCGGCTTGGGGGCCCCTGGAGTCTCGCTCCAGGAGGCGTCCCCTGCCGTGCCCGGCACCGCCGAGGTCCCTGTCCTCTCCCCGTCTCCCAAGGACTCGGCCCCGGCTCCGGTCGTCGAGACCAAAGGCCGGTCCTTCCTCGGCCTTTTCCGGCGCTCTCCCTCCAAGGGGCCGGACCTCAAGGAGCTCAAGAAACGGGTCGCCCAGGCCGAGAAGGAGCGCAAGGCCGCTGAAGGTGAGCGCGAGGCAAGGGCCAAAGAGCAGAAGCTCATCGACCGCGTGCTCGAGGTCTCCATCGAGCTCGAAAAGGCTGAGGACGGAGGCTCGGTCTCGGACGAGGACCTCCGCAAGACCGCGGACCAAGTCTGGGGCCTGGACTCAGGCCCTGCCGTCCTGCCGGCGGTCGAGGCTTCCGGGACCGCGGGAGGGGGGAAGACCCAGGTCCTGCCCCGCGGGACCGAGGATGAGGTCAAGGCGCGCGGCCCGCCCGCTCCCTCGACCGAGGCGGTCTCCAGCCGGAAGGAGTCCGTCATCGGTTCCCTCCTCTCCAAGACCCTCCAAGGCCTCTTCGCGGCGAGTTCAGGGGCGCGCAAGGCCCTTGCCGCGCTCCTCGCTCCCATCTCCCGCCTCTGGGCCTCCCTGCCTTCCGGCGGCCGGGTGTCCCTCGCAGCGGCCCTGACCGCGGGGGCCGACTTCGCGGCCCGCCTGCTCCTGCCGGCGGTGTTCGGGTTCGTGCCCGGAGCAGGGCTCTGGGTGACCTTGGGCCTGGGCGGCGTCGTCATCCCTGCCCTGGCCCTGACCAGGAGGAGTCTCGTCAAGCAGAACGCTCCCAGCCTGGCTCCCTTGGTGCGCTACGCCGACCTCCTCCTGGGGGTCCTCCTCGGCGCAGCCGCGGTGACGGGCATCGGGGTCCTCGGCCTGGACCTGGGCGCCGGCCTCATCGCCGCCGCCCAGAAGGGTGCGGGGCTCGTGAGCCTGGCCCCGCTCCTCGGGGTCTTCGGGTTCATGGCGAGCCTGCCCGTGCTGTTCGGCGCGGGCCACGTGGCCTGGGGCCTCAAGAACAAGACCAAGACCGCCCCGGACCTTCCCCTGCCCTGGATGTACAAGGTGATGCTCCTCAGCGCGCTCCTCAGCCCCATCCAGGTCTTCGTCTCCCTCTCGGGCGGCATCCCCGGGCTCCTGGGCGGGCTCGTCGTCTACCTGGCGGTCTCCGCCTACTTCCGCAGCCGCAGCCGCCTGGAGGGCATGACGGAGCAGCCGGACGCCGCTCCCGCCAAGGTCGTGGTCCGCGGCGATGAGTGGCGGCTCGACCTCGTCGCAGGGCGCGCCACCGGCCCGGCGGAGCAGCTCAAGCGGGCCCGCATCCAGGCCGTTCTGTGGGGCGCAGGCATCATCCTCGGCGCCATCGGCCTGCTCGCCCTGCACCAGTTCTCCCTGGCCGCGGCGCTCAGTCTCGCTGCCGCGCGCTTGCCCTCCTCCCTGTGGACCCTCATCCCGTTCGGCTTGGCCGGCGGGTTCCTGGCCGCCCTGTTCATGAAGGTGAAGAAGGCCGAGCCCGGCCCCTACGCGGACACGGTGGCGGAGTTGGCGGCCAAGGCTGGTCTGCCCATGCCGTCGGTCAAGGTCGGCAAGACCACGGGAGACCCCAACGCCTTCGCCTCGGGCGCGCTCTACCACCTGGCGGTCGTGGCCGTCGTGGGCTACATCACGCGGCTGATGACCGTGCGCGAGATGCGCGGCATCCTCGGCCACGAGTTGAGCCACGTGAAGTACCGCCACATGCTGAGCTTCCTCTTCGCCATCCCCTTCCTCCAGCTCGTGAGCCTCGGGGGGACGAGCATCCTCCAACTGGCCCTCGGCTACTGGGCGCCCATCCTCTGGGTCCTGGCCGTGCTCGGCCTGACGCGCGCCAACGAGCGCATGGCCGACGCCGGCGGGGCCAAGGTCACCGGCGACCCCAGGGGCCTGGCCACGGGGTTGCGCAAGCTCGCCATGGTCGGCATGGTCTCGGAGAGGATGCCGCACCGCGAGGGGAGCTGGCTCTACCGGCTCTTCCTCTCGCACCCGGACCCGCTCGAGCGCGTGCAGACCCTCGCCCGGATGCTCAAATCACCCGCGGAGCAGGCGGGACAGGCCGAGTCCGCAAAACCATAGCCCGCAGAGCCCGGCAGCCATGCCCGCGGCGCTCCTCAGGCGCTCGGCGGCCTTGAGCGGCACGGCCAGCAGGACCGGCAGGACGTAGACCGTGGTCCCGACGAAGAACGCGGTGAAGTAGGCCGCGCAGCCCGCCACGCTGCCCACGGTCAGCAGCCTGGCCAGGCCCGCCACGAAGGGAGGGCACGGATTGACCCCGACCAGGAACCCGAGCAGGAAGGGCGCGCCCTTGAACGCGGGGTTGCCTGATAGCCTCGCGCACAGGTCCAGGCCGGGCAGGCCCCGCACCAGGGAGTAGCCGAGCAGGAGCGCGCCGCACGCCAGGAGGCTGGCTCCTGAGAGCCACGCGGGCAGGGGGCCCAAGGCGCTGCCGGCCAAGCCCGCCGCGATCGCGAAGAGCAGATAGGCCGCGAGCCTGCCCAGCAGGAACTTGCCCACCACCAAGAGGTCCCGCGTGAAGCCCTTCTCCTCGGCCAGGAGATAGGGGGCCAGGACCGGCACGCAGGCCGCGGCGCAGTAGGCTCCGGTGGAAAGGCCCAGGCCCAGCCCTTCGAGCAGCAGGGCGGTCAATGGTAGAAGACGTCGCGGATGGAGTTCTCGGTCATGCCGTGCTTCCTGGCCGCCTCGGCGAAGAACTTGTCCGTGGCGGCCGCGGCCGGGTCAGGGCTTGGCTTCCACCAGGGGCGCCGGGTACTTGGGCGCGACCTCGGCCCACTTGCCGGCCATGAGGCTCTCCATCACGACGGGCATCTCCTCGATGGGCACGCGGATCTGGCCCATGGTGTCGCGGTCGCGCACGGTGACCTTGCGGTCCGCGGCCTCGCCCCGCGTCTCGTCGCCCACGGTCTTGACGTCCACGGTCACGCAGAAGGGCGTGCCGGCCTCGTCCTGGCGGCGGTAGAGCTTGCCGATGGCCGCGGTGTCGTCGTAGACCGAGTACCAGCGCTCTCCCAGGCGCTCCTGAAGACGCTTGGCCGTGTCCACGAGCGCGGGGAGCTTCTTGAGGAGGGGCAGGACCGCGATCTTGACGGGCGCCACCTCCGGGTGGAAGCGCAGGACCACGCGCTTCTCGCCGCGGACCTCCTCCTCGTGGTAGGCGTCGAGCAGGAAGGCGAGGGTGGACCGGTCCGCCCCGGCCGAGGGCTCGATGACGTAGGGCACGACGCGGGTCTTGGCCTCGTCGTCGAACCAGCCCAGGGTCTTGCCGCTGTGCTTGGCGTGCTGGTTGAGGTCGAAGTCGGCCCGGTTGGCGATGCCCTCGAGCTCGGAGAATCCCATGGGGAACTCGAACTCGACGTCCACGCAGCGCTTGGCGTAGTGGGCGAGCTCGTCCTTGGCGTGCTCGCGCAGGCGCAGGCTCGACTTTCGGATGCCGTAGCGCTGGTACCAGGCGAAGCGCTCGTCGATCCACTTCTGGTGCCAGCCTTCGTCGGTGCCGGGCTTGACGAAGAACTCGATCTCCATCTGCTCGAACTCGATGGTACGGAAGGTGAAGTTGCCGGGCGTGATCTCGTTGCGGAAGGCCTTGCCGATCTGGGCGATGCCGAAGGGGAGCTTCTTGCGCGAGGTCTGGAGCACGTTGTCGAAATCCACGAAGATGCCCTGCGCGGTCTCGGGCCGCAGGTAGATGAGCGAGGCCTCCTCCTCGACCGCGCCCTTGCGCGTGGAGAGCATGAGGTTGAACTGCCGCGGCGGGGTGAGCTCGCCCTTGCCGCAGTCCGGACAGAGCGTGCGGCCGGCCCCGCAGTGGGAGCAGTTCTCGCCGCCCGGGACCTCGAACTTGTTGCCCTTGGTCTGGGGGCAGTAGTGGGTCCAGGGGAGCCCCGAGAGGTTGTCGGCCTTGAAGCGCTTCCTGCAGGCCTTGCAGTCCGCCATGGGGTCGCTGAAGTGCTCCACGTGGCCGCTCGCCTTCCAGGCCAGGGGGTTCATGAGGATGGCGGCGTCGAGGCCCACCATGTCGCGCCTGCGGTGCACGTTGTCGCGCCACCAGAGCCGCTTGATGTTGTTCTTGAGCTCGACTCCGAGCGGGCCGTAGTCCCAGGTCGAGGCCGACCCGCCGTAGATCTCGCTGGAGGGGAAGATGAAGCCCTTGCGCTTGGCGAGCGAGACGATGGTGTCCATGGTGATCATGAGTCCATTCTATAAAACCCTGGCGCCTTCCGGCGCGGTCTGTCTCTTGACAGCAGCGGGCAGGGAGGGTATAATATAGACAGAAGTCTATATGTTATGGCACAAGAATCCGATTGTTGTTCCTTCTTCAAGGCCGTGGCTGACGTCAACCGCGTGAAGATCATGCTGCTCCTGGCGCGGGGGGAGATGTCGGTCTCGCAGATTTGCGGCCATTTCAAGATGAAACAGCCCTCCATCTCCCATCACCTGGGAGTGCTCAGGAACGCCAAGGTGGTGGAATGCCGCAAGGAAGGCAAAGAGGTCTTCTACAGGCTCAACAGATGCTGCGTGGATTCCTCTTGCTCGGGCTTCATGAAGAGGTTCACGGACAAGGCCGAGGGGGGGGAGGTGTGAGGTGGTTTTTTTTGGGACAACGCATAGACATGTCTCAATAAGTCAATGAAAGGAGGACGCATGAAAGAAAACAAGTGCTGTTCCGTGGACGTGACCGAGACGGAGAAGGGGCTCAAGGTCGAGCTCGTGGGCGACAAGGTCAAAGAGTGCCTGACCACGCTGATGAGCTGTTGCTGCCGCTCCAAGGCCGAGGGCTCCAAGAAGTCCGGCAAATAGGCCGGGCGCCGGCGCAAGGTCCCGGCAGGGCGGCTTGCCGCCCTGCCGGGACCGAGGTCAGGCGGCAGCGAGCGAGGGGTCCTTCCACGCGTTCAGGAGGAAGGAGAAGCGCGCGCCCTTGCCCGGAGAGCTCGAGACCTCCAGGCGGCTCCCGTGCGCTTCGACGATGTTGAAGGCGAGCGCCAGACCCAGGCCGAAGCCCTTGGCCACCTTGCGGCCCTCCTCGGTGCGGTAGTAGCCGGAGAAGATCCTGCCCTGGTCCTCCGCGGAGATGCCGATGCCCGTGTCCTGGCAGTAGAGGCGCAGGCCTCCGGCCTCGGGCGCGGCTCCCACCGTGACCGTGCCCTTCTCAGGGGTGTACTTGATCGCGTTGCCGATGAGGTTGGAGAGCACGAGGGAGAGCATCTCAGGGTCGCCGGCCACGGGGAACACCTCGGCCGGAAAGTCCTGGAGGATGGAGAGCTCCTTGCGCTGGACCAGGACGGACAGGCTCTCCAGGGTCTCGGCCACGAGCCGGCGCACCTCGACCTTGCCGGGGTCGATCGTGAGCTTGCCCTCCTGGAAGCGTCCCATGTCCAGGAGGTTCCTGGCGGTCATGGTGAGGGCCCGGATGTTGCTGTCCAGGATCCTGTAGTACTCCCCCCTGCCCGGGACCGCGCGCTTCTTCTCCTCCCGCTCGAGGAGCCACATATAGCCGCGCATGGTGGAGAGGACGTTGTTGAACTCGTGGCTGACCATGGACACCAGCCTCGCCTTGAGCCCGGCGAGCTCGCGCTCCTTCTCGTACTGCGCGTTGACCCGGTCCGCGAGCCCCCGCATGGAGGCGGCCATCTCCTGGATCTCGGGGCTGGCGCGGGGGATGTCGGGCGTCCATGAGCTCCCCAGGGTCCACCGCGCGGTCCAGGCGTGCAGGACCTCCACGGGTCGCACGATGTAGCGGGAGAGGAAGAACGTGATCCAGGCGCATGCGAGCATGCCCATGAGGAGGATGAGGCCGAGCGTGACCCGGGAGGCGGCCTCCACCTCCAGGCGGCGGCGCTCCAGGGTCTCGATGTTGGCGTCCTTCACGCGGATGAGCTCTCCGGTGAGCTCATCGAAGCTCTGCCTGCGTCCCATGAGCCGCTGGGCCTCGGCCGGGGAGAGCCGGCCGGAGCGCTTCACCTCGATCCAGCGGTTCTGCAGGGAGAGGTAGGCGGCCAACTGACGGTCGAGCCGGGAGAGGATGGCGCCTTCCTCTCCCCCGGCGCGCAGCTCCGCGAGGGCGTCGGCGGTCTGGCGGACCTCGGCGAGGGCTTTGCGGCGGGCCTCCAGCCACCGGGCCTCGCCGGAGAGCAGGTACTGGCTCGTGGCCAGGTCGAGGCCGTGCAGCTGGTCGCGCAGGCGGGGCAGCCGCGCCAGGACCGCGAGGTCGTGCTGGAAGGCCCGCGAGAGCTCCCCGTGAGCGCGGTCCTGGATCCAGTAGGCGAGCCCTCCTCCCAGGGCGTAGAGCCAGAGGAAGACGATGATGATCAGGCTCTGGCTGCGCAGGGTCCAGGGTCTCATCGTCCCTTCTTGCCGGCCGGACGGCTTGAGATCGAGCGGCTGCGCGTCTCCAGGCGCTCGGCTTCGGGAGAGCGCTTCAAGCGCCGCAGGAGGCTCGCGTAGCTCGTGAGCGGAGGCACCAGGCGGCGGCTCGTCCTGCCGAAGGTCTCCTCGGTCCAGGAGAGGGCTCTCTTGTAGAAGACCTCGGCTTCGGCGAAGCGTTCCTGGGCTTCGTAGAAGAGGGCCAGGTTGGCGAGCTCCGTGTCGAGCTCCTTGCTCCCCGTCCTCTCCTTGATCGCCAGAGCCCGCAGATAGAGGGGCTCCGCGTCCGCGTAGCGGCCGCGCGTCTGGTAGAGCAGGGCCAGGTCCGTGAGCCGGACCGCCACGGTCAGGTGCTCCTTGCCGAGCGCGCGTTCCGTCAGGGAGAGGGACTTCTTGAGGGCGGCCTCAGCGTCGTCGTCGCGGCCCTCGGCCTCGTAGAGCAGGGCCAGGTCGTTGAGCCGGGCCGCAAGCTCGGTCTTGCGGCCGCTCGCGGCCGAGATCTTCATGGCCCGCTCGAAGTCCCGCCTGGCCTCGACGGTCTTGCCCTGCCTGCTGTGGAGCTCGCCCAGGTAGACGAGGCCGGCCGCGGCCTGCGGGCTCTTGGCTCCGTGGACCTTCTCGGTGACGGCCAGGGCCCTGCGGAACAGGGGCTCGGCCTGGGTGAGGCGGCCCTGGGCGGCATGGAGGTCTCCAAGGACGTTGAGCGGCTCGATCAGGGACGGATCCTCGGGGCCGAGGGCCTCGGCCTGCCTGAGCGCGGCGGTCAGCAGCTCCTCGGCCTCGGTGAAGCGGCCGTGGTGCAGGGCCCGGTCCCCGCGCATGAGCGCGTCCCGCGGCGCGGTCCGCGGGGGCGGGAAGAGGGCGCAGCCGCACGTCAGGAGCGCCAGCATGGAGGGCAGGGCAGCTTTCATCCGCATCCCGCTCATGATATCATAGCCCATGGCCGGTCAGGAGGGGGTTCCCAAGGGACACAACCTTTCCTCCTCGCAGGGCGTCCAACACGCAGGAGAGGACGAAGAGCTCGTCCGAAAGGCGGTCAGGGGGGACGCGGATGCTTTTGGAGCGCTGGTCGAACGGCACCAAGGCGCTGTGGCGGGCTTCCTCATGGGGATGCTGCGCGACCCGGACGCGGCCGAGGACCTGGCGCAGGAGGCTTTCGTGAAGGCGTTCAAGGCCATCGGCGCCTTCGAGGGGCGCTCGAGCTTCAAGACCTGGGTGACCCAGATCGCGCTCAATGAGGCGCGCTCCCGCTTGAGGCGGCAGAAGCTGCGGCGCTGGCTCTCCCTCGAATCTCCCGGCGAGGACGACGGCCGGAGATTGGAGGAGACCCTCCGCGACGAGCTCTCGGACGGCCGGGAACGCTCGGCCCTGGAGCGCAGGCTGGAGCTGGACGGCGCCATGCAGTGCCTGGCGCCGAGGGAACGGGAGGTCGCGTCCCTGCGCCTGGAAGGCTATTCGCTCGGAGAGACCGCCCAGGCGCTCGGCGTGAGCGTGGGCACGGTGAAGTCGACCCTGTTCTCCGCCACGCGCAAGATGAGGGAGAAGCTCTCATGAGCGAGCCCAGGAACCAGCAGTGCCGCGCGGCGCAAGAGGATATCTGGAGCTCCTGGCCCGACGTCTCGGCAGTGCCCCCTGGGGCGCTCGAGCACGCGGCCTCCTGCCCGGAGTGCGCCAAGGAGCTCAAGGTCCTGGCCGGACTCTGCGTCAAGAGCAATGCCGCTCCTGGCAAGCCCCTGGCGTGGAAGGCCATCCTTGAGCCCAGGTGGCGGCGCTTGGGGTCCAGGACCCGCGCGGGGATCAAGGAGCCGACAGCGCCGGTCCGCTGGGTCTGGGCGCCCGGCCTGGCGATCGCGGCCGCGGCCCTGGCCTTGTGGATCGTCCAGCCGCCCAGGACACCCGAACCCGCGGTCCCGGAAGAGCTCGTGGAGAACCTCGAGTTCTTCGAGAATCTGGAGCTCTTCGAGGATTGGGACGAGGTAGCGCTCCTCGAGGCCTTGGGGAGGGCCGAGCCATGAACAAGGCCTTGCTGGCGCTCGGCCTGGGCCTGCTCTGCCTGGCCCCGAGCTTCGGCCGGTCCCTGCCCGGTCCCAGGAGCGGGAGCCGGGCGCTCTGGGACTCGTATGACGCGGCGCGCAAGGAGCGCATCCTGGCCGATTTCAGGCGTTACAAGGCCATGCCGGAGGAGAGGCAGAAGGAGCTCCGGGAGCGGTTCGAGGGATTCCGCAAGCTCCCTGACAGCCGCAAGTCCGAGCTCCGTCAGAGGTGGGAGGCCCTCCGGTCGCTTTCTCCGGAGAAGCGACAGGCCCTGCGCAAGCCCGGGGTCCGGCCCAGCCGCGTGGACCCCAAGGCCGGGGTGCGCGCCTCCCCGGGCAAGGGCGGCGGGTCCGGCCGCATGAGAGGGACCAGGCCGCCCCGGATGGAGCCGAGGGGTCCCAGGGGACGTCAGGGACCCTCGGGCCCGGGTGCCCGGGCCCGAGGACGCCGCAGCTGAACCGAACCCTCCGGCCCTCTTGCGCGTCTAATCGTCATGGGCTGGGAGGTGACTGCCATGAATAAAGCATGGATGCTGGCCTTGGCGGTGGTGTCCGGGTCGGTCTGCCTTGCAGCAGCGCAGGATGCCGTGGCCGCGGGTCCCACTCGAGGGATGCTGGGTGCGGGCGTCATCCTCGGCAACCCCGCCGGATTGACGGGCAAGCTCTGGCTCGACCCCACTCGCGCCATCGACGCGGGTGTGGGGTTCAGCGGGGACGCGGCCTTCTACATGGACTTCTTGTGGCACGCGTGGGACCTGTTCCCGCAGCCCAAGACAGGAAAACTCGGCGCCTATGCCAGCGTCGGTCCGCGGCTTGAGACCAGGAGGGACGCGGAGTTCGGGGTGAGGACCCTGGCAGGGCTCGTCTATTGGCTGCCCAAGCACCCGATCGAGCTCTTCGTGGAGGCGGGCCCGGTGTGGCGCGTGGCGCCGGACAGCGGGGTGGAGGCTGACGGCGGGCTCGGAGTGCGCTTCTACTTCGGCGGCCGGAAATGAGGCGGCGCTCGGGCGTGGTCAGTGAGGAGGGTCTGCGATGAGGGTCGTTCTGGCAGGGGCGTGCGCCGTGGTCTTGGCGGTGGCGAGCTTGGCCGCGGCCAAGGAGGCGGCCAGTCCCTACGGGGTGGGGACGACCCTGACCGCGGGCACCGGGGGCTATCGCCGGGCCGCCTTGTACGGCGACGCCTTGTGGCGCGTGCGCGACTTCTCGCCGTACGCCCTGGCCGAGTTCAGCGCGGACTCGGACGTCCGCCAGTTCTCCCTCCTCGGAGGGACGTGGAAGGACCTCGGCAGGGCCTTCAGGGTCAAAGGCGGGGCAGGCCTGAACTTCGGCAAGGTCCTCGATACGGACGACGCGACGACCTCGTTCACGCTCGAGACCGGGGCCGAGGGGGACATCGGGGACGCGGTCGCCGGGGCCGAGTACCGCTTCACCTCCGGCGGCATCGGCGGCTCGCGCGTCATCCGCAGCGACTCCGATGTCCTGCGCATCAGGGCCAGGGGCAAGGCCTCGAGCGCGGGGGTCGCCTCGGTCGAGCCCGAGTCCTTCACCTACCACGAGCTTGCGGGCTACGGCTCCCTTCCCCTGGGCGGGACCTCGGTCAGCCTGAAGCTGGCCCTGGGCATCCCATCCTACTCCGACAACGTGGTCAGCGAGACCCTGACCTGGAAGATCCCCATCCCGGAGCACCTGTGGGTCGCTCCCTCGCTCTCTTTGGAGCAGGGACGGGGGAGCAATGCCTACGGCTCCCTCGGCCTGTACTGGGCGTTCTGACCCAACCTTCCTGGGCCCGGCCCGCGTCTAAATGCGTGGGGAGGAGGTGCGCGTCATGAAGAAGAACATGCTGTTGTTGGCCGCGTTGGTGCCTTGGTCGACGGCCTTCGTGCTGGCCGCTGAGACCGCGGCCCCGTCCCAGCCCGCCGCGGCGGCGGAGGATGGCGAGAGGGGCAAGGAGAAAGCCAAGAAGCCCGAGGTGGATCCCTCCCTCGTCAAGGGCCAGGCGGCTCAGGCGGACAAGCTCGCCTCGGAATTCGGGGTGGAGCGGGTCGTGGTCACCGGACTCCGTGACCAGGGCCTGGGTTGGGGGGAGGTCAGGCATGCCCTGTCTCTCTCCAAGAGGTCAGGCCAGTCCTTGGACGAGATCATGAGGCTCCGCGAGTCCGGCATGGGGTGGGGCCAGATCGCGAATAAGCACGACCTCAAGCTCGTCGAGCCCAAGGCCGGCGCTTCGGGCAAGGAACGCAAGGAGGAGGCAGGGTCCGGCTCGAGAGAGTCCGGCGCCGGGTCCGAGCGGGTCAAGGGACGCGAGGGCTCAGGACCGGGCTTGGAGCGCGGCAGGGCGAGGACCGAGCGCTCAGGGCCGGGGTCCGGGAGCGGATCCTCCATGAGAGGGGGACCGAAGGGCCGGCGCTGAACGCCGGCCCCCCGGGGGTCGAAGAGGAGGCACAAATCAGCTAGAATGGAAGGGACGACGGAACAAGGCGATGGCCCGGATACTCTGCATCGAGGACGACGAGACGGTCCAGCATCTCTTCGGCCGCGCCTTGTTCCGGGAGGGGTTCGAGGTCCATTATGCCTGGAACGGGCAGGAGGGCTATGAGAAGGTCCTGACCCTGGCTCCGGACCTGGTCCTGCTCGACCTCATGCTGCCGGTCATGAACGGGGTGGAGGTCCTCCGGAAGGTCAAGGAGAACAGGCGCACCCAGGCGATCCCGGTCATCGTGGTCACGGCCTATGGCGACGAGGCCGACATGCTGATGCACTCCATCACCGCCCTGGGCGCGGCCCGCTACCTCCGCAAACCGGTCGATGCCAGGGATCTGGTCCGGCAGGTCAAGCAGGTCCTGGCCGAGTTCCCGCCCGTGAAAGGGCGGCCGGCCGCCCCGGAACAGCTCGAGGTCCGCAAGGGGTGCTTGCGCGCGGACCCCAGGTTCCGGACCCTGCTCATCGACGACCGCCTGGCCGCTACCCTGCCGGAGAAGGAGTTCGCGCTCCTCCGGTGCCTCTTGGAAAGCCCGGGCTCCGTGGCAACGGAGCGCCTGCTCGAGCGCTTGGGCTACGAGCCGCGCCAGGGCGACGCGCTCAAGCAGGTCGTGCACCGCCTGCGCGAGGCGCTGGGTCCAGACGAGAGCCGCAGGGTCACGACCACCTCCGAAGGCTACGAGCTCATCGGCTGACCCCGGCCTCGGCCGGTGACAGCCGGTGACAAAGGGCCCATGGCCCTTCCGTAGGAACCCCGGCTACACTATCAATAGGGGTCACTATGGCCGAGGGGACCAGCCACGGGCTGCGCATCGAGGGCGACCAGGTCCAGGAGTTGATGGAGGGGAGGAGCTCCGCACTGCCATGAAAAGCCGATGCAAAGGAGTCCTCCGGAGGCACCGCAGCCCCGTGCTCGCGCGCCGAGGATGCCGGCTGAGGCTCAAGGACGAGGAGAACCTCCTGCGCCAGATCCAGTTGGCCCTGCTGGCGGCGCTCCAGGGCGTCCGCGAGTAGCGCGCTCAGGTCTTGGGGTAGACGCCCCTGAGCCGGTTGAGGCCGTTGAGCGCGGCCACGCGATAGGCCTCGGCCATGGTGGGGTAGTTGAAGGTGTTGTCCGCGAAGCGCATGATGCTGTTGCCCGCGCCTTCTTGCGAGAGCACGAGCTGGCCGATGTGCACGATCTCCGCCGCCTGATAGCCGAAGCAGTGCACTCCGAGCACGGCCAGGGTGTCGCGGTGGAAGAGGAGCTTGAGCATGCCCACGGGCCAGCCCGCGATCTGGGCCCGGGAGAGGTCCCGGAAGAAGGATTGGCCGACCTCGTAGGGGACCTTGCGGCGGGTGAGCTCGGCCTCGGTCTCGCCGACCGAGGAGATCTCGGGGATGGTATAGATGCCCGTGGGCACGAGGTGGGCGAGGAAGCGCCCCCTGGAGGGCTCGCCCGCGATGTGCGCCGCGGCCGCCCGGCCCTGGTCATAGGCCGCGCTCGCCAAGGGAGGGTCGCCCACGGCGTCCCCCACCGCGTAGACCCCGGGGGCGCCCGTGAGGAAGTCCGCGTCCACCTTCACGCAGCCGCGGCTGTCGAGCGCGACTCCGAGGGCCTCAAGCCCCAGCCCGTCCGTGTTGCCGGTGCGGCCGTTGACCCAGAGCAGGTACTCGCCGGAGAGGGTCTTGCCGGACTTCAGGTGCAGGCGCACCCCGGCCTCCTCGGTCTCGAGCCGGCCGAATTCCTCGTCGTGGCGGATGACCACGCCCTGGTCGCGGAGGTGGTAGCTCACCGCGTCCGAGATCTCGTCGTCGAGGAAGGAGAGGAGCCTCGAGCGGGTGTTGACGAGGCTCACCTTCGAGCCCAGGCCGCGGAAGATGGAAGCGTACTCGCAGCCCGCCACTCCGGCGCCGTAGATGATGATGGACCGCGGGGTCGCCTTGAGCCCGAGGACGTTGTGGCTGTCGAGCACCCTGGGGTGGCTGAAATCCACGTCCGGCGGATGGTAAGGTCTGGACCCGGCCGCGACCACCACGGCGCCTGCTTCCAGGCGCCGCATGGAGCCGGAGGGTTCGAGCACCTCCACCTCCGAGCGGGAGAGGAGGCGCGCCCGGCCTTTGCGGAGCGTCACGCCGTTGCGGTCGTAGAAGGCCCGGCGCATGCGCACCTGCTTCTCGATGACCGAGGTCGCGGACGCCACGAGGTCCGCGAAGGCGAGCTCGACCTTGGATGCCGCGTCCTGGAAAAGGGGCAGGCCCCGGAATTCGTAGAGCCGCCACACCGCCTCCCTGAGGACCTTGGAGGGGATGGTGGTCCAATGCGTGCACCCTCCTCCGACCTCCCGGTGCAGTTCGACCACCGCGACCGATTTGCCGCTCTTGGCCGCCTTCATGGCCGCGCCCTCTCCTCCGGGGCCCGACCCGATCACGACCACGTCGAAGCGTTCCGAGACCCTCTTGCCCATCGGCCGATTATATCACTTGGAGGTCCTGCCCGGGTCACGCCCCGCGCCGGAATGTGCTACGATGGAGCGCAGGAGTCGGATCGAACATGTTGACCTCGGCGTGCCTCCTCCTCGCCGTTTCATGCTGGGCGGCGGACGGCTCCTCGAACGTGCCCTCAAGTCAAGTCCGGCGCTCGACCGATCCCAGCGGCATGATCAACGCCGTCGCCGGGCATGTCCTGCCGCTGCTGGTCAACGTCACCATGACCCTGGGCAAGGAGGCCGTCGCCCTGAGCGCCTACGAGCACCGCCTCTTCTGGCGAGCCTGCCGTCCAGGGCAGCCCAGTCCCGCCGCGGAGGAGCTCAGGCCTCTGCTCAAGATGCGCATGCGCCTGTCCAGCGGCAAGCTCAGCTCCAAGTCCTGGGTCAAGAGGTATCCGGACCAGACCGCTTTCCAGGCGCACGCGGAGAGGGTCGCGGAGGAGCTCGCTGCGGTCCACCGGAAGCTTGCGCCGGGGAGGACCCTCAACGACGTCTTCTACCGTCGGCAGGTGGATCGGATCTGGGAGAGGCGCATCGACCGGCTGGTCCGCGACATGCCCATCATCCAGGGGCGGCCCCAGTATCCGCCTCCTTATGATGAGGAGGAGGCCGCCATCATGTCGGCCTACGAAGAGGGCAAGAAGAGCGGGCTCGGCGTGCTCACCGGCCGCGGAGTCCCCTCACCCGAGCTCCAGGAGGGCGGAGAAGGCGGAGCGGAGCGCGTCCGGGACGAAGAGCCCGCCCACGGCGCCGCCCAGGACCAGGGCGCAGAAGAGGAAAAGCGTCCTCGCCTCAAGAAGCTCGGCGGCGAGCCTCGGAGTTGGCGGGAGCCTTGAGGGGAGCCGGTCCAAGACCGTGTAGGTGATGGCGCCCGTGGGGCAGGCGTCCACGCATTCGCCGCACCTGTTGCAGTAGGCCAGGACCTTGGGGAACGAGGCCTGGTCTCTCTCGATGGAGAAGGTGGGGCAGCAGACCTGGCACGCCCCGCATCTGGTGCAGGCCGCCCTGCGCACGGTCACCCTGAAGGGGTTGAGCCTGCCGAAGAAGGACTGCCAGGCTCCGAAGGGGCAGACCAGGCCGCAGAAGACCCTCTTGCCGAGCACGAGGGGCCCGGCCACGAGCGTGAGGAACGCCAGGGTCGCGAAGACCGCAAGCTGCGCCTTGCGCACGGCGTCTGCGGGATCAAGGAACCCTGTGGTGAGCTTCAAGGGGCAGGCCCACAGGCAGAACTCGGGCTTGAGGCTCATCATGGAGACGGCGGCGAAGAAGAGCAGGACCGCCAAGGGCAGGTCCCTCAGTCGGGGGGGGAGTACGAGCCTCCTCAGCCTGAACCTGCCCAGGACCCTGGAGCAGCCGTCGTCGATGCCTCCGTACCAGCAGACCCAGGAGCACCAGCCCGTGCCGAGCGCCAGGGTGAAGACGAGCCACAGGGCTCCTCCCAGGGAGAGCGGGCCCCAGGCGCCCCAGGAGCCGGACTTGAGGGCGAGGTACTGGCTGTAGACGGTATTGAGGATGGAGGAAGAGAGCGCGATGTGGCAGTAGGGGACTTCCTGGATATCCTCGGCGAGGAACGCGCTCCCGGTGATGCCCAGGAGGCCGGCCTTGAACTTGAGCATGAACCCGCAGGCCAGGACCACGAAGAAGACCGCTCTCCAGCGCGACACGCGGCCGGTGCGGCTGATCAGGAGCGCGATCCCGGAGGTGAAGGCGAGCCACGCCCAGTGAGCCGGCCCGCCCCGGCCGGGCGCGAAGGTGAGGAGGCCCAGGGCTCCTGCGACCGCGCCGGCGAAGATCAGGCTTGCGGGCCAGGACTTGGCGGCGCTACACTCTCTGCCGTGGCAGGGCTCTTCTTCGGCTTGGGTCTTCTCGGTCTGATCTCCCAGTTCGCGCTTTTCCGGGAGCTCGCCGTGGTCTTTCTGGGTCATGAGCAGGCCTTCGGCCTGGCCTTGGCCTCGTGGCTCTTCTGGACCGGGCTGGGGAGCTTCTCCCAGCGGTCCGGGTCGTCGGAGCGTCCCTCGGAGGCCAGGGCCGGGTGCGGCGTGAAGATAGCATTTCTCTGCGCGACGGCGCCCCTGACCCTGCTGGCCGTGCGCTGGTCCAAGGCCCTGACCCCGGCCGGGACCGTGCCTGGGCTCTTCGAGGCCATGGTCATCCCCATGCTGGTCCTGGCACCCTTCTGCTGGCTCTGCGGCGCAGGCTTCGGCTCCCTGGCGCGCGTCGCCCCTCCGGCCAGGCTCTACCTCTGGGAGTGCCTGGGCGCCCTGGCCGGCGGAGCGTTCGCGACCTTCGCGGCCGCGGGCTCCATCCCGGCCTTGCCTCTCCTCTGCGTCTGCGGCGCAGGGGTGAGCCTTCTGGCCGTGCGCCTGGGAGGGGCCTGGGCCCATGCCGCGGCCCTGCTCGTGTGCGTGCCCCTGGCCCTGGCATCGGACAGGATCGACGCGGTCCGGCCCGGATTCGGGGGTTTGAGGCTCGTGGAGCAGAAGGAGGGCCGCTACGGCCATCTGGCCATGGCCGAGGCCGGAGGCGCCAAGACCTTCTTCTTCAACGGGGTCGCAGTCACCACCTTCCCTGACCGCGCCGCGGAGGAGGAGGCCGGCCTGTGGCCGCTCTTGAGCCACCCCGACCCCGGGAAGGTCCTGGCCCTGGGCGTGTCCGCGCTGCCGGGCCTAGCCGAGGCGCTGGAGCATCCGGTCTCGGAGGTCGTGGTCGTGGAGGCGGACGCAGAGGCCCTGGACATGGTCCGCAGGCACCTCGACGCGGACGCCCGCCGGGCGCTCGACGACCCCCGGGTGAAGCTCGTCGCAGACGACCCCAGGGCGTTCCTGCGCAAGGAGGGGGGATTCGACGTGGTGCTGCACATGGGCTCCGAGCCTCTCAACGCCGCTGCCAACCGCCTCTTCACCAAGGAGTTCTTCTCCGAGGTCCGCTCCAGCCTGGCTCGCGGCGGGGTCCTGGGCTTCAGCCTTCCTTCGTCGGAGAACTACCTCTCGCCGGAGACCGCCTTCGCCAACGCGAGCGTGCTGAGGAGCCTTGCCGAGGTCTTCGGCTCGGAGCGGGCGCTGGTGCCCGGGAGCAGGATGATGGTCCTGGCCGGGGTGAGCCAGGACCGGCTCGACCCTGGCCGTCTGGGAGCGGTCTATCGCCGCAGGCGCATCAAGAACACGACGCTGGTCCCCCCTGCGTTCGCCTACCATCTCATGCCGGAGCGCAGGGCCGCTCTGGAGCAGCGCCTCTCCGGCCTGGCAGGGACCGCGGTCAACCAGGACCTCAGGCCCGTGGCTTGCTTCCACGCATGGAAGCTCTGGCTCGTGAGGGTCGTGTCCCCGGCGCATCTGCTCGGGCTCATCGCCGTCGCGGGCCTGGGCCTCTGGGGCCTGGTCAGGCTCTGGAAGAGCCGCCGCTCGGTCTTCGCTTCATGGGAGTCTGGAGCCGTGTTCTGCCTCGGCCTCTCAGGCATCTGCGCCGAGGTCGTGCTCCTGCTCGCCTTCCAGTCCGTCTGCGGCGCTCTCTACTGGAAAGTCGGGCTCCTCATGGCTTCGTTCATGGGGGGCTTGGCCGCGGGCGCTGTGGCCGGCGCGCGCTCGGCCGGGACGCGGGAGCGCTCCGCCGTGCTCCTGAGGGTCCTGCTCGCGGTCCTGGGAGCCGCGGCCGCGGGTCTCGGCGCCGGGCTCACCGGGCTGGCAGGCCTCGCCCCGGGAGCGGCGGAGCTGGTCTTCTGCGGCCTCCTCGCGGGCCTGGGGCTGCTCGTGGGCTGGGCCTATCCCCTGGCGTGTCCGGCCGGGCCGGCCGAGGTCTACGCCGCCGACCTATGGGGCTCGAGCCTCGGCGCCTTCCTCACCGGCGCGTTCCTCGTGCCCCTCGCCGGGATGAGGGCCTCCCTGGCCTTGGCCGGCTGTGCCGCGGCCGCAGCGCTCCTGTGGCCGCGGCGCAGCCGGTGAGCGGACGTTTGGTATAATCGCCGCCATGCTTGAGGTTCCGCCGAGGGTCACGGCCCCGGCCGAGAGTGCGGTCTCTTGACCTGCCTCCTGGCGTCGCTGCTCTGGCTCTGGCTGACCCCGGCCTCGGCCGTCCCTCCGTACGCTCCCCCTGAGAAGTCCTCCGCCGAGGAGCCCCTGCCCCTGTTCCTCCGGGTGCTGGTCAACCGGACCGGCAGCGGCCTCTTCCTGAGGCTTCCCATCCTGGACCTCGACCCGAACACGGGCGCTACCGTGGGCCTGACCCCGGTGTGGGTGCAGACCTCCTCGAGCACCATCCGCTTCATCCACGCGGCGCCCGTCTTCCACAACACCTACGCGGGCATCACCGCGGGCTACCACCTCATCTACTATATGAGGAGAGGCAGGACCCTCCACCTCCACGGCCTGCTCTCCCAGAAATTCGACCGCGACGCGGGCGTGGAGTTCGACGACGACCGCATCGACTCCGTGAGCATGTTCGGGAGGCCCTTATCGTTCAACGTCAAGTTCGCCTTCTCGAAGAACAGCGCCTTGCGCTTCTACGGCCTGGGCCCGGCGAGCGACCGCGGCGACCAGAGCAACTACACCCTCGACAGCATCAATTACCGGTTCGCCCTGGCCGCTCCCGTGGTCGAGGCCAGCCCCTGGAAGGTCAAGCTCACGCACGCCCTCCAGGCCAACGACGTGTCCAACGGGTCCGTGGAGTCCCTCCCCGAGCTCATCGACCAGTTCCCGGAGGTGGGGCTGCAGGTCACCAGGCGCAGGATCGACGCGTCTTTGCGCGGCACCCTCGTCTACGACAGCCGCGACAGCGGGGTGACCACCACGTCGGGCACCTACGCCGAGGCCTTCATCGCCGCCGGGGACATGCGCGTGGAGCGCGACCAGTCCTACTACCGCTACGGAGGAGAGGTGCGGCGCTTCCTCCCGGGCAAGAGGGGCAAGGACGGGGAACCGAACTTCATCACCGGCGGCTACGCGCGCTACGAGCACCTGGTCGGCGACGTGCCCTTCTGGCTCCAGCCCCAGATGGGGGGCAGGTACATGCACCGCGGCTACGGCGCCGGCCGTTTCGTGGACAAGGGGCTCGTCGTGTTCGGCGCGGAGGAGCGCGTCCACGTGGGGACCATCCCGGGCAAGCGCATGCCCGTCTCGGTGTGGCTCGACCCGTTCATCGGCTACGGCACGGTGTTCCACACCCCGGGCTCCCTGCGGCTCAAGTACGTCCGGCCCGTCTACGGGGTGGCCCTGCGCCTGGTCTCCCGGCCGCAGTTGGTGACCTCGGCCGAGCTGGGCGTGGGCCAGGAAGGCCCGAAGGTCTTCCTGGACATCAACTACAGCTTCTGACGCGGGCCGCGTCGAGGATGGCGCTGCCCGGCTTCTGGGTGAGGACGCGGCAGTCGAACCCGGCTCCCTCGAGGACCCGCCGCACCTCCTGGAGCGGCGCGGCGGGCGGGTGGACCTCCATGACGATCCTGCGGGTGAGCGCGAGGGTGCGGGGGGCCCCGGCCAGGGCTCGGAGCTCGGCTCCCTCGACGTCGAGCTTGAGCAGGTCCACCCGGGTGCAGCCCTCCTGGGCCAGCACGTCGTCGAGCCTGGCCAGCCGGACCATGACGCCCCTGCGTCCGGGGGTGGGGGAGAGGG
This sequence comes from Elusimicrobiota bacterium, assembly GCA_016218545.1. Classification (GTDB taxonomy): domain Bacteria; phylum Elusimicrobiota; class Elusimicrobia; order UBA1565; family UBA9628; genus JACQWX01. The sequence continues at coordinate 46,820 of JACRDQ010000001.1, forward strand.
TGTCCGCCGCGGGGTTGTCGAGCCCGGACGCGGTGAAGAGCTCGGCCGTCCCCTCGGCCTCGGCGGCCCCGACCGGATGCACCTTGACCCATGAGAGCCCGTTGAGCGCGACGTTCCGGCGCAGGAGCTCGAGCGTGGCCGGGGAAGGCTCGAGGGCCACGACCCGGCCCGAGGGCCCGACCATGCGCGCCGCCAGGAGGGCGAAGGTCCCGATGTGGGCGCCCACGTCCACCACCGTGGCTCCGGGCTCCACGGGGGCGCTCGCGTAGGCGCCGCCCGCGACCTCTTCGATGATGCAGCGGTCCTGGGGCCGGTGCAGGAGGACGGTGCCGTCGGCCAGGACGATGCGCTCAAGCCACAGCCGGGACTTGAGCCGGCGCAGCCCCGAGGCGTCGACCATGCGGTCGAAGCGCTCCGGGCCGAGGAAGGCGCGGCCCGCCGCGGAGAGGGCGGACCAGGCGGCCCCGGCCAAGCCGCAGGCCGCGACCTTGAGGCGCTCCAAGGGAGCGAGCATGAGCGGGAGGCTTCTAGGGCTCGAAGGCCGTGAAGAGCTTCTGGAGCTCCTCGAGCCGCCGTTCCGAGCGCTGGGTCGCCATGGCGGTGAGCTCCGCGAAGCTGTCGAGATGGACCACGGCGTTGACGTTGACGTCCTTGAGGCAGATCTTGAAGAACCGGTCGCTGAAGCAGCGGTTGACGGTGTGGACGTCCTCCACGAGCGCGGCCAGGCCGGCGAGCTTCCAGTCGGGCTTGCCGCCTCTGCGCTGCACGAAGAACTGGGCGAAGAGGTACAGGGCCAGGGTCCGGTAGACCGTCTCCTGGATGGAGGCGAAGGGCAGATGGGTCAGCACGTTGGGCCTCAGCTTGGCCAGCACCGGGCAGCCGCTGCAGGGCATGATGACGCCGATGAGGGCCGAGACCCCCTCGGCCAGGGTGGTGCGCTTGGAGGTCGTGCGCCCTTCCCGGACCACCTCCACGAGCGCGATCTCGGTCGAGGCGGATTCCTTGAAGGACTCGACGATGTCGGTGACGCTCACCGCGGCCGGGCAGCGGGCGTCCGGGGCCTCGGGGAGGGGGCAGTTGGGGCAGCGGCAGAAGGAGAGCAGGGTCCATTCCGGGCGGCCCCTTCTCGGCTGCGGGACCAGGGCGAGGGTCTGGGGGTCGAGGCGGACCGGGAACTCCCGGACCGAGCCGTTCTGCAGCGTGAAGCGGTAGACCAGGAAAGGGGCCTCGTCGGGCATGGCGGGTAAGATACTAAATTTTGCTCGACAACGGCCGGGCGCAGGGCATACAGTCGTTCGTAGGCTCTTCCGCAAGCACTTGACTTGGGGAGGTGGAGGTTGGGAGCCGTGCCGAGTTCCGACGAAAAGTCCAGCCTCGTTTGCGCTCGCCGCCAGGCAGGTGAACCCGCCTCCAGCCTGATTGGAACACCGGTCAGGGAACTTTTTCGGCCCTCGCTCGTACATAGACTATGGATGAGAATCCTGCCAATCGGGCCAAGGACCCGGTCCGAGCCCTCGAAGCCGCCCACATCCGGATCGAACCCGGAAAACCAGGCAGGCTCATCGTCCGTTTTCCCTTCTCCCCGGCGCGGGTGGCCAAGATCAAGACCGTGGAGGACCGCTGGTGGCACTCGAAGGAGAAATACTGGACCGTCCCTGATCTCGAAGGAATGGCCGCCCGCCTGGCCGAGCTCTTCAGCCGGGAGACCCTCGAAGCCGGCCCAGAATCAACCGATCCAGCCGGTCGCCCCGCAACCCCCGGGGAACGCGCCGCCGATTCGACGATCCTCGACAAGGTCCGAGACGCCATCAGAGCCAAACACCTCAGCCCCAGGACCGAGGACGCCTATGTCGGCTGGATTGCCAGGTTTCTGGACAAGCACCCCGCCAAACCGGCCGAGGACCTCGGGCAGGCTGAAATCGCGGCCTTCGTCACGCACGTATCATCGGCCGGCCGCATCAGCCCCTCGACCCAGAATCAAGCGCTCAACGCCATCCTCTTCCTGTACCGGCAGGTCCTCGGCAAGGACATCGGATCCGTCGAAGGCGTCGTGTGGGCCAAGAGGCCCAAGAGACTCCCCGTGGTGCTCAGCCGCGAAGAAGTCAGGAGAGTGATCTCCCGCATGGATGGAACGTCCCGGCTCATGGCCACTCTCCTCTATGGCTCCGGGATGCGCCTGCTCGAATGCTGCCAACTCCGCGTCAAGGACATCGATTTCGACCAGAACCAGATCGTCATCAGGGCCGGGAAGGGCGACAAGGACCGCTACACCACCTTTCCCACCTCCAGCCGCGACCCCTTGCAGCGGCACCTCGTTGACGTGCGCCGGCTTCACCAAGAGGACCTCCGCAAAGGTCTCGGCAGCGTATCCCTGCCGGGCTCCCTTGCCCTCAAGTATCCCAACGCTCCCAAGGAATGGGGGTGGCAGTGGGTCTTCCCGGCCACGAGCCACTACACCGATCCCTCCACCGGCCAGAAGCGGCGCCACCACCTCCACGAGTCCGTAGTCCAGAAAGCCTTCAGGGCAGCCCGCCTCCAAGCCGGGATCGCCAAGCCCGCCTCATGCCACACCCTGCGTCACTCCTTCGCGACCCACCTGCTGGAAGATGGCTATGACATCCGCACCGTCCAAGAACTCCTCGGCCACAGCGACGTCAGCACCACCATGATCTACACCCATGTCCTCAACCGCGGGGGACGCGGCGTCCTGAGCCCCGCAGACCGCATCGGCTTGTAGTCCAATCCCAAGGAACCGTACTAGGCCGACCAGCTTCGCGGTCTAATTCGCCACTTCGACCCCTCAGACCCACCAAATCCCTGATTTTTGTGGCACATTCCGTGATATCATTAGACTCACGCTCAGAACTAGGCCGGTCAGCTCAATATATTGTTATGCGCACTGATGGACTGTAAGATGCCGAATTCAAAGGTTGGCCTGACGGCTGGACTTCTCGCAATCGGGGCAATTGCCGGCTTTTTGCTCGGGGTTGCTATTGAGCACACATCATATATTGAAATCTTTTCTGGCAGGACCGCGACCTTGCTGGATCCCGGAGAATCTTATCCCTATCAGTTGAACCGACTGTACGGCATTTTCCGCATTGTCCTCGGAGCACTCGGGGCCATCGCCGGTGGGCTTCTGGGCCAATTGATTGTACGATGGCAGCATCACGAACGGACCAGGAAAGAAGTCAGCAAACCGCACGGCGCATAACAATGGCTAGAGCAGACGGTCGCAACGGGAGCGTCCGTCTGACCGATAACAACATGGAGAACTGGGCAGACTTCACGCGGCCGCCTAATAGCGACCGCTGCTCAGCCAGGCGTTAGGCGCAACGATTCCGGAAACACGATATGACCGTATGGGACATTAGCCGTCATGCCGCGCGGGAGTATTTGTGACAAACTCCGACAGGGGATTCATTCGCGATTGGGCAGCCCTAAACAGCGCAGAGGCGTTAAGCCAGAAGAACATCACCATCGACTCGCTTTTCGCGGTCTTCATGCATTATGTCTCCCTGTTCGACCTCGATGCAACAACTTCACCCACATCCGGAGGTGCCCCTTCTAAAGCCGATAAAATGCTGGACATGGATGCACACTCCGGCGACGGCGCTCTGTTTGAGGTCGGCTCCTATAACCTCTTCAAAGTTGACTTTTGGCTGTTTCAGAAGCGGCCAGACCATCGAGGCTCTATCACCGCTGAAATGACCTCCCGATTCATTGCCGTCTTCTCTAAGGCCTTCGATGCAAAGACCGAAGTAATTCGAGATCTTCATTATGAGAGGCAGGATGGTTATGCGAGGATCATGAGAGAGAAGGGAGTCATCGACGGAACCCTTGGCTCTGGGGGATGGGACCCCAATACCGTCCTTTTCCATTTTGGCGAATTGCTCTTGCGATCACGCGGGAACGAGGTGCCTGGCCACTACGCATTTGAGCAAGCACCGCTGGAACTGCACGCAATTCGCAAGTTCCTCGCGACTGCCGCAATCTGGACCTGGGAACAACATATGGTACCTTGTCTAATTGAGGCTGTCCGACAACATTGTGATCATATCGACGGGCCAACTGTAATTCGCTGTGCTTGCGGGATGAACGTAAGAATGCCTGCGGAGATATCAGGAAAGGCTCTCCGATGTCCATCATGCAAAGCAGTGCTTAGACCTCGGAAAACTCATGGCGATGGAACTCCCACATAACCAGCAACGATTATCGAGAACGCGCCCCAGCGAAATACACATCCGGAGGAGCCGTGCGCCTAACCTTGGATTGAGCAGACCGCATACGCGGTCTGCCCTTCGCGGCAGCGGCTGCTCATCCACACGTTAGGCGTATCAGGGAGATCTATGGCACACATAATCTCGTTCAGCACCGAGAAGTTTGACGTATCAAAGGAGACGCCGAATCCGATTAACCCAATTCCGGGGCAAAGTGTGCTGAAATGGATTAGACAGAATCTCCGCAGCGGCCATTACAAGGCCACCGAGCCTGACACGGAGGATTGGGGCTGGTACATGGACGTCGCGGGAGGTGAAGCCTCTTACTTGGTCGGTGCGAGCGGCGAACCAGACAAGTCGAAAGCCGCCGTCGAGTGGGTCATCCAGATTCACAAACACCGCAGCATCATCGAGAAACTCCTCGGCAGGAACAAAATGGATTCGAACGATCCGCTCTCAACGATGATTGAGCGCCTTGTTCGGAGTGAGAAGGCCATCAAGAACGTCGAAGTGGACAAGAACGCCTAACATCGGATTGAGCGGACGGGCGTCAAGGAAACGTCATGGAAAACTGGGCAACGAACACGCGGTGGCCACTCGCTAGCGCCCGCCGCTCATCCAATCGTTATGCGAACCAAGGCGTGACTCAGTGAGGTCCTTTGCATGGTGACGCACAGTGACGATCCGCTCCGATTCCAGATCCTTCATGATCGCGTCGCGAGAGAGCAAGAGTTCTTCTGGCAACGTTTTATGGCCTTCTCAGCTCTGCATGCGGGCCTATTTGTTCTTGCGGCGAGCAACTCTGTTATCCGACCAAGACTCGTTACTTGGGCTGGGCTACTGTTGTCCATCGCGTGGGCATCCGTTCAGGTACTGAGCTTGCACTACGTTGACCGGGACAAGGCCGCGTATTACGATCTGTGCGACAAGCATAAGCTGAAACCACAACCACATCCCTATTTGCCCAGGTGGCTTTCGTCTACCAAGATAGCGACAGCCGTCAGTTTTATTACCCTCGCGGTATGGTTAATGGAATGCATGCGACGGGCAATGTCAGCGGTCGCATAACAATGGCTAGAGCAGACGGGCGAAACGGGGGCACCCGTCTGCACGACATGGAGAGCTGGGCAGACTTCACGCGGCCGTCTAATAGCGCCCGCTGCTCAGCCAGACGTTGGACGGACAATGACTGACACTCCATCTCGCCTCGCCTATACGGAGGAGCAGAAGAAGGCCTTCCGCGACCAATTCGCAGACATGAGGTTTCGCCGCCAAGGCTATCTCGTGCCATTCGTCATTCTCTACGTCATCATCTTTTACATCCGAATTGAACATGCCGAGGAAGCCTTTGGCCTATCTCTTCGCACGTGGAAAGTATTGGAATTGATTTCCATTGTTGGTGGCGTATTCTTTGCTTTCCGAAAATGGCAGTGCCCAGCATGTGGAAAGCCTTTTGGCTTTCAATTCAGATTTCAGAACTGCAAAAAGTGTGGGATTGCGTTACAATAGTGCCGTCCAACATCGGGTTGAGCAGACGGGCGCCCAAGGGATCGCCCGTCTGAACGGAAACGACATGGAAAACTGGGCAAGCTCGCCGCGGCCGCTTAATAGCGCCCGCTGCTCACCCAGGCGTTAGGCGTACAAGGGGAGAACATGAATCATATTCAAGAATCCGATTGGAAACCGTTCAAGGATCTCCACGGTCTTGCCCTCGAGCGCTTTTGCGAACGCATCCTGGCCGACATCTCCCGAGCTGCATCCAATAGCTCAAAGACCTTTTACGACCGATATCTTGACATCAACTTCCTGCTGCAGGACCAGAAATCTCAGTTCGCCAACGCCTTCAGCAATCCGCGGCGATCAGCAGCCATGATGCAGCTCATACAGATGAGACGCCTGGGCCTATTGACGGATCAGGAGCTCTCGCGATTCAGCAAGGATACTCAAGAACGTGTTGCTGCCGTCGTAGGAAATGGTGACGCCTAACATCGGATTAAGCCGACCGCGTTTGCGGTCGGCATACGGGGTACGCGGCGGCTTATCCAAACGTTATGCGCACAAATTGACCATGCCGGAGGTCTGCGCCAAATGATCCAGACGCCGAATGCGAAGGCCATTTACGACATATACGTCTGCATTTTCAATTCGCCCTTCAGTCTTCAGAAGAAGAATGTGGTCTTCAGCGGCCTGATGGCGGGCGAGCCTTGGAGTTGGCCCGTAATCGGAATCAGCAGGGCCGCTCTCGAAGCCCTTGCCGCGGTGGATTTCAGGTACAAGAAGGGCACCATTTGCCGAGCCCACCTCGTTGACAGGATAGAAACAGCCCGCGCCCTATTCGAGAACTCTACCAGTCCGCTCTCGCGGGACCATTTCTTTCAACAGTATTTGAAGACTGGGAGCACTATCATCACCCTCAAGTCGGAGAACAGGCGTGGTGTCCGCGCACCGGATTACATTCCAATTGATCGCAATGGGGACTTCTTCCAGAATCGGCTCATCTTCTGCGCATATGGCCGCAAGGAACGGGACTATCTGCGCGAACTACACTCGCGCTTCTCGAAGGGGCTGGTAATACTGGTCGCCCCACCCACCGCGGAACCCGCTGTGTGAAAATGGGGCGCATAACATCGGATTGAGCGGACGGGCGCATAGAGAGAACATCATGGAAACCGAGGCAACGAACCCGCGGCGGCCACTTGGTAGCGCCCGCCGCTCATCCAACCGTTAGACGCATGTCGATGACAGATTCACTGAAATGGAGAAAATGAGGCTTACCAGGCTGGAGGCCGCGCGGCGACAACTCGACCAAGCCATACGTCTCTTCTTTCAGAGATCGGATCCCGTATCCATTCATACCCTGACCACCGCCTCCCTTGAAATCCTGCGCACCCTGGCCAAGAGAAAGGGACTGAAAACCTGGGGTCAGGAATGGATGAGTTGTGTGCGGCCGGAACGGCGTAAGGAATTTTGGGAGAAGCTTCGTGAGGCCCAAGGGTTCTTCAAGCATGCTGACCAGGGTCCCCTGGATCTTGAAATCGAATTCTCGCCAAAGACCACCGAGTTTCTAATCTATGAGGCTGTTGAGGCGTATCCAAAACTGGCAGGCACCCAATTTTCAGCTGGGGCCGCCTTCTGGGTTTGGTTCTTCATAAAATACCAAGCCCTGGCCACAGACGAGGTTCGAGCTCGTGCGACACATGCGACTGAGGGACTGGATCACAATGAATTCTCCGACTTCATCGAGTTGATTGCTCGCATCGACCATGACCCATCAATAATGCAGCAAGCCTGGGCAAAGCAGGCGCCAACGGAGAAGACAGATTGAGCAATTTGCAGCGTCTAACATTGGCTAGAGCAGTCGGGCGCCCAAGGGGTCGCCCGTCTGCACGATAACGACATGGAAAACTGGGCAGACTTCACGCGGCCGCCTAATAGCGCCCGCTGCTCAGCCAGGCGTTAGCCTCACGCAGAATGACCCATCAAGCCCTTGACAAGTAGTAGCTTATGAGCTACCATAGTAATGAGGCCCAATGGACATCGGCCCAATAGCCGTCTACTACTATCAGGCATCCTCGGGCCGATGCCCATTCAAGGAATGGCTGGACTCCCTGGACCAGGATGTCCAGCAGGTCATCGATGCGCGGCTGACAAGAGTCCGGCGTGGCCTGTTGGGCAATGCCAAGAACCTGGGCGGAGGCCTTTGGGAGCTCAAATTCGATGTCGGTCCAGGCTATCGAATCTACTACGGCAGGGCGGGCAAGGCCGTTGTCATCCTGCTCAATGCCGGCCACAAGAAGGAACAAAGCGGCGACATCGAGGCCGCCCGGGAATACTGGGCAGACTATTTGAGGAGGACCCGACAATGAAAGCTGCTGTCAGCTACCACGATGATCTTCTTAGTCGGCTAAAGGACCCCAAGTATGCCGTCGGCTACCTAAATTCCTGTCTCCAAGACGAGGACGAAGGGACCTTTCTCCTCGCTGTTCGTGACGTGGCACAGGTTCACGGGGGACTTCGGCAACTGGCCAAGAAGGCTGGGCTGAATCGGGAGCATCTATTCAGAATGCTCTCAAAGAGCGGCAATCCGCGGCTTCACAGTCTGCGGCAACTCATCGAGGCCCTTGGCTATAGGTTGGTCCTGAAGCCAGCATGAAATCGGCGGAGGCTAACATTGGCTAGAGCAGTCGGGCGCCGAGAGGCCATCACCCTGAACACCAATCGTGGAAATGAGGCCACCTCGCCGCGGCCGCTTAAAAGCGCCCGCTGCTCAGCCAGACGTTAGACCTCACAATTATGGCGAGATGGATCAATCGATCGGCGATAGTGGTTCGACCTCGACGGCCATATTTGGACTGGGCCGCGAGCCTGGACGAGGAGGCCCCGACTCATGCCAAGGACCTCTCAAGCCGCGTTGCCATCTACCTCGTGGCAGAAGATCCGAAGGAAGAACAGGAAACAGCCCCACTCAAGAATTACTACGAAGAGATATTCAAAGAAGAACTTGCCGCATGGACCCCGGATGAAGACCGATGGCCCAAGACACGGACACTCAAAATGTTCCATGATTGGTTTGAGGCCGTCGGAGAATCCATCGTTACGGACCTCGAATCAGATACAATCGAGTCAGAAGAACGGTGAGGTCTAACAAAGAATTAAGCCGACCGCGCCCGCGGCCGGCTCGACAAGGTAGCGGCGGCTTATTCTGGCGTTATGCCCATAGCAATATGCCCTTGACAACTGGTAGCTTATGAGCTACCATTGTAAAGAGGCCCCATGGACACCGACCCAATAGCGGTCTACTACTACCAAACGAACTCCGGCCGATGCCCATTCAGGGATTGGCTCGATTCGTTGGACCAGCAGATTCAACAGATAGTAGACGCCAGGCTTACACGAGTCCGTCGTGGCCTTCTCGGCCATGCCGCGAATTTAGGCGGCGGGCTATGGGAATTGAAATTCGATGTGGGCCCAGGCTACCGGATCTACTACGGGAGGGTCGGCAAAGCCATCGTCATTCTGCTCCACGCTGGGCACAAGAAGGGACAGGGAAGCGACATCGATGCCGCCAGAGAATATTGGGCAGATTACTTAAGGAGGGCCAGATAATGAAACCCGCTGTTAGCTATCACGACGATCTGCTCCGTCGGCTGAAAGAGCCAAAATATGCCGTCGGCTACTTGAATGCATGTCTCGAAGACGAGGACGAGGGGGCATTCCTACTCGCTGTCCGAGATGTTGCCCAGGTTCACGGTGGACTCCGGCAACTCTCCAAGAAGGCGGGCCTCAACAGAGAGCACCTATTCAGAATGTTGTCAAAGAGCGGCAACCCGAGGCTCCATAGCCTGCGGCAACTCATTGAGGCCTTGGGGTTCAAGCTGGTTCTTAAGCCAGCCTGACATGGCTGAGCCGAATCGGCAAGGGCATAACAAAGGATTGAGCAGACCGCATATGCGGTCTGCCCTTCGCGGCAGCGGCTGCTCATCCATCCGTTATGCGGACAAAGTTCCCGCAAGCCCAACAGGAGTCTGACGATGGCAATCTACGACAAGCCCGTCCGCGCAATACTACCCGAGATGATCCGCGAATTGGCATCAACGCCGGCGCAACGCTTCTCCAAGGACGATGCGATTCGTTGGTTTGCCAATCGCTACCCCAAGATCAAGCAGGGCACAATTTCCGCGCACCTTATCCGCTTTTCTACAAACGCCCGCAGTCGTCTGCACTATGGCCCTCGTCCTGATGAAGATCTGCTCTTCCAACTAGATGGCAGCCATTTCCGGCCTTACGATTCTTCAAAGGACCCTTCCCCCATTCGGTCGAAAGAGGACCTAGCGCAGGGGCTGGCTATCCCTATCGAATCACCGGAAGATGCCGAGGCTCCGAATGAATTTGCCTATGAGAGTGACCTCAGAGATTTCCTAGCCGAGCACCTTTCCGTCATCGAGGCAGGCTTGCAGCTCTACCAAGACGAAGGCATTACGGGTGTTGAATTTCCCGCGGGGGGCCGATTCATCGACATCTTGGCAGTGGACGCGCAGAAGCGCCTTGTCGTCATCGAGCTCAAGGTCTCCCGAGGATACGATCGCGTGGTTGGCCAACTCCTTCGCTATATGGGATGGATTCACGCCCATCACGCCGAACCGGGGCAGGAAGTCCGTGGTGTCATCGTCGCGCGAGACATATCTGACGACCTTAAACTCGCCTGCATGAGACTCCCCACAATTGCGCTGTATGAGTACGAACTCTCTGTGGCCCTTCGACAAATTGAACCAACGCCTGGGCACAATGGCAGCAAGAAGAGTGCGAAGGCCGCATAACATCGGGTAGAGTTGACGGGCGCAGAGATGCAAACCACTGAACACAGGCATAGAGGAAAAGAGGGTCGCCAGTTGCGGCCGCTTGAAAGCGCCCGCAACTCACCCAAACGTTAGCCTGATATGACATGGCTTTTGCCGACTTGCTTGGCGATCCTCGCTCTCGACATCCTGATTGTGAGGCGATGGCAACGCGCACCAATCATCATCGGATCATCGATCAGTCTCATAGTCTTCTTTGGCGCCTTCCTTCATATCCGGATTCTGCCACACACGCATGGGACCGTCCTAGATCCATGGATGATTCTCTTTGGCCATGCGCTCCTGAATCCTATGCACTGGGCGATCATCTGCCCGCTGGCATATGGCTTCGGGTGGCGGCACTGGAACAATCGAGAGCGATTCAAGTTTGCCATCATTGCAAGCCCTCCTGTTCTAATGCTGCTCGGCCTAGTAGTGGCCGACATATTTCGGGGGCCGGAAGGATAGAGTGTTACCCATGTCCCCGGATAAATGTGTAACCTATGTCTCCGGACACCACGCTCTCTTTCCGACGACGAATGTGGGTAACAGGCTAACATTGGCTAGAGCAGACGGTCGCAACGGGAGCGCCCATCTGAACGATAAAAACATGGAGAACGGGGCAGAGCCTACGCGGCCGCCTAATAGCGCCCGCTGCTCAGCCAGACGTTAGCCGCATCTGATTTGCAGGAGAGATATGAGAATCTGCGACCTAGTGAACAATCAAAACGTCGCCACCTGGATTGGATCAATCGCCACGCTCGCGGCCGTCATCATCGCACTGTTTCTCCAAGAAATCAGGTCTTTCTGGGACAAACCAAAACTCGATGCCACTATCCGCCTGCAACCGCCCGACTGCCACAAGACCACCCTGCGCCGTCTGGATGGCAGTGACGAAACCTTCCCAGCGTATTACATGAGGATATGGGTATCGAACAGCGGCTCCCAAATGGCAGAAAAGGCCCAGGTATTCTTTGCGGGGCTGACAAGGCAACAGGATGATGGCTCCTACCGTGCCGTCGAGACATTTCTTCCAATGAATCTCTTGTGGGCGCATGCAAGATGCGTCTACATGGACATCGCGCCCGACATGGGAAAGCACTGCGACCTGGGTCACATAGATATTCCTAGCGCGCACGCCGGGCCTGCCGATCGCCTATACGGCAAACCTCAGGCGCACTTATTCCTCGATCTTGAGGTGTTAGCCAACCAGGGTGGCTTTATCATCCCTCCGGGGAAGTATCGACTCGAAATAAAGGTGGCTGCCAACAATGCCACCCCCGTGACTAGGACATTTGAAATGGATCTCACAGGGTCATGGCATGATACAGAGAGCGATATGTTTTCAAAAGGCATTCACCTCAGGGCAATCGCCTGAGCGGCTAACAAAGGATTGAGCGGACGGGCGCATAGAGGGAACGGCATGGAAAACTGGGCAACGAACCCCCGGCGGCCGCTTGGTAGCGCCCGCCGCTCATCCTGCCGTTGAAGCTGTAGAAAAACCCATTCCGTCGACGGAAGTTCCCTTCCCGGTCGGCAAAAGAAGCGCTAGAATGAGGCCGTTCTCTCACGGAGGCCTCCAATGCCCCGCTACAAGCCCGCCGATTACGCGCAAGGCCAACTCATCGCGATCCAGTTCGAGCGCCAGATCCTGCCCGGCTCGTTCGAATACACCCTGAACTACGTCGTGGACAACAAGCTGGACTTCACGGCGCTCGACGACAGGCGGACCAACGACGACGGGGGCGCTCCCGCCTACGACCCCCGGGTGATGCTGAAGATCGTGCTCTACGCCTACAGCCGCGGGATCATCTCGAGCCGGGAGATCGCGACGGCCTGCCAGGAGAACGTGGTCATGATGGCGCTGTCGGCCAACTCGCGGCCGCACTTCACGACCATCGCGCAGTTCGTCCGGGAGCTGGGGGACGCGACGCTGATACTCTTCGCGAACGTGCTCATGTACTGCAACGAGCTTGGGCTGATCGGCAAGGAGATGTTCGCCATCGACGGGTGCAAGATCTCGTCGAACGCCTCGAAGGAGTGGAGCGGGACGCGGGAGGACTTCGAGAAGCGCAAGGCCAAGTTCAAGGAGGGGATCGAGCGGCTGGTGCGCAGGCATCGGGAGCTGGACCAGGGCGGCAAGGACGAGGACGACTCGACGCCCGGCAGGCGCAAGCGCGAGGAGAAAGCCATCGAGAGACTTGAGGCCAAGGTGTCCAAGATCGAGGAGTGGCTCCGGGAGAACCCCGAGGACAGGAAGGGGACGACCGGGAATCCCGTGAAGAGTTCGATGACGGACTCGGACTCGGCCAAGATGGTGTCGAGCCACGGCGTCATCCAGGGCTACAACGGGTTGGCGGCGGTGGACGCCAAGCGCCAGGTGATCGTCGCCGCGGAGGCTTTCGGAAAGGGCAACGACGCCGAGCTCCTCGAACCGATGGTCCAGCAGGTGAAGGACGCGTTCCAGGCCCTGGGTGAGGAAGATATTTATAGGAAAGCGAAGGTCGTCGCGGACACCGGGTTCCACACGGAAGGCAGCGTGAAGATGCTCTTTGAGCGCCAGATCGACGCCTACGTGCCGGACAAGAACTTTCGCAAGAGAAATCCGGCGTTCACGACGGCCGAGCGGCACAGGAGCTACAAGGCGCTGTCCGGGCGGACAGGGCACGGGAAGCGCTATTTTGGGGCAGACGACTTCACCTTCAATCCGGCCAATGGGAAGCTCGTCTGCCCGGCGGGCAAGGAGCTCTACCTCAAAGACCGCAACTTCAAGACGGCCAAGGGCTACCACGGCATCAACTACATGGCGAAGAAGACGGATTGCCGCGCATGCGCGCTTCGGGCGCAATGTCTCAGGAAGCCCGGCACGCCGGCCCGGCAGGTGCACAAGCCCGACCGGCTGGGACATCCGCAGGCGCAGGAGAGCTTCACGTCGAAGATGATCAAAAAGATCGACAGCGAGGCGGGCCGATTCCTTTACAGTCTCCGGATGGAGATCGTCGAGCCTGTTTTCGCCAATGTCCGCTGCATGCTGGGCTTGGACCGGTTCACGCTGCGAGGAAGCCCCAAGGTGAACGTCCAATGGCGGCTCTACGCAGTTGTCCACAATATCCACAAGATCGGCAGATACGGCTGGGCGGGAGCCGGATAGGACCGACGGGGAGTTTAGGCTGACTCGGACGGAGGAAAGGAACGACAAAAGGATTGAAAGCCAGGTAGAACCGGGATAGAATGGATGGAAGGGCGGCGGCAGCAAGCCGGGCCGCCCGAGGAAAGGCCCGCTGCGGCGAGGCGGGGAGTCGTTAAGAAACAGGTTTTTCTACAACTTCGTTGACGCAGATATTCCACGGCGATCAAGCCTGGATGGTTCATCCCAAGGAAGCGTGTGGCGGGCGGGCCCCGGAGCCTGTTTCGCGGTATAATGTCTCCATGAGCTTCAAAGGCGGGCTCGAGGCTTGCTGCCCGAACGGCTGTCCTCCGTTCGACACCGAGGTCTGGAGCTTCATCCGCGGCGACCGGGACCCGGAGCTGCGCGAGACGATCATGGCCAGGGAGTGCAACCTGCTCCTCTGCCCGTCCTGCGACAAGCCCTTCTACGCCGAGGCGCCCTACGTCTATTTCGAGCCCGCGGCCGAGCTCCTAGCCTTCGTTTTCCCGGAATCCTACGCCGGCCGCAAGGACTACTGGCTCGGGAAGATGAGGGATGATTTCTCCCAGATGCGCGACGCCCTCGGCGCCGGCATGACGGCCGCCGTCGAACCCGAGGTCTTCTTCGGCGTGGAAGGGCTGGCGGAGCTCCTCGCGGCCGAGGATTTCCGCGGGGCTGAGACCGAGGTCATGGAGGCCGTGGCCAAGGAGCTGGGCCTGGGCCTCTATCAGGTCAGCCCGTCGTTCGCACGCCGGCAGAAGGTCCCGCGCTCCCTGCCCAGCAGCAACCCCCGCGCCGCGGACCGCGACAGCGTCATCGAGGGCCTCAAGAAGCTCCTCAAGGCCAACGCCAGCCTGTCGTCCTTCAAGGCCTTCCTCAAGACGCTCGAGAAGCCGGGCGCGGCCATGCCGCCCTCGGCCCAGCGTCAGTCCTGAAGGGGCGGGATGGGGCCCGGCTCGCCGCGCTTGTAGGGCCTGCGCGCCCCGGCCTGGGCCAGGCTCCGCAGTTTCCAGTGGTCCGGCTCGTGCGAGGCGAGGCTGTAGCTCGTGAGCGCCTCCTTCCTCATGCCGAGCTCGTCCATGAGCTGGCCGGAGCGGATGAGGCCCCAGACGGCCCAGCGGCTGAGGCGGTCGTTGAAGTGCACGAGGGAGGCCTCCTTGAAGCTCTCGAGCGCCTCCGTCTTCTTGCCGAGCGCCCAGAGCCCCGTGGCCAGCATGACGCGGCCCTTGGCCTTGTCGAGGCCGCGGTACTGCCCCGAGGCCACCCGGTCCAGGTAGGCGCGGGACTCGGAGACGACCTTCCTGTAGTCGCCGTTCTCGTAGAGGGAGATGATGTAGGCCGAGTGCAGCATGGGGCTGTCCGGGTAGTCCTTGCGCAGGCCCGCCATGATGGACACGGCCCGGGCCGTGTCGCGGGAGCCGAACTTGTCCTCGGTGTAGATCTCCACGAGGATGAGCTTGGCCGCGGTGGCGGAGTACCTGCCTTTCTCCGCCGCGAGCTTGAGGTGCTCGATGCCGCGGAGGCGGTTGCCCCCGAAGAGGAACTTCGTGAGGATCTTGACCACGTGGGAGTAGACGTCGGTGTAGTATTCGTACATGCCGATGCCCAGATGGGCGTCGTGGAGGTCCGGGTCGGCCTTGGCCGCCTTGCGGACGTACTTGATGGCGTCGCGTCCGTGGAAGTAGGCGTCGAGCCACTCCCTGCGCGTGCACTCCAGGCGCGAGAGCACGCCCAGGGCCGCGCCCATGGCCATGAGGGCCTCGGGGTCCTTCGGATGGGCGTCGAGCCAGGCCTTGGCCACCTTCTCCGTGCGCTTCACCTGCTCCGTGAAGGGCTTGATGAGGGACTGGTCCGTCTGCTCCGTGTCGTAGAGGTAGCGCATGAGGGTGACCACGGAGACCGCCAGGTATCCGTAGGGATGCTCCGGGTTGAGCTCCATGACCCTCTTCGTGTCCCGGTCCGCGGCGTCGAAGTCCATGCGGAAGATGTCGTCGAGCGACTGGAGCAGGGCGCGCTCCATCTCCGGAGAGACCCCGCTCGAGGCGACCGGCGCCTTCTTCGCCTTCTTGGCCTTGCTCGCGGCCCATGCGGGCGCGGCCGTCCCCGCGGCGGCCAAGAGGCCGCACAGGAGCAGGGCTCCCCAGGATCTCTTCGTCATCATCGTCATCCCCATATGCCTGGTATCCTCGTTCCGTCGTTCGGGCAGCGGCCCGAGGCCGAGATCCTGTTCTCCAGGACCAGGTAGCCCTGCCGCCGCACCATGACCTGCCTGCACTTCGGACAATACGTGTGCTCCCCCGGGTGGCCCGGCGCGTTGCCGACGTAGACGTAGCGCAGGCCCTCCCTCATGGCCAGGTCGCGCGCCAGCGTCAGGGTCGCGACGGGCGTGGGGGGGATGTTCTGGACCTTGTACTGCGGTTGGAAGCGCGAGAAGAAGAGCGGGGTGTCGGGCCCCAGGTTCGCCCGGACCCAGGCCGCGAGGGCCTTGAGCTGGGCCGGGTCGTCGTTCAAGGTGGGGACCACGAGGTTCACCACCTCGGTGAGGACCTTGTGGCGTCTCAACTCGGAGAGGGTGCGCAGGACGAACCTGAGCTCGCCTCCGACCATGCGGCGGTAGAACCCCTCGTCGAAGCCCTTGAGGTCCACCTTCACCACGTCGAAGAGGGGGGCCAGCTCCGCCAGGGGCTTGGGGTTGATGTAGCCCGCCGTGACCATGACGTTGCGCAGACCCGCCTTCTTGGCCAGGGCCGCGATGTCCCGCACGTATTCGTAGAAGACCGCGGGCTCGGAGTAGGTGTAGGCGATGGAGCGGCAGCGCGTGGCCAGGGCGGCCTTGACGACCTCCTCGGGAGCGAGGGTCGCGGTCTCGTCGGCCAGGACCTGCGCCTGGGCCCGGCCGCCGGAGACGGCCAGGATGCGCAGTTCCCTGGGGACCATGGTCTTGCCCGAGGCCTCCTCCGGGTGCGCCTGGGAGATCTCCCAGTTCTGGCAGAAGCTGCAGCGGAGGTTGCAGCCCGCGGCCGCCAGGGAGTAGATGAGGGAGCCCGGGAGGAGGTGGAAGACGGGCTTCTTCTCGATGGGGTCGAGGTGCACGGACACCGGGTGGCCGTAGACCATGGTCACGAGCCTTCCCGCGGAGTTCATGCGGACCTTGCAGATGCCGCGGCTGCCCTCGGGCAGGAAGCAGCCGAAGGGGCAGAGCTCGCACTGCACCCCATGGCAGGCCGTCTTCCAGAACGCGGCCTCGCGCACGTGGGGGTTGTCCGCCGGGATGAGGTCGGAGAAGGTGCGGGGAGGCCGGTGCGTGGACGCGAGCCGCGCCGCCCACGCCGCCGTCCCGGCCGCGGCCACGCCGGCCGCGGCTGCCATGGTCTTTCCGAAGAGCTGGCGCCGCGTGATGAAAGGCTCTTCCATAGGCGGTGGCGGAGATGGTACCAAAACTCCCGGGCCCCTGCCCACCCGGCTTGAGGGATTACATGCTATGATGTACCCTCGCTGACGGAGATGAAAGACCAACCTGATCCGAGGGCCCGGAGGAAGTGACGTCCGCGGTCCTCTTGCCGGCGCTGCTGGCCCTCCTTCGTCCCGTCTTCTGCGCCGCTTCCGATTCCCCCTGCACCACGGTCCAGGAGGTCGAGTCGCGCGGCGCCCTGCGTTGGGGGGCTGACGCCGAGGGCGGGGCGCCCTACGTCTTCCCCGACCCCCGCGACCCCAGGCAGTACATCGGCTTCGAGGTGGACCTCGCCCGGGCCATGGCGGGCAAGCTCGGGGTGCGCGCCGAGATGGTGCAGAACTCCTGGGACGGACTCGTCTCCGCCCTCGACCGGGGGAGCTTCGACGTCGTCTTGAACGGCCTGGAGATCACTCCCGAGCACCTGGGCCAGATTGCGATGAGCCGGCCGTACTACGCCTACACCCAGCAGATCGTGACGCGCAAGGGCGACGGCTCCATGACCCGGCTCGAGGACCTCGCGGGCAAGCGCGTGGGCGTGCTCTCCGCGAGCGCGGCGCACCGGCTCCTCGAGAAGATGGGCGGGGTGGACGTCCGCGTCTACCCCGGCAACGTGGAGACCTGCAAGGACTTGAAGAACCGGCGCATCGACGCGAGCGTCATGGACACGCCCATCGCGCTCCACTACGCCAAGCCGGACCCGGGGCTCCAGTTCTCCGGCAAGCCTTTCGCCGTGGGGTACTACGGGGTGGGGGTCCGCAAGAAGGACACCAAGCTCCTCGAGGCCGTGGACCGAGCCATCCTGGACCTGCTCGCGAGCGGCGAGCTCAGGAAGATCTACCTCAAGTGGGGGCTTTGGGACGCGGAGCAGGGGGATAGGCTGCGCCATTATACGGTCGTCCAGACTCCGACCGAGGGCAAGGTCTCGACGCTCAAGGAGTGGCGGGTCTTCCTCCCGATGCTCCTCAAGGGCGCGGTGGTGACCGTGGAGATCTCGTGCCTCTCCATGCTCCTGGCCGTGGGCCTGGGCCTGGGCCTGGCGCTCTCAAGGCTCTTCGGCGTGACCCCGGTGCGCTGGCTCTCGACCGCCTACGTCGAGGTCATGCGGGGGACGCCGCTCCTCATCCAGCTCTACATGATCTACTACGGCCTGCCCAACCTCGGCATCCGCCTGACCTCGTTCGAGGCCGCGGTCCTGGGCCTGGGCCTGAACTACGCGGCCTACGAGGCGGAGAACTACCGCGCAGGCATCCAGGCCATCCCCGAGGGGCAGATGGAAGCGGCGCTCTCCTTGGGCATGACCCGGTGGCAGGCCCTGCGCCGCGTGGTCCTTCCCCAGGCCGTGCGCATCGTCATCCCTCCCATCAGCAACGACTTCATCGCGCTCTTCAAGGATTCCTCGCTCGTGTCGGTCATCACCATGGTCGAGCTCACCAAGGTCTACGGCATGCTCGCGACCACCACCTACGACTACATGGGACTGGGACTCATGACCGCCGCCATCTACTTCGGCCTGAGCTACCCCGCCTCCCTGGCGGCCAAGTTCATCGAGAGGAAGCTCCGCTATGATTTCGATTGAGAACCTGAGCAAGTCCTTCCGGCACCACGAGGTCCTCGACGGCATCAGCCTCAAGCAGGACAAGGCCGAGGTCATCGTGCTCATCGGGCCCAGCGGCTGCGGCAAGACCACGCTCCTGCGCTGCCTCAACGCGCTCGAGACCTTCGACGAGGGAAGGATCACCATCGGCGACATCGCCATCACGGCCCATCACGGCCACTTGAGCCGCGCCGACCGGGAGAAGCAGCTCATCCTGCGCTCGCGCGTCGGCATGGTGTTCCAGGGCTTCAACCTCTTCCCGCACATGACCGCCATCGAGAACATCATCGAGGCGCCGGTCACGGTCAAGGAGCTCTCCCAGGCCATGGCCGTCAAGCGCGGCCTCGACCTCCTGGCGAAGGTGGGGCTGGAGGACAAGGCCGACTTCTATCCGTCCCAGCTCTCGGGCGGCCAGCAGCAGCGGGTGGCCATCGCGCGCGCGCTCGCCATGGAGCCCGAGGTCATGCTCTTCGACGAGCCGACCTCGGCCCTGGACCCCGAGCTCAAGGAGGACGTGCTCCGCGTCATGCGGGAGCTCGCCAACGAGGGCATGACCATGCTGGTCGTGACGCACGAGATGTCCTTCGCCCGCGACATGGCCGACCGCATGGTCTTCATGGAGAAGGGCCGCATCCTCGAGGAGGGCCCGGCCGACGTCATGTTCCGGACCCCCAAGCACGAGCGGACTCGCGAGTTCCTCAAGACCATCCTGCCCAAGAAGAGCTTCCGCTCCGGCAACGGGAAACCCCCGCACCCCAAGCAGCCGACCTTCGACGAGCTCCTCAACGGCGGCGGGGCCCCGGCCGCGGACTGACGCCATGGCCGGCCCCAGGTGCGCCCGATGCGGGGCCGCGGCCCCCGGCCTGGTCTGCTCCTACTGCGGCGCCCTGGCCGCCGGTCCGGAAAGCGGGGAACTCGAGCGCCGGGCCCTCGAGGAGTTCTGCGGCCTCCTGCAGGGCCGCGACGCCGAGGGGCAGGCGAAGCTCCTTGAGAGCGGCTACCTCCCCTCGAGCCCCGTGGCGCTCATCGAGGCCGGGGTGCGCTGCGTGCCCTTCGTCCAGGGGGACCGGCTCAACCGGTCCGCGGAAGCCGCGGCCCGCAGGCTGGAGGCCGTCACGGTCAAGCTCCGCCTCCTGCCTCAGACCGAGGAGACCAGGCGCGCGGTCTCCGAGTTCGAGGCCATGGTCCGGGAGTTCCGCAAGGCCGAGGCCAGCGACCTCTTCTGGGGCTTGACCGTGCTGGGGATCCTGCTGGTCGTCATCACCGTCGTGGGCTTGGTCCTCCTCCGCAGGTTCCTGGGCTGACTACAGGCTGGCCCTGAAGATGACGTTGGCCGTGAGCCTGGCGTCCGCGTGGCTGTAGGACTCGGCGAAGAGGTAGAGCTTGAGCCCCAGCTTGATGGGCTGCCAGAGCAGCCACCTCAGCGCGCTCTTGCAGCCCGTGACCACCGGCTCCTCGGGGTAGACCTCCACCTTGGAGAAGCCCGCGGTCAGGAAGAGCTGGTGCAGGGACCCGGCGGTGAAGGCCAGCTCGTGGGTGAGGTCCCCGCAGCGGATGCGGCCCCAGGCGATGCCGTCCGCGTTGGGCACCCTGCCGATGACCGCGGCCTCGCCGGGCATGCCCTTGAGGGCGCCTGCGATGAGGTCGAGGAGGGGGAAGAGCTCGTCCTTGCGGAAGTGCTCGAGGAAGTCCAGGGCGATGACGCAGTCGAACTTCCGGGCGTGCACGCGGAGGAACTCGAGGGCGTCTCCGTGGCTGATCCCTTCCAGGCCCAGCTCGCGGGCCGCGGCGGCGTGCTCCGCGTCGAGGTCCACGCCCATGACGTTCTTGTAGCCCAGGCTCCTGAGGAACCAGAGGAAGGCGCCCGAGCCGCACCCCAACTCGCAGATCCAGGCGTCCTTGTCCTTGGGCAGGAGGCCGCCGTACTGCGCCGCGAACCACCGGGCCTGGTCCTGCAGGGAGTCAACGGGCTTCTGGCGCGCCGCGTGGGTGCGGGAATAGGTCTTGTAGAGGCGCGCGCGGTAGTCCTCGGTGTTCGACATCCTCGGGATTCTAACATTTCCCGCAGGAATTCGTATGATATCTCCTTCGACAGCACATGAAGATCATCGTTCCTCTCGCGGGCGCGGGCCGGCGGTTCCGCAAGGCGGGATTCACCGGGCCCAAGCCTCTCATCGCGGTGGACGGCAGGCCCATGGCGCGCCACGTGGTGGACCTCTTCCCCGGGGAGAAGGACTTCCTTTTCGTGGCCAACAGCGAGGATGCCGAGGGCTCGGGCCTGCTCGAGGTCCTCGCCGAAGCCGCGCCCGCAAGCCGCACCGCGGTGATCCCTCCCCATCGAGAGGGCCCCGTCTTCTCCGTGAGCCGCGTCTTCGACCAGATCCCGGACGACGACGAGGTCATCGTGAACTACTGCGACTTCTCCAAGGCCTGGGACTACGCGGGCTTCCTGCGCCACACCCGCTCCAGGAAGGCCGACGGCGCGCTCTCCGCGTACCGGGGCTTCCACCCTCACATGCTCTGGGATCCGAACTACGCCTTCCTGCGCTCGGAGCGGCAGTGGCTCTCCGAGATCAGGGAGAAGCGGGCCTTCACCGACCGGCGCATGGGCGAGTTCGCCTCGGACGGCACCTACTACTTCAGGACCGGCAGCCTCATGAAGACCTACTTCAGCCGCCTCATGGAGCGGGGGATCCGGACCGAGGGCGAGTACTACGTGAGCATGGCTTACAACCTGATGGTCGAAGACGGGCTCAAGGTCTCGGTCTACGCCATCGAGCAGATGCTGCAGTGGGGCACTCCGTCGGATCTCTTGGAATACCAGGGCTGGTCGGATTACTTCCGGGCCGTGGTCGAGTCCGGCCGCCCGGCGGGGGGGCCTTCCCGGAAGGCCTCGGCCCCGGACCGGGGCATCCTCCTCATGGCCATGGCAGGGGAGGGGAGGCGCTTCTCCGCCGCGGGCCTGGCCGCGGCCAAGCCGCTCGTGCAGGTCAACGGCACGCCCATGTTCGTCCAGGCCCTGCGCTGCCTGCCGAGAGCGGAGAAGGAGGTCTTGGTCGCGTCCCGGTCCACCCTCGAGGCCGGCGGGCGCAAGGCCCTCCGCCGCGAGCGGCCCGAGGCCGAGGTCGTGGAGCTCTCTCGGACCACGGGCGGGCAGGCCCTGTCGTGCCGTTCGGGGCTCTCCGGAGCGGACCCCGAGGCTCGGCTCCTCATCGCTCCGTGCGACGCGGGCGCGGTCTGGGACCGGGCAGCCTACGGCCGGCTCCTCGCCGACCCCGGCGTGGACGTGGCGGTCTGGACCGTGACCGGACACGCTCCTGCGGCGCGCAAGCCCGGGATGTTCGGTTGGGTCAAGGCCGGACCCGCCGGCCGCGTGACCGCGGTGGGGGTCAAGGAGCCGGTCTCCTCCAACCCCATGGCGGACCGCGTCATCCTCGGCATCTTCACCTTCAAGAAGGTCCGGCATTTCCACGAGACCCTCAAGGCCCTGGAGTCCGGGCCGACCCCTGCCTGCGGCGAGTACCACGTGGACGGGTGCGTGGCCGAGGCCGTGCGGATGGGGCTCGGGGTCTATGCCTTCGACGTCCGGGCTGCGGCGTGCTGGGGGACCCCGGAGGAGCTGGCGACCTACCTCTACTGGCAGAAGTTCTTCCACCGCTGCGCCAGGCACCCCTATGACCTGGCCGCTCATCCCGGGCTGGAGGATCCCAAGGCCCTGGAAGCGTCTTTCGAGGGTTTCAAGCAGGAGTTCAAGTGAGCGCCGGAGCCCCCGCGTTCTCCCTGGTGGTCCCGTGCTGGAACGAGGCCGCGAGCATCCCGGGCCTGGTCGAGCGCTTCGGAGCGGCGTCGCAGGGCGTCGACGCCGAGCTCGTCCTGGTCGATAACGGCTCCACGGACCGCACGGCCGAGGTCCTCTCCGGGCTCCTCGAGACCAGGGCGTGGGTCCGCAAGGTGGCCCTGGCCAGGAACCAGGGCTATGGCGGGGGCATCCTGGCCGGGCTCAAGGAAGCCCGCGGCAGGTTCCTCGGCTGGACCCATGCGGACCTGCAGACCGACCCGGCCGACGGCTTCCGGGCCCTGGAGCTCCTGGCTTCCTGCCCGGCGCCGGAGCGCACCCTGGCCAAGGGCCGCAGGACCGGCAGGTCTCTGGCAGCCCGGCTCTTCACCTGGGGCATGGCCGCGTATGCCAGTTTGCGCCTGGGACGCGGGCTCTGGGACATCAACGGCCAGCCCGTGGTCTTCCACCGGGGTTTCCTCGAGACTTGGCCGAGGGTCATGCCTGAGGATTTCACCCTGGACCTGGCCGCGCTCTACGCCGCCGGGCGGGCCGGGTGGCAGGTCCTGCGCTTCCCCGTGGGTTTCGCGGCTCGGTCGCACGGGCGGTCCACTTGGGACTCGGGCCTCGCCTCCAAATGGCGCATGGCCCGGGCCGTGGCCCGCGCCTGCGGCAGGCTGGCAAGGGAGGAGTCCTGATGCAGATCATCGCTCACCGCGTCAACACCCGGGCGGAGCTCGCGAGGATCCCGTCCTGTTTTGGAGTCGAGGTGGACCTGCGCAGCCGCGGCAGGAGGCTCGTGCTCCAGCACGGCGCCATGAAGGACGGGGAGGACTTCTCGGACTGGCTCCAGGGCTTCAGGCACCGGACCCTGATCCTCAACGTCAAGGAGGAGGGCCTCGAGGAGCGGGCGCGCTCCATGGTGCGGACGCGGGGCATCACGGACTTCTTCTTCCTGGACCTCTCATTCCCCAGCCTGGTGCGCCTGGCACGGAGCGGCGAGGACCGGCTGGCCGTGCGCGTCTCCGAGTACGAGTCCGTGGACACGGCCTTGAGCCTGGCGGGCAAGGCCGCTTGGGTCTGGCTCGACTGCTTCACCCGCCTGCCTTGGGACCGGCGCATGCCTGAGCGCCTTGCTCCCTTCAAGGTCTGCCTGGTCTCGCCCGAGGTGGAGGGGCATCCCCTCTCATGGATCCCGGGCTTCAAGAGGAAGCTCGGCGGGTTCGAGCCTGCCGCCGTGTGCACGAAGCGGCCGGACCTGTGGCTCTAATCCGCCGGAGGAGCCTTCGGGGCTGAGTCAGGCGCAGGGCCGGCCCCGGCCTGGGGGGGCTTGGGGAGCAGGGGATTGCCGCGCAAGCCGGCCCGCTGGGCCAGCCTCAGGATGGCGAGGCTCGCGTCCGTGACCACGGCCTCCCACTCCGCCTCGCCCCTGCTGATGCGGTCGAGATCGTCCTCCAGCCGCGCGGTGTAGTCGATGTCGATGAAGTTTCCCTTGAAGTGCCGGACGAGGAAGTCCGTGACCTTCAGGCCCAGAGTCGTGGCGTGGAGCTTGCGCTTCTTCTCCTCCACGTAGCCCCGCTCGAGGATGACCCGCATGATGGCGGCGTACGTGGAGGGCCTGCCGATGCCGTCGCGCTCGAGCTTCTTGATGAGCGAGGCCTGAGTGTAGCGCGGAGGGGGCTTGGTGCTGCGCTTGGCGCCGGCCAGGTCCACCAGGGAGAGCGCGTCGCCGGGCTGGAGCATGGGCAGCTGCGCGTCCGTGCCCTCGTCGTCCTCCGGGCTCTCCTCCTCGGGCTTCTTCTTGTCCTTGGGCTTGGCCTCCTCCGTGGCGTCCTCGCCGGTCAGGCGCCGCCAGCCGTCGAAGACCAGGACCTTCCCTTTGGCCTGGAACACGCCCACAGGCACCGGGTCCTTGCCCTTGGGGATCCAGCCTCCTGGAGCGCAGGCCACGTCGATGGTCGTGATCTCGTCCTTGCCCGGCGCCATCTGGCAGGCGATGAACCTTTGCCAGATGAGCTTGTAGAGCTTGCCCTCGTCTCCGGCCAGCAGGTCCGGCCCCTTCTCCGGGTGGGTGGGCCGGATGGCCTCGTGCGCCTCCTGGGCATTGGCGGACTTGGTGGCGTGCAGGATCGGGGCCTTCGGGAGGTATTCCGGCGGGAAGTCCTTGGAGATGACGGCTCGCGCCGCGTCGAGGGCCTCGGGAGCCAGGGCGGTCGAGTCGGTCCGGTGGTAGGTGATGTGCCCGTTCTCGAAGAGGCCCTGCAGAAGCTTCATGGTGACGTCCGGGTTGAAGCCCAGGCGCACGGATGAGGCCTGCTGGACCGTGGCGGTCGTAAAAGGCGGGGGAGCGTTGCGCACGGACTCGCGGCGGTCGCAGGACTGGACCTTCCAGGCCTGGCGCTTGCACCACTCCACGGTCTTCTGGGCCACGGCCGGGTCGGTCAGGCGCTGGGCCAGGGGCTGGGCCCTCCAGGCGACGAGCTTGGCCGTGAAGGCCGGGGGGGAGCCAGGACGTTCGAGCTTGGCTGAGAGGATGAAGTAGTCTACGGTGTTGAACTTGGAGATCTCGGCTTCGCGCTCAGCCACCAGGCGCAGGGCCACGGACTGCACGCGCCCGGCGCTGCGCGCCTCCTTGCCCAGGCGGCGCAGGGTGGGGCTGACCAGCCAGCCCACGACCCGGTCGAGCACGCGGCGGGCCTGCTGGGCGTTGACGAGCCTCAGGTCCAGGTCCCTGGGGTTGGCCACGGCCTTCTGCACCTCGGCCTTGGTCACGGCGTGGAACACGACGCGCTTGTAGGTCCGATTCCCGAGGAGCTGGCTCACGTGCCAGGCGATGGCCTCGCCTTCGCGGTCCGGGTCCGTGGCGAGCAGCACCTCGGAGGCCTTGGCAGCCAGCGAGGAGAGCTCGGACACGGCCCTGGAGGAGCGCTCGATGGTCTCGTAGGCGGGCTTGACCCTGCCGTCGGCGAACGCCACGGCCAGGTCCCCCTTGGCCGGCAGGTCGCGCACGTGGCCGAAGGAGGCCGCCACGCGGAAATCCGCGCCGAGGAAGTCCTTGATCTTCCTCACCTTGGTCGGGGACTCGACGATGACGAGCTTCACTTCGCATAGTATAGTAAACCGGAATCAGGGTGTAAGGGAACCGGGACTCCCCCGTATGTAACCTTGAGGGGGTGCGGGAGCCATGAAGAGCATCGGCAAGAAGGTCGCGGCTGCCGGCGTCCTCGTCCTGGCCTTGGTCTTGGGCGGCCTGGCGCTCGCCTCGCGCTCGAAGGTCAGGTCCTGGGAGCGCTCCTCGCAGACGAGCCTCGAGCTCTATGAGAAGGGCCGCTTCTCCGAGGCCCTTCGGCCCGGGGAGGAGGCCCTGCGTCTGGCGCAGGAGGGCTTTTCGCCCTCCGACATCCGCACCCTGCTTTCCAAGGAACTGGTCGGCAAGGTCCTGGCCAGGACCGGCGGACTCAGCCGCAGCCACGAGCTCCTGGTCGAGGCCGAGCGCGCGAGCAAGGAGGTGTTCGGCCAGGGGAGCGTCAGGAGGGCGCGCTTCCTCTCCTCCCTGGCCGAGGTCAAGGCGGCCAGAGGGGAGTTCGACGAGGCCGAGGAGCTCCACCAGGAGGTCCTGCGCCTGGTCCAGGGGGAGCACGGCATCATCAGCGGTCCCACGGCCCTGGCGTTCGCCCGGCTGGGCGGGCTCTACATGGACTGGGGGCTCTACGAGCAGGCTGAGCCCGTGTTCAACCGCGCAGGCGCCATCCTCCTGCGCACCGGCCTGACCGACCGCGGCCTGTCCGCGTTCATGGACGCGGAGCTCTGCCGCATCATGGTCGAGTCAGGAAGGCTCCGTGATGCCCAGTCCGCGTGTCCGTCCTCCTTGTCCGCGCGCCAGGCCATGGCGCCTCCGGACCACCCTGACCTCGCCCGCTCCCTTACCGCCAGCGGGCTCTTCCACTTGAGGAGCGGGAGGCTCGACAAGGCGCGCCGGCACCTGGAGGCCGCGTTGAAGGCTTTCGATGCGGAGCCCAAGGCCGACCTCAGGGGGAGGGAGGGCGCGCTTCTGGCCATGGCTGAGCTCAAGGCCGGCCAGGGAGACCTTTCATCAGCCGAGCAGTCCTTCGCCGAGGTGCGGACCGCGTCGGACAGCCCGTATGCCACGGTCAAGACCCTGATCCGCGAGGCCGGCTGCGAACTGCGCGGGGGGCAAGCCAAGAGAGCCGCGGGAGCCTTGAGGGAGGCCCTGTCCCTGCACGATGAGCTGCCCCTGGCCGACAAGCTCGACCGCGAGCTCATCCTCTTCGGCCTGGGAGAGGCCCATGCCAGCCAGGGTCTCTATGACCAGGCCGAGGGCTACCTCTCGGACGCTCTGGAGGCGGCGGAGGAGCGGCACGGCCGAGGGGTCGAGGACATGATCTCGGCCCTGGCTGCCCTGGGCCGGGTCCAGGCGGCGGGCAAGCGCTACTCCAAGGCCGAGGCCACGGCCCGGCGCCTCAGCGAGCTCGGTGACGGCTACGGCCGTTCCAACCCCACCGGCCGCAGGGCGCGCGACGCCGCCGCGGGCATCAGGCGGGCCCTGGCCGGCCGCGGCAGGAGCTGAAGCGCTCGGGATCCCGCCGGTCAGGCGCTCGGGCTGCCGCCCGCGGAGCGTCGCCGCAGCCCCGCGATGACGCTCCGGAGCAGGCGGGCGGCCGCGAGCGCCAGTCCCGCGCCGGCCGCGGCATAGACGAGTCCCGGGCCCGCGACGTAGCTGCCCGTGGCCATCGCGATGAGCTTGATGCTCATGGCCGTGCCGATGCCGAAGAGCGCGGCCGGCAGGAAGAACGCCGCAGGGACGGCGACCGCGAGCAGCAACCCCATGCGGCCGCGCCAGGGCGAGCCGCTCGGGTGCTCGGCCGCGGCCAGCCCGACCAGGCCGGCGTTGCGCCGCATGAGCTCGACGGCCGGCTTGACGGCCCTCATGATGAGCGGGTCGATGACGGTGCCGGGGAGATTGAACGGCGCGTGCCCCGCCCCGGCCCCCACGTGGGCGACGAGGGCTCCGAACAAGCCGGCGATGACGACGTTCGAGAGAACGCCCGCGGCGGCGGCGCCGGCCAGGATGGGGATCGCGACGCCCAGCGCGCCCGCCAGGACCAGCGCGGGCCAGGCGGCGCGGACCAGCCGGAAGCGGCGGCTCGATGAGCGGGCGGCGGAGAGGATGCCGCGCTCGTCGAGCCCGGCGACGGTCTCCCCGGGGAGGACGCCCCTGAGGTAGCGCAGGATCGAGTCCTTGACGAGCCGGGCCGTCTCGCCGTGGGAGAGGCGGTTGACCGCGCCCGCATGGAGCAGGAGGAAGGAGAGCTCGGTGAGGTTCTGCCCGATGCCCATGGAGTAGGCGTCGTGCCGCACCATCCCCTTGCGATGATCGGGATGCCGGTGCTCGACCTCGAAGTAGCGCCAGGGCTCGAGATGCTCGAAGTCGGCCAGGCCCGAGAGGCGGATGTTGGGATACTCGAAGGCCTTGCGCCAGGACTGGATGAAGCTCGGGCCGTAGCGCATGCCCCCGAGGAAAGGCTGGTTCCAGCGCCAATAGTCCCACTCCCAGTGCGCGCCGTGGTGCGAGAGCGGCATCAGCGTGGAATGAGCCAGGCCGTTCCGGAACAGCAGGAGCATGTCGTCGACCGCCTTGAAGGCCGCGGCCTGCACGAGCGCTATCTTCTCGGCCGGCGTGAACTCCGCGGCGAGACGGTCGTTGAGGTAGGACTGGTAGCCGGGGGCGAGCTCCTTGGGCTTGAGGTAAGGGAGGAAGCCCTCGTAGGGGAGGGCCTCGCCGAAGGGGCCTTGGACTTTTGGGAACCTCCGCTCGCGCTCGACCGGAGGCTTGCCGCGGGCGGGCGGCAGGGCGACGGGAGCGCTCAGGCCGTATCGGCGGGCCTCCTCCATGCGGGAGCCTTCGCCGGCCATCCTTGCGTCATCGACGTGCCACTTGAGCGACAAGACCGAGCCGTCCTCCAGGGGGATGTCGGCCGTGCGCCCGTTCCAGGCCGCGCGCACGTTCTCGCCGATGTCCTTGAGCTTGGACTCCACGAGCTCCCGGCTGAGGGCCTGGAATCGCGCGTCGAGCGCGGCCTCGGCCTCCGCGAGACCGGGCTCGAGAGCTTGACGCCGTCCTCCGGGGAGCACGGACAATGCCGCGCGCAGGTCCCGCACCGCGGAGCGCAGGTCCGCGGTCCGCGCGATGCGCTCGCTCAGACCCGCCTCCGGCGGCACGGCGGCCGGCCCGAGAGCCGCGGTGGCGGCTGCGTCCAGCGCGGCATGGACCGCGCGGGCCTGCTGGTCCGTCGGCAGCACGGCCGTGTCTTCGAAAGACAGCCCGGCGCGGTCGAGCGAGCGGCGCAGGGCCTGCGCGACGGGGCTTCCCCCGGGCAGGGCGTTGAGCGAGGACAAGAACGGGACCCTGGAGAACAGGACATGGTCGGGCGTGCCGGCCCAGCCGCGGATGCCGACCATCTGGACGAGCCCAGCGGCCCCGGACCGCAGGACAGGGACGACGGCCGCCCAGGAATGGCCCTGGAGGAGCAAGACCGCCGCCAGGATCGGCGAGAGCATCCGTCGCGGGAACTTCATAGAGAAAGTCTAGCCGCGGGCAAGGCCCCGTGCCAGGGGCCTAGGGCCCAGGCGGGGTGGGCCTCTGGCCGGGCCATCGGTCCCAGGGGGCGGCGTACGTAGTTTCACGTATCGCCTCGCGGTTAGTCCCGATGTCTGCGGCGGGCAGGGATGTGATATATTCCCGGCCGGCATGCCTCCCGAGGAGCCCGTGACTTCCGCTGCCCGGCTGCGCGAGCGCGACGTCACCATCCGATACTTGCGCCTCATCAATGAGAGCAAGGGCCTCCCGGGCCTGATCCAGGCCTCGGTGGAGTTCTTCCAGCAGCAATCCGGTTGCGAGGCCGTCGGCATCCGCCTCAAGGAAGGAGATGACTATCCTTATTGCGAGGCGCGAGGCTTCCCGAGGGATTTCCTCCTGGTCGAGAACCAGCTCTGCGCCCGGGACGCGGGCGGCCGGGTCCTGCGCGACGAGGCCGGCTTGCCCGTCATCGAGTGCATGTGCGGCAACGTCATCTCGGGCCGGTTCGACGTCTCGAAATCCTTCTTCACCACCGGAGGCAGTTTCTGGTCGAACAACACCACTCGTCTGCTCGCCTCCACTACCGAGGCCGACCGGCAGTCCCGGACGCGCAACAGGTGCAACGGCGCAGGCTACGAATCGGTGGCCCTCCTGCCCCTGGTCATGGCGGGAGAGCGCCTGGGCCTGCTCCAGCTCAACGACCACCGGCCCGATGTGTTCAGCCGGGAGAGCATCGTCTTCTGGGAGATGCTGACCGACCAACTGTCCGTGGCCGTCGCCAAGTTCAGGGCGGACGAGGCCCGCGCCCGCGCGCTGGAGCAGAACGCCGAGTCGCAGGCCATGTTCCTTCAGGCCCAGAAGCTGGGCGTCGTCGGGCGGCTGGCCGGAGGCATCGCCCACGATTTCAACAACCTCCTCGCGGTCATCATCGGCCTGGCCCAGCTCCTCGAGGACCAGGTCCACGACCGGCCGAAGGCTCTCGCGGACGCCAGGGAGATACTCGCCGCAGCCGACCGCGCCGCGGCCCTCACCAAGCGGCTCCTCGTGTTCAGCCGCAGGCAGGTGCTCGCGCCCGCCGTGATCGGCGTCAACGAGGCCGTGCAGGGCGCCCTTCCCCTGCTCCGGCCCGCGCTCGGGGCAGTCGTCGGGCTCGAGGTGTCCCTGGCGGGCGGGCTGCCGTGCGTCCGGCTCGATCCGGATCAGTTCCAGCAGGTCCTCCTCAACCTCGCGCTCAACGCGCGGGAGGCCATGCCCGGCGGGGGCAGGCTCCGCATCGAGACGTCCTTGCTGGAGCGCTCCAAGGAGGTCCTCGCCCGCCACCCGGGGCTTGCGGCGGGCCCTCACGTGCTCTTGGCGGCCAAGGACTCGGGCCCAGGCATCCCTGCCGATATCCTGCCGCACGTCTTCGAGCCCTTCTTCACCACCAAGCCCAAGGAACAGGGTGCGGGGCTGGGACTCTCCATGGTCTACGGTTTCGTCATGCAGAGCGGCGGGACCATCTCGGCCTTCAACGAGCCCGGAGGCGGCGCCGTCTTCGAGCTCTGTTTTCAGGCCGTCGATCAGCCTGCGCCCCGGACCGCCGCGCCGAGCGCCGAGCGACCCGCCTCGGGCTCCAAGACGATCCTCCTCGTCGAAGACGACGCCGCGGTGCGCCGGTTCGCCGCGAGGTGCCTGCGTCTGGCGGGCTTCGAGGTGTTGGAGGCCGGCAACGCCGACGAGGCTTTGGCCTGCGGTCGGCAGGCCTGGCCGCGTCTGCGTCTGCTGGTCAGCGACGTGGTGATGCCGGGCCTCAGCGGAACGGAGCTTGCGCGCAGGCTCAGGGCCATGGTCCCCGGCCTGAGGGTCCTCTTCGTCTCAGGCTACGCGGACGACGCCCTCAGCCGGCATGGGCTCCTCAAGCCGGGCGTGCGGCTGCTCGCCAAGCCGTTCACTCCCGCTGCCTTGACCAATGCGGCGCTGGAGATCCTGCAGGCCACACGTTCTGAGGGTCAAGACTGACCGCCCCTCGACCCTTTCGGGCAAGGAGCTGGGGCCTTTCCCGGTCGGGCCCCTGATGAGCTAGAATGGCGCATGGCTCGACAGGGCGGCCTCGCGTGACGCGCTGGAGGCATCCGCTCATCGGCCCTCTGCTCGGGGCGCTCCTCTGGCTGGGGCTCGGGACCTGCGGTCTCCTTCCCGAGGCCAGGAACCTGGCCGGGGTCATGGCGTGCGTGGTGTTCTGGTGGGTGGCCGAGTCCCTGCCCTTGGCCGTGTCCGCCCTGCTGGGGAGCTGCGCTTGCGTCCTGCTCGGGGTCGCTCCTGCCAGGAAGGTGTTCGCGGCCTACGGCGACCCGGTCATCATGCTCTTCCTGGGCTCGTTCTGGCTGGCCAAGGCCATGGCTCGGCACGGTCTGGACCGTCGCATCGCCCTGAGATTGTTGAGCGTGCCCAGCCTCAACCGCAGCCCAGCGGCCCTCATGACAGGGCTTGCTGCGGCGGCCGCGATGGTCTCGGCCTGGGTCTCGAACACGGCCGCCACAGCCATGCTCCTGCCCGTGGTTCTGGGCATGCTCTCAGCCATCCCCGCCGAGTCCAGGGATCCGCGGTTCGAGAGCAGGCTCCTGCTCATGTTGGCGTTCGCGGCATCGCTCGGAGGACTGGCCACTCCCGTGGGCACTCCGCCCAACCTCATCGGCATGGGCATGCTCGAGCGCCTGGCAGGGATACACCTGAGCTTCTTTGCGTGGATGAAGCTGGGCGTGCCGTTGGCCGTGGTGTCCCTGGCCTTCGCGGTCCTGCTTCTTTGCCGCAGGCTCGATGCCCCGCCGGGCTGGGGGGGATTGAGGCGCTACCTGGACGAGGAGCGGGCTCGCATCGGTCCCTGGACCAGGGGGGAGAAAGCCACGGCCATGGCCTTGTCCCTTGCGGTCGTGCTCTGGCTCTTCGCAGGAGAGGCCGTGCCCGAGGGAGTAGCGGCGCTCCTGGCCGCGAGCCTCCTGTTCGTGCTCCGGGACGGGCACGGTGCTCCGGCGCTGACATGGGACGCGGCCTGCGGCATCGACTGGGGCGTGCTCCTCCTGTTCGGAGGCGGCATGAGCCTGGGCGGCCTCCTCTTCGACACCAAGCTGGCCGACAGCCTGGGACAGGCCCTCGCAAGCCTCCTGGGCGTGCGCTCACCTTTCGGCACGGCCGGGGTCTCGGCCGGCCTGGCCCTGGTCACGAGCGAGCTCTCCTCCAACACCGCCTCAGCCAATGTCGCGGTCCCTACGGCTTTGGCTTTGGCCAAGACCACGGGCGCGGCTCCTTCCTACCCGGCCCTGGCCGCGACCCTGGCAGCGAGCTTCGGCTTCCTCCTTCCGGTCTCGACTCCTCCCAACGCCCTGGTCTACGGCACGGGCAAGGTGAGGCTCAGGGACATGATGCGCTTCGGCTTGGTCCTGGACGTGTTCGGGTTCGTCCTCATCTGGTTCGGCTTGGGCGTGCTCGGCGTCTGAGGAGCCTGCCCGCGGTCAGCGTCGGGAGACCGTGACTGCGTGCCGCACCGTCGCCCTGGGGATTTCGGCGCCTCGCGGGTGGGTGACCGAGCGGTCCTCGCTGGGGCCGGCGCGCCAAATCGAATATAATCACACTGCGCAGCCGGGCCCCAGGAAGGAGGAGATGGATACGATAGCGGAAGCGACGCTGACGGAGGAGCTCGAAGCCTCGGAGCCCGGCGCAGGCCTGTCCCGGGTGGCGGGCATCGTGCGGCAGTGCTACCGCCTCACCGGCATCTCCGTGCTGGCCGGGGTGGAGGATTACACCGAGGGGATCTACCACGGCGACCCCGAGGCCGGTTATCACGAGTCCCAGCAGCGCCAGCACGCCTACCTCCTCGATGAGCTCGGGGTCGGGCCGGGTTTCCGGCTTCTCGAGATCGGCTGCGGCCTGGGGACCCTGCTTCTGGCGGCCGGGGAGCGCGGGGCCGAGGCCATGGGCGTGACGATCTCCGCGGAGCAGCACGCGGCCTGCCTGGGTCGGAGCTTGCGGGTGAGGCTGGCGGATTACCGGGCCCTGCCTGGGGAATGGGCCGGGGCCTTCGACGGCATCGTGGTCAACGGCGCGCTGGAGCACTTCTGCCAGCCGGGCGACGCGCTCGAAGGCAGACAGGACCGCATCTACGAGGAGATGTTCGGCATCCTGGCCGGGCTCCTGGATCCCTCCTCATGCTCGCGGCGCGTGGTCACCACTGCGATCCACTTCCGCGGGACTCCGGTGCCGCCTGCCAAGTTCCTGCGCTCGCCTTTCCTGCAGGTCTTCGACCGCAGGGGATTCCACTTCGCGGTCCTGCACCGGGGCTACGGAGGCTACTATCCGGCGGCCGGACAGCTCGAGCGCTGCGCTGCCCGCTCCTTCCGCCTGGCGCGGGAAGTGGACGGGACCCAGGACTACGGTTTCACGGCCGAGGACTGGCTGCGGAGCTTCTGGCGCGCGGTCCTGCGAGGCAGCGGCTTCGGCTCGGCCCTGGCCCGGAACTTCGTGCGCCATCCCCTGCATACCTTCTGGTTCACGGCGAGCTTCCTCGGGCCCGCGTCGCAGCTCTGGCAGTTCAGGGGGACCCCTCCGCCGGTGCAGCATTTCCGGCACACCTGGGAAGCCCTCCCGGGCTGACGCCGCCCATTCTCCGTCTCCGCGAATCGCGCCGCCGGTCCCGGCATCTAAAGAGAAAGGGGAGAGCGACGGGTCGGGTCGTCGCTTCTAGCGTGGGAGGGTGCCATGGGAACGAATGTATCGTACGTGCCTGAGGAGTATCATGCCGTCACTCCTTCGCTCTATGTCCGCGACGTGGACAAGGCGTTGGACTTCTACAAGAAGGCCTTCGGCGCCGAGCAGGTGAGCTCCATGAACGGGCCGGGCGGGAAGCTGGCGTACGGCGAGCTGAAGATCAGGGACTCGATCTTCATCGTGTGCGGAGAGGGCTGCGGGAGCGGCTGTGTCGCCCCTGCGTCCTTGAAGGCGAGTTCCGTGGGCCTGGTGCTCTACGTGCCTGACGCGGACGCGGTCTTCAAGGCCGCCATCCAGGCTGGGGGCGTGCAGAGGGAAGCGGTGAAGGACATGTTCTGGGGCGATCGGTGCGGCACGCTGGCCGACCCGTTCGGCCATGTCTGGACCGTGGCGACGCACAAGGAGGAGCTCAGCGAGCTGGAGATCTCCAAGAGAGCGGAGCAGTACTTCCTGCAGACAGCCAAGGCGTGACCGCAGTCAGGCCGTCCGGCGCGCCGGGGGCTACTCTACGGTGGAGTCGAGGATGCCGGAGAAGACGCTGGGCAGGGCGAGGCGGGCCGGCCTCTTCTTCGCGGCCAGGGCTCCGAGGTCCACGGCCAGGTGCGTCGCGACCCTGCCCCAGACCGCGTAGTTCTGCGGCCTCTTGAGCACGCGGAAGGAGGCGAGGACCGAGTCCATGGTCCGCTTGAGTTCCGCGTCCTGGGCCACGGCATCGTCCACCGTCCAGGAGAGGACATAGGTCCGTCCCCTGCCAGGGACAGCCGCGAGCACGAGACGGGTCTGCGCCGGGATGACGGCGGAGCGGAAGGTCCCGGTGAGCTTGAGAGACCTGATCCCGTCGACCTTGGCGGCCTGGGAAGCCCCGGGGGACGCGGCAGCCACCCAGGGATGCTTGCCCAGAGACTTCCAGAAGGCAGCCGCGTGGAATCTCAGGACGGACTCGGTGACCCAGGGGACCTGGGTCGGGACCACGGTGACCATGAACTCCGGGTGGAACCTGCCGGTCCTGGTCCGGGGGTTGGTCCTGAAGGCCATCACCGTGAGGTCGTCGGAGCTCAGGCTGGCCCCGAGGTACGAATCCCCCTGGCCGCAAGCCCCCTCGGTCGCGCCCATCGCCGTGTCCCAGCCCTTCGGCGGGGTGACGGCGAAGCCGCAGCCTTCGTGGACGAAGGCGCCCTGCTCGGGCGGCAGGGCTTTGCCCGGGATGAAGAGCCACCACCCCGCCACGCCGAAGACCGCGAGCGCGACGTAGGTCACGGACGGGGAGAGTCGTCGGACCTCCACCGGAGGCTCATCGAGAGGGAGGGCCAGGCCTTCCCCGCTGTAAGGGGTGCCGCAGCGCGGGCAGTGGGTGCTGCCTCCGGCCTGGTCCCACTGGCATTTGGCGCACTTCATCGCAGGCCAAGTATATAATATGCCGCGGCCGGCGCGGCAAGCAGGGATGCTTGTGATATAATGGCCCTGCGTGGCTGGACTGAACCGACGCCCTCTCTTCGCGCTCATCCTGGGTTGCTTGGCCTGCCTTCGCCATGCCGTTCCGGCCGCGGCTCAACCCGGGTTCCCGGGCGGGGCCATGGCGACCGAGGGCATGATGTCCGGAGGATTCGACCCCGGGTCCGGAGGCCAATCTCCCGACGTGAATCCCGTGGCCGAGCAGGGCGCCGTGGCCGCGTACGACGACTACCGGCGCTACCTGGCGAGCGGCCAGGTCGACAAGGTCCAGGGCATCCTCGCTGCCGAGGTGCGGGCCAGGGTCGGCAAAGGCCCGTTCTCCGCAGCCCTCCTCCGCGTGGCGCGCAACGCCACGCCCGACTTCGTCGCCTCCCGGGCCACCTTGGCCACCGGGCAGCGCGCCACCCTGGCGACCGAGGGCCCCGGTCCCATGGGGCTGGAGTCCGGCATCGTGGAGCTCGTCTGGGAGGACCTGGGCTGGCGGATCCTCAAGGAGACCTGGACCTGTCCCGGCTGCGCTCAGACCGCGCCTCCCGTTGTCGCCGGGGCGGCCGCGGCTCCCGCGCCCTCATTGGGCGGAGGCGAGGCTGACGCGGCGGGAGCGGCCTATCTCGTCTATTGCCGGGCCCTGCGCGAGGGCGACATCGCGGCGGTCAAGGAGCACCTGGTCAGCGACAAGAGGGCCGAGGTCGACGCTGTCCCGGCGCTCCTGGTCGCGGGGATCTTCAAGGTCGCGGCCTCCGTCCTTCCCGCGGAGGTCAAGCTCCTCAAGGCCGAGGTGTCCGGCGACGAGGCCGTCCTGACCGCCCAGGACGCGAAGGGCGGGAAGATGACGGCCACGATCCGGATGCGCAAGGAAGGGGGGCGGTGGCGGGTGAGGGAGGAGTCGTGGAGCAACGAGATGCCCTCGGCAGGATCTCCTTCGACGCCCGCGCGGTAGCCCATGACGGTCCTGGCCGTGCTCGCCGTGGTCGCGGCCGCCTTCCTTTTCAGCGAGGTCTACGGGTACTGGCTCCACGTCCTCATGCATGACAACAGGGTGGAGTTCTTGAGCCGCAACCACATGATCCACCATCTCGTGGTCTACGGCCCCAGGATGCCCCAGCAGACCGCCGGGCCTTACGTCGCGTCGGTGCAAGGCAGGCTCCACCTCGGCACCATCGGCGTCGAATGGCTCCTCCCCGGGGGGGCGGCCGCCCTCGGCCTGCTGGCCTTGTTCCACGCCCTCTCGCTGAGGCCGTTCCTCCAGCTCGTGTTCATCGTCTCGGCCATCACCTGGTCGTTGGCTGCGTTGAGCGCGATGCATGACGCCATGCACGTGAAAGGGTTCTGGATGGAGCGTTCGCCAGCGCTGGGGGGCTGGTTCGCGGGGCTGCGCAGGCGCCATATCCTGCACCACACCCAGCTCGACGACGAGGGCAGGATGTGCGTCGATTACGGCATCTGCTTCTTCTTCTGCGACCGGCTCTTCGGCACCCTGCGCCGGGAGCCCCTGCCTTTCAACCACAAGGGCTACGAGGCCGCGCTGGAGCGCTACGCCTTCATCTTCCCTCGCTCCTGACGTCCCCGCTGCCCGCGAGCCGGGGCGGCCGTTGTGTTGCGGGCTTCTAGGAGCGTCGTCTCCGGACGCAGGCTCAGATGCAGCCCTTCTTCTCCATCCCTTTCAACGGCGACCTAGGCCTCCTGCGGAACGCGCTCTCCACAGGCAAGGTGAGGGAGGTCTATCTGCAGGGACCCTCGGCTGCGGACCTGAGCACGCTTTACGCCAGGAGGATGAGGCAGACCCGCAAGGTCTTCCATCGGGTGATCGATGCATGCCGCGAGCGCCGGGTCAAGACGAACCTGCTCTGCAACGCGGCCTCACTGTTCTTCTTTGATTTCGGCAAGGCCGTGCGGTTCCTCAAGGAGGAGGAGGGCATCGACGCCATCACGGTCTCTGACCCCTACGCCGCCAAGCGCTTCAGGGCGGAGTTGCCGGACCACGAGATCCACGCCTCCATCGTGATGGGGCTCGACTCCGCCGCGAAGGTGGAGACCGCGTGCGGCCTGGGGATCTCGGAGGTCAACCTCTCCCTGCGCTGCAACCGCGATCTCAAGGTCCTCAGGGAGGTCCGGGCGCTCAAGAAAAAACGTCCCGGGCTGCGGACCCGCCTCATCGCCAACCACCCGTGCCCGGCGGACTGCGTGTTCATGCCCTGGCACTGGCTCCTCGACACCTTCAAGGAGGTCTTCCCGGACAGCCCTTCCTTCCGCGAGGGGGCGCCCTACCGGTACGAGGTCTGCATGCGGCCGTACGCGACCGCCGAAGAGCTGCTCCACGTCCCGTTCATCAGGCCCGAGGATTGCGCCTTCTATGTCAGGGAGGGCTACGCGGACATCATCAAGCTCGTCTTCAGGGACATGCCCTCGGACCGGCTGGGGGACATCTACGACGCCTACTTCAGCGGCCGCTGCCGCGGCGACCTGTGGAGGATCGTAGACGTCAGCCTCCACGACGGGAAGAAGGCCCCGGTCTGCCGCAACTCCCGGTTCCCGAAGGGCTTCCTCTCCACCGTCCTGGCCTGCGACAAGGACTGTCCGTCCTGCGGAAACTGCGGCAGGCTGGCCAAGCGCGTCATGGGGTAGGCGAGGCATGCTATCATGATGGGACCATGCTGCTGCGATGGCGCCTGGTCGTGCCCGCGCTCGTGTTCCTCTCCACGACGGCCCGTGCAGGCGAGCTCGATGGGGTCGCGCTCGACGCGCTGAGCGGCGGCAGGACGGACCTGGGTTCCTGCCCGAGGAGGGTCTGCCTGACCGTCTACGTGGCTCCCTGGTGCCATTACTGCGTCAAGGCCATGCCCGTGTTCCAGGAGATGCGCGCCAGGCTCGGGCCCCGCGGCGTGGAGACGCGCTTCATCGTGGGGATGGACGAGCCGGAACAGCTCAGGAGGACGGCGCGGCAGTACGGCAAGGACACGCTCCTGGACCCCGATTCCCGGCTGCAGGTGCGGGGAGTCCCGCACCTCATCCTGAGCGACGAGCGTGGCAAGGTGCTCGGGAGCTTGGCCGGGGCGCCGTCGAGCGCGGAGGGGGGCTTGGCCTGGGTGCTTGAGACCTCGCGCAGCGCCCCGGCTCCGGTCGAGCCCGTCGCGGCAGCCAAGGCCGATGGGTCCGCCTCCCAGTCCGCCGCTCCCCCGGCTGAGATGAGCCTCGAGGACGCCGCGGTGAACTTCGAGACCGTGGTCCGGACCTACGTGGCCCGCAAGGGCTCGGACGGGGCGTTCTCCCTCGGCGAGGCGGGGACAGGCCGTCCTCGACGGGTGAGGTTCCTCGCCGTGGAAGCGTCCTCCGTGCGCAAGACCGCGGAGGCCCGTTACGACGGTCGCGTCGCGCTCGAGGATGAGCGCACCGGCCGGAAGGTGGCGGCGAGCTTCGTCGTGGATCTCTCCGGCCCGGAGTGGGCCGTCGTCTCCGCGAGCCTGCCTTCGGCCTCCGTCAAGCCCGTGCCGTCCAGGCGGTAGACCTCGACCGGCGCTCCTTCCGCCTCCCTGCTGAAGGCGATCGGGGAGGAGTCCGGGGAGAAGGCCCGGTGGGGGCTGGAGGGAGGCGGGTCAGCGTCTTCCTGGCTGCGCACGTCGCTGCCGGTTCTGCCCGCCCTGGCCCCTGCCCTGCGGGCCCTGGGGCCGGCGCATGCCTTGGCCGGAGCCTTGGCCGGGGCCATGGTGTTGCCCAGGGCGTTGACGCGTCCTTCCTCCAGGCTGACGGCCTCCTTCGCCGCCGGGCTGCTCCCTGCCATGACCGGGGCCCATGTCTTGCCCCGGGCCGCGCTGTTCCGGGCCGCCGGGTCCACGGCCAGGCTCTCCCTCTTGGGGAGGACGCATCCTCTCTCTGGGCTGCTCCGGCTGCATGCCTTGAGGCTCTCCCGGTTGTCCAGGCTGGCGGGGCTCCATCCCGTTCTCAGGGGACTGGCGGGCAGGGACCTCGCCCATGCCTTGGCGCCCCTCATGGGGCTGGCCTTGGAACCCGCGCTCCTGGTGCTCTTGGCTTCCTCTCATCCCGCCCTCACGAGACTCGGGCCTGCCCTGCATCCCGCCTCCAGGAGAGTCTGGCCTGCCTTTCATGCCGCCCTCAGGGGAGTCTGGTCCGCCCTGCATCTCTCCCTCATGGGACCGCGGCCCGCGAGGACCTCCCTCGCGGGACCCTGGGCCGCGCTGTCCGCCTTGCCGGGACTCCTGTCCTCGTCCGCCTCCCTCCCGGGTCCCGGTCTCGCGCCTGTGCCCGCGCAGGCCCTGCCCCTCGGTCCCGGTCCTGGACGAAGCGCCTTGGAGATGATCCTGCCGCATGCGGGTGCGCGTCTGCTCGCGCTCCGGACGGTCCATGCTCTTCCAGGTCCTGGCCAATATGGCCGGCCGCTCCCTGATGCCGGCGACCTGGGATTCGAAGGGCTTGAGGCGCGAGAGCCCGGTCACGGAGAGGAAGCTCCTGCCCTCCCTGGTCTCGGTGGGGAGGCCAGGGCCCTTGGTCACGTGGACCTCCTGGCGGGGCTCGAGCATGGTCTCTTCCACGGCAGGCGCGTCCTTGGCCCTGACAGCGACCTTGCCTTCCTCGAAGACGCCGACCGTGGTCTCTCCGGTCTCGAGCACGCTCAAGCCGAACTCGGTCCCGCGTACCGCTGCCACTGCGGTGGGGGTGATCACATCCATCCGCCAGCCGGGCGAGCCTTGCCAGCGGAGCTTGGCCACGAGCGAGCCGAGATCCAGGCCGAGCACCGTGGCCTTGGGTTTCATGTCGTTGAGCGTGATGGAGGAGTTCGGGCCCAGGACGATGACGCTCTCCGGAGAGAGCGCCAGCTCCGCCTTGCCGTCGGGGCCGGTCCGCACGGTGTCGCCCTGCTCGAGAGGCATGCCTTCCTGGGCCGGCACCTCCTCTGCGCTTTCCTTGTTCAGGACCGCGGCCTGTCCCTGGACCATGGTGACTCGGGCGTCCCAGGCGTCAGCAGGGGTTTGCGTTTCCGGCGCAGCAGGCGCGGTGCCGAGGTCCGGGCTGGAGAGGGGGGGCGCGGCCGGCGATTCCTGGGCGGAGGGGGCGGCTGCGATCGGCGCCTGCGGGGCCGGAGCTGTCTTGGGGGCAGGGAGCATGAACCAGATCCCGATGACTCCTGCGATGCCGGCGGCAGCTATCAGGGGCAGGAGCCGGCTCGGCCGGGCCTGAGCCAGCTTGGAGAGTATCCGGTGGCGCTGGCTGGTCCACGAAGCCTCGGCCAGGCGCGGCCTCAGGGCCGTACCGACCTCGGACCAGAATCTCTCTTCGTTGTCCTGGTTCATTTCTGTTCCAGCATCGCCGCCAGCCGTGAGCGCGCCTGGTGCAGGTGTGCCTTGACGGTCCCTTCCGCCACCCCCATGGCCTTGGCGACCTCGGCCACGTCGAGGCCCGTGGAGCGCAAGGCCACTGCGGTCCGCTGCTGCAGCGGCAAGCAGGCCACGGCCTCGCGAACGGCGTGCGAGCGCTCGAGCCGGAGCTTCGCGCGTTCCGGGTCGGCTTCCGGCGAGTCGTCCTGCAGGACCTCGACCCACTCCCTGCCTTCAGGCTGGTCAAGGCTGAGCCAATTCCTCAGCCTTCCCCAGCGCAGGGCCGAGTAGGCCTTGTTCACCAGGATGCGGCACAGCCAGTTCTTGAAGCTGGCATCTCCCCTGTATTTGGGAAGGGACTGCCACGCGGCCAGGAAAGCGTCCTGCACAAGGTCCTCCGTCTTCCCGGGATCTCCCATGATCCCGAATGCGATGCTCGTCAACAGGCGCTGGTAGTGGCTGACCAGGGTCCCAAAGGCCTCTGCATCGCCTTTGCGTGCCCGCTCCACTATCTCAGCGTCGAAGTCGTGGTCGCTCACGATGCTCGCCTAATATCAAGACGCATGCGGCTGCCCGGGGTTTAGTCCGCCGTAGGTTGGAAAGGAGGGGTTCCGCGATCGTGCGTAAACGACTTCCATTCGAAGCACTTTTTTTAGTAAACCAAAATGCGACCCGGGAGTCTATACCTGTGAGGGGACGCAGGGCCATGGTCCTGCCTGTTCCTTAAAGAATGAGACTGATGAAGCTGCTGGAGGTGGCTTTGAAATGAAGAATCTTCGCGTGAAGCCGTGGTGGGGGATGGCGGTGCTGGGTGTGGTCTGCATGGTCCTGGGGACCGCGAGCGCGGTCCTGGCTCAGCCGAATGACGAGCCCTCAGGGAACCAGGGCTCACCTGATCGCCAGACCGGGTCCGGCACGATCCCGGCTGACCCGGGCGAGCCTGGCAACGGAGCGACGCCGGCAGTGCCTGCCGGGGGCAATGCCTACGGCCATGACAAGGATAAGAAGACCGGGTCCGGCACGACGCCGGCTGACCCTGGGGAGCCGGGCGGCGGGGCCACGCCTGCCGTGCCTGGCGAGAGACGCGAGCGTCTCCGCGACCGGCGAGAGGACGTCCGCGACCGCAGAGAGGACGTCCGCGACCACAGAGAGGACGTGGTGGACCGGCGTGAGGATGTCCGGGACCGCAGGGAGGACATCCGCGACCGGCGCACTCAAGGCGGGGTCCGCGACCGGCTCGAGGACGTGCGCGACCGCAGAGAGGACGTCCGCGACCATAGAGAGGACGTGGCCGACCGGCGTGAGGATGTCCGGGACCGCAGGGAGGACATCCGCGACCGGCGCACTCAAGGCGGGGTCCGCGACCGGCTTGAGGACGTGCGCGACCGGCGGGAGGACGTCCGCGATCATAGAGAGGACGTGGCCGACCGGCGCGAGGATGTCCGGGACCACAGGGAGAACGTCCGGGACCGCCGCGAGGGCGGGCTCAGGGACGGGAACCGCGGGGACCAAGGGCATCACCGCGGAGGGGGCAACAGCGGCCAGGGCGCGGGCAACGGGGCCGGCGGGTCCCAGGGGAACATGGGACACCATCGGGGAGGCGGCAACAGCGGCCAGGGGGTGGGGAACCAAGGCGGCTCCCGCGGCGGGGGAGCCCGGAGCGGGGGCGGCAACCGCAGCGGGGGCGCGGCCGGCCGGGGCAACAGCCGAGGGGGAGGAGGCGGACGCGGCCGGCGTTGAGCCTGCTGGGCTGCAATCAGCTATAATGTCGGCGTGAGGTCCGAGAGGCCGGACTACTTCCCACTGGAGGCCGGCTCCGTCTTCGAGTTCGAGGTCGAACGCGACGGCGGAGTCGGCCGCCAGATTCTGGAGGTCGTCAGCGTCGAGGCGGCCGGAGGGACGGTCCAGGCCTTGTTCCGCAGGACCGACGGCCCTGCGGAGGACCGGCAGACGGTCGAGTACGGCGTCACCCGCGATCCGTCCTGGGTGCGCGTCGAAGGGGAGCTCGAGCTTCCCTGCTCCCCGGCCCCGGGCATGTCGTGGAACGCGGCACCCCTCTCCATGAAGGTCTCGGAGGTCGGGGCCGAGGTGCGGGTCCCGGCAGGGACCTTCCAGGGTTGCGTCCGGGTCTCCTACCTCGTGGCCGGCGGAGACGCAGGGTCAGGCGAGCGCTTCTACGCTCCGGGCGTGGGCTTGGTC
Organism: Elusimicrobiota bacterium; assembly: GCA_016218545.1. Taxonomy (GTDB): domain Bacteria; phylum Elusimicrobiota; class Elusimicrobia; order UBA1565; family UBA9628; genus JACQWX01. The sequence continues at coordinate 89,665 of JACRDQ010000001.1, forward strand.
TGCGAGGAGTGCAGCGAGGAGGCGAGCCCCTTTACGTCGCGGCTCGTCAGGTATTCCCTCCCCGGCGGCAGGCCCTGAGATGCCCGTGACCACGGTCCCGCCTCCGGCGCGCAGCATGACCCCGGTCGAGACTGCCCGGGTCGCGGCCGCTGCCAGGGCCGCGGCGGAACGCTGGCGCAGGGTCCCGGTCGGAGAGCGCAGCGAGGCCGTGTCCGAGGTGTGGCGGAGGATCTACCAGCGCAGGGCCGAGCTCTACAAGGTGGTGCACTCGGAGACCTGCAAGCCCCTCGTGGAGTTCGAGGCCATGGAGCTCTGCCCCACGGACCTCATCGTCAAGTACTTCGCTTCCAACGCCCGGCGCATCCTTGAGGAGGCCCCGGCTGACAAGTCCTGGATCATGGCCAACAAGAGGGCTTTCGTGCGCTGGCTGCCCCGCGGTGTCGTGGGGCTCATCACGCCCTGGAATTTCCCTTTCCTCATCCCGTTCGGCGACTCGGTGCCTGCCCTCATGGCGGGCAACGCGGTCCTCATCAAGCCGTCGGAGTGGACCACCCGGACCATGCTCTGGACCGCGGACGCGGTGCAGGGCACGGGGCTCCTTCCCGAGGGTCTCTTCTCCGTGGCGACCGGCGACGGCTCCGTGGGCAGGCAGGTGCTGCAGACCTCGGACATGGTCCTCTTCACGGGCTCGACCCGGACGGGCCGAGCCGTGGCCCAGGAGGCCGGGGGGCTCCTCAAGCCCGTGGTGCTGGAGCTGGGCGGCAAGCATCCCATGATCGTGCTGCGCGACGCGGCCGTGCCCAGGGCCGCCAGGGCCGCGGTCTGGGGGGCCTTCGCCAACTGCGGGCAGGTCTGCGTGGGCATCGAGCGGGCCCTGGTCGAAGACGAGATCCACGACCGCTTCGTGGCCGCGGTGCGGGCCGAGATGGGGCGCCTGCGCCAGGGACTCGGCGGGACCGGGGTGGACGTGGGGCGCCTGATCTTCCCTCCCCAGTTCGAGCGGGTCATGGACCAGCTCGAGGACGCGCGCTCCAAGGGAGCGACCGTGATCGGGGGCGAAGTGGCCGACGCCGACAACCTCATGATCCGGCCCGCCCTGGTCCTGGGCGCCACCCTGGAGATGAAGGTCATGCGCGAGGAGACTTTCGGCCCGGTCCTCCCCGTCATGAAGGTCTCCTGCGCCGAGGAGGCCGTGCGCCTGGCCAACGACGCCCCCTACGGCTTGGCCGCCAGCATCTGGAGCGCGGACCTCGACCGGGCCGAGAGCCTGGCCGCCTCCGTCGAGGCCGGGATGGTCGGGGTCAACGACTGCCTCAGCCACTACGCGGTCCCTTCCCTGCCCTTCGGCGGGGTCAAGTCCAGCGGGCTGGGCCGGCGCCACTCCGAGGAGGGGCTGCGCATGTTCTGCTCGAGCCAGGCCGTGCTCACCCATGAGTGGCCGGCCTCCATGCCCGACCCGTGGTGGTACCCTTACGAGTCCTGGAAATCCAGGCTCCTCGAGTGGATCCAGAGACTCACCTGAGGGGAGCATGATCCTCGGCGTGCACTGCGCGGTCCGCCAGGGCTATGCCGCGGCGCTTTCCGAGGCGGTCTCCATGGGCTGCGGGGCCATGCAGATGCTCCCCTATCAGCGCCACCACGACCCCTCGCCGGAGGAGCTCGCTGCTTTCTGCGCGGCCCGGAAGGCGGGGCCCGTGCGCAGACTCGTCATCCACTCCCGCTTCGTGCCGTGCCCCGGGTCCTCGGACCGCGTCCGGCGCTCCCGCTCGCGGGAGCTCCTGACCCGGGAGCTGCGCCTGGCGGCCGGCTTGGGGGCCGACGCCTACGTGCTGCATGCCGGAGCGTATTCGGAGGGGGCCGCGCGCTCCGAAGGCCTGGCTCACGCGTGCTCCACGGCTTGCGCGGCGGTGCAGGAGGCCGGGGCGGGCTTCCCCGTCCTTTTCGAGAACGTGCCGGGCGGGGGGCGGCGCCTGGGCGGGGAAATCGACGACCTCGAACGGCTCCTCGAAGGCTCCTCCAAGGCAGGCGGCAGGTTCGGGCTCTGCCTGGACACGGCGCATGCCTGGGCCTCGGGCCATGACATCGCGTCAGCCGAGGGCATGCTCCGGTTCCTGGCCAGGATCAACCGCGTCTTCGGAGCGGAACGGGTCGGCGCATTCCACCTCGCGGACACCAGGGCCATGCTGGGGACCTGCAAGGAAGACCACCGCTGCCTGGGCGAAGGCTATCTCGGCGGGGAAGGCATGAAGACCCTGCTCGAGAGACCGGAGTACGCGGACGTGCCCGCCATCATCGAGACTCCCAGGGAGGACGGCTCCTACCAACGGGACCTCGAGTACTTGCGGAAGCTGTAGGGCTCGCCGCTACCGCGGCTTTCGAGCCTCGACCAGGGAGTGCATCCCCGGGTCGCGGTGGATGAGGCGCACGCGCTTGAATCCTGCGGCAGCCAGGTCCTGCCGGAACTCCGAGAGGCTGAAGGTGCCTCCGGCCCGCGTGCCTGCGAGCATGTTGACCGCGAAGAGCGCTCCGTAGGAGGGCATGGTGTGGGACTCGTCCATGACCACGTCCCGGATGAGGAGCCTGCCGCCCGGCTCCAGGGCCCGGAAGAGCTCCTGGTAGAGCCGCCGGTTCTCGGGCCTGGAGTGCTGGTGCACGATGGCGCTCAGCCAGGCCAGGTCTGCCCCGCGCGGGAGGCGGCGCTTGAGGTAGTCTCCGGAGGCGAGCCTCACCCTGGAGAGGAAGCCCTCCCGGCCCAGGCGCTTCTTGGCCATGGCGGTCACGGAGGGGAGATCGAAGAGGATGGCGCGGGCCCCGGGCTTCCTGCGCAGGAAGGCCATGGTCCACGTGCCTGACCCGCCGCCCACGTCCAGCAGGGTCGTGAAGCTCCCGGGCCGGGCGAGGGCTGCGACCTTGTCCGCCGCGGGCGACGAGAAGCTGTGCATGGCTCCGATGAAGGAGACCGCGTCGCCCTTGGCGCCCAGGATGCTGGGCCTGTCCGGACCGGGCCGCCCGGTCTTGACCGTACGCGCGAGGTCAGCCCAGCGCCTGAGGCAGTTCGCCAGGTGGCGCAGACCCGGCAGGAGGGTGCGGGGAGCCCGGCCCGAGAGGACAGGAGCGACACCCGGCGCGCAGCGATAGCGTCCCCTGCTCTTGGTGAGCAGGCCCAGGCTCGCCAGGGCGTCGAGGAGGATCGCCGCTCCCCGCAGGTCCGCGCCCATGAGCCGGGCCGCTTGCCTCGCGGTCAAGGGCCGCAAGGACAGGGGGGTGAAGACGTCGAGCTCCGCGGCCGCGGCGAGCACGGCCGCGGGCTGGAAGGCGCGCGCCAGCTCCGCGATGGACTCAAGGGTCCAGGGCCGCATCAGAGCCCCAGGTCCGCGGAGATGCCGCGCATGGCCTCGACCGCGAGCACGGCGAAATCGGGCAGAGGGATGCCCACGGCCTCGCACTCCCTGATGGCGTCGCGGTTGACCGAGGCCGCGAAGAGCTTCTCCTTCATGCGCTTGACCACGGAGTTGGGGTTGACCGAGGTCAGCTTCTTGTCGGGGTAGACCAGGGTCGTGGCCGTGACCAGGCCCGTGACGGTCTCGCCGGCGGCCAGGGCGTGGTGGAGGCGCTCGGTCCTCTTGGCTCCGCTGGAGAGCTCGTTGTGCATCCGGATGGCTTCGATGACGTCCTCGGGCACGCCCGCGGGCCGCAGGAGCTCCGGCGCCTTGGAGCCGTGCGTTGCCGGGTCTCCTGCCGTGAGCTCCACGTCCACGTCGTGGAGGAGTCCCGCCAGGCCCCACCGGGCCTCGTCCTCGCCCAGCTTCCTGGCCATGGCGCGGAGCACGGCCTCGGAGGCGAGGCAGTGCTTGAGCATGTTCTCTCCCTTGACGTGCCGGCGCAGGAGCTCGAGAGCGGCCTCGCGGCTGATCACGCGAGGACCGAGGCCTTGCTGATGGAGTCGAGCCGGACGCTGGTGGCTGCCTGTTGGAGCTGGAGCAATGGATTCATGGCCCTATTGTATCAAGATGACGGGCCGGGATGCCCAGGAGGGAGTGGGCCCAAGACCCTAGCCTGTCCTGGGCCCAATACCCGGCCGCGCCTGGGTCCATGGATTCTATTGATAATCGCTGCGACATCGTATGATTTCCCCATGACCCAGAGACCCCTCGATGCGATCATCATTTCCCTGGCTGCGGTCCTCGCCGCCCATCCCCTGTCTGTATCCGCCGCCAATCTCTCGGCAGTGACGGCCATCAAGGCCGCGCCTGCCGGCCAGTCAGCGGCCCTGGGCTGGAACGCCCTATCAGGCGTGGGAGCGCCTGCGCTCGCCGCTCCCGCGGTCTGGCAGGCGGGCACAAGCCTCTCCGGCTACGCGGCTCCGAGCCTGCAGGGAGCGCAGTCCCTCGAGGTCCCGGTCATGCCCGGCTTGTCCGCTGTCGTGCCTTCCGTGGCTCCGGCCATCAACGCTGCCGAGCCCGGGACGGTCGAGGCTCCCAAGACGGCCCTCTCCGATGTCCGCGAAGCGGCACAGGCCCTGGCTGACGGCAAGGACGCCGGCCAAGAAGCGTCCGCTCCCAAGGTGCTCGACAAGGTCTTCGACGGCGCGAACGTCCAGGCCTCCGGCTCAGGCGCTGCGGTCGAGGGCGGCTACAGTCTGTCCGCGTCCGAGTCCTATCTGTCCAAGGCTCCCCGATCTGTCCTGCCCTCGGTCGAGCCCCAGTGGAAGTCTGCGTCCCGAAGCCTTGCCCGCCGCCTGAGGTACAGGGCGGAGCAGGGCGAGGTCAAGGAGCTCGGCGAGGAGGTCAAGGTCGAGACCAAGCGCGAGGACCTCGCGGTCCAGGCGGTCTCCGGCGTGCTCGCGGAGGCTGCTGCCGCGGCCGGCCTTCAGGACAAGGTCTCGGTGCGTTCGTGGACCGTGCCTTCCGCGGTCAAGGCTGTGGCCGCGATCAGGAAGTCCGACAAGGAGGCCCTCGCCTGGATCGATGAGCAGGGCGTGGTGCGCTTCCACCGCTTTGACGAAGGCAAGACCTATCGGGCCGAGACCGAGGGCAAGGCGGACCTCATCGCTCCGAGCTCGGACGGAGAATCTCTCTACGTCATGACCGGCGGCCTGCTCCAGAAGTGGGACCTGCTCTCGACGGACCCGTCCAAGGAAACCCTCGTGGTCGGCGGCGTGCCCTTCAAGGTCGAGGCCGCGGTCTCCATGGCGGCCTTCTCGCAGAAGGGCGAGGAGGGGGTCAAGGTCGTGACCAAGACGGGCCGAGTCTACGCCACGGCCAAGCGGGTCATCACCATGGCGCGCAAGGACGCGGTCGTGGACCTCCACGGCAACCTCGTAGACGGGGTCGAGCTTGCGGGCAACGGCCTCTACCTGCGCCGGACCGCTGAGGGGACCATGGTCTACTCCGCCTCCGTGGACGGCGAGGAGGCCCTGCTGGAGGAGGTCGGGACCCTTCCGTTCGCGGTGAAGGCCGTGGCTCGCGGCCCTGTCCGTGACGTGTATTTCGCGGTCTCGGCCGAGGGCCTGGTCGAATACGAGGCCGCTGCGGGCCGCTACCGGGTCTTCAAGGTCCCGGGCCTGGCCGACGCTGTGGCCGGCTCCGGCGCTGCCGGGCTGGACATGCGCGGAACGTCCGTCAAGATCGCGGCCGGGAACCGGGTCTTCGAGGTCGAAGTCGCCGACGCGCGCGAGTTCCTCGCGTCCCGCGCAGCCGAGATGAGGCTCTGGTCCCAGGCCAACCCCATGTACGTGGAGGGGGGCAAGCTGCACATCGGCGATTTCACGTTCTCGATCGCGGCCAAGATCCCTGCGCCCCAGCCGATGATGAAGCGGGCGTGGAACCGGGTCCTTCAGGCGGTGGGCCGTGGCGTGCCGGAC
>JACRDQ010000011.1 GCA_016218545.1 Elusimicrobiota bacterium
TGCCGTCGAACACGCGGTGCCGGATCAACATGGGCATCCAGGACGTCCTGTTCGAGCGTCTGGGTCGGGGCAAGTACGACAAGATCTTTCATCGCTGGCTCAAACAGAAGGAGCCGCGAAGTCCGTATCTGAAGCAGTAGGAGACAGGGATATGAGCGAGAAAGAATTCATCCCGAAGATCAAGAAGGATATCTCCCGGTTCCTCACGAGCGAGGAGGGCAAGATCCTCAAGAAGGACGTGGTGAAGGCCGCGGCCGTCCTCGGGATCGTGGGCGCGGCCATGGTGCGCGCGGAAGACCTGCTGGCCCAGACCGAGCACACCAATGCCCTGCACAATTCCGGAGCCGCCCAGCCCCAGCACATCAGCCACGCCTCGCACGCGAGCCACGCCTCCCACGGCTCGCACGGCAGCCACGGGTCGCACGGTTCCCACGGGTCGCACGGCAGCCACGGGTCGCACGGTTCCCACGGGTCGCACGGTTCCCACGGGTCGCACGGTTCCCACGGGTCGCACGGCAGCCACGGGTCGCACGGTTCCCACGGGTCGCACGGCAGCCACGGGTCGCACGGCTCCCACGCCTCGCACGGCAGCCACGGGTCGCACGGCAGCCACGGGTCTCACGGCAGCCACGGCAGCCATGGCTCATGGTGAGGCCCCGGCCCCTTTACTGCGCGCGATCGACGCCATCGCCTCCTTCCTGTTCTCTCCCCTGACCGAGAAGTCCCTGCTCCCGGCCGGGTGGCGGCTCCTCGGTTGGGACGGCGAGCAAGGCCTGCAGGCCACGCTCCGCCGCGGCAGGGAGGTGGTCCTCGTCGAGTTCGGGCCCCGGGACGAGACTCGGGACTGCTATGCGCGGACCCGGCGGTTCAATGTCTGCGCGCGGCGCTCCTTCGCGTCCTCCGGGGACCTCTCCCCCGGCGGAAGGCGGGCGGCGGACGCGGTGGTCGCAGCCGTGCGCTCACGGGAAAGGGCGCTGCCGGACGTCGAGCGGTCCCGGACCGGCCGCGCCTGCATCGTGCGCGAGGTCGCGGTCGCGAGGCTCCTCATGCCCGAGGGCTCGGGCCACTACTACATCAATCCCTACGTCGGCTGCACGATCGGGTGCGCGTTCTGCTACGTCGCGCCCCTGGCGGACCTCTCACGGGGCCTCGAGGGCCTGCCCGCGCTCCCCTGGGGCCGCTACGTCGACGTCAAGGTCAACGCGGCCGAGGTCCTGGAGAGAGAGGTGCGCGTCCATCCCCCCGGCATCGTGCGGCTGAGCCCCATCCTGACCGACCCGTACCAGCCCCTGGAGCGGCGCTGCCGCGTCACCCGGCGCTGCCTGGAGGTGCTGCTGGGCGCGGGGTTCTCCCCGGTCATCCTCACCAGGGCGGGGCGCGTGGTCGAGGACCTGGACCTGCTGCGCCGATTCCGGGCGGCCGCGGTCGGCCTGTCCGTGCCCACGGACGACGACCGGGTGCGCCAGCGCTTCGAGCCCGGAGCCGACCCCATCCCGGAGCGCCTGGAGGCGCTCAAGCGCTGCCGCGACGCGGGCGTGCGCACCTTCGCCGTGGTCCAGCCCATGCTCCCCATGGACCCGGAGCGCCTGGCCGGGAGGCTCGCTCCCCTCGTGGACTGCGTCCGCGTCGACCGCATGCATGACCTTCCGCGGCTCCGGGGCCTCTACGAGGCGGCTGGGATGCCCGAGGCGGCCGAGGAGCCGTTCTTCGCCCGGACCGAGGCCGCCCTGCGCAAGGCCTTCGCGAAGCGGCGCGTGCGCTTCGACGAGATGGACGACCTCTCCGGGATCCTGGGGCTGGGATGAAAGGCGCTGACCTCGACATCCGGTCCGCCTGGCGGCACGGCCGCGCGGGACGCTACGTGTTGATGCGGCGCCATTTCAGGCGCTTCCTCGACCGGGATCCCGGAGCAGGGCCTTTTTCGAGGTTCCTTGCCCTGATGGCCCTGCGGGACTACGGCGGGGCTTTCGAGATGGCTGAGCGCGCCATGGCGGGCCTGAGCGCCGTGGAGCGGGAGCAGTTCCATCGGCCCTGGCCCGACGAATGGGTCCGCTCGCCGCGCCTGGCTGCCCGGACGCGGAGCTTCTACCTCTCGGAGCTCCGGGCCCTCGGCCTCTGGTCGAAGAGCCATCCCCGCTCCCCGTGGCCGGGCTTCTTCATCGGCTGCGTCCACTGGCGTCTGGGCTCCCTCCGTGCGGCCCTCCGGAGCATGGCGCCTCTCGAGCGCCGGGTAGAGGGGCGCTACGCGTGGCTGCGCTATTTCCCGGGCCTGCTGAGGCTCACGCTGGGAGAGTACGCTGCCGCCGGCCGCGATCTCAGCGCGGCGTCGAGAGCAATTCCGGACTTCTGGCATGCCCGGTGCCACCTTGCGGAGACGTTCCTGTGCTCAGGGTCCTCCGGCCCGGCGTTCAAGCTTTTCGACCGGGCCGCGGAGGACGATGACTCGGGCTGCGTCCTGGCCTGGAGGGGAGAGGCCCTGTTGTGGCTTGGGGACTATGTCCAGGCCAAGGCCTGGCTCGACCGCGCGGTCCGGGCCGGCGCCAACACCGCCTATTGCTGGCGGGGGGCGAGCCTCATGCTGCTGGGAGACTTCCCTGGAGCGCTCAAGGACCTCGACCACGCGGTTTCCGGCGCGCCCGAGGACGCGGAGGCGCTCCTCTGGCGCGGCGAGGTCAAGCGCCGCATGGGCCGCTGGGAAGGGGCGCTTGAGGACCTCGGCCGGAGCATCAGGCTGTCTTCGGCCGACTCCTGGGCCAGGTGCAACCGAGCCCTGGTCTGGCGGGCCCTCGGGAGGCCCGCGGCCATGAGGGCGGACTTCGCGCTCTTGCCGCGCCGGACCCGGGCCGCGATCCTCAAGGCCATGGCCAGGCGCGCCCCTGCCACCGACCTCGAGGTCGAGGAGGCGCTGGCCTCCGGCTTGGCCATGGCCGGCGGCGTGCGCAGGGGAGAGGAGTATCTCCAGGACATCTGGATGAGGCGGCTGAGGCCCAAGGCGGCGGGCTCATGACCGGCAGGAGGCTCAAGGTCGCGCTCTTCGAAGCGGCTGCCCCGGGCCGCGGGGACGTCTTCGGCAGTGAGAGGCTCTCCCTGCTGGCCGGCGACCTCAGGGCCGGCGGGCACCGGGCGTCCGTGCACGTGCTGGGTCTGGGGCCGACGACCGAAGCCGTCTCCTTCAGCCGATGGCTTGCGGCCGACCCCTTTGCGAGGCGGTGCGACGCGGTGGTGTTCTACAGGACCGTTCCCCCGGAGCTCCTGGAGGCCCTGCGCAGGGTCAACCCGAGCTGCCGGGTCCTCCTCTTCGAGAGCGGCCGCCCGTTCAAGGCGCCTGCCTGGCTGGAGACGGTCCCGAGCGGACGGCTGGCCGCGCTGCGCAGGCTCGAGCGGCCCCGGAGCGCGGCTCCGATTCCGGAGCCCGCGCTCTACGTCCCTGCGGACCTTCCCTTCAGCCCGGTGCTCGAGCGCGTGAGCATCGGCCGGAGCTCCGGCTCCGGGCGGAGAGCCGGGGTCCCGGAACTGCTCGGCCGCCTAGGATGCCCCTATCGGAAGAGCGTCGGGCTCAATCCCGCGTTCCGGGGCGTCAAGCTCGGAGGACGCGTCTTCCTGGACCGCGGCTGCTCCATGTGCCTGTTCCGCACGGCGGGCGGGAGCCGGGCCAGCGAAGCCGACTGGACCGGGTCCATCCTCCGCCAGCTCCGGTGGCTGCTCCGCCTGCGGCCGGCACCCGGGCGCCTGCGCCTCTGCGACCACGCGCCCCTGGACTTCCTCGGGCCTCTGCTGTCGCGGCTGCGGGCCGAAGGATTCCGGGGCCTCACCCTGGCCGTGGACCCGAGGGTCGACCAGCTCCTCTCCAGGCGGGTGGATTGGGCCGGCTTGACCCGGGAGGCCCGGTCCTCCGGGACGCGGCTGGACTTCACGTGCGTCGGGTTCGAGAACTTCTCCCAGCCGGAGCTCGATCGCCTCAACAAGGGCACGACCGTGGCGCAGAACATCGCGGCGCTCAGGTTCCTGCGGGGGCTGCGGGCCGCGGCTCCGGACGTGTTCACGCACGAGTCCGCGGCCGCGGGGTTCATCCTCTTCACTCCGTGGACGACGCTCAGGGACCTTGAGACCAACCTGCGCCTGCTCCGCGCCCTGGATTTTCATGAGTTCCGCCGCGATCTCGCCGCCGCGAGGCTGCGCCTCTACCCCGAGCTGCCGGTCTACCATCTGGCGGCCCGGGACGGCCTCCTCCTCGATTCGGCGCCGGAGGGCTGGGCCCTCGGGTCCGGCTACGCGGCCGATCATCCGTGGAGGTTCGCCTCAGGCCGGACCGAGGCCGCGTACGCGGCGGTCCGGCGCACGGCGGAGGCCGGGGGGCGTTTCGGAGACGACCTCGCGGCCCTGGAGCTGGCCCTCCGCCAGGCCCGGGCGAGGAGGCCGGCCGCATGAGCCGTCCCGCTGCGGTCAGCCTCGACGTCCAGCTCGCCACCCCGTGGCTGGGCCGACTGCCCGCGGACCCGTCGCTCGCCTCGCTCGTCAACTGGTTCGAGCGGACCCTGTACCTCGACGTGGGCCATCGCTGCGACCAGCATTGCCGCTACTGCTTCCAGGACAAGGCGGGCGCGCGCTTCCTGTCCTTGGGCGAGTTGGAAGGCAGCCTCTCCGCGGCCAGGGGTCTGAAGCTGCGGCGGGCCATCCTCATCGGCGGCGAGCCCGCCATCCACCCCGACCTGGAGGGGATCGTCCGGTCCCTGTCGCGGGCCGGCATCGGGGAGTGGGGGATGATGAGCAACGGCTTTGAGCTCGGCCAAGGCCGGAGGCTCGACCGTCTGGCGGACCTGGGCCTTGGGTTCTGCCAGCTCTCGCTCGACAGCCCGCATCCCTCCATCCAGAATTTCCTCTGCCGCAATCCGCGCCTCTTCCCGAGGCTGGCCGCGACCCTGGCGGGCTTCAACCGGCATCCCGGGGTCGTCCTGGCCCTCAACGCCGTGGTCACCCGACTCAACGCCGGGCACCTCGTCGCGCTCGTCCGCTATGTGGACTCCATGAGGAGCAAGACCGGCATCCGTCCTTCCCTGATCTTGACCCATGCCAAGCCCCACGACGCCATGCCGGCGAACCTCATGGTGAGGGCGAGCGAGGCTGCCCAGGCCGTCCGGCTGGCCCTGGAAGAGGGCCGCCGCCTGAGGCTCCCGGTGCTCTTCCGCAACCTGCCGTTCTGCCTGCTGGACGGCTGGGAGCGCTGGTCCACGGATTGGTTCACGGTCCTCCGGCGCATGGACTCGAAGGGCGCGGCCCGTCCCCAGCACGACGCCGAAGCCCGCAAGGCCGCGGTCTGCGGCTCGTGCCGCCACTTCGAGACCTGCCCCGGCTTCCTAAGCCGCTACGCCGAGCGCTACGGGGAAGCCGAGTTCCGGCCGAAGGAGCGGCGTTCCTCCACGGGGCCTGCCGGAGCGGACGCGGGCCTGGGCGAGGGGCCCAGCGTCTCGCTCCTCCTGGGGACCCGGTGCAATCTCCGCTGCCCGTTCTGCTACGTGACGGAGCGCGGGTTGGGGGTCAGCCTGCGCCAGACCATGGCCATGGTCGAGCGCCTGCTTGCGTCGGGGTGGAGGCGCTTCCTCCTGGCGGGCGGCGAGCCCACGCTCTTCCCCGGAACGGCGGAGGTCGCGGCCAAGATCACGTCGGCCGGGGGCTCGGCGGTCCTGGTGACGAACGGCGTCAAGCTCGCCGACCGCGAGCTCTGCCGGCGGCTCAAGGCCGCGGGGGTGAGCCGCGCCATGCTCTCACTCCACGCCAACCGGTCTGAGGTCTTCGCCCGCATCTCGGGCTCGGCCGAGGCCCTGCCCCTGGTGCTCCAGGGGTTCTCCAACCTCGTCGCGGAAGGCGTGGCCGTGGACGTGCACCACGTCCTTTCCGCCGAGAACTACCGCTTCTTCCCGGAGTTCGTGCGCTTCTACGCTGCCCGCTTGCGGCGGCTGGGCCTGACGAGCCTGAGCGTCTCCAACCTCATCCTGGTCAACCCGAGGCTGAGCCGGCGCAAGGCCGCGGTCCCGCGTCTGAGCGAGGTCCGCCCCTTCCTCGAGGAAGGGGCGCGCTGGGCCCGCGAGATGGGCTTCGAGGTCTGCCGCGGCGCCAGCGAGGACGCCTTCCCCGAGTGCGTGTTCGGGCCTGCGGGGAACGCGGGCGCCAGGCGGCCCGACCAGCGCTGGTTCGCGCCGCCGACCTCGGGCAGGCCGGGGCTCATCTTCGCCGGGCCGCGGGTGGGCCTCAAGGACGTGCGCTCCTTCGGCGCCCGGGACTACAACGCCGTCTTCGCGCACGGCCGGCCCTGCCGGGTCTGCGCGCGCAAGGACGCGTGTCTCGGGATACAATCGGACTACGCGAGGCTTCATGGCTGGAGCGAGATCAAAGCGGTCGCGTAGCCCCCGGCCTCCGGGGGAACGCTTCGTCACCCCTCCGGCGGCGCCGGATTCCGCTGCCGCGGCCGGGCTCGGGATGGGGCGCGTGGACCTGTTCGTGACCGACCGGTGCAACCAGGCCTGCGTGTTCTGCTACCTCTACTCCCCGGAGTTCAGGTCCAAGGGCGGCGCGTTCCCCATGAGGGACGTGACCTCCGCGCTCGACGCGGGCCGCAAGCGCGGCTACGAAGAGGTCTACATCTCGGGCGGCGAGCCGACCGTGTGCCGGGACTTTGCGAGGATCGTGCGCGAGGCCAGAGAGAGGGGCTATCTCAAGGTCAAGGTGATGACGAACGGGGTCCGCTTCGCGGACCCGGAGTTCGCCGGCAGCTTGGCCGACGCGGGCCTGACCCACGTCGCCCTCTCGGTCCACGGCCCGACCCCGGCCGTCTACGCCGCCACGCACGGCAGGGGCGCGGACCTCGGCCGGGTCGTCAAGGCGGTGCAGAACCTCAAGTCCCTGGCCCCCGGCCTCTCCCTGGAGGTCAATGCCGTGACCACGGCGGGCAACGTGGACGCCCTTCCGGCTCTGGGCCGCTGGGTCGAAGCCATGGGGCTTGAGCGTCTCCACGTCCAGCTCCTGGTGCCCAACTCCCGAGCCTCGGCAGCGCACTTCCCCGGCCACCGACGCGCGGCCGAGGCCTTCCTGAGGCTGGTCGACGCATGGGGCCGCCGCTTGCGGCTCAACTGCGCCTTCTTCCCGCCCTGCACCCTGCCCGGCCGCGAGGACCTCTGCGTGGAGTTCGACTTCACCACGAGCTTCTTCACCAACCGGCCTGACATGATCCTCTCCTGGCAGCGTTCCCTGCTCGCGGCCAAGCGGACCGTTCCGGCGTGCGAGGGCTGTCCATGGTGGCGCTCCTGCCGAGGGTTCTGGCTACCGGAGGACTAGGCCAGGCTCTTGAGCCTCTCCCGGTGACAACGGATTTCCCGGACAGCGTGGCTTTGCCGGGAGGGTCCAGTCGGCGTGGAGGAACTCTCCGTCTGGCGTGCCTTCCGCGGCTTACAGTTGACCCTGCTCGACGCTCGCTCTCCGTCGAGAAAATGCCGGTGACAGATTGTGGTCAACGGTAACGGTTTGGAGTTTGACATTGGTTTGATTCTGCGGTACTATGGAGCCTGCATCATTGAGCGGCGTTCCCTGAGCGACGTGACGTTCGCGCCGAGGTTGCTCTTGCGGACCAGTGCTCGCACTATCTCGCCGAGTTCTTTTCCTCGTCCAATCCCAGGGCACGTAGTTTGCATCCCTTTGCCGCCAGATTCCCCGCCGTCGCGGGGCGGCCATGGCAGCCCTGGAGGTCAATGGGGCTCTGCTGTCATCGGAGCCGTCACGGTCCGATATCCAGGCAGAAACTGCCACAAGTCGCCAGCGGCGCGGGCGTTGATTTCCCGCCTTTCTTCTCAGAGCGAAGTCTTCGGTTTCCGAGGTTCAAGATGAAACGATACGCAATCCTTCGACGGCCATGTTCTTCCCTTCGTGCGTCTTTCTGGCTTTGCTGTCTGGTATGCGGAGCGACCATCCTGCCGGCTATGGCCTCGACCGTCACCCTGCCACCGCAAGGTCCCATGGAGTTCACAAAGGCGACCGTGACATGGCCCGAGGTGTCACCCACGTCCAACCTCGCATTCGCGGTAACCTACGGCAAACAGACAACTATCTGCGCAACCGTCAATCCTCCTCGATTGGCGTCGAAATTCGTCTGGGATGACCCTGCGGGTGCTTTGACCGTCATCCCTGGCACCGATCCAAGCTGCAATGAAGGGCAAGGGGGCTTCCTTGCGATTCAAGCGCGAACCAACAGCGTCGGCGGCGATTGCAGCATCTCGGACCGGTCCATCGTGGCCAAACTTCACGGCAAAGTCGTGTCCACGGCGCAGGGCAAGATCATGAGGCCCACCGGAACATCCGCGATTTTGTACAGCATCTATGCAAGCACGACAGAACCATATGGGCTTGGTTCTTGGTGGCATCTGAACTTCAACAGCGCTGATGCCCTGCCAGAAGTTGCCCCGGACTTCGATGGGCTCATGGCGACGGAAGACCTCGACATAATCGATTTGAACGCCGAATGCGGTGTGGTCGGGTGGCCCGAGGCGACTGGAGACCGCATCGGCCCGCCCAACTACCCCCATAATGCTGTTGATGACAACAACGCCCTTTTCTTCCCTGACCCCCTACCGAATTGCAGGATGGTCTTCAGGCAATTCATCAAGATTGGGAACTGCAAGACCCCCGATGTCTCAATTGCATTCCAGTTTGATGAGAACAGTGTGCTCGCAATTACGAGGAGTGACGGGAACAAACCGGCAACTCCCTCCACAACCCCATAGAGGAGGATGATTAAAATGGCGAATTGTGCCCTCTCGACGGCTACGGTGCGCTGGCCTTGGATTATTCTTGCCGTCTTCCTGTTTATGGCCCTGCCATGCGAGGCAGCATCGCCAGGCGGATTTCTTGATTCGTCCGTTGACGAGTTTGAGGCGCAGGGACACGAGATGTTCAAACTATGCAGGAAATTGAATGTGCCATGTGGAGAGGAGTTCGCGCGTGGATATCAACACTGGCGGCACAAGAAGCCTGCCTTACGATTGAAGAACACTACCGCTAGAAATGTACTAGACGAGATATCGCGTCGAAACCCAGGGCATCGCTGGGTTTTTCAGGACGGAATCGTGATTCTCGAGCCGACTCAGAGGACCTATCAGGACCTCCTTGAAAGGCGGCTTGCTCGCGTTTCCGTTCATGGCAGATCGAGTCTTGATGCAGCGCTTGACGTTTTTCGGCAAGCCAAACTCAAGATTGGCTTCATGACCATGGGTAACCCACTATACGCGCACGTCGATCTCGAGTTGACAGATGTAACAGTCAGAGAAGCTCTGAATGCAATCGCCAAGGCGGATGGGCAGGTGATGTGGAACTTCGTTCCGACAGATGTTGGCAAGGGCCGAGGCAGTTTCTATATGGGAAGTTGGCGCACCAAGGGGTTCGATCTCAAGGGAAAGTTTCACCAACGAGAGATCACGCAAAATGACACATTCCTCCAGTAAAACGGTCGCTCCAAGGAACAGCAGGTTGATGCCGGAGCCCCGGCGCGAGGCGCACCGCGCCGAGCGACGCGGGCGCAGGCCGCCGGCGCAAAACGCCTTGAAGTCCATGCCGGCAAGGTCGGAGGTGGCAGAACGATGAGATTCTCGCGCTCTGGTAGGGGCCTGGCTCTCGCCTGGCTCGTGCTGTTCTTGTGCCTGGTCGGCGGCGGCGGCTCCGCTTTGGCTCAGAACTACGTCAAGCCCGGCGATGCCGTCGAGATTCCGGTCCTCGTGAAGAACCTCAACGACAGCGGCGACTCGATGAACAACGTTCAGGTCACGGTATCCGGCCCTTCCGGCTTCTTGACCAACGCCGCGCCCAGCGTCGTTGACTCCATCCCTAAGGCAACCGAGAAGACCTTCACGCCCAGCTTCGTTGTCGATCCCAACGCCCAGGAGGGCACCTACACCGTGACCCTCAAGGCCGTGATCGGCGATGTCGGCATCGACCCCGACCCCGACGACCCTGCGAGTTTCATCGAGTTGATGCTCACCGTCGATCTAACCGGCCCAGAAGCCCGTGACATCAAGGTGTCTCCCAATCCGACCAAGCAGAGTCCCATGTTGTGGGCGTCCATCCTCGACGAGCTGTCCAACGTCGTGGCGGCGGAGTACTACCTTGACGATGCCGCCGGAGCGCCCGAGCCCGGGGCAGGGATAGCGATGGCGGCAACGGACGGGGCCTTCGACTCCGGCCAGGAACAAGTCGGGGCGCGGATCGACGTCGCGAACCTGACGGATGGCCCCCACCGCGTGTATGTCCGGGGCAAGGACGCTGCCGGCAATTGGACCGAGGAGCCTGCGTCGTTCCAGTTCATCGTCGATCGGAGTCTTCCGACGATCAAGTTGTATTCGAGCCTCAATCCGCTGAGGGAGGTCCCCGAGTGGGCCGTGGTGGATGCCCCGGTGATCTACGTAAGGGGAGAGGATGACGGCGCGCTGGGGAGCATCACTCTCCAGCGGATGTCTCCGTCCGGGTACAGCCAGGTGATGAGTGTCCCGCCGGAGAGGTCGAGCTATACGGCGATGTTTCCATTTGGCGGTGAACTGGCCGGGGGACGATACCTGGCGTCCGTGTACGACGTGATGGAGCGCGGCGTCAGTCTTGAGTTCTACATCGACCGCAAGCCGCCGGACATCACCGTGATCTCAGGGTTGCCTGCTTATGAGTCTGCGCCTGGCAGGCCGCCGCAGGGGCCGTTCAGCGGGGTGCTGAACTCTCCTCAGACCGCTATATGGCTGCACAATTATCTCACCACTCCCCCTACGGGGATCCGATTCGATTTCGCGGACAACGAAGGTGGGATTTGGAAGACCTACGTCGGGAGGAACGATTCTCCCGTGAACTACATCAATGCCCCGAACCTGCTGGGGCCGTCGAATCTGACCACGTCGTTCGAGGTGAACCCCCTGGGCGAGGGGATCGGATACACGGCATGGGCCAAGGACATGGTGGGCCATACGAGCCAGCTCTTCTTCAACGTGGACAGCGTCCCGCCGAAAGTGACGATGAAGCGGCTTGTGGTCGATCCGGACTTGAGTTTCCGAGTGGAGGCGACGGTCGAGGACCAGACGTCCGGCGTTGCGGAGGCCGTGGCTGGACAGGGGCAATGGGTTCGTTGGTGGGAGACGACTCCGGGTCCTGGGTTTGTGACCGGGGGTGAGCCCGGAGCCACGGTGGGACAATCCTTGGTGCCGCCCCCAAGCGAGTCCGCGCTCAAAGTCACGCCGGATGCTTCCGGCTTTGGCGGCCTGACCTACGGTTGGGTGGTCGGAGGAGACGTGTCCGGCTACGTCACGTGGAACAACTGGGTGACCGCGAGGCGCACCAACGGCTATGAAACGACAGCCGGCTATCACGGCGGGGATGATCCCGAGTGGAGCCCCAACAGCAGCGGCGGGAATATGGGCGGCCGGGTGAACAAGGTGAAGGTGGAGTACTTTTATTGTGTTGAGCGAACTGCCGGGGCATGGAATGCCTGCCGAGTCGAGAACCCCCCGCTTGCATGTTCCCAGCCTTGCGGCCATATCGAATTCTCAACGAAACGGAAGGGGAGCTTCCCGCCGCAGCAGGCCCATGAGGATATCCCCATCGAATACCCGGAATGGTCGGAGTCGGTCCACGGCCCCGAGACGTTGACCTACGACGATTATCGGTATCAAAGGGAGCTTGACCTGGACTGGGCTGTCGGCCCCGAGTTCGAGGTGGGCGTGAAGGCCGTAGACAACGGCAACGAATACTCAAAACCCGGCTACGTGGAAGTCCGGTACTGGTGGGAGACCTTGCAGGGAGAAGCCACCCCTGGGCTGGCGATGCAGCTCTATCATGGGCCGATAGACGTGTCCTGCTCCATCTGCAACCTTGAAGCGACCATGCGCAACGTCCCCGGGGATCCCATGGTCGGATGCAGCGACAACGTGGACCTTGCCAAGACCGTGCCCCCGGGCTATGCGTGCGTTCCCGGGCTGGGCTGCAAAGGCAAGGATTTTGTGGCCATCGGCCAGTACAACGGGCTGGATATCGCGCTGCCGTTCGCCGGAACCACCCTTCCGTCGGACAAGCTGCCGATGATGCGGTTGTTCCATTTTGGTCAAGCGGGCTGGGAGGATATCACCACCAGCGTGGACTTGGCGGCGCAGAAGGTGCGAGGCTACACCTCCCATGGGTCCCTGTTCGGGCTCTTCATTTCGACGGCCGACCTGCCGCGGCCTCCGGGACCGCCTCCCCCGCCTGGACGGGGCTTGGCTGTCGCGGCGTCGGCTTCCGGCGAGGTGTGGGAAGTCGTGTCCGGAGATGACGGCGTCTTCATGACGCGCAGCGACTCCGGTGGAGTGATGGTGTCGTCGGTGACCCTGCCGGATGCCGTGGCGGAGGGAGCGTGGAGCATCCAGTTTGGCGACAACGGGCAGGCATTTGCCGTCGGCACGGCTTCGGGCGCAGGCACGGTCGGACTGGATTTGGCCGTCTACGTCATCCCTCCCTCCGGGGATCGTGTCGTCAATGTGTCGGTGCTGAACAGCGCCGGCGACGCGCACGACTACGCGGCCGACTCGACGGGAGACATCTGGATCACGGGCGGCATCGAGGATCCGTCCACCGGCGCGATGTCCCTCGGGTTATGGCGCTATCCGGTGGCAAATCAGATCTTGAGACTGGTCCGGACCTACAACAGGGGCGGCGGGCTTGACCTGGGGACCGGCATCGCCATCTTGGGCGCCAACGTATGGATTTCGGGCTACAGCAAGAGCCCTATGACCGGGAAATTGGATCTGGCTCTATGGCGGTTCGACGGACAGGGCAACCCTGCGGGAGAGCCCTATCTGTTGCCGGACTATCTCGACGGCCTCCATGATGCGGCCACGGCCCGGATGGCGGCGCTGGGCGACTCGCTTTATGTGGCGGCAGGCAGGCGCAACGCAGGAGGCGACCTGGACCTTGCGATCGTGAAGTTCGACAGCCAGGGCCAGCTGCAAAGCGAGCGCATCTGGGCAGGCGCTGCCGGCGGCGATGATTGGCCGGCAGGGATCAGGCCCCGGGGAGAGGGGCTTGTCGTGGGCGGAGGCAGCGTTTCCGGTCCTGAGGACAGGCTTGCGGTCTGGCGGCTCGATGCGGACGGCAACGTGACCTGGGCAAGGACCGTGGCCGGCGTGGGCGCGGCAGCGGGCGTAGCCCCATACGCGACGTCCATCTGGCTGGCGGTCGATTCCGGGTCGCCCTATCGGCTGGCGGGAGCGGCCAGCCTCGACGGTTACGCGTTGCTGCTGAGCTCTGCTGCGCCCGCGGCGCCGGAGCGCGGCCTGGCCGTGGCGGTGGACACATTGGGAAGCATCTGGGAGGTGGCGTCGAACACGGGCATCCATCTCGCCAAACATGATTCCGGCGGCATCCTGACGTCTTCCGTGACCTTGCCGAACGCCAATGCGGAAGGCGCCTGGACCATCGGTTTCGACCAGGCCGGCAATGTGTTCGCAATCGGCGGGGCGGCCTCGGAAACCGAAGGTGGCCCGCAAAGGATGGCGGTCTACAAGGTCGCGCCTGCGGGCGACGTGCTTGTCTCGTCTGCGGTGTTCGAGAATCCGCAAGGTTTGAACGACTTCGCGTTCGACTCGACAGGAGGCATATGGATCACGGGGGCGACACAGACCAGCGGCCCTCCTGATTTCTCAGGCCCGGTCGAGTTCTCCATGGCGCTTTGGCGCTACTTGCCCTCGACCGGCGAGTTGAGCCGGGAGGCCACGTATTCGGCAGGGGCTGGGTTTGACCTGGGAACTGGAGTGCGGTTTGATGCCGCAGGGAACGCCTGGGTGGTCGGCTTCTCCTCCATCCCCGCGGCAGCTGGGCCGAACAAACTGGCCCTGGCATTGTGGAAGTACGATGCGACTGGATCGAATCTCTTGGCCGGGCCCTTCCTCCGACGAGGCTACATGCGCGATATCGAGCAGGATCTAGGCGCCAAGCTCGCGGTCTCCGGTGATGACATTTGGGTAGCGGCAACCAAGACCTCGGCCGCCGGCAACCAGGACGTTGCGTTCGTGCGCTACGGCTTGGATGGAACACTGGAACGCGAGGAGTTCTGGCACAGCGCATCCGGCGGCGACGAAGTCCCATCGGCCATCAGCATCAGCCCGATGGGAAACATCATCACCGCAGGAGGGACCGGACCAGGGGCCGCCGATCTCGCGGTCTGGCGCCATACGCCTGAAGGCGCGTTCGAGTGGGCTCGGACCATGGCGGGGGTCGGCAAGGCCAATGGCATGGCCTTCAATGGTGACCTTATGTGGCTGGCTGTGCAGGGTTCTGGTCACCCGCTGAACTTCACCGATGGCACGGAGGTGACCGGCAGTGCTGGCACTGATGCCGGAGGTTTGGACGTCTTGGCTCCGAGGACGACCGTGCAGATCGGGGAGCCCAAGACCCCCGGCGACCCAGTAACAGTGAGCACCGCGACCCTGTTCAGCCTCTCGGCTGAGGACGACCTGGCGGTGGTGGGCGACAACCTGGGCATCGGGGTCTCTGAAATTCACTTCCTCGTGGATGTGACCCGCGAGTCTTGCGAAGGGACCGCCTCTGACCCGGCTGCCCTTCAAGGGACTTGCGCCAACCCCGTGTATTCCCAGCCCTTCACCTTGGGCCCTGGCCTGCATACGGTGTATTACAGCGCCATGGACTTGGCAGGCCACGAGGAGCCCATAGGCTCGTTCCGGGCAACCGCAGCAGAGGTTTCGGTGGACACGACGGCTCCAGTCGTGGCACTTCTAAGCCCCAGCCCTTCGGCTGAGGGAATCTCCCAGCTCTTTAGCGGCGTAGTTCAGGTCATCGGCATTGCGACGGACGAACACCTTGCAAGCTACAGCTTGAAGCTCTCAGCAGGCGAGAGCTTCGACCCTGAGAGCAACACCACGATCACCCAAGCCACATCGCCAGTGGAACTGGGAATCCTGGGCTTGCTGGATACCGCCGCGGTAGAGCCTGGGACCTACACCTTGAGGCTTGAAGCCAGGGACCTTGCAGGCAACTCCACGGTCCTGGATGCCAGGATGTACCTGGATGTCTTGGGCGTGGACTTGGTCATCGGGCAAACGCCAGGACTCAATCACCCTGAAGGCGTGGCGTCAGGCCCCTTGGGAAGGGTATGGGTCGCTGATACCAACAACGACAGCCTGAGGGTCTTTGAGGCAGACGGAGCCTTGGCCGGGACTTACTCCGGCCTTGGCTTGAACAAGCCTCAAGGCCTTGCCTTTGACGGAGAGTCCTTCTGGCTGGCTGACACGAACAATGACAGGGTCGTGAAGCTCTCCACGGGTGGGGCGATACTGGCTTCCTACGGCAAACCCGGCAAGTCCAGCGGGTTTGTGCCAGGCGCAGGGCTTGGCGAGTTCAACAA
>JACRDQ010000014.1 GCA_016218545.1 Elusimicrobiota bacterium
TGCGTGGCAGCAGTGGTTGGATGCGCTTCCAGTCTTTCGCCGATAGGTCTGTATCCCTCATTGCAGGGGCTCCTCTCGGCGAACGCAGCGAGTCTACAATAATTCACGCGACCCCGTCTAACAATGGGAGATGACCTCTAATAATGAGCAATAAAATGCATTTAAATGCTCTGTTGCGATGAGAGGCTGGTTCCCAGGGTTCCGGGGTCAGTCCCCGTACTTGCGGGTGCGGAAGCCCTCGCGCTTCAAGAGGAGCTCGCGCTCGGCCAGCCTGAGGTCCGAGGCCACCATCTCTTCTACGAGCTCGGCAAAGCCCACCTTGGGCTTCCACCCCAACTGCTTGCGCGCCAAAGAGGAGTCGCCGAGCAGGGACTCGACCTCGGTGGGCCTGAAGTACCTGGGGTCTACGGCCACCAGGGTCTTGCCGGTCCTGGCGTGCACGCCCTTCTCAGCCAGGCCCTTGCCTTTCCAGACGAGCGGGATGCCGAGCTCCTTGGCCGCGCCTGCCACGAACTCGCGCACCGAATGCTGGACCCCGGTGGCGATGACGTAGTCGCGGGGCGCTTTCTGCTGGAGCATGAGCCACTGCATCTCCACGAAGTCGCGGGCATGGCCCCAGTCCCGCTTGGCGTCGAGGTTGCCGAGGTAGAGGGTCTCCTGGAGCCCGAGCTTCATGCGGGCCAGGCCCATGGTGATCTTGCGGGTCACGAAGGTCTCGCCGCGCACCGGTGACTCGTGGTTGAACAGGATGCCGTTGCAGGCGTAGATCCCGTAAGCCTCGCGGTAGTTGATGGTGATCCAGTAGGCGTAGATCTTGGCCACGCCGTAGGGCGAGCGGGGCCAGAACTGGGTGGTCTCGTTCTGCGGGCTGCGGCCTGAGTTGCCGAAGAGCTCGGAGGTGGAGGCTTGGTAGAAGCGGGTCTTCTTGGTCAGGCCGAGGATGCGGATGGCTTCCAGGAGCCTCAAGGTGCCCAGGGCGTCGGCATTGGCCGTGTACTCGGGCTCCTCGAAGCTGACCGCCACGTGGCTTTGGGCCGCGAGGTTGTACACCTCGTCCGGCCGGATCTCCCCCATCAGGCGCTGGAGGGTCGTGGTGTCGGTCATGTCCCCGTAGTGGAGCTTGAAGCGCGCGCCCTTCTCGTGGGGGTCCTGATAGAGGTGGTCGATGCGGCCGGTGTTGAAGGAGGAGGAGCGGCGCTTCAAGCCGTGGACCTCGTAGCCCTTCTTGAGGAGCAGTTCCGCGAGGTACGCGCCGTCTTGTCCCGTGACGCCCGTGATGAAGGCTCTCTTGCTCATTCTGGTCTCCTCAAGAAGAAGGCGCCATGGAGTCGCTCCATGGCGCCTTCGCCCGGATTCCGGTCACGCCCTCAAAAGGCCGCTTTGAGCCCGAAGGACGTGGTGTTGTCCTTATAGTTGTACTCCCAGGTGAAGATGGAGTGCCGTCTGGTGTGGCGGTAGTCCGCGGACGCGGAGAGCCACTTGGTGAAGGCGTAGTTGAAGCCCACGCCCCCGGTGTAGGTGTCGTCGCGGCGGCTGGCGGTCATGCCGCCCGCGGCCGGGATGGTCTGGCTGTCCGAGTACTTGTCGATGGTGACCGCGCCGTCGACCTTGGCCGTGAGCTTGCCGATGTCCTGCGTGACGGCCAGGGCCACGGTGTTGGAGATCGTCCAGCGCACGCCCGTGGAATCCGCCAGGCCGCGGGTCGCGGAGAGGTCGATCGTGGTCCGCGCTCCGGGCTTGTAGTTGAGGCCCACGCCAGCGGTCCAGTTGGTGGTGGTCGTGGATTCTCCCACGCGGACATGGTCGTAGTTGTCGTAGCGGCGGACGGAGAAGCCGGTCTGGAGGCGGCCCTTGAGCTTGGCCGTGAACTCTCCCTCCGCTCCGAAGTCAGCGAGCCAATCCTTGTGGTTGGCTCCTTGCCTGCCCGCGGAGTAGTGGGTGATGCCGCGGTGCAGGGAGCCGAAGACCCTGGTCTTGGGGAGGACCTTGTACCCGGTCTTGAACCCGTAGCTTTGCGCCGAGCTGTCGAGGATGGCGGCCAGGTCCGGCCTGCGGTACTTGGTGCGGGTGTCTGCCGCGTCGGCGCCGAAGAAGAACTTCTCGCCCAGCGCGTATTCGAGGTAGGCCCCGGCCGTGTTGCCCCAGCGGTCCTGGCGGGAGGCGAGCTCGCCTCCGATGGTGGCGTTGCCCGCGACCGAGGCCTGGTTGTTGGGGTTGTAGGCCGCGTCCTGGGTCTTGACGTAGTTGTCCCAGAGCCTGGCGTTGAGGACGGCCCCGGAGAAGAGGTACTCGAACTTCGCGGTCTGATGCACCGCGTTGTTGGCGCGGGCCTGCTTGTCATAGGAGTCGAAGCGCGCGCCATAGCCTGCCGAGACCTTGTGCGTCTCGCCGATGGGGAGCATGACGTCGAGGCCCACGTCGTTGCTCATGTACCAGGAGCCGCGCTTGCCTCCGGAGCAAGCATTGGCATTGCCGGCAAGGCAGCCCACGCGCGTGCCGTCCGCTTGGTCGGGGGACACGCGGTAGATGTTGTCGTCGTAGGTCGCTTTGGCTTGGTAGCGGGGATGCAGTTCCATGATGCCCAGCTTCAGGTTGGGCTGCCACTCTGCTGCTGCGGGCGCGACCGCCAGGGTCAGGGTT
This sequence comes from Elusimicrobiota bacterium, assembly GCA_016218545.1. GTDB lineage: Bacteria > Elusimicrobiota > Elusimicrobia > UBA1565 > UBA9628 > JACQWX01. The sequence goes on from JACRDQ010000014.1 coordinate 2,641, forward strand.
GCGACGATGATGGTCCTCAGGGACATTCTCGGCTCCTTTGCGCGTGTATCGCCGGTCCTCCGCTTCCGCGGACCACCGAGCGCCGCTGATTATATTCATTGGATCGGGCGCGTGTCAATCCGTGGTTTCTGCAAGCGTGCCTGAGGAATTCGTATAATGCGGTCCACTTGAGCATGATCTCCCCCCTTCGCGCGCTGGTCATCGGAGCGACCGGACTCATCGGCAACGCGCTCGTGCGCGCCTGGGAGAGACGCGGGGCGGAGGTGGTGGGCTGCGACCACCGGTGCCTGCCGAGCGGGCCCTTCATCCCCCTGGACTTCACCCAGGACGGCAGGCTGGCCGCGATCCTTAAGGAAGTCCGGCCCGCTGTCGTGGCGGTCCCGGCCGCCAACCCGCACGTGGATTTCTGCGAGGCCCACCCCGAGCAGACCCGGAAGGTCAATGTCGAGGCCCCGGCCATGGCAGCCAGGCTCTGCTCCGAGGCGCGGGCCTGCATGGTCTTCTATTCCTCCGACTACGTGTTCGACGGCGGGCAGCCGAGCTACGGCGAGGACGACCCGGTCTCCCCGGTCAACGAGTACGGCAGGCAGAAGGCGGAGGCTGAGCGGGCGGTGCTGGCGGCCGGCAAGCACCTGGTCATCCGCAGTTCCGGCGTGTACGGCTGGCAGTGGGTGCCCAAGAACTTCGTCCTGCAGGTGCTTCGGGCCCTTTCCAGCGGCGAGCGGCTCAGGGTGGCCCATGATATAAGGTATAACCCGACCTCGGCCGAGAACCTCGCTGAGGTGACGGCTGAGCTCTGCTCCCGCGGAGCCTCGGGGATCTTCAACGTGGTGGGCGTGGACCGCCTGGCCCGCGCGGAGTTCGCCAGGCGGGTCGCCAGGGTCTTCGGTTTGGCCGAGTCTTTGATCGAGGCGGTGCCGTCTGCCGAGCTGTCCGCCCTCTCCGGGATAGGAGGACTTCCACCCTCCGGTGGCCCGGCGCCCTTGCGCCAGGCGCAGCGGCCCAAGGAGTCCTCCCTGCGCACGGACAAGGCGCGCGCCCTGCTCCGCCTGCCGCTCTGGGGCGCGGTCGAGGGCCTTTCGGACATGCTCCGGCGCAGGGCCGCGTGGGAAGAATACGCGCGCTTGAGCCTTCCAACGCCGGGTTCTTTTTAGTATAATCATTTTTCGCCGCATACCGATTCCCCGTTTTCGGACGCCGGGATATCCTAAAGGAGGAGACGCGCTTGGTGAACGTATCAATGAAAGCGATGCTCGAGGCAGGGGTGCACTTCGGGCATCAGACCCGCCGATGGAACCCCAAGATGGGACGCTACATCTTCGGGAAGAGGAACAGCATCCACATCATCGACCTGCAGAAGACCGTCAAGGAGATCAAGAAGGTCTATCAGTTCGTCCGGGACTCCGCCGCCGGAGGCCTGACCTTCCTTTTCGTCGGCACCAAGAAGCAGGCGCAGGACATCGTCAAGACCGAGGCAGCCCGCTGCGGCGAGGCCTGCGTGACCGAGAAGTGGCTCGGCGGGACCTTGACGAACTTCGTGACCCTCCGGCAGTCCGTCAAGCGCCTCGAGGAGCTCGAGAAGTGGGAGAACGACGGGATCTTCAATGTCCTCTCCAAGAAGGAGGTCTCGCGCCTCGTCAAGGAGAAGGCCCGGCTCACCCGGGTCCTCACCGGGATCCGCGCGCTCACCCGGCCGCCGGACGTGATGTTCGTGGTCGACCCCGTGGAGGAGGACCTGGCCGTCGCCGAGGCGCGGCGCGCCAGGATCCCCATCGTGGCGGTCTGCGACACGGACTGCGACCCTGACCTCATCGACCACCCGATCCCGGGCAACGACGACGCGGCCCGGTCCATCAAGCTGTTCTGCTCGATCATCGCCGACGCGGTGCTCGAGGGCAAGGCCGCGCTCGAGGCTTCCCGCCAGCCCCAGGGAGAGGTTCCCGTCGAGGGCGTCGAAGGCGGCGAGGTCCCGGCGGAAGGGCAGTGGGACGAGACCGCGGCTCCGGCCGAGGGCGAGGTCCCTGCGGAGGGGGCGCTCGACGCGGCCCCTGCCGAGACGACCGAAGCCTGAACTCCTAAGGATTCAATGGACATGATCAAACTCATCTCGGAGCTGCGCATCAAGACCGGTGCCGGCATGATGGATTGCAAGAAGGCCCTGGACGCCTGCAGCGGCAACCTCGAGGAGGCCGTGGTCTGGCTGCGCAAGAAGGGCCTGGCCGACGCCGCCAAGCGGGCGGCCCGCGCGACCAAGGAAGGGCGCATCGCCTTCGAGAGAGACGGCAAGGCGGGGGCCCTCGTGGAGCTCAACTGCGAGACGGACTTCGTGGCCAAGACCCCCGAGTTCGCGGAGCTCGCCAAGACCCTGGCTGCCAAGGCCGCCAAGGGCGAGGTGACCTGCGGCGGGTGCGCTGCGCCGTTCATCGAGCCCCTCCAGGCCAAGCTCAAGGAGAACATGGGCCTGCGGCGCTGCGAGCGCTTCGTGCCCAAGGGCCCGGCGCTCGTGGCCGGCTACATCCACCACGACGCCAAGAAGGGCGCCATGATCGAGATCGCGGCCCCCTCCGACGCGGCCGCCTCCTCCGAGGCGGTCGCGACCCTGGCCAACGAGCTGCTCCTGCAGGTCGTTGGCTCCGGGGCCAAGTACCTCGACCGCGCCTCCGTCCCGCAGGCCGACGTGGACCGCGAGCGCGAGATCCACGCCGAGGTGGTGCGCAAGGAGGGCAAGCCCGAGGCCGCGATCCCCAAGATCGTGGAGGGCAAGCTCAACAAGCTCTTCTTCCAGGCCAACTGCCTGCTGGATCAGGTGACCCTCAAGGACAACAAGGTGTCCGTGGCCGGCCTCGTCAAGGAAGCGTCCGCCAAGGCGGGCGGCGAGGTGAAGGTCCTACGGTTCTCCCGCTACACTCTCGGCGAGTGAGGCCCAAAAGGTATTCGCGGGTCGTCCTGAAGCTCTCCGGCGAATCCCTCTGCCGGGAGACGGGCCGCGGCATCGACCCGGCGTCCCTCACCGCGATCGCCGGCGAGATCAAGGCGGCCCAGGCCACGGGCGCGCAGGTCGCGGTCGTGGTCGGCGCGGGCAACATCTGGCGCGGGGCCGCGGACCGGGGATCCGCCATCGGCCGCGTCACGGCCGACAACATGGGCATGCTGGCCACCATCATCAACGCCCTGGCCCTGCAGGCCGCCCTCGAGCACATGGGCGCGGCCACCCGGGTGCAGACGGCCATCGAGATCCCCAAGGTCGCCGAGCCCTACATCCGGCGGCGCGCCATCCGGCATCTGGAGAAGGGGCGCATCGTGATCTTCGCGGGCGGCACCGGCAACCCCTACTTCACGACCGACACGGCCGCGGCCCTGCGCGCCGTGGAGATCGAGGCCGACGCCCTGCTCAAAGCGACCAAGGTCGACGGCGTCTACTCCGCGGACCCGGTCCTCGACAAGAACGCCCGCAAGTTCACGCGCCTGCGCTTCATGGACGCGGTCCGGGACCGCCTCAAGGTCATGGACGTCACCGCCCTGACCCTGTGCATGGAGAACCACCTTCCCATCCTGGTCTTCAACCTGAAGGTCAAGGGCAACATCGCCCGGGCCGTCAAAGGCCACAACGTCGGAACCGTCATCACGGAGTGAAGAAATGAGCAACATCGACCCCATCGTGTCCCAGCTGGAAGCCAAGATGAAGGACCGCATCGCCAAGCTCAACTCCGAGTACGGCGCCATGCGCACCGGGCGCGCCTCGCCGCAGATCGTCGAGGGCGTCAAGGTCGAGGCCTACGGCCAGCTCGTGCCGCTCAAGCAGGTCGCGGCCGTGGCGGTGCCCGAGGCGCGGACCATCGAGGTCCGGCCCTGGGACCCGTCCGTCATCGGCGACATCGAGAAGGCCCTCCAGAAGGCGGACCTGGGCGCCATGCCCAAGAACGACGGCAAGGTGGTGCGGGTGAACCTCCCCCCCATGACCGAGGAGCGCCGCAAGGACCTCGTCAAGGTCATGAAGCGCATCGGCGAGGAATACCGCGTCGCCCTGCGCGCCGACCGGCACGAGGCCATCGAGCGGGCCAAGAAGGCCGAGAAGTCCAAGGAGCTCACCCAGGACGAGCTGCGCACGGCCGAGGCCAAGATCCAGAAGGTCACGGACCAGTACATCGCCCTGGTGGACAAGGAGATGGCGGCCAAAGAGAAGGAGCTGGTCACGGTTTGACCTCGGACCCTTCGGCCACCGCGTCCTCGCGCCGGACCGCGCCATCCGGCGACGGGGAACGCTCGTCCTCCGGCGGCTCCATGCCGCGGCACGTGGCCATCATCATGGACGGCAACGGCCGCTGGGCCCAGGCCCAGGGCCTGCCGCGCGTGGCCGGGCACAAGGCCGGCGTGGACTCGGTGCGCGCCATCACGCGCGACGCGGCCGAGATCGGCGTCAAGTACCTGACCCTCTACGCGTTCTCGACGGAGAACTGGCTGCGCCCCCGCAGCGAGGTCACCCAGCTCTGGAGCATCATGGCGCGGGCGCTCCACATGGAGACGAGCCGCCTCCACAAGAACAACGTGCGCCTGCGCGCGCTGGGCCGCCTCGACGGCCTGCCGTCCCCGGTGCGCGCCGAGCTCCAGCGCTCGGTAGAGAAGCTCAAGGACAACACGGGCCTCAACCTCAACCTCGCCCTGAACTACGGCTCCCGCCAGGAGATCGTCGACGCCGTCACCTCCTTGCTGGCTTCGGGCGCCAAGGAAGTGACCGAGGAGACCATCTCGAGCCGCCTCTACACCGCGGGCTTGCCCGATCCTGACCTCGTGATCCGGACCTCGGGGGAACTGAGGCTCTCGAACTTCCTGCTGTGGCAGTCCGCCTACGCCGAGATCTACGTCACGCCCGTGTTCTGGCCGGATTTCCGGCGGACCCACCTCGAGGCCGCGCTGACCGAGTTCGCCCGGCGGCGCAGGAGGTTCGGCGGCCTCTAGCCGCGCGAGCCCCGCCTCCGCCCAGGAACATGCTCCTGCCACGCGTCCTCACCGGCATCGTCGGCATCCCCCTGCTCCTCCTGCTCATCCATTGGGGAGGGATGGCTTTCGCGCTGTTTACGGCCGGCATCGCGGCCCTGGCCCTCTACGAGTACGGCATGATCCTGGGCCTGGGCGGCCTGCGGACCCAGCGCTGGGGCGCCGTGGTCTGGGGCGCGGCCCTGGCCCTCGGCGTGGCCTTCGACGGGCCGGTGCCGCTCCTGCTGACCGCGGCCGTGGCCGCCATGGTGGGCCGGGAGATGTTCCGCTCCCAGCGCTCGCTGGAGGGCTTGGCCCTCTCCCTGTTCGGCGTGGTCTTCCTGGGACTGACCTTGGCGCACCTCCCCCTCATCCGGGACCTCCGTCCCGACGGCGAGAAGCTCACCTTCGCCCTCTTCGCGGCGGTCTGGGTCATGGACACCGCGGCCTACGCCGTGGGCAAGACCCTGGGCTCGCGCAAGCTCGCCGAGACCTTGAGCCCCAAGAAGACCTGGGAGGGCGCCGCGGCGGGGTTCGCGGCGAGCGTGCTCGTGGTCCTGCTCTTCAGGGCCGCCCTCTTCCCGTCCGGGATGTCGGCGGCCGGGGCCTTGGGCCTGGGCGCGGTCATCGGCGTGTGCGGGCAGCTCTCGGACCTGGCGGAGTCCATGGTCAAGCGCGCCGTGGGCGCCAAGGACTCGGGCGCGCTCCTGCCGGGGCACGGCGGGATCATGGACCGGTTCGATTCTTTCATCCTCGCCGCCCCCGCGGTTTACTATTATATGGTGTTCTTCTCATGAGCCTGGCTTTCCTCCAGTCGGCGCTGGCCGTGGTCGTGACCCTGGGCCTGGTCATCCTCTGCCACGAGTTCGGCCACTTCATCGTGTGCCGGCTCCTCGGCGTGCGCGTGGAGCGCTTCGCCTTCGGCTTCGGACCCGAGCTCATCGGCTGGACCGGGAGGCTCAAGACGCGGTTCTCCCTCCACGCCATCCCGCTGGGCGGCTTCGTCAAGCCCGCCGGCGAGGACATCTCGGAGTGCTCGGGCGCCAAGGACGAGTACTACGGCCAGAATTGGCATCGGAGGCTGGCGATCGTGTTCGCGGGCCCGACCATGAACTACGTCCTGGCCTGGGCCCTCTTCACGGGCGTCGTGTACTTCCAGGGCATCCCCGAGGCGGGGACCGCTCCCGTCATCGGGAACCTTGTCTCGGGCTTTCCCGCGGACAAGGGCGGCGTCCTGATCGGCGACGAGGTCACCGCGGTCGCGGGCCTCCGGGTGGACTCCTGGGAGACCCTGGCCAAGGCCATCCACGCCAGCCCCGGCAAGGAGCTCGAGCTCTCGGTCAAGAGGGCGTCCGGGATCGTGCGCGTGAGGGTCCTCCCGCGCAAGGACGACGCGACCGGGCGGGGCGTGGTCGGGATCATGCCCCAGCCCGTGTACCGCGAGGTCGGCCCCGTCGAGGCCGTGGTCGAGGGCGCCAAGCAGTGCGCGCACCTGACGGCCTTCACGATCCAGACCATCGGCTCGAAGCTGCTCAAACGCGAGAAACCCGACCTCGCCGGTCCCGTCGGCATCGCCCAGATGGTCAGCCGGGCGGCCCACTCGAGCTTCGAGGACCTCGTCTTCCTCATCGGGCTCATCTCGGTCGCCATCGGCTTCTTCAACCTCTTGCCCATCCCCCTCCTCGACGGAGGCCATGCCGTCCTCTACCTGTGGGAAGGGGTCTCGGGCAGGAAGCTCACCTCCAACACGGTCAACGCGGCCAACAGCGTGGGCATCTTCTTCCTCCTCTTCCTGCTGGTCTTCGCCACCTACAACGACTTCAGCCGCATCTATAGGGAACGGGCGGCGCGAAAGGCCGCGGTTTCCCAGCCCAAGCAGCCATAGACTTGTAGGCGCCCGTCGAAAGTGATACAATAGGCTACGGGATTCGGGGAAAGTGGCTGAAGTCCGGCCGCTTTTTTTATTCCGCCCCGACCCCGCCATGACATGGATCTGGGCAAGATAGAACCTCTCGTTTCAGCCATCCTGGAGCAGGAAAAGGCCGAATTGGTCGACCTTGAGTACCTCCGGGAGCAGGGCAAGTGGGTCCTGCGGCTGTACGTGGACAAGGAAGGGGGCGTGACCCTCGACGACTGCGAGACCCTCTCGGAGAGGGTGGGCGCGGCCCTGGACTCGTCCGACGTCATCGACCACTCGTACTGCCTGGAGCTCTCCTCTCCCGGCGTGGACCGGGTGATCAAGAAGGACCGCGATTTCGAACGATTCTCGGGCCGCTGCGTGCGCGTCGTCCTGCTCGCCCCCGTGGAGGGCCGCAGGCGCCTGGCGGGCAAGCTGCAGGGCCTGGCCGCGGACGAGGTCCTCGTCGAGGCGGAGGGGCGCGTCTGGCGCCTGCCTCGCCGCGAGGTCGAAGAGGTCCGGCTCGACGCCGCGACCGAATTGGCCGGGGATCTGAAGGCGCGCGACCAGAAGAAGGCTCGGGGGAGACAGGGGACATGACCGGCAAGTCGGAACTGATCCTGGCGCTCGAGCAGATCGAGCGCGAGAAGGGGATACGGAAGGACGAGATCCTCAAGATGATCGAGGGGGCCATGATCAGCTCCCTGCGCAAGCACGTGGGCAAGAACGCCGTCATCGAGGCGGCCCTCGACCCCGACACCGCGGACTTCACGGCCTGCGTGGTCAAGAAGGTCGTCGAGGCCGTCACCGATCCCGAGCTCGAGATCAGCCTGCATGAGGCCCGCATGCACCGCCGCGACGCGGCGGTGGGCGGCGAGGTGCGCATCCCCGCGCCCGTCGAAGAGTTCAAGCGGATCGCCGCCCAGACCGCCAAGCAGGTCCTCTTTCAGAAGGGGCGCGAGGTCGAGCGCGACAGCCTCTTCTCCGAGTTCAAGCCCAAGGAGGGCGAGCTCGTCACCGGGTCCGTGCACCGCTTCATGGAGCGGAACATCATCATCACCCTCGACAAGGCCGAGGCCATCCTCCCCCTGCGCGAGCAGATCCGGCGGGAGCGCTACAACATCGGCCAGTCCGTGCGCGCCGCCATCCTCAAGGTGGACAAGGCCCAGCGGGGCCCGCAGATCGTGCTCTCCAGGGCGGCTCCTGTCTTCCTGCGCCGGCTCTTCGAGCTCGAGGTCCCCGAGGTGGCCGACAAGACCGTGGAGATCGTCGACGTGGTGCGCGACCCGGGCTTCCGCTCCAAGGTCGCGGTCCGCTCCACGGACCCGAAGGTCGACGCCGTGGGCTCCTGCGTGGGCCTGCGCGGCTCGCGCATCCGCAGCATCATGAACGAGCTCGCGGGCGAGCGCATCGACCTCATCCCCTATGACGACGACCCGGCGGCTTACGTGGCCAACTCCCTGGCCCCGGCCAGGGTCGCGTCCGTGACCATCCTCGACGCCTCCCTGCGCCAGGCCGAGGCGCTGGTGAACGAGGAGCAGCTCTCCGTGGCCATCGGCAAGGAAGGGCAGAACATCCGGCTGGCGGCCAAGCTGACCGGCTGGCATCTCGAGGTGAAGACCAAGCCGGCCGAGCCCAAGCCCGCCGGCGAGGTCTCGGCCTCGGGGCTCTCCGAGCTCGAGGGAGTGGGTCCCAAGACCGCCGGGATCCTCTCCGCGGCCGGATACGACGACCCCCACCGGCTCGCCGAAGCGTCCGTTCCTGAGCTCACGGCGCTGGAAGGCATCGGCGAGAAGACGGCGGCCAAGATCGTCGCGAGCGCGAAGCAGTACGCTAAGGATCATCCAAAATCAACCGCATGACAGAGAAGAAGAAGGTCGTCAAGGCAGGCACCAAGGCGGACGAGGCTCAAGAAGCCGCGGCCGAGAAGAGGTCGGTCAAGGCGAAGAAGCCCGCCGGATCCGGGACGTCGAAGGCCAAGAAGGGGGCCAAGCCCGAGGTCCGCAAGCAGGCCGCCGAGAAGCGCGAGACCCAGGAAGAGGGCTCCATCGCCCCCCCGACCCAGAGCCTCGTTTCCGCGTTCTCCCTGTTGAGGAAGGCCAAGCGCCCGGGTTCGACCTCCCCCACCATCACGCGCATCGCCGCGGGCGGAAGTCTGCCCAAGCCTCCTGCTCCGCCGCCCCCGCCAGCCGCTCCCGTCCCCGCTCCCGCTCCCGCAGCTTCGGCGCCTCAGGCTGCCAAGCCTCCTGTCGCCGGCGCCCCGGCCGTCCCCGGCGCGCCCAAGCCCCCGCTCGCCCCCGGAGCCGTGCCTCCGGCTGCCAAGTCTCCCGTGGCCGGGGTCAGGCCCGCGCCTATCCCCGGCGCCAAGCCCCCTCTGCCCCCAGGCGTGCGTCCCGCAGCGCCTCCGGCCCCCAGGGCTGCCGGCGCTCCCGCGGCTCCCGTGCGTCCCGCCGGAGCCCCTCCTGCCGGAGCTCCTCCGGCCAGACCCGGCTCCCCGGCCGGCGTGCCCCCGCGTCCCGGCGCCTATCCGCCGAGGCCAGGGGCCCCGGTCTCCAGGCCCGGCGCCCCTGCCGGCGCTCCTCCGTTCCGCCCCGGCATGCCTTCCCGTCCCGGCATGCCCCATCGGCCGGGCGGCCCGCCGCAGAGGCCGGGCAGCAGGCCCGGAGGTCCCCCTCCGTCCCGTCCCGGCGCTCCCAGGCCCGCTCAGGGACAGCCCAAGCCGGCCGGCAGGCCCGTCGAGCCCGCCAAGCCCGCTGCCAAGCCCGCGCTCAAGAGGCTCCAGGTCTCCACCATGGCGACCGTGCGCGAACTCGCGGAGAAGATGGTGGTCAAGCCCAGCGAGGTCATCGCCAAGCTCATGAAGCTCGGCATCTTCGCCACCATCAACCAGCGTCTGGAGGGCGAAGCCGCCACCATCGTGGCCCAGGAATTCGGCTGGGAGCTCGACATGGTGGCCATGTACAAGGAGGAGGAGCTCTCGGTCCAGGCGGCCAAGGATCCTCCGGAGAAGCTCAAGCCCAGGCCCCCCGTCGTCACGGTCATGGGCCACGTGGACCACGGCAAGACGAGCCTGCTCGACGCCATCCGCTCGAGCAACGTCGCCGCCGGCGAGGCCGGCGCGATCACGCAGCACATCGGCGCCTATCGGGTCGCCACGAAGAAGGGCGACATCGTCTTCCTCGACACCCCGGGTCACGCGGCCTTCACGGCCATGCGCGCCCGCGGGGCCAAGGTCACGGACCTGGTCATCCTCGTGGTCTCCGCCGCGGACGGCGTCCAGCCGCAGACGGTCGAGGCCATCGACCACGCCAAGGCCGCGGGCGTCCCCATCATCGTGGCGGTCAATAAGATCGACCTGCCGGGCGCCAACCCGGCCAAGATCCGCCAGGAGCTCTCCCAGCACGGGCTGCTCTCGGAGGAGTGGGGCGGCAAGACGATCTTCGTCGAGGTCTCCGCGAAGAAGCGCGTGAACATCGACGGCCTCCTTGAGATGATCGCGCTGCAGGCCGAGATGATGGAGCTCAAGGCCAATCCCGACCGGGCCGCCTACGGCGTCATCCTGGAGTCTCGCCTCGACGCGAGGAAGGGCCCCGTCGCCACGGTGCTCATCCAGTCCGGGACCCTCAAGATCGGCGACCCCTTCGTCGCGGGCCTGGCCCACGGCAAGGTCAAGGCTCTCATCGACGACCACGGCAAGCGCCTCATCAGCGCGGGCCCGGCCATCCCGGCCGAGGTCCTGGGCGTCATCGGCACCCCGCAGGCCGGCGATGTCTTCGGCGTCGTCTCCGATGAGCGCCAATCCCGCGAGATCGCGGAGCGCCGCGGCATCGTGGCCCGCGAGCAGGCCCTGGCGCACCAGCGCCACGTGTCCCTCGTCGGCCTGAAGAACCAGGTGAAGGCCCGGGCCATCAAGGAGCTCAACGTCGTCCTGAAGGTCGACGTGGCGGGCTCCCTGCAGGCCATCAAGGATTCCCTGGAGACGCTCTCCACCCCCGAGTGCAGGGTGCGCACCATCCACGGCGGCTTGGGCAACGTGACCGAGTCCGACGTCCTGCTCGCCTCGGCCTCCGACGCGGTCATCATGGTGTTCCACGCCGAGGTGGAGCCGCGCGCCGAGGAACTGGCCGAACGCGAGGGCGTCGAGGTCCGCAAGTACGAGATCATCTACGAGATCCTCGCCGACGTCAAGGCGGCCCTCGAGGGACTGCTCGAGCCCGAGATCGTCGACGTGGTCGTGGGCAAGGGCGAGGTCCTGCAGGTCTTCAGCGTCAAGGACGGGGGCCGCGTCGCCGGCACCATGATCCGCGAGGGAAAGGTGACCCGCGGGTGCATGAGCCGCCTGCTGCGGGGCGGCGCCGTCGTGGCCAAGGGCAAGGTGAACTCCCTGCGGCGCTTCAAGGACGACGTCAAAGAGGTGGAGAAGGGCATGGACTGCGGTCTCTCGCTCGAGGGTTCCCCGGTCTACCAGAAGGGCGACGTCTTCGAGTTCATCGTGACGGAGACCCGCACCCGCAGGCTCAGCGACGCCGCGGAGAAGAAGTAGCGGCGGCCGGTCATGTACACGCGCAACGACCGGCTCAACGCCCTCTTCATGGAGGAGATCAGCCTCGCCCTGCGCTCCGTGAAGGACCCGGGGCTCTCGGGCTTCCTCACCGTGACGGGGGTGAGCTTGAGCGCCGACCGGAAGCTCGCGACGGTCTACTACTCGGTCTTCGGTGAGGCGGAGCAGAAGCAGTCCACGACGGCCGCCCTCAGGCGCGCCGCGAAGTTCATCCGGCACACCATGGTCAAGCGCCTGAGCCTGAAGATCATCCCGGAGATCGTCTTCAAGTTCGACGACACCCCCGCGCGCGCCGACAGGGTCGAGAGCATCCTCAACCGCCTCGATGACGAGAAGAAGAAGCAGCCCTGACCTGATGACCGGCGGGATGATCCTCTTCGACAAGCCCCAAGGCTGGACGTCCCATGACGCCGCCGAGGCGTTCCGGCGCATGCTCCCGCCCGGCACCAAGGTGGGCCACTGCGGAGCCCTGGACCCGGTGGCCACGGGCCTGCTGGTCCTGCTGGTCGGGCCCTGCACCAGGCTCCAGGCCATGATGCAGGGGCTCGACAAGGAGTATTCGGGCCACATCCGCCTCGGGGTCGAGACGGACACCGGCGACATCACGGGCAAGGTCCTGGCCGAGAAGCCCGTGCCGGAGCTCTCCCTGGGCGACCTCCAGAAGCTCATGGACGGCTTCCTGGGGAAAGTGGACGTGCCGGTCCCGGCCTATTCGGCGGTCAAGCACAAGGGGCGGGCTCTCTACGAGTACGCCCGCAAGGGCCAGCCCGTGCCGGAGAAGCGGCGGGTCTCGCGCATCGACTCCTGGCGCGCCCTCTCCTACCAGGCCCCGGACCTCGAGCACTCCATCCGGTGCTCGAGCGGGACCTATATCCGGGCTCTCGCCGCCGAGATCGGCGGCCGCCTCGGCTGCGGGGCCACCATGCTCACCCTGCGCCGCGACCGGGTGGCCTCACTCAAACTCTCGGACGCGCTCACGCTCTCGGACGCCAAGGACCTCTCGCTCAAGGACCTCAAGGCCATGCTGGAGGGCTCCCTGAAGCACCTTCAGGAGGTCGCCGTGGGGCCGCGCAAATGAAGCTCTGCCTGCGCGGCACCGTGGTGCGGGGCGCGGGCCTGGGCCGGGAGTTGGGCTTCCCCACCGCCAACCTGACCCTCGTGGCCGGCGCAGGCTGCGCCGCGCTGGAGGCGGTCCCCTGCGGCGTCTTCCGGGTCGAAGTCTCCGGTTCGAGGGTCAAGGGGCCCCGTCAGGGCGTGTGCAACGTCGGCGTCCGCCCCACGGTGGAGTCCGCGGGCCGCAAGCTCGTGGAGGTCCACCTCCTCGATTTCGACGGCGACCTCTACGGGTCGGAGCTGGTCTTGAACTTCCAGGGGAGGATCCGCGACGAGCGCAGGTTCGCGGGCCTCGACGAGCTCAAGGCCCAGATCGCCAAGGACGTGGCCGAGGCCAGGGCGCCTCGCCGCCCCCGCGGCGGGGTGAGGGCCGCATGAGCGCCCTGCTGGCCGTGGACCTCGGCGGCACCAAGATCATGGCCTGCCTGGTCTCGGACGGCAGGATCCTCTCCCGGGTCAAGGTCAAGACCAGGGTGGAGGCCGGCGCGGCGGGCGTGGCCCGGCAGATCGCCGAGGTCTGCGGCGCGGCCCTCGCGGAGAGGTCCGCGGCCTGGTCCGACGTGGCGGCCCTCGGGGTCGCGGTCCCGGGCCTCGTGGAGCACTCGTCCGGCACGGTGCTCGAGGCCCCCAACCTCGGCTGGGACTCCTTCAAGGCCAAGGCCAGGCTTGAGTCCCTCACCGGACGGCCCGTGGTCCTTGAGAACGACGTCAACGCGGGTCTGGTCGGCGAGTGGGCCTGCGGAGCCCTGCGCCCCTTCCAGGACGACCCCGCCCCCCTGGCCGCCCTCTTCGTGGGCACCGGCGTGGGCGGCGCCATCATGGTGGGCGGCAGGCTCGTGACGGGGCGCTCCGGCATCGCGGGTGAGCTGGGCCACATGAAGGTCGCGGCCGGCGGGCCCAAGTGCGGCTGCGGAGGCCGCGGGTGTCTGGAGGCCTTGGCGAGCCGCTCCGCCATCGAGAAGGCCGTGGGCTGCGGGCGCGGCCGCTTGACGAGCGGACGCATCGCCAAGCTCCTGGACCGCAAGGGCAAGAAGAAGCTCAAGAAGGCCGTCTCCCGGGCGGCCTACTACCTCGGCATCGGGGTGGCCAACGTCATCACCGCGCTCAACCCCAGGGCCGTGGTGCTCGGAGGCGGGTTCATGGAGGCCGTGGGGGAGAGGCTTCTCCCGGACATCATGGACGCGGCCCGCGAGAACTGCTTCGAGCGCGGGCTCAAGGACTGCAGGGTCCTGCTCTCCTCCCTCGGAGACGACGCCGTGGTCCTGGGCGCGGCCCGCCTGGCTGGCGCCCGCTGACGAGCCGAGGCTTATCGTCTCAACCTGAACCTGCCGGTCAGCTTCCCCCCTTCGGGGCTGACGCTCGGGCTTTGCTGGACGTTGAGCTGCTTGGCCTCGTCTTCGACCAGGGGCCTCATGTGCTCGAAGATCTCGGAGAGGTCCTTCTTCCCTTCTTTCAGGGATTTGAGGAAATGGTAGGTGAAGACGCCGTGCCCTTTCTCCGGCGAGGAGGTGCTGATCTGGCCCCCTTGCGTCGCGGACAAGACAGCCATGTTGGGGGGAAGGACCGCTTTCGACGGCGTCATGACCAGGGGCCTCGCCCCCTTGGCAAGCACGCTCCGTCCTCCCGCGCCCGAGAAGCACGCATCGAGGACGACGAGCACCTCGGCGGCGCGCAGCTTCCCTAGGCTCTCGTAGAGCCCTTTGAGCGGGATGCCCGTGTCCGAGAGGTAGTTCGGGTCGCCGTCGTAGGGCACGATGAAGGCGGTCCCGGTCGCCGGGTCAGGCGAGCCGTGGCCGGAGTAATAGACGAGGACCCTGCTGTCGGGCTTGGCCCTGTTCGCAAGCCAGCTCCGGATGGTCTTTTCAATGGCGGATTTCGTCGCCTTCTCGTCCGTCAGGAGCTCGATGTTCCGCTCCCTGAAGCCCAGGGCCTTGGCGTAGTCCTTGGTGAGCTTGGCGTCGTCATAGGAGTGGTCCGACTTGGGGACGTTCTGATAGCCCTCGATGCCGATGATGACCGCGAGGTCATTGTCCCCCATGAGGGTCTGGGAAGGGCTGAAGGACGGGTTGTCGATGTCGGACTTGATGGCCGGCCTTGGAGCCGCCATTGGCGTCTTCATCTTGGCGTCGCCTACAGCGGCCTGGACCATGGGTTGGAGGGGAGCCTGGTGGATGAAGGGCCTGAGCTTCTCGAGCATCTTGACCCCGTCAAGGGATTCCTGGGCGGAGGATTTGCCCAGCTCCACGACAGCGACATCGATGTCAGCGCCTTTCCCAAGGAGGAACTTGGCGACATCAGTCTTGCCGTGGTACGCTGCTTTCTGCAGGGGGGTCCAGCCGTTCTCATTCTTGGCATCCACATTAGCGCCTTCGTCCACGAGGAGCCTCACGAACTCGAGCTTGCCCTGCTCCGCGGCAAGGAACAGGGGAGTGGAGCCGTCATCGTTCTTGGCGTTGATCCCCACGGACCGCTCGATGAACACTCGGGCGACCGAATCGCCCTTCTGATCGTCCAGAGCCACCCAGAGCGGCGTCCAGCCCACCTGGTTGAGGAGCGTCGGGTCAGCGCCTTTTTCGATGAAGAGCCCGGCCAAGTCAGCGCGTTCCCACCGAGCGGCTCGGTGCAGCGGGGTTTGCTGGAAATCTCCCTTGGCATTCACATCCGCACCGTGCTCGATGAGGAACCTGGCGATGTCGACTTTCTCCGACTGACCGAGCAGCGGGGTCCAGCCCCCTCTGGTCCTGGCGTTCACGTCAGCGCCGGCCTCGACCAGGGCCTTCACGGTGTCGAAATAGTTTCCGGAGACGGCCCTGTGGAGCGGCCGGAGGCCCTCCTCGTTGCGGGCGTTCACGGAAGCCCGATGGGCGATCAGAAGCTTGACCATGTCGGTCTTGCCGTTCGATGCGGCCAGGTGCAGGGGGGTGAGGCCGTCATCGTCCACTGCCGCCACATCGGCGTCTTTGAGGAGGAGCTTGGCTGTCTCGGTCTGGCCTTCGGAGGCGGCCGCGTGCAGGGGCGTACGGCCATAGGAGTCCTTGACGTTCACGTTGACGCCCTTCTCGACCAGGAGCCTGGTGATGTCGGCCTTGCCCTTGGACGCGACCCAATGGAGCAGGGTCTTGCCGTCCTTGTCCTTGGAGTTGAAATCGACTCCATGGTCGAGCAGGAGTCTCGCGATCTCCGTCTTGCCATGGTCCAAGGCTTCGGTCAAGAGGCTCTCGCCCTCCTTGTTCCTGACATTGACGTCAGCGCCCTTTTCGATGAGGATCTTCGCGACGTCCGTGCTGGCCGCGGCCAGCGGAGGCTCGCCCTCCTCGTCGCGGGCATTGACGTCAGCGCCTTTGTCGACGAGGAGCTTGACGTTCTCCAACTCGTCGTGGGATACCGCGACGTGAAGCGGAGTCTTGCCTTTCTTGTCCCGGGCATTGATGTCCGCGCCTTTCTTGAGGAGGAACCGGATCGTCCCGGTGCTCGCGATGGCCGCGTGGTGCAGGGGGGTGTAGGCGTCGTTGGTCCGGAAGTTCACGTCGCTGCCTTTGCTGATCAGGAGGTCCGCGATGTCGACTTGATTCATCCGGACCGCGATGTGCAGGGCATTGGCGCCGTACTGGTCCGTGGCGTCGACGTCCGCCCCTTTCTTGATGAGGAGCCTGGCCATGTCCGCGTGGCCGCTGAAGGCCGCCTCGTAGAGCGGGGTATAGCCGTACTCCGTCTTGGCGTTGAGGTCCGCGCCCTTGTCGATGAGGCGCTGGGCGACCTCGATGCGGTTGTAGGATGCGGCCCGATGCAGGGGAATGTAGCCGCCCCCGTCCCTGGCGTTGACGTCCGCGCCGTTCTTCAGGAGCTCGGCGACCTTGGTCATGTCCCCGCTTTCCGCGGCTTCATGCAGGGGCCCCGCAGCGATGGGGACCGTCAGAAAGACCAATGCGGCGGAGAGCAGGGACACGATCATGGGGTAAGGCCTCCAAATCCCGAGGTCTGACCCAAGGGATCCTCGGTGGGTCACCGGCGCGGGCCTGGGCCGGGCCGCTTGGGCGGCTCGAAGTGCCTGGCGTTGACTTCCTTGAAGACCTTCTCGACCACGCCCAGGGCCTGGTTCATCTCGGCCGGGGTGATGGTCAGAGGGGGCTCGATGCGGATGGTCTTGGCCGAGAACAGGGTCCCGGCCACGAGCACGCCGTTGTCGAAGAGGCCCTTGGCCACCTCGTAGCCCACGGCGTCGGACGGGAACTCGATGCCGATCATGAGCCCCTTGCCGCGGACGTCCACGCAGAGCTTGGGGAAGCGCCGCCGCAGGGCTTTGAGGCGAGCCATCATCTCGTTGCCCATCTTCTCGGCCCGCTCGGGGAGCTTCTCCTCTAAGGTGACGTGGATGGCGGCGATGGCGGCTACGCAGGCCAGGGGGTTGCCCCCGAAGGTGGTGGAGTGGAGCCACGGCTCGGGGAAGAGCTGCTCCCAGATGGTCTTGTTGGAGACGAAGGCTCCGATGGGCATGACGCCTCCTCCGAAGGCCTTGCCCATGCACATGATGTCCGGCACCACGTTCCAGTGCTCGCAGCAGAACATCTTGCCGGTCCGGCCCATCCCGGTCTGGACCTCGTCCATGATGAGGAGGGCCCCGTAGCGGTCGCAGAGGTCCCGGACCCTGGGGAGGTAGTCGTCGGGGGGGACGTTGATCCCCCCCTCTCCCTGGATGGGCTCGAGGATGACGCCCGCGATGTCGTTGCCGACCTCGTCGGCGGACTTGAGGATGGATTCCACGTAGTCCGCGTCGCCGTAGGGCACGTGGTAGCAGTCGGGCAGGATGGGCAGGAAGGGCTGGCGGAACTTGGCCTTGGCCGTGGCCGAGAGGGCGCCGAGCGTCTTCCCGTGGAAGCCGGCGACGGCGGCCACGAAGGACTTGCGTCCCGTGTGGAGCATGGCCAGCTTCATGGCCCCCTCGATGGCCTCCGCTCCGGAGTTGCCGAAGAAGCTGAACTGGAGGTCCCCGGGCGTGATGTCGTGCACGAGTTTGGCGAGGATGGCCCGGAAAGGCTCGAGGAGCTCCTGCGAGTGGAGGGCCTGGCGCTTGAGCTGGTTGGTGACGGCGGCGATGACCTTCGGGTGCCGATGCCCCGCGTTGAAGACCCCGTAGCCGCCGAGGAAGTCGATGTACTTCTTGCCCTTGATGTCGTGGAAGGTGTTGGCGGAGTCCGACCACTCGATGGAGATGTACTCGGTGGAGACGGATTTCCGGTACTCGAGGATGCCCGGGTTGACGTAGTCGGCGTAGGAGGAGGCGGTCTCCTGGGTCAGGGAGGCGCGCTCCTCCTCGGTCAGGTCGGCCTTGGCCACGATGTCGAGGGTGCGCTGGGTCTGCTTGAGGATGTCGGCTGCGGGGATCTTCATGTCAGCTCCGGTCCTAGAAGTCTCGCGGGGCGCGGCGAAGGAATCTTCCGCCCCCGGCTTCGCCCGTGAACCGGCCGCGCAGGATCATGGGGCGGCCGGAAAGGAAGACGTCCCTGACCTCCCCGTGCACCGTCCGGTTCTCGTAAGGGTCGTAGTCCACGTTGAGGTGCTGGTTCTCCATCGTGAAGGTGTGCGTCTTGCGGGGATCGATGACCACGATGTCGGCGTCCGCTCCCGGGGCGAGGTTCCCCTTGCGCGGGTGCAGGCCGAAGACCCTGGCCGGGCCCGAGGCCGTGACCTCGACGAAGCGCTCCGCGGTCAGGCGGCCCTTCTGGACCGCGTCCCAGAGGAGGAGCATCCTGGCTCCGATCCCCGGCGCGCCGTTGGGGATCCTGGTGAAGTCGTCCTTGCCGTCGGCCTTGCAGGGGTGGCCTTTGCGGCGCTTCATGAAGAAAGAGCAGTGGTCCGTGGCCACGGCCTGGAGCTCCCCGGCGGCCAGGGCCTCCCAGAGCCGGGCGCCGTTGCCCTTGGGACGCAGGGGCGGAGACATGACGAACTTGGCGGCCTCGAAGTCCGGGCGCTCGTATACCTCCGCGTCGAGGCAGAGGTACTGGGGGCACGTCTCGGCCAGCACGCGCACCCCCCTCTTGCGTCCGCGGCGGACCTCGGCCAGGGCCGCGGCCGAAGACAGGTGCACGAGGTAGACCGGGGCGCCCGCCATCTCGGCCAGGGCGATGACGCGGCCGGCCGCCTCGGCCTCGGCTTCGACGGGCCTGGTCAGGGCGTGGAACCTCGGAGCCCGATGCCCGGCCGCCAGCGCCTCTCCGACGAGTGCCTCGATGACGGGGCCGTTCTCGGCGTGCACGCAGACGAGCGCGCCGATGTCCCGGGAGCGCCGCAGGGCGCGGAAGATGGCTCCGTCGCCGGACATGAGCCTGCCCGGGTAGGCGGTGAAGAGCTTGAAGGAGGTCACCCCCTCCCGGACGAGGGACGCCATCTCCGCGAGGTCCTTGTCCGTGACCCGGGGCATGGTCATATGGAACCCGAAATCCACGGAACTCGAGCCCTCGGCCTTGGCGAGCCAGGCCTCCAGGCCCTTGCGGAGGGGTTCTCCGGGCTTGGGGGCGGCGAAGTCGATGATGGTGGTGGTGCCTCCGAAGAGCGCGGCCTTGGAGCCGGAGTCGAAGTCGTCGGCCGTCCTGCCGGAGCCGAAGGGCATGTCGAGGTGCGTGTGCACGTCGACTCCTCCGGGGACCACGACCATGCCGGAGGCGTCTACGATGCGGGCGCCCGAGGCCGCGGGGTGGCCGGCCAGGTCTCCGACCGCCGCGATCCTGCCTCCCGAGACCGCGAGGTCCGCCACGGACCTGCCGGATGGCGTCACCACGGTGCCTCCTTCGACGACGAGGTCCCAGGCGCGGCTCATCCGCGGCCCTCCCGCTCGATGCGGCCGTTGAGCTGGGAGAGCCTCTCTCCGACGGATGGCACGTCGAGCATGCCCTTCTCGGAAGGCATGATCGAGGACTCCTCGATGGGCAGGCGGAGGCGGTACTTGTTCTCCCCTTCGTCGAACTCGAACTGCGTGCAGTAGACCTGGGGTTGGCCGACGGCCGAGAGGAACCGGTCCAGGGAGGCGGCCAGGAGCCACCTGGCGGGCCGGTGTCCGGCGATGGCGGCGAGGACCGCGAGCCGGTGGGCGGCGAGGAAATCCTTGGCCTCCGAGCCGTGCTGGAGGATGACGGCCGCGTGATAGAGGTCGACGCCGCTTTTCACGGCGTCCTGGGAGATCATCTCGTAGACCAGCCCGCGCCTCAGCTTGTCCCGCGCGGAGAGGTCGTCGACCCGGGCCTTGCTGTGATAGACGGACTCGCGGTCCTTCTGGTCACCCAGGTAGAGCTCGTGCAGCCTGCTGTTATCCATGTCGGGGTCGGTCGTTGACTAGGCTAACGACGGACCCCATTATATATAATCTTCGCATGGCGTCAGACCCGCTCATCGGCACGGTCCTGGGCCCCTGCCGCATCGAGGAATTCCTCAGCAGGGGCGGTATGGGCAATGTCTACAGGGGAAGGCACCTCGCCCTGGACCGCGAGGTGGCGCTCAAGATCATCGAGCCTCCCATGGTCAACGGGGAGCAGGTCATCAGCAACGTAGTCCGGGAGGCCCGCGCCTCGGCCAAGCTGGAGCATCCCCGCGTCGTCCAGGTCTACGACGTGGGCCAGCAGGGCCCTTACTGCTACATCGTGCTCCAGCTGGCACGCGGAGAGACCCTGGAGCGCCTCCTGGCGCGCAGACGCTTCCTCAACGCTCCGGAGGCCCTCAGGATCATGAAGGATGTGCTGGCCGGCCTGGCTGCGGCGCACGGCCTGGGAATCGTGCATCGCGACATCAAGCCCGGCAACGTCATGGTCGACGACGACGGCAGCGCCCGCATCATGGATTTCGGCATCTCCGGCGCGGTCGGGGCGGACGCCCAGGCCGCCGGGACCGTGGACTTCATGGCGCCCGAGCAGGCCTACGGCGCGGCGCCCGATCCCCGCACGGACCTCTACGCCTGCGGCGTGGTCTACTACCACATGCTGACAGGCAAGCTCCCGTATCCCAGCCAGAACCCCCAGGAGGCCATGCTCCAGCACCGGGACGCGCCGATCCCGGACATCCGCGATACGGACCCGAGTGTCACGACCTTCGCGGCCGCCCTCATCAGCCGCCTCATGGCCAAGACCCCGGACGCCAGGCCCGCCACCGCCGATGAGGTGCTCAAGGCCCTGGAGTCTCCGGAGATGCTCGAGGAGAACCAGGAAGCTGCCGCGGCGGCCGGCCGGGAGGCCGCCCTGCCTCCTCCCCCGCCGGTTTCGCCGCGGATGGCCGTGGTCCCCACGGCCATGTCCCAGGCTATCTTCGTCGCCATCGCGCTGCTGGCGTTCGGCAGGCAGTGGCTCGACGCCGTGCACGCGGACTGGCTGGCCGGGGGCGTGGTGTGCGCGCTCCTGCTGGCCGCCGGCTACCTCTCCGACCGCAGGGGCTGGCGGAAGAAGACCGCGGCTGCGGCCCTCTTCGTCTGCATGTGCCTGTCCTTCTACAAGTTCGGCCTGCCCGGCCGCTGGAACTGGGTTCCGGCGGCTGCGCCCTCGATGGAGGTCTTCATCCTCTTGGGCCTGGGCCTGGCCGCGGCCATGGGCTCCTTGTGGGAAGGGGTCTTCGACGAGGAGAGCCGCAGCCTCGAGCTTTCCCTATGGCTCCTGCTGGGCGCGGTCGCGGGCTTAGGTATCGGCGGCGCGTGCCTGCGTTTGTCCGGCTCCAGCATGCCCTGGCTTGCGGGGATGAGGGAGCTCCTGGTCGGAGAGTTCCGTTCCTTTGCGGCCACGCACGGGGTCTGGCGGTGGACCGGCGTCGCTTTCCTCTACGCCGGCTCCTGGGTCTTCTTTCCGAAGCGCCACGCCACGGTGCAGAAGGTGGAAGGCCGCGTCATCGGCTACGCCTGATCTGATCCGCGCTGGGCATGATCTAGCCCGCGGCGAAGCCGCGGGCTAGGGCAAAAACGACGCGGAGAACTGCGCCCACGAGGCGAGGCGGTGGGGCAGGATGCCGAAGAAGAGCGTGACTGCCAGGGCCACGACCGCGGTCGCGTAGACGCAGCTCCCGAAGCGCGGCGCCACCGCTCCCTTCCTCGGGGCGGTGAAGAAGATCCGGTAGGCCACGGACATGTAATAGTAGACGGCGATGACGCTGTTGAGCACGGCCGCGACCGCCAGGCCGTAGTGGCTGGTCCCCACCGCGGACCCGATGAGGTAGAACTTGCCGATGAACCCGGCCATGGGCGGGATGCCGGCCAAAGAGAGCAGGAAGAAGGCCATGGCCAAGCTCGCCGGCAGGGAGCGGCTGGAGAGGCCGTTGAAGGAGTCCAGGTCGTAGGGGTCGGCGGCTCCCGAGCGCTCCTCTGCGAGGGCGTTGGCCACGGCGAAGGCCCCGATGTTCATGGCCACGTAGACGAAGGAGTAGACGAGGATGCCCTGGACGCCCATGGCGTCGCCGGTGACGATGCCCATCATGATGTAGCCCGCCTGGGCGATGGAGGAGTAGGCCAGCAGGCGCTTGATGTTGCGCTGGAACAGGGCCACGAGGTTCCCCACGGTCATGGTGAGCCCGCAGAGGATCGAGAGGAGCAGGGTCATGTCCACGGAAGGGGCCGGGATGAGGACCACGAAGAGCCGGGCGAGCGCTCCCATGGCCGCGAGCTTGGGAGCCACGGAGAGGAAGGCGGTGACGGGCGTGGGCGCGCCCTCGTAGGCGTCAGGGACCCAGAAGTGCATGGGGGCCACGGCCGCCTTGAAGCCGAACCCGACCAGGATGAAGAGCAGGCCCGTGAGGGCCAGGGCGCCCTGAGCCTTGGCCGCGATGAGGGTGGTCGCGCCCGTCGCGCCGTAGAAGAGCGAGATGCCGTAGGCCATCACGCCGGAGGAGAAAGCGCCGAAGATGAAATACTTCAGCGAGCCTTCGTTGGACTTGGGGTTGCGGCGGTCGTATCCTGCCAGGATGAAGGAGGCGATGGAGACGAGCTCGAGGCTCACGAAGATGAGCAGGAGGTCCGTGGCGGAGACCAGGAGCATCATGCCCACGGCCGAGAGGAGCAGCAGGCACGAGAAGCTCCCTGCCTCGGAGTCGGGGATGCTCGAGTCGTCCATGGTCAGGAGGAGGACCAGGATCGTGCTGACGAGCACGACGGCCTTCAGGAAGAGGCTGAAGGGGTCCACGGCCCAGAGGGCGCCTACCCCGGCCGAGGGCCGGGCCAGGGCCGCGCCCGTCAGCCAGAGGACGATCCCGCAGGAGAGGATCGCCAGGACGTAGAGGGAGCGCTTCTTCCCCGCCGACAGGAGGAGGTCCGCCGCGAGCAGGCCCAGCGCCAGGGCGCTGAGCACGAGCTCGGGCTTGAGGAGTCCCAGGTTGAGCATCTTAGCGGAAGAGCCCCGCGAGGCCGACCATCGTCGTGTTCATCATGTCGAGCGCCCACCTGGGCCAGATGCCCAGCACGATCATCAGGACCGCCAGGGGCACGACCGAAAGGAGCTCCCGGGCGTTCATGTCGGGGAGGTCCGCCCATTTGTTGTTGAGCGGGCCGAGGAAGACCTTCTCGATCATCCGGAGGAAGAAGGCCGCCGTGACGATGATGCCGATCACGGAGATGGCGGCGTAGATCTTCCAGCGCGGGAACGCGCCCAGGAAGCAGAGGAACTCGCTGACGAAGCCCGCCATGCCGGGCAGGCCCAGGGAGGCGAAGCACGAGAGGGACATCAGCCCCGCGTAGACCGGGACCTTGGCGGCCAGCCCCCCGAAGGCGCCGATGTCGCGGGTGTGGGCGCGGTCGTAGATGACTCCGACGAGGAGGAACAGCGCTCCGGTGATGATCCCGTGGTTGATCATCTGGAAGGCGGCCCCGGCGAACCCCGTGGCCGAGGCGCCCGCGATGGCCAGCAGGCAGTAGCCCATGTGGTTGATGGACGAGTACGCCACCATCTTCTTCATGTCGTTCTGGGCCATGGCGCAAAGCGCCCCGTAGACGATGTTGATGACGGCGATGATGACGAGGTAGGGCAGGAACCACTCGAAGCCCAGGGGCAGCATCGGGTAGTTGACGCGCATGATGCCGTAGACGCCCATCTTCAGGAGCACGGCCGCGAGGATGACGGAGATCGCGGTCGGCGCTTCGACGTGGGCAAGGGGCAGCCAGGTGTGGAACGGGAAGGCCGGGACCTTGATGGCGAACCCGAAGTAGAAGGCCAGGAAGGCCAGGACCTGGAAGCGGAAGCTCAAGCTCCCGTGGATCTTCATGAGCTGGAGCATGTCGAAGGTGTGGGGGTCGGCCTTGAAGTACAAGGCCAGGATGCCCAGGAGCATGAAGACCGAGCCGGCCAGGGTGTAGAGGAAGAACTTGATGGCCGCGTACTCCTTCTGGGGGCCTCCCCAGATGCCGATGAGGAAGTACATCGGGACCAGGGTGATCTCCCAGAAGACGTAGAACAGGAAGAAGTCGAGGGACTCGAAGACCCCGAGCATGCCGACCTCGAGGATGAGGAACCAGAAGCAGTACTCCTTGAAGCGCTCCTTGATGCCCAAGGAGGCGATGAGCGCGATGAGGGACATCAGGGTCGTCAGGATCACGAGGGGCGCCGAGAGCCCGTCCACCCCGAGGTAGTAGTCGATGCGGACGGCGTCCGTGGAGATCCATGCGTGCCGCTCGACGAACTGCATGGCGGCGGTGGAGCGGTCGAAGGCGAAGTAGAGCCAGACCGTCAGCGCGAAGGGGATCGCGGCCGCGGTCAGGGAGAGCGCCTCCAAGACGCGCCTGTTCTCCTTGGGCACGCACAAGACGGCCAAGGCGCCCATGAGTGGTATGAAGGTGATCAGCGAGAGCAGGGGCAGTTCCATCGTTCCATCCTATTTGTTGAGGATCGCGAAGAGGCTCACCCCGACGGCGAGGTAGAGCAGGTACTCTTGGACCTGGCCGCGCGCCACAAGGCTGCGCAGCCCCCTTCCGGCCACGTCGCGGCTGACGTAGCCGCAGCCGTCCACGGCCTGGTCCACGAAGAGGGCGTCGAAAAGGTGGCTGATCTCCGCGAAGACCCGGCAGATGAGGCCCCAGCCGTCCACGAAGATGCGGTCGATGACCTCGGTGTCGAGCCAGCGGCACAGCACCGCGAGCCGGTCCGAGGCGTCCACGAGGAAGAGGAAGAAGGCGTCGAAGCCCCAGCGGTTCTCGAGGACGTTGAAGACCGGCAGGAAGCGCTCCTTGATGCGCGCCGCGCGGCTGAGGTCCGGGCCGCCGTAGAGGGAGTAGGCCAGCAGGATGAGGAGCACGGCCGCCGCGGTCAGGCCCACGGCCAGCACCATGGGGTTCAAGGCGTGTCCGGCCGCGGCTTGCGTCCCGTGACCGGCGGCCTCGGCGGCCGCCTCGGCCGCGCCGCCGTTGCCGACGAAGGAGGCGAAGGCGTGCCCGTGCTCGAAGAGCCAGCCGGAGACCACGGCGAGGGCCGCCAGGATCAGCAGGGGGACGGTCATCACGGAGCCGGACTCCTCGGCGTGGGCGACCCGGTCGTGGTCCCGGCCGTCGCCGAGGAAGGTCAGGAAGAGCATCCGGAAGGTGTAGAAGGCGGTCAGGCACGCGGTGAAGACCAGGACGGCGAACATCAGGTGGCTGTGCTCGAAGACCTTCTCGAGGATGAGGTCCTTGGAGAAGAAGCCCGCGAAGGGCGGGATGCCGGCCAGGGCCAGGGAGCCCACGGCCATGGTGAGGAAGGTCACGGGCATCCTCTTGGAGAGCCCGCCCATGGAGCGCATGTCGTTGGTGTGGACCGCGTGGATGACGGAGCCCGCGCACAGGAACAGGAGGGCCTTGAAGAAGGCGTGGGTGGTGAGGTGGAAGAGCCCGGCGGTGTAGCCCCCGACGCCCAGGGCGCACATCATGAAGCCCAATTGGCTGACCGTGGAGAAGGCGAGCACCCGCTTGATGTCGTAGGGCACCAGGGCCATGGTCCCGGCCAGGAACGCCGTGGCGAGGCCCACCCAGGCCACGGCCTCCATGGCCGCGGGGCTGGCGAGGTAGATGAAGTAGACCCGCGCGACGAGGTAGAGGCCGGCCGCCACCATGGGGGCGGCGTGGATGAGGGCCGAGACCGGGGTGGGGCCCTCCATGGCGTCCGGCAGCCAGATGAAGAGGGGCGCCTGGGCCGACTTGCCGGCCGCTCCGGCGAGCAGGCCGAGCCCGATGAAGGTGAGGACCACGGGCGGGAGGTAGCCCATCGCGACCGCCTCCTTGAGGCGGACGATGTTGTAGGTGCCGGCGTAGGTGAAGGTCAGCAGGAGCGCCAGGAAGAAGCCCAGGTCGCCGAGCTTGGTCGTGATGAAGGCCTTCTTGCCCGCGTAGGGGGGCGCCTTCTGCTCGAACCAGAACCCGATGAGGAGGTAGGAGGAGACGCCGACGAGCTCCCAGCAGGCGAAGGTGACGATGAGATTGTTGGAGACCACCAGCCCCAGCATGGAGGCCGTGAAGAAGGAGATGTAGGCGAAGTAGCGCTTGAAGCGGGTGTCGCCGTGCATGTAGCCCAGGGAGTAGACCTGGACGAGCAGGCTCACGAGGCAGACCACGGCGAGCATGACCGCGGCGGCGCCGTCGATGAGCACGCCGGCGCGCATGTCGAAGATGAAGGCCCGGCCCCCGAGGTCCGCGGCGAAGGAGTACCAGGACCAGTCCTTCTCGAAGGGCAGGACGGCCGCGCCGACCGCCCCGTCGAAGATCACCCGGAGCGAGATCCACAGCCCCGCGCCGATGGCGGCGATGCCCACGTAGGGCATGGGCGAGTGGTCGCTCTCGCGGCCGACGAAGAGGATGATGAGCGAGGCGGCCAGGGGCAGGAGCGGGACCAGCCAGACGTATTCGATCATCGCCGGTCAGCCCCTCATGATGTTGATGTCTTCCATATAGATCTTGTCCCGGCTGCGGTAGATGGCCAGGACCAGGGCCAGGCCCACCACCACCTCGGCGGCGGCCACGGTCATGATGAAGAGGGCGAAGGCCTGGCCCGTCACCCCGTCGGGGTGGAGGAAGCGGTTGAAGGCGGCGAGGTTCACGTTGGCCGCGTTGAAGATGAGCTCGATGGACATCAGGATGCCGATGACGCTGCGGCGGGTCAGGGCGCCGAAGATGCCGATGATGAAGAGGCCCGAGCCGAGGAAGAGGTAGTGGCCGAGGGTGAGGGTCATTTCCTCCCCCCCGCCTCGCGGCGCGTGAAGAAGATGGCGCCCAGCAGGGCCGCGGTGAGGACCAGGGAGATGAGCTCGAAGGGGACGGCGTAGTCGCCGAGCATGAGGCGGCCCAGGGGCCTGGTGGAGGCCGCGGGGCTTCCGGAGGCGGTCGCGGAGAGGCAGGCCTTGGCGGCCCGCCAGAGGCCGACAGCCGTGATGGCGCAGACGAGCAGGCCCGCGAGCCACTCCTGGTTGACCTGGCGCAGCGTCAGGTCCGAGGTGCGGCCCATGAGCATGACCGCGAAGATCATCAAGACGGCGATGCCGCCCACGTAGATGAGGATCTGGCTGGCGAAGAGGAAGTCCGCGCCCAGGGTCCCGAAGACCCCGGCGACGCCGGCCAGGCTGAGGCCCAGGAAGAGGGCGCAGTGCACGGTGTTGCGCAGAGTGACGACCAGCAGGGCCGAGCCGAGGGCCACGCCGGCCATCATGTAGAAGGCGATCGATTCGATCATTCTAGACTAGTCCCACCTGGGCCCCTTCTCGTCGTGCCGGGCCGGGACCTCCTGGATGACGATCTGGGCCGGCGGGTCGACGAAGGCGTCTTTCCTGACGTCGTGGACCTTGCCCAGCAGCGGGAAGCCCGGCTTCCAGCAGCGGACCATCTCCTCGCGCGAGAAGAAGCACAGCTCGTAGTCCACGGAATGCCAGACCACCTTGGGCTTGAAGGGGCAGGATTCCTCGCACATGCGGCACCAGTTGCAGCGGCCGAGGTCGATGGCGTACCACGCGGCCTTGGGCACGCGCTTGCCGGCCTCGTTGACCTGGGCCTGGACGGAGATGCAGGCCGAGGGGCAGGCCTTCACGCACAGCCCGCAGGCCGTGCAGCGCTCGACGTCGTAGAGCAGCACGCCCCGGAACATGGGCTCGGGGGTCAGTTTTTCCGTCGGGTATTGGACCGTGATGGAGGGCTTCACCAGGGTCTTCAAGGTGACCCACAGGCCCTTGCACACGGCCCACGCGTCGCCCGCCACGCGGCCGAGGTAGGAGATCATAGCCACAGGAGGGTCGCTCCTGCCATCGCCACCACGGCGAAGCTCCACGGCAGCATGAATTTCCAGTTGAAGTCCATGAGCTGGTCCACGCGGAAACGCGGGAGGGTCCAGCGCAGCCACATGAACACGAACATCATGGCCATGGCCTTGGCGAGCATCCAGATCCAGCTCGGCACGAAACCCAGGAAGGGCAGGGGAGCGGCGCCTCCGCCGAGGAAGAAGACCGCCATCATGAAGCAGGCCAGCAGGACGTAGGCGTACTCGGCCAGGAAGAACAGGGCCCACTTCATGCCGGAGTACTCCGTCATGAAGCCCGCCACGAGCTCCGACTCGGCCTCCGGGATGTCGAACGGCACCCGGTTGGTCTCGGCCAGCGAGGCGATCAGGAAGAGGAGGAAGGCCAGGGGGCCGGCCGGGAACCAGAACACGAACCATTGCGGGAGGAACCCGAGCCAGTAGCCGCTCTGCGCCTTGTCGATGGCGACCAGGTCCAGGGAGCCCGTGAACATGATGATCGGGACCACGGCGAAGATGCGCGGAATCTCGTAGCTGACCACCTGGGCCGCGGCGCGCAGGCCGCCCAGCAGGGAGAACTTGTTGCTCGAGGCCCAGCCGGCCATGACCACGCCGATGACGGAGACGCCGGAGACGGCCAGGATGTAGAGGGCTCCCATGTCGAGCCGGGCCGCGGCCAGCTCCGTGCCGAAGAGCACGGGGGCGAAGGCCAGGATCGCGGGCACGATGACCACGGCCGGGGCCAGCAGGTGCACGGCCCGGTCGGCGTCCGCGGGGGTGGCGTCCTCCTTGAGGAGGAGCTTGATGCTGTCGAGGATGGTCTGCGCCCAGCCGTGGAAGCCGCCGGCGTACATGGGGCCCAGGCGCGACTGCATGTGGGCGGAGAGCTTGCGCTCCCACCAGACGGCCCAGATGCCGTTGACGTTGATGACCCCCACGACGAGGATCACCTTGAAGAGGGTCCAGAGGACCTCGGCTCCCAGGCGCAGGCCCGCCGCCGTCCTGGCGGGGTCGGCCAAGGGGCCCGAGGGGATGCCCCGGGCCGAGAACTCCTGGTGGAGGAGGGCGGTGCCGGCGAGCAGATATCTATAAAGGAGGTCCCCCCATCCGGCGAGCTCGTCCACCACGGCGCCGACCAGGAGGATGCCGCCGATGATGACGGTCAGCTGGATGGCTGCGGTGCGGTAGCCTGCCTGGGACCAGGGGTGGGCCCAGCGCTCCGTGGGCCAGAGCCGGGTCTTGAGCAGGTTCCCGGCCTTCTTGCTGTAGACGGGCTTGGGATAAGGGTTCTTGGCCGGGGCTGCCGGGGCGACGGCAGCCGGAGCCGCGGGAGCGGCCGGAGCCGAGGGCTTCTCCGGAGGCAACGGGGCGTCGCCGGCGGGAAGGTTGATGCCCGTCATGGTTTGCGCCCGTGCTTGGTCATCTTAGCGGTCCGTCTCTCCCAGCACGATGTCGATGGAGCCCAGGATGGCGATCACGTCGGCCACCTTGCAGCCCACCAGCATCTCCTGGAGGATGGCCAGGTTCACGAACGAGGGTGCCCGGACGTGCATGCGGTACGGCGCCGGCCCTCCGTCCGAGACCAGGTAGATCCCCAGGTCGCCGCGCGAGGCCTCCACGTGGGCGTAGGCTTCGCCGACAGGCGGCTTGACGGTCTTGGCCACGCCCTTGGCCATGATGTCCCCGGCCGGGAGCCCTTCGAGGGCGGCTTCGATGATGCGCACGGACTGACGGATCTCGAGCACGCGGCAGTAGTAGCGGTCCCAGCAGGAGCCGGTCTTGCCCAGGGGGACCTCGAAATCGAACTTCTCGTAGCCGCAGTAGGGGTCGGACTTGCGCACGTCGTAGGCCACGCCCGAGCCCCGCAGGTTGGGGCCCGAGAGCCCCCACTCCACCGCGAGCTCCTTCGGGATGACCCCGACGTCCTCGGCGCGGGCGAGGAAGATGGGGTTGAAGGAGAGCAGGTCATCGTACTCCTTGAGGCGCGGCTTGAAGTAGGTCAGGAACTCGCGGGTCTTGGCCGCCCAGTCGGGAGAGACGTCGGCCATGACCCCGCCGATGCGGATGTAGTGGTAGGTCAGACGCGCGCCGCAGAGCATCTCGTAGAGGTCCAGGATCATCTCCCGCTCCCGGAAAGCGTGGAGGAACGGGGTGAAGGCGCCGAGGTCGATGCCGTAGGTCCCCATGAAGAGCAGATGGCTGGCGATGCGGTTGAGCTCGCACATGACGACCCGCAGGTGCTGGGCGCGCTCCGGGACCGCAAGCCCCATGAGGCGCTCCGCGGCCAGGCAGAGGGCCAGGTTGTTGGGCATGGCCGAGACGTAGTCCCACCGGTCCGTCAGGACCACGCACTGGTGGTAGCCCCGGGCCTCGGCGAGCTTGCTCGTGCCGCGATGCAGGTACCCGATGTCCGGCTCTGCCTTGGTGATGACCTCGCCCTCGAGGGTCAGGCCGACCCGGAGGACGCCGTGCGTGGACGGGTGCTGGGGACCGAGGTTGACGAAGAGCTGGTCGAACCTCCCCTCGGAGGACTCGGCGGCGCCGGTCTCGGGCTTGCGGGGGTGGAGGGCCTCCCTATTCGTCATACTGGTCCTTCACGTGGGCGTAGTCCTTCCGGAGGGGATGGCCTTTGAGGAAATCGGGGGTCAGGATCTTCTTGAGGCAGGGATGCCCCTCGAAAGTGATGCCGAGCAGGTCGAAGGTCTCCCGCTCCTGCCAGTCCGCGGCCTTGAAGAGCCCGGCGAGGCTCGGCACCGAGGGCTGCTCGCGGGGCACCTCCAGGCGCAGGAAGACGCGGGTCTTCTGCGGGATGTCGGCCAGGCACCATAGCATGTCGAAGACGGGCTTGTACGGCGCGGCGGGGTTCCTGGCCGCGGGGACGGCGGCCGGCTCCTCGGCGAGGAAAGGGTGCGGGTTGCGGCCGCTGCGGGGGTAGCCATCCGGGCTGACGGGTCCCAGCCAGTCGGTGGCGGTGACGATCTCCAGGTAAGTGAAACCCCTTTCCTTAAGAAAAGAGACCAGCGGGAGCACCTGGCTCGGGGAGGTCATGCGCAGGGTCGGGTAGTCCTTGACCGGGACCGCGGCCGGGGCCACGCCTGGGACCTTGGCGCAGGCGTCGCCGAGCAGGGGCTGGATGTCCGGCATGGTCATGCCGCGATGTTCCTCGGGCCCTTCTCGGCCTGCGGGGTGGCGCCGGCGCCCTTGGCGAGCTTCATCTTCTGCACCTTCTCCTGGAGTTTGACCACGGCGTAGAAGAGGGCTTCCGGCCTGGGCGGGCAGCCCGCGATGTAGACGTCCACCGGGATGATGCGGTCCACGCCCTTGACCACGGAGTAGGAGTCGTAGTACGGGCCGCCGCAGTTGGCGCAGCTGCCCATGGAGATGACGAAGCGGGGCTCCGGCATCTGGTGGTAGATCCGCACGATGGGCTCGGCCATCTTCTTGACCACGGTGCCGGCGATGATCATGACGTCGGCCTGGCGGGGGCTGGGGCGCGGCATGACGCCCATGCGGTCGAAGTCGAAGCGCGCCGCGTAGGCGGCCATCATCTCGATGGCGCAGCAGGCTAGGCCGAAGGTCACGGGCCAGAGCGAGTACTTGCGGGACCAGTCGATGAAGACGTCGGCCGTGGTGAGGACGATGCCGCCGCCGGGGACGGCCTTGGCGGCCTTGGGGAGGCCGTCGAGGATCACTCCCATTCGAGGGCTCCTTTGCGCCAGGCGTAGACCAGCCCGAGGAACAGGATGGAGAGGAAGACCGCCATCTCCGCCAGTGGGAGGAGGCCCGCCTCCTGCTGGAGCTCGCGGCAGACCACGGCCCAGGGGAAGACGTAGAGGGTCTCCACGTCGAAGACGAGGAAGAGGAGGGCGAAGACGTAGAACCGGATGTTGAGCTTGACCTGGGTGGTGCCGACCGTGGGCATGCCGCACTCGTAGACCGAGAGCTTCCGTTCGTAGCCCAGGGCGGGGCGCAGGAGCCAGGCGGTGACGAGCGCGCCGGCGGCAAAGAGGAGGGCCAGCACGAAGAGCGCGAAGACCGCCCCGAAGCCGGTCACTGGGGCGCGGTTCCCTTCTTCTGGATGAGGACCTTGTGGGTCTCTCCCATCCCGTCGGGGTGGATGAGGGTCTTGATCCTGAGCAGGGAGCCCTCGCGGGCCGCGGTCTGGACCTGGCTGGAGAGCCGGTCGATGAGGAAGCGTCCCAGGGTGCAGAAGGACTCCAGCTCCAGGCCGAGCCTCGCGCCTTCCCGGATGACGGTTTCGAAGTCGACGTTGGCGGTGAGGTCCCGGCCCGGTGAGGTCAGCCGGTCGTCGCTGACGTGCCTCCTGTAGGTGCGCGGAGGGTTGACGGCGGTCGGGCCCAGGCGCGAGCCGTAGTCCACGGTGATGAGCGCGCCGGTCGTCAGGCGGTCGGAGACGGCCTCAAGCCAGCGGAGGGACTCGAGGCTCACGGCGTGCCGCAGGCCCTCGGCCTCGTCGGGCAGGCCTTGGGCGTAGGGCTCGAGCTCCGGGGTCGAGAGATCGCCGAGGAGCGCGGCGCCGTCGGAGCCGACGTAGACCTCGTGGACCTTCTCCCCCCTGCGCTCGAGGAGGTGGAACGGCAGGGCGTCGAGGAGTTCGTTCGAGAAGAAGACGCCTGCCGCGGGAGGCAACTCCGCCACGTCGGAGAAGCCCGAGACGCGCATCCCCGACTCCGAGAGCTTGAGCACGCTCGAGACGAGGAGCTTGCGCTCCCGCTCGACGAGGACGTAACGGACCCCCTGCGAGCGGCCGGGGTGGTCGCGCCGCAGGGCCGCGATGACCTGCTCGGCGAGCAGGCCCGAGCCGGAGCCCATCTCCACGATGGAGTACGGGCGCGGGACGCCGGCCCGCTCGAGCTCCTCGAGACGCTTGGAGATCTCCCCGGCGAGGACCTCGCCGAAGACCGGGTGCAGTTCGGGAGCGGTGAAGAAGTCCGCTCTAGGCGCGCGTTTTCCATAGAACCCGCCCTCCCCGTAGAGGGCGGATTCCATGAAGTCCCGGAAGGTGACGGACGGCGTCCCCTGGGCTGCCAAGGCGCTCACTGCGACCGCCGGTCGGAGCGGTTCTAGATGTCTTCGGCGCCGAGAGTCTTCTTGCCGCCCTCGGTGTTGACCTTCGTGATGGAGGCCTGGACGATCTCGGTGATCTTCTTCGTGAGAGCGTCGACGTAATCCCCGCCGGTCCGAAGACCCGCGGCCTTGACCATCGCCTTGACTTTGCTGACCACGACCAATGTCTCTGCCATGCAACTCCTCCTGTTGAGTGACCCTGTCTCCGGCTGGACGTCTCAGGGGAACAGATTCAACAAAATGTGCCGCGGTTGTTCAAGTACGCACGTCATCTTCCGCGGTGCCGAACGTCATTCACGGGCCTCGCGGCCGTCGGAGCTCCGAGGCGCGGCGCTCGTCTTTGAGCGCGGCGTCCGTCATGCCCAGGGCGCGGTGGACGCGGGCGCGCAGGCGGAAATGGCCCGGCTCGGAGGGGCGCAGGAGGATCGCGGCGTCGGCGTCCGCCAGGGCCCCGCGGAGCTGGCCGAGGGCCAGGCGCGCGCCTGCCCGGCCGGCCAGGGCGGAGTCGAGGTCTTTGTCGAGCTTGAGGGCGCGGCCGAAGTAGTCGAGGGCGGTGCGGTGCTCGGCGTTCAGGACGGCGAGCTCCCCGATACCGGCGTAGGCGCGGGCGTGGCCGCGGTCGAGCTTCACCGCGGCGTAGAGCTCCCGGGCCGCTCCCTGCCGGTCTCCGGCGTCGGCGAGCCGCGTCCCGCGCCGGCGGTGCGCGTCGGAGACCTGGCGGGCGAGCTCATCCTTGAGGGCCGGCCGGAGCGCGGCCGCGGCCTTGAAGTCGGCGATGGCCCCGTCGTCGTCGCCGAGCTGGTAGCGCGCCGTGCAGCGGTTGGCCAGGGCGCGGGCGTTCTTCGGGTCCTTGGCGAGGGAGGCGTCGAAGGCCTTGAGCGCGCCGCGGTAGTCGCCCTTGAAGAGGAGCGCGATCCCCTCCGCGTCCAGGTCCCGGGCTTGCCGGGGTGCGGCGCCGAGGGACGTCCCGAGGCAGACGAGCAGAGCTGTCAGGAATACGGCGCTCCGCGTCGTCCTCAAAGAGAAGGCGCCGGAGAATCCGGACTGCGGGATCGTGGTGGACACAGGTGGATCCTCCGGCGGAAATCTGGCGCGGGGTGGAATTGAACCACCGGCCTGACGCTTATGAAACGCCCGCTCTAACCTCTGAGCTACCGCGCCGTGGCCCGAGATTATACCAAACCGGACCTCGATATGGTATAACTTGCCTGGATTTCAATAAGGGCCGACGCGTCCTCTCCAACACGCGGGACCGGCCGGGGGAAGCCACATGGCGAACGTCAAGAAGATCAAGGTGGTGCTGGCGGACGACCAGACCCTGTTCCGCGAGGGCATCCGCGACCTGCTGGAGAACGAGAGGTGGGTCGAGGTCGTGGGCGAGGCCGGAGACGGTCCCGAGGCCATCCGCCTCGTCAAGAAACTCAAGCCCGACGTCATCCTCATGGACATCAAGCTCCCCCGCATGGACGGCATCGCCGCGACCCGGCAGATCCACAAGGAGTGCCCCAGCACCAACGTGCTGATGCTCTCGACCTACGAGGACGAGTCCCACGTCATGGAGGCCATCCAGGCCGGGGCCAACGGCTATCTCTCGAAGATGCTCCCGGCCTCCGAGCTCGTCAACGCGCTCAAGGCGTTCGCGGACAAGGGCGTCATGATCCCTCAGCCCGTCATGAACAAGCTCATCGACGGCCTGCGCCAGATGGGCAACGTCAACGCCGACGCCTCTCTCGTGGCCCTGACCAAGACCGAGATCAAGGTGCTCGCCCTGCTCGGCCGCGGCCAGTCCAACAAGGAGATCGCCGCGGGCCTGGAGTGCAGCGTCAAGACGGTCAAGAACCACCTCAACAGCGTTTTCCAGAAGCTGAGCGTCTCCAACCGTACCGAAGCCGTGGTCAAGGGCATCGACATGGGCCTCATCTCGCCTGAAGACCCGCATTGACCCCGGGTCCGGCCCCCGTAGCTGAAAAGAGACGCTGAGAGCGTCATAATCCGTCCTTGCCCCTCGGCCGGGCCGCAACATTCCTGAAACCAAGGCTTGGGCGGCCTCTGTTATACTCTTCCCATGGGCCGTTGTCGCGTCCTATTGGAAAGGATGATATCATCCAGACTCTCCCGGGTCCTGGCGCTGCTCGCGGTCCTCGCAGCCGGGACCCCTTCGTTCTCGGCGCAGGGTCCGGCCAAGGAATCCCCCCGCGATAAGACCCACCGGATCATCGTCAAGCTCAGGGACGGGGCCGAGTCCAAGGTCCGGGTCATGAGCGCAGAGCGCGTCTCGAAGCTCAGCGCCAGGGCGGCCGAGAAGTTGGAGTTCGTGCGGGCCATGTCGGGATCGGCCCACGTCATGCGCATGTCCCGGAGGATGGGCCGCCGAGAGGCTGAGGACGTCGCGCGCCGTCTCATGAAGGACCCTGCCGTGGAGTACGCGGAGCCCGACCTCAAGGCCTTCCCCCTGCTCGTACCCAACGACGCCAGCTACGCCGGCAGCCAGTGGCATTACTTCGCTCCTGCCAGCGAGGTCGCGGGCGCCAACCTCCCGGCTGCCTGGGACGTCACGACCGGCGCCTCCTCCCTCGTCATCGCGGTCATCGACTCCGGGGTCGTGGCGCACGCGGACTTCGACGCGCCCGTGCCCCCGGCGGGCCGCATGGTCCAAGGTTACGACTTCATCTCTCCTGACGACCCCGGCAAGTACTACGTGGCCAACGACGGCGACGGCCGCGACAACGATCCCAGGGACCCGGGGAACTGGATCACCGCGGGTGAGGACGCGGGCACCGAGGCCGAGGGCTACCTGGAAGGCTGCGGGGCGCGCAACTCCTCCTGGCACGGGACCCACGTGACCGGGACCATCGCGGCCAACAGCAACAACGCCGTCTGGGGGGCCGGGGTCAACTGGGTATCCAAGATCCAGCCCATCCGCGTCATCGGCAAGTGCGGAGGCTACACGTCGGATATCGCCGACGCCGTCCGGTGGGCGGCCGGTTGGTCCGTGGGCGGCTCCCCGGACAACGCGACCCCGGCCAAGGTCATCAACATGAGCATCGGCGGGACCGGAGCCTGCTCGTTCGCCCTGCAGAGCGCCATCGACGCCGCCGTCAGCGTCGGCGCGGTGGTGGTCACCGCGGCCGGCAACGACACCGACGCGGCCGCCAACTCCTTTCCGGGCAACTGCTCCAACGTGGTCAACGTCGCGGCGATCAACAGGGCGGGCAACCTCGCCTCCTACAGCAACTTCGGCCCTGAGGTCACGCTCGCGGCTCCGGGCGGCGACATCCCGACGGACGTCGGCGTCTATTCACTGGGGAACGCCGGCACGGCGGGGCCGAGCGCCAGCCCCGCCGGGGACCGCGGGGTGTTCAAGGACGGCACGAGCATGGCGGCGCCGCACGTCTCGGGCGTGGTCTCGCTCATGCTCTCCTATAACCCGAATCTGACCCCCGCGCAGGTCAAGAGCGACCTCCAGGCCTGCGTGCGGTCCTTCCCCGCGGGCTCGACCTGCGACACCGGGATCTGCGGGGCCGGCATGCTCGACGCCCGGGGAGCCCTGAGGCCGGGGGCGCCGGTGGGATTTTCCGGCTCCGCGTCCGGCGCGACCTCCATCACGTGGACATGGACCGCGGTGCCGAACGCCACTTACGACGTCTTCATCGCCTCCGATCCCGCCAAGTACCTCGGCAACACGGCCGTCGCGTCCTTCACCCGCAGCGATCTGACCGCCAACGTCTACACGGGGGTCATCGTCAAGGCGACGAACACGGTCTGCTCCGGCGGTCCCGTCCTCGCCCCCAGCACCGCGACCTACGCGCCGGCGAGCGCCATCACCGCGGTCCAGGTCTACGTCTCCAGCGTCCAGGCGGACTTCACCACCCTGGCCCAGGGGACGCTGACCGGCTACCGGGTCGACGCGTCCACGGCCTCGGATTTCACGGGCACGATCTTCTCCTCGGCGTCCTACGACTTCGGCGAGAACCGCCTCACGGTCGCCGGGCTCGCGTCTTTGACCAGCTACTACCTCCGTATCGCGGTCCTCAACCAGCTCGGGGCCCAGACGCTCTCGGTCTACGGGAGCCAGGTCTACACCTTGACCTCCCTCTCTCCCCCGGCCCTCACGGGTTACGGCGACCTCGGGTCCCGCCAGCTCCGGATCGGCTGGAACGCCGCGGGCAACCCGGGCGGGCTCCTTTACACCGTGCAGGCCTCGAGCGCCCAGGACTTCTCCGGCGTCGTGTCGAGCGCCGCGGGAACGGACCTGACCTCGAACCTCTTCACCGGGCTCCTGGTCAACACGAGCTACTATTTCCGGATCTGGGCGCAGGGAGGGCCGGTGCTGGGCGCGGGGCCCACGGCCACCTACGCGCTGTCGCCCTCGACCGCCACGCCGCTCTTTTCCGGGGTCGGGGGGCAGGACCTGACCGTGTCCTGGACGGCCGGGGGCAACCCCCCCGGGACGCTCTACGAGGCGCAGCTCTCCCGCGCGGCGGATTTCTTCACCCTTCCCGTGGTGTCGTCGTTCACGCGGAACGTCTCCGCCTCCTTCGGCTCTCTTTCCTCGAACAGCCTCTACAACGCCCGCGTGCGCGCGGTCAGCCACGGGGGCCAGCCCTTCCCCCTCTCCTACCGGAGCCTCTCTTCCACGGCCACGCTGGCCTCGCCCGTCGCCCCGACGGCGCCGTACTTCCAGGCGGTCTCGAGCGCCAGCCTCGTCGCGCTCTTCGACAGCGGGCCCAACCCCGCCGGGACGGGCTACGTGGCCCAGCTCTCCACCTCGGCGGACTTCGTTCCCGTCCACGCACAGGTCATGGGCGTGATGACGGCCGGCGCCAACACAGCGGCTTTCACGGGGCTGGAATCGAACCGCAGGCTCTATCTCCAGACCGCCGCGCTCAACGTGACGCAGACCCCCACCGCCTTCACCCCTGCGGCTCAGAGCACCGCCACGTTCGCCGCCCCTCCGGCGGCGTCTGCGGCCGCGGCGGTCCATTTCACCTCCATCACCTTCGCGTGGGGGACCGGCGGCAACCGGACCGGGACGACCTACGACGTCCTCATGGACGACGACCCCGGTTTCGGGAGCCCGGACGCGAGCCAGACGACCGGGCTGTCCTCGGCCACGGTCTCCTTGAGCTCGAATACCGCCTACTACGCGCGGGTCCGGGCCCGGTCCCTCGAGGCGGGAAACCCGCACAGTTCCTACGTCGACCTGGGGCCCGTGTCCACCCTGCCCGAGCCTCCGACGGCCGACCCCGCCGGGGCCTTCGTGTCCGTCACCTTCACGAGCGCCACGTTGCGTTGGCAGGCCCGGCCCCTGGCGCCGCCGACCGCTACCTGCGCGGGCTACCGCATCCAGCTCTCCTCGGCCCAGGGGTTCACGGGCACCGTGCATTCGGCTGACGTTTCCGGGGCGGCATCGACCGGAGGCTCGGTGGCGGGTCTGACTCACTCGACGACCTATTACCTGCGGGTGGGCTCCCTCAACGCGGACGGTTCCGCCGCCTACACCCTCATGGGCTCCACCCGGACGCCGGTGCCGCAGATATCATCGGGCACGATCCTCGGCTCCACGGAGCTGCGCGTGGTCCCCCCTTATCCGCAGGTCCGGCTCATCACGGCCACGATCCCCGCCAAGACGTTCTCGGTGGGTACCCCGGTCGAGCTCAACACCTCGGTCGAGACCGCGCTCCCCCCCATCGAGGGCCAGCCCGACCTCGAGTTCCTCGGGCCCGGGGTGGGTTTCTCCCTGAGCGCCGGCGGACGCCAGCCGAACAACGCGTTCCCCCTGACGATCCAATACGACCTCCCCGTCGGCGTGGATACGGACCTGTTGTCCCTGGCGAGGTATGACGACACCTCCCACAAGTGGCTGCTCCTGCGCTCCAGCGTCGACAGGGGGCAGCGGACCCTGACCGGCATCGTCGACCACTTCTCCTTCTTCGCGCCGGTGATCGCCCTGCCGGGGAACGACCTGGCCGCGGTCGAGATCTACCCCATCCCGTGGGAGCCGTCCTCGGGCGACAGCCTGCAGGGCGCAGGCGCCCTGACCTTCACGAGGCTGCCCGCCTCCGCGCGGGTGCGCATCCATACGATCTTGGGCGAACTCGTCGACGAGGGGACGGCCAGCGCCTCCGGGGTCCTCCACTGGGATGGGCGGAACACGCGCGGCCATCGCGTGGGCACGGGGACCTACCTCGCGGTCATCGAGTCCGGCGGAGCCAAGGTCCTCCGGAGGATCGCCATCATCCGATGAACAATCGCGTCCTCCCAGCCGTGCTGCTCGTCGCGGCCCTGGCGCCGGGGCCGGCCGGAGCCTTTCTTGAGAACACGGGAGGCTCGGCCGCGCAGTTCCTGCAGATCGGGGCCGGGGCGCGCTCCTACGGCATGGGGGACGCCTTCTGCGCCGTGGCTGAGGGGCCGGACGCGATCTATTGGAACCCGGCGGGCCTGGCGGCCATGCAGAGACCTGCCTTCGCCTACACCAGGTCGGAGCCCGTCTCCTCGGTCCATCACGACTACGCAGCCTACGGCCACCCGGTCTCGCTGCTCAAGGGGACGCTGGGCGTCTCTTTGACCTACCAGTCGCAGGACTACCTGCCCCTGGTGACCAACGCGAACCTGGAGACCGGGACCTTCACCCCGCACGCGGAGGCCATCGCGGTGGCGTACGCCACGAAGTTCCAGGTCGGGGACGCCCGCACGGCCAGGGACTTCTACGGCGAGTATTGGAACGTCCCGGGCGTCAACAGGCCCCTGCGGCAGGGCACCGAGCCCTGGACCGGCGTCGTGATGCTGGGCGTGGGGGCCAAGATCGTTCGGGAGAACATCTACAACCGCGACGCGACCGCGG
Organism: Elusimicrobiota bacterium; assembly: GCA_016218545.1. GTDB lineage: Bacteria > Elusimicrobiota > Elusimicrobia > UBA1565 > UBA9628 > JACQWX01. The sequence continues at coordinate 42,315 of JACRDQ010000014.1, forward strand.
TCCTCTTCGACGGCGGAGTGCTCTTCCGGCCTTCCTATCTCAAGGGGTTCTCCATGGGGCTGGCGTTCCGCAACGTCGGGGAGAGGTTCCGGTTCATCGACGCCGGGCAGATGGCCCCGGTGGAGTTCGACCTGGGCGCGGCCTACACCCTGGCGCTCAAGCGCTCCCGGCTGACCGCTTCAGGGGGAGTGGGACTCCCCTATTTCGGCGGCCCGGACGGCCGCCTGGGGCTGGAGTACGCGCTGCGGACGAGCGGGAGCCTTGAGGGCGCTTTGAGGCTGGGCTTCCGGACCCGGACGTTCGACGACCTCTCTCCCCTGACGGCCTTCACGGCCGGGGTCGGCCTGAACGTCCACCGGGCCTCGCTCGACATCGGGATCCGGCCCATGGCCGAGCTCGGCGTGGGCTACAAGCTCAGTCTTGGCTACCGCTTCTGACGCGCTACTTCTTGGAAGCGGCCTGCTTGACCATCATCATCGCGATCTCGTTGCGCTGGATCTGGTTGGTGCCCTCGTAGATCTGCGTGATCTTAGCGTCGCGGACGAACTTCTCCACCGGGAAGTCCCGCATGTACCCGATGCCTCCGCACATCTGCACGCAGTCCACCGTGACCCGCATGGCCGTGTCGGAGCAGAACACCTTGCACATGGCGGACTCCTTGGTCCAACGGCGGCACTTGAGGTTGTTCATCTCGTCGTAGACGATGGTCCCCTTCTCGACGGCCTGGGCGATGGCGGGCTGGAGCGCCCGGTCCATGGCCCGCGTGGTCGAGTAGAGCAGCGCCCGGGCCGCCTCGATGGAGGTCCCGCAGTCGGCCAGCATGTGCTGGATGGCCTGGAAGCTCGCGATGGTCTGCCCGAACTGCTTGCGCACCCGGATGTATTCGAGGGTCTCGTCGAGAGCGCCCTGGGCGATGCCGAGGGCCTGGGCCGCCACGCCGGTGCGGGAGTTGTCGAAGGTGACCTGGGCGACGTGGAGGCCGTAGCCTTCCTTGTAGAGGAGGTTGGCCTTGGGGATGCGGCAGTCCTTGAACACGAGCTCGTAGGTCGGGTTGGCCCGGATGCCCATCTTGGTCTCCTTTTTGCCGAAGGAGAACCCCGGCGTGCCCTTCTCCACGATGAAGGCCGAGATGCCGCGGGCGCCGCGGGCGGGGTTGACGGTGGCGAAGACGGTGTAGATCTCGGCCACCTCGGCGCCGGAGCAGAAGTTCTTGATGCCGTTGAGGACGTAGTGGTCGCCGTCGAGCCGGGCCGAGCACCTGACGGCCATGGCGTCCGAGCCCGCCTCGGGCTCGGTCAAAGAGAAGGCGCCCAGGCGCTTGCCCGAGGACATGGACGGCAGGTACCGCTGGCGCTGCTCGGCGTTGCCGAAGAGGAGGATGGGGATGCCGCAGAGCCCGGAGGCTCCCGAGGACAGGGCGACCCCGCCGCAGGCCCGGGAGAGGGCCTCGAAGGCCAGGGCCTGCTCGAAGTTCAGGCCGCCTAGGCCTCCGTACTTCTCGGGGAGGTAGACGCCGAAGATGTCCGCCTTGCGCAGCTCGTCGACGATGGGCCAGGGGAATTCCTCGGTCTCGTCGTAGTGGGCGCGGACGGGTTTGATCTTCTCCTCCGCGATCTTTCCGCAGAGGTCCACGATCATCTGCTGCGTCTCGGTCAGTTCATAGTCCATCAGAATGCCTCCAGGGCCTCGCGGGCGGCCGCCTGCTCCGCCTCCTTCTTGCTCTTGCCGGAACCGCGTCCTAGGGTCCGGTGGCCCAGACGGACGACGACGGAGAAGGTCCGGTCGTGGTCCGGCCCGACCGACTCGAGCAGCTCGTAGGTCGGGGTCTGCTTGTGCTTGCGCTGCAGGACCTCCTGCAGGCGGCTCTTGTAATCCGTCTCGACGAGCTCTCCGAGCTCGGAGAGGCACCACCGCTTGATGAACCCGGCGGAAGCCGCGTATCCGCCGTCGAGGAAGATGGCGCCGATGAGGGCCTCGAGCGCGTTGGCGAGCACGCTGGTGCGGGCCCGCCCCCCGGAGTTCTCCTCCCCCACCCCGAGGAAGAGGTAGGCGCCGATGTCGATCTCCTTGGCCCATAGCGCGAGGCTCCCTCGGGAGACGAGCTGGGAACGGATCTTCGAGAGCGTCCCCTCGCGCTCCGAAGGAAAGCTCATGTAGCAGTGGTGCGCGACCACCGCCGAGAGGATGCTGTCCCCGAGGAACTCCAGGCGTTCGTTGTGGATGTCGGTGCGGGACTCCGAGGCATAGGAACGGTGGGACAAAGCCTCCCGCAAAAGGGCGGGGTCTTTGAACGCGTACCCGATGGCCTCTTCCAGGGTCTTCGACATGCCCGGGGAAACGAGCCCTCCGGGGGGCGACGGCCCCCGCGGACCCGCGTGCCGGGGGATCCCTTCCCGCCTCCCTCTAGAGGAGGCTCGGGGATCCCCCGGCACGGAGGTTATTTCTTCGCGTGCGCCGCGATGTACTCGATGGCTTGGCCGACGGTCTGGATCTTCTCAGCCTGCTCGTCGGGGATCTCCATGTCGAACTCCTCTTCGAGGGCCATCACCAGCTCGACGGTGTCGAGCGAGTCTGCGCCGAGGTCGTTGACGAAGTGGGCCTGAGGCGTCACTTCTGTGGCGTCCACGCCCAGCTGCTCGACGATGATCTTCTTCACGCGGTCTGCGACGTTGTTGTCGGTCATGCTCTCCTCTGTGTGGTTGGCACTCTTAGGTGTAGCCTCCGCCATTGACGGCCAAGACGGCGCCGGTGATGTAGGAGGCGTCCTCGCTCGCAAGGAAAAGGATCGCGCGCGCGATGTCCGTAGGCTCGGCGATGCGGCCGAGCGGGATCTTCTCGAGGAAGTGCTTGCGTACCTCCTCGGGGAGCCGGTCGGTCATGCGGGTGCGGACGAACCCCGGGGCTACGGCGTTGACGAGGATGTTGCGGGAGGCGAGCTCCCGGGCGCAGGACTTGGAGAAGGCGATCAAGCCCCCCTTGGAGGCGGAGTAATTGGCCTGGCCCGCGTTGCCTTCCTGGCCGACGAGCGAGGAGACGTTGATGATGCGGCCCCAATGGGCCTTCATCATGGGCTTGGCCGCGGCCTTCGTGAGGTGGAAGGCCCCCTTGAGGTTGACGTCGAGGACGAAGTCCCAGTCCGCGTCGCTCATGCGCAGGAGGAGCCCGTCCTTGGTCACGCCGGCGTTGTTGACGAGGACGTCGATGCGGCCGAACTTCTCGACGCAGGCTTTCACCGCGTTCTCGCAGTCCTCGTACTTGGTGACGTCGGTCCTGCAGGCGGCCACGGGCAGCCCCTTGGCCGCAAGGGCGGCCGCGGCTGCGTCGAGGGAGGCCTCGTCGACGTCCACCATGAGGACGCGGGCGCCCTCCTGGCAGAAGATCTCGGTCACGGCCAAGCCGATGCCCTGGGCGGCCCCGGTGACGATGGCGGCCCGGTCGGGCAGGCGGCGGCGGTCGATGTTCGCGGAAGGAGTCGTGGTCTCGGTCATGATCAGGCCTTGGCGGCGTCGGGTTCCATGCTGCGCTTCATCTCGTCGAGAGAGCTCGCGATCTGCGCGAGCGCGCCGGTCTCCACGAGGGAGCGGGCGGAGCGCAGGGCGTTGGCGATCGCCTTGGCGTTGGACTTGCCGTGGCAGATGACGACGATCCCGTTGACGCCCAGCAGCGGAGCCCCGCCGTATTCGTCGTAGTTCATCTTCTTCTTGAGGGTCGCGAAGGCGCTCTTGAGGAGGAGCGCTCCGATCTTGTGGAGCGAGCCCGTGATGGACCCTTTGAGCAGGGCCGCCATCGAGGACGCCGTCCCCTCGATGGCCTTGACCACCACGTTGCCCGTGAAGCCGTCGCAGACCACGACGTCGACCGTGCCGGCGGTGATGTCCCTGCCCTCCACCGGGCCGAAGAAGCGAAGGCTGCTGGCGCGGAGCAGGGGGACGGCCTCACGGACGAGGTCGTTGCCCTTGCAGTCCTCCTCTCCGTTGGAGAGGATGCCCACGGCGGGGTCCACGGTCCGGAGCACGTGGCGGGCGTACACGGAGCCCATCATGCCGAACTGGACGAGGTGCCAGGGCTTGCATTCGGTGTTCGCGCCCCCGTCGATGAGGACGGTCGTCCCGCGCGCCGTGGGGATGGGGACGGCGATGGCGGGCCGGAGGACGTCGGGCATGCGCTTCAAGTGCCAGAGGGAGGCCACCATGGTCGCGCCGGAGTTGCCGGCAGAGACCATGGCCGCGGCGCGGCCCGAGGCGACGAGCTCGGCGCAGACGAGGATGGAGGCGTGGGGCTTGCTGCGGCAGGCGGACGAGGGCTCCTCGCCCATGGACACGACCTCGCGGGTGTCGACGATCTCGAAGCGCGGGTCGCCCGGCTTCACGCCGCGCGCCCGCAGGGCGGTCTCGACCTCGTGGACCGGACCGACGACGATGATCCCGAGCTCCTCCGACGCGGCGGCCACGGCGCCCTCGATGTTGGGCGCCAGCCCCAAGTCGCCCGCCGCGGCGTCGAGCGCTATCTTCATGCTCCTTCCCTCCCCGTGGGGGAGGGAAGGAAGCGTGGGGGTCGAAGTCGTTTCATCAGGCCATCCTTCGGCCTACTTGTTACTTCTGCTCCCCTTCTTTTCCCTGCGGTCCCTGGCCGGCCTCGCCGGTCTTGGACTTCTTCCGCCTGGGCGCGATGACGAGCTTGCCGTTGTACCAGCCGCACTCCGGGCAGACCGTATGGGGACGGGAGAGCTTGCCGCATGCCGGATTCGAGCACTTGTTCAAGGACAAGGGATCGAGCTTCCAGTTGGCGGACCTTCGGCTGTCGCGGCGTGAACGGGTATGTTTTCTTTTTGGGTTGGGCATATCAGTTCCTTAGTAGCGTTGAGAATTCTATTTTGTTGGATTGAATAAGTCAATGCTTCGCGGGCGCGCCTGCTCGGTCATGCCTTTCCGGCATCCCGGCGGATGAGGTCCCTGATGAAGTAGGCCTTCTTGTCCTTGATGTCGAAGTAGACCCGGATGAGGATCTCGGCGAGCAGGCCCATCAGGATCATCTGGAACCCGACGGTGACCAGGAAGATGGACACTTGGAACAGGGGCTGGTCCTTCACGTAGATGTGGTGGCAGAACCTTTGGTACAGGGTGAAGGAGGCCAGGACCCCTCCGAGGAGGCCCATGGCCAGGCCCCAGCCTCCGAAGAGGTAGATGGGCTTGGCCATGTAGGCGGACATGAACTTCACGGTCAGCAGGTCGAGGAGGACCTTGAAGGTCCTGGAAAGCCCGTACTTGGACTTGCCCAGGGTGCGCGCGTGATGGCGGACCGGAACCTCGGCGATCCCGGCTCCCAGGAATCCGGAGAGGGCCGGGATGAAGCGGTGCATCTCCCCGTAGAGGCGCAGGGGCTTGAGATAGGCGGCGCGGTAGGCCTTGAGCGTGCAGCCGTAATCGTGGAGGTGGACGCCAGTGATGCGGGAGATGAGCCAGTTGGCCGTCTGGGAGGGCAGGCGCCGGGTGAGCCAGGCGTCCTGACGGTCCACCCGCCAGCCGCTGACCACGTCGTAGCCCTCGTCCATCTTGTCGAGCAGGGTCTTGATGTCGCGAGGGTCGTTCTGGAGGTCCGCGTCCATGCAGACGATGACCTCCCCCCGAGCCTCGGCGATGCCGGCGGCCAGGGCCGCGGTCTGGCCGGCGTTGCGGCCCAGGCGTATCCCCACGAACCCGGGGCGTTCCTTGGCGAGACCGCTGATGACTTCGAAGGAGCGGTCCGAGGAGCCGTCGTCGACCAGGATGACCTCCCAGCCCCCGGGGATGTCCCGGAGGGCGGCGCCGAGGTCATCGGCGAGCCGGCCGAGGCAGTCCTCCTCGTTGTAGACCGGCACGACGACGCTGAGCCTACGGGGTTGGTTCTGTTCTGCCATGTTGCGGGAACGCGTCTCGCCGCTGCCCGGACCGGGACATTATCGCATACTATGAGCCGAAACTCACCCCCTGCGGCATCCCCTGCGAGACACAAGGCGCGGCAAGGAGTCCTCCCCCTTGCCGCGCCTTGTCCTTCCCTGAGACCGCTGTGGTCTCGGCCGGAGGCGCGCTAGGCGTGCACCGCGGCCTTCATGTTCTTGACGATCTCGGCCCCGAACTCGGAGGTCTTGAGCTTGCGCGCGCCTTCCATCTGGCGCTCGAGGTCGTAGGTGACGGTCTTGTTCATGATGGTCTGCTCGATGGCCGCCACGGTCATGTCGGCCGCTTCCTGCCAGCCCATGTGCTCGAGCATCATGACGCCCGAGAGGATCAGGGAGCAGGGGTTGACGCAGTCCTTGCCCGTGTACTTCGGGGCGCTGCCGTGGGTGGCTTCGAAGACGGCCACGCCGTCGCCGATGTTGGCGCCGGGGCCCACGCCGAGGCCGCCCACCTGGGCTACGGCCGCGTCCGAGACGTAGTCGCCGTTGAGGTTGGGCGTGGCGATGACGGAGTACTCGTCGGGCCTGAGCAGCAGCTGCTGGAAGGTCTGGTCCGCGATGCGGTCCTTGATGAGGAGCTTGCCCGCGGGCATCTTGCCGTTGTGGTCGTCCCAGAGCTCTGCCTCGGTGACGATCCGGTCGCGGAACTCCTTCTTGGCGAGCTCATAGCCCCAGTCGCGGAACGCGCCCTCGGTGAACTTCTGGATGTTGCCCTTGTGCATGATGGTGACGGATTCGCGCTTGTGCTCCAGCGCGTACTGGATGGCCATGCGCACGAGCCGCTTCGTGCCCGTGACGGATATGGGCTTGATCCCGATGCCCGAGTCGGGCCGGAACTTCTTGCCCATCTCCTTGGTGAGGAACTCGTAGACCTTCTTCTGCTCGGGGGTGCCGTGCTCGAACTCGATGCCCGAGTAGACATCCTCGGTGTTCTCGCGGAAGATGACGATGTCGAGCTTCTCGGGGTGCTTGACCACGGAGGGGACGCCCTTGAGCCAGCGGACCGGCCGCACGCACGCGTAGAGGTCGAGCTTCTGGCGGATGGCCACGTTGATGGAGCGGAAGCGCGGGGTGACCCACTCGGAGCCGCACTTGACGCAAACATCGGGCCGCTTGCCGTCGACGTCGTTCTGCTCGGCGGCGCAGACGAGGCAGACGTACTTGAACCCGCCGACCGGGGTGGTCAGGGGGCCCTTGATGGAGACGCGGAACTCCGTGAAGGCTTCCAGCGTCTCCTCGGGGAGAGGGGTGTCCTTGCCGTAGCGCTTGATGGCCTCCAGGCCAGCGTAGACCTCGCACCAGGCGATCTTGCGCTTGCCGTCATAGGCCTTGGCGACCGCGGCGTCGAGGACCGTCCGGGTCGCTCTCCAGATGTCCGGGCCCGTGCCGTCGCCCTGGAAGAAGGGGATGATGGGGTTTTTCGGGACCTGCAGCTTGCCGTCCGCGTAGCCGATCTTCTCCCCTGCGGGGACCTTGATGTTCTTGTAATCCATGTTCAGGCTTCTCTCCTTTTCTGTTCGAGCGCTTGAGCGTGCCCCCGGCTGGCCGCAACGCGGGCGATCCGTCCTTGCTCGGATACTCTAGCAATATTAGGAGGGCGGGAGCCTATGACGGCCGTCACCCGCGGCGACCAACGGTCATCAGCGGCTTCGGCCGCGCAGGAGCTCCATGTAGAGCTCTTCCTGCTGTCGGACCATGTGGTCGATGTCGAACTCGGCGGAGAGCGAGCCCCGGGCGGCCTCCCCGAGCCTCCGGCCGAGCGCGGGGTCGTCCAAGACCCGCCGGACTTTGGACGCGAGGGACGCGGGGTCGCGCGGGTCCGCGAGGAAGCCGTTCTCGCCGTCCTTGAGCACGTCGGTCACCCCGTCGGTGGCGTTGCAGACGCAAGGCAGCCCCGTGGCCATGGCCTCGAGCAGGGCGCGGGGCAGGCCCTCCCACAGCGAGGTCAGCACGAAAACGTCGGCGGCGGCCAGGAGGACCGCGGCGTCCCTCCTCCAGCCGGGCAAAGACACCGTGCCGGCCAGCCCCGAGGCCGCGACGGCGGCTTCGAGCCTCCCCCTCAGCGGTCCCTCTCCCACGAAGAGGAAGCCCGTGTCCGGGAACTCTGGGGCCAGGACCTGGGCCAGGGAGAGGAAGGCCTCGGGGTTCTTCTGGGGCTTGAGGTTGCCGATGGAGACCACGAGCCGCGACTTGCCTCCCAGCCCGGCGGCGGAGAGCGCCGCGGCCTTGTCGGCTCGGGCCGGGTAGTCGGAGAGCTTGATGCCCGAGCGGATGAGGACCTCGGCCCCAGGTTCCACGAGCCCGTGCCGCAGGGCGTAGTCCACGTTGGCCCGCGAGACGAAGACCGTGCGGTGGGCGAGCTTGCAGGCGGCGCGTTCCAGCTGGGAGTAGAGGAAGCGCAGGGGAGCGGGCATGAAATCGTGGAAGCCGAAGCCGTGGTAGGTGTGGACCACGGCGCGGACCCCGGCGAGCCGGGCAGCCAGGCGCCCCAGGACCCCGGCCTTGGAGCTGTGGGTGTGCACGACGTCGGGGCCTTCCTCCCGGCACAGGCGGGTCAGCCTGCGCAGGGCGGCCAGGTCGCGGACCGGGCTCACCTCCCGGACGAGCTCGGGGATGAGGACCGTCCGGGGAGGGGCCTGGGAGATGGCCTCGGCGTCGAGGACCCCGCCCGGGCCGGCCGCCAGGACGCAGTCGAAGCGCTCCGGGTCGAGGTGGCGGGCCGTGTAGAGGGTGTTGCTCTGGGCTCCGCCCAGGTCGAGGCGGGTGATGATGTGGAGGACCTTGACCCTGGCGTCCATCCGGCGCTACTTGGCGCGGCGCGGATTGCGCTTGCGCCGGGGCGCGGCCGCGGGCTTGAACTGGGCCGCCCTGGGGCTCCATAGCACGAGCCCCGGGAAATAGTGGGAGAGGATCTCGTGATGCTTCCTGCCCACGCTCGCCTGGCCGATGGCCCCGGCGGTGCACATCCCCAGGCCGTCTCCCGTGCCCGCGCCCCAGAGGAGGAAGTGGGTGGGCGTGCGTCCGACGTATAGCGGCAGGATCGTGAAGAGGGTCGAGCGCAGGGACTTGGGCGAGAGCACGCTGGAGATGGCATCGGGTCCGTTGAGCACGAGGGTGTCGGCCGAGCCCACGACCTCCAGGGACAGGATCCTGCCGCTGGGGGAGCGCTTGAGCGCCCGGAGGTGCCGGACCTTGCCGATCTCCCTCAGGCGCTGCGCCCTGCGTGAGATGTCCCTGGCGTCGAGCAGGCGCAGCCACCGCGCCTGGACCGGCGGGGTCAGGCCTCCCTGGTCGCAGTAGCGGTCGGGCAGGGGCCCGGCGTGGACCCAGCGCTCGAGGGACTCGGGGCTGTCGAGGCCGGGGAGAGGGCCCGTCCCGTCCGGGACGGCTTTGAGGTGTGCCAGCATGTCCGCGCCGCCCTCCGTGACGCCGCCGCAGTGGGCGTGCTGGCGCACCTCGGCCAGCATGCCGTTGAGGTGCCGGAGATAGGAGCCCTCGGTGCGCGCCACGGCCTCCACCGCCAGGGCGTTCTCGGAGTTGAGCCCGATGTAGCGCTGGCAGCGGCTGGAGTCGCAGGCGTCGTGGGGGAACGGGCCGGCCACCGGGTGCCCTTTGGCCCACATGGCGCGGGTCCGGGAGACCACGGCCTGGGCCTTGTAGGCTTCCAACGGGGCGCCGGAAGGCAGCGCCGCGGACACGACCCCGTAGAGGTAGTCCTCCAAGGGGAGGTCGTTGACGAGCACGAAGCCGAACGGCGTGGGCACGACCTCGACGGAGCCGCGGAGCTCCCGATCGCCGGCGTCCGCCACGTCGGTGCCCGGCAGCTCCGCGCTCTTGATGAGCACGGACCCGCCCCGAGGCTGGGGCGCGATGCGGAAGGGCTGCTTGGAGGTGTACTGCAGGATGTGGGCCGTGTCCCTGACCTCCACGAGGTTGGTTTCCGGCCGGAAAATGATCTCCCACTGGAGCCCGCCGGACGGGCTCTCCCGCACGGTCTCCCCCTGCCTGGCCACGATCTGGAAGGGGGCGTTGGTCATGAAGTAGGTCCGCGTCAGGTGGGCGGGCTCGCCCGCCTCCGAGGTGAAGAGGGCGACGCGGATGCGCTCCGCGGAGCCGGACGGGGCGGCCAGCCCCTTGCCGGCCGGGTCGAGGAAGGGGCGGGAGAGCCGGCGCATGGCGATGAGCCGCTTGGGGTCGCCCAGGATGTGGCGCTCGGCTTTCTCGGCGCGGGAGGCCGCGTCCTCGTCCTTCGGGTCGAATCTGAGGAGGGCGCGGTAGAAGTGCCAGGCCTTGAGGTTCTCCCCGACGCGCTCGTTGAGCCTGGCGAGCTCCTTGAGGGATTCGAGGTCGAGGGGGTCGCCGCTGATGCTCTGACCGAGGTATTCGAGCGCCGCGTGCTCGTCGTCCACGTCCAACTGCGCCAGCCCGGTCAGGTGCGCCGCCATGGGCAGGATGTAGGGGCCCTGGAGCCAGGCCTCCTTGAGCGGCTTGAGGGAGGCCTTGGGATGGTCGTCCCGGATGGCGGCCAGGGCGAGGCCGATGTTGGCCTCGGCCTGCATCGAGGTGGTCGTCGAGATGTCGAGAGCTCGGCGGAAGGCCGTGGCCGCCTCGCGGCTGTCGCCCAGCGCGAGGTAGGACCAGCCTCGCTGGTTCCAGACGAACCCGTCGGCGCTCTCCGGGAGGGAGACCTTGGTCCAGGCCGGCAGCGCGGCGTCCGCCTCGGCGCTGTCCCGATGGATGATGGCGATGTTCGGGGACGGGTCCGGGGTCCGGATGCCGAGGGTGGAGAGGTAGCGGTAGTGCCGCGCGGACTCCTCCAGGCGCCCCTCGAGGAAGGCGCGGTTGGCCAGGGAGAGGGTCTCCGCCACGTCGGAGACGGGGAGCTCCTCGGCGGCCAGCGGGACGGCCGCGAGGAAGGCCAGCGCGGCGAGGCCGCGCGCCAGCGCGAGGCGGTCTTTCAAGGAGCTCCTCCCGGGGCGCTCTGGCCCTTGCCGTACTGGGGCAGCGGGGGCTCGGCGGACTCCTTGATGGGGATGTCGCGGCGGACCTCGTTGAGGAGGCGCTCCGCCTCGGCGCGGGTGCGCGTGACGTTGAAGGAGGCCGCGGTCTGGGCGCGCGTCTCGAGGTCGGCGACGTCGAAGCCTTGGGCCTTGGCCGCGGCCAGCTCGTCGAGGAGGCCGCGGTGGAGAGCTTCGACCCTCAAGCGGTCCTTCTCCGAGAGCTCGCGGAGGATCTGGTCTCCCAGCGGGTTGGAGGCCTTCTGGGGAGGGTAGCGCCGGTCGTGGAGCCAGCGCAGGGACGCGGGCGACACGCGCAGGAGCAGGATCAGCCCGCAGCCCGCGGCCAGCAGGGCGAGCAGCGTCCTGCCGTTGGCGAGCCTAAGCAGCAGGTCCACTGACCTGTGTTCCCTTTTCCGGGGTGGAGATCCGTGACATCACCCTCGAGGAGACGAAGAAGGGATAGCCCTTGCACTTGTCGTGGAGGACCTCGACGTCCTGCACCATGTACCAGACCTCGACCTTGAGGTCGGTCTCCGGCGTGAAGTGGTGGAGGTGGCGGAGCTGTTCGTTGAGGCCCGCGAGGTCCTTCTCGAACTGGGAGGTCACCTTCAGCAGGGAGCGCGCCTTGTCGAGGGCCCTGGAGTCGGCGTCGTAATGGCACTCACGGTCGAGCCACTCGATGAGGCCGGGAAGGGCGCTGGCGTCCTGGATGAAGCTGCGGACGTGCCTCCGGAGGAGCTGGGTGTCGTCGGCGAAGAGGGTGTCCTTGTGCCCCGTATGGTTCTTGATGGCATTGCTCCAGCGCTGCGCGCGAAAGAGCAGGTCCTCGGCGTGGCTGACCATGGACTGGACCTTGTCCGAGAATTCCATGAACCTCTCCTCGGTCAGCTTCAGGAGCCTGTCTTGTTCCATGGTCGGTTCCTCCGAACGTTCTCTAAGAGGAAATGTATCAGATTCCCGGCAGAACGCACAAGGGATGTCTATTCCCCGAGCAGGTCGTCGAGGAGCTTGGCGTCGTCTGCCTCGGGCTCGGGGGCCGCGGCTTTTTTGGCAGGCCTGGCCGGGACGGGCTCCGCGGGCAGGGGCTCGGCCTTCTTGGGCTCGGGAGCGAGGAGGTCGTCGAGGCTGGGCTCGGCGGGCTTGGGCTCGATGGCGATCTTGCGCCTGCCGGCGCGGGCGGGCTTGGGAGCCGGAACCGGCGCGGCCTCGGGAGGGGCGCCGAAGAGTTCGTCGACCTCGGAGAGGTCCGCGGGCTTGGCGTCGGTCCCGGCGTCCTCGAAGAGGGCAGCCGCTTCCTCGTCCTTCTTGGGCTTGGCGGGCTTCCGTTTGGGCTTGGGGGGCTCCACCACGGGTCTGCCTGCGAGGAGGTTCTCGGCCGGCTTGTTGAGGGGCTTGACCGAGCGCGATTCGAGCGAGACCTCGAAGGCGAGCGCCTCCGTGCCGTGCGGCGAGCCCTTGGACGGATAGAAATTCGCTTGGTAGAACCCGTCCCGGACCTTCTCCACCATCCAGGGGGTGAGTCCCCCTGCGGCCGACGCTGCGGGGACCGCGGCCGCGGGTTCGAGTTCGGTGCCGACGGTGTTGCCATTGGGCAGGGGCCAGGCGCGGGCGATCTCGAGGGCCTGTTCCTTGCGCTGGGCCTCCACGACCTCGGGCGGCGGCTCGGCCGGCGGCGGGGGCGGCGGAGGGGCTTCGACCACGGGCGGCGGCGGGGGCGCGGGCTTCTTGCCGAGAGGGATGAGGCCGAGGAAGAAGGCGGCGACCCCGGCCAGCGCGATGCCTGCGACCGCGAAGATGAGGAACTTCCCCCTCTTGGGCTTGGCCGGCGCCAGGTCGGCCACCACGGGCGCTGCGGCGTCGGCTGCGGACTTGGCGAAGCGCGCGGCCGCGTCGTCGGCGCCGGACGGCAACCCTGCCACGGCGTCGGGGAGCCCGACCCCGAAGCTGCCGGGGCCTCCGGGCTCGGGCATGGACACGGGCGCGGGAGTGAACTCAGGGATGGGCTGCATCCCCGGGGCGCTCTCGGACTTGGGAGCGGCCGAGGCTTCCGCGAGCGGGGTGAAGGCGGGCTCGGGCTGGAACGCGGGCGCGGGTTGGGCGGAGAACGGAGCGGCTTCGGCCGGCGCGGCCGCAGGCTCGGGCTGGAACGCGGGCGCGGGTTGGGCGGAGAACGGAGCGGCTTCGGCCGGCGCGGCCGCAGGCTCGGGCTGGGCTGCGGGGAACGCAGGACCGGCGGAGGCGGCGGCCGAGGCGGAGGCGGCCGCGTCATCCACCTTCTTGCCGATCTGCTGGAGGTCTTCCTTGATTTTCTCGATCTCGCTGACCGGCTTTTCGATCTGAGAGAGCTCCTCCTTGATCTTCTCGACCTCGCGCATCCCGTCCTGGAGCTTGTGCAGGTCGTCCGAGAGCCCGGCGAGAGCCTTGCTCTGGACCGCGACGTCCGAGGCGACGCCGCGCTCCTCGTCCACGGCCTTCTGGAGGTTCTCCTTGAGACTGTCGCCCAGCTCCCCGAGCTTGGCCTCGAGCCCCTCGAGCTTCTTCTTGAGCTCGAGGGCCTGGACGCCCCGGTCCTCGAGCTGGGTGTGCATGGTCGAGAGCTCGGTGTCCTTCATGCGAAGCTCGCCCTGCAGGAGGGAGAGGGTGTTCTCCAGGAAGCTCACCTTCTCCTGGAGGCTGCCGAGCGCGGCAAGGTCCTTGAGGGTCGGCTCCGGAGGCAGGCCCGCCAGCACCCGCGGCGAGTCTCCTGCGGACGCCATCGCGAGCTGCGAGGACTTCACGAGGGACAGGGAGAGCTCGGGCACCAAGCCCGCGCGCTGCCAGTCCCCCATGCTCGTGCCCTTGCGGCCTTCGGGACAGACGAGCGACTCGCTCGAGAAGTAGGGGAGCGCCGAGAGCTCGTCGGCGTCGTGAGGGCCGAGGACCTGGTTGTTCTGAAATATCCAGTAACGCATGATGGTCTGGTGGGATTATAGCAGGCGAGTCTGTAAATTCAATATCTAATTTGTTACAATGCGTGCGGTGCAAAGGCGGCACGGGCACCTTACGGGCTATTAGCTCAATGGTAGAGCAGGCGCCTCTTAAGCGCAAGGTTTTCGGTTCGAGTCCGAAATAGCCCAGAGTTTTTTCCCGGACCGCGGCCGCGGTCCTATTCTCGGACGTTCCTTGTAAGAGAGGCGGCTGGAGGCGGCCGCCTTCTACCACAGAAAGGGCGGGTGGCGGAATCGGCAGACGCGCACGGCTTAGGACCGTGTGCCGCAAGGCTTGGGGGTTCGACTCCCCCCCCGCCCAAAGGAGTGACTCGCATGGGATTGTTCAGCAGGACGACGGCCAATCAGCCGCGCTTCAAGAAGGTCAAGGAGGACGGGTGCGTCGTGACGTTCTCGGTCGAGGTCCCGGCCGAGGAGGTCGAGTCGGAGGCCCAGACCGGACTCCTCCGCATCCAGGCTCACGCGCACCTGCCTGGCTTCCGGCCGGGCAAGGCGCCTCTGGAGCTCATCCAGAAGAACTACGCGGAGCGCGCCGCCGAGATCGCGGTCGAGGACATGATCCAGAAGTACGTGCCCCAGGCCCTGCGCGAGCTCAAGATCGTCCCCGTGGCCCCTCCCCGCGTGACCGAGGTCGGCCGCAAGCCCGGCGAGCCGCTCAAGCTCACCGTGGCCGCGGAGGTGGCTCCCGAGGTCGCGGCCAAGGCCTACACCAAGATCCCGGTCCAGCGCAAGTCCTATCCCGCCACGGACGCGGCGCTCGACAAGCGCCTCGACGACCTGCGGGAGAGCCACGCGCGCCTCGAGCGCGATGAGGCCGCGGCCGTCGCCAAGGACCACTACGTCGTGGTGGACTACGCCGCCTCCCAGGACGGCAAGCCGCTCAGGGACATGAAGGGCGAGGGCGTCCTCGTGGACATGACCTCGGACGAGAACCTCGAGGGGCTGTCCCACGGGCTGTTGGGCCAGGCCCGCGGCGAGACCCGGGAGGTCAAGGTCAAGCTCCTCAAGAAGGACGCGCTCCTCTCCGTCACGGTCCGCGAGATCAAGAAGAAGCTCCTCCCGCCGCTCGACGACGAGTTCGCCAAGGACCTGGGGTTCCAGACCCTGCCCGAGCTCAAGACCGCCTTGAAGGAGGTCATCGAGAAGGAAGGCAAGGAGCGGACCGAGCGCGAGGTCATGGTCCAGCTCGAGGAGGCCCTGCTCAAGGCCAATCAGATCCCGCTGCCCCCCTCCCTCGTGGAGGCGCAGGTCGAGTCCATGGCCGAGCGTCTCCGGAGGCAGTACCTGGGCGACCGGCCCTGGCCTTCAGGCGAGGCCGAGAAGCTCCGGCCCAAGCTCGTGCCCCAGGCCGAGAAGGAGTTGAGACTCTCCTACATCCTGCAGTCCATCGCCGAGAAGGAGAAGCTCGCGGCCCTGGACGCGGAGATCAAGGCCGAGATGGAGCACTCCCTCGAGCACGCCAAGAACGACGTCGAGAAGGACGAGCTCCGGAAGCTCTTCGAGGAGCGCAAGGACACCATCGCGGGCATCATCCGCGACCGCAAGACCATGACCTTCGTCAAAGAGAAGGCCCTGGTCGCCGACGCCTGACCATCTGCGGTGCCTGGCATTGTATTGATTGTATTTTTTGTCAGCCATTGCTGACAAAAAATACAATCAATACAATGCCAGGCACCGTTTATGTAGTTTATGTAACGCCATTTGGTATAATTCAATCATGATGATGCTACCGACCATCCTTGAGACTTGGAACCAGGGCTCCGCCGTGGCTTACGATATCTACTCCCGCCTCCTTAAGGAAAGGATCATCTTCGCGGGAGGCTGGGAGGGCGCGGTCACCACGGACTCCGCCAACCTCATCATCTCGCAGCTCCTCTACCTCGACGCCGAGGACCCGGAGAAGGACATCAACCTCTACATCAACTCCCCCGGCGGCATGGTCTCGGCGGGGCTGGCGGTCTACGACACGATGCAGTTCGTCAAGGCTCCCATCCGCACCATGTGCATGGGCATGGCCATGTCCTTCGGCGCGGTCCTGCTGGCCGCCGGCACCCGGGGCAAGCGCTTCATCCTGCCCCACGCCCGGGTCATGATCCACCAGCCGCTCATCAGCGGCGGCATCTCGGGCCAGGAGACGGACATCGTCATCGAGGCCGACGAGATGCAGCTGCTCAAGAACCGCCTCAACGGCATCCTCTCCCTGCACACGGGCCAGCCCGAGGAGAAGCTCCGCGTCGACATGGAGCGCAATTACTACATGTCCGCGGAAGAGGCCAAGGCCTACGGCATCGTAGACCACGTCCTGCCTCCGGCGAAGCTCTAGATGGCCTCCGAGACCCCCCGCCCGGCCGCGCTCCCCCTGCTGGCCGTCAGGGACGTCGTCGTCTTCCCCCACATGGTGCTGCCGCTCTCCGTGGGCCGGCCCAAGTCCATCAAGGCCCTGGAAGCCGCCATGGCCTCGGGCAAGCTCCTGGGGGTCGTCGCCCAGAAGGCCAGCCACATCGAGGACCCGGCCGAGGCGGACCTCTTCAGGGTCGGGGTCCTGGCCGAGGTCGTCCAGTACCTGCGCATGCCGGACTCGACCCTGAAGGTCTTCCTGCAGGGGCACAGCAGGGTCTCGGTCTCCAAGCTCTCGTTCTCGGAGGCGAAGGGCTATTGGGAGGCGGGTCTCGAGTATCCCGAGCTCCCCGCGCCCCCTCCCACCACCGAGGTCAAGGCGCTCATGCGGCACTCCATCGAGCTCTTCGAGGAGCATGCCAAGCTTTCCCGCAAGGAGAACGTGGAGGGCCTGGCGAACCTCCAGCAGATCGAGGACCCCTCGCGCCTGGCCGATCTGGTGGCGGCCAACGCCCTCGTCAAGACCTCGGACCGGCAGGCCGTGCTCGAGACCATCGACTGCGTGTCCCGGCTCACGAAGATCGGGGAGCTCCTCAAGGGCGAGATCGAGATCATGAGTCTCGAGCGCAAGATCCACACCCGGGTCAAGACGCAGATCGAGAAGAGCCAGAAGGAATACTACCTGACGGAGCAGATGAAGGCCATCCAGAAGGAGCTCCGGCAGAAGGACGATTTCGCCAAGGAGATCGAGGACCTCCGCAAGGCCATCAAGGACGCCGGCATGCCCAAGGAAGCCAACGAGGCATCCTTGAAGGAAGCCGGCCGCCTCGAGAAGATGATGCCGTACTCCCCCGAGGCCACGGTGGCGCGCACGTACCTCGACTGGATGATCCACCTCCCCTGGGCCAAGCGCACGCGCGACAACCTCGACCTCAAGCGCGCCCACTCGGTGCTCGAGGCGGACCACTACAACCTCAGGAAGGCCAAGGACCGCATCCTCGAGTACCTCGCGGTCTGCAAGCTCACCAAGAAGCTCAAGGGCCCGATCCTCTGCTTCGTCGGGCCTCCGGGCGTGGGCAAGACCTCGCTGGGCCGCTCCATCGCCCACGCCGTGGGACGCCGCTTCGTGCGGATGTCCCTGGGCGGGGTGCGTGACGAGGCCGAGATCCGCGGACACCGCAGGACCTACATCGGGTCCCTGCCCGGCAGGATCATCCAGTCCCTGCGCAAGGCCGGGAGCAGAAACCCCCTCTTCCTGCTCGATGAGATCGACAAGATGGGCATGGACTGGCGGGGCGACCCCGCCGCGGCGCTCCTCGAGGTCCTCGACCCCGAGCAGAACCACACCTTCATGGACCACTACCTCGACGTGGAGTTCGACCTGTCGCAGGTGATGTTCATCTGCACGGCCAACACCCTCGAGGGCATCCCGGTGAGCCTGCAGGACAGGCTCGAGACCCTGCGCTTCTCCGGCTACACCTACGCCGAGAAGCGCCTCATCGCCAAGACCTACCTCCTGCCCAAGCAGATGAACGACCACGGCATCAAGGAGGGCAAGATGGTCGTCGAGGACGGCGCCATCGACCGCGCCATCGACGAGTACACCCGCGAGGCCGGGGTGCGCAGCCTCGAGCGCGAGATGGCCTCCATCTCCCGCAAGGCCGCGCGCAAGCTGGTCGACGAGAAGCCGGACTCGGTCCGCGTGACCGCGGAGAACGTCCAGGAGTTCCTGGGCATCCCGAAGTTCCACAAGGAGCGCAACTCCTTCAACGGCGTCGGCGTCTCGACGGGCCTGGCGTGGACCGAGGTCGGCGGGGTGACCATGGCCGTCGAGATCGTCGCCGTCCCGGGCAAGGGCGAGCTCAGACTCACCGGCAAGCTCGGGACCGTGATGTCCGAGTCCGCGCAGGCCGCCCTCTCGCACATCAAGTCCATCGCGGCTCGCCTGGGGGTCTCCCCGGAGGCCTTCAAGGACATCGATTACCACATCCACGTCCCCGAGGGGGCCACCCCCAAGGACGGGCCGTCGGCCGGCGTCGCCATCGCCGCGGCCCTGGCCAGCCTCGTCACGGGCAGGCCGGTCAAGCTGGGCCTGGCCATGACGGGCGAGATCACCCTCAAGGGGCGGGTGCTGCCCATCGGCGGATTGAAGGAGAAGGTCCTCGCCGCCCACCGCGAGGGCATCGGCACGGTCCTCTATCCGGAGCTCAACAAGAAGGACCTCGAGGACATCCCCTCCGAGATCCTCCCCGACATCAAGCTGGTCCCGGTCTCCACGGTCGACGAGATGCTGGAGCGCGCCCTCGAGCCGGCCAAGACCTCGGCCGAGACCTCCACGAGGCCCATCCCGTATCGGAAGGACCCTCCCGCGATGGGGCCTTCCCTGCACGCGGGGCCCAGGTGAGCAAGCCCTACATCCTGCTCACGCCCGGCCCGACCCCCCTTCCCGACGAGGTGCTGGCGGCCCTCTCCCGTCCCATCCTCCACCACCGGACCGAGGAGTTCGGCCGGCTCTTCGAGACCCTGCTGGCGGACCTCCAGTACTGCCTGCGCACGAAGAACAGGGTCATGGCCCTGACCTCCTCGGGCACGGGCGCCATGGAATCGGCCGTCTGCAACCTGCTCTCTCCCGGGGACAAGGCCGTGGTCCACTCCACCGGGCTCTTCGGCGACCGCTTCGCGGACATCCTCAAGGCCTACGGGCTCCTCCCGGTGGTGGTCGCAGAGGAGTGGGGCCGCGCCGCCTCGCCGGAGCGCCTGGCCCAGGCCCTCAGGACGCACCGCGACGCCAAGGTCGTCTTCGTCCAGCACACCGACACCTCGACCGGGGTCCTCAACGACCTCAAGGCCCTGGCGGCCGTGGTCCGCGCCGAGTCCGAGGCCGTGCTCGTGGTGGACGCGGTCTCGGGCCTGGGGGGCGAGGTCCTCGAGACCGACCTCTGGGGACTCGACGTGGTCATCTCGGCCTCCCAGAAGGGGCTCATGAACGCGCCCGGCCTCTCCTTCTTCTCCGTCTCGGACCGCGCCTGGAAGCTGGCGGAGGCCGCCCGCCTGCCCCGCTTCTACCTGGACTGGCGGCTCATGGCCGCCGCCCTCCCCGGCAAGGAGACCCCCTTCACCCCGGCGGTCTGCCTCGTGGCAGGCCAAGTCTCGGCTCTCGGGCTCCTGCGCGCCGAAGGCATCGAGAACGTCTGGAAGCGCACGGCCGAGCTCGCCCGCTACGCGCGCGCCAAGGGAGCGAAGCTGGGCCTGGAGGTCTTCCCGAAGGACCCGTGCAACATCCTCACGGCGTTCCGCCTGCCCGCGGGCGTGGACGGCAAGAAGCTCATCAAGGACATCCTCCGGGAGGAGAAGATCTCCATCGCCGGCGGGCAGGGCCCGCTCGCAGGCAAGGTCATCCGCGTGGCTCACATGGGGCACATCGGCAAGCCGGAGCTCGACGCGGGCTTTGCGGCGCTCGCCGCCCGGCTGACCGCCTCCCATGCCTGATCCCAACGGTCCCTCCGCCTCCGACGGCGGGGCCGTGCTCCGCTTCCGGGACGTGACCAAGACCTACGTCAGCTCGCACCTGGGCAGGACCCGCACCGTGCGCGGGGTCTCGGAGCTGGACTTCGAGGTCCGCCGCGGCGAGGTCTTCGGCCTGCTGGGCTTGAACGGGAGCGGCAAGACCACGACCTTCAAGCTCGCCCTGGGACTCCTCTCCCCCACCCAGGGCGAGGTCAGCGTCCTGGGCCTGCGGCCCCGGGACCCGAGGGCGCTCGCGGGCTTGGGCTTTCTGCCCGAGCTGCCCTGGTTCCCGGGCTTCATGACGCCCCAGGAGATCCTTCGGTTCTACGGCGGCCTCTCCGGGCTCCCCGACGCCGAGATCCCGGGGCGGGTCGCGCGGGTGATCGAGCGGGTGGGCCTCGGGGCCGCGGCCGGGCGCCGCATAGCGGAGTTCTCCAAGGGCATGGTCCAGCGCGTGGGCCTGGCCCAGGCCATCCTGCACGACCCCGCCCTGGTGGTGCTCGACGAGCCGGTCAGCGGGCTCGACCCGCTGGCCATCAAGGATTTCCGCGACCTCCTCGTGGAGCTCAACGCCAAGGGCAAGACCATCCTCGTCTCCTCGCACTCCATCTCGGAGCTCGAGAAGCTCTGCCACCGGGTCGGGATCCTCAAGGACGGCAGGCTGGCGCGCGTGCTCCAGGCCCAGGACTGGAGCGGCGGCCTCGAGGAGCGGTTCATCGAGACCGTCCGTCCGGCGGGAGGCGCGGCATGAGGGCGGTCCTCCTTCTGGCGCTCAACTCCTGGGTCGAGAACCTCCGCAACCGGTTCTTCGGGCTGGTCCTGGCCTTCGCCGGGACCGTGCTGTACCTGAGCATGCTCCTGGGACTGCTGGCCAGCGATCAGGAGGTGCGGGTGCTCCTCGACTTCGGGCTCGGGTTCATCGAGCTCATGGGGCTCGTGGGCGCGGTCTACGGCGCCTCGACCGTGGTCCTGCGCGAGATGGAGTCCAAGACGGTCTACATGATCCTCACCAGGCCCGTGGAGCGCTCCTCCTACCTGCTGGGCCGCTATCTGGGGCTCATGCTCTCCGTGGGCGGCGCCATGCTCATCATGGCCGGCGCGCACGTGTTCATGCTGGTGCTCAAGGGGTGGGCGTTCCGGCCGGACTACTGCTGGGCCTTCCTCGGCGCCTTCCTCAAGGTGCTCGTGACGGGCTCCCTGGCCCTCTTCCTCGCCCTCTCGACGACTTCCGCCCTGTCGGCCCTGAGCATCACCATGATCATCTGGAGCCTCGGGCACTTTTTGCCCGAGATCAGGCTCATGGTGCGGCGCTTCGGCAGCGATTCGACCCTGCTCATGGCTCCGCTCCAGGCCGTCTCCTGGGTCATCCCGGACCTCCAGCTCTTCAACCTCAGGGACCGGCTCGACCTGCCCGCGGGCCTGGCGCAGTGCGTGCCCGTGGGCTCCTGGCTCGTCTACGCCGCGGGCTACTGCTGCGTCTGGCTCGTCCTGTCCTCGGCGCTGTTCAAGAGGAAGGAGTTCTGATGCGGCGGGAAGCGCTCTCTTTCCCGGCCCTGGCCGCGGTCGCGGCCTTGGGCCTGGCCTGCTGCGTCCTCCTCAACGCCGGCGTGGCCCGGCGGCAGTCCTGGGTCCGGGAGGACCGCGTCGGGATCCAGCTCCCGGAGAGCGGGGCTCTTGAGTCCGCCTTCCTCTTCGGCATGGGCATGCGCCGCCTGGCCGCGGACCTGGGCCTCATCCGCCTGCTCCTCTACTACGGAGGCAGCGAGGACGAGTTCCCGGGCGCCGAAGCGGCGGACGGGCGCCGCGAGGCCGTCGAGGGGCATGAAGGGCATGAGGGCCACGGTCACGCCGCCTTCGATTCGGACCACCCGGAGCGTTCGTTCGGGGGCGGCCGCTATCCCCTGCTCGGCCCCATGTCCATGCGCATCCTCGACTTGGACCCGAGCTACTCCTACCCGGCCCTCTTCACGGCCGGGGCCCTGGCCTTCAACCTCAACGAGCCCCAGAAGGCGCAGTGGCTCCTGGAGTACGCCCTCAAGCGCGACCCCGGCAACCGCCAGTATCACGAGTACCTCGCGGCCGTGGGCGCCCACCGCAAGGGCACGCCCAAGGGCGTCATCGAGATCCTCGAGCGGCTGGTCCTCGACCCGGAGTGTCCCACGATGATGAAGAACCTCCTGGGGTTCCTGTACTTCAAGAACGGGCAGAGGGAGAAGGCCATCGCCATCTACCGGGAGATCGCGCGGGACTCCCGGGACCAGGGCTATCGGGGCATCGCAGAGCGCATGCTGAGGAGGCTCGGTGCCTGAGACCGGCCTGACCAAGGCGCGCATCCTGGTGGCCGACGACCAGGAGGAATGGCTCTCGCTCATCGGGACCTGGCTGACGAGCGCCGGCTACTGCGTGATCAAGGCCTCCGGAGGAGGCCAGGTGCTCCCCCTGGCGGAGCAGAAGTCCCCTGACGCGATCGTGCTCGACTACGACCTGGGGGACCGCAAGGGCTCCGAGGTCTGCGCCAGCCTCAAGGCCCGTCCGGAGTTCAAAGACGTGCCGGTGGTCATCCTGACGAACCTGGCCGGCAGCATGCTCGACACCATCGTGGAGGGGCGGCCCGACCACTTCGTGGTCAAGTCCCAGCATCCCGACGAGCTCCTGCTGGTGCTCGAAGGCCTCCTCTCCCGCTGATAGCCCCCCTCGCCGGTGGGCCCTATGTCGTCCCCCGCCTGGGACCAAGGGCGCATGTCGAGGCCGCCCATGCGTGTTATCATCTTCAGGTCATGAAAAGCCTCAGCCGCCCCATGGCCGTCATCCCGCTCTTCGCCGCCCTGTTCCTCCCGGCTTCCGTCTCGGGCCAGACCGTGGCGCGCACAGGGATCGCTCTCCCCGCGGTCTCCGGCGCCTCCCTGCCGGGCCGGACCGCCGGAGGCGCGGCCTCACCGTCCCCGGTCGTCCTGAGCCTCTCCGCCATCACCCCCTCCCTGCTCGCGGCGCCCGGAGCGGGCCTGGAGGACGCGGCTTTCGAGGTCTCCCCCTCCATCCCTGACCCGGTCGGGCCGGTCTCCGCCGAGGTCCCGGTCCTGGCCGGCGAAGAGGCCGGCCGCGCCGATGCGATCCCGTCAGCAGTCTCCAAGGAAGGCCTGTCCAAGACCGCCTCCGAAGACGCGGCCCTGCCGGTTGCGTCCGCGCTCGTGGGGACCTTGGGCCTCGAGAACGAGGCCGGGGTCGACGCCTCGGCGCCGGTCGCGGGCGAGGCCGCTTCCAAGCTTTCGGCTGCCAAGGGATCACTCTCCGGCATCGACTCCCAGGCCACGGCCGAGGGAGCCAAGTCCCTCTCGGGCGTCACGTTCGGCGAGTCCCGCGGCACGGGCTCCGGCGTCAGCGCGGTCTCGGCGCGGCAGGGCTCGTCGCGTAAGACCATGCTCGAGCGCCTCATGCCGTGGCGCGCCGCTGCCGGCAGGGCGCAGGTCTCGGTGCCGCAGGCCGGAGCCTCGGGGTCGGCCAAGCAGGAACCCCCTTCCCGGCTGACGGACTTGCGCAACCTCGCCCGCGGCGCGTTCTACGGTCTGGCTCTCGTGGTCTCCCCGATCGCCACCGCCTTCGCCCTCGATCCCGTGGACGGCGCCCTGGGCCTGCACCCCTTCCCCTTGCTCAGGCACCTGACCGTGGCGTTCCCTTCCTTCGGCCCGCCGTTCGCCCTGTTCTGGACGGTCTTCACCATGTTCATCCCGGTCCTCGGCTTCTTCGCCATCAAGAAAGGCATCGCGTCCCTGACTCCGGGCAGGCCCGGCCGGGGCTTGGCTGTCGCAGGTGCGGGCCTGCTCGCCACGGCCCTCTCGGCCTTGCTCCTGCAGTCGCTCCCGGCCATGGTCGCCCTGTCCATGCTCTCGACCATCGTGCTCGCCACCGGCGAGGAGGTCATGTTCCGGGCCGGCATGCTGCCCTGGCTGAGGAAGCGCTTCGAGGCCCGGGGCTGGCGCTGGGCCGTGCCCGCGGCCTTGATCCTCTCGTCTGCGGTCTTCAGCCTGGTGCACCTTCCGGTCCACAGCTTCACCCTGAACCTCTTCGTCCTCAAGTTCGTGCTGGGCATCGTGCTGGGACTGCTCTACCTGCGGACCGGGAACCTCGCCGCTCCGGCGGCGGCGCACAGCGCCTACAACATCCTGGTCTCCGTCCTGAGCCCTCTGGTGGGCCTGCTGGCCGGGCTGCCCGTGGCCGGGGTCGTGTCCATCGCCGTGCTTTCCGCCGTGCTCGTGGGCCTGCGCTCGGGCTGGTTCCCGAGGAGCCTGTCCGCGCCTGGGTCCAAGGGCCCAGCCCAGGCCTAGGCCCAGAGACCCTCGCTTTTGGGCCTCCCGGCCCTATAATGTCCGTATGCGACCGGTGCGGACGCTCCTCCCGGCCCTCATCCTCGCACTCTCACCCCTGGTCTGCCTCGGCCAGGCCATCGAGCAGCTCAACTCCGCTGCCGGGTCCGCCGGCGCCCAACCAGTCGAGACCCGCGGGTTCCGGCCCAGGGCCCAGGCCCCGGCCGGCGCTGCACGGTCGCGGGGCAGCGGGGCGGTGATGCTTCAGGGCTTCCACTGGGAGTCGCACATGACCAGGCCCTGGTGGGGCGTGCTGGCGTCCAAGGCCCAGGAGATCGCGTCCGCGGGCTTCGACCTCGTGTGGTTCCCCCCTTCCTCGGCCGCGATGAGCGACGAGGGCTACCTGCCCAACAGGCTCTTCGTCCAGGACTCGGCCTACGGCACGACCGCCGAGCTCAAGGCCGCGGTGGCGGCCCTGCATCGCCGCGGGGTCAAGGCCGTGGCCGACGTGGTCATCAACCACCGCGTGGGCACCCGCGATTGGGCGGACTTCACCGACCCGGCCTGGGGCCCGGACGCGGTCTGCTCGGACGACGAGTGGGCCGGCGCCCGCGGGGCCCCGGACACGGGCAAGGGCTACCACGCGGCCCGGGACATCGACCACTCCAAGGCCTACGTCCAGGAGAGCGTCAAGGCCTGGCTCTCCTGGCTGAGGAGCGAGATCGGCTACGACGGCTGGAGGTTCGACTATGTCCGCGGGGTGGCGCCGCGGTATTTCCAGATGTACGCGGAGGCCGCCTCTCCGGCCTTCGCTGTGGGCGAGATCTGGGACGACCTCGACCTCAACGACGCGGACCGCCACCGCCGGGCCCTGGCCGACTGGCTGGATTCGGTCTCCGGCCGCATCAGCGTCTTCGACTTCACGACCAAGGGCGTGCTCCAGCACGCGGTCGGCGCGAGGGAATACTGGCGCCTGCGCGACTCGGGCGGCGGGCCTCCGGGGCTCATCGGCTGGCGGCCCGCCAAGGCCGTGACCTTCGTGGACAACCACGACACCGGGGCCAGCACCGGCGGGGGCGGCGGCCAGAACCACTGGCCCTTCCCTGGGGACAAGGTCATGCAGGGCTACGCCTACATCCTCACCCATCCCGGGGTGCCGTGCGTCTATTGGCCGCACTACTTCGACTGGGGGCTCCGGGACCAGCTCAGGGCCCTCATCGCTCTGCGCAAGGCCGCCGGCGTGGGCGCCGAGAGCGCGGTCTCGGTCGCGGCCGCGGACCGCGGCCGCTACGCGGCCTTCATCGACGGCAAGGTCGCGGTGAAGATCGGTCCTGACGACTGGTCTCCCGGCGAAGGCTGGCGCCTGGCCGCGCACGGGAAGGACTACGCGGTCTGGACCAGGCTCCCCTGAGGCGGGGCGCTACCTCGCCGCGGCGGCGTGGGGCAGGCCAAGGTAGGCGGCCACGCCCTCGGGCTCGTCGTACGGCGGCAGGCCCGGCACCCTCTTGGTGATGGCTCCCGAGGCGTCCGAGACGAGGAAGTGGGGTACCCCGGAGACGCGGAAGGCGCCGTCCGGGTCGAGCAGGGTGTCCGGGCCGAACTCGGCCGCGTAGGCGCGCACGGCCTCCATGGCGTCCATGCCCACGATGACTCGCATGGAGACGCCGTTGTCCGCGAGGAGCTTCCGGAGTGCCAGGATGACCGGGGTGCCTCTGCGGCAGTAGCCGCACCAGGGCGCGACGTAGACCGTGAGGCAGGTCGCGGTCGCGCAGGAGGAGAGCGAGGGCCCGGTCTGCTGGGAGAGGGTCTGGAGCCGGATGTCCGGCATGCGGTCCCCGCTCGGGCCCGCTCCCCTGCCCAGCATGGAATAGGCCAGGACTCCGGCCGCGGCGCCCAGGGCCACGCAGGCGGCGAGCCACGCCCAGGGAGTCTTCGTCGGCTGCGGGACAGCGGGTTCGTTCACCATAGGGAGGCTCCCAGGAGGACTGCCCCCGGCAGCACCGGGATCCAGACGTTGTCGTCCGGCGGCAGGGGAAGGATATCGGCTGCGCTGAAGGCGGCGGCCCCGGCCAGGGCCAGGCCGGGCGAGAGGCCGCTCGCCAGGCCCACGGCCAGGGCCACGGAGAAGCCCGCTGCCGAGCCCTCCCAGGTCCTCTTGCGGCCGAAGACCCAGAAGGGGTGGCGGCCCCAGGAGAGGCCCACGAGGGCCGAGGCGGAGTCCCCCAGGGCGAGGTAGAGCAGGACCGTCTGCACGATGCCGGGATGCGCCCGGAAGAAGATGAAGACCAGCAGGGCTCCCAGGGTGGTGTAGAAGAACCCGGTGTAGTGCGCGGCTTCCTTTTCCCGGATCATGAAGCCGAAGAGGCGCTGGACCGCGGCCCGACCCCAGGCGGTGTGGAAGCGGAGCGCCTCGAAGGCCCAGACCGCCGCCATCCAGGGCAGCATGGACGCGAGGATCCGGTCCGGCCCGATGAGGAGGAAAGCGCCGAGGTAGAGGAGGCTGCAGAGGTGGAAGAGCTTGCGGCAGAGCTCGATCCTCAGGGCCTGGGCCGTGGCCGGACGCGAGGAATCGGTCTCGGGGTTGGGGGTGAGGGCCTTGAGCACCGCGGGATTATACAGATTTTCGCGCCCCTGTGGGCGGGACGCCCGCCGGCCTGGACGGCTCCATGCGGGGGCGGGCGGGGGCGGGCGCTGCCCCTTGACATGTCAAGGGACGCGGGCTACACTATTCGAGTCGTCAAAGGAGAGCCCCATGAAGACCCTGCCCCGGCTCCTCGCCGCCGCCTTTTCCTGCGCCTGCCTGTCGCTCCCCGCGCGCCTGAGCGCCGCCCCCCCGGCGGACAAGATGTGCGATTTCCGGGTCATGCCTCTGACGGAAGACGAGGTTTCGGGCCTGGCCTCGATGGGCTTCAACGAGAGCGGCGGCCGCTGGACCAAGACCAGCTACGTCGCCGGCGGTTCCGTCGGTCTGGAGACCGACCTGGCCTCGGTCTGCAAGGCGCGCAAGGAGCTGGCCCGGGCCAAGGCCGAGGAGGAGGCGCAAGCGCTGCGCGACGACCTCATGAACCGCAGGGTCGCCCCCGGCGACCTGCCCCAGGTCCCGGGGCGGCTCCACAAGGCGCTCGCCAGCCCGATATCCGAAGAGTCCAAGAGGGAGCTGCAGGCCGCCTACGACGCATTCCTAGGGGTCTATATGCAGGAGCAGATTCCCGCCCTTCGAGACGGACCTCCCGACGCGACCACCCTGGCGCTCCTGAAAGCCAGGTATCCGGACCCCCAGAAGCTCAAGGCCTACCTGGTGCAGTCCGAGGCCGAATACAAGGCGCGTTGGGACCGGAAGGTGAACATCCAGAGCGCCAAGGACATCGAGTCCGCCAAGATCGACTCCTCCGCCTTCTCCGGCCGGCAGCAGGACGTCGCGTCTGCCTGCCCTCAACTCTGCGAGAAGCAGAAGCAATACTGCGGGATCACATATTTCCACGGCAACTGCCAGCTCATCAAACACGAGATCACCAACAGCAACTGCTCCTGCCGATAGGCCGGCCTGGTCCGGCCCTGAAGGCGTCCGGCTTCCCGCCGCCAGCCAGGCCTCCCTCCCGACGTATTGACGGGGCTCCGGTAAAGAGTTAACGTAGGGCTGTGCGGGCCTCACCTCCCGCTATCGAGGAGGAGTCATGGCGGAAGCCATCGCCAGCCATAGGGCAGGACATCTCGACCCGTTCGTCGCGCAGGTCATGAAGGACGTGACCGCGAAGAACCCCGGGGAGAAGGAGTTCCATCAGGCCGTCCAGGAGGTCGTCGAGACCCTGGTCCCGGTCCTCAAGCGCCATCCGGAGTACCGGAAGGCCAAGATCATCGAGCGTCTCGTCGAGCCCGAGCGGGTCGTGATCTTCCGCGTGCCCTGGATGGACGACAAGGGCGAGTTTCACGTCAACCGAGGCTTGCGCGTGCAGTTCAACAGCGCCATCGGGCCCTACAAGGGCGGCCTGCGCTTCCACCCGTCGGTGAACCTGAGCATCCTGAAGTTCCTCGGGTTCGAGCAGATCTTCAAGAACTCCCTGACCACCCTGCCCATGGGCGGCGGCAAGGGCGGTTCGGATTTCAACCCCAAGGGCAAGAGCGACGCCGAGACCATGCGCTTCTGCCAGAGCTTCATGACCGAGCTCTTCCGCCACATCGGCGCGGACGTCGACGTCCCGGCGGGCGATATCGGCGTGGGCGGCCGCGAGATCGGCTACCTCTTCGGGCAGTACAAGCGCCTCACCAGGGAGTTCACGGGCGTGCTGACCGGCAAGGGCCTCAACTGGGGCGGCTCGCTCGTCCGGCCCGAGGCCACGGGGTTCGGCGTGGTCTATTTCGCCCAGGAGCAGCTCAAGACGAGGGGCGAGGGCATCAAGGGTAAGGTCGTGGCGGTCTCGGGCTTCGGCAACGTCGCCTGGGGGGCCGTGCAGAAGGTCAACGAGCTGGGCGGCAAGGTGGTCACCCTCTCGGGCCCGGACGGCTTCATCCACGACGAGGACGGGGTCTCGGGCGAGAAGGTGGACTTCATGCTCAAGCTCCGCGCCTCGGGGCAGGACGTCGTGTCGCCGTACGCCGAGAAGTTCAAAGGGGCCCAGTTCCACGCCGGCAAGAGGCCTTGGGGCGTGAAGGTCGACGTGGCCATCCCGTGCGCCACCCAGAACGAGCTCGACGGCAAGGACGCCGCGGAGCTGCTCAAGAACGGCTGCGTCTGCGTGACCGAGGGCGCGAACATGCCCTCCACGCCCGAGGCGGTCGCGGCGTTCCAGGCGGCCAAGGTCCTCTTCGCCCCCGGCAAGGCGTCCAACGCCGGCGGCGTCGCGACCTCGGGCCTGGAGATGTCGCAGAACTCCATGCGCATGAGCTGGAGCAGGGAGGAGGTCGACCGGCACCTCCACGGCATCATGGTGAACATCCACCACTCGTGCGTGACCGTGGCCCAGGAGTTCGGCGACCCCGGCAACTACGTCATGGGCGCCAACATCGCCGGGTTCCTCAAGGTCGCCAACGCCATGATGGATCAGGGGCTCGTCTAGGGGTTCCCTAGCGAGAACGGCGCGGCGCGGCGGCTGGGGAGCCGCGCCACGCTCCCACGCATGGCGAACGAGCCCGTCGTCCCTTCGGTCGGGGCCTACGACATCCAATTCGGCGGCTTCGACAAGCTCATGCCCTTCCGCATCCGGGAGGTGCTGCTCGTCGCCGCTCCCTACGACTCCTTCCTCCTGGCCGACGACGACGCGCTGACCGAGCTGGTCTTCAGCGAGTACCTCGACCTGAACCTCCGCTACGCTCCGCGCGTGACCCGCGTCTCCGCTCCGAGCGAGGCCATCGAGCGCATCAGCAAGGAGAGATTCGACCTGGTCATCGTGATGGGCGCGGTCGGGAGCCTCGACATCCCGGCCTTCTCCCGCGGCGCCAAGGCCGTCCGCCCGGACCTGCCGGTCATCCTGCTGTGCTTCAGCGCGATGGACGTGGCCCAGCTTAGCGACGAGGGCAAGGCCGCGGTGGACCGGATCTTCGTGTGGCTCGGGGACCCCCGCATCTTCATGTCCATCGTCAAGCTCATCGAGGACGAGCGCAACGTCGACCATGACATCGGTCTTTCCAACGTGCAAGCCATCCTCGTGGTCGAGGACTCGGTCCGCTTCTACTCGAGTTACCTCCCCCTCCTCTACTCCGAGCTCATGAAGCAGACCCAGCGCCTCATGGCCGAGGGGATCAACCTCTCGCACAAGATGCTGCGCATGCGCGCCCGGCCCAAGATCCTCCTGGCGCGCGATTTCGAGTCGGCCTGGGCCCTCTTCGAGCGCTACCAGAGGAACCTCCTGGGCGTCATCACGGACGTCCAGTTCCGCCGCCAGGGCGCCGACGACCCGAAGGCCGGGCTCGTCCTCACCGAGCGGATCAAGGGGGTCGTCCGGGACATGCCGGTGCTGGTGCAGTCCTCGGACGCCGGCATGGCCCCCGCGGCGGCAGGCGTGGGCGCCTCCTTCCTCCAGAAGAGCTCCCCCGAGGCCGCGCAGCAGATGCAGGACTTCATCCTCGACTACTTCGGGTTCGGGGATTTCGTCTTCCGCGACGAGGGGGGCCGGGAATTCGGACGGGCCGCGGACCTCCACGGCATGATCACGGCGCTCAAGACCGTGCCGGACGCGTCCATCGAGTTCCACGCGAACCGCAATCATTTCTCGAAGTGGCTCATGGCGCGCACGGAGTTCGAGATCGCCTACCACATCCGGCCGCGCAAGGTCAGCGAGTTCGCGCAGATCGCGGGGCTGCGCCGGCTGCTCATCGATACCATCCAGCAATTCCTGAGCCGGACCCAGCTCGGGACCATCATCCAGTTCGACGGCCGGTTCTTCGAGGAGGGCAGCCCTTTCATGAAGATCGGCAAGGGCTCCATCGGAGGCAAGGCCCGCGGCCTGGCTTTCATCAACTTCCTGCTCTCGAAGACCGATCTCGCCCGCCGCTTCAAGGGGGTGCGCGTCACCGTGCCGCACACCTCGGTGATCTCGACCGACGTCTTCGACTGGTTCATAGAGCGCAACGGCCTGGGCCCGTTCGCGCGCGAGGAGCGCGACAACGCGTCCCTGGGCGAGGCCTTCGCCTGGGCGGAGCTGCCTGATTGCGTGATGGCCGACCTGAGCACGATCTCCGGGCGCTTTCGCGGGCCGCTGGCCGTGCGCTCCTCGAGCCTCCTGGAGGACTCGCGCGCCCAGCCCTTCGCCGGGATCTACAAGACCTACATGCTGGCCAACGACGACCCCGACCCGCAGCGCCGGCTCGACGAACTCGCCAAGGCCGTCAAGCTGGTCTACGCCTCGACCTTCTCGGTCGAGGCGCGCTCTTTCCTGCGGTTCACCCCGCACCTCCCCGATGAGGAGAAGATGGCCGTCATCATCCAGCACCTCGTCGGCAAGGTCCGGGGCGGGGGCCGGCGGTTCTACCCGAGCTTCTCCGGGGTGGCGCAATCCTACAACTACTACCCGGTCCCTCCGGTCCGGGCCGAGGACGGGGCGGCGCACGTGGCCCTGGGCTTGGGCCGGGCCATCATGGACGGCTACCGGTCCCTGCGCTTCTCCCCGCGCCATCCTCACCGCCTCCATCAATTCGCGACGGTCAAGGACATGCTCGCCTGCTCCCAGCGGGAGTTCCTGGCCATGGAGCTCAAGGGTCCCGCCGGGGAGCTGGCCTACGACTGCGAGCCCAGCCTGGCTTGGCACGGGCTCGAGGACGCCGAGGCGGACGGTACGCTCGCGGCCGTGGCCTCCACCTACTCCCCGGAGAACGACAGCGTCTATGACGGCACCTCCCGACCCGGGACCCGCATCGTGACCTTCGCTCCGATCCTGAAGAACGACGTTTTCCCCCTCGGCGAGGTCCTCAGCACGCTCACCAGCATGGCCAGGGAGGCCATGGGCTTCCACGCGGAGGTCGAGTTCGCCGTCAACCTCGACCAGGACGGCGAGGGCCTCCACGAGTTCGCCATCCTGCAGATGCGGCCCATGATGTCGCACGCGGGCGCGCGGAAGGTGCGGCTGGACGGTTTCGCCAGGGGCCGCGTGGTCTGCTCGAGCCCCAGGGTCTTCGGCAACGGCGTCGTCGCCGACATCTCGGACATCGTCTACGTGAGGCCCGACCGGTTCGACTCGGCCCGCACCGTGGAGATCGCGGAGCAGATCGGCGCGATCAACAAGGCCCTGCGGGACGCAGGCAGGCACTGCCTGCTCATCGGACCGGGCCGCTGGGGCTCGGCGGACCCGAACCTGGGCATCCCGGTGCGCTGGCACCAGATATCCTCCTCGCGGGTCATCGTGGAGACGAGCTTGAAGGATTTCGTGGTCGACCCGTCCTACGGGACGCACTTCTTCCACAACATCACCTCCCTGGGGCTGGGCTACTTCACCGTGCGCCCCGGCGAGCGCGGGGCCGCGATCCGCTGGGACTGGCTCAGGCGCCAGCCCGCCGTCGGCGAGAGCGATCTCCTGCGCCACGTGCGCCTGCCTAAGCCGCTCGACATCCGCATCGACGGCGCGACCGGGCGCGGGGTCATCCTCGCCCCGCAATAGCGCCAGCGGAGCTCCGACCAGGCGTTCCGCTGGCCCCCTTGACTAGTGTACATTTGTACAGTACACTGGGGGTATGGATCCCCAAGCCACCCCCCTTCAGCGGAAGATCCTCGCCTTCATCGCCGAGTCCATCGCCGAGAGGGGCTTTCCCCCCACGGTGCGGGAGATCGGGCTCCGGTTGAGGATCGCCTCGCCGGGCTCCGTGGCGTTCCACCTCAAGGCCCTCGAGCGCGCGGGTCTCCTCGCGCGCTCGCGCTCCCGCAGCCGGGGCCTGGTGCCGGTGGAGGGCCCCTTCCGCCTGCCCATCCTGGGCCGGGCCGGTGCGGGTCCCGGTCCCATCGCCCAGGAGGACGTGGAAGGCTGGCTGGGCATCGACCGGGCCGCGAGCCGGGGCGCGCACTTCATGCTGAGGGTGCGCGGGGAGAGCATGACGGACGCCGGCATCCTGGACGGGGACCTCGCGCTCGTCCGGCGACAGGAGAGCGCCGACGACGGCGACATCGTGGCCGCGCTCGTGGGAGAGGACGGGGTCATCAAGAGGCTCCGCAGGGGGGCCAGAGGCTGGTTCCTCTCCTCTGCCCGCTCGGGCTATCAGCCCATCACCGGGGAGTTCTCGGTCATGGGCAAGGTCGTGGGCATCCTCCGCCACTATGAGCCGTGACCTGCTCGAGAGCCCGCTTCCCGCGCTCCCCGGGCTCTACGCGCTGCAAGGCCCCTCCGAGGCCGCGCCGCGGTTGCTGCGGGGCCTGGCGCAGGGCCTGGCGGCCGGCCTCTCACTCTTCTGGATCGACGCCGGCAACGCCTTCGACGCCTACGGCCTGGGCAGCGCCTGCCGAGCCGGGGGCTTGGACCCCAGGCAGGCCTTGAGCCGAGTCCGGCTCTCCCGGCCCTTCAACATGTTCCAGCTCGAGACCGTGGTGTGCCAAAAGCTCCCTCTCTCCTGGAGGGGCGAGCCGGTCGTGCTCAGCGATCCCCTCGCCCTCCTCCATGACCCGGACGCTCCGGCGGGCAAGGCAGCCCGGGTCTGGGAGCGCGTGCTGGCCGGGATGCGGGCCCTTCCTGCCGTGTGGCTGGTCCTGGCGGTCCGGCGCAAGCCGCCCCCGGGATGTGCCGACCTGTGCCTCGAGTTGCAACGAACGGCAAACGCATACATGTATCTGGGGGAAGGGAAAGACAACGGCGACGGAGAAAAGAGAGCCCTCGGAAAGAGCGCCTCTTTCCGAGGGTAAAGATGGGCCGCACCCTTCCCACCATCATCCAGGCGCTCACGGCCGAGGCCGCGGGGTGGGAGCCCTTCCGCCGCGCCTTGCGGCGCGAGGACCAGGAGGCGTACGACAGCCTCTGGCGTTGGGCCAGGCGCCACGCGGCTCCCGCCTCCATGGCGGGCCGTCCCACGGCGCTCGAGTCCGCCCTGATGGGCATGCTGGTGGGCCTGGCCGGGAGGGTCCTGGAGCTCGAGCGCGGGACCCGTCCTCCTGAGCCGGACAAGTAGGGACCTCGTGCCCCTGCTCGACGGCTGGCTCTTCGACGCCTATCCCGACGGAGACGGCATGGCCGTCTGGGTCGCGGCCCTTGACGGCGGGCGCGAGCGCTTCCTGGACCCGTGGCTCTTCGTCTTCTGCTGCGGCGGGCCCATGCCCCTCCTTGTGCGGGCCAAGGCCCTCATCGAGGGCCTGACCTTCCCCGCGGCCGCGGTCATGTCCGAGAGGACGGAGCTCTTCTCCAGGAGGGCGGTCCCGGTCCTGGAGGCGCGCCTGCCTCCGTCGCGCCTGGCTCCGGTCATCCGCCGCCTCGAGGGGCTCGGGCTGGAGCTCTACGGCGCGGACATCCACCCGGTCCAGGCCTACCATTACGACCGGGGGCACGTCCCCCTGGCCCGGGCATGCTTCGACATCGAGGGCGGGGTCCTCAGGTCCTGGGAGCTCAAGGACGACCCCTGGGCCGCGGACTACGCCCTGCCGGACCTGAGGGTCGCGCACCTGGCCCTGTCCCGCTCCGAGGTGGCCGGGGTCCTGGACCCCAACCACGCGCCCAGGGGCAGGCTGGTCCTGACCCGCGACGGCCGCGGCTCCGAGCTGGAAGGCAGCCAGGAGGAGCAGTTGGAGACCCTCGCGGCCAGGCTCTCGGAGTGGGACCCGGACGTGCTGACCACGGATTGGGGAGACAGCTTCCTCGTGCCGCACCTCCTGGAGCTTTCCAGGCGCTGCGGGGTCGCGCTTCCGTTCTCCCGGGACGCACGGCGCGGGGTGGCGGGCCGCTCGGCCAGGAGTTTCTACACCTACGGCCGGACCGTGTACCAGGGAGGGGCGCGCTATCTCTTCGGCCGGTGGCACCTGGACCTGAAGAACTCGTTCCTCCTGAAAGAGACCGGCTTCGACGGTCTCTTCGAGATCGCGCGCGTGGCCAAGCTCCCGGTCCAGCGGGCGGCGCGCAGCACCATCGGCACCTCGCTGTCCTCCATGCAGCTCGACCGGGCGTGGAAGGAGGGGCTCCTCATCCCCTCCACCAAGGCCCAGGCCGAGGACTTCAGGCCCGCGTCCGAGCTCCTCGACGCGGACAAGGGAGGGCTCGTCTACGAGCCCGAGCCGGGCTGGCACGAGGGTGTCGTCGAGTACGACTTCGTGTCCATGTACCCCGAGCTGATGGTGCGGCACAACATCTCGCCTGAGACCGTGAACTGCCCCTGCTGCCGGGACAACCGCGTGCCCGGCACGGCCCACCACCTCTGCCGGCTCCGCGGCGGCCTCGTCCCGAAGGTCCTCGCCCCCCTCCTGGCCAAGCGCCGAGCCTACAAGGCGCTGTCGAAGTCTCCCGACGCCGCGCCGGAGCTGCGGGAGGCGTGCAAGCGCCGCGCCTCGGCGCACAAGTGGTGCTTGGTGACCTGCTTCGGGTACCTGGGCTACAAGAACGCCAGGTTCGGCAGGATCGAGGCGCACGAGTGCGTGACCGCCTGGGGCCGCGAGAGCCTGCTCCGCGCCAAGGAGGCGGTCGAGGGCCTGGGCGGCCGGGTCCTGCACGGCCTGGTGGATTCCCTATGGGTCAAGCTGGCGCCGGGTGTGCCCATGGGAGCGGCCCAGGCCGCCATGGAGGCCGCGGCGGGGGCTCCGATCGGCGTCGAGGGCGTCTACAAGTGGCTGAGGTTCTGCCCTTCGGCGCAGGACCCCCTTATGGGCGTGCCGGGCCGGTATTTCGGCGCGTTCCTCGACTCAAGCCTCAAGGTCCGGGGCTTGGCCTGCCGCAGGCGCGACACCCCTCCCCTGATCAGGGCGCTTCAGGAGTCCCTCCTCGAGCGCCTCAGCCGCGCCGACGGCCTGGCAGGCTGCCGCGCCCTGCTCGGGGAGCTGGACGCCGCGGTCGAGGAGTGCCGCGAGCGCCTGCGCAGCGGCGCGGTCACCGCGCCGGAGTTGGCCATCGCCTTCCATATCTCCAAGAGGCCCGAGGAATACTCCCGGGACACCCTGGGCAGCGTGGCGGCCAGGAACCTCTGCCGCGCCGGAGCGGACCTGGCGCCTGGCGAGACGGTGCGCTACGTCGTGGTGTCGTCCCGGGACCGGTGCCGGGAGGAGCGCGCCCGGCCGCTGGAGCTCATGGAGGAGGGACTGGAGTACGACGCGGAGAAGTACCTCGGCCTGCTGGACCGTGCGGTCGCCGAGGTCCTGGACGGCCTCGCTACTCGGCCTTCTTGTGCTCCAGCCCGAGGACGTCGTAGGAGCCGGTCATGACGACCAGCATCTCAAGCGCCCCCATGCCCGCGGCCCGCGTGGAATGAGGCATCCCGGCCGGGACCCTGACGAAGGAGCCCGGGCCGAGCACGCGCTCGCCCGAGCCGAAATCGATGCCGAGCTTGCCGCGGACGATGACCAGGGTCTCTCCGTTGGTGTGGTGGTGGGACGGGACGCGGAGCCTGGCCTTGAACCGCGCCAGGAGCTCGACCGCGTGGGTCTTGGGGTCCTCATAGAGGAGGCAGTACTC
This sequence comes from Elusimicrobiota bacterium, assembly GCA_016218545.1. GTDB lineage: Bacteria > Elusimicrobiota > Elusimicrobia > UBA1565 > UBA9628 > JACQWX01. The sequence goes on from JACRDQ010000014.1 coordinate 78,441, forward strand.
CGTCCCGGGGGGCATGCTCCCGGAGGTCTTCCATTCGCACTCGCCGCGGTCCTGCACGATGGGGCTGGGGACAGCCGCGCTCCAGCCTACGGCGCTTGCGAGCACGGCCAGGAGGGAGATGACAAATGTCTTGCTCATGGGAAGATTATGCAATAAAATGGGACTGTCCGGACGCCGCAGACCGGATGCCGGAGGGACCTCGCTGGCTGTTCCGTTGCGAGTTCCCATGGGAGATGGCAAACCGCACGCGAGCGAATGGAATGAAAAAGAACAAGACCAAAACGACGAAGGGCAGCGAGGCCGGCGATCCGCGGCTGGACCGGATCTTCAAGTCCTACGAGGGCCGGGCCCGCGACACGGTCTCCGTCCTGCAGGACATCCAGGATGTCTACGGCTATCTCCCGGAAGACGCGTTGAGGAAGGCCTCCGTCTTCCTCGGGGTGCCCCTGCCCGAGATCTTCGGCGTGGCCACCTTCTACCGGATGTTCCGGCTCAACGCCCCGGGCAAGCACACCGTCACGGCGTGCGTGGGCACGGCCTGTCACGTGCGCGGCGTGACCCGCGTGGTCGACGAGCTCAGCCGGACGCTCGGCGTCGAGCCGGGGCAGACCACGCCGGATGGGAACTACTCGCTCGAGACGGTCGCCTGCCTGGGCTGCTGCGCCATCGGCCCGGTGGTCGTCAAGGACGGCCAGTACCACGGGAACGTGACGCCGCAAGGCGCCCGCAAGCTCGTGGAGAAACCGGCCAGGACCGCGGAGGTCGCGAAATGATCGAAGTCCACGTCAAATGCCCGACGTGCGGGAAGTCCCTCATGGACGGCAAGCACAGGATCGACAACCTGCCTTCCATCGCCGTGGAGGTCGCCTACGCCGGCAAGAAAGGCTCCCTTCACCTGAGTTCGCTCTACGGGAGCTACCATATCGACATCGAGGTCCCCTGTCCCGAGGGCAAGGTCTCCAATTTCTTCTGCCCGCACTGCAAGGGGGAGCTCAAGGCCTCCCGCATGTGCGAGGTCTGCGAGGCCCCCATGGTGGGATTCTCTCTGCTCGAGGGAGGCAAGATCCAGATCTGCTCGCGGAGGGGCTGCAAGAAGCACCTCGTCGAGTTCGAGGATCCCGAGCAGGAGCTCCGGATGTTCTACGAGACTTACGGCACTTTCTTCAAGGCCCACTGAGGGACAACGACATGCCCGCCACCAAGCTCAAGAACCTCAAGGACCTCGTCAAGGAGCAGGCCAGGATCGCCAAGGAGCGCGAGGCCTATTCCCACGTCGTCACCATCTCCTCGGGCACCTGCGGCCTGGCCAAGGGCTCGGGCGAGTTCGTCGATGCGATGAAGGCGGCGGTCAAGGCCCTGGGCCTGGGCAAGAGGGTCCTGATCAAGTCCACGGGCTGCCATGGCTTCTGCGACATCGAGCCCGTGGTCCACATCGCGCCCCAGGGCATCGTGTACCAGAAGGTCGCGCCCGAGAACGCCAAGGAGATCCTCTCCGAGACCGTGCTGCGCAACAATGTCCTCGAGAAGCTCCTCTACACCGACCCGCAGACCGGGCAGAAGGCGCGCCTGGCCAGGGAGATCCCCTTTTATAAGTCCCAGCGCCGGCTCCTCACCAAGGCCAACGCCGAGGTGGACCCCGAGAGCCTCCCGGACTACATCGCCAACGGCGGCTACCAGGCCTTGGCCAAGGCCGTCGGCGAGCTGGACCCCGAGAAGGTCATCGCCGAGGTCAAGAAATCGCGTCTGCGCGGCCGCGGCGGCGCGGGCTTCCCGACCGGCTTCAAGTGGGAGTTCTGCCGGCGCGCCAAGGGAGACGTCAAGTACGTCATCTGCAACGCCGACGAGGGCGATCCCGGGGCCTATATGGACCGCAGCCTCCTCGAGGGCAACCCCCACGCCACGCTCGAGGGCATGGCCATCGGCGCTTTCGCCATCGGCGCCTCCGAGGGCTACATCTACGTGCGCCACGAGTACCCGATGGCGGTCCGCAACATCCGCAAGGCGGTCGAGGACGCCCGGGCGGCAGGGCTCCTGGGGAAGAACATCCTCGGCGGCAAGTTCAGCTTCGACGTCCACATCGAGCGCGGCGCCGGCGCCTTCGTCTGCGGCGAGGAGACCGCGCTGATCTCCTCGGTCGAGGGCAAGCGCGGCGAGCCGCGCCAGCGCCCCCCCTTTCCCGCCGTGCGCGGCCTCTGGGGCAAGCCCACGAACATCAACAACGTCGAGACGTGGTCCAGCATCCCGGTGGTCATCAACAAGGGCGGCGACTGGTTCGCGCGCATCGGCACCGAGTCGAGCGGCGGGACCAAGATCTTCTCGCTGGTCGGCAAGGTGGCCCATACGGGCCTCGTCGAGGTCCCGATCGGCACCACCCTGCGCGAGATCATCTACGACATCGGGGGCGGCATCAAGGGAGACGGGGAGTTCAAGGCGGTCCAGACCGGCGGTCCGAGCGGCGGGTGCCTCCCGCGGAGCATGCTCGACCTGCCGGTGGACTACGATACCCTGGCCAAGGCCGGCTCCATCATGGGCTCGGGCGGCATGATCGTGATGGACGAGTCGACCTGCATGGTCGACTTGGCCAAGTACTTCCTCAACTTCCTCCGGGACGAGTCCTGCGGCAAGTGCCTCTCGTGCCGCGAGGGCACGGACAGGCTCCACGAGATCGTCGCGCGCATCTGCGACGGCAAGGGGACCGAGGAGGACCTGCCGCTCCTGGAGGAACTGGCCCTGGTGGTCAAGGACGCCTCCATGTGCGGGCTCGGTCAGACCGCGCCCAATCCGGTCCTGAGCACCCTCCGGTACTTCCGGAAGGAGTACGAGGCGCATATCAAGGAGAAACGCTGCCCGGCCGGCGTGTGCAAGGCCCTCATCAAGTACTCGATCGACGGCGGCAAGTGCATCGGGTGCGCGGTGTGCGCCAAGCAGTGCCCGGTCGACGCCATCTCCGGCGAGTTCAAGAAACCCCACGCGATCGACGCCGACCGCTGCATCCGATGCGGCGTCTGCGTCGATGCGTGCAAACCCAAGGCGATCCTGGTGGCCTAGAACCATGCCTACACTGAAGATCGACGGATTAGACGTCACGGTCGACGCGGGGACGAGCGTCCTGGAGGCCGCGCGCTTCCTGGGGCTCGAGATCCCGACGCTCTGCCACGAGGACGGCCTGGAGGCTTACGGCGGCTGCCGGCTGTGCGTCGTGGAGGTCGGCCAGGGCGACAAGTCCCGGTTGGTCAGCTCCTGCACCTACCCTGCCGAGGACGGCCTGGCGGTGCGCACGAACACCAAGCGCGTGGCGCGGACCCGGAAGATGCTCATCGAGCTTCTCGTCAGCCTCGTTCCCTCCTCCAAGGTGCTTCAGGACCTGGCGGCGAAGTTCGGGGCGCAGAAGAGCCGCTTCAAGCCCAAGCACGAGGACTGCATCCTCTGCGGCTTGTGCGTGAGGATGTGCAAGGAGCAGATGATGTCGGGGGCCATCGAGTTCGTGGGCCGCGGGCAGAAGCGGCGCATCACGACCCCCTTCGACAAGAAGTCGGAGCTGTGCCGGACCTGCGGCGGGTGCATGTACATCTGCCCGGTCTGCACCCTGCGCTGCCAGGGGCCGAACGCTCCGACGACCGTGTGCGGGTCGTGCCTCACCCTGGAGCCGACCTGCATCGACCACTATGACGACTATATGTGCTACCTAGGCCCGACGGGAGTGTGCGGGACCTGCGTCAGCGAGAAGAAGCACAAGGGCGGTGAATCAGGAGGAGACAAGGAACTATGTCATACAGCAAATACAACGCAACAGCAGCGACGCTAACCAAGAACCGCACGCTCGGGTCGGTCGTTCCGGGGAGCGGCCTCTGCGTCACCTGCGTCGACGGCTGCGTCGGGATGTGCGAGGTCGGAAAATCCTCCTACCGCGCAGGCGAGGTCATCTATCCGCAGCCGTTCGGCATCATGACCACGGCGGCCGAGAAGAGCTACCCGGTCGACTTCAGCCACTTCCAGATCATGGGCGGCGTGGTCGGAGCCAAGGGCATCGAGGCTGACTCGGACAAGGCCATCTTCCCGAACGTCAAGCTCGAGACCAGGATCGGCCAGGCTCCCGGGATCAAGCTGCGCATGCCCGTGGTCTACGGAGGCCTCGGCTCGACCGACATCGCCTCCAAGAACTGGGAGGGCTTGGCCGCGGGCGCGGCCCTCTCCGGCGTGGTCCTCACCGTGGGCGAGAACGTCTGCGGCATGGACATGGAGTCCGAGATCTCCAAGGGGAGGGTCGTGCGCTCCCCTGAGCTCGAACGCCGCGTGAAGCTCTTCAAGGACTGGGACGACGGCCATGGGGCCGTGGTGGTCCAGGCCAACGTCGAGGACGGCCGTCTCGGCGTGCAGGAGTACGCCCTGCAGAAGCTGGGCGTGGAGGCCGTGGAGCTCAAGTGGGGCCAGGGCGCCAAGAACATCGGCGGCGAGGTCAAGATCCATAACCTCAAGAAGGCCCAGCGCCTCAAGGAGCGCGGCTACGTGGTCCTGCCGGACCCCGCCAACGCGCGCATCATCAAGTCCTTCGACAAGGGGGCCTTCAAGGAGTTCGAACGGCACTCCCGGGTGGGCATGGTGACCGAGGAAGGCTTCATGAAGCGCGTCAAGGAGCTCCGCGACGCGGGCGCCAAGTACGTGTTCCTCAAGACCGGCGCCTACCGGCCCCAGGACCTGGCGCGCGCCCTCAAGTTCTGCTCCAAGGCGAAGATCGACTTCTTCACCGTGGACGCCGCGGGCGGCGGCACGGGCATGAGCCCGTGGCGCATGATGAACGAGTGGGGAGTCCCTCCGATCGAGCTCTTCTCGCTGCTGTATCAATACTGCGAGAAGCTCTCCAAGCGGGGCGAGTACGTCCCCCCCATCGCCGTGGCGGGCGGCCTGGCCTTCGAGGACCAGATGTTCAAGGCCTTGGCCCTGGGCGCCCCGTACTTCAAGTGCATCGAGATGGCGCGCGCTCCCCTGACCGCGGCCATGGTCGGCAAGACCATCGGCAAGCGCATCAGCCAGGGCGACATGCCGGTCTACATCGGCCGGTTCGGCAACACGCTCGAGGAAGTCTTCGTCTGCTCGAGCGAGCTCAAGGAGCGTCTCGGCAAGGACTTCGAGAAGCTCCCGCCGGGAGCCATCGGCGTCTACAGCTACATGCAGCGTCTCTCGCAGGGCCTGCGGCAGCTCATGGCCGGCGCCAGGAAGTTCAACCTGGAGAGCATCAGTCGCGACGACATCGTGCCCATCACCGAGGACGCCGCTCGCATCAGCGGCATCCCCTACATCATGGAGTACGACAAGGAGGAGGCGGAGAGGATCCTGGAAGGCTGATCCTCCCCTTCCCGCAAGGCCGCCCCGGCGCTCGCGTCGGGGCGGCTTATTTCGGCTGGCCCTTGAGGAAGTGCTCGCTGCACACGGAGACGTAGGATTCGTTGCCGCCGATCTGGACCTGCTCTCCGGAGCGCAGGACCCGGCCCTCCTGGTCCACGCGCAGGGTCATGATGGCCTTGCGGCCGCAGTGGCAGATGGTCTTGATCTCCGAGATATCCTCCGCCCAGGCGAGGAGGTACTTGCTCCCCTCGAAGGGCTCGCCCATGAAGTCGGTCCTCAGCCCGTAGGCGAGCACCGGGAGCTTGAGCTCCACCGTGATCCGCTTGAGCTGGAGGACCTGCTCCTTCTTGAGGAACTGGGCCTCATCGATGAGGATGCACTTGAGCTTGGGGTCGGCCTTGCGCGCCTCGCTCACGTGCCGGAAGAAGTCGAAGGCGTCGTCGAAGGCGACCGCGCCGGCGGTCAGGCCCGTGCGCGAGGTGACCTTGCCCGCGCCGAAGCGCTTGTCGATGGCCGGGACGAAGGACAGGGTGCCCATGCCGCGCTCCTGGTAGTTGTAGGAGGACTGCAGGAGCATGGTGCTCTTGCCCGCGTTCATCGCCGAGTAGTAGAAGTAGAGTTTGGCCATGGGTGAAATGATAACATCTCCGCGCATGGACATCAAAGGGAGGGTCGTCCTCGTCACGGGCGGAGCTTCGGGCATCGGCAAGGCCGCGGCGGCGCTCTTCCTCAAGGCCGGGGCCAAGGTCGCGCTCTGGGACCGGGACCCCGCGTCCCTGGAGTCCGCGGCCCGGGAGCTCTCCCCCCTCGGGCCGGTGACGGCCCGGGCCGTGGACGTCTCGGACCGGGCCGCGGTGTTCCTGGCCGCCGCGGAGACCGGCCCGGTGGACGTCCTCGACAACAACGCCGGCATCGTGCACGGCGGGGATTTCCTCTCCGCCGGCGAGGAGTCGGTCCGCAGGACCTTCGAGGTGAACGTGCTCGGCCCCATGTGGTGCACGGCCGCGTTCCTGCCGGGCATGATCGAGCGCGGGTCCGGCCGGGTGGTGCTCATGGCCTCGGCCGCCGGGCTCCTCGGCGTGCCCGGCATGGCCGCCTACTCGGCCAGCAAGCACGCGGTCATCGGGTTCGGGGAGTCCCTGCGCCTGGAGCTGCGCAAGTCCGGGCGCATGGGCGTGGGCGTGACCATCGTGTGCCCGAGCTTCGTCAAGACCGGGATGTTCGAGGGCGTCAAGCCTCCCCTCCTCACCCCCTGGCTCGACCCCGCGGACCTGGCGGTCAAGGTGGTCGACGCCGTGGCCCGCGACCGGCTGTGGGTGCGCGAGCCCTTCATGGTCAAGCTCGTGCCGGCCTTGAAGGGCCTGACCTGCCCGGGGATCACGGACTGGGTCGGAGACCTCCTGGGCATGCACCGCGCCATGGAGGAGTGGACGGGCCGGAGGAAGGGCTAGAATCTGCCGCCGATGGCGGCGGAGATCTGGCCGTCCATGTCGTCGACGCTGTGGGTGTAGCCCACTCCAAGCGGGATGGGGAAGCGCCAGAACCGGTACCAGAGGCTCAAGCCCGCCCCCACCTTCTCCTGGTAGCGGCCATAGGTCCAGGCCAGGGCCCCTTCGCCGAAGAGCGTGAGCTGGGCCATGCCGCGCCGCGAGAGCAGGAACGGGTAGGAGTAGCTCAGCGATCCGCCCACGACCCCGCGGCCGCGGTGGGTCCGGGCATAGGAGCCCATGAGCCCGCCGTCGTCGTTCGTGGTCAGGAGTTGCTGCTCGGGCAGCCCGCCTCCGTGGCCTCCGGCCACCTTGAAGGAGGCGCGCTCGCGCCTGCCCCAGGAGGCCGAGACCTCGGCCTCGACGGTCCCGTACCAGAAATAGAAATCCGACCCGCTGGCCTGGGCCGCGCCGTAGAGGTTGGCGCCGGCGTTGTAGGCGTAGCGCGTCTTGGCCAGGGGCTTGAGGCGCTCCTCGATGTCGGCCAGGCCGTAGCCCAGGAGGGCGCCGAGGTCCCCCCAGCCCCCTCCTCCGGAGCCCGTGCGCAGGCCCACGTGCGCCTTGCTGTGGTGGCCCGCGCCCTTGGGCGCAAGACCCTGCCGGGCCGTGTAGCCGATCTGCTGGAAGTCCCATCCCACCTCGGCCGAGAGCCGCCGGGACTCCCCGAGGATGGGGATGCCCAGGGTGAAGCCCGCTCCCGCGAGCCTCTTGGTGTACTCGGAGGTCACCTCCCCGTACTTGGCGGGGTCCTTGGCGTCCGGGGCGGTTCCGAAGTCCCCGCCCGCGCTCGTGCCGTTGTCGAAGTAGTTGCGGGCCACGGACTCGATCCTGCTGAAGAAGAGGTTGCCGGACCAGCCCTCCCAGTTGGCCCCGAGCATGCCCCTGCTGCCCGACTTGCCGCCCATGCCCACGATGTTGAAGGACTCGTTCTTCCTGAAGATGTTGCGGCCCGAGACGAAGGCTCCACCCCTGCTCCCTCCCGAGCCGCCGGTGTAGAAGGGGATGGGGATGAGGTACCAGCCGTCCCTGACGAAGATCGAGACGTCCGCCTCCCCGGGCCCGGCGGGAGCCGAGGAGACCACGACCTTCTTGAAGAGGCCCATGGAGAAGAGGCTCTGCCGGGCCTTCTGCAGGCTCTCCGGGCCGAGTTCGTCGCCCTCCCGGAACGGGAGCCTCCTGCGCAGGTAGTCGAGCTCCACCCGGTTGCCGAGCACGACGATGCGCCGGATGCGCGCCTTGGCCGCGCCCGCGTCCACCGGGGTCTCTCCCTTGGCCAGGCCCTCCTCGAGGAGGGCCCGGTCGAGGTCGGTCTCCATGCGCCTGCGCACGGCCCCGGTCGGCTCGGAGGCCAGGCCCGCGCGCGCGCTGTCAGCCGCCATCGAGAACTGGGACTGCATCATGAGGCTGACCCCCAGGCCCGCGTGGAGGTCGGCCACCAGGGGCCCCCTGGTCTTGGACCGGCGCGCCAGGTCCACGCCCCGGGCATAGTGCTCCTGGGCCTGCCTCCAGTCCCGCAGGCCCGAGAAGGCCCGGCCCAGGCTCTCGGCCACGGCCAGCCGGTCGGCGGTCTCGGTCGCCAGGCGGTCGGCGTCGCGCAGCTCCTGGATGGCCTCGGGATACTGGTCGAGGTCCATGTAGTGGCGCGCGTTGGCCAGCCGCAGGGCCAGCGGCCCTGCGGCCGCGTGCCGGGGCGCCTGGACGGCGAGCTTCGTCTCGACGGAGGCGCAGGCTCCGAGGAGGAGGGAGGCTAAGACGGGCAGGACGAGTCGGCGGAGAGCCAAGGTGAGATTCTAGCGGGAATCGAGGGCCGGCGCAAACGCGGCGCGGCGAATGGAGCCAAAGCTGGCTTCGTTCATGGGGATTGGCGGCTGCGGAACCTGCCCGGGCAACGGGCAGCGGGTTTCCGGCCGGTTAGACCAGGTCGCGGTCCGGTTCTATCCCATCGAGCCGCAAGCCCTTGAGAGGAACATCAAAGTCGCTTCTTTGCGGCCAGGCGGCGAACCAGACTCCAAGTCTTTGCGGACACCTCCTCCCCGAAGGAAGCGTCCCAAAGCGCTTCCAGCAGGAGTTCTCCTTCGGGGCTCGCGTCCAGTTTGCCCATGTCGATCCGGTCGAGCGCAAGCACGACGGCGGCCCATTCTCGAAGCGCATCTCTATCACGCTCAAGACGCGAAAAGCCTGCTGCGACATCTGCTGTTTCGGGTGATATCGGAGATGCGCCGGAGCTCTTGGCGTGCACCTTCCTGTCGATGAATTCGATGAAGATGCCATGGGAGAGAAGCATTCGCCACGGCTTCTCGCCTCTGACAAATCGGACCAAGTCGTCCTTCGTCAGGGTCTTGGGTCTGGTCATTTCGGATGGAAGTGGACGAGGTCGCCGGCCCCATCATAAGCCATTTGCGTCACGTTCTTCTCGCCGGTTTGCGAGATGCGGTATTCAAAGATTTGATGGCCGTCCCGGCCCTTTCGCGCTATCTGGATCACCACGTCTTCCGCATCCTTCGCGATACGGAAATTCGAGGACGTGGTGCCTCTGCTGATGGCGCTGATTGCGCTCCGTGCCTGTGCAGGTGGAAGCCCCATCCTCGAAATGATGCCGCGCGCCTCGACCTTTTCGGGCTTGTCGAAAATGAAGACGACTGTGCCGACTCGGCCCTTTCTAAGATTGCGCCTGGGAATGTCGCACCGGAGACGGACCCTGTCGAGGAGTTTGAATGTCATCGCTTGAACGGCGTCATCACTGATGGGGCCTCACTCTCGGCGAGGCCGTGAACCAGACGAGTTCCTTGCCGATGTCCGGATCTTCCCCGAGCGCGTCCCATTCGGCTTCAATCCGTGTGAGTGCGGCAGGGTGGCTCAGGCGCCAGGGTTTCCATCCTCCAGTAGAGGTCGGGCAGCCAGCCTCGACCTTCCCGGATGAGAGAAGTTCGGCAACCAGGCGCATCACCAGTGCTCTTGCCTTGTCGTTGCTGCAATTCTCTCCACAGACTTTGCGCACCTTTGCCAGAATCCACCAGAGCGCTATCCAGTCGTCTTCGCATTCGCGAAGAAGGTCTTTCTTGATCTTGACAAAGTTGGCTTCGTTCATGGGGAGAGGAATTTGATCTTCATCTCGAAGCCTGGCACATTCACGTCGATCGTAGGAGGCCCACTCTTGGACGCGTAGCGCAGGCCCACGGTTCCGCCCTCCGGCAGACGCGCAAATCGGCCAAGGACGCCCCTGCCGGGATGAGGCATGGATTCGGTGCCTTGCGTCAGTCTGGCAAACATTGCCTCTGCATCTCTGATCGTACCCGCGACTCTGCGAATGTCTGAACTTGACCCAGGGCCTCCAATCATCCGTCCGTCAGGGATGAGAATATTGCGCAATCGTTCTGCGCTCCCGCTGATCGCAGGTATTTCGTGGACGGCAGTCTCCACGATAGGGTGCGTGACTGTGCCAATCCGCTGGCCGGCAGATGTTGCTCCTGACATGCTCGAACTCCCTGCCCGCGCCTTTTGCGCGATGGGAACGGCACGGTGCTCTAATGTCGAAAGGTATGTGACCAGGGAAGGCATGGCCGCTTTCGCCGTGCGGAACAATGCGGGCGCAGAGATCATCGCGACTGCGATGCTCCCCCCAACGACTGCGGCGATGCCCATGTCGCGCCTGATATTGGGGAACTTCTCCTCCAGCGTCTTTCCGCCCAGACCGCCGAACAGAAGTAGCGCTCCCGCAGAAGAGAGAGCTACCGTCACAATCGTCTTGAACGGCGAATCGCCTGGACTGGCGGGCCCCTCATTGAATGGGCCGAGAGGCGTATTGGCGATGGCCTCGTTGGCAATGATGACGGGACTCGGCACTCCACGAAAGGTCGTCGCTCTCGCTTTCGCAGCTCGATGCCCAGATTCTTCCTTGGTTTGGTCAGGCTGAGCAGGGGGCGATGCTCTGCTGGCGGCAACGGTCTGTTCCTCGCCGGAGGGGTTTCCTCGCTTCCCTGTCTTGCCGTCGTTGACGGAGGTTCTCCCCTTGCTGAGCATGTACACCGTGTGCGCCGCCTCATCGTCCGGGTTCCTCTTGAGCGCGGCAGCGGCCTCCTTCGCCGCATTCGGATAATCCTTCATCTGATAGTATGCGCTTGCTGAAAGCACGAAGCCCTTCGAACTTCCGGGCTTGAGCTCCTGGAGTCTGACAGCGGCTCGAACGGCGTCTTGCGCGATATCCGGGTGTGTTTCGCTCAGGAGAAGGTAGCCCTCGGCAATCTGTTCGAGTTCTTTGGGCTTGGTCGCCTTGGCCTCAAGCGTTGCAAGACCGCTCCGGGCGCCCAGTCTTTGCTCGGGCGTCATGCCCTGGACGAGTGCCTTCAGGGCCGGCTTTTCGCCGAAGGCAGCCAACTGGTCAGGCTTGAATTGCGACTCAAAGGCGTTCCGAATGAAGAGGTCGTTCCTGAGCGGGGCCTTGACCTGAATTTGGGCCGAATCGCCTGCCTCGTCCATCCCCCAGGACAGGGGGCTCAGGGCGAATGCGAAGACAAATGTCAGGCCGAGAGATGGCATTGGATGCCTCTCATATGGTTTTAGCCCGAAAAATCGATGCTGTCAAGGAGGTCCGGCCGCTTCTTCCTCCACCTCGCGTGACGGGAAGGTCCATGGTTCCCCGCTGGGGGTGATAAAAGAAAAACGGCCCTTTCGGGCCGTTCTTACGAGGAGCCAAAGCTGGCTCCGGCGGTTGGACTCGAACCAACAACCCTCCGGTTACAAGCGCCCCCGGCTTTCACCAGGGCTTGGACTATCTCATGTCCCGGACTTCAACGGGACTCGGGCGCTTCCCCCGCGATCAGCGGAGTACGAGCTCGCGCTCTAGTCTCTGCACCTTCCTGGGCTCCTTGACGAAGTCCAGGCTTGGCTCAGGATCGCCTTGCCGGTCCCTTCGGACCGGTGTAGGGTTCCCTGAATTCACCCGATTTTCGACCATCGTTTCCGATGGAAGCTGCGTTTGTCCGGCGTGGACCTTCGGGAGATGTCCGCGGGCCACGCCGTTCGTTCTTCACAGCCGGATGCTCCACCATTGAGCTACGCCGGAATTACAACGGCCGTCATTGTATCAGATTCGGTCGGGTCTAGGGAAGCGCCGGGACGATCAGCCGTCGGCCAGGAACACTCCGGCGAGGATCATGGCGAGGCCCGCGGCGGACAGCGCGGCGCAGGCCGCGGGGTTGCCGAGCACGCTGCAGGAAGCGAGTCCCGAAGAGCTGGAGATGAGGGCGATGGGGTGCATGACCCCAGGCTACCAAAGGCGTGTTTCGGAACGATGAAATCTAGAAGCGGGTCTTGAGGAGGGGCGAGGTCTTGCGGTGGAGGTTGGTCAGCCTCTTCCTCATGCTGCCCCGCAGGTGGGAGGCGGGGAGCCTCAGCGCGGCGTCTTCCAGGAGCCGGACCGCGGGCTCAAGGTCGTCGAGGCGCACGGCCTCAGGTTCGACGGAGTCCTTGCCGCGGTTGTGGTAGTTGACCAGGGGGATGGAGAGCCCGGCTGCCTGGAACCCGAAGGCCTGATACGCGGTCGCCTCGCACGTGCCTCCGGTCAGGCGCGTCCTCTGAAAGCGCAGTCCCTTCTTTCGGAGGCGCTCCGCGCTCTCCTCGAGGAAGGCCAGCAGGTCGGAGTCGAAGAGCCCTGTCTTGTCCCCGGTGCGCAGGATGGGCCCGGCCCCGGGTGCGGCTCCGGGCATGTGCCTTGAGGTCTCGACCGAGATGTAGGCGTCTCCCGGGTCGAGGCTGCCGGAGCGGATGAGGTCGAGGCAGCCGATGAACCCGACCTCCTCTGCGCGGTGGAGGATCACGGTCAGGTTGGCTCGGGCGCGGGAGCGCGCGACCCTGCGCAGGGTCTCGAGCACGAGGGCGCAGCCCAAGGTGTCGTCGATGGAGCGGGCCCTCAGCCAGGCCCCGGACACCTCGGCAGGCGGCAGGGCCAGCATGGCGAAGACGGGCTTCCTGCCCCGGGCCGGAGCCTCGGTCCAGGAGACGGGGAAACGGTCCGACTTGCCCTCGAGGAGCACGCCGCGGCCGAGAGGTCTGTTGTCCTTGGCCGGGCTCGCGAAGGCCTCGATGCGGGCGCCCTTGAGGAACTCTCTGGGCAAGCCGCCCTTGACGCGGGCGAGCGCCCCTTTGTCGGTGACGCGGCAGAGGTGGAAGGCGGGATGGTCGAGGTGCGCCGCCAGGACCAGGGCCGGTCCCTTGCACTGGCGATAGGAGAGGATCAGTCCCCCCCTGCGGCGTCGGACCTTCACCCGCGGGCCGAGGCTGCGTCGCGCCCAGGCGCGCGCCTGAGCGGCTGCCGAGGCTTCGTGGAACGGCGCGGTCGGCACGCTTGAGACGGTCTTGAAGACCGCGAGCACGGACCAAGGCTTCATCGGAAGATCTCCTGGAGCGCGGAGTCGATGTCCGGGTGCTCGAAACGGAACCCCGCCTCGAGCAGCTTCGTCGGGACGGCCTTCTGCCCCGTGAGGAGCATCTCCGCCATCTCGCCCAGGGCCAGGCGCACGGCGAAGGCCGGGGCCGGCAGCCAGCAGGGCTTCTTGAGCGCGCGGCCGAGGGCTTGGGAGAGCCCGCGGTTGGTGACCGCCCCGGGCGAGACCGCGTTGACCGGGCCGGACAGCGGCGAGCCCAGGATGAAGGAGATGGCGCGCACGAGGTCTCGGCGGCTGATCCAGGGGACCCACTGCCTCCCGCCGCCCATGGGCCCTCCGGCGCGCAGCCAGAAGGGCAGGGCCATCATGGGCAGGGCCCCGCCGTCCGCGGCCAGGACGACCCCGCTGCGCAGGAGCGCGGTCCGCACGCCCAGGGCCGAGGCCTTGGAAGCCTCGGCCTCCCAGTCCGCGCAGAGCTCGGCCAGGAAGCCCCGGCCCTTGGCCGCGGCCTCGCCGCATTCGCGGTCCCCGGCGTCTCCGTAGTAGCCCGAGGCCGAGGCATTGACCAGCACGGAGGGCCGGCGCCGGGCCCGCGCCATGGCGTCGACCAGGGCGGCCGTCGTGGCCAGGCGGCTCTCGCGCAGCTCGGCCTTGCGGCGGTCGGTCCAGCGGCAGGCCACGGGCTTGCCGCAGAGGTTGACCACGGCGTCCGCTCCGTCGAGCGCGGAGGCCCAGGGGCCCCCGGCCAGGCCGTCCCAGGGCACGGTGGCGACAGGGGCGGGGCCTCCCATGGCCCGGCGGGCCAGGGCCGTCACCGAGTGGCCCTCCTCCGCGAGGCGGCCGCAGAGGGCGCGGCCGATGAAGCCGGTGGCGCCTGCGACGATGATCCTCATGGGTCGGTCCCAGCGAGATTATAGAACAATGGCCTGCCCTCGCCGTCTGCAATATATTAGAATCTAGCCGGCCTCGGCCTGGAGATACTGCATGGCAAAACTCGAGTACGACCTCGTGACGCTCCTGACGGACATCGTGGCGAGGGGCGGTTCGGACCTGCACATCATCAAGGACATCCCTCCCCTGGCGCGCATCTGCGGCCAGATCGGGACCCTGCCCTACCCCCCGCTCAATCACGAGGGCATCGACCAGCTGCTCGAGCCCTACCTCTCGGACCAGCGCAAGAAGACCTTCGAGGACGCGAACTGCGTCAACTTCTCCTGCACCGTGGGCAACATCGGCCGGTTCCGGTTCAACCTCTACCGGTCCATGGGCGTTCCGGGAGCCACCATCCGCTCCCTTCCGGTGCGGACCTTCCCTCTCTCGGCCCTGGGCCTTCCGCCCATCGTGGGCACGCTCGCCCAGCGGCGCGTGGGCATCATCTTCGTGACCGGCCCCACGGGCTCGGGCAAGAGCACGTCCATGGCCGCCATGCTCGAATGGGTCAACCAGACCGGCAAGCCCGGCAAGGTCATCACCATCGAGGACCCCATCGAGACCCTCTTCAAGCCCATCAAGTGCGTCTTCGTCCAGCGCGAGGTCTTCCTCGACACGCCCTCGTTCCAGGCCGGGACCCTGGACTCCCTGCGGCAGGACCCCGACATCCTGGCCATCGGCGAGATGCGGGACGTCGAGTCCATGCGCGGCGCGCTCCTGGCTGCCGAGACCGGCCACCTGGTCCTGACCACGCTCCACACCCGCGACGCCTCCAAGACGGTCCAGCGCATCGTCAGGGCCTTCCCGGCCGACGAGCAGGACTCGGTCCGCGAGCAGGTGGCCAACTGCCTCGAGGCCGTCATCTCCCAGGAGCTCGTGCCGCGCGCGGACGGCAAGGGGCTCGTGCCCGCCGTGGAGGTGCTGCTCGGCACCCCGGCGGTCCGGCAGCTCATCCGCGAGAACAAGCTCGAGCAGATCAACGACGCCATCCAGTCCGGCATGCAGGCCGGGATGATCTCCAAGGACCAGTCGCTCAAGGCCCTCTACCGGACCAAGACCATCACCTACGAGGCCGCGGCCGAGCGCATGCGCAACCCCGAGATCCTCAAGGGCTGAAGGCTCCCGTGGAACCGTTCAAGATTACGGTCGACGACGAGGCCGCGGGCACCCTGGGACGCGCCCTGCGGCTGGAGGGCTTCTTCCCCGAGTTCACGGCCCTCCACGCGGCCAAGGTCTTCCCCCACAGCGCCCTGTGGTTCTTCCCCAAGGACCACCGCCTCATCGAGCAGGGGGACCCCGGCGAGGACGTCTTCATCATCTGCGCGGGCTCCGTGACCATCACCAAGACCTTCGGCGACGCCGGAGCCGAGCTGGCCATCCTCATGGCCGGCGAGCTCTTCGGCGAGATCGCGCTCCTCAAGAAAGGGGCGCGCACCGCCTCCGTCACCGCGGCCGAGGACTCGCGCATCTTCCGTCTGGTCGAGCAGGACATGGCCTATCTCCTCAAGGAGAACGCCTCCCTGGCCCAGCACCTGCGGGCCCTGGCCGAGGAGCGCCTGGCCCGGGGATGAGCGCCGGCGCCCGGGAGCTCCTCGCGGACCTGGCCGCTGCGGGTTCCCACGAGCTCGCCCGCAAGGCCCGGATGCGCTTTCGGACCTCCGAGAAGGTGCTCGGCGTGCCTCCGCACGCCTTCAAGGCCCTCCTCGCCTCGTGGGGGCGCGGCCCCGGCGGCCCTCCCGGGACCGGGGTCCTCGAGGCCCTCTTCTCCTCCGGCGTGTTCGAGGCCAGGCTGGCCGCCGTCGAGCTCGCCAAGCGGGCCCGCCGCGACTGGGACGTTTCGTGGGCCGAGCTCTTCGCGTCCTGGGCCAGGGCCGAGGACGTCTCCTGGCGCGTGGCGGACGCGGTCGGTTCGGACCTGCTCGGGCCCATGCAGGCGAAGGGCGGCCTGCCTCCCGGGCTCCTCGAGTCCCTGGCCGAGTCCGCGTGCGTCTGGCCCTGGCGCGCGGGCCTGGCCGCGCTCCGGCCGGGGCTTGAGGCCGGCGGCCGGGACTGGCCTCTCTTTGAGGCCTTCGCCCGGGCCTGCGTGGGAGAGGGCGCGCGCTTCAGCCGGGAGCGCGCGGCGTTCAACGGGTTCCGGTCCGCGCTCGTCCGGGCCAGGAGGGGCTGCCCGGCGAAGGTCCGGGACTTCCTCCTCCGGCATGAACCCGAGCTCCCGGGGCTCCTGGAAGCGCTCGAGGGCGACGGGGCGGGGGACCAAGGAGGCTGAGATGGACGTCCAACAGTACGGCCGCAGGCTCAAGCGCACGCTCATCAGCGGGCTCTTCATCATCGGCCCGCTGAGCCTGACCTTCATCCTGCTGTCGTGGGCCGTGGCCTTCGTGGACCGGGCGCTCGCTCCGGTCATCGGCCTGGTCGGCCGCCCCCTCCCGGGCCTGGGTCTGGCCGTGGCCGTGGTCATCGTCCTGGCCGCGGGGATGCTCGGCGGCCACGTCGTGGGCCAGCACCTCCTCGAGCTCGTCGAGGAGCTGGTCCTGCGGGTGCCGGGCCTCAACTGGCTCTACCGGACCATCAAGCAGCTTTCGGACATCTTCTCGCCTTCGGGCAAGGAGACGCTCAAGCACTTCGTGGTCGTGGAGTATCCCCGGCCCGGCGTCTACCGGTTCGGCTTCGTGACCAAGGAGCTCACGGTCGAGTCCGACCGGCTGCCCAAGGAGTGCGTGGCGGTCTTCATCCCCACCAACCACCTCTACATCGGAGACTGCGTACTCCTGCCGCGCGACTCGGTGTTCAAGACCGAGCTCACCCAGCAGCAGGGCGTGCAGGCCACGCTCTCGGCCGGGGCCGCGCTGCCCCCCTCCATCAAGGTCGGCTGAGGTTCCTAGAGGTCATCTCCCATTGTTAGACGGGGTCGCGTGAATTATTGTAGACTCGCTGCGTTCGCCGAGAGGAGCCCCTGCAATGAGGGATACAGACCTATCGGCGAAAGACTGGAAGCGCATCCAACCACTGCTGCCACGCA
>JACRDQ010000015.1 GCA_016218545.1 Elusimicrobiota bacterium
GGTCCTGCCGCGGCTGGGTCTTGGCATCAATGCCAAGTTCGTTCGGACCAACATCGGCTCTGACACGGGCTACACCGCGGCCTTTGACTTGGGCTCACGCTACGAGCTGGGCAAGTTCGGGCCAGGAGCCATGAGCGCAGGTTTGGCTTTCCAGAACCTTGGGCCTGGGATCAGGATGCTCGACCAGAGCAGTCAGCTTCCCTTGACCCTTGCAGGCGGCCTGGGCTACAAGCTGCCCTTTGGTTTGACCGTGGGCTTGGACTACAGGAACAGGCCCTATTCGGGGAGTTCTGAGGTGAGCCTGGGGTCTGAGCTTTCCGTGGGTCCTCAACTGGCGTTGCGCATGGGGTACGCCTCGACGCATGGGTTGATCTCAGGGGCGTATAAGACGAGCGAGCTGATGGGCTTGGCAGCGGGGTTCGGGGTCAAGGCCTACGGCATGGGACTGGACTACTCCATGACGCCGTTCGGCGGGCTTGGGAACAGTCATAGGGTCAGCCTCGGGGCGCGCTGGTAGGAAGCAGACGTCCGCATATGCTGATTATCACAAGCGACCTGCACCTCACGGACCAAACCCTTGCACCCTCGGTCCCTGCTGTCGCATTCGACAAGCTCCATGCAGAGCTCGAGAAACTGGTCAAACTGAACGGGCATGCGGAATTGGTTTTGTTGGGCGATGCGTTTGACATTCTCCGTTCCTCGGAGTGGTTGGTCGAGATCTGCAGCAAGACATTCGTCCCTAGAGCTGTGGATGTCCGCCCTTGGAGCGGCATTGACGGTCCGCTGAGGAGGGTCGTCTCCCGCGTGCTCGGCAAGATCCAGGAGCAGCATGGGCCTGGATTCCAGCGTCTTCGAGACATCAGCGGGCTCAAGATCACCTGGGTCCCCGGCAACCATGACAGGTTGGTGTATTATACCCCCGAAGGTCGGGAATTCCTGAGGAATCTAGGCATCCAGGTTGCGAGCCACAAGCTCATCCAAGAACAATATGGCGTCCTGCTCCGACACGGACATGGATTCGATAAATGGAACATCCGTGGGACGAACTACAAGCTCGCGCCGCTCGGGGACGCGATCGTCGTAGAAATCATCAGCCGTCTGCAAGTCGAAGTCGCCATGGAGCGCCAGATTTCGCGGTTCGACCACGAGGATATCGCATTCCTTGGGGCGCTTGAATACGTCAGGCCGCACCTCCACATCCCGGCATGGCTCCGGGCGGTTGCTGAAGGCATCGAGGATGAGCTTCTGACGAATGCTGTCAAGACCGCTTGGGCCAGAGTGCTCTCGTCATTCAAGAAGTCCCAGATGCTCTCCCTGTTGAAGGGGAATGTCGAAGGCGAGATCATCCGACTTTTCCTTCAAACGGCGAACTTGGACGGAGCCCTGATCAACCTGCTTGCCCCTGTCGAGGGTTACTTCACCGGCACTGACAAGGCCCGGGAAGATGCGCTCAGCGATCTCGCGGTGACGAAAGAGAACGTCGACTGCATCGTGTGCGGCCATACCCATGCCCTTGCCCAGGGCAAGGACAAGAAGGGCCGCCGGTACTTCAATACAGGCTGGTGGGAGCGTTCGTGGAGTTCGGCTCTCCCTGATTCCGATCCGATGATGGTACGTGTCCCCTTGCTGATCATCCATCCGAAGAAAGGCGAGCCTGAGATGCGGTTCATCGACATCAATGAGCCGATCCATTGGAAGGCAGCCTCGTTCGAGACATTGACGACGGATGGGCTCCTGCGAAGAATGACGGAAATGAAGACGGAGGAAGGCAAGAACGCCGTACTTGAGCAGGCCGCCATGCAGGTGTTTGCCAAGACCTCCGGCGTCGCGATCAGCAGGCTGACTCATGCCGGCAAGACGGGTTTTGACATGCTCGTCAGGAACAGCCTGTCGCCGCGGGCCGCGGGGAATACCGTGGCCGTCCAGGTCAAGCATACGATCGTTTCAGGGGACCTCGCGAGGCTGCAGAAAGCAACGAAGAAGGCGAGCGCGCAGCACGCGTGGCTGGTCACGTCGGACAAGGTGAGTCAGAGGACGAAGGCGGCGGCATTTGCCAAGAACGTGACGATTCTAGACGCGGACACCATTTGCCGGGTGGCCAGAGGACGCGGACTCAAGTCCGCGTTGCTGAATCTGTAGAGTCGGGCGCAGGTCCGCCCCGGGGGCGGTCCACCAAGGAGGTCTATCGTGGCGGAGAATGACAACTGGCCCGAGATTCAAGACAGCCATGATCGTCACGTCGGTGGTTTGGGCTGGAATCTGATGAACAATGCCAGATCTTATGTCTACGTGGGGAGCAACCTCATCCCGATCTTGCAGGCATTGGGCTTTGGCTCGCCGGGGGGTGCCGGAAAGAAGCCCTGGCGATGTCACCGTCTGGCTGCTCGTCAGCCTTCAATAAGACATGCCCATCGCGAGTTTCGTAACGGAGTCATGCTGGCCTTGAGAGAAGGGGAGATGCTGTGCGGGTTCAGATGCAGTTGCCTGCTCGGATAGCACTGATGTAGAGGGAGATCATATGGAAATGGAAGGGTTCAGGGTTTTCCATTCGGCTGATAGACGGCGGGACTCTGTCCCTCAGGATGGTAAGTCTCCTGACAAACGCAGGATGAGTGTGCGGGAATTTTATCTGCTTCTGAGGGAAGGCGAATATTTTCGCGCGCACCTTGATTAAGTCAGTGGAAGGATACGGAAGGTGGAACTCCTCCTCTTTTCGTCGACTCTCTTTTTTCTGCTGATTGTCGCGGGCGGTGCCGCCTACATGACTATCGGGCATGGGAAGATAGCGGTGCCGGACCAATACAAATGGGTCATTATCATGTTTTATCCCGGAGTCTTCGTGTCGATCGTTGCCATCTATAGGAAGTTGCATCGCGAGAGATTCGCTTCCGAAGTGAAGATGAACTTGGTCGACATTCGCCTTCGAGAACATGTCAAAGTCACTGCAGCCTCTTGCGCAGAGGAATTCGAGAGCTATTGTCGGGGGTTGGCCGGTCGGAAAGATTCGGCCGGGAAGTTCACGCGGATGTGGAATTGGAATACAGTGGGCAAGTTTACTGACCGGTATGCATCGATTATCCCAGGCGCCTTCTTATCTTTGGTGGCTTGGGTGACAAGCATCTACTTCTCGCTTAAGTGGCTAAACAATTTGCTGTACGGAAGTCTCGCCTGGAAAGTTCTATACGTCGTGGGGCTGCTAATTGTCGGGAGCATTTCGGTGGCTTTGTTTATCTTGGGGACATTTTCCACTCATTACGAGCGTGACTTGTTGAAAATGTTCTCTGAGAAGAGACGTGAGGAGAGGGACGCAGCTCTCTTTGACGGCAAATCGTCGATGGTGACGAGTTGAGCGCCGAACGGTTGTGCGCGTCGGATTCCTGAGCTTCTGATCCAATCGTTGCGGCAACTCTGGGTATTGTTCTACCATTGCAGCATGTCTATGAGATCGATCCTCGTCCTCGGTTTCCTGGCCGTGTCGGCTCCCTCTCTCGTGCGGGCAGGGCAGGGCGACGATGCCTGGAAGGTCTACCTCAAAGGCGACTACAAGAAAGCGCACGCCTTGGCGGAGCCTGCCGCCAAGGCTGGAGACGCCGCGGCCCAGGCCACGCTGGGGACGCTCTATCTGCATGGCCAGGGAGTGGAGCGCGACTACGCCGCTTCCGCCAAGTGGTTCCGGCTCTCTGCCGAGCAGGGCAATGCAGGGGCGCAGAACGGGCTGGCGTGGATGTACCAGAACGGTTTCGGGGTCAAGCTGGACCTGGCAGAGGCTGGAAGGTGGTACCTCAAGTCCGCTCAGGGGGGCTATGAGTGGGGCCAGAACGGAGCAGGGTGGGCGCTTCAGAACGGCTGGGGCTTCAAGAAGGACTCGGTGGAAGCCGCCAAGTGGTTCCGCAAGGCAGCGGAGCAGGGCAATGCCGGAGGCCAGCACGGGTTGGGGAACCTCTATCAGATCGGCGAGGGGGTCGAGCAGGACTCGGTCGAGGCTGCCAAGTGGTACCGCAAGTCCGCTGAGCAGGGCAACCAGCACGGACAAGGCAGCTTGGGCTGGCTCTATGAAGCGGGCTTGGGAGTCGAGAAGGACATGGCCAAGGCCATCGAGTGGTACAGGAAATCCGCTGAGCAGGGGAGCAATTTCAGCCAAGGCCAACTCGGGAACATCTACTACCACGGCATGGGCGTGGGGAAGGACCATGTGGAGGCTGCCAAGTGGTACCGCAAAGCCGCGGAGCAGGGCAACTACGGCAGTCAGCACATGCTGGGCTGGCTCTATTGGATCGGGTCAGGGGTCAAGCAGGACTACGCCGAGGCTGCCGCCTGGATGCTCAAGTCCGCGGAACAGGGCTACCAGCATGCCCAGGCGGGGATCGGGTGTCTTTACCGCCTGGGTCTTGGGGTCAAGATGGATTTCGTCCAGGCTGAGAAGTGGCTTCGCAAGTCGGCGGAGCAAGGCAATGCGCACGGACAAAAAGAGCTGGCCGTCCTCTACGAGAACGGGCAGGGCGTGGTGCAGGATTATGTCCAGGCCTACCGCTGGAACCTCCTGGCTGCCAGCCAGGACCTGGCTGAGGCAAGGCAGGGCATGGAGCGCTTGAAGCCCCTCATGACCAAGGAGGCGGTGGCGGAGGCTCAGAAGCTCGCTTCGGCTTTCAAGGCTGCCGGCTCAGCGGTCCAGGCTCCCGCGCCGGCTCCCATGGCTCCTGAAAGGGCGCTGGTCTCGGAGGTGGACCATCCGTCATACCACCGCCCCGAGGACCCCAAGGCTTTCGCGCTCGTGGTGGGGGTGGAGGGCTACAAGGACCTGCCCTCGGCCGAGTTCGCGCAGAGAGACGCTGAAGCGGTCAAGGAGCATCTCCTGGCCCTGGGCTATCCTGAGAGGAACGTGGTCCTGCTCAAGGGCTCTGATGCCACGGTCTCGGGCTTGAAGAAGTTCGTAGACGAGTGGCTGCCTCGCAACGTGCCGGAGGGGGGCTCGGTGTTCTTTTATTTCTCAGGACACGGCGCTCCCGACCCCAAGACCGGGGACGCTTACATCATCCCCTGGGACGGGGACCCGCGCTTCCTCAAGTCCACCGCGTATCCGGTGCGCAAGCTCTATGCCTCGCTCGCCAACCTGCCTGCGCGGAAGGTCTGGGTGGCGCTCGACTCATGCTTCTCAGGGGCAGGAGGCCGCTCGGTCCTTGCCAAGGGCTCCAGGCCTCTCGTAGCCAAGGTGGACTCGGCGCTCCCCAGCAAGGGCAAGCTGGTGCTCTTCGCCGCCGCTTCCAAGGATGAGATCACAGGCACGCTCGAGAGCGAGGGGCACGGCATCTTCACCTACCACTTCCTCAAGGCCCTGGCTGAGCAGTCCTCCAAGGAGCTCGACGCTTCCCTGCTCTTCAAGCAGCTCAAGAGCAGGGTGCAGGATGACGCGCGCAGGCAGAACCGGGACCAGACCCCGGTCCTGGCCGGCGGTCTTGACGGCCGCTAGCCCGGGCCGCCGCTCGACGACAGCCCTTGACACGGCAAGTGGGGAAGCCTATCATGTGTGCATAAGGGCATGCGCTCAGGTGGACAGGCAGCCGATGCGCTGCCGGCTGCCGCCGCAAACAGAGGGGGGCTTCCTTGAAAGACAACGCTCCTGGCGTTCCAAGGCCTTCGCCGTCGTCGCCCTGGCCCGGCGTGACGGAGATCCGGCCGGTCACCTCCAAGATCTACGGCTTCCGTGTCCGCCGCGGCCTCGTCTCGAAGCTCAAGGGCGTGCCCGGATTGACCCACGCCAACCCCAAGAGCGACCTGTTCTGCGTCGAACTCGATCCCATGGACCTCTCTCCCGAGGGGGCGCTGAACTGCTTCAAGAAGATCGTGTCCGAAGCCGGGCTGGGGCCGCACTTCGGCATCCCGGCCGCCAAACGAGGCGCGGCAAGGTGAGCAGGCAGGGCGTCGGGCCCCGCGGAGCGAGAGGCCCGATGAGCCGCCCTGATGATTCTCCGGAAGGAGCGGCGCTGCTCAAGGCGTCCATCGTGCCGGCGATGACGGGCCGGACCCTGGAAGACTCCTTGGACGAGCTCGTGCCCCGCGCGCTCCACGGCGCCGGCCCGATCGTGAGGGAGGTGGAGGCCGTCGCCCGGTCCTTGAAGGAGAAGCTCAAGCTCAAGCCGCCGCTCATCCAGGCGGGCGTGGCGTTCGTGCATGCGCATGTCAAGGGCCTGGCGTCCTGCAAGGCGGCCCTCGGGGTGTCGCCCTGCGGGCTCGAGCCCCCGCCCGGTCAGGACCGGGTCTACGTCGTTTTCCTCTCCCTGACTCCGGAGAAGCATCAAGGCTCCGGCATCCCGGCGTGGGCCAAGAGGAAGCTCGGCGACGAGAAGACCCTGTATGAGTTGAGGAAGGTCCAGAGCATCGAGGCCGCGCTCGGCGTCCTGGGCGGGGCGCCGTGAACCTCCGTCGCCGGGCCGGCAGCCGCGGCGCCTGAGACGCTCCTCTTGGAGCGGAGCCGGCCCGGCCGCGGGCCGGCCTTCCCGAGAAGGGAAATTTGATAATATGGGGCCCATGAACAGCCTCGACACGCCGGTCGTCCCATCCCGCGTCGACAGGGACTCAGCCGAGTTCAAGGAGAACGTCAAGCACCACTCCGGCTTGATCTCGGACCTGCGCGCGAAGCTCGCCAAGGTCCGCGAGGGCGGGAGCGCCAAGGCCCTGGAGCTCCACCGCAAGCGGGGCAAGCTCACGGCGCGCGAGCGGGTGGCGAAGCTCATCGACCCGGGCTCCTTCTTCCTCGAGCTCTCGGCCATGGCCGCCCACGGCATGTACGAGGGCGAGGTGCCCTCGGCCGGGCTCGTGACGGGGCTCGGCGTGGTGAGCAGGAGGCTCTGCGTCATCGTGGCCAATGACGCCACGGTCAAGGGCGGCACCTATTACCCGGAGACGATCCGAAAGCACCTGCGCGCGCAGGAGATCGCCATCGAGAACCGCCTGCCCTGCCTCTACCTGGTGGACTCAGGCGGGGTGTTCCTCCCGGTCCAGGCGCAGGTCTTCCCGGACAAGGAGCACTTCGGACGCATCTTCTACAACCAGGCCGTGATGTCGTCCATGAACATCCCGCAGGTCTCGGTGGTCATGGGCATGTGCACCGCGGGCGGGGCCTACGTGCCCGCCATGTCGGATGAGTGCGTCATCGTGCGCAACAACGGCACCATCTACCTCGGAGGCCCTCCCCTGGTCAAGGCCGCCACGGGCGAGGAGTCGAGCGAGGAGGAGCTGGGCGGCGGGGACATGCACAGCCGCATCTCAGGCGTCACGGACCACCTGGCGGCCGACGACGCCGAGGCCATCAGGATCTGCCGCTCCATCGTGGAGAACCTCAATGCCCCCGTGTTCACCCAGCCCACGGGCTTCGAGGAACCGGTCTACCCGGCCGACGACCTCTACGGCCTGGTGCACCGCGACCTGCGCCGGCCCTGCGACATGGCCGAGGTGTTGGCGCGCATCGTCGACGGCAGCCGCTTCCACCCCTTCAAGGCGCTCTACGGCCGCACCCTGGTCACGGGCTTCGCCCACGTCATGGGCAGGCCCGTGGGCATCGTGGGCAACTGCGGGGTCCTGTTCTCGGACTCCGCGCTCAAGGGCGCGCACTTCGTGGAGCTCTGCTCCCAGCGCAACATCCCGCTGGTCTTCCTCCAGAACATCACGGGCTTCATGGTGGGACGCGAGTTCGAGGAAGGCGGGATCATCAAGCACGGAGCCAAGATGGTCCAGGCCGTGGCCACGGCCCCGGTGCCCAAGTACACCATCCTCACCGGCTCGTCCAACGGGGCGGGCAACTACGCCATGTGCGGCCGCTCCTACGGCGCGCGCTTCCTGTTCAGTTGGCCGAACTCCAGGATCAGCGTCATGGGTCCCGAGCAGGCGGCCCAGGTCATGGTCATCATCAAGCGCGAGCAGTTGAAGCGCCAGGGCAAGGAGCTCTCGGCCGCCGAGGAAGAGGCCATCGCAGGCCCGGTCCGGGCCCGCTATGAGGCAGAGGCGCACCCCTACTTCGCCACGGCCAGGCTCTGGGACGACGGCATCATCGAGCCTGCCCACACCCGCAAGGTCCTGGGGTTCTGCCTCCAGGCCTCCGCGCAGACCCCGGGCGGAGCTCCCTCCTTCCCGGTCTTCAGGATGTGATGACCGCTCCCAGGCTCAAGGTCTCTCGGGGCGCGCTGGCCACGGTGCGGCTCAACAGGCCTGAGGCGCGCAATGCCATGGACGCGGGCTTCTTCCAGGAGCTCGCCGAGGCCTTCGCCGGGCTCTCCGCCGACCCTTCGGTGCGCGTGGTCGTGCTCTCGGCCGAGGGCAAGGACTTCTGCGCCGGAGCGGACCTCAACTGGATGCGCTCGGCCGGCCAGCTCCGGGGCGAGGAGGCGCGCAAGGACGCGGCTCTCGTGGCGGGCATGTGCCTGGCCGTGGCCCGGTGCCGGGCCCCGGTCGTGGCCCGGGTGCAAGGCGGGGTCTACGGCGGCGGCTTGGGCCTGGTGGCGAGCTGCGACATCGCCATCGCGGGCCTGGAGAGCCGCTGGTGCTTCTCCGAAGTCAGGCTGGGCGTGGTGCCTGCGGTCATCTCGCCCTTCGTCCTGCGCAAGATCGGGGCCGGCCAAGCCCTGCGCTGCTACCTGACCGCCGAGCCTTTCACCGCCAAGGAGGCCCTGGCCATGGGCCTCGTGCAGGAGGCCGTGCCCGAGGCCGAGCTCGACGCCAAGGTGGACGGCGTGGTCAAGAGGATCATGGCCAACGGCCCCGGAGCCGTGGCCGAGGCCAAGGCCCTGGTGCGCAAGCTCGCCGCCCCCGAGCTCGACGCCGAGCTTGCGGCCTGCATCGAGACCCTCGTGCGGGTGCGCTCCACGCCCGAGGCCCAGGAGGGCTTGAAGGCCTTCCTAGAGAAGCGGCCCGCGTCCTGGTCCAAGGCGGGGTGATGAGGAAGGCCGCGGTCCTGGGTCTGGCAGCCGCGCTCTCAGCCTCCAGCGGCCCGGTCTGGGGCTCCCAACCGGTCCGCGGGTCGCGGGCCGCGCTCAAGGGCAGGCCGGGCTTGCGGCTCTTGCGCGTGCCCAAGACCAGGCAGGCCACGGACTACACCTGCGGCGCGGCGGCCCTCCAGGCGGTGCTCGCGTTCTTCGGCCAGGAGTTCAGGGAGGACGAGCTCTCCAAGGAGCTCGGGGCCGACCCTGAGCAGGGCACGGATTTCCGGCGCATGGCCGAGACCGCTCAGGCCCGCGGCTTGAAGGTCTCGGTGAAGAAAGGAGCGGGGCTTGCGGATTTGAAGGCGGCGCTCGACCAGGGCTCGCCCGCCATCCTGTCCCTCCAGGCCTGGGCCGACGCTCCCACGGACTACGGCCAGGGTTGGAAGGACGGCCACTACGTGGTGGCCATCGGCTACGACGCGAAGAACTTCTATTTCATGGACCCCTCGCTCCTGGGGCACTACGGCTACATCTCGGCCGCGGAACTCACGGCGCGGTGGCACGACGAGGAATCCCCCGGGGAGAGGATCTCAGGCCTCATGCTGGTCTTCTCGGGCAGGCTGGCTGAGGAGGATCCTGAGGCGATCCTGCCTATCGAATAGGAGATCGGATGGCGAACTTCATTCTGGCCTGCATGCTCTGCGCGCCGTCCGCATGGGCCGCCGGCAAGCCCTTCTGGGTGGAGCGGGACGCCTATGTCGAGGCCGAGTACGTCTACGCCGTGGGCGCCGCGGAGGGCTCCTCGTCCCGCGAAAAAGGACGCAAGGACGCCATGGCCGATGCGCGCGACGCCCTGGCGGACTTCGTCCAGCTCACGGAGCTCGGGCGCCTTAAGTCCGAGGTCATCCGCGAGCACATCTCGGACCGCGCGGACGGGAGCGTGGACGTCTACATGCTGCTGCGCACGCTCTACGAGCCCCTGGTGCGCCTCAAGAAGGAGGTGGACACGGCTTCCCTGGCGCGGCTGGACCGCCTGGCGCGCATCCAGGAGAAGTCCTTCAAGGACCTCTCGGCCCAGTTCGAGCGGCTCGACAAGGTCCATGCCCAGACCTCGGGGGTGCGCACCCAGCTCGAGGAGCTCGTGCGGAACATCGAGCGGACCTCGGGCCTGGCCACGGGCACGGTGCGCATGGGCATGACCGAGGTCGAGGTCGCCCAGGTGGCCGGCCCCGCGGTCCAGCGCGAGAAGTGCGGGTCCGACCTCGCCCTCAACTACCGCAAGGTCTGGATCCTGCTCAAGAGCGGGGTGGCTGCCTGCTACGTGGCCACGGAGCGCTACACCAGCCCCTGCATGGCCTGCAACGCCTGGGGCGCGGCTCCCCTCAAGTAGCGCCCCTCAAGCCCGATGGTCCGAGTCCAGGTCTCCTGGGGGAGGGCCCTCGTGCTGGCCGGGCTCTTCGCCGCGGCCTTCCTCTTCTGGGACAGCGTCGTCTTCCACCCCTTGCGCATCCTGGTGACCCTGTTCCACGAGTTCGGCCACGGCCTGGCCGGGGTCCTGACCGGAGGCACGATCACGCTGATCACGGTGGACCCCATGGGAGGGGGGCTCTGCTACGTGTCCGGCGGCATGCGCTGGGTGATCCTCCCAGCCGGCTACATCGGTTCCATGGCCGCGGGCTGCGCCATCCTCATCCTCGCCTGCCGCACGCGTTGGGACCGCCAGGTCGCCATGGTCCTGGGAGCGCTCCTGGTCCTGGCGTGCCTGGCCTTCGTGCGCAGTCGGACGGGCTTGCTCTACGGCACGCTGGCGGGCGCGGGCCTCGTGTTCTCGGGCAGGAAGCTCAGCGAGGAGTTCAACGACCTCCTCCTGTGCTTCATCGGAGCCACGAGCTGCCTCTACGCGGTCCTCGACGTGCGCAATCTCATGCGCCTGGGCCGAGGGTTCAACGACGCGGCCATGTTCTCCCGGGAGATCATCCCCCTGCCGCCGATCGTGTGGGCCTTCCTCTGGGGCTTGATCTCGGTCGCGGTGCTGGCAGGGACCCTGCTCGCGGCACTGCGCCGGCCATCCGGCCGCGACCCCCCTTAGAGCTCGACGAGGAGGACCACGGTCGGGCCGCCTTCCGCCCGGATGGTCTTGATCACCTGGAAGGAACGGCCCCGCGGGATGAGCACCTCCTTCTCCGCGGATAACTCTTCGGTGCTCCGGTCATAGGACAAGAGCCGGCCCGACTGGGTGAAGATCACGGTGACATAGCCGTTGGCTCCGGAGTAATGGTCCGCGATGGACCAGTCCAGGCTCGTGGACACGTAAGCCGGATCCTGGAACACGCTGCCGGGCTCCAAGGACGGGGCAGGCGGGTAGGACGACCCGCGGAACACGATCCCCCGGAAGACCGGGAAAGCGCCCAACGCCTTGTCGAGCCGTGACAGCAGGCCCCGGTTGTCCGCGATGTACCGCGTGTCGCCCCGCCGCAGGGCTCCGTTGATCAGATAGGCCCAGACATCCACGTAGTGGGCCACGATCCTCCGCTCGGAGTCCGAGGGGATGCCGGAGGGCCCGGCCTTGCCTATGGGGGACTTGGAGCGCCTTGCCAGGTCGAGGCACTCGCTCATGGCGTCCGCCGGGATCTCAGGCAGGGTCTTCTGGAGCGCGGCTTCGCAGGGGATCGGAGACGAGACCTGCGCTGCGGCCGGCATGGGGACCGGGGCAGGCAGCGGGCCTACGCCCGAGGCGGATGCTTCGGCCAAGAGCTGGGACAGGGCTCCAGAAGGCCTAGCCTGGCCCAGGGCCGACGAAGGCCCGAGCGCCAGCAGCGCAGCCGCCAGGAGCCGCGACAGGTGCCGCGACATGCCGCCAGTATAGACGGGAAAGGGTCTTGCCGCCTGGGCCGGATGGCACGGGACCTGGTAGGTCCGATGGCGGCTCTTCCGCTTCCCTCGCGGATGATCCCTTGGCTATAATAGGGCCTGCCCGGCTTGGACCCGGCTTAGGAGGACTGCATGAAAGGCGACGCGAAGCTGATCGAGACGCTCAATTCCCTGCTGGCCGACGAGCTCACGGCCATCAACCAGTACATGGTTCACGCGGAGATCTGCGAGAACTGGGGCTACGGCAAGCTGCACGGCCATTTCAGGAAGCGCTCCATCGACGAGATGAAGCACGCTGAGAGGCTCATCGCCCGCATCCTCTTCCTGGAAGGCTCGCCCGTCGTCAACGAGCTGCGCAAGATGATGATCGGCGCCGAGGTGCCCAAGATGTTCGCGGGCGACCACGCTCTCGAGCTGGGCGCCATCACGGCCTACAACGCGGCCATCGGCCAGGCTGTGGCGGTCAAGGACAACGCCACCCGGGAGATGCTCGAGGACATCCTCAAGGACGAAGACAGGCACATCGACAAGATCGAGGAGAACCAGGACCAGATCTCCCAGATGGGCCTGCCGCAGTACCTCAGCGAGCAGACCAAGGAGTAGCCCTCCGGCGGGCCGGAGCGCCTGCGGGGACGGGTGATGTCCCGGGCACGGCGGGAAAGAGGAATGCGCCCGCCAGGAATCGAACCTGGACCTACAGCTTCGGAGGCTGCCATGATATCCATTTCACCACGGGCGCGTTTCAGTGCCGCTGTTTGAACTCCTCGAGGACCCGCGGCAGGGTCGTTCGGGGCGTGTCGTACTGGCACAGCAGAGCGTCGTCCTTGGCCAGCTCCTTGGCCGCCTTCTTGGCGATGTCGGGCTTGAGGCTCGACAAAAAGAGGATGGAGTGGCCGTAGTAGAAATCGAGCCCGAGCTTGGCCATCTTGTCCTCGAACCAGGCCGGGGTGGCTGCCACGAGGGAGAACTCGCGGCCGTCCGAGAGGTAGACGTCGAGCACGCCGGTCGCGGACTCCGGTCCGGAGAGGGAGTCCACCTCCATGATGTCGACCTTGACCACCCGGTTGGGGCTCACCCCTTCCTCCTGGCCGGCTTCTTGGCCTCCTGCGCGACCGGGGCCGGGGCTGCGGGGCGCTTCTCGGAGTTGTAGTACCTCAGCCAGAAGCCGCCCATGTCCGCGGCCATCCAGTTCAAGGCCTGGGTCACGGAGCCGCCGGAGAGGCTGCGCACGAAGAGCACGGGCTTTCCGAGCCGGTAGCCGCCCTTGCCCTCCTTGAGCCAGCGCCCGGGCGCGTCGATGGTCGCCACGCTGAAGACGGACTGCTTGCCGTCCTCCAGGCGCACCCGCACCGAGGCCGAGCCCGAGGAAGGGTCGGCCGGAGGCTCGACGAACTCCCAGGAGCTGACCTTGCACTGGTAAGCCATTTCGGGATTCTAGCAATTGCCGAGGAGGCCCGCCAGACGGGACACGATGTCGTCCCAGCCCGAGTCCGAGAGGCCTCCCTGGGCGAAGTCGGCCCTGCCGCCCGCGGAGCCTCCGAGGGCGGAAGCCAGGGACTTGGCCAGGCGGCTGGCGTCGCGGCCGCCGGACACGGCCTCCGGGGTCAGGGCAAGCACGAAGGAGAGCTTGCCTTCCCTCGCCGAGGCGAGGAACACGGCGCCGTTGCCGACCT
Source organism: Elusimicrobiota bacterium (assembly GCA_016218545.1). GTDB lineage: Bacteria > Elusimicrobiota > Elusimicrobia > UBA1565 > UBA9628 > JACQWX01. The sequence goes on from JACRDQ010000015.1 coordinate 13,457, forward strand.
CGGCCTTGAACTTGTCCGCCAGGGAGCGAAGGTTCCTGGGGTCCGCGCCTTCCAGGCGCTGGGCCAGGAGGCGCAGGCTCCCGGCTGAGACGATCTTCTTGCCCGCGTCCGCCGCGGTGGAGAGCTTCTGGTCGCGCAGGGCGGAGGCGGCCTCGGAGAGCTCGCGCTCGCGGGAGCGCAGCTCAGCCAGGGTCTTGCCCTCCACGGCGAAGTCGCCGGCTGAGCCGCCCAGGCTCTTGAGCTCCTTGAGCCGCTCCTCGAGACGGGCCTTGAGCTCGGAGAGGCCGCGCTCCTCGGCCTCCCGGGCCTCGCGCTGGTAGTCCGCGTACGCCGGGCCGGCCACGGCCTCGATGCGGCGGATGCCTGCGGCGACCGCGGACTCCTTGATGATCTTGAAGCCGCCGATCTCCGAGGTGTTGGAGACGTGCGTGCCCCCGCAGAGCTCGAGGCTCGAGCGGTCCGCGGGGTCGGCGAAGCCCCGGGCCGCGACCAGGACCATCCTGGGCCGCGCGCCGTAGTCCTCGCCGAGCAGGGTCGTAGCGCCCAGTTCCTTGGCCTTCTCGATGGCGTCGACCTTGGTCTCCACGGGGTGGCCGGCCGCGACCTCCGCGGCCACGAGCTCCTCGACCTCGGCTAAAGCGGAGCTCCCCACGGCCTTGGGGTGGGTGAAGTCGAAGCGCAGCTTGTCCGGGCCGACATAGGAGCCGGCCTGGCGCACGTGAGGGCCGAGCACGCGGCGCAGAGCCGCGTTGAGCAGGTGCGTGGCCGTGTGGTGAGGCACGACGTAGGAGCGCCTGAGCTCGTCGACCTTGGCCAGGACCTGGGTCCCCTTCTCGAGCTTCGCCGGTCCCTGGAGCTCCACGACATGGAGCACCACGCCCCCGTGCTTCTGGGTGTCGAGGACCTTGGCGAAGAGGGTCTTGCCGTCCGAGGAGAGCAGCTCTCCCTGGTCTCCGACCTGGCCGCCGGACTCGGCGTAGAAAGGGGTGCGGTCCAGGGCCACGAGCGCGGACCTGGGGCCCGCCTCGGCCAGGGCTTTGACCGCGGCCACGAGGGCCGGGCCCTGCGCGGCCTCGTAGCCGAAGAAGACCGTGGGCTCGGCCGGGACGGAGGCGTCCTCGAACTTGACCTTGACCCCCGAGCCCTTCCAGCTCGCCCGGGCTAGGTCCGAGGCGGCCTTGGCCGCCCGGGCGTAGCCCTGCTCGTCCACGGCCACGCCGCGGTCCGCGCAGATCTCGCGCGTGAGCTCCAGGGGGAAGCCGAAGGTCTCGTAGAGCTTGAAGGCCTGGGCGCCGGGGAGGACCTTGCCGGTCTCGGAGAGGACCGTGGAGAGCTCACGCTCCCCGGCCTCGAGGGTGGCGAGGAAGCGCTCCTCCTCCATCTTGAGGGTGCCCGCGATGTTTGCCGAGGCGTCCTTGAGGCCGGGGTAGGTCTCCTGGAAGATGCCCACGGCCGGCGCGATGAGCCGGTGGAGGAAGGCGTCCTTGTGCCCGAGGAGCTGGCCGTAGCGCACGGCGCGGCGGATGAGGCGGCGCAGGACGTAGCCGCGCTCCACGTTGGAGGGGATGATGCCCTCGGACATGAGGAAGACCACGGCGCGCGCGTGGTCGGAGATGATGCGCATGGCCAGGCCCGCCGGGCCTCCTGCCGCGGGGTCGACTCCGATGATCCGGGCCGCCTCGGCCGCGATGGGGGAGAAGAGGTCGGTCTCGAAGGGGGAGTTCTTCTCCTGGGCCACGAAAGCCAGGCGCTCGAGCCCCATGCCGGTGTCGATGTTCTTGCGCGGCAGCGGCTTCAAGGAGCCGTCGGCTTGGCGGTCGAACTGGGTGAAGACGAGGTTCCAGACCTCGATGTAGCGGTCGCAGTCGCAGCCCACCGCGCACCTGGGGCTGCCCAGGGTGCAGGGGATGCCGCGGTCGAAGTAGATCTCCGAGCAGGGGCCGCAGGGCCCGGTGGGTCCCATGTTCCAGAAGTTGCTGTCCTCCCCCAGGAGGACCGGGTCGTTGGGCGTGCCGAGCTTCTTCCAGAGCCCGACGGCCTCCGGATCGTCCTTGAACACGCTGGGGTGGAGCCGCTTGGGATCGAGGCTCATGTCCTTGGTGAGGAACTCCCAGGCCCAGGGGATGGCCTCGGCCTTGAAGTAGTCGCCGAAGGAGAAGTTGCCCAGCATCTCGAAGAAGGTCAGGTGCCTGATGGTGTGGCCCACGCGGTCGATGTCCGTGGTGCGGAAGCACTTCTGGCAGGAGGCCGCGCGCGAGAGGTCGGTCTTCAAGCCCAGGAAGTAGGGCTTGAAGGGGACCATGCCCGCGGAGTTGAACATGAGGGTCGCGTCGCCCTGGGGCACGATGGGCGTCGAGGGCCGCACCGCGTGGCCTCGGGCCGCGAAGAAATCGAGGTAGGACCGTCGGATGGTCGCGCTGTCCATGGAAGGCACGCTCCTGTCAGGTCTTTCCGCCGCCGGCGCCCTGGGCGGGCCCGGCGAACTGCACGGCTGAGGCGAGGTTCCAGAGCTTGACGGTGTTGTCGCCCGAGCCGGTGAGGACGAGGCTCCCGTCCTTGGAGACGGCCAGCGAGGTCACCCAGCTCGTGTGGCCTTTCCACTCCGTCAGGACCGAGCCCGACGCCACGTCCCAGATCTTGATGGTGTTGTCGAAGCTGGCCGAGAGCGCCACCCTGCCGTCCGGTGAGAAGGCCACGGCCTGGACGTAGTTCGTGTGCCCTTTCCATACGCCGAGGCACTGATTGGAGGCCACGTCCCAGAGCCGGAGCGTGTTGTCGCCCGAGCCGGAGAGCAGGCGCGAGCCGTCGGGGGAGAAGGCGGCGGAGAGGATGGCGTCCGTGTGCCCCTCCCAGGTCGCGGTGTCCCTGCCGGTGCGGACCTCCCAGATCTTGATGAAGTTGTCGAAGCTGCCGGAAGCGGCCAGGCCGCCGTCCGGGGAGAAAGCCACGGCGTAGACGGGCTTGGAGTGCCGGGACCAGACCGCGGCCTCGCGCCGGGCCTTGAGGTCCCAGAGTCGCAGGGTGGTGTCGCGGCTCGAGGAGAGGGCCAGGGTCCCGTCCCGGTTGACCGCCAGGCCGTGCACCTGATCCGTGTGCCCCTTCCATTCGTCGATGCACCGGCCCGTGGCCAGGTCCCAGAGCTTGACGAGGCCGTCCGCTCCGCCGGAAAGGAACCAGTTCCCGTCCGGGAGGAACGCCAGGGCGTTGATCTGGCCGGCGTGGGCCTCCCAGGAGGCCGCGGCCTTGCCGGTCTTGACGTCCCAGACCTTGACGGTCTTGTCCGCCCCGCCGGAAATGGCCCTGCGGTTGTCCGGGGAGATGCCCACGGCGAGGACCCAGTTGGTGTGCCCCTGCCAGGTCACGGACTCCGTGGCCTGGGAGACCCGCATGGCCTCCTTGCGGCGGCGGATGTCCTTGACGACGAAGAAGACGACCGTGGCGACGATGGCCCCGACCCCGCCGATGAGGGCGACCAGGTTCCTGAAGGCGTCGGCTGCCTTGCGGCGCAGGGCCTCGCTCGCGCGCACCTTGGCCTCCGCGGCCTCGGCCTTGGCCCGCGCCTCCGCGGCCTTGGACGCGGCTTCAGCCGCCTCCCGGAAGGGGAAGAAGCGCATGGTCCGGTCCCTGCTGCCGGTGAGGACCCACTCCCCGTCCGGCGAGAAGGCCGCGGCGACCACGGCGTCCTCGTGGCCGGTCCAGGACGCGATCTGCCTGCCGGAAGCGGTCTGGCGCACGTGGACCGTCCGGTCCGCGGAGCAGGACACGAGGTGGCTCCCGTCGTTGGAGAAGAGGACGTTGAGGACCCAGCCCTTGTGGCTGGTCCAGGACCCCACCGGGGTGCCTTCGGGCACGAGGGAGGCCGTGTCCCAGAGTTTGACCGTGTAGTCGGCGCTCCCCGACGCGGCCCTGGTCCCGTCCGGGGAGTAGGCCACGGAGAGGACCGCGTCGCTGTGGCCGAGCCAGGTCCCGAGGTTGCGGCCGGACGCGACGTCCCAGAGCCGGATCGTGTTGTCGCTGCCGCCCGAGAGGGCCCGGGAGCCGTCCGGGGAGAAGGCCACGGAATGCACGAAGCCCGAGTGCCCGGTCCAGACCGCCAGGAACTTGCCCGTCTCGAGGTCCCAGAGCGTGATCTGGCTCTCGTTGTTCCCGGAGAGGGCCGTGGCGCCGTCCGGCGAGAGCGCCAGGGACAAGACGGTGGCCGCGCCGCCCGACCACGACCGGACGAGCTTGAAGGGCTCGACCTCCCACAGGTGGAAGCGGCCGATGGCGTCCACGCAGAGGGCATGGCGCATGTCCTTGGAGAAGGTGAAGACCTGGACGGGATCCTTGCCCAGGGAGAAGGACGAGGTATGGGTGCTCGCCTGGATGTCCCAGTACCTGAGGGTGTTGTCGAGGCTGGCGGAGTAGGCCCTGGGCGCCCTCGGGTCGAAGCCCACGGCCACGACCCAGTTGACATGGCCGCGCCAGACGATGTCGTCGGATTCCTGGAGGACGACCCCGCCGTCCGGGCGGCGGCCGCCCTCGATCTCCACGATCTGCGCCCGGAGCTCGCCCGCGGCCAAACAGGCCGCCAGGGTCGCGAGCAGGGCCTTGAGCAGGAGGGGATGTCCTTTCCTCATATCAGAGGCCGATAGTCTAGCTGATTTCGCCAGGCCTAGTCGAGGGGCGGGAAAGGCAGGAAGGGCAAAAGAGTTTGACAGGGCCCGCCCATTCTTATAAACTCATACACCGTCTTGATGGAAAGATTGAGCCGTTTGTTCGGGAAATGGGACCAGACCATCACGGTCCTCATCCTCCCTCAGACCGCGGCGTCCAAGCCGCGGCAACTGCGTTTTTCCCTGCCTTTCGCGGCCTTCCTGGCCTGCCTTTGGGTCGGGGTCACGGCCTGGGCCGTGGTCCTGGCCGGCCGGGACGTGGACTACGCCATCACCAAGGTCGACAACCGGGTCATGGCCGCGAAGATCTCCTACCTGGCCGACGAGATGGACGAGTCGCGGGAGATGCTCGACCTCGTCAGGAAGACCGACCACCAGCTCCGGGGCCTGCTCGGGATGTCGAGCAAGGAGGAGGTCATCCGGGCCGGCGAGGCCGTGGGCGGCCCCTCGGCCGAGGACCGGGTGAGCCTCTCCGGCCTGCTGGCGCAGGCCTCCTCGCGCATGGACCAGGCGCTCTGGCACCGCAACATCTCGGCCATCAGGCTTGAGTCGGCGGAGCGGCTGGCCAGCTTCCAGGAGATCTCCTGGTACGTCGGCAACCAGCGCAGCGTCTTCCGGGCCACGCCCGGCATCCGGCCTTGCGCGGGCCAGATCACCTCGCGCTTCGGCTACCGCTTGAGCCCCTTCCACTACGATTTCGCCGAGCTGGGCGAGTACCACCAGGGCCTCGACATCGCCGGCCCTTCGGACACGCTCATCGTGGCCACCGCGGACGGCACGGTGCGCTACTCCGGGTGGGCCGTGGGCTACGGCCGCATGGTCCTCATCGACCACGGCAACGGGGTCTCCACGCTCTACGCCCACGCGTCCAAGGCCCTCGTCAAGGCCGGCGACCGCGTCGCGCGCGGGCAGTCCATCGCCTACATGGGCACGACCGGCCGGGCGACGGGGCCGCACCTGCATTACGAGGTCTGGTCGCACGGCAGGCCGGTCAATCCGATGTCCTACATGAAGGAGGGACTCGGCGGGAGGACCGCCCTGGCGTCGGCGGCGCCGGCCGGGCCCGCGGCAGGGGGAAGGTGACGACCATGTTCAGCGGCAAAGGTTCGTCGGGCGCCGATGACAGCTTCACGGTCATCGGCGGCGAGGCCCGGTTCCACGGGGTCCTCAGCGTCAAGGGCGCGGTCCGCGTGGAAGGCTGCGTGGAGGGCGACATCACGGACGCCACCACGGTCGAGATCGGGCAGGGCGGGAAGGTGAAGGGCAACATCGCCGCCGAGTCCCTCTCGGTCGCCGGCGAGGTGGTCGGCGACATCACCGCCTCCAAGAACGTCGAGCTCCTCAAGGAGAGCCGCGTCCACGGCAAGCTCAAGACCCCGCGCCTGCGCATCGACGACGGGGCGGTCTTCAACGGGCAGTGCGCCATGGGGGCCGAGACGGGCTTCGTCGACGAGCCGCACCCCGCGGGCCGGCGCCGCGAGGCGGTGGCGGGGGAGAAGTCATGATCCGCTTCCTCCGGCGCCACCGCAGGACCCTCTTCATCGCCACGGCCACGGTCTTCCTCATCGGCATCTTCGTGGGACTGGGCGGCTACCTCTTCACGAGCTCGGACACCACCGAGTCCGTGGCCACGGTGGGCGCGGCCAAGATCCCCTACCGGGGCTTCATCGTCCGGGTCAACCAGTACCTCGACGCCGCCCGCCAGCAGGGCGGCGAGCTCACCGACGCGGACGTCCGCAAGGTCAAGGAGGGCATCCTCCGGGAGCTCATCATCGAGGAGATCCTCTCGGTCGAGGCCGACAAGTTCGGGCTGACGGTCACCGACGGCGAGCTCGCCCGCGACATCCGCAACACCCCGGCGTTCCAGCGGGGCGGGACCTTCAGCGAGGACGCCTACTTCCAGGCGGTCCGGACGGTCTTCCACGACACGCACCAGGCCTACGAGGAATCGCGGCGCCGCACCATCAAGACGAGCAAGCTCAAGCAGGTCTTCCTGCAGGCCGCCAAGCTCACCCCCGACGAGGTGCGCGAGGCCTACCTGGCCGAGAACAAGGGCTCCATGAAGGATTTCGACAAGAACAGGGAGCAGTTCGAGTGGAGGCTCCAGCAGAGCCGCGCGATCGAGCTCATCAACTACTTCCTCAAGCAGACGGGCAGCCAGAAGGAGATCCGCACCTACCTCGACCAGCGCGAATCCGGGGCGTGAGCCCCGCGGCCGCGTGATCCGCATCCAGGGCCTCGTCAAGCGCTTCGGGACGCTCGAGGCCGTCAAGGGGCTCGACCTGGAGGTCCCTCCGGGCGAGATCTTCGGCTTCCTCGGCCCCAACGGGGCCGGCAAGACCACCACGGTCCGCATGCTCTGCGGCCTCATCAAGCCCACGGCCGGCCGGGCGGAGGTGGCGGGCTTCGACGTGGCGACGCAGACCATCTCGGCGAAGCGCTCCATCGGCCTGGTGCCCGACGAGCCCTTCGTCTACCCGAAGCTCTCCGGCGCCGAGTACCTGCGCTTCATCGGCGAGCTCTACGGCGTGCCGCTGGCCGAGTCGCGGCGCCGCATCCCGGAGCTCCTGGAGATGTTCGAGCTGGGCGGCTGGGGCGGGGAGCTCGTCGAGTCCTACTCCCACGGGATGCGCCAGAAGCTCGTCATCGCAGGGGTCCTCCTGCACGCGCCCAAGGTGCTCCTCCTCGACGAGCCCATGGTCGGGCTCGACCCCAGGAGCGCCCGCATGGCCAAGGACATCTTCCAGACCCTGGCGGAGCGGGGCACCACGATCTTCATGTGCACCCACATCCTCGAGATCGCCGAGAAGCTCTGCGACCGCATCGGGATCATGATCGGAGGGGAGCTGGCGGCCCTGGGGACCCTCGCTGAGCTCAGGAGCAAGGCCAAGGGCGGGGGCTCGGGCCTCGAGGACGTCTTCTTGAGCCTCACGGGCGGGGCGGAATACGCCGAGCTCCTCAAGAACCTCTGAGATGCCCGGCCGCTCCATGGTGCTGCTCCTGCTGAGGCGCAAGGCCAGGGGACTCCTCAACACCCTGCGCGGCCTTTCGGCCTACGAGGGGGTCCGGAACCTCGCCTTCGCCGCGGCCGGGGCGGGGCTCCTCTTCGGGCTCTACAGCGGGTTCTACCGCCTGCTGGCCTACCTCGACACGGTCGAGCTCATCGGCAGGCTCCTGCTCTGGAAGCTGACGGCCATGATGATGCTGACCACCTTCTCCATGGTCTCGGTCTCGGGCCTGCTGACCTCGCTGACCACGCTCTACTTCTCCTTCGACCTGCGCTTCCTCATGCAGGCCCCCTTGTCGGTCTCGGACATCTTCATCGAGAAGTCGCTGGAGAGCATCTTCTTCGCCTCCTGGATGATCGGCCTGGTGCTCATCCCCTTCATCATCGCGCTCGCCCAGGTCTGCGGCTACGGCTGGGGCTTCCACGCGGCCTTCGTCGTGCTCCTGGTCCCCTTCCTCGCCCTGGCCGCCTCGGCCGGCATCGCGGTCACGCTGGTGATCCTCTACCTCTTCCCGTCGTCGCGCACCCGCGACGCGGTCTACGTCCTGGCCACCCTCTCGCTCACCCTGGTCTACGCCCTCATCCGCTTCGCCGAGCCCGAGCGCCTCATCCGGCCGGACGCCCTGCACGTGGTGGCGGACTACCTCAACTTCCTCAAGGCCCCGACCGCGCCGTACGTGCCCTCCTGGTGGCTGACCAAGGGCCTCTCCTCCTACGCCGCGGGCCAGACCGGCGTGTTCTGGACCTATTGCGGCCTGCTCTACGCGTCCGCCGGGGTCGTCTACGGCCTGCTGCTCGGGCTGGCGCGGCGGATGTACTACGTCGGATATTCGGGCGCGCAGGAGGGCGTGGTGCGCAGGCTCCGGCCTCCCTTCGAAGACCTCCCGGAGTGCAGGGTCGGCCGCTGGCTCGGCGGCGGCCCGGGTCCGGCCGTCCTCTTCTGGAGGGAGAGGAAGTGCTTCTTCCGGGACGTGAAGCACTGGTCTCAGATCCTCCTCATCCTGGGGCTCATCTTCGTCTACCTCTACAGCGTCAAGCGCCTGCCTCTCGACAACGGCGACATCCGCTCCATCCTCTCCTTCCTGAACGTGGGCGTGGCCGGCTTCGTCATCGCGGCCCTGGGCCTGCGCTTCACCTTCCCGGGCATCAGCCTGGAGGGCCGGAGCTGGTGGGTCGTGCGCTCCGCTCCCGTGGCCGTAGGCGACCTCATGCGCCAGAAGTTCCTGTTCTCCGCCATCCCCATGACCCTGGTGGCCCTGGCCCTGGGCGTCATGACCAACCGCCTCCTCGACGCGGACCCCTTCACCGCGCGGCTCTCCCTGGCGGCCCTCCTCGTGATGACCTGGGCCGTGGTGGCCATGGGCGTGGGCTACGGCGCGCTCTTCCCCATGTTCACCGTGGAGAACATCCACCAGATCGAGTCGTCCCTGGGAGGGTTCGTCTACATGGCGTCCTCCCTGGCCTACGTCGGGACGTCCATCATGATCCTGTCGTGGCCCATGCAGATGCACTTCAAGGAGCGCTTCGGCGACGCCGCGGCCTGGGACTGGCGGATCGCCGGGGTCTGCGCCGCGGCCATGGTCCTGCTCAATGCCGCGGCGTTCCTGGCGCCGTGGGTCATGGGAAGGAGGAGGTTGGAGGCTTATGAAGGTCCTTAGTTCCGCGCTCTTCGTCTCGCTCGCCGTCCTGCCGCCTGTCTGCGGCGGGGGGGAGACTCCCGCGGCCAGGCCGCGCATCGCCGTGGTCCTCGACGACTTCGGGCTCACCTACAAGAAGAACGTCCCCGACGAGAGATGGATGGCCGTGACCTGGCCCGTGACCTTCGCGGTCATGCCTTCCTCGCCGCGCACCAAGGCCGCTGCCAAGGCCACCCTGGCCGCGGGCCACGAGTTGATCATCCACTTCCCTTTCGATCCGTTCCTCTCCCTGGAGCTCCCCAAGGACCGGGTCTCTCCGGCGGACCTCTCGGCGGTGACGAGGCTCTGGAACGAGTGCCTCCGGGACATCCCGGGAGCCGTGGGCGTCAACAACCACCGGGGCTACAAGGCGACGCAGAACCGGCCGCTCATGGAGGCCTTCATGAAGCTGGTCAAGGCCAAGGGCATGTTCTTCCTCGACAGCGGGGTCTCTCCCAAGAGCGTGGCCAAGGACGAGGCTGCCAAGGCCGGGGTGCCCGCGGCGCGGGGCTATATCTTCCTGGAGGACAACAAACACCACGACAAGGCCTTCTGCTCCAAGATGCTCCGCCGCGCCGCGTCCAAGGCCAGGAAGCAGGGCTGGGCCGTGGCCATCGGCCACCACTACTACCACGGGACCTACGACTGCCTGGTCGAAGAGGTGCCCAAGCTGCAGGCCGAGGGGTTCGAGTTCGTGAAGGCTTCGGGCGTGGTGCGTTAGAGAGAATCGCGCGTCGTCCGGGTCAGCTCTCCCTCCATGGCCATGGGGCCCGAGGAGAAGAACCCGGAGCGGTCCTCGTAGCGGAAGGCCAGCCGGTCCGGCCCCTGAGCCTTGAAGAGGACCAGGTGCCGGCCCTTTCCGGCCGAGAGGGTGAGGAGGGCGGAGCGGTCGAAGGGGCCGGACTCAGCGGTCCCGCCGAGCACGAGCTCGCCCTGGAGCTTCTTGCCCGGCTTCCAATACAGGAGCTGGAGCTCGGCGTCGTACTGCCCCTTGGTCCACCTCGGCTTGGCATGGCCGTGCACCGCGGTCGCGATGTGGGTGCGGTAGTTCTTGGCCTCGAGGAGCACGTCCAGGGACTTGCCCTTGCCCTTCTCGACCTGGAGGAAGACCTCGTAGCGGAGGTTGGCGAAGACCACGATGCCGGCCCACTTGCCGAGCACCGGCCCCGGGTCGCGGAGCTTCTTGTCGGCTTTCTTGGCGAGGAGAGCGTCCGGCGCGGGCGGAGGCCCTCCCTGGGGACGCTCGAGGATGTTCTCCGGGCAGTCCAGGGGCGCGAAAGGATGCCCGTTGAACACCCCTTCCGTGCCGTCCGCGCATCTAGGGGCCACGATGCCCTGGCCCAAGGCAGGTCCGGCCGCGAGAGCGGCGAGGCAGGCGGTCAGCGTCCAGGGAGCCTTGGTCATGCGCGTTCTCTCATCGGGTCAGGGCTGAGCTTGCCGGCGGAGGGACTTGAACCCCCATGGTGCGGAGCACCGAGCGATTTTGAGTCGCTTGCGTCTGCCAGTTCCGCCACGCCGGCTCGCACAACAATCTCCTGCATGCTCGCCGGCACGGTCGGGCTCCGCCCTCGACCCCGCGCCGGCTCGCAGACATCATTTCAGCATTTTTCAAGGCAACTGGGAATCAGGGGCGCCAAGGTTATCCACAAACTCTTCTTGAGAAGAGCTCCCGGATGGCCGCGGATGACCTAGAGGGCTGAGGCCGGGATGCGGGCCCCGCGCACCGCGATGACCTTGGCGGCCATGGAGGAGCCGAGCTCCCCCGCCTTCCTCGGGGGAAGGCCCTTGGAGAGGCCGGCCAGCACGCCCGCGGCGTAGAGGTCGCCGGCGCCGGTGGTGTCCACGGGCTTGGCAGGCACGCAGGGGATGTCGTGGCGCTCGCCGTCGAGGTGGAGCAGGGAGCCCCGCGCGCCCCGGGTGAGGGCCACTCCGGCGCCGCAGGAGCGGATCTCCTTGAGCGCTGATTCTGCGTCAGGCCGGTCCGCGAAGGCGCAGGCCTCGTCCTCGTTGCAGAACACGAGGTCCACGTACTCCTTGGTGAACCTCCGGAAGTCCGCCAGGGCCCTGCGCACGCAGAAGGAGTCGGAGAAGCTGTAGGCCACCTTGGCGCCCTTCTTCTTGGCGCGCTCCATGGCCAGTTCGGAGGCTGCCTTGGGGCCTGCCGCGTCCCAAAGGTAGCCCTCGATGTAGACCCACTTGGAGCCGGCGATGGCGTCGAGGTCCAGGTCCGCGGGGGTGAGCTCGATGCTGATGCCCAGGTCAGTGAACATGGTCCTCTGGGCGTCCGGGGTGACGAGCACCACGCACGTCCCGGTCCCCTGTTTGCCCGGGGGGACGGCGTAGGACACGCCCGCGGCCCTCAGGTCCGAGCCGTAGAAGGTCCCGAAGGAGTCGGCTCCGACCTTGCCGCAGTACGCGGCCCTGCAGCCGAGCTGGGCGACCCCGATCATGGTGTTGCAGGCGCTGCCGCCGGACACGGTGGCCCGGTCGCGGCCCTGGAGCATGCCCAGCAGGTCGCACTGGAAGGAGGGCGTGACGAGGTGCATGTTGCCCTTGCGGATCTTCTCCGGCCCGCCCGGCGGGGGGGCCGCGGCGATCCTCTCGAGGACGCCGTCCTCGACCGACATCTGCACGTCGATGAGGGCGTTGCCGATGCCGTAGACGTCGACGGTCGCTGTCATGGGAGGGAAAGTATAGCTACTTATTGAGGAGGCTGCACAGGGTCGCGGGGCTCTCCCGGATTTTATAGCCTAGGGGTCTTGAAACTTTCCGCCCCCTGCCGTGTTGTTCTAGTGGAGCCGTGATGGGATGCGACCCGGCTGATTTCGAGGATTTCGTGAGGAGATACCAGGACATGGTCTACACGACGGCGGCCAGGCTCCTCGGCCGGGGTCCGGATGCAGAGGATGTGAGCCAAGAGGCTTTCCTGAAGGCCTACCAGCGCTTCGAAGCTCTCCGGGAGAGCCCTGGAGCCGGAGCCTGGCTGCGGACCGTGGCGACCAACCTCTCCTTGAACCACCTCTCCAGGCATCGGAACCGCTGGAAGCTCTTCAGCCAGATGACCGAGGAGGACTCCGCCGGCATCGAAGGCAGCCTCAGAGAGCCCGGCCCGGAGTCGGACGCAGGGGCGGTCGAGCCCGAGGCCCTGCAAGAGGCGCTCCTGGCGCTCCCGGACCGCCAGCGCGTGCCCCTGGCGCTCTTCCACTTCGAGGACATGCCTTATGAGGCCATCGCGGCCAGGCTCGGGGTCTCCCTCGGAAAGGTCAAGACCGACATCTTCAGGGGCCGGCTGGCGCTGAAGGCCCTGCTGGGCGAGGGGGAGGCATGAGCCTCCCGGGCCGCCGCGACGACCGTCTTTCCAGGAGGCTCAAGGCTCTGCCCCGGCTCAAGGCTCCTGCAGGTCTTCTTCCCAGGGTCATGGCCTCCGCAGCCTCCCTGCCATGGTGGAAGAGGGCTTGGTGGACTTGGCCCGTGGTCCTGCGCTTTGCCTATGCCGGGCTCCTGGCTCTGCCGGCGGCGCTGATCCTGGGGTGGCTGATGCCCTCCATGCAGGCTGCCGTGGACCTCTCGTTCCATTCCGTCGAGGCCGCGCTCTCCGGCTGGTGGAAGCCCCTGGCCACGGTGGGCCGCGGCCTGGGCCTGGCCTTGGCCAAGGCCAAGACCCCGCTCCTGGCCGCTGCTTTCCTTTCGTATCTCTCGTCCGTGGCTGCCGCGTCAGCCATCAACCGTCTCTGGTCCGCCGCCATCCCAAGGAGGATGTCATGAAGCTCTCGTCTCTGGCGTCTGCCGCGCTTGCGCTCAGCCTCGCTTTTCCCGCGGCAGTCTCTGCTGCCAAGGATCCCGGCGACCGCGAGGTGGTGTCCATCGGCAGGAGCGTGGTCCTGGCTGAAGGCGAGCGCGCCAAGAACGTGGTGGTTGTGGGAGGGTCCGCCGCCATCCACGGCGAGGTGGAGGAGGACGTGGTCGTGGTCGGCGGCCGCTCCTTCGTGGACGGCAAGGTCGGGGGCGACGCCGTGGCCATCGGGACGCTGGTCATCAGTTCCAGGGCCGAGATCGGAGGCGATGCCGTGGCCGTGGGCGGAGGCCTGGAGGCGGCTGAGGGAGCGAGCATCGCCGGAGACCGTACCGAGGTGGGCGTGGGCCTGCTCCGCGGCGTCCCCTTCATCGGCGAGTCCGGCTTGGCCCAGGGCCTGCTCCGCTGGGTCGAGCAAGGCTTGCTGTGGATGAGGCCCTTCCCTCACCAGGTCGGCTGGGTCTGGGCCGCCGCAGGGGTCCTGCTCCTCATCAACATCCTGCTGGCCCTGCTCTTCCCCGCGGGGCTCTCCCGCTGCGCCGAGGTCCTCGAACGGAGGCCCTTGAGCGCTCTTTTGACCGGAGTCCTGGCCGCGGTCATGGCCGGTCCGGCCGTGGTCACGCTCGTCTGCACCGTGGTCGGCATCCTCGCCGTGCCCATCGTGGCGCTCCTGCTGGTCGCGGCCCTGGTCTTCGGCAAGGCGGTCGTCGGCTGCTGGGTCGGCAGGGCCTCGGTCCGCGCCGCGGGCGTCCCGGAGGAGAGGAGCCGGGTCCCGCTCACGGCCCTGGGCACGGCCCTGATCTTCCTGATCTACATGGTCCCGGTGCTCGGCCTGACCGCCTGGGTCCTGTTCTCGGCGTTCGGCATGGGCGCGGTCCTGCTGGCTTCCTTCGACGCCTTGCGGACCGAGACCGGGGGCGCTCAGGTCGGCCGTGAGAACGCGCTCCCTGCGACCTTGGCCGGGCCGGTGGAGGAGCCGGTCCCAAGCCTGTGCGCGGGCCTGCCCCGCGCGGGGTTCTGGCCCAGGCTCGGAGCCATCGCCTTGGACTTCCTCGTGGTCGGGTTCGTGGGCGCGGTCACGCCCCTGCCGGGCTTCAGCCTGCCCCTGTGGCTGGTCTATCAAGTCGGGTTCTGGACCTGGAAGTCCACCACCATCGGCGGAATCGTGTTCGGCTTGAAGGGCTTGCGCCTCGACGGCCGCCCCATGGACTTCGGCGTGGCCCTGGTCCGGCACCTGGCCAGCTACCTCTCGGCCATGGCCCTGTTCCTGGGCTTCCTGTGGGCGGGCTGGGACGAGGAAGGCCAGACCTGGCACGACAAGCTGGCCGGCACGGTCGTGGTCAAGGTCCCCAAGGGCCAGCCCCTGGTCTGATCCGGCCGGCGGCCGGGCCCTACTGCTTCACGGCCTGAGCCATCTCGGCGAAGGCGGGGTCCGCGTACTCGAGCAGCTCCTCGAGGACCCCGGGGTCGAGGGCCTGGCTGGACGCAAGGCCCTTCTTGAACTCCGAGAGCTCGAGCTCCAGCAGGACGAAGAAAGAGCCGTCCCCAGGGTCCTGCCACTGGGCTTTGATGCCTGCTCCTGCCGCGATGGAGCGGAGCGCGGGCGCTACGTTCTCGACGTCCCGCTTGGGCCTGGGACCTGCTCCGAGCTCCCGGTCGCGCGCCAGGATGACGATGCGCCAGGAGCGGAGGACCCGGTCGAGCTCGAGGCCGGCGCGCTGCCGCGCGAACCCCTGGAGGTCCGAGGTCTGGTGGCGCATGGCCGCTCCCACGGCCCGGAAGACCTTGGGCCCTGATGCCAGAGCGAAGGCTCCTGAGCCCTGCATGACCCATGCAGGCACGCGCCCCGGACGGGCGGAGCCTTCCTTGCTGCCTGCGGTCTTGCAGGCTCCTGACAGGGAGGCTGCAAGAAGCGGCAGGAGGAGGCAGGACGACCAGGCGCGCAGGCGGCTCAAGACGGGCATGAGGCATGATACCATTCCTCTTTGATATCATGCGGCCCATGGAGCTTCCTCGAGGAGCCGGGCTGTTCTTGGCCGTCACGGTCCTCAACGGAGCCTTGGCCGGCATCCTGGACCTGCTCTGCCGCGCGGAGCTCCTCCACCGCCACTGGCTCCTCCCGTCCTTGGCAGCGGGCCTCGCCTGCCAGTGGCTCGCGTCCCTGCTCTTGCCGCGGCCGGCTTCCGAGGCCGCGGTCGCGGCCCGTGCCTCGATGCGCAGCGCCCTGCTTTCCCTGCTGGCTTTCGTCACCGGGTTGGGCGTCGTCGGCTACCCGGGGGTGTTCGCCTGCTTGGAGTCGTGCGCTGCCAGGTTCGGCTACGCAGGGCTCCTGGCAGGGCTGGTGTTCTGGCATCAATCCCAGGCGGACGAGCCCATCTTCTGGGGCCGCATGCGCTCGAGGCTGGCTGCCTTGGGCTGCGGCCTGTGGGGGGCGTACCTGCTGCTCTATCACCGGCAGCTGACCCTGTGGATGCTCGACATCGTGTTCTTCATCCTGGCCATGACCCTGTGGCTCGGCCGCAGCCAGGCCGTGTTCCTCATCGCGTCTTTGGGCATCGTGGCCCTGGCGGGGCTGCGCAGCGCAGGCAGCGAGCTCGCGGTGGTCAGCCTCGACCTGGCCCTGCTGACCTGCCTCTTCTTCGGCGGGCCGTGGGTCGAGGCGAGGCTCAGGTCCGGTCCTGCTCCGACCAAGACCCGGTGGACGGTCCCGCGTATCGCGGCGGTCGCGCTGGTCCTGGTCGTGCTGGCGGTCTTCGCAGGCAGGCCTGCCTGGCTCATGGTGAGCCCGGAGAAGCGCCGCGCACGGCTCGAGGGGCTGGCCCCTGCGTTCCCGGTGCGGGACCCCAAGACCCTCTCTCCCCTGGCCGGCCGCTTGCGGGGCCACGTGGTGGAGCTGGCGGGCCGCATCGGCGAGCGCTCCGCCTACCTGGTCCCGGCACAGAAGAGGGCCCAGGAGTACGTCGCCTCCGAGTTCCGCAAGGCAGGCTATGCTCCGGAGTATCAGGAGTTCACCGCGCGCCGCAAGGTGGATTTCATGCGGACCGAGCCCTACCGCAACGTGGAGGCCGTGCTCCGGGGCAGGGACGACGGCCGGGGCATCTGGGTCGTGGCCGCCCACTACGACACGGCTCCCGGCACCCCGGGAGCGGACGACAACGCCAGCGGGGTCGCGGTGCTGCTGGAGACCGCTCGCCTGCTGCGGGAGGGGGGCTATGCCGGCCGCGAGATCCGGTTCGTGGCCTTCGACGCCGAGGAGCCTCCGGCTTTCGGGACCCGGGACATGGGGAGCCTGCGCTGCGTCGATGAGCTCAAGGGCCGGGGCGTGAAGATCAGGGGCATGATCAACCTCGAGATGGTGGGTTACTTCAATCCCGCGCCGGGGGCGCAGCTCTTCCCTCCCTTCCTTCAGCTCTTCTATCCGGACCAGGGGGATTTCGTGGGCTTGGCCGGGAACCTCCGCAGTCTCAGCCTTGGCCGCGCGTTCAGCCGGGCTTGGGGCGCTGAAGGCGTGCGCCTGCTTCCCGCGACCCTGCCCTTCGTCTTCTCCACCCTGGTCATCTCGGACCAGCTCAATTTCTGGTACGCGGGCATCCCCGCGCTCATGCTCACGGACACGGCCTTCTTCCGCAACCCGAACTATCACCAGGACTCGGACACCCCGGAGAAGCTCGACTACGAGCGCATGGCCGGGCAGGCCGAGGCCCTGGTCCGGGTGCTCTCGGGGCTCTGAGCCCGGCGTCCGAAACGGAAAGGCCCGCGCCGGTCTCCCGGCGCGGGCCTTCGCTTCGGCGCGACGGTCTCTAGTCGAAGTTCGCGTTCTCGATGCTCTCCGTCACCTTGTCCTTGAGCGAGGTCAAAGACGCGCCGACCTCGCTCTGGTCCGCGGTCCCGTCAGCCGGAGCGGGCTGGCCCACGGGAGCGCCGTCGGCATCGAACAGGGCGAAGGTCCCGTCCTTGAGCAGGCACAGGATCTGGAGCGGCGCTCCGTCCTCCACGTTCGAGAACCGGATCTCGGCCACGTCCTGGCCCAGGAAGGCCAGGAAACGGGGCTCGGCTTCTGCGGTCTCCGCGGAATCCAGGGCATACAGGAAGGCTTCCTGCCGCTCGCCGTAGACCTGCACGAGCCTGGTCCCGTCTCCGCTGTAGAAGGCCTTCTCCTGCGGGTCCACGGGCGCGGCCGGAGTCTCGGGCTGGGGCGGAGCCGTGACAGGCTCTGGCCTGAGCACGATGCCGTTCTGGACGTCGCTGTACCGGTAGTAGCGGCCGTCGATGTGAACGTAGACGATCGTGATGTCGACCGGGTCCTGGTACCACCAATGGCTGTTGTGCCAATACGCCCAGCGGCCCCAGCGCTGATCGAACCACCAGAACCGCCCGTCGTGATGCCGGGTCCAGTAGTAGGTCGGCCCCACATAGAACCCGTACCAGTGGATCCCGTAGAGGTCGTAGTAGTGGCAGTAGAGGACGCTGTCGAACGCATGCCAGTAGTGATAGTCGCGCCGGGTCTCCAAGCCGATGTTGATGCTGATGTGGTTGATGATGGTGACGTTGTTGACGATGGTGACGTGGTCGGGCGCGCCGATCACGGGCCTCTGCGTGATCTGCCTTCCCCGATGGTCGTAGGAGGGCCGATGCGGCTCGCGGCGGTCGCGGATGATGAGATGCGGCTGGGTGATGGGCTGGGGCCTGGGCAAGGGCCGCACATGCGGCCGCTCAGGCCTGGGCTGGCCGGGATGTTCGGGCCGAGGCGCGGGCCTGAGCACCGGCGGCCTGACCGGAGGCTGGGGCCGGGGCTGGGGCCTGGGCCTTGGGGTGACCACCGGCGGCTGGGGCCGAGGCTGGGGCCTGGGAGTCACCACTGGCGGCTGGGGCCTGGGCTGAGGCCTGGGTCGCGGGATGACCACTGGCGGCTGGGGCTTGGGCCTGTGGTCGGGCCTGGTCTCGGGCTGTCTGGGCTGGGGCTGGGGCCTGGTCTCGGGCTGTCTGGGCTGGGGCTGGGGCCTGGTCTCGGGCTGTCTGGGCTGAGGCTGGGGCCTTGCCTCGGGCTGTCTTGGTTGGGGCTGGGGCCTCGGGGACGGCCGAGCTTCGGGCTGTCTAGGCTGAGGCCTGGGCTGCTGAGGCCTCTTGACGCTCCCGTCGTTGCGGAAGGCGGCGAAGTCCGATGCCTGCAGAAGGACTCCGGTGTCGAGCTCTGAGATGCTTTCGGGCAGGACGGTGCTGCTGCCGGCAGCGGCGAACGCATGCTGGTTGGCTGCGATGCCGGCTGACAGGACCACAATCATCAGCTTGGTGGTTTTCATCATTCTCCTCTAATGTGCGGATGTGCGTTGGGAATAAGACGGCTCGTGCGTCAACGCCAAGTCTGCGGCATGGCCGGGCAGGGAAGCCCGGCGGCTGGACAGTCTATTTCTTGGAACTCAGGTGGGGCGGTTGGACAGGGACCACGTCGCTCGGGAGTCTCCTGGCCAGCTCAGGCTGCACCTTGGCGGGCAGGGGAGGCGCTGGCAGGCGGACGACGATGTCCGCCTCGACCGGAGCGACTTTGGAACCGGACCTGAGGGCGTCGAGGTCCTTGACCGAGCGTTTCCTGGCGGTGGTCCTCCAGGACTTCGCGTCGGACCGTTTGGACTTGCGCTTGGTCAAGACCCTGGCGATGGTCTTGAGGCTCCGGGCAGGAGAGACGACGTAGTGGCCTGGGGTGCCGCCTTCTGCCTTGGCCACGAAGCGGAACCCGCTCGTGTTCATCACGAGCAGGACGATGGCCAGGGATTGCTGCAAACGGCGGCTTGCCGGTCCGTTCATCTTGTCAGTAGCAGGACTTACGAAATGCTACCACTGCGGTCTAATCCGGGCATGGGACCGAGGACCCAGAGAAGTGAAGTCTAAGGGCCCAGGGCGGCATGGGACCTTTGGTCCTGCGGGGGCTGCCGGCTGCGGGAAGACCTTCCACGGCGGGGATGAAAGGCACGGCAGGCTGGGTCCATCGGCCCTTCGGAGGTGCCGGAAGACCCTTTTCACGGCCCGAAGGACAACCTATATTGGTGTCATGAGAAAGACCCTGAGGCTGTCCCTGGTCATCTGGTTCGGCGCTGTTTGCGGAGCGGCTGCTGATGAGGATCTTTCGGATCGTTTTCGCGCGGTCGGAGCCCAGGTGCGCCAGGCCGCTGTCGATCTCGGGACCATCCGAGTCCAGGGGGAGAACAACGGCGGCTATCGCGTCAGCCTCACGGTCAGCGCGGACCGGGTCCGCGGCGAGACGAACGGAGGGTATCCCGTGGACCTCGCGCTCTCGCGCGAGGCCGGGTCCTGCCGCGTGACCGGCCGGATGCTGGGCGGATACCCGGTGGATGCGGTCTTGACGTCCGGTCGCGTGTCCGGCCGCACGATGGGGGGCTACCCGCTCAAGCTCGAGCTCAAGGACGGGCGTCTTTCCGGCGTGGCGAAGGCCTACGAGGTGTCGTTGATGCTCGACGGTCTTGGCGCTGCCGGGATGGGCGTCGGATCCTTCCGGGTGCGTCTGGCGATGAGCGCCCCGCTGGACGACTGCCAGTTCGTGGCCGTGGCTCTTGCCGTCCTGCACCGGCACTGAGAGCCTCACTGGAGACGACAGGGCTGCGTCCCTCAGCGGAGGCGGGCCAATGCGGACTCGAGCTCGGAGCGGGCCTCACGGTCGGGCTCCGACGCGCGCGCCCGCTCCAACGCCGGTTTGGCTGCCGGACCTGAGAGCTTCCCGAGAGACCAGGCAGCGTGGCCCCGCACCAGGGCTGCTGGGTCATGGGCCAGGGCCTGCTCCAGGGCCTGAGCCGCGGCAGGGTCGCCTGAGTTGCCCAAGGCCAGGCAGGCATTGCGCCTGATGCTCTCGAACCTGACCCAGCGGGCTGCGACCTGGTTGCCCTTGAAGCGTTCTCGATACTCCGCCTCGCTCATGGAGAGGAGGGGGGAGACCGGGATGCTCGGGCCCACGACGCCTTTCTCGACCGACCGGCTGAGGGGCTTGAGGCCTTGGTTCTTTGGACAGACCTGCTGGCAGGTCACGCAGCCGTAGAGCCGCTTGGCCCACAGGTCCCTCCAGGCAAGAGGCATGGCCGAGCTCGAGTTGGTCAGGTGCTGGAAGCACTTGGACCGGTCGAGCCTGCCGGGACCGGTGATGGCTCCGGTGGGGCAGGCCTGGACGCAGGCCCGGCAGTCTCCGCAGGAATCCGGGACTTCGGGGTCGGGCTCGAACTCCACGCCCGTCACCAGCTCTCCCAGCACGACCCAGGAACCCAGGGGCTTGGTGATGATGATGCCGTGCTTGCCGTACCAGCCCAGCCCGCTCCGCCGGGCCAAGGGTTTCTCGGCCAAGGGGCCGCAGGAGGAGCACTTGGCCGGAGCCAGGCCGAGGAGTCCGGCCAGGGCCTTGAGCCGGTCCTTGAGGTCCTTGTAGTGGTTCCGCCTGGTGTAGGCTGCGATGAGGCCGTGGGGCTCGCCCGGCTTGGAGAGGTCGTCCGGCTCGTCCTTGAGATAGGATTGGGCGGCGCAGACCACCGAGGCCGCTCCTTGCAGGACGCTCGAGGGGTCGCAGAAGGCGGCCAGGTCCCTGGTTCGGCGCTCTCCCTCCAGGGGCACGCGGCCTCCGGAGAGGGCTTCCTCCATGCGGCCGCGGTCCTCTGCCAGGGGAGCTGCGCCGGCAAAGCCCACGAGGTCGATCCCGACCTCGTGGGCGGCTTGCAGCACGTCCGCTTTCGTGACTGAAGCCATGGTCATCACTATAGCAATTGGCCGCAATTGGGGTCAGACCCTGACATTGGGCAAGACCTGACATTGGAAACATCCGCCTCGGGGTCGTCGAGGATATCTCAATGTCAGGTCTTGCCCAATGTCAGGGTCTGACCCCGCCTTTCTGCCTTTTAGATATTCTGACTCGCGTCATTGAACTTAAGGGCCTGGGGTGCTATCTTCTACGCATGAAGATCCACCCTGACATCCTCTCAGCCATCGGACGCACGCCTCTGGTGCGGCTCAACCGGGTGACGGACGGCTTGCCTGTGACCCTGCTGGCCAAGGTCGAGCCCATGAATCCCGGCGGGAGCGTCAAGGACCGCATCGGCGTGGCCATGATCGAGGACGCGGAGAAGAAAGGCCTGCTCAAGAAGGGGGGCACGGTCATCGAGGCCACGGCCGGCAACACCGGCGTGGGCCTGGCCCTGGCGGCCGCGGTCAAGGGCTACCGCTGCGTCTTCGTGATGCCGGACAAGATGAGCGAGGATAAGGTGACCCTCCTCAAGGCCTACGGCGCCGAGGTGGTCATCACCCCGACCGCGGTGCCTCCTGATTCTCCCGAGAGCTACAACGGGGTCGCGGACCGCCTGGGCCGCGAGATCCCTGGAGCGTGGCGCGCCAACCAGTTCTCCAACCCCTGCAACCCTTCGGCCCACTACCGCACCACGGGTCCCGAGATCTGGGAGGATACGGACGGCAAGGTGGACGTGTTCGTGGCGGGCATGGGCACAGGCGGGACCATCTCGGGCACGGGCAGGTTCTTGAAGGAGAAAAAGCCCTCCATCGTGGTGGTGGGGGCGGACCCCGAGGGCTCCATCCTCTCCGGAGACGCCCCGCATTCCTACAGGGTCGAGGGCGTGGGCGAGGACTTCATCCCCAAGACCTTCGACCGCCAGGCCGTCGACGACATGGTGCGGGTGCCGGACAAGGAGTCGTTCCTCATGGCCCGGCGCCTGGCGCGGGAGGAGGGCATCCTGGCAGGCGGTTCCGCGGGCATGGCCGTGGCGGCCGCGGTGAGGTATGCCAGGCGCTTGGAGCCCGGCAGGACCGTGGTGGTGCTCCTGCCTGACACGGGCCGCAACTACCTCAGCAAGATCTTCTCGGACCGGTGGATGCAGGAGTTCGGCTACTTGGGCAAGCCTTCGGCGAAGTTCACGGCCGATGACGTGCTCCAGGCCAAGGCGGACCGGCCTGGCCTCATCACCATGGCTCCGGGAGACCCTGCTGCCAAGGCCGCTTCTTTGCTGGAGGAGAAGGGCATCTCCCAGGTCCCGGTCCTCGAAGGCGGCGTCTCCGTGGGCTGCCTGACCGAGGTGACCCTGGCCAAACACCTGCACGACGGCTCGGACCTGGGCAAGCTCAAGGTCTCAGACGTCATGGGCACGGCCCTTCCCAGCGTGGACGCCGGGGTGGATGTGGACGAGCCCTATCGTCTCCTTCTGGCAGGCCATAGCGGGGTGCTGGTCTGCAGGGACAAGAAGCCCTTCGGTCTCATCACCCGCATCGACCTGGTCCACTTCTGGAGCTTGAGGAGGAACCCGTGAGATTCGACACCTTGGCCATCCACTTGGGGCAGGAAGCTGACCCTGCTACGGGCGCCACCATCGTGCCCATCTATCAGACCTCGACCTTCACCCAGGAGGGCATCGGCAAGCACAAGGGGTTCGAGTACTCCCGCACCGGCAATCCCACGCGCCTGGCCCTGGAGCGGTGCTTGGCGGGCCTTGAAGGAGCGTCTCACGGCCTGGCCTTCTCCTCGGGCATGGCAGCCATCTCAGCCGTCTTGTCCATGCTCGAACCCGGAGACCACGTGGTCGCCTCAGCCGACCTCTACGGAGGGACCTACCGCCTCTTCGAGAAGGTCTTGAAGCCCCTCGGCCTGACCTTCACCTATGTGGACGGCAAGGACCCTTCGGCTTTCGGCAAGGCCCTGACTCCGAAGACGCGGCTGGCATGGCTTGAGACGCCGACCAACCCGCTGCTCGAGCTCATCGACATCGCGGCCGTGGCCCGCGAGTGCAAGGCCAAATCGGTCAAGGTCGCGGTGGACAACACCTTCGCGTCTCCTTGTTTCCAGCGGCCCCTCGGCCTGGGAGCGGACATCGTGGTGCACAGCACCACGAAGTACATCGGCGGCCACTCCGATATGGTGGGAGGAGCCGTGCTCACCAGCGTCAAGGAGGTCTACGACGCCGTGAAGTTCCACCAGAACGCGGCCGGCGGGGTCCCGGGACCGTTCGACGCGTGGCTCGCCTTGCGCGGGGTCAAGACCCTGGCGGTCAGGATGAGGAGGCATGCGGAGAACGCCAAGGCCGTGGCAGAGCACCTTTCCAACCACCCCGAGGTGAAGTCAGTCATCTATCCGGGCTTGGCCAGCCACCCCCAGCATGAGCTCGCCCGCAGGCAGATGAGCGGGTTCGGGGGCATGGTGACCTTCAGGCTGGAGGGTGGAAGGGCCGAGGCGGACGCCTTCTTCAGGGCCTTGAAGGTCTTCTCCTACGCCGAGAGCCTGGGCGGCGTCGAGTCTTTGGCGGCGCACCCGGCGACCATGACCCACGCCTCCTTCCCGGCCGAAGCGCGCGAGGCCCGCGGCATCACCGAGGCCACGGTGCGCCTCTCCGTGGGCATCGAGGACGTCTCGGACCTCGTGGCGGACCTCGACGCTGCGCTGGCCGCGGCTGCCAAGGCCTGAACAGGCACATGACGGCTGACATTGACAGAAACACGTTCATACCGTAGACTAATGGTATGGCTCGCAGTTGCATGCGCCTGATCCTGGCCTCCGCGCTCTTCTGGACCGGGACGCACCTCTGCCTCATGTCCCAGGCCGAGTGCGACGGGCATTCCCAGGCCCGGGCCAAGGCGCCTTGCCACGGCCAGGCGAGCGACCAGGGTCATTGCTGCAGGGGCGTGCACCTCACCGAGGCCGGCGTGCCTTCAGGCCAGTCCCTGGCCCTTGCGCCCCGGGGCCCGCATCCGGCCGGCCTCATCTCTTCCGCAGCCGCGCCCGTGCTCGTGACCCGCACGGTCCTGACCCCGCAGACCTATGCTGTGGGCCCGCCTCACAGTCCTCCTCCTCGCGAGTCTTTCGGTCGTTCTCCTCCCACCGCCTGACGCGTCCGCGTCCATGGCTGGCCGTTCTCCACGCCAGAGTTGATTCCGTACATCCAAGGCCGCGGCTAGGCATCTAAAAGGCAGGACAGAACAGCAATGAGTCGTTGTCCGCAGCAGTCTGTTTGGGGAGGACACTTATATGGAGATGGGGATCGGCGCGATCGTCATGATGGTCGTGATGATGGGCGGGATGTTGTTCTTCGGGCACCGCGGTCATCACAAGGAGCACAAGAAGGATAAGCCGGTCGCCGAGCAAGCGGCTGTGGCAAAGTCCACGGAGCCGGCTCCGGGAGCGGCACAGCGGGCAGCACCGCATGAGGAGCACGGGGATTGAGCTTCGATATGAGGACCAGCGAGAGATTCGCGGTGCGGAAAGGAGGAGTCATCACAATGAAGCTCCATGTCATCATGCCCTTCCTGGCATGGTTCGCCCTATTCCTGGGGACCGCTCCCGTGGGCGCGGAGCCTGGGGCCGGCGGAGCGAGTCCCGCGGCTGCGGATCCCAAACCCGAGCCGAGGAAGGCGGCCAAGGCCAAGAAGAAAGGCTACGACTACGAGAAATCGAAGTACAAATCCGATGCTCTGTCAGGTTCCGAGCCCAGGACGTACAAGTTCAATAAGGAAGGCGAGCCCATCCTGCCCTCTTCAAAGCGGAAGGCCACGGGAAAGAAGGGGAAGGCCGACTCCTCCGAGGAAGGACCTGGACCGGATGAGGCGGCTGAGCCCGAGAGCGCGGGCGAGGGGCAGGCTGCTCCGGCTGCTGAAAAAGCCGGGGCAAAGAAGGTTGCCCCGGTCGTGAAGGAGGAGTATTCCTGCGCCATGGGAGACTACCGCGGCCCCAGGACCTCTGACGGCCGCTGTCCGAAGTGCGGGATGGCTCTCCAGAAGGTCCAGCAGGAGGCCGGGCGATGAGCGGCCTCGGCAGCAGGCTGGCGTGGCTGGCGGCGCTCTTGTGCGTGCCGGCGGGCGTGGGATGGGCCCAGCATGGGGGCCATGGCGGGCACGCCGGCCATGAGAGCGGACCCGTGTCTATCTCGCGTGATGACGAGGACCGGGCGGAACGAAGATCGCGGCTGGAGAAGCTCGAGCGGTTGGGGGAGAAGATCGAGGAGATCGACGCGGAGCTGGCCAAGCCGGACACCACGGCCAAGAGGCGCGCCAAGCTGGAGAAGAAGTTGAAGAAGCTCTTGGCGCAGAGGGACCGGATCCTGCCCACGGACCGGGAACCGATCGAGCCGCCGGTCGCCATGCCGTCGCCCGCCGCTGGCGAGGTGTATGCCTGTCCTATGAAGGACTACTCGGGACCGGGGACCAAGGATGGCCGCTGTCCCCAGTGCGGAATGGCTCTCTCGAAGATCGTCCGGAGCCAGGGGCAGGGGGGCGGCGAGGCGCGGCCTTCGACAGGGCCTGCTTGCGGCAAGACCGGGGAGGGTTCGGACATCTGCGCGCCGTGAGGGACTGCTGTGCGGACCGGAAGAGCTCGGATAATGCCGCAATGATAACGTCAAAACAATATTACGCATGCGGGGCCGGCTAATTTGATAAAACGAGCTATGACGATGCAGATTCCTGCCGTGGTCCTTGCTTTGGCTCTCCTGGGAGTACGCGCGCATGGAGAGGCCGGCGTCAGCCAGTCCTCCACCACGCTCAATCTCCGCCTGGTCCTGGAGACCGTGCGGCGCGACAACCCCGAGATCCGGGCCGCTGCCAAACGTTGGGAAGCCAGCCAGAAGCGCGCCATCCAGGCCGCGACCCCGGACAAGCCGCGCTTGGACATCGAGCGCATGTATACCCCGAACAGCGGCAACGTGTTCTCCGACCCCGAGGAAAAGTCCCTCTCCGTGACCCAGGAGGTCCCTTTCCCGTCCACCCTCTACCTGAGGCGCTCAGCAGCGCTCCAGGAGGCGCAAATGAAGGAGACCGCCTACCGCGGCAAGATCCTGGAGGTGGTGACCATGGCGCGGGCGGCCTACTCGGGGCTTTTCCTGGCCGAGAAGAGCCTCCAGGTCCTGGACGAGAACATCGGCATCATGCGCCGTTTCTCCAGGGTGGCTGAGGCCAAGGTGGCTTCAGGCAAGGGGAGCCAATCGGACGCTCTGAAGGCCGCGGTCGAGCTCACGCGCATGCTGAACATGCGCGTGGCCCTGCAATCCGAGGTCCGTTCCTCGCAGGCCTCCTTGAACGGGCTCATGGGCCGCGAGCCCCGCGCGTCCCTCTGGCCGACGGCGGAGCCCCCGACCCAGGCCCCGGCCGGCACGTCGGAGGAGCTCGAGGCCCAGGCTCTCGCGGCTAGGCCCGAGGCCGCCGGCGCGGCGCTGGCCTTGAGGCGCTCGGACACCGGTGTGGCCTTGGCGCGCTCGGAGTTCCTGCCGGACTTCATGCTCCAATATCGCCGCCGCAGCGATCCCCTGCGCGGCGGCACGCACGACGCGGTGCTCGGTCTCTCTCTGCCCCTTTGGTTCTGGAAGCCTGCCGCCATGGTGGCCGAGGCCAAGGCCGAGGTCGAGATGGCCAAGGCGGAGCTCCAGGCGGTGCGTCTCGACACCCAGGCCCAGACCTTCGCCGCGGCCAGCCGGGTCTCGGCCACGGCCAAGCTGCTGGAGGCTTACCGCACCACCCTGCTGCCGCAGGCCGAGGAATCCCTCAAGGTGGCTGAGACGGGCTATCAGGCGGACAGGACCGGGTTCCTGGACCTGCTCGACAGCCAGCGGGCCCTGCTGAACTTCAAGCTGGAGTACTACCAATACGCGGCCGAATACGAGACACGCGCAGCCGAGCTCGACCGTCTGCTCGGCCGGGAGAAATGACATGAACCGACGCGCCTATATCATCCTCGCCCTGGTCGTCGCGGGGGGCCTCATCGCGGGGGCCATCGTGCGCCGCTCGCGCCACGGCTCCCACCCCGGCGCAGAGGCCTCGGCCGCGAGATTCTACTGCCCCATGCATCCGACCTACACCTCGGACAAGCCCGGGGACTGCCCGATCTGCAACATGAAGCTCGTCCCCGTGGAGGAGTCCGCTCCCGCGGCGGCCCAGGCCTCCGCGAAGTACTACTGCCCGATGCATCCGACCTACACCTCGGACAAGCCCGGGGATTGCCCGATCTGCAACATGAAGCTCGTCCCCGCGGAGGAGTCCGCTCCCGCTGACGCCGGGTCTTCCGGCCGGAAGATTTGCATCCTTCACAAGTGCAAGATGCCGGACTGCGTCATGGAGCTGCCGCACCGCATGGGCGAGAAGGTGACCTGCCCGGTATGCGGCACCCAGGTCTTCGACGTGCCGCCCGGAGCCAAGCCCCTCTACTACCGCCACCCCATGCAGGCGGGCGCCACCTCGCCCGTGCCGAAGAAAGACGAGATGGGCATGGATTATATCCCGGTCTACGCCGAGCCCGCGCCCGGCAAGGGGGTGGAGGGCCAGGCCGGGCTGCTCCTCAGCGAGGAGCGGCGTCAGATGATCGGCCTGAAGTCCGAGGCGGTCCGGCGCAGGAACCTCACGGCCGTGGTCCGGGCCACCGGCAAGGTGGCCTATGACCCGGACCTTTACAACGCCCTTTCGGAGTATCGGGAGGCGGTCCGAGCCCGGGAGGCGGTCAAGGACAGCCCCTATCCGGACGCCCTGGAGCGGGCGGACGCCCTCGTGGCCGCCTCGACCCTGCGTCTGCGCCAGCTCGGGCTGACCGGCGGTCAGATCACGGAGAGCGCCAAGACGGCCGCTCCCACGAGCCTTCTCATCGGCGGCAGCTCGGTCTGGGTCTACGCTCAGGTCTACGAGTACGAGATCGGCCTGGTCCGGCCCGGCCAGACGGCCCAGATCACCGCGGCCGCCTACCCGGGCCGGGTCTTCCGCGGCACGGTGCGCAGCCTCGACCCCATCGTGTCGGCGGAGTCCCGGACGCTCCGGGCGCGCATCGAGGTCCCGGACCCAGACGGCGTCTTGAAGCCCGAGATGTTCGTCAACGCCGAGATCAAGGCGGCCCTCGGCCGGCTCCTCGCCCTTCCGGAGGAGGCGCTCCTCGACACAGGGGAGAGGAAGCTCGCTTTCGCGGACCTCGGCGAAGGCCGCATCGAGCCCCGGGTGGTGGCCGTCGGCAGGCGGGCCGAGGGCTATCACGAGCTCCTCTCGGGGTTCAAGGAGGGGGAGAAGGCGGTCACGAGCGCCAACTTCCTCGTGGACTCGGAATCCAAGCTCAAGGCCGCTCTCTCCAAGTGACGAGGCGAATGTGACCGAGCCTAAGCGAGGAAATGGTCGTGACCGAGCCCTAGGGCGAGGGAATGCCGCCTCCGCAAGCCGTTGGGAAGCGGCCGTCGATCTCCGTGGGAGGCGACCATGATCGAGAAACTGATCGCCTGGTCGGCCAGGAACAAGTTCATCGTCCTGGCGCTCACCGCAGGCGCCCTGGCCGCGTCGCTCTACTGCATCCGCAACTCCCGCCTGGACGCCATCCCGGACCTCTCGGACACCCAGGTCATCATCTACTCCAGGTGGGACAGGTCGCCGGACGTGATCGAGGACCAGGTGACCTATCCGATCGTGACCGCCCTCCTGGGAGCCCCCAAGGTCAAGGCCATCAGGGGCTTCTCGGACTTCGGGTATTCGTACGTCTACGTCATCTTCCAGGACGGGACCGACGTGTACTGGGCGCGCAGCCGGACCCTGGAGTACCTGAGCAAGATCCTGCCTCAGCTTCCCGAGGGCGTGCGCACCGAGCTGGGTCCTGACGCCACGGGCGTGGGCTGGGTATTCCAGTACGCGCTGGTGGATCATAGCGGACGCCACAGCCTCGCCGACCTGCGGGGCTACCAGGACTGGTACCTGCGCTATTACCTGCAGTCCGTGCCCGGAGTCGCGGAAGTGGCCTCCATCGGAGGGTTCCAGAAGCAGTACCAGGTCAACCTCGACCCCAACGCGCTCGTGGCCTACAACATCCCGCTCATGAGAGTCGTCGATGCCATCCGCGAGGGCAACAACGACGTGGGGGGGCGGCTCGTCGAGTTCGCGGGCACGGAGTATATGGTCCGGGGCCGCGGCTACGCGAAGTCGGTCAAGGACATCGAGGACATCGTGGTGGGCCGCGGCATGGGAGGCACCCCCATCCTCGTCAAGAGTCTCGGCCACGTGGCGCTGGGTCCCGAGATCCGGCGCGGCGTCGCGGACCTCGACGGCGGCGGAGACACCGCGGGCGGCATCGTGGTGATGCGCTTCGGCGAGAACGCCTTGAACGTCATCGCCCGGGTCAAGGACAAGCTGCGCGAGATCGAGC
This sequence comes from Elusimicrobiota bacterium, assembly GCA_016218545.1. GTDB lineage: Bacteria > Elusimicrobiota > Elusimicrobia > UBA1565 > UBA9628 > JACQWX01. The sequence continues at coordinate 42,726 of JACRDQ010000015.1, forward strand.
CCTCCCTGCCCGAGGGCGTGGAGGTCGTGACGACCTACGACCGGTCCTCCCTCATCGAGCGCGCCATCGCCACCCTCAAGGAGGAGCTCGTCCTCCAGCTCGTGATCGTGAGCCTCGTCATCCTCGTGTTCCTCTGGCACATCCCGACCGCCATCATCCCGATCGTCACCATCCCCGTGTCCGTGGTGCTCGTCTTCATCCCCATGTACTTCATGGGGCTGACCGCGAACATCATGTCCATCTCGGGCATCGCGATCTCGATCGGCATCCTGGTGGACGGCGCCATCGTGGAGGTCGAGAACGCCTACAAGAAGCTCCAGCTCTGGATCGAGGGCGGCAGGAAGGGGGACTTCCACGAGATCAGGCTCAAGGCCCTGCAGGAGGTCGGGCCCGCGGTCTTCTTCTCGCTCCTGGTCATCGCGGTGGCGTTCATGCCCATCTTCACCCTGGTGGACCAGGAGGGCAGGCTCTTCAAACCCCTGGCCTACACGAAGAACCTCGCCATGGCCATCGCCGCGGTCCTGGCCATCACCTTCGATCCTGCCGTGCGCATGCTCTTCTCCCGCATGGACTTCGTGAGCTTCAAGCCCGCGTGGCTGGCCTGGGTCTACAACCAGGTCACGGTCGGCAGTTACTACCCCGAGGAGCGCCATCCCGTGAGCCGCCTGCTCTTCAAGGTCTATGAGCCGGCGTGCCGGTTCGTCCTGCGCTACCCCTGGAGGACCATCGCGGCAGCGGGCCTCCTGGTCCTGACCACGGTCCCGGTCTACCTGCGCTTGGGCTCGGAGTTCATGCCTCCCTTGAACGAGGGGACCATCCTGTACATGCCGACCACCCTGCCGGGCCTCTCGGTCACGGAGGCCCGCAACCTGCTGGAGTCCCAGGACCGCATCCTGAAGAGCTTCCCGGAGGTCGAGAGGGTGCACGGGAAGGCCGGCAGGGCCGAGACCTCCACGGACCCGGCGCCTTTCTCCATGATGGAGACGGTCGTGGTCTTGAAGCCCCACGACCAGTGGCGGCCCAAGCCCCGCTGGTATTCCTCCTGGGCCCCCGACGCGGTCCAGAAGCTCCTCAGGCACGTCTGGTATGACCGCATCACCTGGGAGGAGCTGGTCGCGGACATCGACTCCAAGATGCGCTTTCCAGGGGTCACCAACGCCTGGACCATGCCCATCAAGGCCCGCATCGACATGCTGAGCACCGGAGTGCGCACTCCCATCGGCATCAAGATCTTCGGCTCGGACCTGGCCGAGATCGAGCGGATCGGCACGGACCTGGAAGGCATCTTGAAGGGCGTCCCGGGCACGCGGAGCGTCTATGCCGAGCGCACGGCGGGCGGCTATTTCGTGGACTTCAACTTGAAGCGCGAGCAGCTCGCCCGCTACGGCCTGAGCGTCAAGGAGGCCGAGGCCGTCATCATGTCCGCCATCGGAGGCGAGACCGTCACGACCACGGTGGAAGGCAGGGAGCGCTACACCGTGAGCGTGCGCTACGCCCGGGAGTTCCGGGACGACCTGGCCAAGCTCAAGCGCGTGCTCGTGCCCGCCATGGGCGGGGCCCAGGTGCCCCTGGCCCAGCTGGCCGACGTCAGCTTGAAGCTCGGGCCCGCCATGATCCGCAATGAGAACGGCTTGCTGGCGGGCTACGTCTACGTCGACGTGGCCGGCCGCGACATCGGCGGCTACGTGGGGGAGGCCAAGGAGAAGGCGGCCGAGGCTTTGCGTCTTCCCACGGGCTACTCCCTGCAATGGAGCGGCCAGTACGAGAACATGGCCAGGGTCAAGGAGCGCCTCAAGGTCGTCATCCCGCTGACGCTCTTCATCATCATCTTCCTGCTCCACGCGAACACCGGGTCCTGGGCCAAGACCGGCATCGTGATGCTGGCCGTGCCGTTCTCGCTCATCGGCGCGATCTGGTTCCTCTTCGGCTTGGGCTACAACATCTCCATCGCGGTCTGGGTGGGCATGATCGCCTTGATGGGCCTTGACGCCGAGACCGGGGTCTTCATGCTCCTCTACCTGGACATGGCCTACTATGACATGGTCCGCAAAGGCCGCATGCGGACCGAAGGCGACCTCGAGGAGGCCGTGCTCCACGGCGCGGTCAAGAGGGTGCGTCCCAAGATGATGACCGTGGCCTGCGCATTCATGGGCTTGCTGCCCATCATGTGGTCCTTGGGCACCGGCGCCGACCTCATGAAGCGCATCGCGGCTCCCATGATCGGCGGGCTCTTCACGAGCTTCCTCCTGGAGCTCCTGGTCTATCCTCCGGTCTTCTATCTGTGGAAGTGGCACCACGAGATGAAGCACGGAACCGTGGACGTGTCCACGCTTCCCATCCCCGAGCTGAGGGAGCATTGATGAGAACGGCATTCGTCGTGGTCGGCTTCTTCCTTGCAGGCTCGTACGCCCTGGCCCACAAGGGCGCGGCGCATCCGGAGGCGGTTCCGGCCCCGGCCGGAGCTGGGGCGCTCAGCCGCGTCAACGAGGCCTACAAGCTCAAGGTCAGGCCGATCTTCTTCGTCAAGTGCTTCGATTGCCACGGCGCGGGCAGGCCCTTGCCCTGGTATTTCGCGGTCCCGGGCGCCAAGCAGCTCATGCTCTACGACATGAGGACCGCCAAGAAACATCTGGACATGCGGTCGGACTTCCCGTTCGGCGGCCACGGCTCTCCCCTGGAGAACCTCTCGGCCATCTCGGAGGTCGTCGAGGACGGGTCCATGCCGCCCTGGTACTATCGCATCGTGCGGCGCGGGTCCGCGCTCACTCCGGATGAGGCCGCGGCGGTGCGCGCTTGGATCGCAGAAGCGAAGAGCTCGTTGGGGCTGGAAAAGCGGCTTTCGCCGCAAGAATGAAAGGAGGTCGTCCGAGAATGAACAAGAAGCTGTTGGGAGCGCTGGTCGCGGCCGTGGCAGTGACGCTGTTCTGGGCCAAGCTGGGCCCGGCTGTCGCCGAGGCCGGGCACGAGGGGCATCACGGCGAGCACGGCAAGGCCATGATGTGCCCGGCCCACGTGGAAGGGGCGCAGGTCAAGGTGGACAACACGGCGGACGGGGTCGTGATCACCATCACGGCCCAGGACCCAAAGGCGGTCAAGGATATCCAGGTCGCTGCGGCGCACATGGGCATGAAGGAGGCGGGCTGCTCCTGCTGCGGCCACAAGGCGTCGAAGGCGGCCAAGGGGAAGGAGGCGTCCAAATCCAAAGGGGAGATCTACGTCTGCTCCATGGGCTGCTACAAAGGCCCCAAGACCGCCGACGGCCGCTGCCCCAAGTGCGGGATGAACCTGGAGAAGGAGAAGAAATAATCTCCCGGGTACGGCGCGCAGGGAGGGGGCGTCCGGCATGACACGGTCGCATGTGCCGCCGGCGCACCTGCACTGGCTGACTCCGGTCTACGATATCCTCTGCTCGGCCATGGGACTCGGCCGGGATTTCAGGAAGGACATCGTCCGGCGTCTGGGCCTCACGGGCCGGGAGCGCCTCCTGGACGCCGGCTGCGGCACGGCTGCCCTGCTGGAGTCCCTTCTGGAGGCGCATCCCGGCCTGGACGCGGCGGGCGCGGATCCCGATGCCATGGCCCTGGCCATCGCCTCGGAGAAGCTGGACCGGAAGGGGCCGCGGCCGCGCCTGGAGCTTGCCCCGATGGACCGGTTGCCTTTCGAGGAGGCGTGGTTCGACGTGGTGGTCTCCACCCTGGCGCTCCACCACGTTCCTCGCCGGGCTCGGGAGAGCTCCCTGCGTGAATGCTCGCGCGTGCTCAAGCCCGGCGGCAGGCTCGTGGTGGCGGACCTCGTGGTCTCCGGGGCGGGGCCGGCGCGTTGGCTGCTCAATGTCCTCGCCCTCCTTGAGGACATGGAGACCGATGAGGGCCTCATGGCCCTGCTCCGCTCGGCCGGGTTCCGGGGGGCGCGTTCCTGCGGGCGTTGGAACAGTTTGGTCGCCTTCTACGAGGCGGTCAAAGGCTGACTCGGCGGCCCCGGAGAGGGGTTGACACAGATACCCTACCATGGTATAGTATTAGGGCGGCGCGAAGGCGCCTTGGGGACGAACGATGGAACACGGCGACGATGATCGCATCCGAAGGCTCAACCGGATCGAGGGGCAGGTCCGGGGCATCAGGAAGATGGTGGAGGAGGGCCGCTATTGCATCGACATCGCCCTCCAGATCAGGGCGGCCCGCGCTGCTTTGAAGAAAGCCGGGATCGAGATCCTCGACAGCCACTTGCGCACGTGCGTGACGACCGCCATCCAGTCGAGAGACAAGGCGCGGATCGACGCCAAGCTCGGCGAGATCAAGAGACTGCTGGAGAGTTGGGAGGAATAAAAGCCATGAACGAAGAGAAGAACTGCAAGGCCGAAGAGACCATGTGCGCCCTCTCGTCGCGCAAGGCGCCCATCGCGGAGCTCAAGAATGCCGCCCGCGGAGCGAGGTTCATCTGCAAGGAGTGCGGCCGGTCGGCCCGGAGCAAGGAGCTCCTGTGCGCGCCTGAGGAGCTGTGACCGGGACCTTCGTCGCCGTCGCCGCCGGTTTCTGGGCGGCTCTCGCTCAGATGGCGCCGTACCTGCTCTTCGGCTTCGCCGTGGCGGGGATATTGTCTGTTCTGATCCCTCCGGAGTCCGTGGAGCGCCACCTCGGGGGAGGGGCCAGGCCCTGGTGGGCCGTGGTCAAGGCTTCGCTCTTCGGCGTGCCTCTGCCGCTGTGCTCCTGCGGGGTCATCCCGGTCGCGGCTTCCTTGAGGAGCCATGGCGCCAGCCGTGCGGCGACGGTCTCCTTCCTCATCTCGACCCCCCAGACCGGGGTGGACAGCGCGCTCGTGACCTGGAGCTTCTTCGGCCCGGTGTTCGCCGTCTTCCGCGTGGCGGCGGCCTTCGTGAGCGGCGTGGCCGGAGGGCTCTCCGTGGGACTCATGGAAGGGGCCCAGAAGGGAGGGGGCGTCCTTCCTTCGGCTGGGAAGGCACGCGCCTCCAAGGAGTGGAAGCGGGGAGGGTGGCGCGAGGCGGTGCACTACGGCTTCGTCGCGCTGCCTAGGGACATCGGCTCGGCCATGCTGCTCGGGCTGGCGATCGCCGGCCTCATCTCCGCTCTCCTCCCGCCCCAGTTCTTTCACGGGCTCCTGGGCCCGATTTCCGGCGCGCTGGGGCCCGCCTGGGCGGATTTCGTCAGTATGCTGGTCATGATGGCCGTCGGCATCCCGACCTATGTCTGCGCGACCGCCTCGGTGCCCATCGCCGCGGCCCTGGTCGCCAAAGGCGTCTCCCCGGGAGCGGCGTTCGTCTTCCTGATGACCGGCCCGGCGACGAACGCGGCCACGGTCGCCATGGTCTGGAAGACCATGGGCAAGAGGACGGCCTGGGTCTATCTCGCCGCGCTCTCGGTCATGGCGTTGCTGTCGGGTTGGACGCTGGACATGCTCCTGCCGGACCTGCGCGTCTCCATGGCCGAACATCTGCACCATGCAGGCGCCGGCCCATGGGAGAACCTCAGCGGCGCGGCCCTGCTGGCCGTGCTGGGAGCCGCCGTCGTCCCGGCGTGGCTGCGGCGGTCCGGGCTGACGGCGGAGACCTCCGGAGGGGAGCCGGCGGGTCAGGGCGGGCTCGTCCTGGCGGTCACGGGCATGACCTGCGGACATTGCGCCGCGAGCGTGCGGAAGTCGCTCTCGGAGTGCGACGGGGTCGAATCCGTGGAGGTGGACCTCGCGGGCGGCAAGGCCGTGGTGCGCGGGGCCAAGGCGGAATCCGCGAGCCTCGTCGCGGCGGTCTCCGGTCTCGGCTACTCCGCCGCGGTCGTCTCCCTCCGCGGCGCCGAGCCCTCCCTGGACTGACCGTGCTCGGTCCGGAGGAGCTCGAGCGCTACGGCCGCCAGCTCGTCCTGCCCGAGGTGGGGGAGCTGGGACAGCTCAAGCTCAAGGCGGCCAAGGTCCTGCTGATCGGCGCCGGCGGGCTGGGCGCTCCGGCCAGCCTCTATCTGGCCGCGGCAGGGGTGGGCCGGCTCGGTCTCGTCGATTTCGACAGCGTGGACCTGTCGAACCTGCAACGGCAGGTCCTCTTCTCCACCATAGACGCGGGCCGTCCGAAGCTCGAGGCCGCCAGGGAGAGGCTCCTGGCTCTCAACCCCCGCATCGAGATCTCCCTTCACGAGGCCCGGCTGTGCGCCGCCAACGGGCTCGAGATACTGAAAGGGTATGACGTCGTGCTCGACGGCACGGATAACTTCCCGGCCCGCTACCTGATCAATGACGCCTGCGTCATGCTGGGCCTGCCCAATGTCCACGGGAGCATCCAGCGCTTCGAGGGGAGGGTCAGCGTGTTCTGGGCCGGCCGAGGGCCCTGCTGGCGCTGTCTCTACCCCGAGCCGCCGGCGCCGGGCTCGGTGCCGTCATGCGCCGAAGCCGGAGTCCTGGGGGTCTTGCCGGGCATCATCGGTTCCCTGCAGGCTCTCGAAGCCATCAAACTCCTCCTTGGGATCGGCAAACCTTTGATCGGCCGCTTCGTGGCCTTTGACGGCCTCTCCATGGAGTGGCATGAGTTCAAGGCCCAGGCTGATCCGGCTTGCCCTGTATGCGGGAAGAGTCCTGTCATCCGTTCGCTGAAGGACTGCGAAGGCTATTGCGTCCCGGCCCCGCGGATCACGCCCAGGGAGCTCAAGGTCAGGCTGGATCGCGGCGAGGAGATCGTGCTGCTCGACGTGCGCGAACCCTGGGAGGTCGCGGTCTGCGCCTTGAGCGGCGCCAGGAACATCCCCATGGACCAGCTCGCGGAGAGGGCCGCGGAGCTCGACCCGGGCCGGGAGCTGGTCGTCTACTGCAAGGCGGGGGTCCGGTCGGAACGCGCGGCCGCGCTCCTGCGCGGAAAGGGGTTCGGCAAGTGTGTCAGCCTCGTGGGCGGCATCCAGGCATGGGCGGAGCAGGTGGACCCATCCGTGCCGCGCTATTGAGCGGAGGAACGCCAGGCGTCGACGGCAGGGCCGGGTCCGGGGGCGAATCTCCTTGATGACGGCCGTCATGGCATCTCGGTCCTGCGGCATGGTGTAATGTCGTTGGTCGGTCCGTACAGAGCAGTTCACTCCAAGGAGGTTGGTGATGATCTTCGAAGAGCAGGATGACCGGTCGGTCGAGTTCACGTCGAAGACGCATTGCGAGGAGTGCGACAAGTAGTCTGGTCCGGGGCTTGCAGGCCCCGCGTCCTGGCCCAGGCAGGTCCCAGCGGGCCGGGCGCGGGGCCTCTGCATTCCCATGAAGATCAAAGACTGCGCGGTCAAGCGGACCAGGGACGGCTTTCGCCTCCGCCACCTCACGAGCTCCTACCGGGTCAGGATGAACGCCGAGGCCCTGGCGGTGTTGAGGTCCATGCTGGCCAAGCCTTCCTCGGAGCTCATGACCGAGCCCGAGAGGCTGGTCTTCGATAGGCTCTCCAAGCGCGGCATCGTCGTCCAAGACGCGGATCCGGCAGGGGCGGCTGAGCCCGCGGTCCTGGAGGGGAGCCTCCTTTCCACGGTCGAGCTTGAGCTCTCCTCAGCCTGCAACCTGAGCTGCGGCCACTGCTTCGCCGAGCTCTCGGGAAAGCACATGCCCGGCGCGGTCCTGGAACGGGCCTTGGAGGGCTGTCAGGAACTGGAGGCCGTGACCCTGGTCCTCAACGGAGGCGAGCCCCTCCTGAGCCCCTTCTTCGAGCGGGCTTTGAGGCAGGCTCGCGGCTCGGGCATGAGGGTCGTGGTCATGACCAACGGGACGCTCGTGACGCCTGAGGTCGCCGGACTCCTGGCGGAGCAGAAGGCCGCCAAGGTGCTCGTGAGCCTCGACTCTTTCGAGCGTCACCATGACGCTCTGCGCGGGCCCGGCAGCTTCCAAAGGGCCGTCGCAGGGATCCGTCTGCTGGTCTCGGCAGGGGTCCCTGTGTCCGTGAATGCCATGGCCACCCAGGAGTGCGCGGGCTCGGCGGGGGATTTCGCGAGTTTCTGCCGCCAGGAGCTCGGCGTCTCAGGGGTGAGGTTCTCTGCTCTCGTCCCCATCGGGCGCGGAGCCTCTGCCCCGGCCCGGCTCGGGCTTTCGGACTCGGCGCTCAAGGGGCTGGCAGGGTCGCGGATGCTCCAGGACGATGCCCTGCACCGCTCGCAGGGGCCTTTGCCCGGGCAGGGCTTCGATTGCGGAGCAGGCGCGGAGCAGTGCTTCGTGGCCGCGGACGGCGCGGTCTACGCCTGCCATTACTTTCAGAACATCCGCGAGCCCATGGGGGACCTGGCCCGGTCCTCCCTGGCCGAAATCCATGAACGGGCCCGGGAGGGCTCGGTCTGCAGCATCCTCGATTGGGCGAGCCTCACGCAGTGCCGGGCGTGTCCTTCCTTCGAGAAGTGCCGCGGGGGCTGCAGGGCCAGGGCCAAGCTCCTCAGCGGGAGCTTCTCCGCCCCGGACCCTGTCGCGTGCAGGCTCCACCTCTGAGGCCCTGAACGCGGCGCCCCGCTCCGGCGGAAGGAGGACGCCTGCGCCTTCGGGGACAGCCGCGGCCTGAACGCGGCGGCCCCCGCCTTTGGGGCGGGGGCCGCTATAGACGCGGATCGGTGCTGACCTTCAGTTCTTCTTCTTGAACTTCGAGAAGTTCTCCTGGAGGTAGTTGAGGGCCCTGGAGGCGCTGACCACGCCGCCCATGCCGCCGGCGTAGGGGTTGCCGTTGGCCGTCATCATGGAACTCTCCTTGAGGATGGTCCGGATCTGCTCGGGGGACAGCTCGACGCCCAGCTGCCGGCCGGACTGGATCAGCATGGCGGACACGGCCGCCACGTGCGGGGTCGCGGGGGAGGTTCCGTTGCCCGCGGCCACGAGCGCGTCCGTGGGCAGGGCGGCATAGATCCCGGTGGGGTCGTATTTCGCGGAGCGCACGCCCACCCCGTAGCCGTAGACGTCGGGCTTCTGGAGGAGCTTGGCGTCCTTGAGGACGGCCACCGAGCCGTCGCCGGAGAAGCCGGCGACGCGATTGAAATAGTCCGACGCGCCGACCGTGATGGCCTCGGGGATGTAGCCGGGCCGCGCGATCTTGGTCTGGCCCTCGTTGCCCGCGGCCACGACCACCACCACGCCCTGGCGGTGGAGCTTCTTGATCCAGGCGCTGATGGCGTCGACGTCGTCGTCGACCGCGTGGGCGTTGGAGTTGGGCACGCCCAGGCTCATGCTCACCACGTCGATGCGCTCGCCCTTCTTCTGGCCCGCGGCGACCGCCTGGTTGTGGGTGTAGACTTTCTCGAGGCTGCCGGCGATGGCCGCGATGGTGGCGGGCAGATCGTGCTTGAGCTCGACCGGGATCTGCTCTCCGGCCTCCTCGTCGAGGGCCTTGAGGTTGAGGATCTTGGCGTCCGGGGCGTAGGCGTGCAGGACCCCGGCCATGTGCGTGCCGTGGAGGCCGCGGTTGTCAGGGGTGCCGAAGAGGCTCTTGCCCGAGGCGTCCACGGCGTCGCGGTCGATGTAGCGGTGGTCGGTGGCGTTGTTCCAGTCCGAGACCGCGCCGCGGACCATGGGGTGGTTCTTGTCGATGCCGGTGTCGATGATGGCCACGTTGACGCCCTTGCCCGTGATGCCCCGCCGCCAGGCCAGGTCCACCCGGTCGGCCCAGAGGCTGTGACCCATGGGGTAGGAATCGAAGATGGTGCGCCAAGCCTCGGGGGTGAGCGCATCCTCCGGGATGAGCTTGACGATGGTCACGAGGGACTCGGGCACGAGCACCGCGCCGTTGCCGCTCAGGGCCAGCGCGTCCATCTCCTTCATGACCTTCTCGAGGAAAGCCTTCTTGTCCGCCACCCCGTCCTGCTTGTCCGCCGGCAGCTTGTCGAGGGTCTCGACCACGGCCTTCAGGGCTTCCTGCCGCTTCTGAAGGACCTCGCGGAGGGTCTTGCCTCCGCGTCCCAGGGAGAGGTAGTCCGTGTCGCCCGGGATCGCGGCGTTCATGACATCGGCGATCTTCTGCTTGTAAGCGCCCAGGAGCTCGGGAAAGGCCTGGTATTTCGCGTCCACCGAGCGCTTGCCGTACTCGAGGCAGGCCAGGAAGAGCATGTAGAGCTTCTTGCGCGTGATCTTCCGGACCTTGGCGTTGGGGGTCTCGTTGAGCACCTCGAGGAGGATGCGGCCGACCGCGGACGGGGTGCTCTTGGTGACCGAGTAGATGACCACGAAAGCCTGCTTTTCCTCGAGCGTGGAGGGGTCCTGCATGTACATGGCCGGAGGCAGGCCGTAGTCCTGCAGAGCCTGGGCCGCCGTCACGTGCTCCGGGATCCCGGCAGGCGCGGCAGGAGGCGCGTCCTTGGCCACGATGATCTTGAGGGGGGGAAGGACCGGGAAGGCGGGAGCGGGGCCGAGATCCACCGCAGGGACTTCCACGGGCTCGCTGCCCGGGGTCTGGGCCAAAGACGCGGTTCCGAGGCCCGCGATCAAGAAGGCGGCGAGCGTCGTCTTCGAGATGATTTTGGCCAGGCTCTTGAGTTTCATCGGTTTCCTCCTGCCCTGTACTCTTAGTTTAGCCCGGCAAGGGCTTATGGGTCAGTTGCGAGAGGCCTAGTCCGAAAAGCGCAGGAGGCCTATTCGGTCCTGGGTCCAAGGGCCTAGACGCTCCCTCCTGGAGAGGGGCGGGGGAATGGCTTTTCCGGCTCCCGGGATTATGAAAAATGCAGTATAAACAATAACTTATCAATCATGTCTCGCGCGCTTGCCTGGAAGGGCTCACGCTGAGCATTCCCTGATCCCAGGGGCCCAGAGGCTGGGTCCTGGGACCATCCTCTTGGCGCATGGTTATTAACATGGGCTCTGCCATGCCGGATGGACACGGCACGGTCAAAGTGATATTCTGGCTGGGATGTCGAAGAGGATCCTCATCGTAGATGATGACCAGGGCCTGGTCGCGCCGCTCAAGGAAGGCCTTGAGTCCGTGGGCTACCGGGTGTCCGTGGCTTTCGACGGGCTCCAGGGAGTCCTGCAGGCGCACCAGGCCAAGCCTGACGCCATCATCCTGGATTTCCAGATGCCGGGCGGAGGGGGGCACACGGTCTACGAGCGCCTCAGGAGTTCGCCGGACACGGCAGGCATCCCTGTCATCTTCTCGAGCGTCATCTCCGCTGATGAGATCCGCAGCCGGGTCAAGCCCGGCCCGAACACGTTCTTCCTGCGCAAGCCCATGGGCCTGGGCCAGTTCATCGCCATCCTCAACTCCGTCCTCGGGCTCTCGGTCGGGGCGGCGCCCGAGGAGCCGTTCTCCCCGGTGCCGCCTCCTCCCGCAGTCAGGCCGACCTTGGCCCCTGCGCCGGCCAAGGCGGAACACGCCCCGCAGTCTCACCGCGGCCACGTCAAGCCGGCCAAGGTGCGCTTCCACGAGTTCAACGTGCGGGTCACGTACGCGGACACGGACAAGATGGGGGTCATCTACTACGCGAACTACCTGCGCTATTTCGAGCAGGGCCGGGTGGAGCTCCTGAGGTCCCTCGGGGTGCGCTATCGCGACCTCGAGGTCCAGCGCAAGCTCTTCATCCCGGTGGTGGAGACCGGGTGCCGCTACCTCGCCGCCAGCCGCTACGACGACCTGCTCGCGGTGCGCACTTGCATCACGGATATGGGCAAGGCCAGCATCACCTTCAAGTATCTCATCTTCGACGAGGAGGGCGGGCGCCGCAAGGTCGCCGACGGCTTCACCCGCCACGCCGTGGTCAACGACCTCTGGCGTGCGGTGCGGGTGCCCGAGGACCTGCGCAAGCTCCTGGAGCCCTTCGTCGGCGAGATGCCCGCCTGACCCCGCATTCCCGTCCGCCAGCGGCTCTCTACGCCGCCTGAACCGTTCGGAGGTCCGGGGGAAGGTCTACGACCTGGCCCAGGGTTCCTACACGGACAAGGGCCTGCGCGTGGCCGCGATCGGGGCCCAGAGCCTGGACGTCATGTTCTTCCGCGCCTGCTTCCACTTCGGCTGCCGCGCGGGCCCGCACGGGCCTTACGTGAGCCCCATCATCAACGAGCAGCGGTCGGCCGGCTGGAAAGCGAGCCCGGGGCCTCGAGGCCCGGGGCTCGGCTTCTTCGGGGAGGTTCAGGTGTACGGGGAGGACTCTCCCTCGAGGGGAGGGGCGACCAGGTAGCCTTCGGTGGTGTACCATTCCCAGCCGACCTTGAGCAGGGCCTTGATGATGCAGGCCGCCGGGACCGCGAAGACCAGGCCCACGAACCCGAAGAGCTCGCCGCCGACCATCAGGGAGAGCAGGTAGACCAGGGGGTGGAGCTTCACCGCGTGCTTGGAGACCACGGGCTGGACGAAGGCCTCGTCCGCCAGCCTGATGCCGGTGAAGAGCAGGACCACCTTCAGGCCCGCGAGGATGGAGCCGGTCTGCACCCAGGCCGCGACGCAGCCCACGCCGGCGCCCAGGATGGCGCCCATGTAGGGGATGAAGGAGGCCAGGCCCGAGAGGGCCGCGATGGCGATGGAGTACTTGATCCCCAGGATCCGCAGGCCGACGTAGGAGGCGGTGCCCACGGCAGCGACCACGATTGTGGCTCCGCGCAGGTAGTTGCCCAGCGAGGTCTCGACCTCGGAGATGAGGTAGAGGGTCTGCTCCACGTAGCGGCCGGGGACGAGCTGGATGAAGCCGGAGAGGATGTTGTGCCAGTCCAGCAGCAGGAAGAAGGTGATGAAGGGGATGAGGAAGAACAGGGAGAGGAACGGGAAGAGGCCCACCAGGTAGGACGGGACGTTCTGGATCTGCGCGATGATAGGCTCGTAGATCTTGTCCGTGTAGCCCTTGGCCGCCACGGGCTCGACCGGGAGCCACCTGAGGACCTTGGCCTGCGTGCGGAGCAGGGCCTCCTGCCCATGGTCGAGGTAGGCCGGGAGATGCTGCTTGAGCTCGAGGAATTCCTCCTTGATGCCGGGCAGGACCTGCTGAGCCGCGACCGTGAGGGCGCCGGCCACGACGATGTAGAAGAGGACCACCGCGGCCTCGCGCCTCAGGCCCTGGCTCTCCATCCAGTTGATGACGGGGTTGAGGAGGTAGGCCAGGGCGATGCTCAGGAAGAAGGGCGCCAACACGGCCCTGAGGTGGAAGACGGCGTAGGCGGAGAGCCCCAGGACGACGAAGACGGTCAGGAAGGGGAAGCTCCGCGGCTGGGACGTGGGTCTAGCCATACGTCGGCGGCTGGTGGACGAGCGCCAGCTTGTTGGCGTGGCGCAGGCGCATGCTCATGAGGTGTGCCAGGTGGGTCATGACGCTCACCCCGATGCGCGGGTGGTAGTGGAGGATCTCCTCGAGGTTGGCCCGATAGAGCAGGTGGATATGGGAGCGCTCGATGGCCCGGGCAGAGGCGGAGCGGGGGAGCCTTTCGAGCATGGCCATCTCGCCGAAGAAGTCGCCGGACTCGAGGGTGAAGATTTTCCGTGTCTTGCCGGACGCCGCCTCGCGCATGCCGAGCTCCACCCGCCCCGTCTCGAGGATGAACATGGCCCGGCCGATGTCGCCCTCCTCGAAGATGACTTCGCCTTCTTTGTAAGTCCGGGAGTGGAGGGACCGCACGAGGAACCCGAGGTCCTTGGAGCTGAGGTCCTTGAATAGCTCCAGGGACCGGAGGAAGACCTTCTTCTTGTGGAGCTCCGGGTCGGTGAAGAGCTTCTTGAGGAGCTTGAACATGGCAGTCTGCCCTGGCGCCTGGGACCTCGCCGGGACCGGGCCGGTCCTACTCGCCGCCCTTGCGGCCGGCCCAGAAGCCGGCGACCACGGAGGCGACCGCGGAGAGCGTCTGGAGCCAGCCCGATCTCATGACCGTCCCGACGTGGTCGACCTCTTCGTCGACCCGGTAGGTCAGCACCTCGACGGCGCGCGCCGTCTGGCGCAGCTGCAGGAGCATGCCCACGAAGAAGATGAGCGCGACCAGCAGCTCGATGACGATCAAGACGAGGCAGACGGCGACGATGGTTTCCATCGTGGTGATTATGCCACAAACTCCTCTTCGCTGTCCATACACTGATGCGGGACGGCAGAAATGCAACAGCTGGTGTCAGACACCAGCTGTTGCGGTTCTTGGCGGTGCGCTGACACCGGCAGGGGGTAAATGGTAAAATGGCGGCCGCAAAACAGAGGGGAAAAGCTTTGACAGAGAAAGAGAAGACGACCAGCGCCCCGGCCAAGAAGGACAAGCCTTCCTGGCCGGTGAACCTGCCGCAGACCTCCTTCCCGATGAAGGGCGACCTCGCCACCCGAGAGCCCCTCATCCTGCAGGTCTGGGAGAAGCTCGGGCTTTACGAGCGCAGGCTTCAAGAGCGCAAGGACCGGCCCGAGTGGGTCCTGCATGACGGGCCGCCTTACGCCAACGGACCCATCCACATAGGCCACGCGCTCAATAAGATTCTCAAGGACATGGCGGTCAAGTCGCGGGGCCTGATGGGCATGAGGACCCCCTACGTGCCGGGCTGGGACTGTCACGGCCTTCCCATCGAGACCGCGCTCCTCAAGGAGCTCAAGGTCTCCAAGCGCGCCATCTCGGACCTCCCGGCTTTCCGCAGGCAGGCCGGGGAGTTCGCCTCCAGGTTCATCGGGACCCAGAGGGAGGATTTCAAGAGGCTCGGCGTGCTCGGCGATTGGCCTAACCCCTACACCACGATGGCGCCCGCCTACGAGTCCCGCATCCTGCGCGCCTTCCGGGTCCTCATGGGCAAGGGCTACATCTACCGGGGCCTGCGGACCGTGTGCTGGTGCTCGCATTGCGAGACCGCACTGGCCGAGGCCGAGGTCGAGTACAAGGACAAGACCTCGAAGTCCATCTTCGTCGCCTTCGCGCCCCTGGAGGGCTCAGGCCCCCTGGCCGGCGCCCAGGCGGTCATCTGGACCACCACGCCGTGGACCATGCCTGCCAACACGGGCCTGGCGTTCCACCCGAAGCTCGAGTACGTCCTGGCGCGCGTGCATTGGGCCGAGGGTGAGAGGCGGTGGGTGCTGGCCAAGGCCAGGCTCGACGCGGTCTGCTCCGCGGTCGGGGCCAAGCTCGTGCGCGTGGAAGGCTCCTGGCCCGGCGCCGAGGTCGTCGCGCGCGTGCGCTGCTCGCGGCCCTTCTATCCGGGCAAGGAGAGCCGGGCCGTGCTCGCGGACTACGTCAGCTCCGAGGACGGGACCGGCATCGTGCACACGGCTCCTGGGCACGGCCAGGAGGACTTCGAGACCGGGCGGACCTACGGGCTCGACCTGCTTTCCCCGGTGGATGAGGCGGGGCGCTTCACGGCGGATGCGCCCGCGGAGCTCCAGGGCAAGCACGTGCTGCGCGAGGGCAACGCGGCCGCGGCCGCGGCCCTGCGGTCCCGGGGGCTCCTGCTGGGAGAGTCGGACGTCCAGCACAGCTACCCGCACTGCTGGCGCTGCAAGAGCCCCATCGTGTTCCGCGCCACGGAGCAGTGGTTCCTGGGCGTGGGCCACGAAGGGCTCCGCGGCAGGCTTCTCGAGGCCATCGACGGAGTGCGTTGGGTGCCGGCGGTGGGCAAGAGCCGCATCGGCGGCATGGTCAACTCCCGGCCCGACTGGTGCCTCTCCCGTCAGCGGGTGTGGGGCACGCCCATCCCGGTGCTCTACTGCTCCTCCTGCCGCAAGCCCCTCGTGGACGACGCGGTGCTGGAGTCCATCGAGAAGAAGGTCGAGACGGACGGCTCGGACTTCTGGTTCGCGGAGCTGGAGAAGCCCGTCACCGCGGCCTCTTGGCCGTTCCTGCCTCGGGAGACGAAGTGCTCCTGCGGGAACGCCTCCTTCGTGCGCGAGCGCGACATCCTCGACGTGTGGATCGACTCCGGGGCTTCTTGGCTGGGCGTGCGGCCCAAGGGCGACGAGCCGGCCGACCTCTACCTCGAGGGCTCCGACCAGCACCGGGGCTGGTTCCAGAGCTCGCTGGTGCTCTCCGTGGCCATGCGCGGCTCGGCCCCCTTCAAGGAGGTCCTCACCCACGGCTTCGTCCTCGACGAGCACGGACACGCCATGCACAAGTCCGCGGGCAACGTGATGGCTCCCCAGGACGTCATCCACAAGCTCGGCGCGGACGTCCTGCGGATGTGGGTCGCCCTCTCGGACTTCTCGGACGACGTACGCATCTCGGAGAAGCTCCTCGACGGGCCCCGGGACGCGTACCGCAAGATCCGGAACACCCTGCGCTTCCTGCTGGGGAACCTGCATGACTTCGACGGCCGCAGGCCCGACGCCCTGCCCGAGCTTGAGCGCTTCGTCCTGCACCGGCTCGCCGCCCTTCAGGCGAGCGTGCTCGAGCGCTACCGGAACTACGGGTTCCGCGCCGCGGGCCGGGAGCTCGTGGACTTCTGCGCCTTCGACCTCTCGGCCTTCTACCTCGACGTCCTCAAGGACCGGCTCTACACCTACGCCCAGGACCACCCGAGCCGCCGCGCGGCCCAGTGGACCATGGCCGAGGTTGCCCGGAGGCTGCTGGGCCTGCTCTCTCCGATCATCTCCTTCACGGCCGAGGAGGCCTGGAGTTGCCTGCCCCCGCCCTTGAAGACCGCTGACAGCGTCTTCCTCGCGGACCTGGCCGCGCCCGAGGCTTCGTGGACGGACCCCGAGCTGGCCGCCCGCTGGGAAGCCATCCTGAGGGTGCGCGCGGGCGTGTACAAGGCGCTCGAGGAGGCCCGGACCGCGGGGAGGATCGGAGGCTCCCTCCAGGCCAGGGTGACCCTCAGGGGCGGCGAGGCCGCGGCCATCGAAGGCGTGGACTGGGCCGAGCTCCTCATCGTGAGCGGCGTCGAGGTCCAGAACGGCGGGGGCGAGCTCTCCGTCGAGGTCGCGCCGGCCCCGGGGACCAAGTGCCCGCGCTGCTGGCGCTACCAGAACGACATCGGCTCCCGGCCGAGTCAGCCTCTCCTGTGCGGCCGATGCGCGCAGCAGCTGGGCTGAGCGCTTCGGCGCTGGTCGCGGGGCTCTTCCTCGCGGACCGGTTGACCAAGGCCCTGGTCCTGCGGCACCTGCGGCCCGTGGAGAGCGTGGCCTTGGCCCCGTTCTTCCACCTGACCTATGTGGAGAACACCGGGGCGGCCTTCGGCATGGGGCCGCGCAGGAACGGCCTCTTCATCGCGGTGGCCGCGGCCCTGCTGGCAGGGCTCCTCTACCTGAGGCGGCGGTGGCCCAAGGACAACGCCTGGCTCCAGTACGGGGCGCTGCTCGTGGTCGCGGGCGCGCTCGGCAACCTCTACGACCGCGTCGCGTACGGGTTCGTGGTGGATTTCCTGGACTTCCGGGTCTGGCCGGTCTTCAATCTCGCGGACTCCTGCGTGACGGTCGGAGCCTGCGTCCTGGCCTGGGGCCTCCACAAGGAAGACAAGAAGGCATGAAAACGGAGCGGCCGGGTTTGCTCCCGCCGCTCCGTTTCCTATCCTAAGGTCAGGCGTCCTGCTGGTAGTTGTAGAGTATCCCGAGCCCGATGCCGAGCAGGCCGAAGAGGAGCGGCGCTCCGAAGATGCCGCCCATGATCGCGAAGGCGGCTCCGAGCAGGGCCGTGGACCCGATCCTCTTGACCCAGAGGCCGGTGTCGGTCTTGGCGCCCTCGGCGTCCTCGCCGCCGTCAGCGCCGGGCTTGGGCACCGTGATCTGCTTGCCCTTGCCCGCGGGCTTGTTGGCCACGTCGCCCTTGGGAGGGAGCTGCTCGTTGGCCGCGCCTTCAGCGCCGGCCGGCTTCTTGTCCAGGGCCGTGTCCGAGCCCTTGCCGTGGGTGGCGTCGTCGACGATCTGCCGGGCCTCGTCGATGTTGGTCACGCCGTCGAGCTTGGCCATGATGCCCTGCATGCGCTCGAGCTGCTGCTTGGCCGTGAGCCCGCTGGCCTGGGCTCCGGCGTAGAGATTGAACTCCTCCTTGATGAGGCCGCGGTAGGTCGCGACCAGGGCCTCGGCCTTCTTGGGGTCCTTGGCAGCGGCCTCGAGCTGCTTGTCGAAGGTGGTCTTGGCGTTGGGGCCGAGGTCCTTGAGCCGCTCGTTGATGTAGTCCTGTTCCATGGCGTCGAAGCGGTCCCACACCTTGGCCGCGCCGGGGTTCTTCGGAGACCATGAGGGGGCGACATAGGCCTTGACCTTGTTCATGACCTGCTCCTTGGAGGTGGCCACGAACCTGTCGTATTCCGGGGTGCCCTTGGTCGTGAGGGCCTTGTCGATCGCGGCCTTCTCCGCGTCCGTGGCGCCGGCCTTGAGCACCACGATCTCGAAGGGGGTGAGGTCCTTGGACGCGGCCTGGTCCGGCGCGGACACAGGGGAGGGCTTGGTCTCGCGTGCCTGGCGCTCGCGCTCGGCAGCCTGGCGGGCCGCCTCATCGCGGGCAGCGGCTTCCTTGGCGAGGCGCTCCTTTTCCGCGGCGGCTTTGGCAGCGGCTTCCTTGGCGAGGCGCTCCTTTTCGGCGGCGGCTTTGGCAGCGGCTTCCTTGGCGAGGCGCTCCTTTTCCGCGGCGGCCTTGGCAGAGGCTTCCTTCTCCGCCTTCAGCTGTGTGCCGTCCGGAGCCATGACCGTGGGGGCCATGACCACGTACTTGAGATTCATGGGGCCGATCGTGGCCGGGAAGTGCACCGGCGCGGAGAAGCCCGCTGTCCCGGGCTTGGTGACCTGCCACTGCTTGTATTCCTTCTTCCAGAACCCGGTGGCGGGGCCTCGGGAGAGGACATAAGGAGAGAGCTTGGTGGAGTAGTGGTGCAAGGAGCCGTTCTGGATCGGCTTGGAGTCGATCATGGTGAACTCGTAGAGGTTGGCCTGGGTGGCGTCGTTCTCGAACCTGCAGGACTTGTAGTAGCAGTACACGGAGTGGCGCAAGCCCGCCTCATCCGTGAACTCCAGCAAGGACCAGAAGGAATTGCTCTCCACCACAGGCTCCCACTTCGGGAGCTGCCTCTGTGCCTGGGCCGGGGCGGCCCCGGCGAGGAGGATGGAGAATGCCACGACGGAGAACAGGGTTTTCATTGAATACCTCTCGGCGCGCATACCATAGGATACAGCACGGACCCGAAAAACGCAACAGGCTATAGGCCCAGGTCCGGGATGGGCCTTAGGACCTATCGAAAAGCCCCACCAACTCGACATGAGAGGTCTGCGGGAACAGGTCCAGGGGCTGGACGCGTTTGAGGCGGAAGCCCGAGCGCAGGAGGTAGCCCGCGTCCCGGCTGAAGGTGGCGGGGTCGCAGGAGACGTAGACCAGCCGCCGGATGGGCTTGGCGGTCAGGCAACGCAGGACCGGCGGGGTGAGGCCGCTGCGCGGCGGGTCCACCACGGCCGCGGCCGGGCCCCCGGCCTCGCGGAGGGACCTCGACAGGAGGCTTTCGGCCCTGCCCGCCAGGAAGCGGACGTTGCGGATGTTGTTGACCCGGGTGTTGACCGCCGCGTCGGCCACCGCGGCGCGGTTCTCCTCGATGGCGATGACCCTGTCCGCGGCCCCTGCCAGCCAGAGGGCGATGGTCCCGACCCCGCAGTAGACGTCGAAGAGCAGGGGGAAGGTCCGGCCTCCCTCGGTCAGGGCCGCGAGCGCCTCGTCATAGAGGAGGGCCGCGGCCCCGGTGTTGACCTGGAGGAACGAGCCCGGAGAGAAGAAGAAGCTCAGGCGTCCGATCTTCTCCGTGAGGCCCCTGGCGCCCCAGAGGGTCTTCCATGTCGGGCCCAGGATCACGGAGGTCTTCATGGGCTGGACGTTCTGGTAGAGGCCCACGAGCGTGGGGAAGGAGGAGCGCATGGCCCGGACGAACTCGTCCTTGCCGGGGAGGGAGTCGTCCCTGGTCACGACCGCGGCGATGGCCTGGCCTTGGAGGTTGGTGCGGACGTAGAGATGCCTCAGCCAGCCCCGTCCCGCGTCCTCCTCGTAGGGCCGCCAGCCCAGGGTCCCGGCCACCTCGCGCACCCGGCGCAGGATGTCCACGGAGAGCCCGGTCTGGACCGGGCAGGACTCGAGCGGCACGATGCGGTGGGAGCCGGTCGCGTAGAACCCCGCGACCGGGGTCCCGTCCGCGCCGCGGCCGAACGGGACCTGCACCTTGTTCCTGTAGCCCCAGGCCAGAGGGGAGGGCTTCACCGGCAGGACCTCGACCGCCCTCTCCTTGGCGATGCGGCGCAGCGCGTCCACCACGATGTCCCTCTTGGCCGCGAGCTGGCGTTCGGCGTCGAGGTGCTGCCAGTCGCAGCCCCCGCAGGCCGGGCCCGGACGCGACGGGTCGAAGTGGAGGGGGCAGGCGGGGAGCACGCGCCCGGGACCGGCTTCGATGACCTTGCGCGCGCGGCCGCGCAGGTAGGTGGGCTTGGTCTCCGTGACCTCGACTTCGAGGAGGTCTCCGGGAGCGGAGAACGGGACGAACACGATGCGGGAGGAGTCCTTGGGCCTGCCGATGCCCGAGCCCTCGGGGGCCATCCGGTCGATGCGGACGATGAGGGTCTCCACGGAGGAATCCTACCATTTTGTACAATGAGGACCATGAGACCCCTCGGGCCCGTCGTCGTCGCGGCGCTGCTGGCCTCATGCGTCGCCTACGAGGGTCCCCTGCCCGCCTACGAGAAGCGGCCCGCGATCGTCACCACCGGGCCTTTCGAGCCCCTCGACCCCGGGGCTTCGGAGCTCGACAGCCTGCACTTCTCGGTGCGGACCTACGGCTCGGAGGCGGCCAGGAAGATCGCGGAGACCGCCGAGGAGTCCTACCATCGCATCATGGTGGACACCAACCTCTATTCCTTCCGGCCCAAGGCCCTCTACCGGATCGTGGTCTACGCCACGGCCGACGAGTACCGCAAGAAGACCGAGCAGCCCGCCTGGTCGGGCGGGGTCGCGGTCGGCAACTCCATCTACACCTTCCACGGTCCGCACCTTCCCGGGGTCATCGCCCACGAGATGACGCACCTGATCTTCCACGAGTTCCTCGGCCGTTCGGACCAGGCCCTGCGGTGGGTCAACGAGGGCCTGGCCGTCTATCAGGAGTCCCTGGCCGCGGCCGGTCCCCAGGGGGCGAGGGACCCCTTCGCCTCCATGCGGCCGCAGATGCAGGCCCAGCCGCTGTCCATGGAGAGCATGACGCGCTTCGTGCCCCTGACCGAGCAGGAATACCAGGTGAACTCCTGGTACGGCCAGGCCTACAGCATGGTCCGCTTCATGCTCGAGCGCGGGGGCAGGATCGGGTTCTCCCAGTTCCTGGGCTCGGTCAAGGCCGGCAAGAGCCTCGACGAGGCCGTGGGCCAGGCCTTCACGTGGCGGGGCCTGGACGGCTTCTACGCCGAGTGGAAGGCCAGCCTGTGAGCGCTCCGGAGGGCAGGACCGCGTCTCCCGAGGCCGGCCGCAAGGCCGTGTTCACGGTCGGCGGCATGCACTGCGCCTCCTGCGTCGCCCGCGTCGAGGCCGCGGTGGGCAAGCTCTCGGCCGTCGAGACCGTCCGGGTGGACCTGACCTCGCGGACCGTGGCCGTGACCTGCGGCGCGGGCCTCGACCCGAAGGTCGTCCACCGCGCGATCGAGGCCCTGGGCTACGACGTGCTGGGCTCGAGCTCGAGCTTCAGCGAGGCCGAGGCCCTGGGGCGGTCCGCCCGCCGCGACGAGGAGAGCGCGCTCTTCTGGCGCTTCGTGCTGGGCGCGGCGTTGTCCGCGCCTCTGATGGCCGGCCACTGGCTCGGGCTCTCCCCGTACACGGAGCTCCTGCTCGCCCTCCCGCTGCAGGTCTGGGGCGGCTGGCACTTCCACCAGGGCTTCGCCCGCAGCCTCCTGCGGCGCGTCGCGGACATGAACACCCTGGTCTCGCTCAGCACGTGGACCGCGTTCCTCTTCTCGTCCTACGTCGTGCTCTTCCCCGAGTCCCTGCCCCCGCAGTCCCGGGTGGCGCAGTGGGACGCGGTGGCCGGGCTCGTGACCCTCGTGACCCTGGGCCGCTGGCTCGAGGTCCGGACCCGGGGCAAGACCAGCGAGGCCGTGGCGCGCCTCATGCGCATGTCTCCCAAGAGCGTGCGCGTGCTGAGGAGGGCGGTCCCCTCCGAGAAAGGAGACCAGCCGCCCTCCGGGGACGGCGAGCCCGTGCTCGCCGAGGAACTCGTCCTCATCGAGACCGTGGCCGTGGGCGAGACCATCCGCGTCCGGCCCGGGGAGCAGATCGGCGTGGACGGGGTCGTGGTCGAGGGAGCCAGCGCGGTCGACGAGGCCCTGCTCACGGGGGAGAGCCTGCCCGTGGAGAAGGCGGCGGGCAGCCGCGTCTGGGGCGGGACCGTGGTCCAGCAGGGCTCGCTCGACGTCCGCGTCGAGCGGCCGGGCTCGGAATCCGCCTTGGCCAGGATCGTGGAGGCCGTGCGCGAGAGCCAATCCTCCAAGCCCAAGATCCAGCGCTTCGTCGACCGCGTCGCCGCGGTCTTCGTCCCCGGCGTCATCCTCGTCGCCGCGGCGACCGCCCTGGTCTGGGCCCTCTGCGGACCGGAGTCCAAGCGCGTGCTGATGGCGCTGACCTCCATGGCCAACGTCCTGGCCGTGGCCTGCCCGTGCGCGCTCGGGCTGGCCACGCCCCTGGCGCTCATGGCCGGGATGGGCAAGGCCGCGGAGATGGGCATCTTCATCAGGAACGCGGACGTGCTCGAGGACATCGGCGTGCTCGACGCGGTCCTCTTCGACAAGACCGGCACCCTGACCGAGGGCAAGCCCCGGGTCGTCAAGGCCATGGTGTTCCGGGGGGATCTCGCCGGGCTGGTCGGCCTGTGCATGGCCGCGGAAGGCCGCTCGGAGCACCCCTTCGCGTCCGCGGTCCTGGCCTACGGCAAGGCCGAGGGCGCAGAGCCCGCGGCCGCGGTCGAGTCCTTTGAGGCCAGACCGGGCCGCGGCGTCCTGGCCGTGGTCGGGGGCCGCAAGGTGCTGGTGGGCTCGCTCCCCTGGCTGGTCCACGAGGTCGGCCCCCTGCCCGCGAGGGACGCCGAGAAGCTCTCGGCCGAGGGAGGCTCCATCCTCGGCGTGTGCGCCGACGGCGCATGGCTGGGCGCCTTCGTGGTGGCCGACACCCTGAGGCCCACGGCCGCGTCCGCGGTGGCGGCGCTCAAGGAGTCCGGGGTCGAGGTCATGCTCGTCACCGGAGACCGCAAGGAGACGGCCGACGCCGTGGCCCGCCAGGCGGGCATCGAGAAGGTCTTCGCCGAGGTCCTGCCGGACGAGAAGGCCGCGCTCGTGCGCAGGCTCATGGCGGGCGGCATGAAGGTGGCCATGGTGGGCGAGGGCTTCAACGACGCGCCTGCCCTGAGCCTGGCGCACGTCGGCATCTCCTTGGCCACGGGGACCGACATCGCGGTGGAGTCCGCGGACATGACGCTCATGAGGCCGGACCTCGGCAACGTGGTCCGGGCCCTGCGCTTCGGCCGCCGCATCCGCAGGGTCATCCGCGAGAACCTCTTCTGGGCGTTCGTCTACAACCTGGTCCTCATCCCGGTGGCGGCCGGCGCCCTCTACCCGCTCTTCGGCATCATGATCCGGCCCCAGTACGCGGGGGCCGCGATGGCGCTCAGCTCGATCTCGGTCGCGCTCAACTCGTTGAGACTAAGGAGGGGGGAAGGGGCTTCGGACCCCGCCCCGGAGAAGAAATGAAGAAGAAAGGCTCCACCTACGGCTACGGGACCAAGCAGGCGGTCTCAGGGACCAAGGCGGCCCTGCCCGCCATCGAGGCCTGGCCCAACCAGTACCGCGGCTACGAGATCCGTATCGAGGACGCGGAGTTCACCTGCGTCTGCCCGAAGACCGGGCTCCCCGACTTCGGGACCGTGACCCTGCGCTACCAGCCCGCGGCCTCCTGCGTGGAGCTCAAGTCCTACAAGTACTACATGCTGGCCTTCCGGAACCTCGGCATCTTCAACGAGAACGTGGTGAACCGCGTCCTCGACGACGTCGTGGCCGCGGTCCGGCCCGTCTGGGCCGAGGTGGAGGGGGCCTTCACCTCGCGCGGCGGCATGCGCTCCACGGTCACGGCGAGGTATCCTCGCGGGAGGTCCGGGGCGCGGCCGTGAACCTGGACCTCTGGGCCCTGGGTCTGGGGAGCGACGGGCTCCCGCTCATGGGGGACGTCCTCATGAGGGTCTTCGCGAGGTCCGGCCTTCACGCCAGGGCCTGGGCGTCCCGGGTCCGCGTGCCTTGCGAGCGCGCGGTCCTGCGCCTCACCGCCGGCCAGGAGCGCCGGCACGACGCTCCGAGCGCCTGCGGCATCCTCGTCGCTTTCGACGCCCAGGCGCTCCGCCTGAAGGCCGGCGAGGCCTCGGGCGCCGTGCTCTTCGACCCGGACAAGGCGACGGCGGAGCCCGCTTCCCTGCGCAGGCACGCGGCAGCCATCGGCTTGTCCTCCTTTGGGCTGCGGCTGGAGCCCGCGCGCTGGCGCATGGCCGCGCTCGGAGGGGTCGCCCGCTTGGCCGGCATGGACCTGACGGTCCTGGAGGGAGCGCTCAGGGCCGTGCTCCAGGGAGAGGAGGCCGCTTCCATGGCCGCGGACCTGCAGGCCGCCCGGGCGGGATTCGACGCGGTGGGAGCGCAGTCGCCGGAGGCCGGGGCGCGCCTGGGACGCTCGGACCGGGGGCGGCTGGTCCTTTCCGGTTCCGGGGCCCTGGGCCTCGGCGTGATCGCGGGTGGCTGCAAGTTCGTGGCTGCCGGGCCTCGCGCCGCGGAGTCCGAGTCCTTCTCCTGGCTGGCCTCCAGAGCCGGCCGGTCCGGGGTGATCCTCCATCGCGCCGCCGACGACCATTCCGCGGTCGCGGCCGCGCTCGGCGCGGGCCTTGCCGGCTGCCGGGCGGCCGCCCTGGTCATGGAGACGGGGTGCGCGGAGCGCGGCCTGGAGTTCGCCGAGCGGGCCGAGGTCCCGGTCGTGGTCGCCTCCCTGAGGGGAGCCAAGGCTCCGGTCGACGGCCGCGGCTCTTGCCGGGCGGTCCTCGAGCCCACGAGCCCCGCGGACGCGCTCGACGCGGCCTTGGACGCCTTCAACATCGCAGAGAGGTTCCAGGTCCCGACGCTCCTGCGCCTGGATGAGTCCTTGCTTTGGGGGTGGCAGACCGCGGAGCGCGTGAGGCTCGACGCTCCCATGGACCGCGGCTCCTGGGCCGCGCCCGAGGCCGGGGCAGAGGCCTTCGACCGCTACGCCGCGGGGGAGGACGGGATCTCGGCTCGAGCGGTCCCGGGACACGAAGGCCTCATGTTCCGGACCCGCGAGGCCGCGTCCTCCGCCAAGCTCTCGGCCAAGAGGGAGTCCCTGGGCCGCGGCGTCCCCATCCCCCTGCTGGAGGGGCCCTCGGATGCGGACGCGACTCTCGTGGCTGCGGGCTCTTCGGCCGGCGTCATGCGCCAGGTCATGCATCGCCTCAACGTCGACGGGGCCCGGTGCGTCAACGTCCTCGCCCTGCGCTGCCTCTCGCCGTTCCCGGCTGAGGCGGCCTCAGGCGCTCTGAAGTCCGCCAAGCGTCTCATCGCGGTGGAGGCCGGCCCTTCAGGCTCCTTGTGCCGTCTCATCCGGGGCGAGACCGGGGTCTTGGTGTCGCGCTCCTGCGCCGGCGCGGAAGGCCCGCCGGACGAGGCTGCGCTCAGCCGCGCCGTGGACGAGGCCCTGCATGACTAAGCACCTGTTCACGGTTCCGTCGCGGCGGTCCCTGGCCGGCGCAGCAGGCTCGGACGAGGAACGCAGGGCCGTCTCCCGGCCGGGGTGGTGGTGCCCTTCCTGCGGCATGGAGGCCGTGCTCACGGCCGTCAGCCATGCCCGCGCAGAGCTCGGAGTGGCGGATAAGGACCTCCTGGTCGTGACCGACGCCGGCTGCGCCAGGGCTTTCCCCGAGGCATTGGCCTGCTACGGTCTCGAGGCTCCGGCCGGCATGGCCCTTCCCATGGCCTTGGGCGCCAAACTGGCGAATCCGGACCTCTTCGTCTTGGTCGTGGCCGACCGCGACGACATCCTCGGCCCGGGGTGCGGGGCGCTGGGCTCGGCGTGCCGGGTCAACGCGGATCTCACCTGCCTGGCCCTCGACCGCGGGGCCGGGCCGGACGCCGCGGGCCGCTCCTGCGACCCTGCCGGCCTGGCTGAGGCTGCCGGCGCCTCTTTCGTCGGCCGGCTCGACGCCTCCGACCCCGGCGGGACCGGCTCCGTGGTCCTGGCCGGCCTGGAGCATCGCGGCTTCTCCTTCATCTGCGCTTCCTACTCCTGCCCGGCCAAGGCCGCGGCGCAGCCTCCGGCCAAGGAAGGCCGGCCCGCCTCCGGCGTGGTCAGGCAGGCTGCGGACGCTCCTTGCTGGGAGGAGCTCGACGAGACGTTCCTCCGCCGCGGTCCCGCGGTGGCCGAGAGCCTGGCCCTAGGAGCCAAGGAGAGCGCGGGTCTGGAAGCCGAGCTCAGGTGACCGGCTTGGGGCGCAGCCGCGGCAGGGGACTGAGGCCTCGGACGCGGCCCGCCGCCGCAGGCGTCAGTCCAGGCCCAGGTACCAGGCCAGGGCCTTCTCGTTCTTGACGAAGGACGGGACCCCTCTGGCGGTGTTGAGCACGGTGCCCGTGGCGTTGGACACGGTGAAGCTCGGGACGCCGGTCAACGGGAAAAGACCGTCGGGGTCGAGCAGGGTGTCGGGCCCGAACTCGGCGGCGTAGGCCCTGACGTCATCCAGCCGGTCCATGCCCACGATGAAGCGGGTGGCGATCCCCTTGGCCGTGAGGTCGGAGCGCAGGTCCTGGAAAGTCTTGGAGTGGGTCCGGCAGTTCCCGCACCAGGGAGCCACGGACACGGTGAGGCACTTCTCGGTCGGGCACCCGGCCACGGAGACCGAGCGGCTTCCGTCGAGGGTGGGAAGGCTGATGTCGGGCATTTTCGGCTTCTCGCGGGAACACCCGGCGAGGCAGAGCAGGAGGAGGCAGGCTGGAAGCCGGGAGGTCCGCATGGGGCTTAGTATATCACAAGCGGGCCGAGCCGTTTTCGCAGCCGCGGGAAATTTGATACCATAGGCCTGCGGACCGCGCGAGCGGTACGGCGACTGGCCCAGTTGGCGCAGTGGTAGCGCGCTCCCTTGACATGGGAGAGGTCATAGGTTCAAATCCTATACTGGGCACCATCTCACTCCCATGTCAAGCGACAACCTTGAATCCCTGCGCCATTCCTGCTCCCACGTCATGGCTCAGGCCGTGCAGGAGCTCTTCCCAGGGACGAAGCTCGGCATCGGCCCGGCCATCGAACACGGTTTCTACTACGACTTCGACGGGCCCCACCACTTCGTGCCCGAGGACCTGCCCAAGATCGAGGAGAAGATGCGGCTTATCGCCGAGGCCCGGCATCCCTTCACGCGCACCGAGCACCCTAAGGCCGAGGCCCTGAAGTTCTTCGAGGAGCGGGGGGAGAAGTACAAGCTCGAGCTGATCGGCGACCTGGCCGACGGCACCATCAGCTATTACTCGCACGCCGATTTCACGGACCTCTGCAAGGGCCCCCACGTGGAGCACACGGGCAAGATCGGCCACTTCAAGCTCACGACCGTGGCCGGCGCCTATTGGCGCGGGGACGAAAAGAGGCCCATGCTCCAGCGCATCTACGGAGTGGCCTTCGACACGAAGGAGGCCCTGGAAGCCCACCTCCACATGCTCTCGGAGGCCAAGAAGCGCGACCACCGCAAGATCGGTCGTGAGCTCGGCATCTACTTCATCGACGAGGAGGTCGGGCCGGGCCTGCCCCTGTGGCTGCCCAAGGGCGCCGTCATCATCGAGGAGCTCGAGACCCTGGCCAAGGACACGGAGGCCAAGGCCGGCTACTCCCGCGTGCGCACCCCGCACATCTGCAAGGAGAAGGTGTACCTGACGAGCGGCCACCTCCCCTACTACAAGGAGAGCATGTTCCCTCCCATGGAGCTCGAGGGCGAGAAGTACTACCTCAAACCCATGAACTGCCCGCACCACCACAAGATCTTCGGCTCGAGCCTGCGCTCCTACCGCGACCTGCCCGTGCGCCTGGCCGAGTACGGCACCTGCTACCGCTACGAGCAGTCCGGCGAGCTCTTCGGCCTCATGCGCGTGCGCTCCATGCAGATGAACGACGCGCACATCTACTGCACGATCGAGCAGTTCGAAGCCGAGTTCCTCGCGGTCTGCCGGATGTACCTCGACTATTTCAGGATCTTCGGCATCGAGAAGTACCTCATGCGCTTCAGCACTCACGCGGCCGAGGGGCTCGGCAAGAAGTACGTGGACGAGCCCGAGCTCTGGAAGAAGACCGAGGATATGGTCGAGCGGGCCATGACGGCCGGGAACGTCCCCTTCACCAAGGTGCCCGACGAGGCCGCCTTCTACGGTCCCAAGATCGACGTCCAGGTCTGGAGCGTCATCGGCCGCGAGTTCTCCCTGGCCACCAACCAGGTGGACTTCGCCGTGCCCAGGCGCTTCGGCCTGGTCTACCACACGGCCGAGCATGGCGAGGCCACGCCCCTGTGCATCCACCGAGCACCCCTGGGCACGCACGAGCGCTTCATCGGGTTCCTCATCGAGCACTTCGCGGGCGCCTTCCCGCTGTGGCTCTCCCCGGTGCAGGTGCGCGTGCTCACCATCACCGACGGCCAGAACGAGGCCGCCCGGGCCCTCGCCGCGAAACTCAAGGCCGCGGGCCTGCGCGTCGAGGTCGACGAGAACTCCAGCAAGATCGGCTACAAGATCCGCGAGGCCCAGATGGAGAAGGTCCCCTACATGATCGTGCTCGGCCCCAAGGACGTGGCTGCCGGGACCCTGGCCGTGCGCCTGCGCGACGGCCGGCAGTTCATGGGGGTCAGCGAAGCCGACTTCCTCGCCAAGGTCCTGCCGGAGAAGGCCGAGAAGCGCCTGGCCCCGGCCTGGTAGGCGGTTCGTCGGACAAGGGAATAAAAGCGGACCCTGGACTGCGCCCGTGCGGGGAACAGGAGTAGTACTCCCGGCACGTCCTTGTCGACCATCCCGACATCCACGATGATGTCGAAGCCTCATCTCAGAGAGAGCCCTCGCCGGTCGCAGCGCTAGGCCCGCAGCGCCGTCGCCCGGGACATCGGGACGCCCGTCCAGTTCGACCGGGGGACGGACCCATCGCCTGGAGCCAAGTAAACCGAACTGAGGGTCCGGGAGTCCATATCTGCGAGGGGAGCGGCGAAGGGCCCCTTCGATATCCGCGCGCATAAGGATATCTTTTGATATGGAGGTCGAACGTATGAGGCTCTTGTGCGTATCCATTGATCGTGTCGTGGCGCCGTTCGGCGGGCTGGGCATGACGAACACGGTCTGCTTGGCGGTCCATTCCGCGGGCGCGGGCAAGAGGTCAAGATTCCCGCCTCGCTAGCGCTGCGACCGCTCTATCGAGGAAAAATTGAGGCGGTGGTCATGAGATTCCTTGAGAGAGCGGCCGGTCGCTTTCGGGCTGCGCCCGCGTCGCTCGTCGGTCGCAGGCGTACAGCCTTCTCCCTCCGGGCTCCTTGGCTCGCCTCAAAATCGACCGGCCAAAACCCCAGTTATGAGGCGGTCGCAGTACTAGCGCGCAGGTATGGCGTTGGTTCGCTCGCGACGCGCGGAGTGCTGGCGGCTCTATTGTCGATGGCCGCCCTTTGCGCGCAGACATCCGCCGTTATGGCGAGCGATGAGTCCCCATTCGCGGTAAACGAATTCTACTGTCCTTATTTAGAGGTCATCTCCCATTGTTAGACGGGGTCGCGTGAATTATTGTAGACTCGCTGCGTTCGCCGAGAGGAGCCCCTGCAATGAGGGATACAGACCTATCGGCGAAAGACTGGAAGCGCATCCAACCACTGCTGCCACGCA
>JACRDQ010000016.1 GCA_016218545.1 Elusimicrobiota bacterium
CTCGTCCTCCAGCTTCTCCCCTCCGTCGCCCCCGGACTTCGCCTTCAACGCCACGCCGATCTCCCCTCCCTTCCGGCTCACCCGCGCGTACACCCGGTCCGTCATCGAATACGCCGCCGCCTGCACCGCCTCCAACGGATACACCTTGCCGTCGATCTTCAGATTCATTGGTCGGTTTTGCCTTCGAAGGGGATCTTCCTCGTCTGAGGCCCCTCCTTGCCCTGCTTGACGGCCTCCATCTCCTTGAGCGCGTCCAACGGCATGGGCTGCATGCGTTGCCCGGAGCGGAACTGCTTCTTGCGCGCCGCCTCTTCCCGGGACTTCACGCGCTTCTCGCTCTCCGCGCGCTTGGCGGCGGCGGCCTCCTGCGCCATGCGGTACTCGGTGGCCACGATCTTCTCCTTGAAGATCCTCTCCTCCTCCAGGCGCTTCTTGTGGAACTCGGCCACGCGCTCCTTCTCCCGCTTGGCGGCCTCCTCGAACATGGCCTTCGTCTTGGACGCCTTCGCAGCGTCCTCTTTCTTCCTGGCCTCGATCGGCGCCGCGATCCTGGCGACGTGCTCGCAGAACTGCCGGTTGGCGGCCTGGAGGAACGGCTCGCACGCGGAAGCGTGCCGGTGGGTAAGGACGGCGCAAAGCGGAGACGCGGCGCAAAGCCTGGGGTCCTTCGAGCGCAGGGCAGCCACCAAGTCGGCCTTCACGGAGCAGAACGAGCGCACGGCCTCGTCCTTGACCGTGGCGCAGCGAGCGGAGTTCCCCTCGAGGTGCCTCATCTGCTCGGCGCACGGCTGGGCGGCGGGAGAGCCGACGACGCTCTTTCCCATGACCGCGGCGCACAGAGCCCCCGAGTCGCCCTTCTCCACCGCCTGGGCCAGGAGCCCGCAGATCCGGCGCTGCTCAGCCGGGGGGAGCGTCAGGTTCGGGATGAGCCTCGGCAGATAGCGGCTGCACGCCGCGGCATCCGCGTTCCCGTGGAACACCGCCCGCGCGTACTCCCCGAACCCCTCCAATTCCGAGCAGTTGGAGGTCTTTGCGCTCTTGATGGACGCGCAGGACCAGCGGGGGTCGCCCGCGATGCCCATGCAGGCCAAGTTCTTCTCCACCGACCTCATGGCCTCGACCGTGCTCGACGACGCCGCCATCACGGCCAGGACGCTCGTGCCCGGCTGGGAGACCGCGGCAGCGTAGTGCTTCCGGAAATCCGTGCCCCCGGCTCGGCACTCCTCATTGGCCTGCAGCACGGGCCGGGTGTCCGTCTCCACCCATGCCTTGGGCTTGGCAGGAGCCGCCTGCCCGAGCGCAGATATCATCATCACGGCGAGAGCCAGGCCTGCGACTCGCGTCGAGGAATCAATATGATCGTTCATTGCGCCCCGAAGGGGTGTGACGACGTATTGTTAGTCTATCCTATATAGTATAGCTCCTTCCCTGCACGGGCGCAATATGCCGCTCCGCGGTTGCGCCAGGAGGGACCGTTAGGGTAAAATTCTCCTCGAGCGCCGACGAGCTCCGCATGACCCCCCGCAAGAACCCCGTCTCGCGACAGATCGCCTTCTACGGCAAGGGAGGCATCGGCAAGTCCATGGTCGCGGCCAATCTCTCCGCGGTCCTGGCCGGGAGGGGACGCTCCGTCCTGCAGGTCGGCTGCGACCCGAAAGCCGACTCCTGCAAGGCGCTCCTCGGCGGCCGCAAGGTCGCCAATGTCCTGGAGCTCCTCAAGACCAGGTCCGCGGACAGCCTGGCCGCGAAGGACTTCCTGCACGAGGGCTTCGCGGGCGTCCACTGCATCGAGGCCGGAGGTCCCGAGCCCGGCATCGGCTGCGCGGGCCGCGGGATCATCCTGGCCATCGACGTGATGACGAAGACCGGCGTCTACGCCAGGGGCTACGACTACGTCATCTACGACGTGCTGGGCGACGTGGTCTGCGGAGGCTTCGCGGTCCCGATCCGGGAGGGCTACGCCGACCGGGTCTATCTCGTGGTCTCCGGGGAGTTCCTCTCCCTCTACGCAGCCAACAACATCATGAAGGCCATCCACCGGCACGCCCAGCGCAGCGCGACGCGGCTGGCCGGGATCGTGGCCAACCTCACCGGCGCTCCCCGCGAGCGTCCCATCGTCACGGCCTTCGCCGCGGCCTACGGCCTGGAGGTGCTGGAATTCCTCCCCCGGGACCCGGCGGTCCAGGACTCGGAGAACCACGGGATGAGCGTCATCGAGCGCCACCCGGACTCGCCGATCGGCAAACGCCTGGCCGCGCTCGCGCGGAAGATCGAGACCCGCACGACCGCCATCGTGCCGAAACCCCTGGACGACTCCAGCCTCAACGCCCTGGTCCTCAGGGCGGCCCGCTCGTGAGGCCGTGCGCGGGCCCCTCCGGGCCAGAGGCCGCCTTCCGCTACCAGGAATGCTGCTTCATGCGCGTGGCCTGGCGCCAGCTCCACTGCATCTCAGGCGACATCGGGGTCATCGTCCACGGCCCCAGAGGCTGCGGCCACGACTTCTCCCTGCCCACGACGCGGGGGGAGAGGCTGAGCGCGGCCTGCACGGACATGACGGAGACCCAGGTGGTCATGGGCGGAGAGACGTGTCTGGCGGAGAAGATCGACGCGCTCTTCAAGAAGTCCAGGCCGGAAGCCATCTTCGTGCTGGGCACGTGCGTGAGCGAGCTCATCGGCGACGACGTGCGCAAGATCGCGGCCCTCGCCGAGGCCAGGCTGGGCGTCCCCGTGGTGGCCCTGCCGACCTCGGGCCTCGCGGGCATGGAGGCCCGGGACCCGCGGGCCCTGGGCCTGACGGCGCTGGCCGAGCGGGTCATGAAGCCCGGACGCCGCTGCGGGCGCACGGTCAACTTCATCGGCCAGTCCTGGCCGAGCGACGCGCGGCTCGAGGCCGAGCTGGGCCGGCGCCTCGCGGCCCTCGACGTCCGGCTCCAGTCGGTCCTGACCGGCAGTCCCACCCTGGCCCAGCTCAGGAAGGCCCCCGCGGCCGCGCTGAACGTCGTCGCCCTCTCCGAGCACTCCCGGGGGTTCGGAGAGCTGCTGGAGGCCAGGTTCGGACAGCCCTATATCCTCGTGCCTTCGGACCCGGGCATCGGCTCGACGAGCAGGTTCTTCCGGGCCATCCTCGAGCGCCTCGGCGCAGGCCGCAGCCGCCTGGCCGTGGTGGAGGGATGGGACCGCAAGGAGAGCGCCAAGCTCCGCGCCGAGCACCCCGGACTGGCCGGCAGGACCGTCGGCCTCGTGTGGCGGAGGCCCAACTGGGACCGGGTCGCGCCTTTCGCCGAGCTCGGCCTCGACGTGACCGTGCTGACCGCGGAAGCCCCGTCGCCGCAGGACGAGGCCGAGCGCCGGCGGCTGGGCGTGCGCCTGGAGCGGAGGGACCCGGCCGCCTCGGAAGGCTGGTCCCGGTTCGAGCTCCTCTACGCCGAGGAGCCGGCCTGGCCGGGACCGGCCTCGCATCGGCCGAACCGCCACATGAGGCCGCTGTCCTGTTTCCCGCTCTACGAAGGCATGCGGGCGCTGGCCCTGGAGCTTGAGACCGAGCTGGGCTCGGGCTTCTTCCGGAGCTACGGGAGCTACCTGGCCTGACGCCCATGAGCAGAGACCACCTCCACACCTGCTCGATCCTGGGCGCCTTCTTCGCGGCCAACCCTGTCAAGGACGGGGTCATCCTGTACCATAGCCCGGCGGGCTGCGAGAAGATGGTGCTGCACGCCGCCTGCAGTCACGACCTCCTCGGCTTCGAGCGGGACAGGCTGGAGCTCTGCCAGGTCGGCAACCCCGAGGCGGTCTTCGGCGGCGAGGACAAGCTCCGGGCGTCCGTCAAGCGCCTGCTGGCCGACCGGCCCGGCAGGCACGTCTTCGTGACGTCGAGCTGCGCGCCGGAGATCATCGGCGACGACCTCGCCGGCGTCCTCCGTTCCCTGGGGTCCCCTCGCGTGACCCTGCTCGGCGGAGCGGGCTTCCGCGGAGACCTCTGGCAGGGCTTCTCCGATGCGCTCGCGCTCATGGTCGAGAGCCTGGTCCCCGAGAAGGCGCGTCGGAGGCCGTCCGGGGACCGGGTCAACGTGCTCGGCTACCTCTGCGACCGGCTGGAGCACGACCACCTCGCCAACATCCGCGTCATCACGGGCATGCTCTCCGGCCTCGGGTTGGAGGTGAACACCTTCCTCTCCGGGCCCACGGACACGCGCCAGCTCAGGAAGTCGTGGGACGCGGGTCGGAACATCGCCTTCGACTTCGGAGACAAGGCCGCGGACGCCCTGGCCGGACGCTGCGGCCAGGAGAAGGTCCGCGTGGACTATCCCATCGGGCTCGGGGGCACGGCCGCCTTCCTGAGGGGCGCGGGCCGGGCCGTGGGCCGCGAGCGGAAGGCCGAGGCCCTCATCAGCGCGGGCCTGAGGAGCGCGGTCCCGCTCATCGAGGCCGGCCGGGGAACCTGCCGCTGCAAGCGGGTGGGCGTGTCCGCGGACTCGCAGAGGCTCCCGGGCCTCGTCGAGTTCCTCCTCGACCTGGGGATGATCCCGGCTTGGGTCCAGGTCCTCGACGAGGGCCGGGACGTCCTGCCCCGGCTCAAGGCGGTCCTGGCCGGCCGCTGCGAGAAGGCCCGCATCAACCCCTCTCCGGAGCAGGTCCGCCGCATGCTCCCCGAGACGGACCTCCTCGTGGGCAGCCACGTGGAGAAGTACCGCTACGGCCGCCGCGTCCCGGTCTACGAGTCCACCTACCCCTGCCTCGACCGCCACGCCTTGAGCGAGGAGCCGGACTCGGGCTTCGAGGGCGCGGTGCGGCTGGCGAACAACCTCGCCAACCTGCTCCGCATGAGGAACACCCGCCTCTTCGGCCTGGACGACGAGCTCAACCGCCTGGGCTTCGAGGAGCGGTTCCACTTCCGCCGCCTTTGAAGATGAAGTCCCGCGAGCTGCACGTCGCCGCCGCGGTCTCGTGCTGCAACAACTGCATCTTCTGCCTCGACCGGATCGGGGGCAAGCTCTGTTATCGCGGGCATGACACGAAGATCGTCCCGCTGACGAGCCTGGCGGAGCTCCGTAGGGAGCTCGTCGCGAGCGCGGGCAAGGTCTCGGAGGTCGCCTTCACCTCCGGCGAGCCGACGCTCAACAAGGATCTCCCGCGGATGATCGCGTCGGCGAAAGCGGCCGGGCACCGGCGGATCCTGTTGATCACCAACGGCTGGGGCCTGGCCGACCCGTCCTTCTGCGGGAAGGTCATCGCCAACGGGCTGAGCGTCGCCAACGTCTCCCTCCATGGCCACACGAGGAGGCTGCACGAGTCCCACACCAGGAGGCCGGGGAGCTTCGACCGGACGACCAGGGCGCTGGCCAACCTGGGCCGCCTCAAGCGGACGCACGACTTCACGTTCAACATCATCTGCGTGCTGACCAAGCTGAACCTGGGGAACCTCTCCAGGATGCTGGCTTTCTTCTCGCGATTCCGGCCGGCGGCGATCCAGCTGAACGCGGCCATCCCCGAGGGGAACGCCCTCGAGCGCATCGGAGAGGTCATCCCCCGGTATCGGGACGTCGCCCGGGAGCTCGCGCGCTGCGCCGCGCAGATACGCGCCATGGACGGCTTCCTCTACATGCAGCACATGCCGGAATGCCTCTTCGCCGGGACGGCGGAGCTCTTCGACCCCGGGAAATTCATACGCTTCAACGAGAACGCCATCGTCGGCCGGAGCGACCGGGTCACGGAAAGGCCGCGGAAGGTCAAGCCGGCGTCATGCCGGACCTGCGTCCACGACGCCTCCTGCGAAGGGGTATGGAAAGCCTATATCGACCGGATGGGATGGGGTGAATTCAGGCCGGTCCGGGCCGCTGCCTCGACGCTGCCAGCGCCCGCCAGAAATCGGTCTGGAAGGCCTTCCGGCGCCACCAGAGGAAGGCCCGCCCGGAGAGGGAAGCCAAGGGCCGTCCCCTCCTGAGAACGAGGAAGGTCTCCTTGCCCAGCACGAGCTCGTCTCCGCTCCGGAGCGCCTCCAAGTCCGGACCGGACCCTGAAGACCTCCCCGCCCCGTAGCGGAACCTATCGCCGGGCCTCGACCGGGGCACGAGTTCGACCCAGCAGTCCCCGGGACCCCAAAGGAGCGCCACGGGATACTCGGAACGGGGCACGCGGAGATCGGCGTCAGGCCGCACGGCACCCGGAACCGCGACCCGACCTTCGACCGTGCTCCAGAACCCCGCGTCCCAGCCGTCGCCGGACGCCACGGGATGCTCCGCTGCCAGCCTCCCTGCGGCCGCGAGGAGCTGCGGCGGCCGCACGCGCCTTCCCCTCCAGGCCGCATCCTGCGAGGCCAGCACCACCAGGTGGGCCAGGCGATAGATCGACAGCCCCCGCAGACCGCTCTCGCGGACGAATGCGCTCACGTCCCGTGAGAGAGGGTCCGCCCCGACCGGGTCCTCGGCCAGGCGGATGAGGACCCGCAGCACGGCCTCCAGCTCGGGCGCTGCAAAGCGCCAGGGCACCTCGGGAGCGAAGAAGCTCATGCGCCCGGTGTCCAAGAGAGGATCGCCGAAGCTCCTGGCCGTGAGCCTCTCCTGGCGCGCCTTGGCCTCGAGCGGGCTCCCCCCGAAGAGCCTCAGCCTGCTGGTCAGGCCCGGGATCTTGCCCAAGCCCGCTGCCTCGGCCACCGCGATGTTCGTGTCCAGCTCCTCGGGCCTGGTCCAGGGATTGAAGGTGATCATGCTCATCCCGCCGCGCTTCCCGGCCATGACGAAGACCCCGGGGAACCTCGACTCCCACCCCGCGATGAGCCTCAGGGCCGCCAGGTTCTGGCACGGGGTCACGCCCTTGTTGTAGCGCTCCAGCTCCGGGGAAGCGAAGTTCTCCACGCCGAACTCGCCCAGGGAGAAGCGGTGCCCCGTGCCCTCGAGCCGCCGCAGGGCGGCCTCGAAGCGCCGCGCGTTCTTGAGCAGCAGGTCGACGCGGGTCTCGAACTTGAAGTCCGCGGGAGAGAGGCGCAGGCGGACGACCGCCTCTGCCACGGCGTCGATGCAGGGCACGATCCTGTCGCCCAGCAGCCAGACCTGCAGGCGCCTGCCTCCGGGGCGCGGGCAGGTCTTCTCGAGCGCGGACAACTGCCGTTCCAAGACCGGCACGATGCCTTCCGAGATGTCCTGGAAGTACTCGGACTTGCGGCAGAAGGAGCAGCCCCCGGTCATGGAGCACCCGGAAAGGTCGACCCCGCGGAAGAACGGATTGGCCGCGAAGGGCTTGCGGTACCCGCAGACCGAGCCCAGGACGACATAGGGATTGGACTCGATGGCCAGGGCGCCCTCGTTGCCCGCGACCCAGCCGTAGTCGGGCGTCGCGGGCTCGGCCCTGGCCAGGCCGAGGAACGCGGCCAGGTCCGTCTCGGACGGAAGGATCGGGACCGGAGCGGGCCCGGGACACGGCGGCTCCGCGCACCGGTCGTCGCGCGGCCCAAGATAGGCGCAGGCCGGCGCTCCCCGGCCCAGGGCCCGGAGCAGGCTCGCGCTGGGCCGGAAATTGAAGACCGCATGGGTGGGGCGGAACTCTCCGACGTGCGCGGCCAGCCGGGCCGCGTCCTCCGGCGGCAAGGGCACCCCGTCCGAGTCCAGGGGGAGCTTCCCCAGAGCGGCGAACCGCACCCACTTGCACTCCACCGCCTCCCGGCGCGCCAGCCCCTGGAAGAACGGAAAGTACACGGCCCGATACGCGGAGTCGATGTCGATTTCCACCAGCAGCAGGCGCGGTCTGCCTCCTTCCTTCCGGTCCCATTCCCTGTCATTGTCCGCGGCCGGGTCCTGATGCCGGCATGCGGCATGGAAGGACCTGGCAAAGGCCTCCTTCTCCGCCTTGAAGACCGCCATCGGGATCCCCGGCGCCCGATACGGGACATTGAAGCTGTTGAGGTCCTTCGACCAGCCAGGAGCAAGGGAGCCCTTGAGCCCGGGCCGCCCCGACATCCAGCGCCCCATCTCGAACCTCTGCACCTCCGCGTGAGCCAGCGCCGGAGCCCTGGCCAGGGTGAAGGTCAGGGTCTTGCGGAACTCCGCCAGGCTCTGGCCGGGGTAGTTGAGGATGAACACCCCGACCCCGATCCCGGCTCCGGAGCACGCGCGGATGTCCGCGCCGAGCGTCTTGAGGCTGATGCCCTTGTTGAGCCTCCGCAGACCGCGCGCATCGGAGGTCTCGAGGCCGAAGTAGAGCGTGTCGCACCCGCCCGCCTTCAACATGCGGCAGAAGCCCGGAGTGAAGGCAGGACCCGCCCGCACCAAGGCCCGCCAGCGGAGCGGCTGGCCGCTGCGGCTGAATGTCCTCCCAAGGCTCGCCAGCACGCCGGGGGGCGTGGAGAGGTCCGCCAGATGGAAGGTGCGGATCCCGGTCCCCTTCGCCAGAGCGGTCATCTCGCGGACCATCTTGGCCGGGCTCTTCGACTCCGACCCTCGACCCGAGAAGACGTGGTAGCAGAACGCGCAGGAGCCCCACTCGCAGCCTCGGGTGGTCTGGTAGGGGAGCCAGCGCGTGGGATAGCGGCCCAGGTCGAACCCGTCGAAGACCGGGGCAGGAAGCTTCTCCAAGGCGACCCCGGGGCCCTCGGCCGTGCGGACCACCCGCCCATTCCGCAGGAACGCCAGCCCCGGCACGCGGGCCGGGTCGAAGCCCGTTTCCCCGGAGGCCAGCAGCGACTCCAAGGGCCGTTCCCCCTCGAAACCCACGACATAGTCCAGGTGCTCGAAGATCCCCGGCCAATCCTCCAGCCCCTCCCAGGAGGCGCTCGCCCACGGCCCGCCGAGGCAGAGCCTCGCCTTGGGCATCTCCGAGCGGATCCGCCGGGCGAGATAGAGGCTGGGCAGCACTTGTCCGGCGGTCACCACGGAGAAGCCCACGGTCCGGGCTCCGCGGACCGAAGCCCTGACGTGGCCGCGGTAGAGCTTTTCGTAGAGCGGATGAGGCCGCCGGGCCGCCTTCAAGACCTCGTCGAGCGGGTAAGCCGGAGTCCCGTGATTCCAGAGCCGGGGATCCCGCCGTAGCCCGACCCCCAGGAGGCCGGGCTCCGGAGCTTCGGGGAGCGCCCCGCAGACGACCGCGTTGAGGTCCTTCTGCCGCACGGAGAATCCTCTCCCCCGCAAGTAAGCCGTGAGTTGGGGCATGCCGAGCTCCGGAAAGGTGAACCTCCACCCCAGGGGCGGAAAGAGGAGCTGGAGGTCGATCATCGTCCTCTGCCTGCTTTGCCCAAGGAGAGGAGCAGCGCTCCGCCCGGCTGCCCGGGCCGCAAGGCCGAGCCGGTCTCCAAGCTGACCGGAGCCGCCAGAGCCTCCCAACCAGCCTCGGCAGCGTCTTGGAGCATGGCAGCCAGCCCAGGCCGCCCTGGCCCGGGGAGGGCCTCAGCGACCAGGAGTCGGGCAGAGGATCTCGCTCCGGCCCTGAGCGACCCGAAGAGCCGGACACGCTCGGGTCTTGCAAGGAAGGAGGCAGCAGCAACGAGCACGACCCTGTCGAAGCCCCGGAGGTCCGAGCCGAGGACAGCGGCGAGCCGTCCAGGACCGTCCGTCATCCCCAGGTCGACCTCAGCCAGTTCCGGCGGCCGGGGCACGGCAGGCACCTCCCTCCTGGCGCTGTCCGTGAGCAGCACGACCGCTTCTCCGGGGCCGAAGGAGGGCATGGGCCGGCCGTGCTTCCAGCCCACGACCAGGGTCCGCTCAGAGGCTGAGGGGCCGAATCCCAAGCAAGCCAGGGCGGCCCGGGCGTCGGGGCCCTCGAGAACCGCGTTCAGAAAGAGTCTTCCGGCGGCTTCGGCAAGGATCGCATCGGCCCGACCGGAGACCGCGGGAGAGCCCAGGCCGCGGAGGGTCCCGGCTGCGGCGCGTAGCACAGCCAGCTGGCCGGACCGGTCGACTTCCATGGGCCAGGTCACGGTGATGGGGTTGGCTTGCCTGCCGTCGGAACGCAGCCATCGCCGGTAGACCTCGGCCAGGCTCAGGCTTCCCGAGGACTCGAGCCTGGAAGCGATGGCCTCGCAAGCCGCGACCCAAGAGAGCCGTCCCTTCCTCCCGGACAGGACCGCCGCCAGGGCCTTCCTCACGGCAGGGCAGCTCCAGAGGAAGCTCACGATGAAGGTCGTGTACGCGGCCCGTTCCACGTCCCTCTCCGGGAATAGCGGGGTCGAGCGGACCTTGAAGGGCGGCTTGCGGTCGAAACGGATGCCGAGGTCGGCGGCTCCGCGCCTGAACAGGGTCCCGGGCAGGAGCTGGAGCCTGAACACATCCACGAGGTCGGGCTTGGAGGAAAGAGCCCAGTCCAGACCTCGGACGAACACTCCGGCCGTGTCCCCGGGCAGGCCGAGCATCAGCTGGATGTGGATGCGGGCCCGCGGAGCCGAACGCCTGAAGAGCCGGTAGCGGGACTTGAGCCGTTCCAGGTCGCAGGGCCGATGAGCGAGCCGCAGGGTCCGCGGAGCCAGGGACTCGACTCCGACCGCGAACCTGAACCTGTCCCAGTCCGCTAGCCTGGCCAGCTCCTTGTCCACGCGGCTGGGATGGCACTCGAAAGACCATTCGGCCGAGTTGCCCCGCCCCAAGCGCCGCAGGCCGGACAGGATGGCCTTGGCGCGGTCCGGCCGCAGGAAGAAGTCGGAGTCCGTCACGAA
Organism: Elusimicrobiota bacterium; assembly: GCA_016218545.1. GTDB lineage: Bacteria > Elusimicrobiota > Elusimicrobia > UBA1565 > UBA9628 > JACQWX01. Next base: position 10,634 of record JACRDQ010000016.1, read on the forward strand.
GAAGACGGCCTTCGGGGCGGCCTCGACGAGGCGTTTCGCCGTGGCCAGGACGCGCTCTGCCGAGAAGAAGCGGACGCGGTTCTTCTGCGTCCAGGTGCAGAAGGCGCAGTCGTGGGGACAGCCCCTGCAGGTCTCCAGGGCGACATAGCCGCCGTAGCCTGGGTCAGGGCGCAGGACTCCGGCGCGGTAGGGGCACGGCAGACGGTCCAGGTCGGACAGCGATGGGCGGTCGGGATTGACGACCGGCCGGCCACGGTCGAGCCAGGCGAGACCCGGGACGTCCTCCGCCGCGGCTCCGCAGGCCAGGCGTTCGAGGAGCTCGGCGAAGGTCTCCTCCCCTTCACCGCGGACCACGAAGTCCGCAAGCCCCCTCCTGAGGCACTCCTCGGGGAGCGCCGAGGCATGCGGACCTCCGAGCACGACCTTGACGCCCGGCCTCAGGAACCGGATCCTCGGCGCGACTTGGGAGACGAACTCGAAGTTCCAGACGTAGCAGGAGAAGCCCACGAGGTCGGGAGCGCGGGACAGGAGGTCGGCCGCGACCGCGTCCGGAGCAGGGGGGTCGAGCGGGTAGCTCGCAAGAGCGACGGAGACCCGGTGCTTCAAGCCCGCCTGAGCGTCGGCGTAGGCCTTGAGGCAGCCCAGGGCCAGGGGATAGGGCTCCCGGTCGGTCGGGGCAGGGCCGGCCAACACGGCCTGGAATCGCGCTCGCAATCAGGGATCCTCGAAGAAGGGGTCCGTCCCGACGCACCATTATACAAGTTTGAGCCTTTGACACAGATGGTATAATCGGCCCCAGAACATGACGAAGCTCAGTTCCCTGGGAATGAAGCTGGCCGTGCCGTTCAACCACGACCCGGCACTGCTGCACGGCCTCGCGCGCCATCGAGAAGACATCGCCGAGCTCTACCTGCCCGCTCCCTGCGACGTGGTCGGCACCATGAGGGTCTGGTACGGGCCCGAGCCGCAGGCCTACCGCCGCCAGCTCCCGTCCATCGCCCGGAACGCGGCGGACCTCGGCATCGACGTCAACATGGTGATGAACACGGCCTATCTGCCCCTGTCCGAGCACCGCCGCGTGGCGCTCTACGCGGCGGAAGCCATGAAAGCCGGCATCCGCACCTTCACGCTCGGCGACCTCCACCTGGCGCAGGCGGTGCGGCAGGCCTGCCCCGACGCGCGCATCGCCGTCTCCATGGTGGCGGACCTCCATTCCGTGACCCGCGCGCGCCACTGGATGCGCGAGGTCCGGCCCGAGGTCCTGATCCTGCCGACCATCCTCAACAAAGCCCCTGCCCGGCTCGGAGTCTTCTCCAAGACCGGAGCCGAACTCGAGGTCATCGCCAACGAAGGCTGCCTCCCCTGCTGCCCGTTCTTCATGCAGCACGCCTGCGCCCTGGGCGGCTGGGAGACCGCACACGAGAGCGCCGCGGAGCGATACACGGAGCAGTGCTGGCCGCGGAAAGGGGCGCGGCTCTGGGAGCACTACCAGACCGAGGTCCTGCCCGCGCACGCGCACCGGCTCAAGGGCCTCGTCAGCAGGCTCAAGCTGGTGGGCCGGGGAAGGCCCACGGAGTTCATCCTGCGGGAGATCGAGCGCTACACCGCGCTCTCCTCGGACCGGCACGAGGTCTTCGGCTATGTCGAACCCGACCGGGTCTGGAAGCGCGTCACGGCCTGCGACCGCTACTGCGAGGCGTGCGGCTGGTGCGAGAGGGTCTTCCGCCGCGTCAACCCGGGCTTGCGCGGCCCGCGCTCCCGGTGGATCGGACGGTCTGCGACCGAGCGCAGCCCCAACGCCCCGGCGCCGAAGAGCCGGACGTACTCCGCCGGGACTCCAAGACACCGCCGGTCATAGGGGCACGCCCTGCACGACGGCCGTTTGACCCTCCCTCCCTCCAACGCCCGGCCGGGGACAGCCTCCACGTAGCGCACTCCCTCCTGGGGGAACTCCCTCGGCGAAACGTGGAGGCCGGGGTCGGACAGGACGCAGGGCGGAGGCGTGGTCTCGCCGGCGAAGGGATGCACCGCGAGCCCCTCTTGGACGCACGCCGAGACTGCGCGGTCGAGCCACGGCGCGGCCGCGGCGAGATCTACGGCCATGAAAGGAGCCTTCTCATGGCCGACGCCGTTCATCATGGAGAACGCCGCCGTCACAGGCCCCTTGGCGCGGCTCTTGCGGGCCAGCCTGCCCAGGAATCGCGCAAGGCCCGGCAGGTCCCGGTAGTTCCAGGCATTGACCACGGCATGGAGGGTCACGAGGCACCCCGGCTCCGCCAGCAGGGCGGCCAGGGCACGCACCGCGCGGGGATGGAGGCCCTTGCTGCCCGTGATGCGGTCATAATGCGCGGGCTTGTGGGAGTGGAAGGAGACGAAGTAGTGTCTCACGCCAAGGCGGAGGAGCTCCGCCAACCTGCCCCGCCGCTCAAGCCCCACCGCGTTGGTCTGGAGCACGAACTCGCGCACTCCCCTGCGGCGGGCGGAACGGAGGATCGCGGCCAAGCGCGGGTCCGTCAGGGGTTCTCCGCCCGAGACCGTCAGGGTCTCGCCGGGCGCGAGCTTCCCCCTGATGCCCTTGAGAGCGGCCGCGATCTCCGCGGGAGGCGTCGGACCGCCCCGCCGCACGAAGCAGAACGGGCAGCGCTGGTTGCAGGCCGCCGTGGGACGGAGGAGGAGGTCGCGGCCTTTGTAGGCCTCGTGCGCCTCCACCCGGGTACGAGCCGCGAGGCAGCGCCGCGCCGCCGCGGCCAGGACGGGTTTGGGGTAGAAATGCAGGGCGACGGCCAGGTACTCCTCCGGCGAAGCCGACAGGGCCCTCACGGTGCGCGGCCCCTCGACCAGGCGCCCGGCCTCGCGCAGGAAGCGGAACTCCGCGGGGAAGGCCTCCTCGGGGAGGCCGCCGAACCTGCGCCGGAAGCGGCTCCGGTCCAGTCCGGTCCTCAGGCCCAGGATCAAGGCTTGGCGCATGGCGAAGCCCTTCGCCGCATCGCCGGAGGCGCCCTCCGAGTCTTGGCGGAGGAACGCAGCCGGCATCCGGACCATTCCCCGCGGGAGCCTGCGGGCGAGTCCGAGATAGAAGGAGAACGGGATGGACATGGGGTTGCGGCTCAGGTTATTGAAGCAAATTTGATATCATCCTCAGACGAGCCCCCGCGGCGAGCCCCATCCATGAGGAAAGACCGGTCTCTCGCCGGCAAGGCCTTGCTGAAAGTCGGCTATACCTGCAACAACAACTGCTCCTTCTGCCACTCGAGCCCCTTCCGCCGCCACCCCGACCTATCGACCGCGGCGCTCAAGTCCAGGATCCGGGAAGCAGCCGGGCTCGGGGCCGGCATGGTCGTCCTTTCAGGCGGCGAGCCCACGGTGCGCGACGATCTCGCGGACCTCGCCAGGTACGCGGGCTCGCTGGGCCTGTCCACCGGGCTCATCACCAACGGCCGGCGCCTGGTCTATCCCCGGTTCGCGGAGGAGCTCGCGGCCGCCGGGCTGCGCTTCGCGTACCTCTCGTTCGCCTCCGCCGACCCGGACACGCACCGCGGCATCACGCGGTCGGCCTCCTACCATGAGGTCCTCGGCGCCCTCAGGAACCTCACGCGGCTGGGCGTGCCTGTGACCGTCAACACGGTCGTGCTCAAGAGCAACATCGGCTCCCTGAACCGGATCGTGGACCTCCTCGCGGGGTTCCGGCCGGACAAGATCAAGTTCTCCGCCCTAGAGCTCAAGGGCGCGGCCCTCGATCGAAGGACGGCCCTGTGCCCGCCGCTCGAGGCCTGCGCGGACGCGGTCGCGGCCGCGGTGAGGCACGGCCGGGCGCGCTTCCCCGGGCAGATCTTCGGGTGCGAGGGTCTGGCCCCGTGCCTCCTCGAGGACTTCGAGACCTTGAACGACGACCTCGTGTCCAACGGCTTCACCCTGTTCCGCGAGACCTTCGAGGACCGCTTCTCCCCCCCGGACTACGGCAACCGCGCCAAGGCCGCTGCCTGCTTCGACTGCGTCCTCTTCGACCGCTGTCCGGGCGTGTTCTCCGGCTACCTCTCGGCCGGGCCCAAGCCGGCCCTGCGCCCCGTGGTGCGGCGCCGCTCCAACGCCCTGGCGTTCGTGAGCGACGGGAGCTCCCTGCCCAGTATCCGACGCTCCTCGTCGCGCCCCTGTCCCCTCCGCGCGGAAGGCGGGGTCAGGCGCCTCCACCTCTCCTCGAAGGGACGCCTCACCTCCTACCGGACGCGGTCCGAGGATTTCTCCGACCCTGAGATCGCCGAGCTCCTCCGGCTCAGCCAGGTCTACGCGCCGCGGGGCGGCCGTTACCGCGGCCTCGACTTCGGCCGGGACCTCGTCAAGCTCCGCCGCGTCGGGTCCTGCCCGCTCTGCGGAGGACGCGGCACCTGCTCTCCTGTCTTCGAGGCCTCGCAAAGCCGCGTCTTCGCTGCCCTGGAACGCGCCCTCGAGACCGTGGTCCGCAGGCTGCGCGGGGACGTGCTCGAGGTCGGGTGCGGCAGCGTGCGGTTCCGCAAGCTCATCTCAGGGCTGGTCTCCGCAGGCAAGCTGCGCTACACCGGCATCGACCCGGCCCTGCCCCGACCCGAGGCAGGCCGGCCCGAAGGCATGAGGCTCGAGGCCGCGGCCATCGAGGACTGGTCAGCGGACGCGGGGTCCTTCGACCACGTCCTCCTGTCTCGAAGCTACAACCACATCCGCCTGCCTTCCGTGGCCTTCCCGAAGCTCTTCAAGCTGCTCAGGCCGGGCGGGAGACTCACCGTGGTCGACGGCACGGCCTTCGCCCTGGCCCTGGAGCGCGAGCCTGAGCAGGCCGACTCCTCGTCCTTCGAGCACTACCGCAACCACGCCAGCGGCCAGGCCCGGGCCCTGGTCGAGACGTTCGGCTTCAAGACCGTGTCGGAGCGGCCCGTGACCGCGTCCGGAAGCAACGAGTGGCTCCTCACGGCGGCCAAGCCGTGAAGCCCCGGGTCCTCGTGATCAACCCGCCGTTCCTGACCGAGCCGGATTTCATCGACTATCCTTATCTCACGGGCCTGGCCGCGCTCTCGAACGCCGCCGCGCTCAGGGAACGGGGCTTCGACGTCTCGGTCGCGGACAGCCAGGCGCTCCCGGGCAGCGGCGTCCGGCCCCAGGGAGGCGGCGTGCTCGTGGGCTGCGAGGCCCGAGAGCTCCTCGAGAGCGTGGACGGCGACTTCGCGGCCGTGGTCACGGCCGTGCCCCCTTTCCTCAAGCCCCACGCCCCGGACCGCTTCTCCCGCGGCCTCTTCTCGTCCATCCGCGCGAGGTTCCCGAAGGCCCGGCTGGTCGCGGCGGACTGCTGGATCGGAGGCATGCACCGCATCGAGTACGACCCGAAGGCCTTCCTCAGGGCCTTCCCCATGGTGGACGCGGTGATCCAGCGGGAGGGAGAGGCCGCCCTGCCTGACCTGCTTTGCGCCGAGTTCCGCCGAGGCGAGACTCCCCGGGCCGCGGTCGTGGGCGGACCCGCGGCAGGCGGCGACGCGGACCGCCTGCCTCCTCCGGCGTGGGACCTGATCTCCGTGGAGGGCTACGAGGCCTTCCTTGAACGCTTCTTCTCGGGCCTGGGCAGGCAGAGGCTCTTCCCCGCGGGCACGCGAGCCCTGCCTGCCATGGCGTCGCGGGGCTGCCCCTTCCGCTGCAGCTTCTGCACCTCGAACCCGGACGGCTGGAAGCCCGCGTTCCGGCCCCATTCCCTCGCCTACCTCAGGAGGCACTTCCTCTCCCTCAGGGACTCCTTCGGCGCAAAGCGACTGATCCTGCTCGACGACTGCGCGAACTTCGACCCGGCGCGCTTCAAGGAGCTCCTCGCCCTGCTGAAGTCCCTGCGCCTGGCCTGCGAATTCCCGAACGGCTTGCGGGCGGACCGGCTCGATCTGGCGAGCCTCAAGCTGCTCAAGGGGCTCTCGAGCTCCGTCACCGTGAGCGCGGAGTCCGGGGACCCCAAGGCCCTCTCGAGCATCCTGCGCAAAGGCCTCGACCTGCCGGCGGTCGAGCGCGTCGCGGCCTGGTGCCGGGGCCTGAAGTTCCCGCTCGGCATCCACTACATGGCCGCCTTCCCGGGCGAGACCCCGGAGAGCCTCAACAAGACCTTCGAGCACGCTCTGCGCATGAAGGAGGCCTACGGCGCGACCCCGCTCCTCCAGAACTGCGTGCCCATCCCGGGCTCGGCCCTGGCCGAGTCCTGCGCCCGGTCCGGCTCAGCAGCCGGCTTCGACCCGCGCCGCTTCTACCGGCGCTTCCAAGGCAGGCCGGTCGTGGACACCAGGAAGCTTCCCGCCGACATGGCCGGCCGGATGATCGCTCTCTTCCGCAGGAGGCTCGCGGCCTGCGCCACCGAGAAGCTCATCGTCAACCTGACCTATCAGTGCCTCAACGACTGCTGGTTCTGCGCCGTGGGCGGCAGGCCTAAGCGCCACGCGCCCGCCCGGGCCGTCCTGGAGCTGCTGCGCCGCTATCGGAAGGCAGGCGCGGCCGCGGTGGACTTCGACGGCGGCGAGCCCACCCTGCACCCGCGCCTCTTCCAGCTCATCCGCGTGGCCAGGGGGCTCGGCTACGGCCGCGTCACGCTCACGACCAACGGCCGTCGCCTGGCGGACCGCGGCTTCGCCTCGCGCCTGCTCTTGAGCGGCCTGACCGACCTGCTGGTCTCTCTGCACGGGCACACCCCCGAGCTCCACGAAGCCCACACCAGGAGCCCGGGGAGCTTCGCCGAGACGGTCCAGGGCATCCGGCACGCCGCGCGGCTCAAGCCCGGCCGCGTCACCCTCGCGGTCAACGCCATGGTGACGGACCTCAACAGCCGGCGCCTGCCTGAGCTCCTGCGCTTCGTGCGGGGCCTCGGGGCGGCGAAAGTGAACCTCCAGTTCATCACCCCCTTCGGCAGGGCCTCGAGTTCGCCGCCGAGGGACGAGGCCGCGCTCTACCGAAGGGCGGCGGCCGCGGCGCGGAGCAGCCGAGGGCTCAAGGTCGAGCTCGTCAACGCCCTGCCCTGCCTGCTCGCCGGCCTCCTGCCGGGCTGGGCTCCCGAGACCGGCAAGCACGGACGGGACATGGCCTTCGTGGACGCCCCTCCCATGAACCTGGCCCGCTACCTCGACGGACGCAGGCGGAGGAAGGCCGCCTGCCGCTCGTGCGAGTTCGCGGCGGCCTGCGCGGGGTTCCAGGACTTCTCATGAAGAAGATCGAGCTGGTGCTGTGGTTCCGCTGCAACTGCCGCTGCCGCTTCTGCGTGGTGGACGCGGCCACGGCCCGTCAGTCCATGAGCACGGAGGACGCGGTCCGGCACCTGAAGCTCTCCCGCGGGCAGGGCGCCGAGGCCGTGGACTTCGGCGGGGGCGAGCCCACGCTCCGGCCGGACCTGCCCAAGCTCGCGGCAGCGGCCCTGCGCCTGGGCTACGCTTGCGTGGGGGTCAAGTCCAACGGGCTGAGGCTGTGCTATCCCGAGTACGTGTCCGAGCTCCTGGCCGCCGGGATCCGCCGGTTCGCGGTGCCGGTCTGGGGGCATGTCCCGTCCGTGCACGACTCCTTCTCCCAGGTCCCGGGCTCCTTCGAGATGATGGAGATGGGCCTCAAGCACGTCCTCGACCTCGGGGGCGCGGCTGAGGCGGACGTCCTGCTCACCAACGCGACCGTGCCTCATCTCACGGACCTGGTCGGGCATTTCGCGGACATCGGGGTGCGGAGCTTCCAGTTCTGGCTCTACAGCCTCTTCGGCTCAGCCGGCCGCCTGGCCGAGGAACTCCCGACCCTGACCGCGGCCGGCGCCGCGGTCAGGCGGACCGCGGCCGCCTTCAGCAAGCGGGGCCTGGCGCTGTCTACGACGCACCTCCCGCCCTGCTTCCTGGGCCGAGAGCACGGCCTCTATCGCTCCATCGCGTCCGAGGACCTCGCGATCATCACGCCCGGCGGCTCCTTCCCCGCGCAGGAGTCCCCCTTCGAGGCCGGGGTCAAGACGAGTCGGTGCCGCGGGTGCGCCAGCTACGGCTCGTGCGCCGGGGCGCGGCCCGAGTATCTCGAGCGCTTCGGCCCGGCCGAGATATCGGCCCGAAGGCGGGCAAAGCGCTGATGCTGCTCTACATCCATCCCGCGGGCCATCTCAACGACCTGGTGGTCCCGGCAGGAGCGGTGTCCTGCCTCAATGCGGTCCGCTGCGAGAAGCTCGGGCGCTACGCCTTCGAGGTGACCGAGGCTGAGATCGCGGCCGCGAAGGTCGTGGCCCTGGACCTGCACTGGTCCGTGGCCCTCCCCGCCTTCGAGCGGCTGCTGGCCTTGGTCCGGCGCGTCGCTCCCCGCGTCCCGGTCGTGGTCGGCGGCATCACGGCCGGCCACTACGCCAGGGAGCTCTCGCTCCGCTATCCGGTCGACTACGTGCTCCGCGGCGACTCGGAGACCTCGTTCCGCTCCCTCGTGGAAGCCTTGGAGGCGGGCAAAAAGCCTCCGGCAACGGCCAACACCTTCTCCCATGGCAAGGCCGTGGGGCCGGAGCAGCGCATGACAGGCTCCGGATTCGACGCCACGGACTGCCTGACCGTGGATTGGTTCCCGACCTATGCCCGGGCCACGGACCTGGACGCTCCGGCCTTCGTCCCGGCCAGGACGATCCCCATGGCCCGCGGCTGCCGGATGCGCTGTCCCACCTGCTACGGGTCCTACTGCGGGACCTTCGGGCCCGGGGTCCTCTACCGCTCCCCGGAGGCAGCGGCGCTCCAACTGCGCCGCGCCTCAGGACTCAAGGCGCGCAACCTCCGCGCTTTTCTGGGCAAGCCTCCGGCCGATCTCCTGGCCGGGTGGCTGGCCGCCCTGGCCGAAGCCGGACCCTACCGCTTCAGCACCCGCGTGGGACTCTTTCTCTGCCAGGCCCCGGATGCCGAGGGTCTCGAGCAGCTTGAAGCCGCGTTCCCGGACGGAGCGGTCCTGACCATGGTGCCCCCTGCCGAACACACGCCCAAGCCGGGACCGCGGGGCCTCAAAGCCGAGACCGCGGCGTGGGAGGAGGTCTCCCGCAGAGTCCAAGGCTCCAGCCGCCTCCAGCTCGACGCCTGGGTCATGAGCGCAGCAGGCATCGAGCGGGAGCGCCGAAGCCTTGCGCCTGACCAGGGCCGGCGCGTCACGGTCAGCCTGGGCTCGGTCTGGAAGGTGACCCGTCCCACGGGCCAGGGACGCAACCAGCCCCTGGCTGAGCTCAGCCGATCCATGGCCCATGTCTGGACCTTCTACGCCGCCAAGCTCCTCTCCCCGGGCTTGGCCGGGCTCCTGGCCCCTTTCCGCCTCCTTGACGAGCTCGAGGCTGACCCCGAGTCCCTGCCGCCGCCGGCCGGGCCTCGCCGCGCTTTCTTCGAGCGGATCATGCGCTCATGGAAGAAGCACAAGCTCCCGCTCTTGCCGGACCTGCGGTGGGCCGTGGTCGGAGTCGAGCTCAAGGCCGGGCCTGCGGCCGGAACAGAGGCCTTGCAGGGCGTGCGCCTGTCCGGAAGTCTGCGCCATCTGCCGGCCGGGTCCTTCGCCTTCAACCGCCCCATGACCCCGGCACCCCTGACGCTGAGCCGCGACCACCGAGGAGAGGAGCTCAGGGCCTCCCTGTCCTTCAAGGACTCCTCGGAAGCACCCGAAGCCTTGGCGTTCCTGCCCCTGCCTCCCTCAGGCCGAACCGCCAGCAGCGCCTGGGCCCGGGCCATGGGGACACACGGCCTGACAGCCCTCCTCATCCCTCCCGGAGCAGCGAAGGACCGTCTGTCTTTGCTCGTCTCCTTGCGCGCGCAGCAGGCCGGGGCCGTCCTCCTCCGCGGGTCTTCCATCTTGGCGCGGGGCCGCAGCCACCTAGTCTCAGCCTAGCGGTTCCACTACCCTACCACCGACAGCCCAGGCTGATCCTGTGGCTGTTCCCAAGCCCGCCAAAAGGCGTCATGGAGTAGTCCAGTCCCATGCCGTAGGCCTTGACCCCGAACCCCGCTGCCAAGCCCATCAGCTCGCTCGTCTTATACACCCCTGAGATCAGCCCATGCGTGGACGCATAC
>JACRDQ010000018.1 GCA_016218545.1 Elusimicrobiota bacterium
CCTGCCCCGACTTGGCCTTGGCATCAATGCCAAGTTCGTTCGGACCAACATCGGCTCAGACACGGGCTACACCGCGGCCTTTGACCTGGGCTCACGCTACGAGCTGGGCAAGTTCGGGCCAGGAGCCATGAGCGCAGGTCTCGCTTTCCAGAACCTGGGGCCTGGGATTCGGATGCTCGACCAGAGCAGTCAGCTTCCCTTGACCCTTGCAGGCGGGCTGGGCTACAAACTGCCTTTCGGCCTGACCGTGGGCTTGGACTACAGGAACAGGCCCTATTCCGGGAGTTCCGAGGTGAGCCTGGGGTCTGAGCTCTCGGTAGGTCCGCAACTGGCATTGCGCATGGGGTATGCGTCCACGCATGGGCTGATCTCAGGGGCGTATAAGACGAGCGAGCTGATGGGCTTGGCAGCGGGATTCGGGGTCAAGGCCTATGGCATGAGCCTGGACTATTCCATGACGCCTTTTGGCGGGCTTGGGAACAGCCACAGGATCAGCCTGGGCGCGAGGTTCTAAGTGGCGGAGAGCTCAGGAACTCTCAGAAGGGTTGTCATCGCAGCTGGAGGCACGGGCGGGCACTTCTACCCCGGCCTGGTCCTGGCCAAGACCCTCAGGGAGCGCGGCTGGCAGGTCCTCTTCCTCACGCGCAAGGCCGACCCCAGCCTGGAGACGCTCGAAGCCGAGGGCATCCCGTACGCCGAACTCGACCTGGGAGGGCTCTCGCGCAGGCCCTCCTTGGAGTGGCTCGCCTTCCTGGCCAAGGCAGCGGGCTCGACGAGGCTCGCCCTCAGGGTCCTTTCCGATTTCCAGCCGAGCGTGGTGGTGGGCATGGGCGGCTACCTCACCTTCCCTGCCATCGCCGCAGCGGCCCGGCAGGGCGTTCCCCGAGCCGTGCACGACTCCAACGCGGTCCTGGGCCTGGCCAACAGGACTGCCCTCCTCCTGGGAGCGAAGCTCTTCTGGGGCCTGCCTCCCATGGATGCCTGCGGGGGGAAGGTCACGGGCACGCCCATCCGGCCCGCGCTCTGGAAGCCCGGAGACGCGGCTTCAGCCAGGACCAGGCTCGGCCTGGGTCCCTCCACCGCGACCCTGCTCGTGTTCGGCGGCTCCCAAGGAGCCAGGGGAGTCAACCTCGCCGTGCCTCAAGCAGCGGCCACGGCCCTGACCGAGGGGGGGGCGCTCCAGGTCGCCCATCTGGCAGGAGGCAAGGACGCCCAAGCCGTGCGCTCGGCCTATGTCCAAGCCGGGGTCAAGGCCGCGGTCTTCGAGTATCTCTCGGACATGGAGACCGCCTACGCGGCCGCTGACCTGGTCTTGTGCAGGTCCGGGGCGAGCACCCTGGCTGAACTGGCAGCCTTGAGGAAGCCCGCGCTCCTCGTGCCCTACCCTCACGCCAGCGCGGACCACCAGACCCATAATGCCCGCGTCTTCGCCAAGGCCGGGGCAGCGGTCCTGGTGCCCGAGGAGGCCCTGGCGGAACGCCTCCCCGGCCTGCTCAAGGACCTCCTGCTCAGCTCCCCCAGCGCAGAGCTCCTCTCCAGGATGTCAGGGTCCTACATCAAGCTCGGGCTCCCCATGCCCGAGGAGGCCGCTTCCTCCCTGGCCTCGGAGGTCGAGGCCCTGGCTTCCGGCGGACGTTGAAGGCCGGGCCCAAGTTAGCTAACATACCTCCATGTCCATCCAGATACTGAGGAAGATCCCATTCTTGAGCGCGGTCTCGACCCGTCATCTCAAGTCCATCCTCAAGATCTCCCAGATCCGGCAGTACGGCGCCGGCCAGCAGATCTTCACCAAGGACGAGTTCGGCAACCAGATGTTCATCGTGATCTCGGGCAGGGCCAAGATCTTCGTCCGCTCGGCCGCCAAGAAGAGCAAGACCATCGCGTACTTCCACCCCGGGGACTTCTTCGGCGAGATGGCTCTCCTGCAGGGAAAGCCCCGCTGCGCCTCGGCCGAGGCCGTGGAGGACTCCCAGCTCCTCGTCATCCGGCGCTCGGACTTCCGCCGGACCCTGCTTTCGGACCCTCACCTGACCTACTTCCTGCTCTGCACGGTCTCCGAGCGCCTGCGCCGCGCCAACGAGGAGCTCGAGAGCCTGCTCTTCCGCAACATCCTCGGCCGGGTCTCCAAGACCCTCTACGCCCTGGCCACCTCCTCGGGCAGGAAGACCGGAGACGGCCACGAGCTCTCGGACCGCTACACCCACCAGGAGCTGGCCGACATCGTGGGCACGACCCGGGAGCCCCTCACGCGGGCTCTCTCGACGTTGAAGCGCGCCAACATCCTGGACATGAGGCGCGGCCGCCTCTTCATCAGGGACACCCGCAAGCTCGCGGCCCTCTGCCCGGAACCTAATTAGTGCACCGCGACCACGGCGGCATCGCGCCTCCGAAGTAGCCCCGCTTTTTGGTAGAATATCACCGCAGGACTCGCCGTAGGCGATAGAAGCTTTCGGGCGTGTAGCTCAGTTGGGAGAGCGCCTCGTTCGCAACGAGGAGGTCGCAGGTTCGATTCCTGTCACGTCCAACTCTCAAGGCCCTCCTTCGGGAGGGCCTTTTCTTTGCCTGCTTGACCTTTCCGCCTGAGCCTTGTTAGTATCTGGCCTACAGTCGTCAACGCGGCCCAAGGCCGCGAGGAGGAGTCCCTCATGAGAATCTCATCCGCCGTCGCAGTCAGCGCCCTTTTCGTGCTGTGCTCAGGCCTGGTCTCGGCCAAGGAGCCGCCCAAGGCAGGCAGCCAGGCAGAGGCTGAGGGAGGCAAGCCCGGCAGGAAGGACGCCAATCCCCAGGAACAGCTCTACGCCAAGCTCCCCGACAAGCTCGCGACCGAGCTCGAGCTCACGGACGCCCAGAAGACCCAGGTCAAGGCCGCGGTGGAGAAGTCCCGGGCCAAGCTCGAGGCCATGCAGGCGGAAATGAAGACCCTGCATGAGAGGATGCGCAAGGAGATGTTCTCCATGAAGGAAGGCATCCGGGAGAACCTCACCATGGACCAGAAAGAGCGCTTCGACATGGTCATCGCCAAGTTCATGGGCAGGATGATGGGCGGCGGACAGGGCATGGGCCCGGGCGGCAGGCAGGGCATGCGGGGCGGCATGGGCCCCCAGGGCAGGCAGGGCATGATGCGCGGCGAGCCCGGCATGGACGAGGAAGGCATGGACCCTGAGGCTGCCATGCGCCGCAAGATGAAGATGCGCCGCATGAAGAAGATGCAGGAACCGGGCTTCGAGGAGGAAGGAGAGATCGAGGGCGGGCCGGAAGGCGACTAGCCCGCCTCAGCCTCTCTAAGGCTGGCCGGCCCTGCGCAGGGCCGCCTTCTGGAGCTTCAGCTCCGCCTTGAAGCGGGCCTTGGCCTTGAGGTGCTCGGCCAGGGTGGAGGTGAAGACGTGGCCGCCCTTGGCGTCGGCCACGAAGAAGATGGCGTCCGTGGCCGCGGGCTTGAGCACGGCCTCCACCGAGGCCAGGCCCGGGCTGCAGATGGGGCCCGGCGGCAGGCCGAAGTGGTTGTAGGTGTTGTAGGGCGACGCCGTGCGCAGGTCCGCCAGGGTCAGCCCCTTCTTCCAGTACCCCAGGGCGAACTGCACGGTCGGGTCGGCTTCGAGCATCATCCTCTTGCGCAGGCGGTTGAGATAGACCGCCGCGATGGCGGGCTTCTCCGACTGCGCCGCGGCCTCGCGCTCGACGATGGAGGCCAGAGTCACGACCTGGAGCAGGCTCAGGTTCGGACCGGCCGAGGCGGCCGCCACCACGGGCTCGACGCGGCGGGAGAACTCGTCGCGCATCCGCTGAGCGATCTGCGCCGCGCCCCAGTGCTTGTCGAAGTTGTAGGTCGTGGGGAAGAGGAAGCCCTCGAGCCTGCGCTCGGCCACCAGGTCCTGGAACTCCGCGGCCCGGCACAGCCCCAGGGCCTCCAGGCGCTCGCCGATCTGCCGGGCGGAGAAGCCCTCCGGGATGACGACGCGCACGTCGTTGGCCGTGCCGGCCCTGAGGGTCGCCAGGACCTCGAGCATCGAGGCCCCGCTCTTGAACCTGTAGTCCCCGGGCTTGAGGCTGCGCTCGGCCCCCGTGACCTTGGCGGCCAGGCGGAAGAGGAGAGCGGAGCGGACCACGCCCTTCTCCTCCAGGACGCGGCTCGTCGCGGTCGCGGACTGCCCCTGGGGGATGGAGACCTCGATCTCGCCTTCCGCCGCCCGGCACCGGGGCGAGGACACGAGGGTCGCCCCGAAGACGAGCGCGGCCGCGACGACGCAGTGGGGGCGGCTCAAGGCTTCTTGCGGTCCCTGAGGATCCTCTGGCGCCGCTTCTCCATCTTCTCCTGCGACGGATGCGGCCCCGAGGGGCCCTGGCGCCGGATCCGTCGCTGCTGGGCCTTCTCCTTGAGCTGCTTCATCTTCTCGCGGGAACGCTCCATCCAGCGCTGGCGGAGCTCCACGCGCTTCTCCGGGGTCAGGGAGGCCCAGCGCTTCTTGAGCTGGCTGATCCTCCGGCCCAGGCCGCGGACGGAGTTGCGGTGCCTCATGAGGCGCTTGAGCACGTAGGGGGGAAGAGGCCGCTCGCCGCGGCGCACCACGGTCTCCTGGTTCATCATGAGGCGCTCGGGCTCGCCGCCCTCGGCGGCCGTCACCTCGACCTTGCCCTCGTCGAAGACGCCGACCGCGGTCTCGCCGCCCTCGGCCTCGCCCGCCACCTCGAGCCCGAACTCGGTCCCGCGCACCGCGCAGACCGCGGTCGGGGTCCGGACCCGGAAGCCGGAGCCTCCGAGGAGCGAGCCGATCTTCGCCAGGAGGCTGCCGAAGCCCAGGTGGAGCTCGGAGCCGGCCTTGCGCGTCGCGTTGACGGTCAACTGGGAGTTGGCCTTCAAGACGACCACGGATTCGCCCTCGAACGCGGCCTCGGCGTAGCCGTCCGCTCCGGTCTTGAGGCGGTCGCCTTCCTCGAGGGGCATGTCCTTCTCCGCGGCCAGGCCCTCGGGGTCGCCGCCCGGGACGAAGATGGTCACCGAACCCTTGACCTCCGTGAGCCTCGCCTCGAAGCGGTCCTCCTGGCCGAAGGCCGGGGCGCTCAGCGCGGCCGCGACGACGAAGACGTGACAGAGCATTCTCATGACGTGCCTCCCTGGATCAACCGCACTCGGACGAACTGATGCTTGCCTACCTGGAGGACGAAGGGCCCGGGTCCGGGCAGGGAGCCGTCCTCCTTGGCCTTCTCCCCGTCCACCTTGACCCCTCCCTGCGCGATGAGGCGGCGCGCCTCGTTGCGGGACTTGACGGCCCCGGCCTTGAGCACGACCTCGCTCAGCGCGAGGCCCGCGGGCAGGGAGACCTCCTTGATGTCCGCCGGGATCTGACGCTTGCTGAAGGTCTCGTCGAACCACGCCCCCTCGGCGTCGGCGGCCTCAGGGCCGTGGAAGCGCGCCACCAGCAGGCGCGCCAGGGCCTTCTTGGCCTCCATGGGGTGGAGGCCGCGGACCCCAGGCATCGCCTCGGTGGTGAGCAGCTCGTAGAAGGAGTACATGACGTCGTCGGTGACGCTCATGACCTTGCCGAACATCTCCCGGGCCGGGTCGCTGATGCCGATCGAGTTCCCATAGGACTTGGACATCTTCTTGACCCCGTCGGTTCCGAGCAGGAGCGGCAGGGTGAGCACGGCCTGAGAGGGCTGGCCCGCGTCCGCCTGCATGCGCCGGCCCATGAGGAGGTTCGTGATCTGGTCGTTGCCGCCCAGCTCCACGTCGGCCTTGACCGCGACCGAGTCCTGGCCCTGGAACACCGGGTAGAGGGTCTCCAGCATGGTCAGGGGGGAGTTCTCGGCCAGCCGGGCCTTGAAGTCGTCGCGGGCCAGGGTCTGCTGCACCGTGACGCGCTTGAGCGCGTCCAGCAGGCCCTCTCCCAGGAAGGGCTTGAGCCACTCGGAGTTGAAGCGCAGCTCCGTGCGGGAGCGGTCCAGGATCTTGTAGGCCTGCTCCTGGTAGGTGGCGGCGTTGGCCCGGATCTGCTCGACGGAGAGCGGGGGCCTGGTCGTGTCGCGGCCCGAGGGGTCTCCGATCATGGCCGTGAAGTCGCCGATGATGAGGACCGCGGCGTGCCCGAGCGATTGGAAGGCCGCCAGGCGGCTCAAGATCACGCTGTGGCCCAGGTGCAGGTCGGCCGAGGTCGGGTCCACCCCGAGCTTGACGCGCAAAGTCCGGCCGGAGGCGAGCTTGTCCTTGAGCTCGGCCTCGTTGACGACCGCGGTCGCGCCGCGGGTGCAGAGTTCCAGCTGTGCCTGCAGATCCATAGGGTTATTACAGCAAATCGTAGGGGTCGACGACGACCTTGGCCCTCACCCCGGAGGCCGCGCGCACGGACCGGATGGCCGGCAGGGCGGCCTCCGCCTTGCCGGGGTCGAGGACCTTCACCAGGAGCTGCCTCCGGTGCCTGCCCCGCAGGACCGGCGGGATGCCGACCGCAGGGCCGAGCACCTGATGCCCTGCCGGGTCGAGGACGGCCTCGAGCCCCTCGGCCATGGCTCCGGCCGCCTTCTCGACCGCGGCCTCGACCTTGCCGGAGAGCTCGACGCGGATGAGCGCGGAGAAGGGGGGATAGGCGAGCTCCCGGCGCGAGGCCAGCTCGCCGCGCACGAACTCCTCGTAGTCGCAAACCCTGGCCGCGCCCAGCGCGGCCAGGGTCGGGTGGGAGGTCTGGACGACCACTTCGCCCGGTTTGTCCCCTCTGCCGGAGCGGCCGGCCACCTGCATGAGGAGCTGCATCGTCCTCTCCGCGGCCCTGAAGTCGGGCATGTGCATCATGGTGTCGGCGTCCACCACGCCGACCAGGGTCACGGAGGGGAAGTGGAAGCTCTTGGCCACCAGCTTGGTGCCCACGAGCACCTCGGCCTTGCCGGAGCGGAAATCCGAGAGGATCTTGCGGTCCGCGGCGGTCTCCTTCAAGGTGTCGCGGTCCATGCGCAGGACCTTCACCCCGGAGACGGCCTCCTTGAGCTCCGCGACCACCTTCTGGGTCCCGGTCCCGGCGACCCAGAGGGCCGCGTTGCCGCACTTGGCGCAGGCCGTCGCGACCGGGGCCGCCCGGCCGCAGTGATGGCACTGCATCTGGAAGCCCGCGGCCCCGCCCTGGTGCCGGATGCGCGCGACCCCGCAGGAGGAGCAGCGGTCCACCCACCCGCACTTGGAGCACATGACGAGGGTGGAATAGCCTCGGCGGTTGACGAGCAGGATGGACTGCTCCCCGCGCTCGCGGCGCTCCCGCAGCTTCTCCAGGAGGGTCCGAGAGATGCACAACTCGCCCAGCGGCTTGGGGCAGACCGTGACGACAGGAGTCTCCTTGCAGCCCACGCGCTCGCGCATGACCAGGAGGCGCGCTCCGCCCCCCATGGCCAGATGGCAGGTCTCCAGCGAGGGCGTGGCCGAGCCCAGGACCACCAGGGCGCCGTGAGCCCTGCCGCGCTCCACGACCACCTCGCGGCCGTGGTAATAGGGCGGAGGGGACTCCTGCTTGAAGGACTCGTCCTGCTCCTCGTCGACCACCGCGAGCCTCAGGTCCCGGAACGGCAGGAGGGCCGCGGAACGCGCCCCGACCACCAGCTGGACCTTCCCCGAGGCGAGCCCGCTCCAGGCCAGGCTGCGCTCGCGGCTGCCGAGCTTGGAGTGCCAGAGCACCACGGGCACGCCGAGCCGGGCGCTGAACTCGTCGAAGAAAGGGCCGGTCAGGGAGATCTCAGGCAGCATGAAGAGGGCCTGGCCGCCGCCCTGCACCGCCTCGCGCAGGAGCCGGAGGTAGACCTCGGTCTTGCCCGAGGCCGGGACTCCGAAGAGCACCGCGACCTCGTGGGTCCGGGAGCGCAGGCGCTCGATGAGCGCGGCCACGGACTCCTTCTGCCCCTCGGTCAATTCAAAGGAGGGTTCGGCCGTGTCCGGGGGAGCGTCCGAAGGACGCAGGGGGTCCCCAGGCGCCGGTGTTCTTATGAAAGGCGGCAGGAGGCAGCGGAGGCACTCGCCGATGGCCGCCCCGTAGCGGCGCGACATCCACCTGGCGGTCCCGAGCATCTCGCCGGAGAGGACGGGGACGGCGTCCACCACGGCCGCGAGGGGCTTGAGGGGCCGCCCTGGCTCGCCGTCGAAGACCGAGAGCACGGTCCCGGTCAGGAGGCGCGGGCCGAAGGCGGCGCGGACCCTGGCCCCCGGGGCCGCGGCCGAGAGCGCGGCCGGCACCTCGTAATGGTAGGTGTTGTGGATGGGGACCGGGAAGGCGACCTCCGCGATGCGCATCGCTTACTTGAAGGCCTTGAACACGAAGAGCGGCGGGATGTTCCTCACCTCGAACTCGGTCTCCACCTTGGAGAAGTAGTCCGAGAGGAGCGGGATGAGGTGCGTCGTCATCTGATAGGCCACGAACCGCCCCCCGGGCCTGAGGAGGTCCGAAGTCAGGCAGAGGAGCTCGTGCCGCGCCCGCGGCCGGAACAGGGAGAACGGGACCCCGGAGACGATGACGTCCGCGCCGGAGAGCCCGAGGCCCGAGAGGATGGAGCCGAGCCTGCGCACGTCGCCGTGGACCGCGACGAGGCGCCGGTCGTCGAGGCGCTCGAGACGGCGGCAGAGCTGGGCGTTGCGCTCGATGGCCACGAGCCTGGCGCCATCGTGCATGGCGGGCAGGATCTGCCGGGTGATGACCCCGTCCGCGGCGCCGAACTCGACGACGACCCGGGCCGAGCGCAGGTCCATGGCCCGGAGCACCCGCTGGATGAGGAACTTGCTGCTCGGGTGGACCGAGGCGACCGCCAGGTCCCCGAGCAGCGCGCGCAGATAAAGGAAGGAGTCCTCGTCGATGAGCTCGCTCAGATGGTCGAGGATGTCGCGCCCCTCGCCGCGGCGAGGCTTGGCGTGGCTCACTTGGGCACGCTCCGTCCGAGGAAGGCCAGCACGGTCTTCATGTCGGACCAGACCGCCGCCTTGAGGGTCTCGTCCCTGAGCAGGGCCGCGGGGTGGTAGGTCGGCATGAGCGGGATGGGAGCGGCCTTGCCGTCGGGAGAGCGGTACTCGGCCCACCGGCCCCGCAGGCGCGTGATGCCCTCCGAGGTCCCGAGCAGGGCCTTGGCGCTGACCGCGCCCAGGCTCACGATGACCTTGGGAGCGATGGCCGCGATCTGCCGGTCCACGTAGCGCCGGCAGGCCGCGATCTCCTCCGGGGTGGGAGGGCGGTCGTTGCCGCGCGCCTCGGGCGTGGAGGGGTCGCGCATGGGGTGACACTTGACGATGTTGGCGATGAAGACCGCGTCGCGCGAGAGGCCCATGGCCTTGACGATGCGGTCGAGGAGCTGGCCGGCCTTGCCCACGAAGGGCTCGCCCTGGCGGTCCTCCTCGTAGCCCGGCCCTTCGCCGATGAAGAGGATCTCCGCGGATGCGGAGCCCGCCCCCGGCACGGCCTTGATGCGGGTCGCGGCCAAGGGGCAGAGCCTGCAGGAGCGGATGCGGCCGGCCAGGTCGGCGAGGATATCGGGGGGAGAGCCGGCCGTCCACTCGCCTTCCCGGTCCGCCGCGACCCTCAGCCGCAGGCTCGCGGCCAGGTCCAGCAGCTCGAGCCTGGAAACTGCGTGCGCCTTCATGCGTTCAGCCATTCTTCCCCCTGAGAAGCTCCCCTGCCAAGGCGAGGATGCGTTCCGCAGCCTCCCTCTTGGTCACCAAGCCCAGCCGGGTCGTGCGGTCCCGGCCCACCAGGTCGAAGCGCGAGCGGAGCGCTCCCACGGCCGAGGGCCCGTTGGCCACCACGAGGTCGAGCCCCTTGGATCTGAGCTTGCGCCGCGCCGGCCCCAAGCCGCGGGCCGTCTCGAGCGCGAAGCCCACGGCCACGGCCGGTCCGCGGCGATGAGCCAGGGCCGCGGCCTCCTTGATGATATCGGGGTTGGGGACGAGCGTCAAGCGCAGAGGCGAAGGTCCGCGCTTGAGCTTGCGCCGGCTCACGGACGAGAAGCGCCAGTCCGCCACCGCGGCGGCGCCGATCACCAGGCCCGCGGACCGCGCCAGGCGCAGGGTCTGCCGCCGCATCTGCCCGGCGGTCAGGACCCGCACCACCCGCGCCCCGGGCGGAGGGGGGACCTCGGAGGGGCCGCTCACCACGGTCACCCTGGCCCCGCGGCGCAGGGCCGCGACAGCGAGCTCCCTGCCCATCCGGCCGCTCGAGGCGTTCGTGAGGTAGCGCACCGGGTCGAGGTATTCCCGGGTGGGGCCGGAGGTGATCAGGACGCTCGTCCTGCGCCAGGTGAAGCGGGACGCGGAGGCCGCGGACATCGGCGAGCGCCTCAGCGCCGCTTCTTGCGGAGCCCGGCGCAGAGGTCCAGGCAGCGGGAGACGATCTCCTCCGGGTCGAGGAGCCTGCCCAAGCCCTGACCGCCGCTGGCCAGATCGCCCTTGCCCGGTCCCCACACGGCGTAACCGTAGCCCTTGAGGAGCGCGACGTTGCGCTGGGTGGCCTTGTGCAGCCACATGTTCTCGTGCAGGGCAGGACAGACCGCGACCGGGCAGGTCGAGGCCAGGATGAGCGTGTCGAGCAGGGTCTCGGCCCGGCCGCAGGCCAGACGCGCCATGAGGTCCGCGGTGGCCGGGGCCACGAGGATCATGTCCGCCCACGCGGCCAAAGAGACGTGGGCCATGTCCCACAGCGACCGGTCGAACGGGTCCTGCGCGACCGGCTGATTGGACAGCGTGGCCAGGGTCAGCGCCGTGATGAAGCGGCTTCCGTTGGGAGTCAGGACGCAGCGCGTCTCGGCCCCTGCCTTGACCAGGCCCCGGATGATCTCGGCGGATTTGTACGCCGCGATCGAGCCGGAGACGCCCAGGACGACGCGGGGCATTACTTCTCCTTCTTCGCCCGGGTGAGGCCCTCGATGCCCGTGGCGGCCTTGGCCGCGCCGCTGACGAGCGCCTTCTTGAGGTCGTCCCAGCCCACGGTGCCGTTGAGCACCTGCTCCATGGCGAGCTCGAGGATCTCGTTCGGGGTCAGATGGCGCAGGTCCTCGCGCTTGCGGAGCTCCTTGGCCCACATGGCGATGAGCGGGATGGCGGAATACTTGCCGGTCTTGTGGTTGAGCACGAGCTCGTCGAGGACGGGCTTGGGGGCCTTGCCCTTCTCAGGCTCAGCGGCCTGGGCCTTCTTCTCGGAATCCTCGGACTCCTCTTCCACTTTCTTCTTCGTCGTCATGCACCCTCCTCGTCGGATCCTGGGAGCATCATCGTATCAGGTGGTCCAGGTCCACCTGGCGCCTGCGCGAAAGCCTGAGGCTCTCGGCCGTGATGATGGATGAGATCTGCGCGACCGCCTTGTCGAGGTCGTCGTTGACGACCAGGTAGTCGTAATTCTTGGCCGCGCCCAGCTCGCCGCGCGAGTTGGCCAGCCTCTTGGCCAGGGAGGCCGCGGCCTCGCGCCGGGACTGCAGGCGCTCCTTGAGCGTGCTCAAGGACGGGGGCAGCACGAAGATGAGGACGCTCTCCGGGTACTTGCGCTTGATGGTCTGCGCGCCCTGCACGTCGATGGCGAGCAGGACGTCGAGGCCCCTGTCGAGACGTTCCTCGAGGGGCCCGCGCGGCACTCCGTAGTAGTGGTCGTGGACCATGGCCCACTCGATGAACTCATGTCCGCGGATGCGGCGCTTGAACTCGTCGCGGTCCGTGAAGAAATAGTGCTTGCCGTCCGCCTCGCCGGGCCGCGGCTCGCGCGTGGTGCAGGTGACGGAGTAGCGCAGGTTCTTGCGCAGCTTGAGCAGCCTCTGGCAGATGGTGGACTTGCCCGTGCCCGATGGGGCGGAGATGATGATGGGCAGGCCTTTGGACATCGAACATATATTAAAACAAAATCATACGGAAAATTCAATGGAATTATGGTAACATCGGCCCATGGACCCGAAAAACCAACCCCTGCAAGTCGATATCGACGACGCCACGGCGCGAGGGACCTACACCAACCTCGCCCTCATCACGCACAGCGAGACCGAGTTCCTCCTCGATTTCCTCTTCATCCAGCCGCAGACTCCCAAGTCCAAGGTCCTCACCCGCATCGTGACCTCGCCCATCCACGCCAAGCGCCTCCTCTGGGCCCTCAAGGAGAACATCGACAAGTACGAGTCGCGCTTCGGCGTCATCGCGGCCGGCGAGAACCCGGCTCAGCCCAAAGGGGTCCCCGGCGTCATCCAGTGATGAAGCCGCGCGTCGAGCTGCTCTGCGCGGGCTCGGAGCTGCTCCAGGGACAGCTCAACACCCACCTCGCCAAGCTCGGCGCCCTGCTGGCCTCCCAGGGCCTGGCCTTGAGCCGCGAAGCCACCCTGCCGGATGACCGCTCCGCCATCGCGGGCGCGCTCCGCTCCGCGCTCTCGCGCAGCGACGCTGTCATCGTGTGCGGCGGGCTCGGCCCGACCTTCGACGACCTGACCCGCGAGGCCGCCTCCGACGCCCTCGGAGCCGAGCTCCGCTACGTGCCGCGGATCTTCAGCCGCATCAAGGCGAGGTTCAAGCGCCTGCGCATCAGGCTGCCCGCGGAGAACAAGCGCCAGGCCTATGTCCTGGCCGGAGCCAGGGCCCTCGACAACGAGCGCGGCACCGCTCCGGGACAGCTGTTGAGCCTGCCTCCAGCAAGGCCCGGCGGACCCCGGCGCACCTTGGCGCTCCTGCCCGGCCCCTACCGCGAGCTCCGCCCCATCCTGGAGCGCGACGTCATCCCTTTCCTGAGGAAAAGATACGGCCGCTCCTCGTTCACGGACCACCTGGCCCTGCACCTCGGAGGCATCCCCGAGTCAGCGGCTGATGAGAAGTTGAAGGGGCTGGTGGCCAAGGCCGGTCCCGGCCTGAGCTTCACCATCCTCTCCTATCCCGGGCAGGTGGATTTCCACGCCTACATCCGCGGGGACTCGCGGAGAAGCGCCGAGGCCTGCCTGCGCGAAGTGCGGCATGAGGCGCTCGCCGCGGTGGGACGGTTCCTGCTCTGGGAGGGGGACTCCCCGCTCGAGGCCGAGGTCGGCGCAGCGCTCACCCGGGCGAAGCTCACCTTGGCCGTGGCCGAGTCCTGCACCGGAGGCATGATCGCGGCCAAGCTCACGGACATCCCGGGAGCCTCGTCCTTCTTCCTCGGCGGGGTCATCAGCTACGCCGACGGCCTCAAGAAGGACCTCCTCGGCGTGAGCCCGCGCACGCTGGCCAGGCACGGCGCGGTCTCAAAGGAGTGCTGCAAGGAGATGGCCGAAGGCGTCCGCGCGAGGACCGGCGCGGAGATCGGGCTCTCGGTCACCGGGATCGCGGGTCCGACCGGAGGCACGGCCTCCAAGCCCGTGGGCCTCGTCTACATCGGCGTCGCCCGGCCCGGCCGCAAAGCCGAGGTCCACGAGCTCCGGCTCTCGGGCAGCCGCGAGTTCATCAGGGCCCGCGCCGCCACGCGCGGCCTCCAGCTCGTCCTCCGCGCCGCCCTCCGACGAGGAAAGTAACATCTTGCGCAGGCGCCCCGCGCTTTGCTATCATTTTCCCAGCGATGATAACAAAGGAAAACAAAGCCGAAATTCTGAAGAAATTCGGGAAGCATCCCGCTGACACGGGCGGAGCTCCTGCGCAGATCGCTCTTCTCACAGAGCGCATCAAGCAGATCTCCGGCCACCTCAAGGGCAACAAGAAGGACTACCTGAGCCAATCAGGCCTTCTCAAGCTCGTCGGCCAGCGCAAGATGCTGCTCAGCTACCTCAAGCGACACGATCGCGAATCTTACAGTCAGGTCATCAAAGCGCTCGATCTCAGGAAGTAGGCCCCGTCCTTTGATGGCCGCCTTCCCGCCTTTCTTGAGGCCTTTCTCATCCTAGGAGTCACCATGTCTTCATTATCCGCGTCCATCCAGAAAATCAACCTCACCGAGCAGGTCGGAGACAAGACGGTCTCCGTCCAGACCGGCACCCTCGCCAAGCAGGCGGGCGGCGCGGTCACCGTCCACCTCGGCGACACCGTCGTCCTCTCCACGGTCACGGCCCAGAAGAACCCCAAGGACGTCGGGTTCATCCCCCTGACCTCCGAGTACCGCGAGCGGACCTACGCCGCGGGCCGCATCCCGGGAGGCTTCTTCAAGCGCGAGAGCCGCCCCCGCGAGAAGGAGATCCTCTCCTCCCGCCTCGTCGACCGGCCCATCCGGCCCCTCTTCCCCGAGGGCTGGAGGTACGAGACCATGGTCCACACCATCGTGCTCTCGGTCGACGGGCAGAATGATTCCGACGTCCTCTCCATCACCGGCGGGTCCGCCGCCCTCATGCTCAGCGACATCCCGTGGAACGGCCCGGTCTCGGCCGTCCGCGTCGCCCTCGTGGAGGGCGCCATCGTGATGTTCCCGACCTTCGAGCAGCGCGAGAAGGCGGAGCTCGAGATCGTGGTGGCGGGCAAGAAGGGGGCGCTGCTCATGGTCGAAGGCACGGCCCGCGAGGTCCCGGAGGACGTCTTCATCAACGCCCTCGACGCGGCCTCCAAGGTCATCGACCGGCTCTGCGACCTCCAGCTCAAGCTCGTGGCCGACTCCGAGGCCTCGGGCCGCAAGGTCGCCAAGCGCGCCGTGGACGCCAAGACCGCGCCCAAGCCCGTGACGGACTACATCACCGGCAAGGCCCTCGAGCCCATCAAGACCGCCCTGCGCGGCAAGTTCGACAAGTTCGGCCTGGACTCGGCCATCTCCGGCATCAAGGAAGGCATCGTCAAGGAGATCGAGACCGCCGCGGCCGAGCACCCCGACATGGTGAGCTGGCTGCCCTACGTCGGCCGCGTCATCGAGGACATCACCTACACCGAGAGCCGGGCCATGGTCCTCAACGACCGCGTCCGGCCCGACGGCCGCGCCTTCAACGAGGTCCGCCCCATCTCCATCATGCTGCCGGTCTTCGCGAAGCTGCACGGCTCTGCGGTCTTCACCCGCGGCCAGACCCAGTCGCTGAGCTCGGTCACCCTCGGCAGCCCCGCGGACATGCAGATCATGGACGTCCTGGAGGGGGAATATAAGGAAAGGTTCCTGCTCCACTACAACTTCCCGTCCTTCTCCGTGGGCGAGGTCAAGCCCGAGCGCGGCCCCGGCCGCCGGGAGATCGGGCACGGAGCCCTGGCGCAGCGCTCGCTCGTCCCGCTCCTGCCCCCCGACGAGGAGTTCCCCTACACCATCCGCGTGGTCTCGGAGATCCTGGAGTCCAACGGCTCCTCCTCCATGGCGACCGTGTGCGGCGGTTCCCTGGCCCTCTTCGACGCGGGCGTGCCCATGAAGGCCGCCTGCGCCGGCGTGGCCATGGGCCTGGTCTACGAGAACGGCAAGTACGCCATCCTCACCGACATCGCGGGCATCGAGGACCACAACGGCGACATGGACTTCAAGGTCGCCGGCTCCGAGCGCGGCATCACGGGCTTCCAGATGGACATGAAGGTCGAGGGGCTCTCCATCAGCATCATGAAGGAAGCGCTCGAGGCTGCCCGCCAGGGCCGGCTGCACATCCTCGGCAAGATGAACGAGGTCATCTCCAAGCCCCGCGAGGCGCTCTCCCCGAACGCCCCGCGCCTCTACCGCCTGCAGATCCCCATGGACAAGATCGGCGCCCTCATCGGCCCCGGCGGCAAGAACATCCGCCGCCTCATCGAGACCTACGGGGTCGAGGTGGACGTCGAGGACGACGGCTCGGTCTTCATCACGGGCGTGGACTCCGACGGCTGCGACAAGGCCAAGGCCGAGGTCGAGGCCCTCACGGTCGAGGCCGAGGTCGGCAAGATCTACAAAGGCCGGGTCGTCTCCATCAAGGAGTTCGGCGCCTTCGTCGAGATCTTCCCCGGCAGGGAGGGGCTCCTCCACATCTCGCAGATCGACGTCACGCGCGTCAACCGCGTCGAGGACGTCCTCAAGGAGGGAGACGAGGTCGAGGTCAAGGTCCTCGAGGTCGACAACGACGGCAAGATCCGGCTCTCCCGCAAGGCGATCCTCGCCCCCGGGTCCGAGAACGAGGGCGGCGGACGGCCCTCGCGCGACCGCGAGGGCAACAGGGGCGGCGGCGGACGCCGCGGCGGTCCCAGGTCGCATTCCCGCAGGTAGGTTTCCGGCCATGGAGAAAACGGAGAAGAAGGACACGCACCCGGAGAACGGCTCCAAGACGCTCGCGCGTTTGAAGGCCCTCTACGACTTCATGGCTCAGCACGGCCTCGAGACCCTCGAGGTCGCCGACTCCGAGGGCCAGGCGCGCCTCGTGCGCGCCGGCTCTCAGGCTCCGGTGCAGATCGTGACGGCGGCCAACATGGCCGCCGTCACGGCCGGCCCGTCGCCCGCCTCCGTCCCGACGGCGCCCGCGGCGCCGGTCCTGCCGCCCGGGGCCGTCACCGTCAAGGCGCCCATGATGGGCATCTTCTACCGGGCGCCGTCTCCGTCGAGCCCTCCCTACGTCAAGGAAGGGGACAAGGTGGCGGCCGGGCACGTCCTGTGCATGGTCGAGGCGATGAAGGTCTTCAACGAGATCAAGGCCGAGTTCCCCGGCACGGTCTTGACGGTCCTGGTCGAGAACGGCAAGGCGGTCAAGTCCGGCCAAGACCTCTTCGTCGTGCAGCGTGCATAACAGGACCACCTACCACTCCAGGAATCCGCGGAGGGCGCGCCGCGAAGGCACCGCCGCGCCCGTCATCAGGCTGGCCCTGGCAGGCCTCCTGGCCGCCTACCTGACCTGGCTCATCCTCTTCCCCGGGCTCTCCGGCAGTTTCGGCCGCTGGGTCGAGTCCGGGTTCTGGACCGCCTTCGGCGCGGCGAGCATCCTCCTGCCCCTCTTCATCGTCAACGCCATGATCCACCGGATGACGGCCCAGGCCACGGGCTGGATCACGCTCGGGCTGGGCTCCCTCGTGGTCCTGGCCGGCGCCTCCTCCCTGCTCGCCATGCTGGGAGGATGGCTTCCTCCGGACTGGGTCGCCGCCGGCCCGGCCATCGGCGGAGCCGTCGGACGGAGCATCCACGAGAGCCTCTCCCGCTGGGTCGGAGCCCCCGGCTCCCTGATGATCTGCTTCTCGTCCTTCATCGTGTCCAGCCAGATCACGACGCAGATACGCTGGGGCCGGGTCGCGGCCGGTCTGGCCGCCATGCTGGCCGAGGACTACCACGGCTGGATGCGCTCCCGCCAGGAGCTCGAGGCTTGGCGCAAGCGCAGCGCCGCGGCCGGCCCCAAGCCCCTGGCGCGAGCCCCGCTCACGGCCGAGCCGGCCCCTGCTCCCGCGCCGATCGTCAGCATGCCCGAGCCCAAGCCCGCGCCGGCCCCCGCCTCCGCGGCTGAGCCAGCCTCGGCCAAGCCGCCCAAGTCCCGCGCCTCGGGCGTGCTCCCGAGCCTGGGCCTCCTCAAGGCTCCGGCCAAGGACCGCGACAGCGGCCTTCCCACGCAGGACGAGCTCGACACGGCTTCCGCGAGCCTCCAGCAGACCCTCACGAACTTCGGCATCGACGCCGCCATCTCGGGCATCCTGCCGGGCCCCGTCATCACCCGCTTCGAGGTCAGCCCCGCTCCCGGCGTCAAGGTGAGCTCCATCGTGGCTCTCGAGAACGACATCGCGCTCGCCATGCGCGCCCGGGGCATCCGCATCATCGCCCCCATCCCGGGCAAGGCCGCGGTCGGCATCGAAATCCCCAACGCCCGGCCCGTGCTCGTCACCCTGCAGGAGATTCTGGCCAGCTCGGCCGTGACCGCCAAGTCGCCTCTCCTGACCTTCGGCGTGGGCCTGACCGCGGAGGGCTCGCCCCTGGCCGCGGACCTGGCGACCATGCCGCATCTGCTCGTCGCCGGCGCGACCGGGAGCGGCAAGTCCGTGCTCATCCACTCGATCATCCTCTCGATCCTGTTCCGGGCGGGGCCCGAGCAGGTGAAGTTCCTGCTCATCGACCCCAAGAGGCTCGAGCTGACCTTCTACGAGGGCATCCCGCACCTCTTCGACCCGTGCGTGCCGGCCGCCTCCGTCCAGGTCGTGACCGACGCCAAGGCCGCCGCGCGCTCCCTCAACGCCATGGTCAAGGTGATGGAGAAGCGCTACGAGAAGTTCCAGGTCCACAGCGCCCGCCACATCGACGGCTTCAACCAGTCCGCGGCCAAGCTCGGGCTTCCCAAGGAGCCCTACATCGTGGTGATCATCGATGAGCTCGCCGACCTCATGCTCGTCTCTCGCGACGGCGTGGAGGACTCCATCCAGCGCCTGGCGCAGATGGCCCGCGCCGTGGGCATCCACCTGGTGCTGGCCACCCAGCGGCCCTCGGTGGACGTCATCACGGGCGTCATCAAGGCCAACCTCCCCAGCCGCGTGGCCCTGCAGGTCACGGCCAAGGTGGACTCCCGCGTCATCCTCGACTCCCAGGGCGCCGAGGCCCTGCAGGGCAAGGGCGACCTCCTGTACCTGGCCGCGGGCGCCCAGAAGCCGGCCCGCTGTCAGGGCGCCTACGTCAGCGAGGACGAGATCCGCAAGGTCGTGGACTTCCTGCGCTCCACCGGCAGGCCCGACTACCCGCCGCTCGACACCATGCCCAAGCCCGCCGAGGCGGACCTTAAGTCCTTCGGCGTCGAGCCGCACGAGTTCCGCGACGCCCTCAAGCTCGTGCTCGAGCGCCGCCGGGTCTCCCAGGACCTCCTCAAGTCCCAGTTCGGCTCCTCGGCCCGCGCCACCAACCTGCTCAGCCTCCTCGAGGTCAAGGGCATGATCCACAAGCCCGAGGGCACCAACCGCTGGGAGATCTCTTTCGAACTCATCAGCGACTATCTCAAGTCCAACTTCCCCGAGAAGTCGGACCTGGCTGGAAAGGCCTGACCATGGACCGGCCCCGCTCCCTCGCCCTGGCCGCCTGCGGCATGAGCCTGGCCTTGGCCCTGCCTGCCGCGTCCTGGGCCAAGAAGCCCTCGGACGCCGCCAAGCCCAAGACCGAGGCGCGGCCGTCGGAGGGCTCGTCCTTGCCGCTCCTGCCCCCGACCACGGCCCCCATCACGGTCGGCTCGGTCTTCGAGCGCCTCGCCGAATTCGACGCCAAGATGACGAGCCTCACCCTGTCCTTCAAGCAGACCGTGCGCCTCGAGGAGGGGGGGGCCGCCCAGTCCAAGGACGGGACGCTCCGCTTCCTCAAGCCGCGGCGCCTCAAGCTCGAGTATCTCCGTCCCGAGCCCCAGACCGTGGTGTCGGACGGCCGGACCTTCTGGGTCTGGCGCAAGTGGATCAACCAGGTCATCGAGTCGTCCTTCGAGGATTGGCGCAAGAACGATCCCGCCTTGGAGGGACTCCTCAATTTCGGAAACTACGCCTCGCTGCTCAAGCGCTACGACGTCACGGTCGGCAAGGTGGCAGAGCCTGACGCCGCGGGCCACCGGACCTTCCGGCTGGACCTGCGGCCCAAGGCCAAGGACGCGGACTTCGTCCTGGCCCTGACCATGTCGACGAAGGACTACTTCCCGTACTCGGCGCGCCTGACCGCCGCGGGAGCCGTCGTCGAGTCGGAGTTCTCCGAAGTGCGGTTCAACCCGGACCTCTCCAGGTCCCAGTTCGACTTCATACCCCCAAAAGACGCGGACGTCTTCCGCTATCCGACCGGAAACTAAAGATGCCAGACCGAGACCCTCTTCGCCATATCCCTCCCAAGGCCGTGCCGTCCTCCATCGACGCGGACATCGGCTCCGTCCTCAAGGAGGCCCGCCTCAAGAAGGGCCAGGCCGTGGACGTCGTCAGCCAGCACACGCGCGTCCCCAAGAAGCTCATCTCGGCCATGGAGGGCAACCGCCTCGACGAGTTCCCCGCCATGGTCTACCTGCGGGGCTTCCTCAAGATCTACTGCGACTACCTCGACGTGGACTTCGAGCCCCTCTGGAAGAAGATCAACCCCGACCGCCCGGCGGCCGCCCCGGAGGCTTCGGCCCCCGGGGCCGCGGCTCCCGCGGGCAAGGTTCCGTCCGCTGAATCCGCTCAGGCCGCGGCCGAGGAGGCCGCCGGCGGCCGCAAGCCCGCGGCCCTGTTCGCCCTGATCCTGGCGGGCGGGGTGCTGGCGGTCTGGCTCCTCGTGCGCCGACCCGCCCCCGAGGCCCCGGCGCCCTCCGAGTCCCCGGTCCCGCCGCCGATCCTCCAGCCCATCAACGCCCCGGTCGAGCCGCTCGTGACCCTCGCGTTCAAGTCGGACGTCTGGGTGCGCGTGACGGTGGACGACAAGGTCCGTTTCGAGGGCATGGTCCCGGCCAACGGCAAGCCGCTGGAATACAAGCCCAAGCTCAAGGTCTCCATCCGCACCTCGAGCCCGTCCGACCTGATCCTGAGCCTCAACGGCTCGGCCACGACCTTCCCGGCCGCGGACCCCTCGGGAGAGCACATCCTCCTCGTGCGATGACCCTCGCCAACAGGCTGACGCTGCTGCGCATGGCATTGGCGCTCATCGTCTTCGGCTGCCTGATGACGGACTCCAACGCCCTGCACCTGGCCGCGCTCGGGTTCTTCGTCGCGGCCGTCGTCACGGACTGGGTGGACGGCTACGTGGCGCGCAGCACCAACACCGTCAGCGCCTTCGGCAAGGTCGCCGACCCCATCGCGGACAAGGTCCTCATCCTGGGAGCCCTCATCGCGCTCCTGCGCATCAAGGCGCTCGACATCCCGCCCTGGGGCGTCTTCCTCATCCTCGCCCGGGACCTGGTCATCGGCGGCATCCGGGTCCTGCTCAGCAGCCAGGGCAAGATCATGGCCGCGGACCGCTGGGGCAAGCTGAAGACCGGCTTCCAGTGCGGTTCCGTGCTCGGCATGCTGGTCCTCCTCACGGTCATGGAGCGCGTGCAGGTCCCGGCCTGGGTCCTGCTCCTCCCCTACCACCTCACGGTCCTCTGCGTCGTCATGACCTGGTTCAGCGCGGTCATGTACCTCCGGCAGTCCTTTCCCACGCTGGAGAAGACGTGGGGCTGAGGCCCTTCCGGGAAGGCGGCCCCGAACGCGTCATCCTGCTCTTGGCCACCGGATGCTATATTAGCTATATTCCCGTCTGGATCCTGGGATCAAGGAAATGGAGCGGAGCGGGTCTCTTCGGCACGATCGCGGCGGCGCCTTTCTGGCTCCTCCTGCCGTCCCAGCCCTTTGCCTATGCCGCCTTCCTGACCGCGGCCGTGGCGGCCGCGGTCTGGGTCTGCGGCCGCGCCGAGAAGAGCTTCGGCCGGCACGACGACCCGAGGATCGTGCTCGACGAGGTCGTGGGGCTCTGGACCGCGCTGGCCTTCCTGCCCAAGACCCTCCCGGTGCTGGGGCTGGGGTTCCTCTTCTTCCGGCTCCTCGACTCCGTGAAGCTCCCGCCCTACTCCTGGTTCGACCGGGTCCCGGGCGGGATCGGCATCGTGGGAGACGACATCGGAGCGGCCGTGTGCGCCAATCTGCTGGTGCGGGCCTGCCTCGCCCACTGGCCGGGGCTGGCATGACGGCCAAGGACTTCGCGCTCGCGGCCGCGCTGGCAGCGCTCCTCGGGGCCCCCGGCGCCTGGGCCCAGGCCCCCGGGGCCGTCCCGGCCGCGTCCACCGCCCCCGCCTCGGTCCTGACCTCGTCGGGGACCTCCCTGGCCGCGGACCAGGGGCCTTGGGTCCTCGGAGAGGTGCTCATCTTCTCCGGCTCTCAGATCGCCTCCGACCCCTCCTGGCGCGAGCGGGTCCGCGGGCAGCGTGGCATGCTCTACACCAAGGCCGACGTGGCCGACGACGTCGAGAAGCTCGTGGCCACACGGAGGTTCGACGCGGTCGAGCCCCTGATCTTCGAGATCCCCGCCACGCCCGTGCCCCCCGAGTACGCGAGCATCTCCGCGGTCCCCAACCAGGTGAGGCTGGTCTACCGAGTGGCGGAGAAGCCCGCCCCGGCCGCGCCTCCCGCTCCGCCCAGGCCCGCCACCCCGCCGGCCGCGGTCTCGGGCATCATCCTGACCCCCACGGCCTATCGCGGGGCGGGCCAGTACACGACCCCGGGCATGGGCCTCGACTTCAACGCGGCTTACTTCATCGGCAGGCTCTACGGCCGGAACTCCTTTACGAACTCGGTCCGCAAGACCAACTACATCGACCGGCTCGGCGTCTGGCTCCTTTCAGCCGAAGGCAAGATGCAGATCCAGTCCGAGACGCGCTGGCGTCCAGCCGTGGCCGTGGGCGCGCACGGCCACCTCATGTTCCGCGACGCGCCCCAGCCCACGGTCCAGACGCCGACCGTCTCCCTCAAGGTCGACCAGAAGACGACCAAGACCCTCTCCGACGCCTACGTCGTGGCCAGCAAGAACATCAAGGGCGTGCGCATCAGCGGGGGCTACATGATGGGCAGCACCGGCGACATCCCGGCCCAGCTCAGCGAATACCTCACGCCCCAGGCCCTCGAGTTCTACGCCGGACGCGTCGGCGACCGCTGCTGGAGCCGCAGCATGCCCTTCGCGAGCATCCTCTACCTGCCCAAGCCCGCCTATCCCCTGGGCGTGGAGTTCATCAAGTTCAACGGCGGGTCCCTCAACCCGGTCCTCATCAACCTCAAGCTCGGCTACTTCCTCAAGCTGAACTTCGACGTCTCCTACCTCAAGTACAACGGCGGCTACGACTTCCTGGGCACCTTCCAGTTCCGCTACAACCACTTCCCGCGCCGTTAGGCGCGGACCTCAAAGGGGGCGCGTCATGAAAGGCACCATCCGGATCCAGGTCAACGGCGTCTGGCGCGAGCTCGTGGTGGGCAGGGACGTCGAGCCGCACGAGACCCTCTCGCACCTCCTGCGCGAGCGCTTCGGCCTGACGGGCCTGAAGCTCTCCTGCGAGGAGGGGGCCTGCGGGGCCTGCACCGTCGCCATCGACGGCAAGGCCGCGCTCTCCTGCATGACGCTCGCAGTCGAGCTCGACGGCAGGTCCGTGGCGACCATCGAGGGCCTCTCCGAGGACGACCCGGTCATCCGGGCCTTCGCCGAGCAGTGCGAGCCGGGCTACGGGACGGCGCTCCAGTGCGGCTACTGCACGCCGGGCTTCGTCATGGCCTCCAAGGCCCTGCTGGCCGAGAACCCCTCGCCCTCCGAGAGCGAGATCAAGGAGGGCCTCTCCGGCAACATCTGCCGGTGCGGCTGCTACTCGGGCATCGTCCGCGCCGTCCAGTACGCCTCGCGCAAGGGCGCGAAGGGGGGCTCCCGATGAGCAAGCCCTTCACCCCCAGGGTCGCGCGCCGGTTCATCGGGAAGTACCAGCCCAGGCTCGACGCGCTCGAGAAGGCGCGGGGCCGGGCGGTCTACGCCGACGATTTCGCCAACAAGACGCGCTTCCCTGACATGCTCTACGCCAAGGTCCTGCACAGCCCCTACCCGCACGCCAGGATCAAGCGCCTCGACGTCTCGGCCGCCAAGGCCCTTCCCGGCGTGGCCGCGGTCCTGACCTACCAGGACCCGGAAGTGGCGGCCTTGAAGCCCACCAGCGCGGGCTGGACCGACGGGGTGGACACGGTCTCCTACGAGCGCATGATGTGGAAGCGCTTCCGGGACCGCCGAGTGCTCGGCGACACCGCCCACTGGGTCGGAGACGACCTCGGCGTGGTCGTGGCTGCCGAGACCGAAGAGGCGGCCGAGGAGGCCCTGCGCCTGGCGGACATCGAGTGGGAGGTCCGGGACTTCGTGCTCGACCCGGTCAAGGCCATGCAGCCCGGAGCGCCCCTGGTGCATCCGGAGGTCGCCCCGGACAACGTCCTGCCCCCGGACCCGGTGGGCGGGGGGAACGTCTTCCTCGACAAGGGCGACGTGGGGGCGGCCTTCTCGTCCGCGGAGGTCGTGGTCGAGGCCGACGCCGCCTACCACAACGCCACCCAGTGCTCGCTCGACAACTGGTGCTGCCTCGTCGTCTGGAAGGACGGCAAGCTCACCTGCTGGTCCAACTCCTACGAGGCCGACCAGTCGCGCATGCACATCAGCCAGATGCTGGGCCTCCCCCTGCACCAGGTCCGCGTCATCAGCCCCTTCGTGGGGGGCCAGTTCGGCCGGGGAGACACCGGAGAGCAGCCCTTCTTCCTCTTCACCGCCCTCCTGGCCAAGCGCACGGGCCGGCCGGTCAAGTTCAAGCACACGCGCAGGGAAAGCTTCCATGACTCGCGCCAGCCCGCCATCTACCACGCCAAGGCAGGGGCCCGCAAGGACGGGACCATCACGGCCCTCCAGTTCAAATCCGTGGGCAACGCCGGCGCCTACTCGGACCACTCCATGTTCGCCCTCAAGTTCGCCCCGGCCGAGGTGGCGGAGGTGGCCTTCGCCCACATCCCGAACCTCAGGATGGAGTCCTACGGCGTCTACACCAACATGCTGCCCGCGTGCATGATGCGCGGGGTGGGCAACTCCCAGCTCAATCTCATCCTCGGCATCCTCGTCGACGTCCTCGCCGAGAAGCTCAGGCTCGACCCCCTGGACCTGGTGGTCGGGAACTTCGGCCACCAGTGGGCCGCTCCCCCGGACAAGAGCTTGAAAGCCGTGCTGGCCGAGGGCGCCCTGCGCATCGGCTGGTCCGAGAAGCGGCGCAGGCCGGGAGGCCGGCCCGCTGCCAAGGCCGGAGAGCTCCGGCGCGGGGTGGGGTTCTCCTTCCACCCGGGTTGGCACGCGGAGTGGCAGGAGGCCCGCCGCGGCCAGATCCAGGTCGGCATCAAGCTCAACCCGGACGGCACGGTCATGCTGGAAGCCCCGACGGTCGAGATCGGCACGGGCTCGAACACCTGCAACGTGCTCGGCTGCGCCGAGGCGCTCGCGTTCCTGGGCGTCACCCCGGACCGGATCCAGTTCTCCAACGTCGTCGACACCGAGACCTGCTTGAAGGACACGGTTCAGACCGACAGCGCGGTCTCATTCCTCCAGTCCGAGGCCCTGACGGTCGCGGCAGGAGAGCTCAAGGCCAAGGTCCTGGCGGTCGCGGCCCGGAAGCTCGAGACCCGGCCCGAGGAGCTCGAGCTCTCGGACGGCTGGCTCTCCGTCAAGGCCGCGCCGGCCGAGCGCCGGAGGCTCACGGACGTGCTCTGGAACGGGGACCTCGTGCCCATCGGGGTCACGGTGAGCCGGCCTCCGTCGAGCGAGCGGACCGGGGTGCCCTTCCAGGCCAACTTCGCCGAGGTCGAGGTGGACGCCGCCACCGGAAAGGTGCGGATCGTCAAGCTCGTGATCGTCAACGACTGCGGCACGGTCATGTACCCCACGGGAGCCGAGGCGCAGCAGATCGGAGGGCAGTGCATGTCCGTGGGCGAGACCCTGACCGAGGAGATCATCTACGACCCGGCCACCGGCATCCCGCTCAACTTCAACTGGATCGACTACCAGATCCCGACCATGGCGGACATCCCGGACATCGAGCCCGCGCTCCTGGAGGTCTGGCGGGGCGCCGGGGAGTACGGCGCCTGCGGGATCGGGGAGGGAGTGCTCACCTGCACCCCGGCCGCGGTGGCCAACGCGGTCTACGACGCGGTCGGAGTGAGGCTCTCCGGCATCCCCTTCAAGCCGGAGAAGGTCCTGGCCGCCCTCGCCTCGGAGGCGCGGCCATGACCCTGCGGAGATTCGCGCACATGACCGCATCCTCCCTGGCCGAAGCCTCCGCCCTCCTCTCCCGCCCGGGGACCAGGGCCGTGGCGGGAGGCACCGACCTCCTCGGGGCCTTGAAGGACGCCATCCACCCGTCCTATCCCGAGACCATCGTGGACTTAAAGCGCATCCCCGGCCTGGCCGGGATCAAGCGGAAAGGCAAAGGCGCCTGCATCGGCGGCCTCACCGTTCTGGCGGACCTGGCCAAGGACGCTCTCATCAGGAAGAGCTACCCCCTCCTGGCCGAGGCGGCCCGCTCCATCGCCTCCCCGCAGATCCGCAACGCGGCCACGGTCGGGGGGAATC
This sequence comes from Elusimicrobiota bacterium, assembly GCA_016218545.1. Taxonomy (GTDB): domain Bacteria; phylum Elusimicrobiota; class Elusimicrobia; order UBA1565; family UBA9628; genus JACQWX01. The sequence continues at coordinate 25,857 of JACRDQ010000018.1, forward strand.
TCTGTCAGGAGCCCCGTTGCTGGTACTACCGGACGCCTGAGAACCTCTTCCACTGCATGCGCAAGGGCGGCGGCCGCTGCGGGGCCCTGCTCGGAGACCACCGCTTCCATTCCGTCTTCGGAGCGGCCCGGGTCGCGGCCCCCTCGTGCTCGGCCGCGTGCCCGGCCGGAGTCGAGATCCCGGCCTATATCGAGTGCGTGCGGCGGGGGGACTTCAAGGCCGCGGCCAGGCTCGTGCTCGAGCGCAACCCCATGCCGGCCGTGACCGGCAGGGTCTGCCCGCACCAGTGCGAGTCAGCGTGCAACCGGGGGGACCTCGACGAGCCCGTGGCCGTGCGCAGCATCGAGCTCCACGTGGGCTCCCTGGCCCTGGAGGATGCCGCGGAGTATCTGCCCCCGCCCAAGTCCGAGACCGGCAAGCGCGTGGCCGTGGTGGGCTCCGGACCCGCGGGGCTCTCCGCGGCCTACTACCTCAGGAAGGCCGGGCACCGGGTGACCGTCTTCGAGAAGATGCCCAAGCCGGGCGGCATGCTGGCCTACGGCATCCCGGCCTTCCGCCTGCCTCCCGAGGTCCTGGACCGGCAGATCAAGGCCTACGAGGCCATGGGCATCGTGTTCAGGACCGGGACGGCGGTGGGCAAGGACATCCCTCTCGAACGCCTGGCCAGGGACTTCCACGCGGTCTTCGCGGGCACCGGAGCGTGGAAGGCCAAGACCTTGGACCTGCCCGGCTCCGAGCGCCTCGAATCCGGCCTGGACCTGCTCCGCGACGCGCGCATGGACCGGCCCGTCCGCGTGGGCAAGCGCGTCGTGGTCATCGGGGGCGGCAGCGTCGCCCTCGACGTGGCGGTCACCCTGCGCCGGCTGGGCGCCTCGCAGGTCACGGCGGTCTGCCTCGAGAGCCGCGAGACGATGCCCGCTTTCCCCGAGGACATCGAGCACGCCCTTGCCGAGGGCGTCCTGCTCCTGCCTTCGTGGGGCCCCAGGAAGGTGCTGACCGCGGGCGGCAAGGTGACGGGCATGGAGTTCTCGGCCTGCACCTCGGTCTTCGACGCCTCGGGCCGCTTCGCCCCCTGCTTCGACTCCTCGGTCAGGCGCGTCGTGGCCGCAGACCAGGTCCTGCTGGCCATCGGCCAGACCGCGGACCTTGCCCACCTCGGCCGCAAGGTCAAGGCCTCCCGGGGGCTCGTGGCCGTAGACCCCGAGACCGGAGCCACCTCCCTGGCCCGCGTCCACGCCGGAGGAGAGGCGGTCCTCGGCCCGTCCTCGGTCATCTCGGCCCTGGCCTCCGGCCGCAGGGCCGCCCTGGCCATCGACCGCGGCCTCAGGAAGCCCGCAAGCCGCCCGGCCTCCGCCCCCAAAGGGGACGCGTTCCCCAGGACCGAGATCAACGCCCCTGCCCTGGCCGAAAGCCCGCGCTGCCCTTCGTCCGAGCCCGCAAGAGAGGCGGGCCGCTGCCTCGGATGCGCGTGCGTGGCCGTGAGCGCCTCGGACCTGGGCCCGGCCCTCATCGCCCTGGACGCGGCCATCAAGACCACCAAGCGCACGATCCCGGCGGAGAGGTTCTTCGACGCCCGGCCCATGCGCACCACGGCGCTCGAGGACGCCGAGCTCGTGACCGGCGTGGAGCTCCCGGCCCCTCGGCCCGGCGCCAAGCAGAGTTTCGTCAAGTTCCGCCTGCGCCGCTCCCTGGATTTCCCCATCGTCAGCATGGCCTCGAGCCTCGAGCTCGAAGGGGGCAGGATCCGCAGGGCCCGCGTCGCCTTCGGCGCGGTCGGGCCGGTCCCGGTGAGGGCCAAGGCGCTCGAGGACTTCCTGGCAGGCAAGCGACTCTGTTCGGAGACCGCAGACGGCGCCGCCCAGGCCGCGGCGCAGGGAGCGGTCAGCCTGCCCGGCAACGGCTACAAACTCCAGATCCTCAAGGCCCTGGTCCGCCGGATGCTCCTCCCAGATTTGCTATCCTGAGCCTGCAAGGAGAATCCCCATGACCACCACCGCCGCCGCCCCGACCACGGTCCGCTCGAGCTACGACGAGCTCCTCCGCAGGAGCAAGGAAGCCACCATCCTGGGGTCTGCGTGCAGCGTCCTGCACTGGGACAAGGAGACCTACATGCCTCCGGCCGGGGGGGAGAACCGCGCCGAGCAGCTCACCCTGCTGGCGGGCATCATCCACGACCGCTGCGTGGACCCCGCCTGGGGAGAGCTCCTCGCCAAGTGCGAGGCCTCGGAGCTCGTGAAGGACAAGTCCTCGACCGAGGCCGTGAACATCCGGGAGCTCCGCCGCATGTACGACCGCGAGACCAAGCTCCCCAAGCGCCTCGTGGAGGAGTTCGTCCGGACCAGCAGCCTCTCCCAGGAGGCCTGGGTGACGGCCCGCAAGGAGTCCGACTTCTCCAAGTTCCAGCCCTGGCTTGAGAAGCTCATCAAGCTCAGCCGCGAGAAGGCCGACTGCTGGGGCTACGAGAAGAACCCCTACGACGCCCTGCTCGACGAGTTCGAGCCCTACGAGACCTGCGAGAACGTGACCCGCATCTTCGACGGGCTCCAGGGTGAGCTCGTGCCCATCATCGAGCGCATCGCCGGAGCCCCGAAGCGGCCGGACAAGTCCATCCTGACCCGGGCCTATCCCATCGAGAAGCAGCAGGCCTTCTGCCGCAAGGCGGCCGAGGCCATCGGGTTCGACTTCCAGTCCGGCCGGATCGACACCGTGGTCCACCCCTTCTGCTCCGGCATGGGCCCGGGCGACACCCGCATCACCACCCGCTACAACGAGCGCTTCCTCAACGAGGCCTTCTTCGGCACCATGCACGAGACCGGCCACGCCCTCTACGACATGGGCCTGCCCCGCGAGCACTACGGCACGCCCATGGGCTCGAGCGTCTCGCTCGGCATCCACGAGTCCCAGTCGCGCATGTGGGAGAACTTCGTGGGCCGCAGCCCCGCCTTCTGGAGGTTCTTCCTTCCCGAGGCCGCCAAGGCCTTCCCCGAGGCCCTGTCCGGGGCGAGGTCCGAGGCCTTCCTGCACGCGGTCAACACGGTCGAGCCCTCCTACATCCGCGTGGAGGCCGACGAGGCGACCTACAACCTGCACATCGTGCTCCGCTTCGAGCTCGAGCAGGCCATGCTCTCGGGCAAGCTCGGCGTCAAGGACCTGCCCGCGGCCTGGAACAAGCGCTTCAAGGAGCTCCTCGGCATCGCGGTCCCGGATGACCGGCGCGGGTGCCTGCAGGACGTGCACTGGTCCTTCGGCCACATCGGCTACTTCGCCACCTACACCCTGGGCAACCTCTACGCCGCGCAGTTCTACGCCCAGGCCAAGAAGGACGTCCCCGGGCTCGAGGACTCCTTCGCCAAGGGGGACTTCACCCCGCTCCTCGGGTGGCTCAGGAAGAATATCCACGGCCAGGGCATGCGCCTGCGCGCGGGCGAGCTCATCCGCGCGGTGACGGGCCGGCCCTTGAGCCACGCGGACCTCGTCAGCCACCTCAAGGCGAAGTTCGAGCCCATGTACGGGCTCTAGCACGCTTCAAGCCCGCATGGGCCAGCCCCATCCATGGAGTTTTGTCGCACTCCCCGGACGATGAAGCCGATCTCCACTCACGCGAGCTCCCTGGAGTTGTTTTCGGGATCTCCCACCTGCCCTGCGTCGAGTGCGACATAACCCTCGTCGGACATTCTGAAAAATGTCCAGGGGACACCCTTGCAAGCCCCTGTTCCTGCCTTGCACCGGCCAAGACAAGGGTCCTCTTTGAAATTCTAAAAGTCCTCGTCTGAGGTTATGTCGCACTCGGCCGGTCCATCAGCCTCCAGGAGCCGATTCCGCTCAACGCAGGGAACTTTTCAGGGCCTCGCTCGTACATAGGGGTGGAATGCGACAAAACTCCCCAGCCCTGAACGACGAACAATGGTCCCTGATGGCCAAAGCCCTCGCTCCGCCGCAAAGACCCTGGCGCAAGCGGGACCGCAAAGGCGGCAGACCGCGGCGCTCCAGCCGCCTCTGCTTCGACGCCCTGCTCTGGCACCTCAGCAGCGGCGAGCCCTGGGCCAGCCTTCCTGAGCGCTTCGGCTCTCCGCGCACGGTGCAGCGCCGCCTGAAGGAATGGGAGGGCTCCGGCGACCTGGCAACAGCTTGGGGCCGCTATCTGGAGACTCTGGCCCCGGCCGATATCCGCGTGTGGCGCGGGTCAGTGGAGAACCGGCCTGGCAAGAGGACGGGCTGGTGGTATTGGGAACTGCTCGGGGTGCTGGCAGGATTCGCCGCCGTGTCGCCAGAGACCTCGGCGGAGGAGTGCTAGCGCTTCTTGGCGCGCAGCAGGGCCAGGAACCTGGCCGCCTCGGCATGGCCGGGGTCCAGGGCCAGGGCAGCGGTCAGCTCAGCCTCGACCCTGGCCCAGTCCTTGTTCCAGAACAGGACCGCCATGTTGTAGTGGGTCTGGGCCATGGGGTGGAGCCTCAGCGACTCGGCGTAGCGCTGCTGAGCCTCGGCCGAATCGCCTGAGCGCTCGGCCATGACTCCCAGGTGCATCCAGGTCTCGGCAGCGCCCCGGCTGATCTCGATCTTCAAGCCGGGCAGGGAGTGGTATTGGTCCGCCAGGCGCAGCATCTCGTTGAAGAGCCTGGCCGCGGTCTCATAGAGGGGCTTGGCGCGGACGTGGTCGCCGACAGCGAAGGCGTTGTAAGCCAGCAGGGTGGCTGCCTCGGGAAAGAGCCAGTGCAGGGCCCAGGAGCGCTCGAGCATCTTGTCCGCCGCGGGCCGGGCATCGCTGCGCGAGGCCTCCTCAGCCGCGAAATAGAGGGCCCGGCTGTAGTCTCCCACGATGTCCGAGGTGAAGAAATCAGGCTGGTCCTCGTAGCGGTAGTCGCCCCGGAGCACGAGCAGCTCCCAGGACTTGAGGAACGCCTCTGCCGCGGCCGGGCCCGGGCTTGCAGGGGGGCCTCCGAGGACCGTGAGCAGCGCCTCCTGCCTGCGCGGCCGGATCTCAGGAGGGACCTCGGCGTCAGGGGAGGCGAGGACGTCCTTGTTGGCCGCCACGAAGCGCTCCCAATGGGTCGGGTCGCGCAGGGGTGTGAGGGTCAAGGACGGATCCCTGCGCCGCCAGCTCTCCCGGTACCACGGCGAGCCGGCCAGGCCCTGGGCCACCACGCGCACGTCCGGCCTCCAGCCGTGGGTGACCTGGTGGTGCCACAGGGTGTAGAGCTGGACGTCCTTCTTGGCCACAAGGACCCCACCCGGCGGCACGGACTTGAGAGCGTTCTTGGCGTAGTCGTAGGAGAAGACATGCTCCCTGCGGTCCATCCTCGCTCCCAGACCCATGGCAAAGGGCACGGCTGCCATGGCAGCGGCCGCGACCCAGGCAGCGGCCTGGCCGGGCTTGCCGGCCAGGTGAGACAGGGCTCCGATGCCGCGGCCGGCCCAGACCGCGAGGATGAGGTCTGAGGCGAGGTAGTGGGGCTCCACGATGGCCAGGGCGTGCGGATTGGGAGGCATGTTGGCCAGGAACAGGAAGACCGGGCCGCTCCACCAATAGCACGCCAGGGTGCCGAGGCAGACCCTGGCGTCCGAGCGGAACAAGGCAGCCAAGCCTGCTCCGGCCGCGAGCAGGCCGACCGGTGAGAAGCTCTCCCACAGGTGCCTGGCGTAGACGAGCAGGTTCGGGAGGAAGAGCTCTCCGCGGGCATAGTTCGTGGAAAGCAGGTCGAGCGTGCCTCCGTACCTGCTCCTCAGGAGCGTCTCCTTGAGATTGGAAAGGACCGCGGGGTGGTTCCAATCCAGCCAAGGCAGTCCTGCCGAGCGCACGGGCAGGTAGAGGACCAGGCTCAGGCCCAGCAGGCCGAAGCCCGCGCTGGCCAGGGCCCATCTCCAGCGGGACGAAGGCTCAGGGGCGCGCCAGAGCGCGGTCGCGGCGATGAGCAATCCAATGAGGGCCTTGGAGTCCGTGACTGCCATGAGCGCGGGGCAGCAGACCAAGGCCAGGCCCAGCCACAGCCCCGAGGTCCTGGGAGGATCCTCAGCCGGCCCGAGCGCCATCCACAGCATGCCCGGAGCCCAGAGCACGAGGTCCATGCGGTTGGTGAGGGCCAGGCCGTAGAGGAAGCAGAACCCGAGCCAGACGCGCTCGGAGTAGCGCTCCCTGAGGCTCCATGCCAGGCAGAGAATGAGGCTGCTGAGCAGCATCCAGAGGCTGTACATCTCAGGCACCATGCACACGGACCAGAAGACCGGGTCAAGACCCAGGAAGAGCGCGGCTCCACACCCGGCTGCAGCGCCCCAGCGCCGCCTCACCACCCAGAAGAGCAGGGCTAGGCAGGCTGCCCCGGCCGCGGCTGAGAGCAGGTCCATGCGATAGGCCCTGTTGCCCAGCGGCAGGTTCTGGACCGCGCGGCCGAGCAGGATGTAGAGGGGATAGCCCGTGGGATGCGAGACCCCGAGCGTGGCCGCGCTCGTGGTCATCTCGCCCGAGTCGCGGTAGAGGGGCAGGCCCGGGGGCATGCACCAGAGATAGAGCCAGAAGAACGCGCCGAAGACCGCGGCAGCCGGCTTCATGGCCCAGCCCTCCTGGCAGCCGAGGCGGCCAAGCCCGCGAGTTCCCGGTCCTCGGGTGCTAGGCCCGAAGCCTTGGCCAGGGCCTCGGCCGCAGGCCGCCACCGGGCCTGGTTCCAATAGACCGCGCCGAGGTTGCGCCAGGCCTTGAGATGTCCCGGGTCGAGTTCGCAGACTGCGGCATAAGCGGCCTCGGCCGAGACCCAGTCCTTGCGCTGGACAGCGTCGAACCCGAGGACCTCGAGCTGGCGGCCGACCACCGGCTTGAGCCACGGGACATCAGGGCCCAGGGACCTGGCCAGGCTGAGCTCGGACATGGCCTGCAGGGTCTTGCCTTGCGCAGCCAGCCTGGCGGCCGTCATGACCGGGTAGAGGGCGACGAGGGCCCGGTGCCGGTAGTGCCTCTCGAGGAGCGGCTCGGAGTACCTCAGGGAGTAGAAATCCCACGGGTCCGGAGGGAGAAGGCCTCCGGACCGCGCCGGCTTCCGCAGGAGCCCGACCGGAGCGAGCGCATACCCGGGCAGGAGAGCGTCCTTGAGCGTGCTGTAGAAGAGAGCGCCGGCCTCCGCCAGAGGAGTCTCGACCGCGAGCCTGCGGCCTTCCTTGTCAGCCCTGGACAGCCCCCTGAAATCCGGGCCGTACGGGCTCCGGAACACCAAGCCGCCCCGGTCCGCCAATCTGAGGTCGGGCCGCATGGCCTGCGCCTGGGTCAGATAAGCCAGGGAATAGAAGGTGTCGTCTCCTCCGTCCATGAACAGGCTGGCCTTCTCCGGCAGGGTCTTGAGGATGTTCCGGCCGTAGTCATAGGCGGCCAGGTCCCAGCGCATGGACCAGGACCGCAAGCCCAGGCCCGCGCTCACCAGGGGAACGGCCAGGAGCGCTGCGGCAGCCCTGGGCGAAAGCTCGGACAGCGTCTGCAGGCCGCAAGCCACGAGGAAGGCGGCTCCCACCCAGGAGGCGAGGAAGAAACGCTCCAGGGCGTAAGAGGTCTGGCTGTCGAAAGGGGGATTGCCGAGGAAGAGGAAGAACGGACCTGCCAGGACCGCCAGCAGGACCGGGAAACCCAGGGTCACGGGCGTCGCCAGCCTGCGCCACCCTGCCAGGCCGATGAGGGCCAGGGCCGAGGCTGGAGCGCCTAGCTCCTTGAAGGTGAAGCCCAGATACCTGGGGACCTGGGACCAGCGCGAGGCCGAGGCGCCCCCATCGACCGTGAGCGCGAAGGAGCCGTAGTCCTTGCGCAGGAGCACGGCAATGAAGCGCTCGATCGTGGTCGGGTCGCCCCAATCCAAGGGCGGGTCAGCCAGGGACCTGATGGGAAGATAGAGGTAGCAGGCCATGCCGCAGCACCCGAGGATGAGGCCGGCAGCCAGACCGGGCCAGAGCTTGGTCCCTGAAGGCCTCCGCTGCCAAGCCTGCCAGAGCACCGCGGGCAGGGCCAGGACCAGGGTGTGGTGGTTGGCCAGGCCCAGGCCCAGGCACAGTCCCACGGCCGCGGCAGGCCGCGGCTCCCAGAGCCTGTCAGGGAAGCGGCAGACGACCCAGGCGGCGGCGGAGAGCGCGAGGAGATGGAGGCCGAAGACCTCGGTCACCGAGGAGGAGTGGCGCCAGAGCCCGCAGAGCCCGAGGAACAGGACCGCGCCGATGCGGCTGAGCCGGGAGAGGCCGGCCAGCCTGAGAGCGGAGGCCAGGACCGCGAGGCAAGCCGCGGTCAGCACCGCGGTCAGGAGATTGGTCCTGTACGCCCAGCCGCCCCAGGGGAAGGCCGACCCGAAGGCCTTGGCCAGGAGGGCGTGGAGGGGATAGCCTGGTGCGTGCGCCACCGAGAGGTTCGCTCCGGCTGCGGCGAGCTCTCCGGAATCGCCGAACGTGATGCCCGGCGCCATGCCGGAGACGTCCAAGAGGAGGAACGCCAGGAAGAGGAGGAGTGGCTCGAGGCGCATCGGTTCCCGGGACAGCGTGCTTACGGGGCCAATGCTACCATATCTACTTGCGGGACAAGTTCCTGCTGATGAACTCGCTCTCGAGATCCACGATGCGCTCGCTCTCCTCATCCGTCAGGAAGTCCGGGGACCAGGGGTTCTTCTTGGCGTCCCACTTGGGCTTCTGTTGAGGCGGGGGGACCGTGTGATACAGGGCCACGAACTTGCGGGTGTTCTTGAACCGGACGATGGTCTGCTCGACGCAGGACTTCTTCGCGATGGCGGTCTTGAGCAGCTGCTGCGCGTCCTCGTAGAGGCTGGGGAAGATGTCGAGGTCCTTCTGCTGGACTCCGCACCCCTTGAGGAAAGCGGCCTCCGGGGCCGTCAGCTCCAAGGCAGGGGCAGGGACGAGTTCATCCTGGGCCAGGACCGGAAAGGCGAGGCAAAGGGCAGCGACGCTGATAAGGGTCTTCATAGTGCCTCCTGCAAAACCAGTATAACACCGGTTCCTTGACAAATCAAGTATAATCCGGCGGAGATGTTCCGAACCCTTTGCGCCGCGCTCTTGCTGGCCTGGCCGTGCGCCGCCATCGAGCCCGCGGAGACGATCGACCTCAGCGCGATCCTCGACGCGGCCATGGTGCCGCCCCGCGAGAAGGCGCTCTATGCGCCGATCCTCGACGGCGCCATGAAGGAGCTCCAGGCCCTGCAGGACAAGACCAAGATCCAGGAGACCATCGACGCCATCGTAGAGCGCGAAGCCGCCACCATCGACGAGAAGAGGCGCAAGCACTTCGCTACCCGCCTGACCCTCAGCCTGGGAGGGTTGGCCATCCAGATCGCTCTCCAGGAGGAACGCAAGCCCAAACCTGCCCCTGTCCAGGAGGTACCCGCGGAGCAGGACGACCCGCCCCCTGCCCCGACCCAGACGCCCGAGGAGAAAGGCCCTCCCACCGCGGCTGACATCAGGAAAGGCGCCAACGATTACGTCACGACCTTCTTCCCCGAGAACCGGCTGGGGTGGTTGAACACGGCCGAGGATGCGACCAGGCAGAAGGACCACAAGACCGCGCTCAAGAGCTACAAGAAGGTCATCGACTTGGGCGGAGGCACGCCCAAGGTCTACACGGGGTACGGGACCGCGGCCTATCACACGGGCGACTTCCTCAAGGCCTCCGAGGCCGCCCGGGAGGCCCTCGAGCTCGACCCATCTTACCGGCCCGCCGAGGCCCTGGCTGGGCTCTCGGCGCAGCGCCTGCGCTCCGTGTCTCCGTCCGCCAAGCTCCTGGCCGGCGCAGCCGCGCTCATGGACGGAGCGGCCAGGGACCCCGGGAGCATGGGCCCTGGCGCAGGGCTCCCGGGCCGCGCCGAGCCGGGAAGCGCCCCGGCCCCGGGAGGGGGCCGTCCCGCCTGGACGCCCCCGACGGGCGCCGGCATCCCGGCCGAGGACGTGCTCAAGGCCGAGGGCCTCGTGGACCAAGCCTCCGGCGCCCTGGGCCTGGGAGACTATTCCGAGGGAGGGGATCTCGCGGCCAGGGCCGCGGCCACGGACCCTCTCAACCCCCAGGCCTGGACCCTGCGCGCCGTGGCGGACAGCAACCTGGGACGACACCGGGACGCGGTCTACAACGCGAGCGTGGCGCTCCTGCTCACGCCGGGCAACACCACGGCCCTGCAGATGCGCTCCTGGTCGTTCAACAAGACGGGCAGGTACCGGGAGGCGCTCAGGGACGCGGACATCACCGTGGTCCGGGAGCCCCGCAACCCTTTCCACCACTACAACCGGGCCTTCGCCCAGGCAGGCCTGGCGGACCGGCCGGGGGCCACCACCTCGCTCAAGAGGGCCTCGGACCTCGACGGACGCTTCGCCCCGACCTACAAGGCCGCGGTCACGGCGCCCGAGGACGCGGACCTGCTCTTCCTCTTCGACATGATGGGCCCGGGCATGGGCAACGGCACGCCCGTCCCGTCGCCGGGGAGGAGGCGCCCGCTCCTGTACGGCCTGGCCGGAGCCGGCCTGCTCCTGGCCTTGGCCAGCCTCGCCTTCGTCCTCCGGAGGAGGCGCTGACCGCCGTCCTCCCCGGAGCCGGGGTCGCGCTGGCAGCGGTCCTGTTCTCCACCGGGGGCGCGGCCATCAAGGCCTGCGGTCTCTCAGGCTGGCAGGTCGCCTGCTACCGGTCCGCGATCGCGGGACTCATCCTCGCGGCCGCGTTCCCCGGGGCCTTGCGGCCCAGGTCGTGGAAGGAGCCGCTGGCAGGATTGGCTTACGGCGCCACCATGCTGCTCTTCGTGCACGCCAACAAGCTGACCACGGCCGCGGACGCCATCTTCCTCCAATCCACGGCCCCGGTCTACGTGTGTCTCCTGGCGCCCTGGCTCCTCGCTGAGAAGGTCCTGCGCCGGGACCTCATCCTCCTCGCCGCGGTCCTCGGAGGAGCGGGCCTCTGCCTCCTGGGCGGCAGGCCGGCCAGCGTCACCGCGCCGGACCCTCTCCTCGGCGACCTGCTGGGACTGGCGTCGGGCGTCACTTGGGCCCTGACCCTGACCGGCCTGAGGTACCTCGCTCGGCCGGAAGGGCCCGCGACCGCGGGGGGCCGGAACCCGGCGGTCGCAGCCGCGATCTGGGGCAACATCATGGTCGCGGCCGCGTGCGCTCCCGCGGCCGTGCCCATGGGAGGCCCGGGCCTGCGGGACCTGCTGATCCTCCTGTACCTGGGCGCGTTCCAGATCGGCTTGGCCTACGCGTGCCTGACCTGGTCCATGCGGCGCACCCGCGCCCTGGAAGCGGCCCTGCTCCTGCAGCTGGAGCCCACGCTCAACCCGGTGTGGGCGTGGCTGGCGCACGGCGAGGTCCCGGGAGTCCTGGCCGTGGCAGGAGGAGCCGTCATCCTGGCCTCGGCCCTGGCAGCGACTCTGCTCCGCCGGGATCGGCCTAATCCAGACCGCGGGAACGGCGAACCGCCCACTCCGTGAAGAAGAGGATGAGCGCCAAGCCGAGCCAGTACAAGGAGGCCCACGGGAGATAGCGCCGGTCCACCTGGAACTCCTCGCGGACCGGCGGCAGGCCGGCCAGAAGCTCCTTGGGGTCTGCGGACTCCAGAGGCACGACCCTCCCGCCCCCGGCGCGGGCGAGCTTGTCGAGGAACTGGCGGTCCATGGGAGGCTGGGACCCGGCAGGCTGCCAGGAGAAGCGCACCGAGTCCTCGCCCCAGGGCTTGCCGTTCCTGCGCACCGAGGCTCTCAGGCGATGCCCTCCCTCCTTGAGACCGGTGAGCTCGAGCACGAAGACCCCGGGCTCCTTCTCCCTCGCCCAGACGCTGGTCGCTTTCTCGTCGGGCCCGGTCCAGACCACGCTGAGCTCCAAGCCCGCGGCCGGAGCCGGCCGGAAGCCTTCGTCGAAGACCCGCAGGGTGAAGACCGCGGGCTCCCTCGGCGGGATGCGGTCCGGAACGGGCGCGAACTTCACCTTGGAGAGGTCGAGACTGCCCGTGAGGTACTGGACGGTCCTGGTCCAGAAGCGGCCGTAGAATGAAGCGAGCTTCCAATCCCGGGCCGCGCCAAGGCGCCACCGCCAGGTCGAATCCGTGCTCACGACCAGGACCTTGCCGCGGCCGTAGGGCCGCAGCGCCATGACCGGAAGAGGCTGTCCCGCCCCGGTCTTCTCCCGCGGATGCTGGAGCAGGACCGAGGCGCCCTCCTTGACCGACCCGAACCTGGCGTAGCCGAAGAGGGGGGGCAGGCCCTGCCAGGCTGCGCGGGACTGCTCGGCCGTCTCGTAGATGCCCAGGAGGGGATGGGAGAGGGATGAGGGAGCAGGGTTGAACCGCGAGCGGACGTAGTCCTCGGGCGCGGACGCCAGGGTCACGGGCAGGAGTTCCTCGAGCGGCGTGCCCTTGTAGCCGCCCGTGGCGAACGCCTGCTCTCCTCCGATGACCAGCAGGGCCCCGCCGTTGGCCACGAAGCCCCTGAGGCCGTCGAGATAGGCGGGCGGCAGGTTGAACCTCCGCGTGGAGAAGTTCTCCAGGATGAAGAGGTCGAACTGGGAGAGGTTCTGCACGAAGATCTCCTCGGCCGGGAACGGGATGAGCGAGAGCTCGTGGTCCGGCACGAAGGAGACGGATTCGGGATTGCGCAGGATGACGAAGGAGACCAGCTCGTGGTTCGGGTCCGACTTCATGAACTCCCGCAGGGAGGCGTAGCCGTAGCTCGGCCTGCCGGAGAGGTACATGATCCGGTATTTCTGGCGGATGACCTCCACCCCGAAGTCCCGGCCGGCCAAGGGCTTGGAGGAGGAGGCCGTCATCTCAAGCCGGTAGCGCTCCCGGCCCAGGGACTCGGCTTCGGCGGTGAAGCTCGCCGGGAAGACCTCGTAGTCGGAGTCAGCGCGGAAGCGCCGGCTCTCCACGGGCTTCCACCCGCCCGGGCCTTCCTTGAGGAGGGTGAGCCGCACCGCCTCGCCCTCGAGGCCCGCGGCCTCCACCTGGACCTCCACAGGGAACCGGGCATGCAGGAACACGAAGTCCGGGGTCTTGAGCTCGAGGACCGCGGCCCCCCTGCCCCTGCGCCTGGGGCCGACCCCGATGACGTCCACCGGGACCCCCAATCTGGCCAGGGCTTTCTCCATGCCGTCGGATTGGGCCGCGTTGCCGTCGGTCAGCAGCCACGCGCGCTCGGGCTTGCGGCCCGAGGAGCCGGAGGCTTCCGCGGCGTCGAGCAGGGCGTCGGCCGCATGGAACCCGGCGTCCGAGGCCTGCAAGCCCCCGGAGGCCTCAAGGCCTCCCAGGACCCGGGCCCGGTCGGAGAGGGAGACCAGGAGGGGCTCGCTCTGCTCCTCGATGGCCGGCCGGTGGCGTCCCAGCCAGGCCGCGGCCGCGGCCAGGCGCGTGGGACCGCCCGCGGCAGGGCCCGGCCGCGCGGGCGCCTGCATGGAGTGCCCCGAATCCACCAGGACCAGGAGCCTCGGCTTGACGAAGCGGGGTTCGCGCACGCTCAGGCCGGGCTTGAGCAGGGCCAGGACCAGGGAAGCCGCGGCGCAGGCCCTCAGGCTCAAGACGAGGGTCCCGACCGAGCGCGAGCGCCACAGATGCGCGCAGCTCGCCGCGGCAGCGGCCGCGGCCAGGCCGGCCAGCCCGGCGCCGGCTCCGAACTCCACGCCGAAGTTCACGGGACCCCCATGCGCATCTTCTGAAGAAGGAAGGGTTGGTGGACCGCGTCGGCCTTGTAGGAGCCGGTCAGGCCGTACATCAGGATGTTGAGGGTGAGCTTGCGGCTCTGGTGGCGCTGGGCCTCTCCTCCCGGGACGCATGCGAAGAGCGGCCGGCCCAGGCCGTCCTTGGCCCAGGCGCCGAGGATGTCGTTGCGGGAGTAGAGCACCGCGGCCCTGCCGTCCCACAGCACGGCCTCGAGCGCGGGCCGCACGCTCGCCCGGCCCGCCGGGCCGCGGAGGAAGAAGAAGGTCTTGTAGACCACGTGGTCCGAGGGCAAGGGGGCGAGCTCGGCCTCGGGCAGGAGCTCCGGCAGGAACCGCCGCCGCACCCACCGGTCGAAAGGGCTCGCCGCCGCGCCCGAGACGTCCTCGATCCAGAGGATGCCGCCTCCTGAGACGAAGCTCCGGAGGTTCCTGAGCTGGCGCTCCGTGAGGTCCGGCGGAGCGCCGAGACCCGCCAGCACGACCAGGGGGGACTCGAAGAGGAGCTCGTCCTCCGGAGCCAGGACCCTCCGCTCCGGCCAGACGAGCACGCTCGTGACCCGGCCGAAGAGCTCGAGCGCGTCCTTGTGGACCTCCGGGTAGGGGTCCCAGTCAGGGCCGAGCTTGAGCTGGGACCAGACGAAGCGGTCGCCGTGGGGAGCGTTCTCCTGCGCGGAGGCGGGAGCCGCCGGGAGGAGCGCCAGCAGGCACGCGGCCGCAGCCCCCGTCCGCAGCCGGGCCCGGACCCGGGAGCCGCGCCTCGGAAGGGCGAGGAGCATCTCCAGCATCAGGAGCAGGCCCGCCGCGGCCAGCACGGAGCCGCGCGCCTCGGTCCCGAAGAGGGCGTCCTTGAGGTCCTCCTCCAGAGCCTCGGCGCGCACCCGCTGCCACGGCGGGCTGCCGGCGCGGGTCAGGTCGCTCTCCCGGGAACGGTCGAGGTTGACCGCGTAGACGCTCTCGCGGGAGGAACGCCCCTCCTCCACCACGGAGTAGAGTCCCGGGACGGAGGTGTCCTCGTAAACGACCCTGCGGCCCTTCGGATAGAGCTGGGAGAGGCGCCCCTCGGGCGAGCGGACCTTGACGCTCGAAGGCAGGGGCTCGCCCTCCCTCCAGGCCAGCGCGATGGGGGCGCCCACGCCGAGCTGGAGCACCTCGGTGGGAGGCTCGTTGTCGGACGCCGCGGCTTCGAGGGAGCGCTGGGTCCAGAGCGCGAACGCGGGCTTGAGTCCCAGGTTGGAGGACTCGAGGTCCAGCGGAGCCCCCCAGAGCGCGACCCCGCCCCGTCCCAGAGGCCCGGCCGCCATGACCGCGGCGCCGTCGGCCCGCCGGAACACGACGACGCTGCCGGGTCTGGGTTCGAGCCTCCTGGCGCGCCGCACCGCCACCTTCGAGAGCTCGAACTCCGAGAACCGGCCGTCGCCCGCCGCGGTCAAGCCGAAGGGCGCGGAGGACTCCTCCAAAGGTCCTGCCGCGGCCGGCAGGAGGCGGCCGAGGCCCGCGAGCGCGGAGTCCGGGGTCATGGCCCCGGGAAGGACCCACAGGCCTCCGCCCGAGCGGCCGAAGTCCTCGAGAGCCGTCCGGACCGGCTCAGGGACCTCGCCGAAGTCCGCGATCACGACCACGCGATAGTCCGAGAGGGGCGCCTCAGCGAGCCTGGAAAGCTCGAGGAAGTCCGCGTCCCAGCCCAGCAGGCTGCCCTGCTCCGCACCGAGCAGCTCCTTGAGGAAGTACCCGGCCTGGCCGGCGCGGAAGAACCCCGGACTGCCGTAGAGGCAGAGCGCCCTGGGCCGGCGGCCGTGCCGGAAGGAGAAGTACCAGCGGTCGTCGGAGCTGAGCGCGTCGGCCGTGAGCTCCACCCAGCCCCTCCAGGCCGGCCTGCGCTCGTCCCGGGCCGGCCCCAGCCGCAGCACCGCGCGGTCCCCGGAGGACCGGCCGAGGTCCAGACCCGCGGCCCCGGTCCTGGAGCCGGAGATGAAGAGCCGCGCCTGGGTCGCGCCGGCCCCGGGCCCGGAGCCCAGGCCGCGCACCGAGAGCGCGGGGGAAGCGGGGCTGCTCTGATCGGCGGGGCCGGCCGAGGCGATCCAGCCGTTGGAGGGCTCGTCCTCCCACGTCGTCCCCAGGACCTTGACCCCGGGCTCGGGCTCGGGCGCCGGACACGAGAGCCCGTGCCGGGCCCCGTCGGAGAGCACCAGCACGACCTTGCGGCCCCGGCGCTCCCCGGTCCCGGGCTTGGCGAGCAGAGCGTGGGCGCCGGCCAGGGCGGCGCAGACATCCGTGCCCCGATGGCTCAGCGTCGCCTTGGCCAGCAGGTCGAGGGCTTCGGCCTTTCCTCCGGCCCACGCCGGCCCGGGGGCCGGCGCCTCCCAGCGGTCGGAGAAGACGGCCACGGCCGCGCGGTCTCCGGGACCCAGGCTCCGCACCACGGCCCCGGCCGCCGCGGCCGCGGCCTCCAAGCGCGTCCTGCCGTGCACCCGGTAGCCCATCGAATAGGAGGCGTCGAGGAGGATGACGAGGTCGGTCCCGGTCCCGGCCTCGCCCGCCCCGGCATCGCGGGACACGACCGGGCCGGCCCAGGCGAGGATCAGGCACGCGGTCAAGGCGGCGCGGACCAGGGCCAGGAGCCACGAGCGCAGGCGCCTGGCCGGACGGGACTCGGCATCCACGCTCCTGAGCAGGGTCAGGTCGCTGAAGGTCTCGCGCCGGGCGCGGCGCAGGGAGAGCAGGTGCAGGATGGGGGGGACCAGGGCCAGGGGCAGGGCCCAGAGCAGGAAGGGCTGGGTGAAGCTCATCGCAAAGAGAGGAAGCGCCCCAGGGCCAGGTCCCAGGCCACGTCCGTGGAGAATACGCCGTAGGCGATCCCGACCCCGTGGAACGCGGCCTCGAAGAGCTTCTGGCAGCGCTCGAACGCGGCCGCGTAGGCCGGCCGGATGGCGTCGGCGTCCACGAGCAAAGTCGAGCGGTCCTCCAGGCTCTCGAAAGTCACGGGCCCGGAGTAGTCCAGGGTCCGCTCCCGCGGGTCGAGGACCTGGAGGACCAGGACCTCGTGGCGCCGCGCCCGGAGCGCCTTGACCGCGGACACGACGGCCCCGGGGTCACCGAGCAGGTCGCTGACCACGGCCACGAGCGCGCGGCGCTTGAGCCCGCCCGCCGCGGCCTCGAGAGACCGGGCGAGGCTCGTCTCGTTGCCGGGGCTGGAAGCGGCCAGGGCCGCGTCGAGGGCCTCGAGCTGGCCGAGGCCGCTCCGGGCCGGCACGGTCCGCCGGGGCTCCGTGTCGAAGATCGTCAGCCCCGCGGCATCCCCTTTGGCCGCCGCGAGATAGGCCACGGCCATGGAGAGGCGGCAGGCGAGCTCCCACTTGGAGCCGAAGCCCATCGAGCCCGAGGCGTCGGTCAGGAGCTGGAGCGTGACCATCCGCTCTTCGTTGAACTCCTTGACGTAGAAGCGGTCCTGGCGGCCGTAGACCTTCCAGTCGATGGCGCGCAGCTCGTCGCCGGGAGCGTAAGCGCGGTGCTGGGCGAAGTCGTGGGAGAGGCCGCGCGAGACGCTCGCGTGTCCGCCCGGAGCGGGCGCCCAGGACGCGGAGCGCCTCATCCTGAGCTCGAGGTTCCGCAGCCGGGCCAGCGCGACGGGATCGAGGTACTTCACCCGCCGGCCGCGACGAGCTTCGCTACGAGGTCGTCCGGCCTGACCCCCTCGGCCTCGGCCTGGAAGTTGAGCACGACCCGGTGGCGCAGCACGGGTCCGGCCAGGGCGAGCACGTCGTCCTCGCACGCCGCCAGCCGGCCCGCGAGCAGGGCCCGCGCCTTGGCGCCGATGACCAGGGCCTGGGCCGCTCGCGGCCCGGCCCCCCAGGAGACCCAGCGCTTGACGAAGTCCGCGGCCCCGGGCTCCAGCGGCCGGCTCGAGCGCGCCAGCCGGACCGCGAGGCCCGCGGCCGAGTCCGGCACCGGCACCCGCCGCACGAGGTCCTGGAGCTCCTGGACCTCCTTGGCCGCGAGGACCTTCTCGAGGCGCACCTCACGGCCGCCCGTGGTCTCGAGCACGATCCGCCGCTCCTCCTCCCGGCTGGGGTAGGTCATGGCGATCTGGAGGAAGAAGCGGTCGAGCTGGGCCTCGGGCAGGGGATAGGTCCCCTCGGCCTCGATGGGGTTCTGCGTCGCCATGACGAAGAAGGGCAGGGGCAGGGGACGGGTCTGGCCCGCGCAGGTCACCTGGTTCTCCTGCATGGCCTGGAGCAGGGCCGACTGCGTTTTGGGCGGGGTCCGGTTGATCTCGTCGGCGAGGATCATGTTCGCGAAGACCGGGCCGGGCGTGAAGCGGAAGAAGCGCTGGCGGGTCTGCGGGTCCTCCTGGAGGATCTCCGAGCCCGTGATGTCGGAGGGCATGAGGTCCGGCGTGAACTGGATGCGGTTGAACTCCAGGTCGAGGATGCGGGCGAGGCTGGAGACCAGAAGGGTCTTGGCCAGCCCGGGCACGCCCTGGATGAGGCAGTGCCCGCGCGAGAAGAGCGTGATGAGGAGCTCCTGGACCACGTGCTCCTGTCCCACGATCACGCGGCCGAGTTGGGAGAGGATCGCGTCCCGCGCGGAGGAAAGCCGCTCCGCCAGCTTGAGGTCCTGAGTCGCTTCACCGGCCCGCGGCGTCTCCTTCATGCGTTTGAGCCTCCTTCGTCCGACGATGCGACGTACCGGGTCTTCCTGCCGCCGAAGAGGCGCAGGAGGACCACGGCGGCGAACACCCCGGCCACCAGGCTCGCCAGGGCCGTGATGAGTTTGCTCCTGAAGGACCACTTCCTCGCAAGCCCGGGCGTGGCGGCCAGGAGCTTGGCGTCCGCGGCCGGACCGGCCTTGAGGGCCGCCATGGCGGACTCGATGAGGTCCTTGGCCCGGGGGCCGACCGCCCAGAGAGAGTAGCCCCAGTAGCTCCACGGCAGGAACCCGGCCGAGACCTGGGTGTGGACCTGGCCGGTCTTGACCTTGCCCCAGGCGTAGAGGATGCCGGGACCGGCCGGGGTGGAGAGGGACTTGACCGAGGAGATCGTGACCGGGTCCACCCCGGGGGCGGACTTGAGCACGAGCTGGACGAGGGAGGCCTCCTCGCCGGCCGAGGTGCTGCCCTCGGCGAGCTTCTTGAAGCTCAGGACCGAGTCATAGCCGAGGACCACGGCGACGATGCCCTCGCTCCGCTCGCGCGCGGACACCGTCCGCAGGTAGAACCCCGCGGGCAGGACGAAGCCGAACTGGCTGTCCGTGCTCGAGCCGCGCCGGGAGAGGCCTCGCTCGGCCTCGGCGGCGCCCGAGTGCACCGTCCTGAGGATGGAGGGGAGCATCGTGTCGGGCACCGCGGTGCGCAGGGTCCCCAGGAAGAGGCGGCCCTGGAACTCCGCCACGGTCAGGACCATGCGGGGCTTGGCGTCGAGGTCGGCGTAGACGCTGTGGGCCGTGAGGTTGTTCTTGAAGGTGACCGTCTTCATCTCGCGCCGGGGGATGAAGGCCAGGCCCGTCCTGCGATTGATGCCGGAGAGCACGTCGAGGAGGAGGGCCTTCTTCTGCGGTGAGCCGGCCAGGCTGCCGCCCTTCAAGCGCGTGAAGACGAAAGAGCTCTCCTGCGGACCCTTGAAGACCGCCACGATGTCGGGGCTGCGCCTCTGCTCCGTGAGGTCCTCCCAGCCCGGGGGCACGTCCACGGTCACGCTGGCGTCCGGCGCAGGAGGAGGGGGGGAGGCCGGCGCGGCCCAAGCCAGGCCTGCGAGCAGCAAAAACGCTGTGAACATGCGTGTGTAGTGTAACAAAATACATTGGTTCCATTACACTGGCACCGTCCATGCGTAATTTGACATAATCCACGCATGGCGGCACCTGGCGCGGGATTCAACGTAGGCATCAAGGACATCATCGTCTCAGGCGGGCCCACCCTGGCCCTGCTCATCTTCCTTTCCATCTACTCCGTGGCCCTCATCTGGGAGCGCTGGAAGACCTTCCGCAAGTCCTCGGGAGAGCTCTCCCGCCTCTCCGACAAGCTCCGGGCCATGCTCCAGAGCGGGAGCCTGGCCGAGGCGGTGGCCCTGTGCCGGGCGCACAAGGGCGCGGCCTCCAGCGTGGTCATGGCCAGCCTCACGGGCTCGCCCGACAAGGCCGAGCGCAAGCGCTCCGCCGAGCGGGCCATCGAGCGCGCCGCGGCCGACCTCCAGAAGAGCCTCACGACCCTCGGGACCATCGCCAGCGTCGCGCCCTTCATCGGGCTCTTCGGGACCGTCATCGGCGTGATGCGCGCCTTCCGGGACCTCGCCTCGGCCGCCGGCGCCGGGCCGGGCGTGGTGGCCATCGGCATCTCCGAGGCCCTGGTCTGCACCGCGGCGGGGATCTTCGTGGCCATCCCCGCCCTGGCCGCGTACAACTACTTCAACCTCCAGGCTTCCCGCTTCTCCGACGAGATGGGCTGGCTCTCCGAGGAGATCATCGAGAAGCTCTCCGAGAAGGCCCACCGCTAGGCCCGCCATGAACGCCGCGCCCCGCCGCAAGGCGATCGTCGAGCTCAACCTCATCCCTCTCATCGACGTCTCCCTCATCCTGGTCATCATCTTCATGGTCCTGACCCCCATCCTCATCCACTCCCAGCTCACCGTGAAGCTCCCCAAGGCCGCCTCCGGGGCCCCGCCGGACAACCCGGACACGGTCAACGTGCAGATCGACCGCCGGGGGAACGTCTCCATCGACGGCAGCGCGGTCAAGTGGCCGAGCCTCGAGTCCGAGCTCGTCCTGCGGGTCGGCAAGGCCGCCAGGAAGACCGTGCTCGTCCAGGCCGACAAGAGCGTCCCGGTCGAGAAGGTCGTCGCGGTGATGGACATCGCCAAGCGCCTGGGCGTGGGCAAGCTCGGGTTGGGCGTCAGCACGGGGGACTGATGGGCGCTCCGCCGGCCGCGGCCGGCTCGGACCCCATGCGCCCCTACCTCACCTACTCCTTCGGCCTGCACCTGGCCGCGGTCGCGGCCGCGGCCCTGTTCCTTAAGTCAGGCTCCATCCGCGCGACCCCGGTCTACACCATCGACTTCGTCGGGCCCACGGCCGGCATCATCGGCAGGTCCGTGGAAACCGGCGCGGCCGCGCAGGCGGCCGACGCCCCGCGGGGGCCCGAGCGCCGCGCCAGGGAGGAGGAGCTGGTCGCTCCCTCGAAGAAGAGGCTCGCCCTGCCCAAGCCGAGCCTCTTTTCCAAGGCTCTGCCGCCCCCGGCCCTCGGCGCCGAGACCGAGGAAGAGCCCTCCGAACCCTCGCCCGCCGAGCAAGGGACCTCCGCGGGAGAGGGGACCGGCGAGGCCTTGTCCGGGACCCCTGGCTCGGGCGGCGTGGTCACGGACCTGCCCAACTTCCCCTATCCCTGGTACATCAGCCAGGTGCGCTCCCGGCTCTGGAGCCAGTGGTCCTCCCGCATGCCCGGAGAGCAGGGCCTCACCGTGGTGGTCTTCACCATCATGCCCGACGGCTCCCTGGTGGACATCCGCACCGAGGAGAGCTCGGGCGACGCCGGCTTCGACCTGGCCGCCATGGCCGCGGCCCGCGACGCGGGCCCCTTCCCTCCTCTCCCCTCGGGCTTCGCGGAGCCCTTCCTCAAGGTGCACGTCACCTTGAAGTCAGGAAGATGACCGATGGGAGTGATCCCATTGATAGCGTCAGGCCTGGGCCTGCAGCTCTTCTTCCTCCTCTCATTCCCGGATTGGGAAGGAAAAGCCTATCAGCTCGCCTCCCTGGGCCTGGCCTGCGCGGCAGCAGCGGCGGTCTTCGGGTTCCTCAAGGTCCTGCAGGTCCGCTCCCTCCTCGTGGCCGCGACCTACCACCTGGGCTTCCTGACGGCCCTGCTCTTGTACTTCCTGTTCACCTGGCCGTGCCGCCCCCTGCCGATCCAGCAGCTCGGCCAGGGCTACCGTCCCTCCCGAGCGGACGCGGCCGAGGGCATGAGGCGGCTGGGCTTCGAGCCGGACTCGGGACTCTCCCGGGCCCTGGCAGGCCTGTTCCCCAAACGATGAGACCCCCGACCTTCAAGGCGAAAAAGGGCTGGATCCCGGTCGACCCGTTCCGGCAGATCGCGACCGAGCGCGGCTTCATCCCCAGCGACGGCTCCGACCGACGGCTCATGATCCGCTACTTCAAGAGGAAGAGCGGGCCGGGGCTCACGGCCCGGGTCTGGTTCGGCCCGGACTCGGAAGGCCCTCCGCGGCACGCGCACGGCGGGGCCGTGGCCGCGGTGCTCGACGAGGTGCTCGGCGCGGCGGCCTGGGTCATGGGACTGGCCGTCATGACCGCGCGGCTGACGGTCAAGTTCCGCAAGGCCGTGCCCTTGGGCACGAAGGCCGTCGTGGAGACCCACGTCAGGCGCGCGGGCAAGCTCCGGGTCGTGGTCTCGGGCAAGCTCACGGACGAGAGCGGACGGGTCTGCGCCGAGGGCGAGGGCCTCTTCCTCAAGGTCCCTGACGCGCTCTGGCGCCGCGGCAAGGCCAAAGGCGGGCTCCCTTGAGGACGCTCTTCGCCGCGCTCTGCGTCCTCCTCCCTGCGGCCGCCTCCGGAGCGGAACCCGCGATGCGCTGGGAGGAGTGCGTCTCCATCGCGCTCAAGAGCAACCCGGACCTGGCCGCGTCCCGCCTCTCCAGGGACGCTGCCCGGGCGGGCTACCTAGGCTCCTACAGCGCGCTCCTGCCGTCCTTGAGCCTCTCTAACTCCGTCTCCGAGTCCGACGGCAGCCGGAAACAGTCCTGGACCGCGCAAGGCTCGCTGGGCATCGACCTCTTCAACATGGGAAGCTACGCCTCGGTACGCTCGAACTCCGCGTCCCTGAGCCAGGCGGAGGCGCAACTGCGGCTCAAATCCGCGGAACTCAGGGCGAGCCTGGCCAAGGCCTTCGCGAACCTCCTCTACGCGCAGACCTCCGTGCCCGTGGCGGACCGCATCCAGGCCGTGCGCCGGAGCAACGCCGAGCTCGTCTCCCTGAGATACGACTCGGGCAGGGAGTCCAAGGGCAACATGCTCAGGGCCAAGGCCGACCTCTCCAGCGCCAGGGCCGACGCCGCGGCGGCTCGCCGCGAACTGCGGACCTCGAGGATCGCGCTCAACAGGCTGCTGGGCATGGGCGACGACGCGGTCTACGCGGCGACCGGCACCTGGGCCTCCGGAGCGGTGCCGCCCGAGCCCAGCCCCGCGCTCCTCGAGGGCCACCCCAGGCTGGCCTCCCTGGAGGCCTCCATCGCGTCGGCGCGGGCCGGGGTCGCATCCTCCCAGGCGAACCTCTGGCCCACCCTTTCGGCGAGCTACGCGAGGGATTGGCAGGACGACCGGTTCTTCCCGCACGAGCCGGGCTGGAGCGCCTCGGGGTCCCTGAGCTACAGGCTCATGAGCGGAGGACCGACCCAGACCTATTACGCCGTGCAGCGGGCCCGGCGGAACCTCGACGGCGCCAAGGAGGACCTCCGCGCGGGACAGAGCGCGCTGCGCTCATCTCTGGAGACCGCGTGGTCGAACCTGGCCTCCACGGTCTCCGACGTCGAGGTCGGAGCCGAGAGCCTGGAAGCCTCGCGCCAGCGCAACGACGAGGCCTCGGTCCGCTACGCCTCGGGGCTCATGAACTTCGAGAACTGGCAGACCGTGGTCACCGAGTTCGTCCAATCGGAGAAGAACTACATCAGGTCCCTGCGCGACCTCGCGTCCTCGCGGGCCGATTGGGAGAACGCTTTGGGCAAGCCTCTGGAGGTACCGTGAAGGCCAAGATCATCCTCGCCATCCTCGTCCTCGCAGCGGCGGGCGGCGGATACGCCGTCCTGCATCACAAGAAGAACGGCCGGGAGGAGATGCGGACGGTGACCGTGGAATCCGGCCTCATCGTGGAGGCCGTGGAGGCCACCGGCGGTGTCGAACCCTTGAACCGCGTGGAAGTGCGCGCCCCGATCGCCGGCAGGATCGACGCCCTCCTCGTGGAGGAGGGCGCCCGGGTGACGGCCGGCCGGATCGTGGGCTGGATGAGCTCCACGGACCGCGCGGCGGTCCTCGACGCGGCGCGCGCCAAGGGAGAGGATGAGGTCCGGCGCTGGACCGACGCCTACAAGCAGACCCCCATCGTGGCGTCCATCGCCGGGGACGTCATCCTGCGCAACGTGGTCGTGGGCGAGCAGGTCTCCTCCGGAGGCGTGATCTACGCCATCTCGGACCGGCTCATCGTCAACGCCTCGGTCGACGAGTCCGACATCGGCAGGGTCAAGGTCGGCATGCCGGCCGAGATCACCCTCGACTCCTACCCGGACAAGACCATCCGGGGCAAGGTCTTCCGCATCCTCTTCGAGGGCAAGAACATCTCGAACGTCATCACCTACATCGTGAAGATCTCGCCCGAGAGGATTCCTCCTTATTTCCGCTCGCAGATGACCGCCAACCTCAAGCTCGTCATCCGCAGGAAGGACGACGCCGTGCTCGTGCCCACCGCCGTCATCAGGGAAGGCCGCGAGGGCGGCAGGACGGTCATGGTCCCGGGACCGGACGGCAAGCCCAACCGGCAGGAGATCAAGACCGGCATGGAGAGCGGGGAGATGACCGAGGTCCTCTCCGGCCTCAAGCCCGGAGACGCCGTCTACCTCGCCTCCAAGCGCTACACCCCGCAAGCCGGGCCCCTCTCGAGCATGTTCTCCTTCGGCAGGCGTCCCGGCGGCACGCAGTCCGGGACGGGCCAGGGCGGGACCGGGGCGCAGCGCAGCAGGAGGGCCGGGGGCTCCTAACCCCTCGGGACGGAGCATGGCCCTCATCGAGCTCCACGACATCACCCGCTCCTACCGGATGGGCGAGGAGGAGCTCAAGATCCTCAAGGGCCTCGACCTCGTCATCGAGGAGGGCGAGTTCGCGGCCATCATGGGCCCCTCGGGCTCCGGCAAGTCCACCCTCCTGCAGATCCTCGGCATGCTCGACAAGCCCACCTCGGGCTCCTACCGCCTGGCGGGCAAGGACGTCGCCCGGCTCGGCGAGGACGAGGCCGCGGCCATCCGCTCGCGCTTCATCGGCTTCGTGTTCCAGATGTTCAACCTTCTCTCCCGCACCTCCGCGCTGGAGAACGTGATGCTCCCCATGATCTACTCCGGGGCAGCCATGCGGGAAGAGCGCAGCCGGGACCTCCTGCGCGAGGTGGGTCTGGGCGACCGCGTCGAGCACAAGCCCAACCAGCTCTCGGGCGGCCAGCAGCAGCGCGTGGCCATCGCGCGCGCCATGGCCAACCACCCCAAGGTCGTGTTCGCAGACGAGCCCACCGGGAACCTCGCCACGGACCAGTCCGCGGAGATCCTCGACTACCTCAAGCTCCTCAACAGGGGCGGGGTCACGGTGGTCATCGTGACCCACGACCCCGAGGTGGCCGCGCACGCCCGCCGCATCATCCGCATCCGGGACGGCCTGGTCGTCTCCGACTCGGCCGCCGGCTCCGCCGAGGCGGGCGCAGGAGCGTCCGGAAAGACCGCGACCTCGGTCAAGCCCTCGCGCCTGACGCCGGCCCTGGTCCACCCAGCGGGCTCGAGCCTGGCCGAGTTCCGCGAGTACTGGGCCTCGGCCGCGCGCGCCATGGCCGCCAACAAGGTCAGGAGCGGGCTCTCCATGCTGGGCATCCTCATCGGCGTGGCCGCGGTCATCGCCATGCTGGCGCTGGGCAAGGGCGCGCAGAGATCCATCGAGGCCCAGCTCGCGAGCCTCGGCTCGAACCTGGTCATGGTCATGCCGGGCTCGCCCTCCTCGCGCGGCGTGCGCGGCGAGCGCGGCTCGGCCAGCCGCCTGGACCTCGACGACCTCAAGGCCATCGCCAAGGCCAGCCCGCGCATCAAGGCCGTGGACGGCAACGTGAGCGGCTCGGTCCAGATCGTCTACGGCGGCAAGAACGCCAACACCCAGGTCACGGGCGCGACCCCGGTCTATGCCTCCATGCGGAACTCCCAGCCGTACTACGGCAGGTTCTTCACGGAGGAGGAGAACGAACGGCTCAGCCGCGTGGTCCTCCTCGGCCAGACCGTGGTGACCAACCTCTTCGGCGCCGAGAACCCGGTGGGCAAGACGGTCAAGCTCAACCGCATCAGCTTCCAGGTCATCGGCATCCTGCCGGCCAAGGGGGGGGGAGGGTTCCGGGACCAGGACGACATGGTCCTCGTTCCGCTCAGGACCGCCATGCGCAGGCTCGTGGGCAAGAAGTACCTCAACAGCATCGCCTTCGAGTGCGCCGGCCCCGACGCCATCGCTCCGGCCATGGCCGACGTCCGGACGCTCATGCGGCGGCGCAACAAGCTCCCGGAGTGGAAGGAGGACGACTTCGACCTGCGGAACATGGCCGAGTTCCAGGCCGCGCTCGAGGGCACGACCAAGACCTTCGCGACCCTCCTGGGCATCGTGGCCGCGATCTCGCTGCTGGTGGGCGGCATCGGCATCATGAACATCATGCTCGTGTCCGTCAGCGAACGCACGCGCGAGATCGGGCTGAGGAAGGCGCTCGGCGCCACGCGGCGCGCCATCCTGTCGCAGTTCCTGATGGAATCGGCCTCCTTGGCCGCCCTGGGCGGGGTCATCGGCATCCTCCTGGGAGGCGGGGTCTCGCTGGCCATCTCCAAGTTCGCGGGCTGGGCCGTGGTGGTCTCGCCGCAGTCCGTGGCCATGGCCTTCCTCTTCTCGGCCGGGGTGGGGGTGGTCTTCGGCTACTGGCCCGCGCGCCGGGCCTCGCTCCTCTCGCCCATCGAGGCCCTCCGCTATGAATGACGATATCCTCCCCGACTGGGCCGTTTCTTCCATCCGCAAGGCGGCGCTGCGCTCCTGCATGGGATGGTCCCTCCCCATGGGGGCTGCGGTCCTCCTCCTCACCGGCATCGGCGCGCTGATCTATCTCGGTGAAGCGGAGAAGCCTTGGATCCCCTTCTTCTGGCTCGCCGTGTTCGGCGGGGCGCTCGCGATCTTCTGCTGGGAGTTCTTCAGGAGCCTCAAGGTCCTGCTCATCCCCCGGACCTCGCCCGAGCTCTCCTATCTCCGGCGTTTCGGCTCCCTGCCCCAGGTCCTCAGCGAGGTCGCCGGCGAGCTGGCCAGCCCGTCCAACTCCCGGTTCGGCCCCGAGGTCACGGTGACGAGCCGCTGGCTGGTGGTGTCGGGAGGCGAGAGCTTCGCGGTGCGGCGTCTCGACGACCTGGTCTGGGCGTTCCCCAAGGAGGACGTCTTCAAGATCCTCCACACGATCCCGGTCCGGCGCTTTCCCTACGCGGAGTTCCGCTCCGCGGCCGGGGAGGATTGCCGGGCCCAAGCGACGGCCGAGGAGGCCGCGGCCCTGTTCCGGCACCTCGCCGAGCGCTGCCCGGGCATCATGCTCGGCTGGTCCGACGAGCTGCAGAAGGCCTGGGACGACGACCGGGAAGCCTTCGTCACGGACGTCCTCGCTGAGCGGAAGGGCTCCTGAAGACCTCGGGACTGTCACCCCGGCCCAAAAAATGGCACAATGAAGGCATTCGAGAGGTGAACCTGAATGTTCTCTCCTGGCTGGGG
Source organism: Elusimicrobiota bacterium (assembly GCA_016218545.1). Classification (GTDB taxonomy): domain Bacteria; phylum Elusimicrobiota; class Elusimicrobia; order UBA1565; family UBA9628; genus JACQWX01. The sequence goes on from JACRDQ010000018.1 coordinate 53,031, forward strand.
TGAATGGCTGTTGGTCGCGGCGGTCGTGCTCCTGCTCTTCGGAGCCAAGAGGATACCCGAGCTCGCGGAGAGCTTCGGAAAGTCCATCAAGGCCTTCAAGAAGGGCATGAAGGAGGAGGAGACTCCCCCGAAGAAGCCCGACGAGGGCCCTAAGCCCCCACAGTGAAGATCGACTTCAAGCAGGCCCCCCTGTTCACCATCTGGGAGACGACCCGGGCCTGTCCCCTGGCCTGCAGCCATTGCCGGGCCGAGACCCTGGCCTCCCGCGACGACGGTGAGCTCTCGACCGAGGAAGGCAAGCGGCTGCTGACCGACGTCGCCTCCATGGACGGGCCCATCGTCATCCTTTCGGGAGGGGACTGCCTCAACAGGCCCGACCTCGCGGAACTCATCCAGCACGGCAAGCATCTGGGCCTGCGCATGTACGCCTGGCCCGCCGCCACCCCGTCCGTGACCCCGGAACGGGTGGCCCAGCTCGAGGAAGCCGGCATCGACGGCATGAGCTTCGGCATCGACGGCCCCGACGCCTCCACCCACGACGGCTTCCGCAAGTCCGAGGGGTCCTTCGACCTCTCCCTCAAGGGCATCGAGACCGTCCGGGCCGCGGGCGTGCGGGCCGCGGTGAGGACCTGCGTGGCGGAATGGAACTTCGGCCACATCGAGCGCATGATCTCCCTGGTCGGCACCCTCGGGCTCTCGTGCTGGGAACTCCACTTCCTGATCCCCGCGGGCAGGGTGCGCGGCCTGCGCGGCATCTCCGCCCAGGACTTCGAGGACGTCTTCGAGCGCCTGCACGGCCTGAGCCTCTCGGCCCCCTACGACGTCAAGGTCTCCGAGGCGCCGCACTACAACCGCTTCGTCCTCGAAAAAGCCGCCCAGGGCTTCCCGACCAAGAAGTCCACCGCGGGCTGCGGCGGGGGGGAAGCTCCGGAGAAAGCCGTCAACGCCGGCAACGGCTGCATCTACATCGACCACGTCGGCAACATCTGCCCCTCGCCCTGGCTGCCGCTGGCCGCGGGCAACGTCCGCACCCATCCCCTGGCCGAGACCTACCGCGACGCCCATCCCTTCCGGGAGCTCAAGGACACGAAGCTCCTCAAGGGCCGCTGCGGAGCCTGCGAGTACAACGGGGTCTGCGGCGGCTCGCGCGCCCGGGCCTGGGCCGTGACCGGCGATTTCCTGGAGACGGATCCGTACTGCGCCTACATCCCCAAGGCCATGAGGGTCGCCTCCCAGACGGCGCCCTGATGCCCGCAGCCGCGGCCTGGGGACTGTCCCTGCTGCTCATGGTCGTCGGCCTCGTCGGCACCCTCGTGCCCTGCGTCCCCGGGACCCCGGTGATCCTCGCGGGCGCGGTCCTCCACAAGGTCTTCCTCCCGCAGTACCTCTCCTGGTGGACGGTCGCGGCCATGGGCTTGCTCGCCGGGCTCGGCCTGGCCGCGGAGTTCCTCGGCGCTGCCCTGGGCAGCAAGAGCTTCGGTTCGACCCGCTGGGGACTGGCCGGAGCCGCGGCCGGAGCGTTCGTCGGGCTCTTCTTCGGCCCGGTCGGCCTGGCCCTGGGCGCGGTGCTCGGGGCGGCCTGCGCCGAGGTCGCGGTGGCGCGCAGGCCCCCGGGCGCCGCGCTCAAGGCGGGCCTCGGCGCCGGGATCGGCCTGCTCGCGTCCTTCGCCGGCCACATCCTCATCGCGCTCACCATGACCGCGGTCTTCATCCTCGACTGCCTCATCTGACCCCCGCGCCCGGCTTCCATCCCGCCCGGCTTTAGAGTTACAATAGGGCCATGCCCCTCTCCCGCTTCTTCGCCCTCTCCTTGAGCGCGCTCCTCGCCTCCCAGGCCGCCGCCGGACCCGTCCTCGACTTCGACCGGAGGGCCCCGGGCGCGGCGTTCGACCTCTTCGAGGCCGTCCGGGGCATCCCCGTCCCGGTCCTGCCTCCCGGCATCCGGACCGCCGCCTCGGCGGAGCGCGTGGTGGTCGCCTCCCAGGGCGCGGCGCTCACCCCCTGGGACGACTTTGCCGCCGACATCTCCCGCTCGGCCGTGGTCTACGCCGGAGAGCAGCACGACCAGGCCCTGCACCACGCCGTCCAACTCGAGGTCCTCCGGGAGGTCCATCGCCGGGGAGGCCGCGTGGCCATGGGACTTGAGATGGTCGACATCACCCAGCAGAAGGCGCTCGACGACTACATGGCGGGCCGGATGAGCGAAGCCGAGTTCGCGGCCTTCTGGAAGAAGGCCTGGGGCTTCGCCTGGGAGCTCTACGCGCCGCTCTTCGCCTACGCGAAAGAGAACGCCATCCCGGTCCGGGCGCTCAACGCCCCGTCCGCGGTCATCCGGAACATCGCCAAGCTCGGGCTCGCGGGCTTGAAGCCGGAGGAGCGCGCGCTCCTGCCCCGCAGGGTGGACCCCATCGTCGAGCCCCGCTACCTCGCCTACGTCAAGCGCACCATCAACGGCCACGGCCAGCTCGACCCCGCCAGGGAGGCCAGGATGCTCGAGGCCATGGCCGCCTGGAACGAGACCATGGGCCAGAGCGTCGTCGACGTCCTCCGCGAGGGATGCGGGACCGTGGTGGTCGTCGCGGGCATGGGGCACATGCTCTACCGCGCCGGCATCGGCGAGAGCGTCGCCCGCCGCGCCCCGGTCCGGCAGAGCTTCGTCCTGCCCTATCCGCTCGACGACGCGGCCCGGCCCCTGCCCGACCTCCTCAAGGAGCTCCAGGCCCCGGGCTCGGAAGACATCGTGCTCGCGGACTACTTCCGGCTCAACCCCCAGTGATAGACGTCATCCTCACCCCGACCGAGATCCGCGACCTCCCCGAACGCGACCTCTCGGCCTCGGTCTGCGTCATCTTCGACGTCCTGCGCGCCACCTCGAGCATGACCACGGCCTTGGCTCACGGCGCGGCCCGCATCGTGCCCGCTTCCTCGGTCGAGCACGCGCGCGAGATGGCAGCGCTCCTGCCCGGATGCCTGCTCGCAGGGGAGCGCCACCGCGTCCGCATCCCGGGCTTCCACCTGGCCAACTCCCCGCAGGCTTTCACGGACCGGCTCGTGCGCAGGAGGACCATCGTCATGGCCACCACGAACGGGACCAAGGCCATCCATGCCTGCCGCAAAGCGCGGGCCGTCTACATCTCCTCCTTCCTCAACCTGTCCGCCACGGCCAAGGCCGTGACCGCGGAGCTCAGGAAGGGAAGGGTGGACCTGCGCATCGTGTGCGCGGGCACGGTGACCGAATTCTCCTGGGAGGACGGCCTGGCCGCCGGGTGCCTGGCCGGGCTGGTCCGCAAAGCCCTGCCCTCCGCCCTGCTCTCGGATTCGGCCATGGCGGTCTGCGCCTCCTACGGCCTCAACCGCCGCGGCCTGGTGCGCTCGCTCAAGGCCGGCTGCAACGGCCGGGCCCTCCTCGGGCTCGGCCTGTCCCGCGACGTCGACTGGTGCGGCAGGGTGGACGTCTTCGATGTCGCCGCCCGCCTGCGCGTGCGCTCGGGTCTCGCGTCCGTGGTACGCGAGGCTTGACTCTTTGGTACAATAGCAGCCGCTGGAGAGATGGCCGAGAGGCTTAAGGCGCAGGTTTGCTAAACCTGTAAACTCGCAAGGGTTTCGAGGGTTCGAATCCCTCTCTCTCCGCAGTTTTGTCCGGTGCCTGGCATTGTATTGATTGTATTTTTCTCGGGAAAAACACAATCAATACAATGCCAGGCACCGTTCTATCTGGGCAAGCAGACGATCTCGGGGACCCTGAGCTTGAAGAACTCGCCGGAGCAAGCCGCCCGGATGACGAGAGCGGTATCCGCGCCGTTGGCGCTGCCGCCCAGGGCGAGGACCTCCTTGCCCGAGGGGACGAGACCTTGGTCCGCTGCCATGAGGGAGACCTCGACCGCGACCTTGAAGCCCTGGCCGAGGGTGTAGTAGGCGGCGGCGATGAGCTTGTTGGGCGTGAGGGTGCCGAATTTGTCCGAGATCGCGGTGTTGATGCCGCCCATGGCATGGCCCGCGCTGCAGAACACGACGCCGAGCTCCTCGGCCTGGACCTTGATCCTCGGGTTGAGCCTGCCCCACTTCCTGGCGTAGTTCTCGGCGTAGGCCACGCCCACGACCCTGGCCTTGCTCCCGGCCTTGGCCAGGGCCCGTGCCAGGGCCAGGGCGGTCCGGCCCGAAGTGGTGGCGCAGACCGCGTGCATGAGCCCCAAGTCCGCGGCCCGCGCCGCCGCGGCATCGGCGCAATCCTTCAGGCAGCCTGCGCCGGGCTCGTTGAAATAGAGGATGGATTTCGTGACGTGCATGGTGTTACCTCCGGTGCCTGGCATTGTACAAATTGTATTTTTGATTCGGTGCCTGGCATTGTATTGATTGTATTTTTCGCAAGAAAAATACAATCAATACAATGCCAGGCACCGTCTATGGGTCCATGCCGGGGCCGAAGAGGAGCTTGAAGAGGACACTCCTCTTAACCGGCGGCGGAGGGGACAATACCTCGGCAGGGCCCAGGCGCCGGGTGCGGTGATCGTAGACCCGCAGAACCGCGAGGGGATAGCTGTTGGTCACGACCCCGCCCGACGTCTGGACAAGGTTTGCGCCCCTGACCTCCATGTCCGGACCAAGGACATTGGCGCGCAGGTCCGGCCGCTGCGTCAGCATCCTCAACGCCCAGCCGAGATCGTAGTTGCTGTCGAAGACGGTCGCGCCGTGCACGGTCCTGGCCGCGCCCTGGAGCAGGATGGACGAAGGCCCAGGGGCAAGGCCGCGGACCTGCGGGACCAGGGAGGAGAGTATCTCCTTCTGTTCCTCCCAGGCCCGGGCCCAAGCCCGGGCCTCGACCCAGTTCGTCCAGGTGAACGCTGCCAGCAGCAACCCCAGGCACGGGCCGCGCCAGCGGCCGGGAAGGAGGACGACTCCGGCGGCCAGCCACAAGCCTCCCACCCACGCGCTCACGCCGTTGACCCGGCTCAGGATGCCGTTGACGTAGGGCATATGATGCGCTGAGACCATGAAGGGGGCGTAGGTGCCGACGAAGCCGAAGGCCGCGGCTCCAGCCAGGGTCCACCGGACCTCCCGTCCAGGGATCGGCCCGCGGTCCAAGTGACTGCGGAGCGTCAGCGCGGCCCAAACGGCGAAGAAAGGAAGGACCAGCCAGAGCCTGCCCAGCTCCGCGAGGGCGTCGCGGAGCCGCAGACAGCTCAGGGTCAAGGGCCAGAGCGTGGTGCAGCCCATGCCAGCGGCCAGCACCTTGGCCGCGTTGGAGACGGAGAAGGACAGCTTCTCCGACTTCTGGTTCATGGCCTCCGGGATGAACCTCAGTCCCGCGAACTTCCAGAGCACCACGGCCGCGAGCACGGCGGCGTAAGGAGCCAGGCACCGCGCCGCTTCACGGGCCGCCTTGCCAGGGTCTCCGCTCTCCGCCCAGGAGCGTCCGGCGAGCGCGCCTGCCAGCAGCAGCGGAGCCAGCATCGGAGTCTCGAACACCAGAAGCCCACCAGCATAGAGCCCTGCTCCGGCGGCCAGGAACCAGGACCTTCCGGACTCCCTCCATCGCAGATGCGCCAACATGCTGGCCAGCATCAGGACCTGCGAGAGCTGTTGACCGATGAGGCCCGGCCGGAAGTGCAGTCCTGCGCGGTTCGGGAACAGGAGAGCCAGGCCGGCCGCGGTCAAGGCGAGACCCGGGCTCCCCAGGAGCCGCTCGAGAAGGAGGAAGAGGAGCAGTCCCTCGCCGGCCTCCAAGAACGCCAAGAGCGTCTGGGGCACCCAGGGCCTGGCAGGCAAAGGGTCCTCGGAAGAGACCCCGCTCAGGCGGTGGACCAGGGGGAGGAGCAGCATGTTCAAGGGGCGGTCCCAATAGATGCCTGCGTCGGCAAACCCCCGGACCCCGTCTGCGTACTCCGGTCCCTGCACGGTCAAGGACACCTCGTACCAATCGTCGAGGTGCCAGCCCGTGCCGAAACTGCCCGGGCGCAGGCCCGCGAACTCGACGGCCAACAGGATCAGCAGCGCCCGGACCCAAGGGATGCCCGGCTTCACTCAGCCTCCATGGCCACTGGGGCCCGCACCTCGCCGAGCCGGGGCCAGACCCCTTCAGGCGCGGAGGAGAACACCTCGAAGGAGGCGTGGGCCGGCCCTTCCGGCAAGGGCGCCTCGAGGCGCAGGTGGAAGACCTCCTCGACCGCGTCTCCTTTCTTCCATGTCGAGGCCGGGATGAGATCGTCGAGGGCCGGCCAGAGCATCCGGGCCGAGGCAGGGTCAGCCGGATCCTCTCCGTACACGGGCTTGTAGATGAGCCTGCCCGAAGAGTCGTAGAGTCTGGGGATGAAGGCGAAATCGCGGCCCGGCGTCCCGCTCCAGACCACCTTGAGAGTCAGGAGCCCCTTCCCCGTCCTGGCCGAGACCGAACGCAGGACAGGACCGCCCGGGACCGCGTCAGCCGGAGGACCCGAGACCCGGCCGCGGCGGCTCGACTCCAGCCACACCGGGACCAGAAGCCTCGGCCTGGCCCCGCAGCGAGCAGTCCCCGGGAGCTCCAGGACCGCGGACCGTCCCCCTGGAAGACCGAGGTCGAGGGTCCGGCTGCACTCCAACCTCCCCTCGGAGCCGTAAACCAGGACCCGAGCTCCGGAGAGAGGCCGCCACTGAAAATAGGAATCGCCGAAGATCTCGGGATAGTTCAGGGAGAAGAGCCCGGCGCGCGTGGGAGCGACCGTGACCGCGTTGACCGGAGGCTGGCGGCCGGTGCGGTAGCCGAAGACCACGCCATGCTCGCAGGTGAGAGGGAAGGCGGGAGCGTAGCCGACCCGCAGGGGAGCGCCGAGAAGGTAGATGCTCTCAGGCTCCGGTCCCAGGATGTCCGGTGCTTGATCTGCGAAGCGCTGCATGAGCGTCCAGGACGTCTTCCAGGACCAACCCTGGCCCAGGGCCAGAGCGGAGCTCAGACCGAAGAACACGGCTCCCAGCACAGCCAGGCCGGCGCCTGCGCCGGGACGACGCCCCAGCAGCCAGGCCGCGGCGGAGCTCGCGGCCAGGGCCAGTCCCAGGCTGGGGAGGTAGTGGTGCCTGCCGCTCATGAACCAGAAGAGGTTCGGGAAATAGGCGGCCGACCACCACGCCAGACCGACCAGGGCCAACCGCCGGGAGGGCGCCTCGTCGGAGGAGCGCCAGAGACTCCTCATGGTCCAGACCCAGGCGCCTCCGAGGAGCGCGGCCAGGACAGCGGTGGGGGCCGGCCCCCCGGCCAGGGAGTGAAGCGTGTCCCAGCGAGGGAGCTTCACCAACGGCGCCAAGGACATGGCCGCGGCCTGGGCAGCGCGCGCCGCGACGGAGCCCCACTGGACCGTGGGATTGCTCCCTGCCGGAGCGCCGTGACGCAGGGCGACGTGGACCACGGCCAAGGCAGCGGCAGTCCCGGCGAAGAGCGCGAGCCTGGGCCAGCGCCTGCCCGTGGTCGGACTCGTGTCGAGGCAGAGGAGGATGGGAACCCACATCAGGAAGACCTGGTCGTAGTCGAAAAGGGCCAGGCCGTAGAGCGCCAGAGCCGCCAGGCTCAGGCCGGAACAGGCGGCCAAGGCGGCGGCCAGGACCAGGGTCGTGGAGAGGAGGTTCATGACGATGGCTGAGGTCCAGAAATGGGTTTCTCCGTGGTTCGGATAGGTCAGGAAGAGCCCGGAAGCCAGAAGAGCCGTCCCCAGCCCGGCTCCCAGACGCCTGGCCAACGCCCATGCCAGGAGGACGTTGAGCAGGTCCAGCCCCAGGCCGAAGACGTGCAGGGACTCGGGCGAGGGGCCCAGGACCTTGTAGAGCAGCCAGGTGTAGAGGATGTGGAGGTTGCGGCCAGGGACATAGGCCTGGAATTGAACCCACATCGATCCCCAGTCGGCGCGTGACAGAGTCCAGTGGAATGGATGGTCGTCGAGATGCAAGCCGGCCCATGGGACATGGGGCCCGAACACCAGGGCCGCGGCCGCGGCCAGGAAGGCCGGCCCTGCCCAGGTCCGAAGCGCTCCTCGGCTCATCGCCGAGGCCTTGCCCTGGAGGCCGGCGCAGTCATGCGGGGCGCGGTCGCGCCCGGAGGGGGAGCGCCGAAGAGCCGGATCTCCCCGTTCCGCTCATAAAGCACGGCGGTCACGCCAGGAGCGGGGCGGTACTCCAGGACCCGGCGGAAGGGCAGGCGGCCCTGGGCGATGAGAGCCTGGACCTGGGGCTCCACGACCCTGACCGTGGGAGGGAGCACCTCCTCAGGCAGGCCCCGGACCTCGAGCAGATGGGTCGCCCCGCGGTCCTGAAGCCTGGCGACCACCATCTCGATGCGGCCCTCCATCCAGCCGTAGCTGATGAACTTGATGGGGTGGCCGGCCAGGCTGCTGAAATACGACATGTTGTTGGCGTTGATGCTATCCGTTTCCGAGCCGAGCGCCACGACCGCGGGACCTGCCCCCACCGCGTCGCTGATGCGCTCCATGAGGCCTGAGTGGTCCCAGCCCGCCGAACCCAGGGGCGCGCCTCCGAGGCGCGAAGGGGGAGTCACCAGGGGCCGACTCCCCGCTGTCAGCTCCGGGAGGACCCCGCCGAAGCTCACGTGGCAGTATTGGATGACGGGGAAAACGAGCAGGACCGCGCAAGCCAGCCTGCCCTTGGCCGAGGCGCCGAGAGCGAAGTCCAAACCCCTGGCCATGAGCAGTGCCAAGGCGGGCAGGCAGGGCGCGATGATCCGAGCCTCCTTATTGACCCCGAGCGTAGCCGCGACCAGGGGCAGGCCCAGCCAGAGCCCCAGCATCAGGGTGCCTTGCCCGGGAAAGGACCTCCGGACCAGGGCCCAGGCCGAGAGCGTCAGGCCAAGGACGACGTAATAGGGAGAGACCTCGTTGAAGACCAGGATCCCCCAGTACTTCAAGATCACGGCCGGAGACCAGACCTTGGTGTCGCCGTAGTGGCTGGCGATGTCGCCCACGCTGGCCCTGAAGAAGTATCCCGTCACGTAGAGGAGGTTCCAGGCGTACCAGGTCAGGGCCACCGCAGCGCCCAAGCCCAGGACCAGCTTCAAGGAAGGCTCGAGCTCGGAGAGGAACTCGCGCCACCCGGCCTGGGCGCCCGCGGCACGGCGCTCGGCCCGGAACGCGCGCCAACGCAGGAAGAACATGAGAAGGGCCGGGCCGAGCACGAAGACAGGGAAGAGCACCTTGAGCAGCAAGCCCGCGCCCAGCAGGAGGCCTGAGGCCGCGGCATGGCCCCGCCGGGACAGCCCCTCCGAGCTCCAGAGATGATAGAGGAAGCCCGTGACCACCGCGGCAAGCGAGACCTCGACCTGGAGGACGCGCGAGAGGCAGAAGAGCTGGGGCAGGGTCATGGCCGCGGCCAGGGCCATGAGGCCCACGGTCCCGCCATAGAGGCGGCGGCCGAAGAGGAAGACATAGAGGCCGAGCAGGGCCAGCATGGCCATATTGACCAACTGCATGGAGCGCATGGACATGCCGAAGACGGCGTAGAACGGCATGGGCAGGACGGAGAAGAGGGGAGCCTTGGTCTTGAAGGAGTCCGCGTATTCGGAAAGGAAGGTCGCGGGGCCCTGCTCCGTCAGGGCCCGATAGAGCTTGAAGCTGGTCTCCAGGTAGAGCGCGTCGTCGAAGGCCGGGGCCTTGGCGGTACGGCGGCTGTGCCACAGGTTGACCCCGATGCAGAGAGCCACCAGGACGGCTCCTGCGACTGCCTGCCAGCGGGCCGGGCCGGACTGGACGTCGGGGTCTGATGCCATCGTGTCGGGGCCATATTATACCAAGGGGGGGGCTCCGCCGAGCATGGCCCTGTCGCGATTGGTATAATCCCCGCCATGCAGCGCTCCCTGCTCGTGCTGGCCGCGGCAGCGCTCCTGGCCCGCTGGTCCGTGGCCCTGGTGACCGAGCGCCACCCGATCTTCCCGGCCTACGCCTATGCGGACGCCGCGCTTTACGACCAGGACGCCCGCCTCTTCGCCGCGGAACGGCGGGCGGGCCGTCCCAAGCCGTACCGGCTGACCCCGAACCGGGAGATCTACACCACCTGGGTCATCTTCTTCTATTATCATCTCGGCACCGCTCCCCTGCTGCTCAAGCTCATCAACGGAACCCTGGCCAGCGCGTCCGTGCTCCTGTGGTTCCTGCTGGTCCGCAGCCTCTCGCCCCCGCTCGCCGGCAAGGGAGCGGACCGCGCCGCTCTCGCCGCGGGCCTGCTGCTCGCGCTATGGCCGACCCACGTCTTCTACACCTCCCAGAACACCAAGGAGGCCTGGACCCTGCTGGCCCTTGCTGCCGCCTTCTACCTGGTCCTGGCAGCCGGGAGGGAGGAGCCGGAACAGCCCCGTGCCCGCGTCTCGGACCTGGCACCCCTGGGAGGGGCCCTCGCCCTGTTGCTGGCCGGACTCCTCAGGGACCACCTGGTGCCTGCGGCCGGGGCGGTCTTGCTTGCGGGCTCAGCCTGGAAGGCCTTCGAGGGGAGGAAGGACCCGTGGTCCCTTCGCCGCGGGCTGTGGGCCTGCGCCTGCGTGGGCTTGGCCGTGGCCGTGTTCCGGCCGGGTTCGGCCTGGCTCTTCGAACGCTACCACATGTCGTTCGCTCCCCGGGACACGGTGCCCTTCGTGAAAGGCTACGTGCCTCCTCAGGACGGGGCCCGGAACGTCGAGCCCTGGACCCCGGAATGGCTGACGCAGTTCAGGAGGGCCCGCCAGCAGAGCGACCAGGCCTATGCCCAGGCCTCGCACCACCGCCGGGTGGGCACCCAGCTCTTCGCGGACCTCGAGCTCAAGACATGGACCGACATCGCCTCCTTCCTGCCGGCCGGGGCCTTCACCGTGCTCTTCATGCCCCTGCCCGGACTCTATCCCATGGAAGGCAACATCGGAAGGATGCTCGCCTCGGCCGAGAATGTGCTGATCCTGGCCTTGGCCCTCCTCGCGCTGCCGGGAGCCCTGCGTTGGGCGTTCAACCCTGGCCGGGCTCCGCTGCTGCTCTTCTTCCTCTGCGTTTGGCTGGCCAGCAGCCTCATGGAGGTGGACCTGGGCAGCGCCACGCGGCATCGGATCGTGTACCTGCCCTTCATCCTGCCCTTCTCAGCCTGGCAGGCCCTGCGTCTGCTGGAGAGCAGACAGCTCAGGCCCGGAAGAAAGCCTTGAGCTCGCTGAACGACCCGAGCCGAGCGCAGCGCGGCAGGGCGTCGAGGAAGAGGCTGCCGTAGCGCCGCTTGAGGATGCGGGAGTCGAGCACCACCACGGCCCCGCGGTCCTCGGCGGAGCGGATGAGGCGGCCGAACCCCTGCCGGAACTTGACCACGGCCCTGGGCACGCTGTAGTCCTCGAAGTAGCCCCGTCCCTGGGACTCCATGAACTCGCGGCGGGCCTCCTCGAGAGGAGTCGCGAAGTTGGGGAAAGGCAGCTTGGTCAAGACGACGCACTTGAGGGCCCCTCCCTGGACGTCGACGCCCTGCCAGAAGGTGTCGACGCCCAGCAGCACCGCGTCGCGCGCGGACATGAACTGCTCGAGGAGGGCCTCGTTGCCGGTCTCGCCCTGGCACCAGAGGGGCCGCCCCTTGACCTTGCCTTTCAGCATGCCGGCCACGACGCGCAGGACCCTCCAACTCGAGAACAGGAGGAAGATCCCGCCCGGCACGGCCGCGACGACGCGGCGGCAGGCGTCGGCCACGGCAGCCTCGTAGCCGGGGTCCTTGCCGGGCTCGGGCAGGTCGTCGACCAGCAGGAGTCCGGCCTGCGACGGGTAGTCGAAGGGAGAATCGAGCACGAGCTCCCGCGCCCCTTCGGCTCCGACCCGCGACTTGAACTCCCGGAGTCCCCGGCCGGTCGAGAGCGTGGCCGAAGTGAGGATCACCGGAGCATCCTTGGAGAACAGGGACTCTTCGAGCAGGGGGGAGAGGTCCAAGGGAGCGGCGCGGAGCACGACCCTGCCGTCTGCGACCTCCACCCAGCGGGCGAGCGAGGCGTCCGCCTTCTTGAGGCACGCCTCGATGTCTCCCCTGAGCCTGGCCAGGCGGGAGACCAGGGTCCTGAGCTCGGAGGCGTCCTCGGGGTCTACGCACGCGTCGCACGCCTGCGCCAGGAGCCCTTCGAGGGGACGCAGTCCGGGGATGCCCTCCAAGCCGTGGTCCGGGTCCAGGCGCCGGGCCAGGACGTCCTCGCCGCGGGTCCCGCGGGGCCTGGCCGCCGATGACGGCTCGGGAAGGCCGTGGACCCGAGCGAGGTCCGAGAAGAAGCCGCGGACCTCGGCGCGGCAGGAGGAGAGGAACTCCCCGATCCGGTCCCGCTGCCCGGCATCGAGCCAGGCCAGGCGCCCCAGGAGCCCGTGCCTGGAGTCCGGCGAGGAGACGTCGGCGAGGGTCCGGGCCGCGGCCAGGTCCGAGACCGCGGCCCCGAAATGCGAGACCGCGGCGTCCTCGAGGCTGTGGGCCTCGTCGATCACCAGGCCTCCGAAGGCCGGGAGCTTCGGCGAGGAGAGCAGGAGCGCGTGGTTGACCACCAGGATGCGGGAGGACTCGGCTTTGGCCCAGTCCCTGCGGTAGAGGCAGTCCCCGCGGAAGGGGCAGGAGGAGCCCATGCACGCCTCCGGGTCGCGGCACACGCGCTGCCAGAGACCCTCGGGCACCAGGACGGGAAGAGTCGAGCGCAGGCCTCCCGGAGCCTCCACGGCCCAGTCCGCGAGCTCGTCGAGGGTCGGCCGCAAGCGGCGGTCGAAGAGGTCGGGCTGGCGCCGCTGGCGGGCCAGGCGGCGCAGGCAGAGGTAGTTGTCCGAACCCATGAGCATGGCGAAGTCCAGGCGCAGGCCCATGCCGCCGAGCACGGCGACGGCCAGGGGGAGCTCGCGCTTGACGAGCTGTTCCTGCAGGGCGCGGGTGTAGGTGGAAACGAGCAGACGCCGGTCCGAGCCGAGCGCCCACAGGGCTCCGGGGAGGAGGTACGCGAGGGACTTGCCCACCCCGGTCCCCGCTTCCACGGCGAGGCTGCGGCCCCCGGTCAAGGCGTCGAAGACGGCCACGGCCATGGCCCGCTGCTGGGGTCGCTCCTCGAAGCCCGGGGCCAAGGCGGGGAGAGGTCCTTCGCTGGAGAACAATCGGCCGATGTCGGTCTTCAAGGTTTTCGCTCGGAGGGGAGTATATATTATACTTGCTCCTGATGATCACCCTTACCTTCCACGGCGGCGCGCGCACGGTCACGGGCTCCAAGCATCTCCTCCAGTGCGGGGGAGAATCCCTCCTCGTGGACTGCGGCATGTTCCAGGGCTTGAAGGAGCTCCGCGTCAAGAACTGGGAACCGACCCCCTTCAGCGCCGCGGGATTGAACGGGGTCGTCCTGACCCACTGCCACATCGACCACTGCGGCGTCCTGCCCCGGCTCGTCCGCCTGGGTTTCGCGAAGAGCGTCTTCTGCACCCCGCCCACCGCGGAGATCCTGCCCATCGTGCTCGCCGACACCGCCAAGCTGCAGATGGAGGACGCCGCCTACTTCAACAAGACGGGCCTCACCCGGCATGCTCCGGCCCTGCCCCTCTTCGACCAGGGTGACGTCCAGGCCACGGTGAAGCAGCTGTCTCCCGTGGACTACGGCAGGCCGTTCAAGGTCGGCCGCCGTTTCACGGTGAGGTTCCTCGACGCCGGCCACATCCTGGGCTCGGCCATGGCCGAGGTCACGGTGGACGATGACGGGAGGAGCGTCAAGGTCCTCTTCAGCGGGGACCTCGGCCGTTTCGACGCGCCCATGACCCCGGACCCGGACCCGCCGCCGCAGTGCGATTACCTCGTCATCGAGTCGACCTACGGCAACAGGCTCCACACCAACGCCAGCCCGCACGACGAGCTCGCCGAGACCGTGCGCAGCGTCGTCGAAAAGAGGGGCGTCCTCCTCATCCCGGCCTTTGCCGTGGGGCGCTCCCAGCAGATCCTCTTCATCCTCAAGGAGCTCCAGAACGCGGGCCGGATCCCTTCCCTTCCCATCCACCTCGACAGCCCCATGGCCTTCGACACCACCGCGATCTACCTGCGCTACCTCTCCGGCCGCCAGGTCCGCATGGACCTCCTCAAGGGAGGGGGGAGCATCGCGGGCCCGAACGTCCAGCTCCACAAGAGCCAGCGGGACTCGGGCCGCCTGTCCAAGCTCAAGGGCCCGGCCATCCTCATCGCCTCCTCCGGCATGATGTCCGGAGGAAGGGTCCTCTCCCACGCCCAGAACCTCCTGCCCCTTTCGAGCACTGTGGTCGCCTTCTCCGGCTTCCAGGCCGAGGGCACGCGCGGACGCCGGCTCGTAGACGGCGAGCGCACGGTCCGCATCCGGGGAGCGGAGGTCCAGGTCCGGGCCGAGGTCGTGGACCTCGCCGGGTTCTCGGGCCACGCCGACTTCCAGGAGCTCCTCTCCTGGACCGCCGGCATCAAGGAGCCCCTGAAGACCGCCTTCGTGGTGCACGGGGAGTCCTCGGCCGCCGAGGAGTTCGGCCAGAAGCTGCGCAGCCAGCGCGGCTGGCAGGTCGTGGTCCCGTCCATGCACCAGAGCGTGGAGCTCTGATGGACTGCCCGAACTGCCACCTCTCCCAACCGGCGGAAAGCAAGAAGTGCGGCCGCTGCGGGATCGTCTTCACGGCCTGGGAGAAGTCCCACGAGCCCGAGGCCGGGCCGCCCGCGGAGAAGCCCATCTCGCTCCTCTACCCGCTGCTGGCCGCCGGCATCGTGGGCCTGGCCGGCTGGTGGCTCTTCTTCCCCGCCAAGGGCCTCGCCATGCCCAAGGACGCCTTCATCCACGACTACTGCCACTTCGCGGTGACGCCCCTGCCCGGGTGGGAACTCGTCAGGGGGGCGACCCAGCCCATCGAGTGCGCGTCCGCGGACTCCACGTTCGGAGCGCCCATCGGTTTCGTCAACAAGCCCGCCATGGGCTTCCGCATGAAGGGGACCACGGCGGTGGGCCACATGCGCCCGATCTTCATGGTCATCGTGATCCCGACCCAGCTGCCGGTCCTCACCGACGCGACGCTCAAGCACGCCGCCGAGGACTTCTGGAACGCGGCCAGGAACATCCCCGCGATCGCGACCTTCCAGCCCGGGACCGTGGGCCGCGTCAAGCTCGACAACCTCCAGGCCCTGCGCCTGGACGGCACGATCCGGTTCGCCAGCGCCTCCGGGGACGCCAGGGTGGTGCTCCACGCCGTGCCGGGCCGCGGCAGGACGTACGTCCTCTTCTGGGCCGCGGACGCGGCCTTCTCCGAGGACCCGCGCATCGTCAAGAGCCTCGAGTTCGTCCTCTGGACCTTCCGCGTCCGCGAGCGGCCCCTCAACTACGGCGGGGCGGTCAAAGCCCTCGTCGAGGAAGGCGTGCGGCTGGGCGTCTTCAGCCAGGCCAAGCGCAAGGCCCAGCGGGTCCTCGCGCCGGCCCTCTCCGCCTACCTGGGCGGCATCAAGGGCTAGGCTCTTAGGCCATTGGACCTAGACGCGTCTAGGTCCAATGCCTTATTCCCTTTTGGTCCCCCCGCGTGGCATAATGGACCTAGGACATATTTGGGCCTAACGGCCCAGGAGGGACCCAAGATGAAGAAAGCCGCACTCATGATCCCAGCCTCCGCGATGGCGCTGCTCCTGTCGCTGGCTGCTCCGGTCCGCGCAGAAGCTCCGGCGCCGGACTTCGACCAGGGCGTCGACGCTTCGGACATCCTGCAGAAAGCCAAGGCGATCGCCTCCGAGGACAAGAAGGCGGGCGCCCAAGGTCCCGTGGCGCAGTATTTCACGCGCTACGACCGCGACTGCGCGTCGTTCACCTTCAGGCCGGAGGACAACCCGGCCAGCACCGAGGTGCTCCTGCGGAGCACCGAGTGGGTCGAGGAGTGCTACCCGGCCCCCCAGCCGCCGTATCCGCCGTACCCGCCGCAACAGCCCTACCCCAGGCCCGGCTACCCGCGCCTGCTCGACGGCCGGACCCCGCACTCCTCCTCGGGCCAGAACTGCTACGAGCGGCCGGGCCGCACCTACCAGGAGCGCGCGTCGGTCGCCATCAGGGACCGCCAGGCCCTCTATCCCTGGGAGTACGACTCCTTCCAGGTCTGCCTCGAGGGACCGTGGCTGCGCCTCGACGACCTCGAGACCGCCTACGAGTACAAGACCGTGCAGGGCGGCAACTACGACGGCAGGTACGTGGTCTCGCCCATCAAGAAGATCCGGATGAAGCCCGACCCCGCGGGGATCACGGCCAGATCGCTCGGCTCGGACATGACGCTCAGCCTCGCGGACCGCTGGGCCTCCCACTACGCGGGCGAGCAGACCGTGCTCATCCTCAAGCTCAAGAAGCACGTGCCGAACTGGTTCGACGCCCTGCTGGTCGAGAAGGAACTCTCCTTCCCCAGCGCCGGATCCTACATCGTGGATCTCAAGGCGTTCGCGGGCGAGTTCAGCCAGAAGCTCGAAGCCGGCAAGAAGTACTACGTGGACTACTCCTTCAAGAGGGTCGGGAAGATCTCGAAGGATTCCGTCATGAAGGTGGGGGAGACCGACAAGGCCGTGTATCAGCCCTCGCCCTCAGCCCTGGGCCGCTGACCGCGACGCCGGGAACAGGAGCCCCTCCGGGACCTCCCGGAGGGGCTCCTCTTTCAGCCCTTGAAGACGAGGAACTTCCTGCAGACGAAGTTGATGGCCAGGGCCGCGACCCCGTTGGCGACGTAGGCATAGGTGGTCGGAAGGCCTGCCCACTCGATGAGCATCCAGCCCAGGCTCGTGCCCACCACGAAGCTCGTGGCCGAGACCGCCAGGAAGAGGGAGAACTCGACCCACCGCCGGTGCCTGCCCGGGACGAAGACCCACAGGACGTTGGCCGCGTAAGCGGTCAAGTTCGAGAAGAAGAAGGCGATGACCTTGCTCCAGACGTAGTGGCTGGACCGCACGGCATCGGGCACGGGAGCGAGCTCCAGGCCCAGGAGCACGGCCGCCGGGTCCGTGGGTGTCAGCGCCGGGAGCAGGAGGATGGCGGCGAGATAGAAGACCAGGACGTCCACGGCCGTGGCCAAGACGCCGGCCAGGGCGTACTTGACGAATTGGACGGCAGGATGGACGTCATGCCTTAGCCACCGGGACAGGCCGCTTGCCATGGGGTCCATTCTATCTTTATAATCATACCCGCACCCATATGGCTCCGCGCCCCTGTCGGCACCTGGCCCCCATGGCCCGAGCCTTGCGCCGCGCCGGGGCCAAGACCGCGCTCAGCATGCCCACCTGGACCGAGGACTCGGGCTCCCGAGGCCGGACGCTCTACCTCGATGCCGTCCTCGACAAACGCATCCTGCAGGCCCAGGGGCTGACGCGAGCCGGGCTCGAGTACAAGGAATACGGCGTGGACGGCCAATACGCCGGGTTCTTCTGTCCCGCGTGCCGGTCGTCTCTCTCAGGCTGGCGTCCCGGCTACCGCCGCAAGCCGGCATCGAGCAACCCCAGGCGCGCCGGTCCCTTCACCTGAAAGCGGGAGCTATAGGAGCATCGACGGCAGAGCTCCTCTTCGCGCCTGCCTTCCGCGAACCCGGCCCTCATGGCCCGGGCGCGGGAGCCGGAGAGGATGTCCGCGAGCGGTGAGCGAGCGACGTTGCCCAAGGGCACGGAGCCTTCGCTGTCGAGGCAGCACGGCACCACGGTGCCGTCGCAGAGCACCCCGAACTGGTCGCCCAGGCCCCGGCAGGTCCCGCGCTCGGAGACCGTCGGAGCCGACAGGCTCGGCCACTCGAAGCGCGTGTCGAGGTGCAGGCAGAGCCGGCCCTTGATCCTGCGCCCCTTGCGAGAGCGGACATCCACGGGACCCGACATGTCCGCGCCGAAAGCCGAGCGGATGCGTTCGAGGTGCTTGGCGTCAGGCGAACCCCCCGGAGAAGAGAGGTTCCACAGCCGCAGGTTGATGAAGAGGTCCGGCCGCTCGGCCATGGCGCGCCGGCAGAACGCCGCGATCCTCCGCCAGTGCTCCGTCTCCTCGCCGGGCGCGCCCGCCTCCAGGCTGTGCAGGGAGAAGCTGACCTGACGGACCACGGGGTGGAGCAGGGCTTCGACCTTGTCCTCGGACAAGAGGGTCCCGTTGGTCGCGACATGGGCGGGGAGCGCCGCCTCGGCGCAGATCCCGACGAACTCCGCGAACAAGGGATGGGCCAGGGGCTCTCCCATGAGATGGAGGAAGGCGTGCTCGACCAGGGGAGCGGCCTCGGCCGCCACGCGGCGGAAGAGCTCTCGCCCCATCAGGTCCTTGGGCCGCCGCAGCTCCGGGCAGAAGCCGCACCGGATGTTGCAGGCGCTGCCGATCTCGATGTAGGCCTTCGTGAACCTCGCGGTCACGTCGGGTTGGGGACGTCGATGAACCGGGTCTCGACCCGGAACCTGCGGCGGACGAGGTCCGCCAAAGCCAGGACCCCGGCCTTCTCCGAGTCATAGTGCCCGGCGCAGACGCAGTTGATCCCGTGCTCCCGGCAGGCTTCCTGCAAGGGCTCGTTGGGCTCGCCCGTGACGTAGAGGTCCAAGCCGGCGCCCGCGGCCTGGTCCACCATGTCCGACGCGCCCCCGCTGATGACCCCCAGGGTCTTCACCTTGGCCGGCCCGAAGGGATGGACCAGGGGACTGCTGTCGAGGCGCTCCTTCAAGACCGCGCAGACCTCGAGCAGGGAGAGGGGCTTGGGGAGCACCCCCTTGAACCCGATGCTCTGCCCGTCGTACATGCCGAAAGGCTTGAGCTGACGCGCCCTGAAGTAGCGCAGGATCTGGCTGTTGTTGCCGACCTCCGGGTGCAGGTCGAGGGGCAGGTGGTAGGCCAGGAGCGTCATGTCGCGCTGGAGCAGGGCTTGGACCCGGGCCTTGAACGGGCCCTTGAAGACCTGGGACTTGCCCCAGAGCATGCCGTGATGCACGACGACCATCTGGGCGCCCCAGCGGCCGGCAGCCTCGAAGAGCGCCCGGGACGCGGACACGCCGAAGGCGGCCTTGGACACCTTGGCCCCGCCTTCGACCTGGAGCCCGTTGGTGGAGCGGTCCTTGACGTCCTTGACGGCCAGATAGCCGTCGAGGAACCGGATGATGTCGTCTCTCTCAGCCATGCTCAGCGCGCGCCGGCGGCGGCCAGGGGCAGGTTCGGAAGGAGGGGAGGCAGGGGCACCGGCAGGCCCTCGGAGGG
Source organism: Elusimicrobiota bacterium (assembly GCA_016218545.1). Taxonomy (GTDB): domain Bacteria; phylum Elusimicrobiota; class Elusimicrobia; order UBA1565; family UBA9628; genus JACQWX01. The sequence continues at coordinate 72,166 of JACRDQ010000018.1, forward strand.
AAGCGCGGTCTTCAAGGCGGCCGAAACCCCTGCCCGCGCCGCGCCGGCGGAGCCCAGGTCCGCCTTGGAGGCCGCCGGGGAGGAGGCCAGGGCCTGGGTCCGCTGCTCCACGAGCTTCAGGTACGCCTCGTAGATCTGCTGGCGCTGCTCGTGCTGGGTGGCGCCCAGCCGGACCTCGATCTCGGCGGTCACGCGCTGGACCGCGATGTGGTCGGGCCTGGCCGTCACGACGCCCCGGCCGTCCGCGCCCACGCTGGCCCCCACCTGGCGCAGGGCCGCGTCCGCCGGGATCATGCCCTGCTGGTGGTCGATGCGCGAATCGGTGTAGGACCCGCCCTGGTACTTCTGGCCGCGGCCGCGCACGCTCTCGACGAAGCTCCGGCGCACCCCGCCGGAGAAGGAGGCCAGGATCCGGCCGCGGGAGTCGCGCTGGTCCTCCACGGCCCACAGGATCTCCCGCGCGAGGAAGCCCTTGCCGTAGTGGACGTCCTGCTTGCCGTCGGTCGTGCGGGGGTCCTTCTCGTGCTGCCACTCGCCGGGCAGGAGCGCGCCGTCGTTGTTCACGCGGTCCGGGAACTGGCTCGGGTCCATGTAGCGGTCCACGGGGTCGGGCAGGAGCTCGAAGATGTCGATGACGCGCAGGACGGTGCCCACGACCCCGTAGCGCCGGGTCGCGCCGCCCTCGGTCTGGTACATGTAGACCCGGCCGATGTAGCCTTCCTGGTTGGGGTCGCGGCCGGTGATCATCTCCACCGGGACCTTCACGATGCCGCGGGGCAGCTCCATGACGATGTTGCCCCAGTTCCTGGGCATGTAGGCCCAGCGACCCACGTCGCCGCTCTCGTCTTCGGCCTCGTCCACCCGCCGCTGCAGGAGCGGCCGGCCCAGGGACACGGTCTCGCCGGTGGAGGGGTCGATGTAGCGCTTCATGCGGTGCGTAGGCGAGATGTCCTTGTCCGTGCGCTTGTAGACCTGGCCGGACACGTCCTCGAGCCACCAGGTCCGGGCGTCCTTGGCGAGCTCGGTCTCCGAGGTGTAGGCCTTGAGCACCCGTCCCGTGGAGTCCGAGACCGCGGCCAGGAGCTCCGCTGAGAGAGCGCTCACCGCCGTGCCGTCGCCGAGCTTGAGGGCGAAGCCCTGGTCCCCGGCCTCCACGACCCGGTGGGACTCGTCGAGCCCGAGCACGAGGTCCGAGGTCTTGTGGAAGCCCCACTTGGAGGAGGGCTCAGCCGAGTCCTTGGCCTTCTCAAGGGCCTTCTTGTACTCCGCCTCCGTGGCGAAGACGTCCACCACGGTCTCGCCCTGCATGGCGTAGGCGTAGCTCTCCAGCTTGAGGGAGAGCCAGCCGCTGCGCCTGGCCGCGGTCTCGGCGTCCCTGGCCTCGACGATGAGGGCCTGCACGCCCTGGGCCCCGAACTCGACCTTCTCGAAGGCGTCCTTCCAGGACGAAGCCTGCATGTCCTCGAGGGTGGGGAACTTGTCCGCGGGCAGGTTCTGGCCCCAGGCCTGGACCATGATGACGAGGTCCGCGGGACTCTTGCTGAGCGCGGCGATCGGGTGCAGCGAGTTCCTGCGGCCGCCGGCGTCGGGCCGGGCGTCGAAGTAGAAGACCCGGCCCTCGCGCTCGAGGCTCCGGAGCTTCTCGAGGGTGATCGTGCCGTCGAGCTGGCCGACCCCCTCGTAGGCGTCCTTGGCGAGGGCGAGCTCCGCGCCCGAGAGGGCCGCGTCGAGCTGCCTGCGCCGGGCGATCTCGGAGGCCTTCTTGGCCGCCGCGGCCATGCGGTCGTTCTCGGCGTCGGCGCCGGCCACGATCTCGCGGCCGCCGGCCTTGAGGACCTCGGCCGCGGTCATGTCGGCCCTGGAGGAGCCGGTCCCGGAGAGGCGGCTCAAGTTGCCCTCGGGCAGGAGGAAGCGCCGGCCCTCGGCCTCGACCACCCGCGGGGCGTACTTCTGGGACTTGAGGTCCTTCTCCGTCACCCACGCCAGGCCGGGCTCGTCCTTCCAGGACTCGGGCCTGCCGCCCTCGGCCGGGGCCACGTAGAGCAGGGAGTCGATCGTGGAGGGCTTGGAGATCCAGCGCTCCCGCATCGAGCGCAGGAAGGCGATGCTCTCGGCCGCGGGCTGGATCTCCCGGGAGTCCGTGGGATCGGCGCGCAGGGCGGTCAGCCGGCCCTCGGCCAGGCCGATGGCAGCGTCGATGGTGAGGATGCCGCGGCCGTAGCGCAGGTAGTCGCGCCTCCGCTCGGAGCTGCGGCGCAGGCTGAAGAGGCTGTCCAGGGCCCGGGACCACTCCGCGCTGCCCGAGACCTCGGGAGAGGCGAAGGCCTTCAGGACGGCCTCGTCGTAGGCGGACAGGGCGGCCACGTACTCGTCGAGGGCCTTGTCCCGGGTGACGTAGTCCTCGGGCCTCATGGCTCCGGCGAGGTACATCTCCAAGGCCTTGATCCTCCGGGCGTCCACCTGGGCCGAGAGGCTGCTGATGGTCTTGTAGTGGGCCTCGACCTTGAGCGGGGGCGTCACCACGCTCCAGAAGGTCTGCTGGAGGGCCTGGCGCATCTGGGCGCCGTCGGTCACGACCACGGCCGCCGCGGTCTCCTGGCCCTCGAGGTCGGAGCCGATGAAGGCCATGACCTTCTGCCAGGCGGGGCCCTGGCCCCGGGCCAGCTCGTCGAGGACCTTCTGGAAGCTCTTCTCGACCTTCTCGCGCCTGCCCTGGAGGTCGACCTTGGTCAGCAGGGCCAGCTTCTCGGCGGGGGTGAAGTCGTCGTAGCGCACCCAGCCGTCGTGCGTCTTGGACTTGCGGTACTCCAGGATGTTCTTCTTGAGCTCCTCTCTGAGCCGCGAGGGCACGCCGACCAGCATGCCGTCCAGCTTCGCCTCGAAGTCCTCGTCGAGGAGCCGCTCGGAGACGAAGCTCATGAGCTTCTCCATGGCGGAGCGCTCGAGCACCTGCGCGGAGCCGTCGGCCGGCAGGAGGCGGGCGGGCCGGCGGACGTCTCCGCCCAGGCCCAGGGCCTCGAGCTCCGTGACCAGGACCGCGAAGTCCATCTGGAGGGCGGAGATCGTCTCGATGAAGTCCGAGTGGGTCGCGGCGGCCTCGGCCGCGGCCGCGAGGACGTCGGCCTCCGAGGCCATGCCGAAGCGCCTGCGCTCGATCAAGCCCACGAGGTTGCGGCGGGCCAGGAGGAGGCGCTCGCGCTCCGCGTCGAGGAGCCGCACCTTGTCCGTGACCGAGGCCATGAGCTGGTGGAGCTTCAGGCCCAGGGTCCGCAGGCGGTCCTGCGCCTCGAGCTCCTTGCGCAGGGCGTCGGTGAGGATGTTCTCGAGCCCCTTCTGGATCTGGTCCGGGTTGGGGGCCTCGAGGATGAAGCCGCTCACCCAGTTGCCCCGGAACATGCCGAAGGTGGCCACCGGGGTGAAGCCCTTGTAGCTCATCTTCTCGGCGATGAGGTTCGACTTGAGCTGCAGGAGCGGGTCGGCCGAGGCGTCGAGCTGGGCCGGCAGGCCCTGCCGGAAGAGGGTGTTCTTGAGGTGCGCGAGGTCGAGGGCCGCGACAGCCTCCGTGTAGCGGCGGGCCGCGTCCTCGGCGCCGGCGACCCCGTCCTCCGGGATGAGGGCCAGGGCAGCCTCCACGGTGACGTCCTTGCCCAGGCCCAGGTGCGCGGCCAGCTCCGCGAAATCCTTGGAAAGCTTCTCGCGCACGCCGTCCCCGGCCGGGCCCGTGAGCTTGCCGGCCAGCAGACCCTTGTAGAGGCTGAGCCTTGAGAGCAGGATCTCGGACTTGGCCCGGGCCGCGGACTGCTCGGCCTGGAAGAGGGCGTCGGCGCGCTCCTTCTGGAGGTTGGCCAGGGCGATGAGGGCCTCGGGGGGAGTGGAGGCCGAGCGCAGCCGGATCTCGACCCAGCCCTCCACGAGGCTCTGCCCGATCGGAGCCCTGGCGAGCGACTGCTTGAGGTAGTAGTAGCGGAGGTTGCCCTGCGCCTCCAGGGGGGAGTCGGCCGGGGTGACGCGGGCGGAGGAGAACTCAGCCCGGGAGAAGGCCTCGCGGCCATAGGCGTCGGCCAGCCGCCGCTGGAGCTCGGTGTAGGAGGAGGGGAGGTCCGAGCCCTTGCGGGCCTCGGAGGCGTCCACGCCGCCGAAGTAGAGGGCCATGGCCTTGAGGCTGTAGAGCCGGCTCTTGAGTGAGGCGAGCTCCGCGCGTCCGCGGGCATCGGTCCGACCCTGGAGCTCGGCCATGCGGCGCTCGACGCGGTTCAAGTCCGCGGCGATCTTGGCTCGGGCGGCGGAGAGCCCCTGCTCGTAGGCCTGGAGGTCGGACTCGGCCGACAGGGTCTGGTAGCGGGCCAGGGCCAGGGCCTCGGGGGAAGCCAGGCCCTCGCCGCTCAAGGCGCTGATGAGCCGGCCGAGCGACCGCCCGATGAGGGAGATGGGCTCGATCTTGATGTTCTGGACCTTGAGGTTCTTGTCCACCACGATCTCGGAGGCGCGGGCCACGGCCAGGCGCGAGCGCAGCACGTCGAGGCTCGCGTCCACCGGAGGGTCCTTCTCGAAGGAGGAGGAGAGCTTGCCGAGGGCCGCGTCGAGGCTCTCGTCCATGGTCAGGGTCATGCCCAGGGGCCGCCCCATCAGGTAGTTGACCACGCTCAGGGCCTGCTTGCGCTTGGCTTTGAGCTCGGAGACCTCGGAGAGGGCCTTGTCCAGGGCGAAAGACCCGGAGGAGCCCTGCCCGGAGGCGAGCTCGGGGATGAGCTCGCGCTCATAGATCCCGACCATCTCGTCGAGGCTCTTGTAGGCCGCGTAGGCCTCGAAGAGCTGCAGGGAGATGTCGCCCGACACCTTGGAGCCCAAGCGCGTATAGAGGCCGGCCTCGCTCTCGTGGCGCTGACGCGTGAGGGTCTCGAGCTCCTCGGGCCTGAGGTCCACGTTGAAGATCGGGAAGATCCCCAGGCCCGTGATGCCGAAGGCCGGGATCCAGGCGACGCCCGCGGCCGTGATGTTCACCCCGACGTTCAGGTCCACCGAGACCTTGGCGAAGCGCCCCGAGGAGGCCTCCACCAGCTCCCGGGCCGCCTGGGAGCGCAGGGCCAGGGCCTCGACGCTGAGCGAGTTCTTCTGGGCCAAGGCCAGGCTCTCCCCAAGGTCATGGGGCTGGGTCATGGCGCCGCGCCAGCCCACCCCGGGGACCTCGCCGCCCTTGGCCACGGAGAAGTCCATCACGGCCCAGGCGCTCTTCATGGCGGCCTGGGTCCTGGCGGTCATGCGCGTCGTCATGGTCCAGCGCCAGCGCCGCACGGTCTCCCAGAGCTGGGACTGCTCGATGAGGCCGTTGCGGTAGGCCCGGATGGCGTCCCAGACGTCCTGGCTCAAGGCCGCGCCGCGGCCCTCGAAGCGGTCGGTCTGCGCGTCGTAGGCCGCGGCCTCGGACTTCTCGTTCTGAGCCCGGAGGCTGAGGTTGCGCAGGGACTGGACCATCTCGTGGATGACGGCGTCGTTCTGCAGGAGCAGGGAGCGGTCCGCGGCCTTGGAGCCGGGGTCGTAGATCGGCAGGCGGACCGACACCCCGGCGCCGAGGATCTGGCTGGAGAGCATGTCCTGGAGCTGGACGCCCACGTAGAAGGTGAGCTTCTCCACCCAGGGGATCCAGTCCATCAGGTTGAAGGACTCCTTGGGGAGGTTGAGCTCGCGCAGGTTCGTGACCAGGGCCGAGAGCCTCGCGGGGTGGGCGAGGGCCTTCTCCAGGACGCCCAGCATCCGGTCGAGGTCCTGGGGATTGAGGTCGAAGAACACGGTGTCGTCCGGGCCGCGGCCGGTCAGGGCGTTGTAGCGCAGCGCCGCCTGCCGGTGCCGCGCCTGAGCGTCGATGTACAGGGACTTGGCCTCGGCCTTGAGGGTCGCGTCCGGGGCGAGTTCCGCCATGTGGAGGGCCAGGGCGGCCTCCCAGCGGGTCTGGACCATGTCGGTCAGGGCCAGCTGCCAGGCCTTGGCGAGCTCGAGCAGGCGGATCTGGAGCTTGACGGACTCGGAGTAGATGGAGGCGATCTTGCTCTCGATGAGGGCGGCCTGGGACTTCGTCATCGAGTACTCCATCCGGGTGCCGACCTGGAAGCCTCCGGTGGCGGCGCGCTCGGCGGTCTCGTTGGAGACCGGGTTCGTGACGAAGCCGATCATGGCGCTGACCCGGGTGTTGTCGAGGATGGCGCCGGCGGCGCGAAGCTCCGCCAGGTCCTTGGAGAGCCGGCCGATGTCCAGGCTGAGGAGCTTCTTGCCCACGTCGGAATCGAAGACCTTTTTGAGCTCGCCCAGGACCGGGTTGTCCGGGTCGTCCCGTTTGAAGAACTCCTCGACCTTGCCGTTGAACCCGCCCAAGGTCTCGGAGCCGGTGAGGGTGTCGGCGGCGTCCTTGGTGGCCGCGCGCCAGAGCTCGCCCAGGGTGAAGGTGCTGTTCATCCCCACGGTGAGGCGGTGGTTCAAGCCGATGTAGCGGCTGCCGTAGGAGGCGAAGGCCTCGGTGTTGTTGCCGAACTTCTTCTTGACCTCGAGGAAGTAGGTGTCGGCGTCCCCGACGATCCTGCCCGTGGCCGTGAAGACCAGGCCGTTGTTGGGCATGGCGTAGCTGAGGCTGCCGGAGTAGGTGTTGTACTTGGTCCCGTATTCGGCCCCGGCGCCCGCGGTCACGGTGCCGAAGCCCACGTCGAAGCCCTTGAGCACGGTCGCACCCATGAGGTCCTGGTTGTAGTCGTCGGTGCCGGCGACCCGGGCGAAGTAGAGGTCGAGCTTGAAGGTGTGCTTGTCCTTGAGGGCCTGGGCGAGGTCGAGGCCGACGCCCACCTTGGTCTTGCTGTAGTCCTTCTCCTCGCCCTCGCCGGAGATGATGAAGTCGTGGTCGAGGTCCGGGTCGAGCCTGGTGAAGTCCAGGTTGACCGTCTGGAAGAACTTCCTGGGGTCCTTGGCGAAGAGGAGCTGCTGCTCGGCGTTGAGGCTCACCACGTCGGTGAACTTCATCGAGCCCTTGAAGCTGCCGCCGTAGTAGTAAGGCTTGTCCGCGCTGTCCTGCAGGGCGAAGTCGGCGAACCCGGCGGCGCCGAAGTAGAGCCGGTTGTTGGCCGCGACCAGGGCGAAGTCGTCGAAGATCATCATGCGGGCCTCCTGGGCTTGGCCCTTCACGGAGAGGTCCGACGGGATGTCCTGGATGAACTTGTGGAAGGTGATGTCGAGGTAGTTGACGTAGTTCTTGCCGTCGAGGGTCTCGATCGAGACGGTGATGCCCTGGTCGCCGAACGGGGCGTTCATGTCCGAGGGGGGGCTCGCGAAGCGGTGGCCGGAGACGCTCACGTTCGAGTTCCACAGCCGCAGGACGTTGCCGAAGGTGACCTGGTTGGTGGTCTCAAGGCCGCCGGGGGTGGAGAACTCGGTCTGGTAGACCAGGTAGAAGCCGTTGGCGCCCTCGCCGATCTGCACCATCTTGGAGTTGGGCAGGAGCTGGGTCAGGGCCATGGGGTTCTTGAGGATCTCCTCGCGCAGAGCCGCGATGTCCCTGGCCGAGGACTCGGGCTGGAAGGAGGAGAAGAGCTGGTCGAGGAAGCCCGAGAAGCCCGAGCGCGGGATGATGATGGTCTGGGGCCCGCCCGGCCGCGCGGCCAGCCACGAGGTCCCCTGGCGCACGACCTCGGACACCCGGGGGGCGAGGTCGGGGTGCAGGGAAGCGAGGTCTCCCGCGGACTCAAGCAGTCCGAAGAGAGCGCCCTGCTCGCGGGAGAGGTTGGTCAGGGTCTCGGAGAGCTTCTTGTTGGCCGAGGCGTAGAGCTCCTCGGCTTTCTTGTAGTCGACGTTGGCCATGACCACGGCCTTGGTCTTCTCCTGCACCGCGGAGACGTTCGAGGCCACCCGGTCCAGGGCGCTCTGCTCGGGGGAGTTGAGCTGGGAGAGCCACTCCACCACGGTCTTCTTCTGCTTGCGGATCTCCTCGCGCTGGCCGGAGACCGCGTCGCGCATCTCCCGGGCCGCGTCCGCGTCCTTGTCCAGGGCCTCGTTGCCGTACTCGTAGACCTCGCCCATCGTGTCGTAGTAGAGGAAGGCGGTGTTGATGGTGTCGTAGGTCTCGTTGTCCCAGCCCTGCTTCATCCCGAAGAGCTCGGACCCGCGGGTGGCGATGTCCCGAACGCGGGTGTAGAGGGGGATCTTCCGGCCGAGCACGCCCAGCCCGTTGGAGAGGTCGCCGCCCACCCAGGCGATGTCCGCGTCGAAGTCGGAGAAGAGGGCGTTGAGCGTGGTCTGCGCGTCGTCGAGGAACGGCCCGAAGAGCGGGATGCGCTCGTTGAGGTACTGCTCCGAGGTCACGACCAGGGCGTCCGCGAAGAGGTAGCGCGCCAGGGACTCGGCGTAGGAGTTGCCGTTGAAGTTCTGGGTCGGCACCAGCCGCTTGCAGGCCTCCAGGCCGAAGAGGGCCAGCTTGAGCAGGTTGCTGATGTCCACCGGCGGCTGGGTGCCGGTGGGCACGGTGCCGTCGCCTCCGCCCACGCTGATGTCCGTGCCGCCGGCCGCGGCCTGGGCGTCCTCCGCGATCTTCCTGATCGCGTCGGCCATGTTCTGCAGGACCCGGTCGGTCCCCATCTGCTTGAGCTTGACGGCCCATTCCCCGCCCTCGCCCGTGACGTTCGTGGGCAGGGAGTAGCGGGCCGCCAGGCCGTGGACGCCGTTCGAGAGGGCGTCCATCTGACGCAGGATGGAGTTGATCTCCCCGGCGCGGGTGTTGAGGTCCGAGGCCCTGGTGTTGCGCTCCTGGCGGTACTTGCTGATGCGGACCACGAAAGAGTAGGGGGCCTGCTCGCCGTAGACCTCCTCGGTCTCGGTGTTGCTCGGGTCCACGCGGCGGCGGACCTGGTCCTTGAGGTCGGCCACGAGGTCCACGTACTCGCGGAACTGGTCCTTGAGCTTCGCGATCTTCTGGCGCGCCGCCCCGACGTCGCCCTCAGGCGCGCCGTCGCTGGCCAGGGCCCACGGCACGGTGACGTCCTGGGCCTTCTTGATGCGGTCGTAGAGTTTGGCCCTTTCCCTATAGAGGACCGCGTAGGAATCGCCGGCGTAGGCCGGATCCGAGGTCTGGATGCGGTCCTGCCAGAAGGGGATGAGGACCCCGTCGAGCAGGGTCTGCATGCGCTCGAGCATGCCCTTCAAGGTCGTCCCGACCAGGGAGCGCTTGCGGGCGATGAGGCTGGAGAGCTGGGAGGACGGGAAGCCGGCGTTGACGAAAGCGATGTCCATGTCCACGTCCTGGATCACGGCGCGCATGGCGTTGGTGGACTCCACGAACCGGGCCCTGGCCTTGGGCAGGATGTCGGTGATGGCCCGCTGGAGGATGTCGACCTTGCAGTCGGCCTCGATGGCGACGCCCACGGCGTCGGCCATGTACACGATGACCGTGGCCAGGGCGAGCTTGTCGACCTTGAGGTAGAAGCCTTCCTCGGTGTCCGGGAACTGCAGGCCCATGATCTGGTCGGCGTAGGACTCGAGCACGCCCCTGAGCTCGGACGGGGTCTTGCCGGAGAGAGCCGGCAGGGAGCCGCCCTGGGCGGCCATGCGGCGCGTGATCTCGTCGGCGCGGGCCGCCAGCTCGCTGATGAGGGCCTTGGCGCGGTCCGACTTGGCCCTGGTCTCGGCCTGCCAGACCACGAGGGACTCGGGCACGGAATCGCCGAAATCGTCCTCCACGCGCTTCTGGTTGCCGGAGCTGAGGTAATCCTCCACGGTCTGGAGGATCTCTCGGTGGTCGTCGAGCATGTCGGACCAGTAGCGCTTGCGCTCATCGAGGATGGCCAGGGTCTGGGCCGCGGAGGGGGAGTGCACGCTCACGGAGGGGATGCCCGGGACCAGGATGACCATGACGCCCGCGAACTCGAGGGGCGCCTCGTCGATCTGGCGGACCGCGTCCTTGAGCTTGTCCAGGTAGCCCGCGACCTCTTTCGACTGCTCCTTGAGGTAGTCGAGGGAGACGTCGACGCCGTCGTCGGAGCCGGAGCCGCTGATGAGCTTGCGCTGGATGTCCGGCAGGGCGGCCAGGCGGCGCTCGTACTCGGCCTTGGCGCCGGCGCTCCGGCCCTTGTCCCGGGCGTCGATGAGCGCCAGGAGGGCCGGGATCGAGGTCTTGGCCTCGTCCATCCTGAGGACGTACCTGCCGATCTTGCGCGAGAGGCCGGCGAAATCGTCCTTGTTCTTGATGTCCTCGGCCACGGCCTCGTCCTGCTCCTTGAGCCACTCCTCCTTCCTCTTGCGCATCTCCTCGGAGATGACCGCGGAGCTGTCGTTGCTGCCGCGCTGCTCCGCGATCCGGTTGAGCTTCTTGTCGATGAGGTCGATCATGCCCGTGAGGGCAAGGTCTGCGGAGTTGAGGATGTTGAGGCTGTAGCTCAAGTCCATGACCATGGCCAGCCTGGCGAAATTCTTGCGGAACTCGAGCATGTCCTTGCCGGAGCGCCGGTCGCGCAGGGCGCCGGAGCGGAGCTGCTCGGTCACGGCCATGGACCCGGCGGCCGCGTCGCGCGTCGCGACCTCGTCCTGGGCGGCCTGCTTGAGGCGGTCGACCCGGTCGAGGGCGGCCGCGATCTTCTTCTCGTTCTCGGTCAGGGGCCGGCTGGGCGCCGGGTCGGAGAGGGAGGGCTTGGGCGTCGTGAACTCGCCCATCAGGCGGCGCAGGGACGCGAGCGCCGCCTTTTTCAACTCTCCGGACTCCTTGAGGCCCGGGTCCGGGGTGCTCTCGCCGGAGAGCATGCCCTCGTAGCCCCTCAGGAGCTCGTCGAGCTTCCGGAGCTCCTCGGCGCGCTCCTTGGCCGCCGGGTCCATGAGGTCCGTCCTCTGGGACAACCGCTCCTGGACCGCGGGGTCCGAGCGGGTCCTGCGGATCTCCTCGAGGAGCTCGGCGTCGGCCGCCGCGGGAGCCCGGCCCAGGCCCGAGGAAGGCCGCTCCCCGGACCCGGAGTTCCCGAGGACCGCGTCCTTGGGCATGGTCGCGGGGGAGATGGAAGAGAGCAGGGTCTCGACCCTGCCCTTGGCCACGGCCATGCCCGGATTGGGGTCGACCGGGGCCGCGAGGCCCGCGATGAGCGGAGCGCCGGGCTGGGACACGGCCTTCTGGAGCATGCGGCGCAGGACCGGGAGCGTCTCTAAGGCGGGAGAGAGGGTCTGGCGCGAGGGCACCGAGGTCTCGGCAAGCCCTGCCAGGGGGCCGGCCAGGATGCTCTCGACCCACTGGTCCACGGTCTTGTTCCCGCAAGCCTTCTGAAGCTCCTCGGCAGCGGCGAGCAGGTCCTTGACCTGGGGCCTGCTGTCCGGAGCGAGCAGCCGGTCGAGCTCATCGAGCAGGCCGAGCGCGGCAGGGGGGATGGCCTGAGCAGCGGGCCTGGGGAGAGGAGCGGCCAGGGCCGAGCAGACCAGCGGGGAGGGGCAGACCAAGCCGAAGACGACCCACACGGCAACGACCCGTGCGGCCATCCGACTGGCTCGGCGTGCCAAGCGGTGCATTATCTAATCAGTCTGCCCTGGAAACGGCCCCTGCACCAGGGTCACGGGGCCCATTCTAGCATAGGTCCTTTATCATGGTCAAGTGCCTAACTTAAATATGTGATTCTCCGTCTGTGACTTGCCCATATGTGTCAGGCACCATTAATTGATTATATTGATTCTCGTCGAGAGCGGTTGCGCTCAAGGCTGTTCATCTTGTTATAATAGGCACCTAGGAGTGTGTCCGAGTAATAGCATGCGCCTGCGAAACCCGAGCCTGAGCCGGATGCGACAAGCGATGACCGAGCATGCCGAGGCATGTGAGGGCGGAGCGAGAAAGCAGCCGGCCAGGGGCGGGTTTCCCCGTTCTTCTAGGAGTTGCGCAAACGTGGCCTGCGCAACTCCTATTGGTAGGGGCCGCTCACCGTCGGGCTGCGCCTTCGTTGCTCGTCACTCCGATAGCTACGGCTATCGTCGTTCCTCGCGTCTCGGCTCGCTCCGACGGCGAGCGGCGCAGGCGCATGCTATTGCTCGGACACACTCCTAATGCCGACCTCAGCCCTTTTCGCCGCCTTGCTGGCCTCGAGCCTGCGCGCCCAGACCGCATCCACCGCGAGCGTCGCGGTCCCGGAGCTCTCCACTGCGCCGGCCGCGGCCTTCGTGCGCCTGGCCCTCATCGAGCCCTCGCCCCACCGCCTGGCCGCCACGCTCGACTTGGCCCTCGAGCGCGTCATCAAAGAGAGGGGCCCCTCAGCCTCCCTGCTCGACACCGAGACCGTGCCGTGCGGCCACAGCGGCCGGGACTACCGCTTCCCGTTCCCGGCAGAGCCCGGCCAGGCCCTGGCCCTGGCCGGCCGCCTCGATTCCGAGGCCGAGACCGCCTTCGTCGTGCCCCCGGTCCCGTCCCTGATGAGGCGCCTCCTCGCGGCGGCCCAGGACCCCGCCACCTACCGCAGCCCATGGAGCGTCAGCTTCTCGTCGGGCCGGGCCGCCCTCTCCATCACCAGGGACCATTCGGGGTCGGCCGAGGCCTCCACGGCCTTCGGCGCCTGGCCCGCGTGGCAGCCCACCCTGGCCACGGTCTACCGCCTCGACTGGGAAGGGGCGGAAGTGCGGGTCTTCCTGACCGCCAAGCCCTACGGAGGCCTGGGGCGGCTGGCCGCGGCGCTCGAGGCCGAGGCCGCGCAGGCGCCCTTCATCGGCGTGGCCAGGGAAGGCGTCTTCGGCGGGGTGGGACTCAAGACCAAGGGAGCGGAGCTGGCCTCCCTGCTCGAGCGGCTGGGCCTGAAGGCCTCGGGCGTGGGGTGCGAGGAGATCGCGGCCTTCAGCCAGGTTCAGGACTACCGTCGCCGGTCCCCGGACGGGGTGCGCCTGCTCTCAGCCAACCTCGTCTACTCGAGCGCCCCGGCCCAGACCGTGTTCGACGACCACATGACCTTCGAGGAGGGGGGCTTGAAGGTCCTGCTGACCGCGGTCACGCCCCAGGGCTGCGCGAAGTTCCTCAAGGCCTCGGGCCTGGGGCACCTGAGCGTGGCCGACCCCGCGGCCAGCCTCGCGTCCCGGATGGCCTCCTGGCGCCGGACGCACGACGCCGTGGTCCTGCTGGCCGGGCCCGGGAGGGAGGCGCGGGCCCTGGAAGCCAAGACCCGCGGGGTGGACCTCATCCTCTCCGAGGACCGCGGCTCGGCGGACCTCTCCTTGGAGCCCGCCCAGCTCCAGGTCGAGCAGCGGGTGCGCCGCGGGTTCGACGCGCCCCTGCTCGTCATGAAGTCCTATCCGGCCTCCCTGGGGCTCCTCGAGTTCTCCCTGACCAGGGGCCCGCAGGGCGTCCGATGGAAGGCCGCGGAGCGCCATCTCAGGCTCGACGAGCGCTTCCCCGAGGCTCCGGGCCTGCCCTCCTTCGACCCCGCGGATTACGGGCTGGGGCCCTCCACCTCGCCGACCCTCCTGCCCTCGGCAGCCGAGATCTTCCCGCAGGACTCCGGAGCGGCGTGGCCGAGGATCACGGCTCACGGGTTCTGGTCCATGGCCGCCTCCCTGGTCGCGGAGCATACCGGGTCGGAAGCCGCGCTGCTGAGGGCGACCCCCCTGGGCGTCGAGGTCGAGGGCGGAGCCAAGGAAGGCTTGCTGCGGCTGTGGCTCGGCGCGGACGATGCCGTGGTCGTGCGCCTGCCCGGCTCGCGGCTGCGTCCGCTCCTGGCCGAGGCCGAGGCGCAGACCAGGAGGGCCTTCGCGGGCCAGGCTCCGGGCGGAGCCGTGCCCCTGGCAGCCGGAGGCATCGGCCCGGGCGGCACGGTGCACGGCGACGCGCCGGCGGACCACGAGCTCTACCGCGTGGCGGTCTCGCGCGTGCTGCTCGACGTCCTGAACCTCAAGACCGAGGCCGAGCCCGAGCCCGCGGGCCCGGTCCAGGACATCGTCATCGCCGAGCTCAAGGAGCGCGCTGGCGCCCCGGCACAGGCCTACCGGGACTGGATGAAGGGCAGGCCCCTGGCCGACCGGGGCCTCTGGCGCGTGGACTTCAGGGACATCGGGCTCAACGTGCAGAGCACCCGCGTCATCCGGGACGACGCCTTCAGCGCCGTCCCCAACTCCCGCATCCAGGGCTACGACGAACTCCTCATCGGAGGCGTGCTCAAGGCCGACGCGGAGTATCTGCGCTCGCGCTACAAGTGGAAGAACACCGCCGAGGTCGAGTACGCGCGCAGCGCCGTGACCCGCCGCGGCGAGCCGCGCGTGGTCAACATCACGGCCAACAGCGTGCGCCTGCTCACCCTCGGGACCCGCCGCGCCGGAGGCATCGGAGCGGAGTGGTTCGCCCGCTCCTGGGGCCCCTCCTTGGGCGTGCAGTTCGACGGCCAGGTCGAGGCCGTGCCGGGACTCAGGCGCCGGGAGGTCTACAGCATGTTCCCGGGCGTCGAGTTCTACGACGGGTCGTGGATCTCCTCGCTCGAGGTCTCCGGCAGCTTCCGCAGGGACCTCTCCCGCGACCCGCCCGACACCCAGTCGGGCCTGCGCTCGCGCCTGACCCTGCGCCACGACGTGGGCACGGCGGGAGGCAGGCCCATCTCCATCCAGGGCGAGGCGCACGCGAGCTACTACTTCCTCACCGAGCGCGACCGGCCGCAGGACCTGCGCATGGAGGGAGGCGTCATCGCCAAGCTCCGCATCCCCGTCTACAAGCACCTGAGCATCGCGCCGTTCGTGGACCTCTATTGGTTCGGCCTGAAGGTGCGCCCGCTCTGGGGCTACAGCGCCGTGACCGGCGTCAGCATCGGCTTCTCGCGGCTCTGGAAGCCGCAGTTCGAACGATTCTAGTGGAAACGGCCTTGCAAATTTAACATGATTCAACTATCTTTTGAACCCATGCGCATGAAAGCGGGCGTCATCGGGCTGGCTCTGGCCGTCTTGGCGGCGGGCGCCGCCGTCCCTGCCCGGCCCGCGCCCCGCGGCGCGCCGCTCGAGCCCGACGCCTACGAAAAGGCCATGGCCGCCTACTCCAGGGGCGACCTCGCGGCCAGCCTCGGCCCGGCCAACGAGGTCATCAAGACCCGGCCGAAGCTCCTCGCCGGCAAGGCCCTGGTCGCGCGCCTGGCGCACTTCTACGAGGACTACGCGACCATGCGCGAGGAAGCCCTCGGGATCACGGCCTCCTCCCTCGGGGACTCCAAGAAGCCCGAGGAATGGCTCGCCCGGGGCACGGCCTACCTGTACCTCGGCGACGCGGACAAGGCGCTCGACGCCATCCAGCGCTGCCTGAGGCTCGATCCTCAGTCCTCCGACGGTCTCGCGGCCCGGGCCCAGGTCTGGAGGATGAAGGGCTACGCCCTCAAGGCGCAGGCCGACCTCGACGACGCGGTGCTCAAGGCGCCGAGGAACGCGCTCCACCGCCTCCAGCGCGCCATCCTGCTCAACGAGATGAAGGAGCACGACAAGGCCGTGACGGACATCACCGCGGCCCTGCGCATCAACAAGAGCTACTACGCGGCCTTCGGCCTGCTCGGCTCGGTCTTCGCCGGCAAGGGCGACCTCGCCCGGGCGGGAAAGGCGTTCGACAAGGCGCTCGAGCTCGAGCCCGGCTACGCCTTCGCCAGGCTCGGCCGCGCCGCCCTGCTCCTGGCCAAGGGCGACGAGGCAGGGGCCCTGGCGGAGTACGACGAGGTCCTCCGGGCCGACCCCAAGCACTTCGCCGCGACCTTCAACAAGGCCGCGGCCCTGCTGGCCTCGGGCAGGCGCGACGAGGCCCTGGAAACCTACCGGGCCGCGCTCGCGTGCGAGCTGCCTGACGCGGCCTCGGCCGCCATGCTCGGCGAGCGCCTGGCCTCCTCCCTGCTCTGGCGCGAGGCCATCGAGGCCTACACCCTGGCCTATGGCCTGTCCCGCCAGCCGGCCTACCTCCTCAAGCGCAGCGAGGCCTACGAGGTGCTCAAGGACGACGAGCGCGCCCTCCAGGACCTCGACGACGCCGTGACGGCCGCTCCGGACAATGCCCGGGCCTGGGCCTCGCGCGGCATGCTGGCCGCCAAGATGGGGGACGAGAAGCGGGCCCTGGCGGACTTGAGCCGCGCCTTCCGCATCGACTCCAGGAACGTGGACGTGCTCATGGCCCGCGCCAGCGTCATGGCCCGCCTGCGCCAGCCCCGCGAGGCCGTGGAGGACTACTCGGCCGCCCTCGAGGTGGACCCGGAGCTCGCCGAGGCCTACAACAGCCGGGCCGCGCTCTACGCCAACGCCCTATCCGACCTCGACAACGCGCTCAAGGACATCCAGAAGGCCGTGGAGCTCAGGCCCTCGGACGCGGGCTTCCAATACAACCTGGGCGTCATCCGCCTCAAGAGGCGCGACTACTTCCAGGCGACCGAGACCCTGGCCAAGGCCCTGGCCCTGCGCGGCCCGCCCGGGCGCATCCTTCCCATGCGCGCCGAGGCCTGGTCCTGGCTGGGCAACCAGACGCGCGCCCTGGCCGACATGCAGATCGCGCTCGAGCGCGACCCCTCCAACCCCGCCGTCTACCACAGCCTGGGAGCCGTCAAGCTCCGCGGCCAGGACTACGAGTCCGCGGCCGCGGACCTCACCCGCGCCCTCGAGTTCGACCCGGCCCACGCGCCCTCGCTCCTCAGCCGCGGCGTCAGCCGCGCGGCCATGGGCGACCTCAAAGGCGCGCTCCGCGATTTCCGCAGCGCGGCCGCGGCCCAGCCCGGGTCCAAGGAAGTGCTCACCCACCTCTGCTGGGCGGAGCGCCACATCGGCGACGCGGAGGACGGCCTGCGCAACTGCGAGAAGGCGCTCGAGGCCGACCCTGACTACGGCCCGGCGCTCCTGCACCGCGGCCTGTGCCTGCTCGCCTCGGGCGAGCCCTTGAAGGGCGTGGAGAGCCTGCGCAAGGCCGAGACCCGGGGCGTCATGCCGGCCGAGAGCATCCTCGCCCGCTCCGTGGCCTATGCCCGGGCCAGGCAGTACAAGCAGGCCCACGAGGCCTACAAGCTCGCCGCCGCCCTGGACGCGGACGCCCGGTCCCCTGAGGTCTTCTTCGGCGCCATCCAGGGCAAGCCGGACGACTATTACTCGGCCGTCATGGCCCTCCAGGACGGCATGGACGAGGCCCCGCCCGACCCCTACATCTTCCTCGTGCGCGGGGACGCCCACCACAACGTGGGCCAGTACGACCGGGCCGTGGTCGAGTACACCAAGGCCCTGGAGATGGACGGCACCGTGACCGACGCGTTCCTGGCGCGCTCGGCCGCCTTCGTGGCCCAGGACAGCTTCGACGCGGCCTGGCAGGACCTGCGCAGCGCGCTCGAGCTCGAGCCCAAGGACGCGGACATCCTCGTGCGCCTGGCCACGCTCCACACCTCCCGCCGCGACTACCGGGCGGCCCTCGAGAGCGCGACCAAGGCCCTCAAGCTCGCCCCTGAGAGCGCGTCCGCTCACCTGCGCGCGGGCAACATCCACTACTTCCTCAGGGACTACAAGAAGTCCCTCGAGAGCTTCCAGAAGGCCGTCAAGCTCGAGCCCCTCAACCCCAACGGCTACAACGGAGTCGGGCTGGCCCTCTTCGCCCTGCGCAGGAACCAGGAAGCCCTGGAGAACTTCAGCCGGGCCGCGGCCATCGACCCCAACTCCGACCGGTTCTACCGCAACCGGGGCTCGACCTACACCAAGCTCAGGGACTTCGCCAACGCCGCCGCGGACTTCCGCGCGGCCAAGCTCGTGTCCACGGACTCGGCCCTCATCGAGGAGTACGACAAGCTCATCGGCGAGGCCCAGTCCCGCGCCGCGCCGGCCCAGCCGTGAGGATCCCCGACCTCTTCGTGCCCGGCCGTCCCGTCTTCTCCTTCGAGTTCTTCCTTCCCAAGACCGCCGAGGACACCGCGACCCTCCTCAACAACATCCGCGAGCTCAAGAAGCTCGAGCCCGCGTTCGTGACCCTCACCTACGGGGCCGCGGGCACGGAGCGGGGCAGGACCGTGGAGACCGCGGGCCGCATCCGCAACGAGCTCGGAGTCGAGACCGCCTGCCACCTGACCTGCATCTCCCACACCCGCGCCGAGATCAATGAGCTCCTCGGCCGCATCCGGGGCTTGGGGATCGAGAGCATCGTGGCCCTGCGCGGGGACAAGCCCCGGGACATGGAGGTGCCGCCCCCGGACCGGCGCGACTTCGGCTACGCCAACGACCTCGTCTCCTTCATCCGACGGCAGGACCACGGGTTCAGCGTGGCCGTGGCCGGCTACCCGGAGAAGCACCCCGAGGCCTCCTCCCCCGAGGAGGACATGCGCAGGCTCGTAGACAAGGTCCAGGCGGGAGGGGACTGGGTCATGACCCAGCTCTTCTTCGACAACAGCCACTACTTCGACTTCGTGCGCAGAGCCCGGGAGGCCGGCGTCACGGTCCCCATCGTGCCCGGCATCATGCCCGTCACCAGCTTCAGCCAGCTCAAGCGCTTCATGGGCCTGTGCGGGGCGACCATCCCGGCCCGCATGGCCGCGGACCTCGAAGCCATCCAGGCCGACCCGGAGGCCGTGGTCCGCTACGGCATCGAGCACGGCACGCGCCAGTGCCGCGAGCTCCTCGACCGCGGGGCTCCCGGCATCCACTTCTACACCCTCAACCGGTCCCGCTCCACGCGGGAGATCCTAGGCGAGCTGCGAGGTTGATATGGCCGACTTCCTGCGCACCATGCTCAAATCCAAGCTCCACCGGGCCCGCGTCACCGACGCCCAGCTCGACTACCCGGGCTCCATCGGCATCGACTCGGAGCTTCTGGCCCGGGCGGACATCCTGGCCGAGGAGCAGGTCCACGTCTACAACGTGACCACCGGAAGCCGCTTCGTCACCTACGCCATCCCGGAGAAACGCGGCAGCCGCAGGATCGTCATCAACGGCGCCGCCGCCCACCTGGCCAAGAAGGGGGACGTCGTCATCGTGGCGAGCTACGTCCAGGTCGCGGACCGCCAGGCCCGGGGCTGGAAGCCGCAGATCGTGCTCCTCGACTCCGAGAACCGGGCCCACGGCAAGCACCCGGCCGACCCCGGCGGCGGCTGAGAGCCCGAGCCTCAGGAAGGCCGCGTCGAGACGGCCTTCCAGCTCGTCACCGAGCCCAAGACCACCAGGCCGCACCCGAGCCAGAGCCCTGACCCGGGCCTGACGCCGAGGTAGAGGCAGGAGAAGACCGTGGAGAGCAACGGCGCGGCGTACGAGGCCGAGGCCACCAGGGTCACGTCTCCTCGACGCATGGCGGCTTCCCAGCACTCATAGCCGGCGCCGGTCGCAAGGCCCAAGGCCAGAGCCTCGGTCACAGCCCTGGCTGTCCAGGCGCCGGCCGCGGGAGCTTCAGGCCCCAAGCCCAGGAGGGACAAGGCCAGGAGCGCGCCGCCCGTGGCGAGCATGAAGAGCCCGACCCCGCTCTCCTTGCTCTCGGACATCCAGGCGGAGGTCAGATTGGAGTAGAGGGCCCACAGCACGGCTCCGAGCGCGGCCAGGCCCACGGTGAGCGGCTTGGCCGCGGATCCTGCCAGAAGCTCCATGACCGGGACTCCGCTCCCGTCAGCCACGGCGAGGAGCACCCCGGCCAGAGCGAGGAGCGTGCCCGGCACGAGGAGGAGACCCGCCTTCCTGCGCAGCACGGCCAGGGAGAAGAGGATGGTGAGGCTCGGCCAGAGGTAGTTGGCCAAGCCCACGGCCAGGACCTCGACCCGGTCGCGGGCCAAGCCGATGGCAAGGTAGAAGGCCAAGAGATAGAAGACGAAGAGCGCCCCGCACCCGAACACATAGCGCCGAGGGAGCCGGCCGGTCCCGCCCTGCCTGAGCCTGCACGCCAGGCCCGCCACGAGGTAGACCGAAGCCCCCGCGCTCATGGGCCCGACCTTCTCGGAGAGGCTGCGCGCCAAGCCCACGGTCACGCTCCAGAGCAGGATCGCGGCGATCCCAAGGAGGGTGTAGGCGCCCGACCTCGCAGCGCGGTCTTCCACGGACCTATCTTACGAATTTCGTACAATCAACGGACCATGACAGGAACACGTCGGGGCCGACGCGGCTTCACGGTCATCGAGTTCGTGATCCTGGCAGCCATCCTCGCCGCCCTGGCGGCGGTCGCGGTGCCCAAGTTCGCCTCCCTGCTGAGGAAGACGCGGGAGGGGAACACCAAAGGCAGGCTCGCGGCCATGAGAGCCGCTCTCTCCCTCTACGCCGCCGACCACATGGGCAAGTTCCCCACGGACCACCTCGAGAGCCTGACCCTGGGCGGCAAGTACCTCAAGAAGGGCATCCCGGCCGCGGACGTCCCCGGCCTGCACCCCAAGACCAGGACCGTGACCAACAACTCCGACCTCAAGCCGCCCCAGCTCGAGGCCCTGGACAACGGCGGCTGGTCCTACTGGAGCAGTCCCTCCATCAAGACCCCGGGCTACGCCTGGGGAGCGCTCTGGCTCGGCTGCGGCCACACGGACGCCCAGGGCACGCTCTGGACCCTCTACTGAGGAGTCCATGGCCAGGACCGCGCCAGCCTCAGTGGAGGCCCTCAAGGCCTCCATCGCCTCCAGACCCAGCCGCCGCATCTTCATCAGGGGCTACACCAGGGCCGCGACCCTGGTGCCCATCGTGGAGCGGGAAGGCAAGCTCTGCCTCGTGTTCACCGCCCGCTCAGCGGAGCTCTCCAAGCACGCCGGCCAGATCTCATTTCCAGGAGGCACCCGGGAGCGCAAAGACCGCAGCGCGGCGGCCGCCGCCCTGCGCGAGACCAGCGAGGAGCTCGGCCTCGACCCAAAAGCAGTCACGCCCCTAGGCAGGCTCGACGACGTGGCCGTGCCCACGGGCTTCGTCATCACCCCGGTGGCAGGCTGGCTCGGGGAGCTCCGCAGGTTCAAGCCGGACAGGCGCGAGGTCAGGAAGGTCATCACCGTGCCCTTGTCCGAGCTCGCCGATCCCGAGCGCTTCCGCTGCCTCGGGACCGCTCGAACGGCGGGCAGGCCGCACCAGCGCTACGAGTTCCGAGCTCGGGGGATCAGGGTGTGGGGAGCCACGGCCCGCACCGTGCACGACCTCCTGACCAGGCTCGGCTGGCCGGGAAGTTTCCTATACTAGCGTCATGACCACGCCCTCCAGCCAGGACCTCTTCCGCAAGACCGCGGCCAACATCGAGAAGGTCATGCGCGGCCAGGCCTCGTCCATCCGCAAGCTCCTGGCGGCCTTCGCCGGAGGGGGGCATGTCCTGCTCGAGGATTTCCCGGGCACGGGCAAGACCACCCTGGCCAAGGCCCTGGCCCGCTCCATCGGCGCGGGCTTCAGCCGCGTGCAGTTCACGCCCGACCTGCTCCCGTCGGACATCCTGGGAGTCTCCATCTTCGACCAGAAGACCGGGGGCTTCCGCTTCCACCACGGCCCGGTCTTCACCAACATCGTGCTGGCCGACGAGGTCAACCGCGCCTCGCCCAGGACCCAATCCGCGCTCCTCGAGGCCATGGGCGAGGCCCAGGTGAGCGTGGACGGCACGACCCACAAGCTCCCCGAGCTCTTCTTCGTCATCGCGACCCAGAACCCCGTGGAGTTCCACGGCACCTATCCCCTGCCCGAGGCGCAGATGGACCGCTTCATGATGCAGTTCGCGACCGGCTACGTGCCGGCCGAAGACGAGGTGGCCGTGCTCTCCGACCAGCAGAAGGTCCACCCCCTCGATTCCCTCAGCGCCTCCGTGACCCTCGAGGAGGCCGTGGGCTTGAGGCGCGCCGTGCGCGAGGTGCGCATCAGCGAGGAGCTCAAGCGCTACATCGTCGACCTCGCCGCCTCCACCAGGCACGCCCAGGGCGTCCAGCTCGGAGCCAGCCCCAGGGCCTCGCTCTCCCTCATGCGCGCGGCCCAAGCCGCGGCGCTCATGGACGGCAAGGACTTCGTGTCTCCGGCCCATATCCAGGAGATGGCGGTCCCGGTCATCGCCCACCGCCTCATGCTCGACCCCCAGTCCAAGTTCTCAGGCCTCACGGGCAAGGCCGTGGTCGAGGCCAGCCTGGCCTCCCTCCCCGCTCCGGCCTGAAACCCGCCCATCTCCCGCAAGCGCCGGGCGCAGCGACGTCAGCACCCCCAGGATCCACACCCACGTCCTCAACCCGGGCGGAAGGGGGGCCCTGGCCCGGTCGACCGCCTGGCACTCGACCGCAACTTCTCGCCAGGGATCCCATGGCACCAGCCCGCCTCTTGCTGAGGTTTTCCCGACCGCTCCGCACGCCTGCTTTTCGGCTTGTGCGCTGCCACTAATCCGTATACAATCCCCGTAGAGTAGGGCGAAGCAGCTTCGTCCAACAAGTTTTATCCGTAATGCTTCGCACTACGGCTAAAACTCTCTACGTTAGACAAACCTAAACGGATGGCAAAGTCACCCCACGAGGCATCGGTCGAAGACGAGATCAAAGACACGAGCATGGGGGCTCCCCATGTCGTACTGCTTGGTGCAGGCGCGAGTCGAGCTGCGTTTTCTCGTGGAGACCGGAACAGCAGGATTCTTCCTCTCATGGATGACTTCGTTCAACACGTCGGCATTGGTGAACTCCTTAAAAGAGCCGGGGTACCTGGCGACGCCCCGAACTTCGAAACCGCGTACTCGTCATTGGTAAGTGACCCCAATATGGCGGCGGTCCGACAGGAACTGGAATCACGGATTCTTGAGTATTTCAGTTCTCTCGAAATGCCCGAATCGCCGACGATCTTTGATCACCTCCTACTCGCAATGCGCCCTAAGGATGTCATTGCAACCTTCAACTGGGACCCCTTCTTACTCGAAGCTGTCCGGAGAAATAACCACATTCTCAAGGGACAAGTTCCCGCATTGCTTTTCCTGCATGGCAACGTTGCCGCCGGATTCTGCACAAAGGATCGCGTGAATGGATTTCGCGGCGCGATATGTTCCAAATGCAAACAGCCTATGCCCGGCTTGCCGCTGCTTTACCCAATCACTCAAAAGAACTACGAGAACGATCCAGCCATCGCAACAGCGTGGTCATACATGAAGTTAGTCTTGAAGAAGACGTTCATGTTTACGGTTTTTGGTTATGGGGCCCCCGCCTCCGATACTGCAGCTTTGAATCTTTTGAAGGATGCCTGGGGTAATGTAGAGGACAGAAGTCTTGAGCAAACGGAGCTCATCGATATTCGCTCAAAAGAAGATCTAACTAAAACCTGGGACCCGTTCATCCACACCCACCACTACGAGATCCATAACGATTTTTTTGACTCGTGGATCGCCAGGCATCCGCGACGATCAGGTGAGGCATACTGGAACCAATACATGATGGCGAAGTTCATCTCGAATAATCGGATTCCACAGAGCACAACTCTTAAGGAGTTGTGGGATTGGTACAAACCACTTTTTGATGCGGAGCAATCGCGAGGAGAGGTTGTCTAACCATTCGCCTCTGCCGCCCGCCGCCTCGTTTGGGTGGACAGTTGGAGCGGCGGCGGCAGAGCGTCTGCGTTAGGGCGACAATATGGGAAAATCAAAACCTCGCCACCCCCTCGGCCTGAAGTCACCGGACAAGCAACTGGCCGGCACGCCATACTCGATTGTTGGAGACAAGGAAAGCGTTGATCTATTCTATGCCGTCCAAGACCGCTCCAGGAAAATCTGCAATCATGCTCTAAGGGTCCAGCAGCACATAGCCTCTCAGGCAACAGAGATTCTTCAACCCTACGAGCGGGAGATCCGCGCCAGTTTAGTTGCAGAAAGCAACAGAATCGAGAATTACGATTGGTCCGCGGACATGGTTAGCACCGTCGCAGCCACACACAAAGAGTTGATGTCGCGCGGGTTGCATTTCATGCTTACGGCGTTGAAGGGTGATCCTCGTGTCTATCAAGCAATCGGACTGTACAAAGCGCACGAGTTGGCTGAAGCCTGGGCAGATGAAGGGCTACGACCCAATGCGGCAGAGGTCCGCGCATTGCACCAATTGGTCTCGATTGGCGAGGATCATGCTGGTCGCTACAAGTTGGGCCAGAATTGGATTAGCGGCAGCTCGCACCGACCGGCGACCCCTATTGACGCCCAATCCAAAATGCATGACATGATCAAGTGGTGGCAGGCATCAACGAACGATCCCATACTAGACGCCACTGTCGTACACGCTTGGCTTACACACATCCATCCATTCGAGGACGGGAATGGTCGGCTTGCACGGCTACTTGCAAATCTGACCCTGATTCAATCCCAGTACCCGCCTTTATTGCTCAGGCACGATTCCGATAGGGGTCGCTACTACGATGCCTTGACCAGAAGCGATGATGGCGACATTCTTCCTCTCTACGACCTCTTCGCACAAGTTATCAGACGAACCACAACACTCATGGGGAAGCCGGAATATGTCCATGACATCATAAAGAAAAGGTTGCTCAGCAATCGTTCCCAAAGCCATGCTGTCTGGCAGGCAACAGCAGTGAAGCTCTTTGAAATGGCAAACGAGAGGTTCCACCGGCGGCATTGGCATGCCGACCTAATGGGAACTGTTGACCTAACCGCCTACAGCCTAATCATTGACAGGAATTCTGACGGGAACACCTGGCACTTTGTGGTTTCCGATCAAAAGCGGAGAGCACGATGGCTGGCATGGTTCGGCTACAACACCCGAAGACTACTCGACTTGTCGACAGAGAGGGATTTCCCCTCAATGTATTTGTCAGTTCGAGATGATCGGCCCCATGCGCTACACCCATACAGGAAAGTTTCTGGAGTTGGCGGATACATTGATGAAGTTGTAATCAGCCCACTTCGGAAATGTCCCGTTATCATTCTTCACTCCAGTGGTTATTGTCGCGAGTACGCTCTTGAAGAGGCAGCAGACCTGCTGGTGGAGGCACTTGCCGGACCCGCCGAGAACCATGAGCGGCCTAACAGTTAGCATGAAAGCGAAAGGCCTCCTTTGCCATACAAGGCTATGACCGGGAACTCATACCTTGAAGCAAGCGGAGACCCAAGCACATGATACATCTGGCCGCAGACCAAGCTGCCCTTTGGCCTGACCGTGGGCTTGGACTACAGGGACAGGCCTTATTCCGGGAGTTGGGCTTGTCAGGGTCTTGGTGAAACCCTCGGTCCTAGAGCGCCTGCGTTGGGGCTCCTTCCGCCTCGGGTCGCGCATCCTCCATTTCGCGGACCAACGGTTTACTCCAGCCGGCAGGCTGGGGCTGGCAGGCGTCGTACTCTCCGCCGTCGCGGGCTTTGACACGAACGCGAGCATGGCCTACCAGGCCTTCTGCTTCCTCACCGCCCTGCTCTGCCTCTCAGCTCTGGCTGCCCTGTTCCGCAGGCCGAGCTTCTCGGTCGAGCGGAGCCTGCCGCGTTTCGGCACTGCCGGCTCGCCCCTGCCCTACACCCTCCTGGTGCGCAACAAGGGCTCCGCCAGCCTCCAAGGCCTGACCTTGAGAGAGGAGACCGCTGACCCCAGGCCTTCCTTGGAGGAATTCGTCGGAGCCAAGCCTACTGAGAAGGTCCTGCCCTTGGGAGACCGCATCTGGGGCTGGGCACGGTGGCGCAGGCTGGTGGCTGAGCGCGCCATCGCGAGCGTGGCGGACGTGGCACTCCCCGAGATCCCGCCGGGAGGGACCTGCCGGGCCCAAGCCACGATCGTTCCCATGCGGCGCGGCAGGTTCAAGCTGAGCGCCGTGACCGTGGCAAGACCGGATCCCGCGGGCTTGGTCCTCTCCAGGGCCAGGCAGGCGACGAGCGGCCTGGTCATGATCCTGCCCAAGCGCTACCCGGTGCCGCAGGTGGCCTTGCCGGGACGCAGGCGCTACCAGCAGGGCGGAGTGGCTCTTTCCTCGTCCATCGGAGAATCCCAGGAGTTCATGAGCTTGAGGGACTACAGGCCGGGAGACCCTCTGCGCCGCATCCATTGGCGCAGTTGGGCCAAGACCGGCAGGCCCATCGTGCGGGAATGCCAGGACGAGTACTTCGTGCGGCACGGCCTCATCCTCGACACCTTCCTCGACGGCTACGACCCTCAGGCCTTCGAGGAGGCGGTGTCCGTGGCAGCCTCTTTTGCGTGCTCGATCCTGACCCAGGAGTCCCTGCTCGACCTGCTCTTCGTGGGAGACGAGGCCTACTGCTTCACCGCGGGCCGCGGCTTGGCCGGGAGCGGGCGCATGCTCGAGATCCTGGCCTCGGTCGAGCCTTGCAGGAGCAAGGGCTTTGCCACCCTGCGGCACAGCGTGCTCCGGCGGCATCAGTCCTTGAGCGGGGTCATCTGCGTGCTCCTGGCCTGGGACGCGGAACGCCGGGAGCTCATTCAAGGCCTGCGCGCCACAGGCGTGCCGGTCCAGCCTCTCGTGGTGTGCAAGCCAGGGACCGGGCCGGGGCCGGAGCAGGGAGCGCACGTGCTCGAGGTCGGCAGGATCGCCGAGGGCTTGGCAAGCCTATGACCACGCCCCTGGGCCTGCTCGGAGCCTCGCTCCTGTTCTGGGGACACGAGACAGGGCTCCAAGCCTTGTCGGCATGCCTGGCCGTGGCGCTGGAAGGAAGCAGGCTCATCACCAGGCGCTGGAACATCTCCATCGACGACTTCAACCGCCTGACCGACGCCGCGACCCTTTTCCTCGCCGGGCTCGTGATCTACGCGTACGCGACCCGTCCCATGGCCCAGGCCGCCATGGCTCTGGCCTCCTGGATCCCCTTGGCCCTGGCTCCGATCCTGCTGGCCCAGCTCCTCAGCACCAAGGGCACTTTCAATTTCAGCGCCCTGTTCTGGACCTTGCGCAGAGCGGCCCAGCGGGGGGAATCGTTCGCCGAGGTGCGTCTTGAGTGGCCCTTCTTCCTCGTGACCCTGCTCTCAGCCTCCGCGGCCAATCTCCGGACCCCGGCTTTCTACGCCGGGGTCGTGGGACTGACCGGTTGGGCGCTCCTGAGCGCAAGGCGCAGGCTCGCGCAGCAGGCGGGAGCAGCGGTCTTCGTGCTGACCTCCGCTGTCCTGGGCCTGGCAGGACAAGACGGCCTGCACCAGCTCCAAGGCGTGCTCGAGAAAAAGGGGGCCGAGCTCCTCTTCGGCATCGTGGAAGTGGGAGCCGACCCTTATCAGACGCGGACCGCCATCGGCAGCGTGGGAAGCCTGCTTCAGTCCGACATGATCCTGGCGCGCGTTCGGCCCGAGGGCGGAGGCATGCCTCCAGGGCTCCTCAGGCGCGCGGTCTACGGCCTCTACCGCGGAGGGACCTGGCATGCCGCTGATGCCCGGATGCAGGACTTGGGAGTCGGGCCTGACCTCTCGACCTGGGACCTGGCTCCAGAGCCAAGAGCTGCAAGCCGGACCGTAGCCGTGGCCTTCAACCTCACCAGAGGCAAGGGGCTCCTGGCCTTGCCGCCAGGAGCCTTCCGCGTGCAAGGACTCTTGGCAGGAAGGCTCAGCCAGGCCAGGTCCGGCACGGTCTCGGTCGATGACGGACCAGGCCTGGTGTCCTACAGGACCGCGTACGCCGAGTCCCTGATGGACGAGCCTGCGCCCGGGGTCACGGACAGGCTCGTGCCTCCTGATGAGAGAGGACTCATGGCAGGCCTGGTCGCGGAACTCGGCCTCGACAGCAGGAAGCCGGGCCGGAGCCTGGCCAAGGTCTCGGAGTTCTTCTCCAAGGGCTTCACTTACTCGACCTACCAGGAGGGGGACAGGACCGCGACCAGGCCCTTGGAGCGCTTCCTGCTCAAGACCCGCTCCGGCCATTGCGAGTACTTCGCCACTGCGACCGCCTTGCTCCTGCGCCAAGCAGGCATCCCCAGCCGCTACTGCGTGGGCTGGTCCGTGACCGAGCACAGCGACCTGGAAAAAGCCTTTGTGGTGCGCCAGCGGCACAGCCATGCCTGGGTCCTGGTCTACCAAGACGGACGCTGGCGCGACTTCGACACCACGCCGGCGACCTGGTCGGAGATCGAGGCCAAAGGCTCTGCATGGTGGAGCCCGGTCCAGGACCTGTGGTCCTGGCTGCGCTTTCAGGTGAGCAGTTGGAGGTGGTCCCCCAAGGGGGATGCCGAGCGCAACCCCTTGTTCTGGCTGGCCCTGTTCTCTCTCCTCTCGTGGGCGGGCTGGAAGGTCTTCAAGCTCAAGGCCAAGGCCCACGACGGCAGGCCGGGCTCCAAGAGCCAAGCCCTGCTGCTCGGCCTGGACTCGGAGTTCTACGCCATCGAGACCGCGCTCGCTTCCAAGGGGTGGGGAAGGCGCCCCTCCGAGACCTGGAAATCCTGGCTCCGCAGGCTCGAGAGCGAGGGGAAGTTCCCAGGCCAGGAGCTCGCAGCCCTGGCGGACCTGCACGAGCGCTACCGCTTCGACCCCGCCGGCATCAACGCCCAGGAGCGCAAGGCCCTGCGCCAACAATGCCTTGCATTGCGCTTATAGGCGGTGCCTGGCATTGTATCTTTTGCATTTTCCTTGGAAAATGCAAAAGATACAATGCCAGGCACCATGAAGAAACTCGTGTACAAGACCAAAGGCACCTGCTCGTCCCACATCACCATCGAGGTGGCCGATGGCATCGTCAAGAACATCTCATTCAAGAACGGCTGCCAAGGCAACACCCAGGGAGTGGCTTCCCTGGCCAAGGGCATGAGCGTCTCAGAGGTCATCAGCAGGCTCAAGGGCATCAAGTGCGGGGACAAAGGCACCTCCTGCCCTGACCAGTTGGCCCAGGCCCTGGAAGGCCTCTCCTGAGGCTCAGGCCTCCATGAGCAGCCCCCAAAAAGCCCTCGAGTCCCTGCGTGGAAAGAGTTGACATCACGGTCGTAGGCGCGGGCGTGGTGGGCTTGGCCGCGGCCGAGCTCCTGTCCAGGACGGGGTCGACCGTGGTCGTGCTCGAGAAGCACGCCAGGCACGGCGCCGAGACCTCCAGCCGCAACAGCGAGGTCCTCCACTCAGGCATCCACTATCCGCCGGGCTCGCTCAAGGCCGCGCTCTGCGTGGAAGGCAGGCAGGCGCTCTACCGGCTCTGCACGGAGCGCGGCATCTTCTGCCGCCAGACCGGCAAGCT
The DNA here is from genome assembly GCA_016218545.1 of Elusimicrobiota bacterium. Lineage (GTDB taxonomy): Bacteria > Elusimicrobiota > Elusimicrobia > UBA1565 > UBA9628 > JACQWX01. The sequence goes on from JACRDQ010000018.1 coordinate 101,146, forward strand.
CGTGGTGGCCTGCGAAGCGGCTGAGACTCAGGAGCTCGAGAAGCTCCTCGAGCAGGGAACGGCCAACGGCGTGCAGGGCCTCGAGCTCATCGACGCCAAGTTCCTCTCGGACCTCGAGCCCTGCGTGAGGGGCAAAGCGGCCTTGAAGGTCCCCTGCGCCGGAATCATCGACTCCGAAGGCCTCATGCGCTATTTCCTGCGCAAGGCGGAGGAGCAAGGAGCCATCTTCCTCTGGAACGCGGAGCTCAGCGCAGCGGAGCCCTGCAGCGGAGGCTACCGCCTCAAGGTCAAGGGCATGGCAGACCCCTTCGAGACCAGGGTCGTGGTCAACGCAGCCGGGCTTGGGGCCGAAGCAGTGGCCGCGCTGCCCGGCGTGGACACCAAGGCGGCAGGCTATGGCTTGCGCCTCTTCAAGGGCCAGTATTTCCGCTTGAGGAAGTCCGTGGATGTCCGGCGCCTCATCTACCCGGTGCCGGACCAGCACGGCTTGGGCATCCACCTCACCCTGGACAAGGCAGGCGGCATCAGGCTGGGTCCGGATTCGTCCGAGGTGAAGAGCGTGGACTACGAGGTCGACGCCTCCCGTAGGGAGGCATTCCTCAGGGCGGTGTCGCGGTATCTGCCGGGCCTCTCGGCAGAAGACCTCGACCCGGACACGGCAGGGGTCAGGCCCAAGCTCTCGGCTGACGGCTCGTTCAAGGACTTCGTCATCGCGGAGGAGACCCCCAGGGGACTGCCGGACTGGGTCAATCTGGTGGGCATCGAATCCCCGGGCCTGACCGCGAGCCCTGCCATCGCCCGAAAAGTCGCGGATTTGCTACATTTATCACTCCCATGAACCGCTGCCATCGGCTCGTCGTGCCCTGCTTGGCCCTCGTTCTTTCCGGGTGCAGTCTCAAGCTCGTGGCCCTGCGCCAGACCGCGGCCCTGCTGGAGCAGGGAGTCGGCGCCTTCTACGACGAGTCAGACACGGAACTTGCGCAGCAGGCCCTGGGCTCCCAACTGAAGATGGTGGAGGCCTTCCTTAGAAACGACCCGGCCGAACCGAGACTCAACCTCATCGCCTCCCAAGGCTACGGCGCTTACGCCTTCCTGTTCCTGGAGGGGCGCCAGGACAACCGGGCCCGCGAGTTCTACCGCAGAGGCAGGGACTTCGGCTTGAGGGCGCTTGATTCCACCAAGCCCTTCAAGGACATCAGGGACATGGATCTCGCCGCTCTCGAGCGCGCGTTGAAGGCGGCATCGAAGGATGCGGTCCCTGCCCTGTTCTGGGCCAGTTATTCCTGGGCGGGTTGGGTGAACCTTTCGCGCGACGACATGGAGGCGGTGGCCGACCTGCCCAAGGCCGTGGCCGTCATGCGCAGGGTCCGCGAACTCGACCCGGGGTATCAGTTCGGCGGCCCGGACCTGTTCCTCGGCGCGTACTACGCCTCGCGGCCCAGGATCCTCGGCGGAGACCCGGCCAAGGCCAAGGAGCACTTCGAGGCCGCCAAGAAGCTCCATGGCGGGGCCTACCTGCTGGGCCTGTGGCTCGAGGCCCGCTACTACGCGGTCGCGGCCCAGGACGAGACGCTCTTCACCGAGCTCCTCGAAGCAGTCAAGACCGGCACGGCCGGCAAGCTGGCCGACAGCCGCCTGGCGGACGAGGTGGCCAAGCTCAAGGCCGCGGCCCTCCTGGAGAAGAAAGATGAACTTTTCTAAGATCCTCACCGTCGCGACCCTGCTGGCCCTGGCCGCCGGACCCGCCTCGGCCCAGAAGGTCATCAAGTTCGCGACCTTGGCGCCCGAAGGCTCGACCTGGATGAAGGTCCTCTCAGAGCTCAACGCGGAGCTGCAGACCGCCTCCGGGGGCAAGCTCAAGTTCAAGATCTACGCGGGCGGGGTCTCGGGCGACGAGAAGGACGTGGTCAAGAAGATGCGCATCGGCCAGCTCCACGCGGCCGGGTTCACGGGCGTGGGCATCGGCGAGATCGCGCCCAGGCTGCGCATCCTCGACGCGCCCTGGCTCTTCAACAGCGCGGCCGAGGTCGACGCCGTGCACCAGAAGTTCGACAAGGAGCTCATCGGAGCGCTCTCGGACGCGGGCTACGTCCTCCTCGGCTGGACGGACCTCGGCTCGGTCCTCGTGTTCAGCAAGACCCCCTTCAAGGGCCCGGAGGACATGAAGAAGGCCAAGATGTGGGTCTGGGAAGGCGACCCCATCGCCGAGGCCGCCTACAAGGCCATCGGCGTGAGCCCTGTCCCGCTCTCCATCGTAGACGTCCTGGCCTCCCTGCAGACGGGCCTCATCGACGCGGTCTACGGCCCGCCCATGGGCGTCATCGCGCTCCAGTGGCACTCCAGGACCAAGCACATCTACAGCGTGCCCATGGCCGAGGCTTCGGGCGCGGTGCTCCTCTCCAAGAAGTTCTACGACACGCTCGCGCCCGAGGAGCAGAAGGTCCTCACCGAGGTGAGCGCCAAGCACTTGAAGCGCCTCCTCGAGCTCACGCGCAAGGAGAACGGCCAGGCCCTGGACACCCTGGTCAAGAAGCAGGGCCTCGTGCTCTCCGAGAAGCCCACGGCCCAGACCCTGGAGCTCTACCGCAAGCTCGGAGCCCAGGCGCGCAAGGAGCTGGCCGGCAGGCTCTACCCTGTGGACCTGCTCACCCGCATCGAGAAGTTCCTCGAGGAATATCGGGCCAAGAAGCGACCCTGATGAGCCACGCCCTGACCGCGGTCAAGGACGCGGCCCTGCTCCTCCTGATGCTCTCCGGCGTGGCCCTGCGCCGAGCCGAGGCGGGGCTTGCGGTCGCGGAGAAAGCCAGCCTCGTGGCCTTCCTCTCGGTGATGGTCCTCCTCTCCTTCCTCCAGGTCGTGCTGCGCCAGTTCTTCGGCATGGGCATCCTGTGGGGGGACACGCTCTCGCGGCACATGGTGCTCTGGGCCGGATTCTTCGGCGCGGCCCTCGCCGCGGCCGAGGCCAAGCACTTCGCCTGGGAGACCTTCTCCGCCCAGCTCAAGGGCCGGCCCGGCTCCGCGGTCCGCGGCCTGGCCGCGCTTGCGACCGCGGTCATCACGGGCCTGCTGGCCCGGGCTTCCTGGCTCTTCTTCCTCGACGACAAGGCCGGGGGGAACATCCTCTTCACCGCCGCCGGGGTCGCCGTGCCCTCCTGGGCCTACTCGGTCGTGTATCCGGGGGGCTTCGCGCTGCTCACCCTGCACTTCCTCATCCAGGCCGCGCTCGCGGCCGCTGACCTCGCGGTCCCGGGCTGGAGCTCGGCCGAGGGCGAAGGCCGGGAGGGGAACGCGTGACGGTCCTCCTCTTCCTGGTCCTCACCCTCATCGGGACCCCGCTCTTCGCCGTGGTGGGAGGGGTCGCGCTCCAGCTCTTCCACGGGGCGGACATCAGCCCCATGGCCGTGATCGTGGAGATGCAGCGGCTGGCCAGCCTGCCCGCGCTCATCGCGGTCCCGCTCTTCACCTTCGCGGGCTACATGCTGGCCGAGTCCAAGGCTCCCCAGCGCATGCTGGCCCTGGCGCAGGCCCTGTTCGGGTCCCTGAGCGGAGGGGTGGCCATCGCGGGCCTGGTCGCGTGCGCGCTCTTCACGGCCTTCACGGGCGCCTCGGGGGTCACCATCGTGGCCCTGGGCGGGCTGGTCTACCCGCTCCTGCGCTCCCAGGGCTATCCGGAGCGCTTCAGCCTGGGCCTCATCACCACCACGGGGAGCCTGGGCCTGCTCTTTCCTCCGAGCCTGCCCATCATCCTCTACGCCCTGGTGGGGAAGGTCTCCATCGACAAGCTCTTCGCCTCCTGCGCCCTGCCGGGCCTGATCCTCATCCTCATCCTGGGGGCCTACGCGGTCGTGGTGGCCCGCAGGAACAAGGTGCCCCGGAGCGCCTTCAGCGGCCGGGCCCTCAAGGCCGCGGCGCGGGCCTGCGCCTGGGAGATCCCGCTCCCCTTCGTCATCATCGGCGGCATCTACTCCGGCACCTTCACGGCCACCGAGGCGGCCTCGGTCATGTGCGTGTACGTCCTGGCCGTGGAGGTGTTCGTCTACCGCGACATCAGGCTCCGGGACCTGCCGGGCGTCATGGTGCGCAGCCAGGTCCTGGTCGGCGCCATCCTCATGATGCTCGGCTGCGCCCTGGGCCTGACGAACTACCTCATCGACGCCGAGGTGCCGGCCCGGCTCTTCGAGCTGGTGAGCTCGCGCTTCAAGGAGCCCTGGCAGTTCCTCATCCTCCTCAACGCCTTCCTCCTCGTAGTCAACATGATCGAGATCTTCTCGGCCATCGTCATCGTGGTGCCCATCATCGTGCCGGTGGCCCTGCAGTACGGCATCGACCCGGTGCACCTGGGGACCCTCTTCCTGCTCAACCTCGAGATCGGGTACATGACCCCGCCGCTGGGCCTGAACCTCTTCCTCTCGAGCAGACGCTTCGACAAGCCCCTCGGCCTGCTCTACGGGAGCACGCTGCCGTTCTGGCTGGTCCTGCTGGCCGCGCTGGGGCTGGTCACGTACATCCCGGCCTTGAGCCTGTGGCTGCCGAGGGTGCTCAACATCCCATGACCCGCCCTAGGAGGCACCCGTGAGACCCGACATGACCCCGCTGGAGAAACGCAAGGCGCTCGACCGCATCCGGGCCGAAGGCACCTATTCGAGGGCCTACGAGGACATGGACTTCATGCGCCGTCCCGAGCTGCGGCCCGTGCGGCTCCAGCTCGAGCTCCTCAAGCCCGAGACCGTGCTGAGCGAGCACAAGATCAAGTCCACCATCGTGGTCTTCGGTTCGGCGCGGGTCTCCTCCCACGAGGAGTCCAAGCGCCGCCTCGACGAGGCGCGCCACCGGCTCAGCGACTCCCCCAGGGAAGCCAAGCTCAAGGCGGCCGTGGTGTTCTGGGAGATGAGGCTCCGGCAGTCCCGCTACTACGAGGAGGCCCGCAAGTTCGGCCAGATGGTCTCGCGCACCCAGCGCAGGAAGGGCGGCCTTGAGTTCGTCGTGGTCACGGGAGGCGGCCCGGGCATCATGGAAGCGGCCAACCGCGGGGCGTACGAGAACCGGGGCAAGAGCATCGGCCTCAACATCACCATCCCCAACGAGCAGGACCCCAACCCCTACATCTCGCCCGGCTTGGCCTTCCAGTTCCACTACTTCTCCCTGCGCAAGATGCACTTCATGACCCGGGCCAAGGCCATGGTCGCCTTCCCCGGAGGTTTCGGGACCCTCGACGAGCTCTTCGAGGCCCTCACCCTGGTCCAGACCGGCAAGAAGCGGCACATCCCCATCGTGCTCGTGGGCCGGGAGTTCTGGAAGCGGCTCCTCGACATCGAGTTCCTCGTGGAGGAGGGCCTCGTCTCCGCGGTGGACCGCAAGCTCTTCTCCATCGTGGACACCGCCCAGGAGGCCTGGGACATCATCCGCTCCTGCTGGGCCAAGCGGCGGAACCACATGGAGGACCGCCTCTAGATGCGGGACGGGGGGAGGAAGCTGTGCTGCGCGGGCTGGGCGCTCGCCCTGGCCCTGACCGGCTTTCCTCCCCTGTGCGAGGCCGCGGATGAGTTCCTCCTCAACCTGCGCAAGGCCGACGCCAGGGTCGAACCCGAGGAGCGCGTCGAGTACTATTCGCGCGCCATCCGCGCCTGGAGGACCGGACACGGGACCGGGCTCCTCGCTCACTGCCACTTCAACCGGGGAGAGACCCACCTCCTGGAGGCCAGGCTCGACCTCGCGGAGAAGGACCTCTCCAAGGCCCTCGCTCTGGACCCCAACAACAGCCGGGCCTACCTCCTCCGCGGCAGGCTGCACCTGCGGGCCCGCCGACACAAGCTCGCGGAGAGCGACCTGCGCGAATACGCCTCCATGAAGCCCGGCGACCCGGACGGCCGCGTCATGCTCGCCGAAAGCAAGGAGCGCGGCGGCCGGCTCCAGGAGGCCCTGCGCGACTTCCGCTACGCGGCCAGGCTCGACAGCCTGAACTGGCGCGCGCTCCTGGGCCAGACGCGGGTCCTCACGTCCCTGCGGGAGTACGGTCCTGCGGCCGAGGTCCTGGCCAAGGCCGAAGCCGTGGGCGGAAACCATGAGCCCGCCCTGGCGGTCCAGGCCGCGGTCCTCAAGGCCGAGACCCTCAGGCTCGCCGAGGCGCTCGAGGATTTCAGCAGGGCCATCCCTCTCTACGAGGAACGGGCAGGGGACCTCCAGCGCTCCACGGTCCACGCCCTCGACCTCCGGGAATGCAACGAGGCCCTGGCCGGGGCCTACTACGGCCGGGGGAGCGTGCGGGAGAAGCTCCTGGATCCCGCGGGCGCCCTGGCCGACTACCGGGAAGCCTGCCGCCTGGGCCATGCCCGCTCCTGCAGCCTGGCCGAGAGCCTGGCCAAGAAGCCTCCCTCGGAGGCTGCTCCGGAGCCTCCCAAGCCCGTTCCCGCGGCAAAGCCCGCGCCCCCGAAGCCCGCTCCCTCCAAGAAGAAGCGCTTCCGCAGGCCCAAGTCCGACCCGGGAGAGAGGATCTATGGGGCTTGAGCCCCGGAACGCCGCCGTTCGTCGCCGTCTGCCGTCCCTCATCGGAGCTCTCATCCTTCTTTCCTGCGTCCAGGCCCGCGCCAGCACCATCGACAGCCCCCTGGTCCAGACCGCGCTCAGCGACGGCATCAAGAACCTCTACGACCTCGAGTACGAGGCCTCCAGGGGGGACTTCCGCAAGCTCATCGAGTCCGAGCCGGACAACCCCTTGGGCTACCTCTTCGAGTCCGCGCAGATCTGGTGGCAGTCCTCGGCCGAATACGGGCTCTTCAAGGGCACGCCCACCCTCCAAGGACTCTTCGAGCAGGACATCGAGTTCGCGCTCAAGAAGGCCAAGCCCCTGCTCAAGGCCAAGGACGACGCCGTGGAGACCGACGGGCACTTCGTCACGGGCATGGCCCTGGGCACCAAGGGGATGTGGAACATCCTGCGCTGGAACTGGCTGGCCGCCTGCGTGGAGGGCAAGAAGGCCCTCGGCCACCTCAAGGACACGATCAAGGCGGACCCGGAGTACTATGACGCCTACCTGGGCCTGGGCATCTTCGACTACCAGGCCGCGCACCTTCCGGCCGTGGTCAAGCCCGTGGCCCTGCTCTGCGGCGCCCGCGGCAACGAGAAGCGGGGCCTGGAGCGCATGCAGCTGGCCATGGAGAAGGGCCGCTACCTCCGCCGCCAGGCCGCCCAGTTCATGGCGTCGATCTACATCATCGACCAGCAGGACTACGCCCGGGCGCTCACCCTCATCCACGGCCTCAGGGCGGACTACCCCGACAGCCCGTACTTCAAGTACCTCGAGGCGGTCATCAAATTCCGCCTGGGGGACTGGAGCGGTTCCCTGCCTCTGGTCAAGGAGCTTTCCGCAGCGTTCCAAGCCGACCCGCCCCGCTTCCAGCGGAAGCTCCTGACCTTCGTCTGCAGCCTCAGCGGCAAGGACTGCCTGTGCCGTCAAGACGTCGAGCTCGCCTTCAAATTCTTCAATTACGCGGTGGAGAACCTCAAGCCCGACGACCCCCCGGAATGGGCGGCCATGGCGCGCCTCTACCGCGGGCACGCGGCCGACATGCTGGGCAAGCGCAAGGACGCGGAGGCGGACTACCGCTGGGTCCTCGACCACCCCGCCTTCCTCGACGGCCACCTCCGCGCGGCCGACTGCCTCAAGAAGCGCTGCAACTCGGACCGCAACCTCCGCTATCTCCAGGCCCTCTCTAAAGGGGAGGAGTACCGGCCGCAGGACGAGCCTGGACCCAAGCCGGCGGGCGGGCAGTGACGCCGTATTGAAATTGTAATGAGCCCCGGCTACACTCTCGGGAGATGATGCGCTATTGGGTCTACCTCCAGGGCGAGGTGCCGGGCAGCTTCGATCCCGCGGAACTCGCGGCCATGCCCGACGTGGGGCCGGGCACGCTGGTCTGCCCCGCGGAGGGGGAGATCCTCGAGAAGAACTGGCGGTCAGCCGGGGAATTCCCGGACCTCGCCGCGGCCTTCCAGGCGCGGGACCGCGCCCCGGCCCGACCCGCGGCTCTTCCCTCCCCGGCCCCCGACGCCTCCGAGACGGCTCCGGAGCAGGCGGCCGCAGACGTCGAGAAGTTCCTCGACAACTCCAGCAGCAAGCTCTTCCGGCACGTCTCAGAGCTCATGCGCGAGCTCGAGGTCCGGCGGGACGAACGCTCGCTGGCCACCTCCCTCCAGCGCCAAGTCGCGGAGCTCAAGGACGCCCTGCAAAAGTCCCGCGAGAAGGCGGCGCTCCTCGAGGACCGCATGGCGGTCCTGACGACCCTCGAGGACGCGGTCCGCAAGAACGAGATCCACACCCGCGGCCTCGAGGAAGCCCTCAAGAAGAGCGAGACCGCGGGAGCGGAGCTCCACGTCAAGCACGAGACCTGCAGGACGGAGCTCGAGAACGCCAAGAGACGTCTGACCGAGGCGGGCAACGACCTCAGCATCAGGAATCGGCTGGTCGACAAACTCAGCAAGGAGCTCACGGAGCGGGACCTGGCCCTGGCCAAGGCCCTGGCCGTCATCAGACGGTTCGAAGAGGAGATGGGACGCATCTGCCCTGAAGCCGCGGACATCGAGGGCCGCTCGGAACCCAGGCAGCCCTCCCTGCCCCTGCAGCCGGAGCCGCGGCCGGTCGCGCAGGCTCCGGTCCAGCCCTCTGCGCCCGTGGCCTCGGTCGAGCCGTCTCTCGTCACCCCGGATGCGCCGCGCCGACCCTACACCACGGACGACCCTCCTTCCACCCCGCCACCCCTGACCCCGGTCCCGGCCACGCCGCCCGAGGCCCAGAACGCCCTGGTGCGCTTCCTTAGAAAGTACTTCTCCGTCACTCCCCATTGAGGGGTCAGACCCTGACATTGGCGCGACCTGACATTGGAAGCTCTGTGAATGCACATGACCAATGTCAGGTCGCGCCAATGTCAGGGTCTGACCCCACCAACACCCCACCGACACGTCAAAGCTAGCAGTCCAAACTATCGATTGACAACTTAGAATCCTTGTGCTAAAATTAGCACTGACGATTTGAGAGTGCCAATTAACGCCGGGCAAGCACTCGAAAGCACTCAAACCCTGGAGGGAAACGAGATGGCAGAAGCGACGCTGACGAAAGTGAAGATCCAGCCCCTGGGAGACCGCGTCCTGGTCAAGCCCGTGGAGGCGAAGGAAACCAAGCGGGGAGGCATCATCATCCCCGACACCGTCAAAGAGAAGCCCCAAGAGGGCAAGATCATTGCGGTCGGCAAGGGCAAGGTCACCGAGGACGGCAAGACCCTGCCCATGGAAGTGAAGGTCGGCGACCGGATACTGTACGGCAAGTACTCCGGCAACGAGCTCAAGATCGATGACGAGGACTATCTCATCATCCATCAGGACGACGTCCTCGGCATCCTCTCGGATTCCAAGTAGGAGGCAACCAACCACATGGCAAAGCAAATCCTTTACGGACAAGACGCGCGCATCCGCCTTAAGCAAGGCGTGGACAAGCTGGCGGACTCGGTCAGGATGACCCTCGGCCCCCGCGGCCGCTCCGTCATCCTCGAGAAGAAGTTCGGCTCGCCGACCATCATCGATGACGGCGTGACCATCGCCAAGGAGATCGAGCTCCAGGACCCGTTCGAGAACCTGGGCGCCCAGCTCCTCAAGGAAGTCGCCTCCAAGACCAACGACATCGCCGGCGACGGCACCACCACGGCCATCGTCCTCACCCGGGCCCTGCTGTCCGAGGGCTTCAAGAACGTGACCGCGGGCGCCAACGCCAAGTCCATCGAGCGCGGCATGCACAAGGCCTCCGAGATCACCATCAAGGAGCTCAAGAAGAACTACAAGCCCGTCAAGACCCGCGAGGAGAAGGCCCAGGTGGCCACCATCTCCGCCAACGACAAGAAGATCGGCGACCTCGTCGCCGAGGCGATGGAGAAGGTCGGGCACGAGGGCGTCATCACCGTCGAGGAAGGCAAGTCCGCCGACACGACGCTCGAGGTGGTCGAGGGCATGCAGTTCGACCGCGGCTACATCTCCCCGTACTTCATCACCGACACGGAGCGCATGGAGACGATCCTCGAGAACCCCTCCATCCTCATCACGGACAAGAAGATCTCGTCCATGAACGACCTCCTGCCCGTGCTCGAGAAGGTCGTCCAGGCCGGCAAACCCCTGCTCATCATCTCCGAGGACGTCGAGGGCGAGGCCCTCGCGACCCTGGTGGTCAACAAGATCCGCGGGACGCTCAAGGCCGCGGCCGTCAAGGCCCCGGGTTTCGGCGACCGGCGCAAGGAGATGCTCGAGGACATCGCGGTCCTGACCGGCGGCGAGGTCATCAGCGAGGAACGCGGCATGAAGCTCGAGAAGGCCGAGGTCCGGCAGCTCGGGCGCGCCAAGCGCGTCGTCATCGACAAGGAGAACACCACGATCGTCAACGGTGACGGCGAGAAGACCCTCATCAGGAAGCGGGCCGACTCCATCCGCAAGCAGATCGAGGAGACGACCTCCGACTACGACAAGGAGAAGCTCCAGGAGCGCCTGGCGAAGCTCTCCGGCGGCGTGGCGGTCATCAGCGTCGGAGCCGCGACCGAGACCGAGATGAAGGCCAAGAAGTCCAAGGTCGAAGACGCCTCCCACGCGACCCGCGCGGGCGTCGAGGAAGGCATGATCCCTGGCGGCGGCGTGGCCCTGCTGCGGGCTGCCCAGGCCCTCGACAAGTTCAAGGGCGAGGACGACGACGAGACCACGGGCGGCCGCATCCTGCGGCGCGCGCTCGAAGCCCCCATCCGGCAGATCGCGGAGAACTCGGGCTACGAGGGCTCCGTGGTGGTCCAGAAGATCCTCGGCTCCAACGAGGGCGTGGGCCTCAACGCGTCCACGGGCGAGTACGTCGACCTCTACAAGGCCGGCGTGGTCGACCCCCTCAAGGTCACCCGCACGGCCCTTGAGAACGCCGTCTCCCTGGCCGGGACCATCATGACGACCGAAGTGCTCGTCACGGACCTTCCGGAGAAGAAGGAGAACCCCATGCCCGGTCACGGGCACGGCGGGGACATGTACTAAGGGCCGTCGAACTTAGACACCTACAAGGCGGGGCCTGCCGGCAACGGCGGGCCCCGCCGGCTTTTAGGCCCTCCGTCCCCGCGGGGACCTAGGCGGGAAGAGGATCGTTGTTTTTTTTCCTGGGATTTGCTATTATATTGGTTCATTGATCCTTGACAACCTGCGCGAAATTAGCTTGCGCATAGCAACGGCGGCTCGGAAGGCCGGGAGAGACCCCGGATCCGTCAGCCTGGCGGTGGTCACGAAATACGCCAGCCTCGACGAGACCAGGGAGCTCCTGGGCACCGGGTTGGTCCGGCAGATCGGCGAGAGCCGCGTCCTGGACGCGTCGCTGAGAAAGGAGTCCCTGGGGGCCCTTGCGGCCGCGGTCCGGTGGCGGATGGTGGGCCACCTGCAGACCAACAAGGCCCGCCAGGCCCTGGGAACATTCGATACCGTGGACTCCCTGGACAGCCTCAAGCTCGCCGGCCTCCTGGACGCGGCCCTGGCCGAAGCAGGGCGCAAGCTCGAAGTGCTGGTCCAGGTGAAGCTGACGGAGAAGGATACCCAATACGGGATCGCTCCCGATGCCCTGGAAAAGTTCTTGATGGACTTGAAGGATTTCCCGCGCCTGACGGCGCGGGGACTCATGGCCATCGCGCCGGAGCTCGAGCCGGTCGAAGAAGTCCGGCCGTACTTCAGGCGCATGCGGGAGCTGTTCGACGTCTCGTTCTCCGGGGTCCCGGAGGCCGTCCTCTCCATGGGGATGAGCCGGGACTTCGAGATAGCGGTGGAAGAAGGAGCGACTCTGGTTCGCATCGGTTCGTCCGTTTTCGGTCGGCACGCTCCGGCGGAGCCGGAACGTGCGGGTATTACGCAGCATAGGGAGGGAACACATGATCGTTAAAGTTCGGGTCATCCCGAACGCCCCTGACAACGAAGTGGTCAGCCGTATCGGCAGCGTCCTCCGCGTCAAAGTGACGGCGCCTGCCAACGACGATGAGACCAACGCTGTGTTGAAGGACTACCTGGCGGAGTTCTTCGAAGTCCCGACCCGCAAGGTGAACATCCTGCGCGGCGCCAACGGCCGTGAGAAGACCGTCGAGATCATCGGCCGGACAGAGGAACAGCTCAAGCGGGTGATGGAGTCCATCCCGTAAGCTCATCTGCGAGACTGCGCCCGCGCCAGTGTCCCGGAGGACGGCACGCCGGGGCTGCTGGCGCGGGCGCAACGCTTTAGACCATGATAAAACACATCATCTGGAAGAAGAAGAGCCTGCGGGTCCTCGACCAGCGGTTCCTGCCGCGCCGGACCGCCTATGTCGACTGCCGGACCGCGGAAGCCGTGGCCCGGGCGATCAAGGACATGGTCCTGCGCGGAGCGCCCCTCATCGGCTGTTCGGCGGCCTACGGCATGGCCCTGGCTGCCCGCCAAGGCTCCCGCGCAGCCCTGGCCAAGGCGGCCCGGCTCCTGGTGCAGAGCCGCCCCACGGCCGTCAACCTGGCCCATGCCGTAGACGCCATGCTCCGCGCCTCGGAAGGGGTCCCTCCAGGCCGCCTTGCCGTTGCCCTGGCCCGGGCCGCGGAAGCCTACTTCCGCGCGGACCTCTCGGCCAACCGACAGATGGGCCGCCTGGGAGCGCGCCTGCTCCGGAAAGGCTCCAGGGTCATCACCCATTGCAACGCGGGCGCCCTGGCCACCTCCGGGATCGGGACCGCGCTCGGGGTCATCCGCGAAGCCTTCCGTCAGGGCAGGATCGCCCACGTGTACGCCGACGAGACGCGCCCTTACCTCCAGGGCAGCAGGCTCACGCTCTGGGAGCTCATGGAAGAGGGCATCCCCTGCACCCTCATCACGGACAACATGGCGGCGCACCTCATGAAGGTCTCCCGCATCGACGCCGTGATCGTGGGCTCGGACCGCATCGCGGCCAACGGCGACGTCTGCAACAAGATCGGGACCTACGGGCTGGCCATCTCGGCGCGTCACCACGGGGTCCCCTTCTACGCGGTAGCCCCGGTCTCCACGATCGACCCCGACATGGCTGACGGCTCCCGCATCCCCATCGAGGAGCGCAGCGTCCGCGAGGTCGTAGAGATCGCGGGCATCCCCATCGCCCCGAAGGGGGCGGCCGCCCGCCACTTCGCCTTCGACGTGACTCCCGCGAGCCTGGTCACGGCGATCGTGACGGAGCGGGGGGTGGCCAAGCCCCCCTTCAAGCCCGGCATCCGAAAGCTCCTCGCCTGACCTGCAGACGTCAGGCATCCGGAAGACCGGAATACCACCGCTCAAGAAATGCAACACCGCTGGTGTCTGACACCAGCGGTGTTGCATTTCTTGCCTGACACGGACGGCTTGAACGGCGATTGCCAGTGTGATAGGATGGGGCCGTGGACAAGATCCCTTTCTGCGTCGTGATGACGACCTGCCCCGCGCTCGACCAGGCCAAGGCCATGGCCAAGGGCGTGGTCGAAGCCAAGCTGGCGGGCTGCGCCACCGTGATCCCGGGCGCCATGTCCTTCTACTTCTGGGAAGGGAAGCTCGAAGAGACCCCTGAGTTCGTGCTCTTCATCAAGACGCGCTCGCGCGCGCTGCCCAGCCTCATGCGCCACATCCGGGAGAAGCATTCCTACAGCACCCCGGAGATCATCGTCCTGCCGATCGCGGAAGGCGACCGGTCCTACCTGGACTGGCTCGGCGCCAACACCGTGTTCTCCCAGCGGTGAAGGCCTCCCACCCTCCGCTCATCCTGGCGTCGGCCTCGCCCAGGCGCCGGTCCCTGCTCAAGAGGCTCGGGGTCCCCTTCCGGGTCGTCCCGAGCCGGGCCTCGGAATCGACCCGCCAGCGCGACCCGCGCCGGCTCGTCGTCGAGCTCGCCCTGCGCAAGGCCCTGTCCGTGGCCCGGCGCCACCCCAGGTCCGCGGTGCTCGGCGCGGACACCATCGTCTTCTCCCGCGGCGAGGTCATCGTCAAGCCCCGCAGCCACGCGGACTCGCTGCGCATCCTGCGCCGGATCAACGACTGCTGGCACCGGGTCTACACGGGCGTGGCCCTGGCCCTCGACGGCGGGCGCCTCTCCTTCACCGAGTGCGCCCTCAGCCGCGTGCGGGCGCGCAGGCTGTCCGAGGCCGAGCTCCGGTCCCTGGCCGGCAAGCACCTGGACAAGGCGGGGGGCTACGCGGTGCAGGACAGGCGCGACCCCTTCATCAAGCGGGTCTCGGGCGACCACGACAACGTGGTGGGCCTGCCCATGAGAGCCGTGCGGAGGCTCTGGCGCAAGGCCCTGGACGCTAGGCGAGCTGGGGCTGCCCTTCGCCGGAAACCCGCGGCAGGGTGAAGTAGAAGGCCGCGCCCTTGGGCTTGGCGTCCTCGACGCCGATCTTGCCTCCGTGGCGCTGCACCGCCTTCTGGCACAGGGCCAGGCCCAGCCCCACGTTGCCCACGTGCCTCTTGAGGTCCTTCTGGAAGAACTTCCTGAAGATGTCGGCCCGAGCCTCGGCAGGGATGCCCGGGCCGGAGTCGCAGACCTCCACCCGCGCCACCGCGCTGGTCGCCTCCAGCCGCACCCGGATGACTCCCCCGGGAGGCGTGTGCTCGACCGCGTTGTGCACCAGGTTGTCGAGGACCCGGCGCAGGAGGGGTCCGTCTCCCTGGACGCGGACCGGGACCCCGTCCTCGGGGACGTCGAGGCGCAGGCTCTGACCGCGTTCGGCCACCACGAGCTGGAAATCCTTGGCGCAGGTCCGGGCGAGCTCGACCATGTCCACGAACGCCACCTCCCGGAGCTCCGCGACCTCCTCCAGGCGGGAGAGCTGGAGGACGTCCTCCACCATCCGGTGCAGGCGGTCCGCGGACATCTTGAGGAGCTCGAACGTCCTCCGGTTGGGCTGGTCGAACTTCCGGCGCAAGGGCATCCCGGGCTTGACCGGCGCCACGGGGCGGGAACGCCGCTCGACCGCGACCTGGTCCTGGGAGAGCTGGTCCTGCAGGAGGCTGATCCCCGAGTGGATGACGGTGAGCGGGGTCTTGAGATCGTGGACCAGCATGGCCGAGAGCTCGGCTTTCTCGCGCTCGGCGAGCCGCCGGGCGTGGGTCTCGGCCTTCAGGTGTTCGCCCATGCGGTTGAAGGCCGCCACGAGCCGGACGACCTCGTCGCCGGTGGAGGGGATCTTGAGCGAGCGGAACCTCTCGGGGTCGCGGGAGAGGGCCTCGAGCTTGGGCACGAGCTGCTCGAGCTTGGTGCCGAACCAGGTGCCGATGAGCCAGGCCGCCAGCGTCGTGGCCAGGAACGCCATGAGCCCGGAGCCGAACGCATCGGCCTCCAGGGCGCGCAGCTTGGCCTCGAGGGGAGAGATGGAGAAGGAGACCTGCACGAGCCCCTGCCCGCGCCGGCCCAGCTTGACGGGAGCCTCGACGTCGTAGAACCCGTCCGTGACCTGGTCCAGGGGCAGTCCCGGATGGGTCTGGCGCTGGGCCGCGGCCGTGCCGGCACGCCAGACGACCCAGCGTCCGCGCGCATCCTTGACGAGCACGGAGGCGATGCCCGAGCCCTGGAGCTCCCTCAGGCCCCTGCTGACCTCCCCGTAGTCGCCGGCCTGGGCGCGCGACGCCTCGAGCATGGCCTTGACCGCGCTCACCGCGACCTCGGCCATCCGGGACTGTCCCGCGTACATCTCGTTGCGGGCGCTCTTGACCCTGCTGTACTGGAACCCTCCGGCGATGGCCGCGCCGAAGAGGGCGAAGACCACGGCGAGCTTCAGGCTGATGCGCATCTCATGCAAGTGTACTTAATTTAAGTATACTTAGGGCGGAGCGCGAACGACTTGAAGGCCATCCCCGACGGTGCGGCACGATTCCTCTTCGCAGCGAGGTCCCTCCCTCTGCGCTGGGCCTTCCTCCGCGGGAGGGCGAGCTTCGTCGACGCCTCGCTCAGCGCCCGGGAGCCGGAGCCGGCCCTGTTCACCGACTTCCGCGGCAAGCCCCTGCGCCAGGGACTCGACGTCACGGCCGCGCTGGAGACGGTTCCGCCGCTCTCCGGCCCGGCGGGCTGGCGCCGCTGCGCCGCGGCGCTCCGCGCGGGCTCCGGCCTCGCGGCCCTGCGCTGCTCGGCCTGCGGCCACCTCCACGTGCTCAGGCTCCCGCGGACCGCGGGCCGGACCGGCTCATTCGCGGCGGACCGCTTCTCATTCCGGCTGGACGGCGCCGAAAATGCCGCCCGGCTCACGTGCCTCCGCTGCGAACGGACCACCCGCCCGGGTGTCCAATGCCTGAGAACTCCATGACCGGACCGGCATCAGAGGACCTCGCCGCGGGGAAAGGCGCAGGGCTCAAGCCCGCGCCGAGTTTGCCCGCCATGCTGGGGCAGAGCCTGGCGGCCCTGCTCCGGGGATCTGCGGTCTTCGATGAGGCCGCCTCGGCCGCGACCCCTCCCCTGTGGGTCCTGGCAGCCAACATCGCCGTCTTCTCCGTCGCCGGCACGGCCGCGTCCCTGCTCCTGAAAGCCGTGGCCGGCGCCGACCCGCAGAGCCTGGCCCCGGCCCACGCGGTCGCGGCGGCCGCCGCGCTGATGGGAAGCTTCGCAGCCGCTCTCCTTGTGGACGTCATCGCGCGTCTCGCGGACAGCGACGCGGACTACCTGCGCAGCTACCAGATCGTCTCGCTCTCCTCCGGGGTCGCGATCGTGGCGGTCGCGGCCTGCGCCTCCCCGGCGCTCTGGTTCCTTCCCACGGCATGGGGGTCCGTACTCGTGGGAGCAGGCATCGTGAAGCTCCACTCCAGCAAGGCCCGCCGCGTCGTGTTCATGGTCGGCGCCTTGGCCGCCGCCGCCCTGGCGGGACAGTGGTACGGCGTCAAGCAGTATCAGGCCCTCGTGGTTCCCGCCCGTTCGGCTGCGACCGTGCTGACCGAGTTCGAGAAGCTGCGCGCCGAGCTCCAGAAATCCTTGCCGGCCCTTCCCCAGGAAGGGGCGCCGGCCACCCGAGCCACCGAGGCCGCCGTCTTCCCCGCGCCGGAGGGGGAAGCCGGCCTCTCCTCGCCGGCGCCCCTGGCCTCCTCAGCGGGTCAGAACGCCTTCAGGAACCCGGAGTCCCTGGTGCTCCCGCCCCAAGGACTGCCCCTCCCGGCCATGCCCGAACACGCCGCTGACCCCGCTCAAACGCAGGAAGCGATCCGGTCCTCCATGGGCATGGTCCGCGCCCTTCTGCCCATGCTCAACAACCCCGACTTCGCCAAGGGCCTTCCTCCGGCCCAGGCCAAGCAACTGCGCGCCCTGCTCAAGGCCCTCGAAGGGCTCGAGCGCAGCGCCTCCCAGGGCAAGCCCCCGGAGCAGGCCGACATGGCCGCGATCTCGCAAGCCTTCATGGCCATGGGAACCACCATCGGCGCGCCGCCCATCCCGCAGCAGAAGCCCGGAGCCGGCGCGACCCGGGGCGGGAAGTCCGGCGATGCTCCGGCCCCGGCGAGGAAGCCCGCGCCGAAGAAGGCTCCTCCCCAGGAAGAGGGGACTCGGTGAGGCTGCAGGGCAAGGTCGTCCTCGTCACGGGCGCGGCCCGCAGGGTCGGTCGCTGCATCGCCTCGGTCCTCGGCGAGCACGGGGCCAGGCTCGCCCTGCACTGCCATCGCTCCCGCCGGGAGGCCGCGGCCCTCGCGGCGGACATCACGGAGGGCTTCGGCAGGGACGCGGAGGTCTTCCAGGCGGACCTCGCGGACGCCCGCTCCGCGGCCCGGCTCGTGGACGCGGTGGGGAAGCGCTTCGGCGCCATCCATGTGCTCGTGAACAACGCCTCGGTCTACGAGCTCAACCGCTTCGGGCGCACGAGCCCCAAGGACTGGGATCTCCACATGGACGTCAACGTCAGGGCCCCGTTCTTCCTCAGCCAGGCTGCGGCGCCCTGGCTGCGGCAGGCGGGAGGGGGGAAGATCATCAACATCGGAGATTGGGCCGGCTTGAGGCCTTACGTCGAGCGCATCCCCTACTGCGTCTCCAAGGCCGCTCTCATCGCCCTCAACACCGTCTTGGCCAAGGAGCTCGCTCCCGACATCCAGGTCAACGCCATCCTCCCGGGCGCGGTGCTCCCGCCCGACGGGTGTCCGCCGCGGAGGAAGGCGGCGATCGCGGCCGCAGCACCCCTCAAGAGGCTGGGGGCCCCCCGCGACGTGGCCGAGGCCGTGGTCTTCCTCATCGAGAACGGGGATTTCATCACCGGGACGGCCCTCCCGGTCGACGGCGGGCGGCTCATCGCATGACCTACACGGTGACCAAGCGCATCCACTTCTGCTACGGACACCGGCTCCTCGACTACGCGGGGAAGTGCCGCCACCTCCACGGCCACAACGCCGCAGCCGAGCTCTCCTTCAGCCGCCGCTTTCTCGACCGCCGCGGCATGGCCCTGGATTTCGCAGACATCAAGGAAACCGTCCAGGCCTGGGTGGACGCGGAGCTCGACCACCGGCTGCTCCTCAACCGGCGCGACCCCCTGGCGCGGCTCCTGCGCGGCGCCGGAGAGCCCGTCGTGACCCTCCCCGGCAACCCCACCGCGGAGAACATCGCCAAGCTCCTCTTCGACTTCGCGGCCGGGCGCAAGCTCCCGGTCGTCCGCGTCAGGCTCTGGGAGAACCCCGACTCCTGCGCGGAGTACGCTCCGTAGGAACCTGAGTCTGTCCGACTGACGGCGGTCAGCGCCCGAAGACCCCCGGGTCGAGGCGGATGCTCGCGAGGATCCTCTCCACCTCGAGGCAGGCGGGCGAGCGCTCCGAACCCCTGCAGCCCCCCAGCACGCTCGAGAGGATGAAGAGGTCGCGCCGCGACCCGGGGCAGAGGATGCCGGTATGGGGCCCGAAGGGCAGGCGCTGGAGGCTCCCCTGATATCCGGAGAACCTCCGGCAAGGGAAGCCTCCGACCCGCTCCGGCGCGTCGCCGCCCCACTCGCTCCTGACCTTCCCGTAGGACAAGGAGGAGCCCTTGGGAGCGATCAGGAACTCGACGGAGAAGCTGGCGTCGTCGAGGGAGAGGCTGCGGCGGCCCTCGTCCAGGCGGAAGTTCTGGAGCCTCAGGAACCAGCCCTCGGTCCCGGGCGAGGCCTCCCTGATGAAGACCGGACTTGAGAACGAGACCGAGAGCCCCAGGCCCGGGTCCGAGTAGGATGCTCCCAAGGAGGGGAGCGGATCCGCCGGCACAAGCTCCCCCGGACCCGGCCGCCGGGTCACGAGGAGGTGGAGACGGCGTTTGCCGTCCGGATAACCGAACGGGAAGGGCAGGCGCCGGAGGGGCTGCGAGCGCCAGAGGGCCGCGAGGTCCTCGGCCGCCTCGACCGGGACGCCCTTCAGGAAGGGCCGCTCGAACCGGCCATAGGCATCCTGTACGAAGCCCGCGGCCTTGGCGTGGCGCGGAGGAATGCCGGTGCTGTCCGAGAGCATCCAGTCCAGGTTCTTCAGGAGGTAGCCCCGCAGGAGCGAGAAGGAGTCCTCCCAGAGCAGGTAGCTGGCCGCCTTGGTCATGACCGCCACGCGGCCCTTGGCCGAGAGGTGCCTGAGCAGCCCGGGCTCTCTCCGGAGAGCGCCATCCCCGAGGTCCGCGGCGATGTGGCGCAGGACGCGCTCATGCTCGGAGGAGCCCGGCCGGCCGAAGGTCAGCTCCATGTTGCGGAAGGAGTCCTTCCGCGGAGAGGCCGCGGATGTCAGGTAGGCGAGCCCGCCGTCCGGCAGGACCTCGAAATACCTCAGGGCCCTCGGCTCAAAGCCATGGGCCTCCAGGGCCGTGAGCGCGAAGAGGAGCTGGGCCGGGAGGCGGTCTCGGGAAGCGGCCGCAAGGTCGTCCGTCCTGCTGTGCCCGACCCGGAACTGGCTGGCGACGTTGCGCTCCAGCAGGGCGAGGCTGCGCTTGAGCCCGGAGGAGTCCACGGAGTCGACGGCCCTGGGGTCGCCCGCGGGCTCGAGCGAGATGAGGGTGAACTCGCGTGCCTCGGGGAAGACCGCGAGCGCAGACACCAGGTCGCCCCCGCCGAAGGGATAGACCACGCTGGACGGGAGGTCCGGCGGCCTCAAGGGGGCGAGATAGGCCGAGGCCTGGGCCAGCCAGCCCTCGCGAAAACCCGCGAGCAGCGCCTCCATCCGCCTGCAGTGGGCCAGCACGGCCGCAGCGTCGAAGCGCTCGGAAATGGCGCCTCCCGGGGCGCAGGCCGCGAGTTCCGAGAGCGTGCGCGCCTGGGAGATGAAGTCAACGGCTCCGGGAGCCTCCCCGGCGGGACTGGCCAGGACCGCGGGCCCAGGAGCCGCGGCCAGGGCCGCGGCCAGAAGGGCGCCGGCAAGGCGCGGCCTCACGGCCTCCTCTGCCGCCTCGACTCCACGGCGACCTCGCGGACCCCGGGCATGACAACCATCCTGCAACGGACCGACAGGCCCGAGGGCGTGATGCTATCCATGGACCTCGAACTCCCCGGACCTGGCCACCCGGCCGTAGAACTCCGCGCCCGGGCAGGGACGCCGGTCCCTAGAATGGAGCCCGAACCTCGGCCTGTAGCTGCCCCACTCGTAGTTGTCCACCAGGCTCCAATGGAAATAGCCCCGGACCTCGGCGCCCTGGCGCATGGCCGAGGCCAAGGAGGCGAGGTGGTCCCTGATGTAGGCCTCCCGCCGAAGGCCCGAGGCGTCCGCGATCCCGTTCTCCAGGATGAGGATCGGCAGGCCGTGCTCCCGCCAGAGAGCGGACACGACCCTTCCCAGCCCCTCGGGGTGGACCTCCCAGCCCATGTCCGTGGGCTCGCCTTCCCCTCGCCTGCCGCCCAGCAGGCGGTACCCGAGCCGTCCCACTCCCGCCTGAAGCTCGGCGTAGCCGGGGACGGCGCGGCCCGGCAGGGGAGAGAACGGGCTGCGGTTGACGAAGATCCTCGTGTAGTAGTTGATGCCGAGGTAGTCCATGCGTCCGCGGGCCGCGTCCATGAAGTCCCGGTGCATGAACCGGTCCCAGGACTCGACGGCTTCCTCGTCTCCCGGCCTTGCCGGGTCGAGGGCCGCCACGTTCTGCGTGAAGCCCGCCCTGCACTCCGGGCGGAGGCGGTGGAGGAGCCGGTAGGCCTCGTTGTGGGTCCGGGCCATCCGTGCCCCGGCTTCGGCCAGCGCCCTCGGCCGGACCAGGAGCCGGCGGCCCGGGGGGAAATGGCCCATGCCGTAGGCGCCGACCAAAAAGACCATGGGCTCGTTGAACGTCACCCAGTCCGCGACGTCGTCCTTGAGGGCTCCGGCGGCGCGCTCCGCGAACCTGAGGAACCGGGCCGGCACGGAGTCTCCCAGCCACCCCTCGGGGTGGAGCTCCAGCAGCCAGGAAGGCTCGGAGAAGTGGTGGAGGCAGACGAAGGGCCGGATCCCCTCCGCCTGGAGCCTCCGCGCCCAGCCGACGTAGCGACCCAAGGCGCCGTCGTCGAAGCGGTCCGGGGAGGGCTGGACCCGGGACCACTCCACGGAGAACCGGTAGGCGTTAAGGCCAAGGGACTTGAGGCACGCCAGGTCCTCGTCGAAACGCTCCCAGGAGCCGGCCGCCTCCCCGGAGGGCTCCCAGCCCTTCCGACCTTCCCACGCCCAGAGCGCGGACCCGGAGTTGCCGCCCTCGACCTGATAGGCGGCGGTGGAGGCTCCCCAGAGGAAGGCTTTGGGAAATGTTATAATGGCCATGCCGTCGCTTCGTCCTCCGTCGACACATTATGCCTCATTCGCGCAAGGTTGTCATCATCGGCTCCGGACCCGCGGCCTGCACCGCGGCCGTTTACGCCGCCCGGGCGGGCCTGGAACCGCTCATGTTCGGCGGCGTCATGATGGGCGGCCAGCTCATGATCACCACGGACGTGGAGAACTTCCCGGGCTTCCCCGAGCCCGTGGCCGGCCCGGACCTGATGGACCGCATGCGCAAGCAGTGCGAGCGCCTCGGCGTGGGCGTGGTCAGCGAGTTCGTCTCCAAGGTCGAGCTCTCCTCCCGGCCCTTCCACGTGGAGACCACGGAGGGCAAGTCCGCGCTCGCGGACGCCCTCATCGTGGCCACCGGAGCCGACGCCCGCTACCTGGGCCTTCCCTCGGAGACCCGGCTGAAGGGCAGGGGCGTGTCGGCCTGCGCCACCTGCGACGGCTTCTTCTTCAGAGGCAAGGAGGTCTGCGTGGTGGGCGGAGGCGACACCGCCATCGAGGAGGCGCTTTTCCTCAGCCGCATGACCTCCAAGGTGACGGTCATCCACCGCCGCGACAAGCTCCGCGCCTCGGTCGTCATGCAGGAGAGGGCGCGCGCCAACCCGAAGATCGCCTGGGCCTGGAACGCGCTGGTCTCGGAGGTCCTCGGCACGGACGCCGTCACCGGGGTGCGGCTCAAGGACGTCAAGACCGGCGATCCCCGGGAGCTCCCCTGCCAGGGCGTCTTCATCGCCATCGGGCACACCCCGAACACCGCCTTCCTGGCCGGACAGCTCAAGCTCGACTCCGCCGGGTACATCGAGACCGACGGCCGCGGGAGGACCTCGGTGGCCGGGGTCTTCGCGGCGGGCGACGTCATGGACCCCCGCTACCGCCAAGCCGTCACCGCGGCCGGCAACGGCTGCATCGCCGCCCTCGAGGCCGAGCGCTTCCTGACCAGCGAGGCCTGATGCCCCTGCCGCCCTGGCTCAAGACCCGCCTCGGCAGCGGCCCCGACTTTTCCAGGCTCAAAGAGGCCTCGCGCAGCCGCGGCCTGAACACCGTCTGCGACGGCGCGCGCTGTCCGAACATCGGGGAGTGCTGGAGCCGCGGGACCGCGACCTTCATGGTCCTGGGATCGCGCTGCAGCCGCGGGTGCCGGTTCTGCGGCGTGCCCGCGGGCCGGCCCGAGGCCGCAGACCCCGCCGAGCCCGTCCGGCTCGCCTCCACCCTGGCCGAGATGGGACTGCGCTACGCGGTCATCACGATGGTGTGCCGCGACGACCTCCCCGACCAGGGAGCCGGGCACGTGGCCGCCTGCCTGGCCGCGGTCAAGGCCGCCTGCCCGCGCATGGCGGTCGAGGCCCTGGTCGGAGACTTCGGGGGGGACCGAAGGGCGCTCAGGACGGTGCTCTCCGCCGGGCCGGACGTGCTCTCCCACAACGTCGAGACCGTGGAGCGCCTGAGCCTCCAGGCCCGGGACCGCAGGTCCGGCTACCGGCGCTCGCTCGAGCTGCTGGCCGCGAGCCGAGAGCTCGCCCCGAGGGTGCCGACGAAGTCCTCGCTCATGCTCGGGCTGGGAGAGACCGCCTCCGAGGTCGCGGCGTGCCTCGCGGACCTGCGGAGCGCCGGCGTCACGCTCCTGACGGTCGGCCAGTATCTCAGGCCCACGGATTCGGCCCGGCACCTGCCGGTCCTGGAGTACGTCCCTCCGGAGCGCTTCGAGTTCCTCAAGGCCGAAGCGCTCGGGATGGGGTTCGTCCGCGTCGCCGCCGGACCCTTCGTGCGCAGCTCGTACAGGGCCGACGAGCTCAGCGGGGCCTTGGAGGGGCGCCGGGAGGACCGGCGCTGAGGAGACCATGCTCTACGAATTCAGGATGACGGACACGGGCGAGGAAGAAGCCGAGGTGGTCGGCTGGGACGTGAGGGAGGGAGAGCGGGTCGCGCCCGACCAGGTCGTCTGCCGGGTCCTGGCCGGCAAGGTCGAGCACGGGATCCGCTGCCCCCAGGCGGGCGTGCTCCTCAAGCAGGTGGCGCGCGTCGGAGACTCCGTGCGCCTGTCCCAGCTCATGGCCATCGTGAGGCCCGAGCCCGTCCAGGCGCAGGCCGCGACGCCTGCGCCGGACCAGGCTCCCGCGGCCCAGGCCCTGCCTCCCCTGCCCGTGCTCAAGAAGCCGGAGCCTCCGGTCCCTCCCGCCCCGCCCGTCATCCGGCCGGAGCCCGCCTCCGCCTCGGCTGAGAGGATCCCCTTCGTCGGCCCCAGGCTGCGCTCGGCGCAGGGGGCGGGAGCCTCCTGGGCCGCCATCCCGCACGGCTACGGCCAGCACGAGGCGGATGCCACGGCCCTGCGCAACCTCGTCAAGGAGCTCTCGGCCGAGGCCCTAAGGAGGGGCTGCGAACTCACGGAGACCGCATTCGTCCTGCGCGCGCTCGCCAAGGCCCTGCACGAGCACCCCGAGTTCAACGCCCACGCGGACGCGGACGGCAGGGGCATGGTCCTCAAGCGCTCCTGCGACCTCGGGGTGGCCATGACCGTCGGGCACACCATCATAGTGCCGGTGGTGCGCGAGGTCCACAAGAAGGACCTCTGGACCGTGGCGCTCGAGCTCGGCCGCCTGCCGGCCCGGGCCCGCGACCACAGCATCCCCGAAGCCGAGCTCCGCGGCGCGAGCTTCACCGCGACCTTCGTGGGGAACGCCGCCTCGAGCCTCGTGCTTCCCGTGATCCACGCTCCCGAGACCGCGGCCCTCGGCGTCACCCGCCCGACCGAGCGCGCGGTCGTCATCGGCGGCGGCATCCACGCCCGCTGGAGGATGAGCCTGGGCCTCAGCTACGACCGGCGCTGTCACGACCCGGCCCGGGCCGCGGCCTTCCTGAGCGGCCTGGCGCGGCGCCTCGAGGCCCCAAGGAGCCTGGCATGAATCTCACCACCGACGTCCTCGTCATCGGAGCCGGGCCGGCCGGCTATGTCGGAGCCATCAAGCTCGGCAAGCTGGGCAAGAAGGTCGTGCTCGTGGAAGGCGACAAGCTCGGGGGAGAATGCCTCAACTACGGCTGCATCCCCTCCAAGGCCCTTATCAACGCGGGCTGGCTCTATCACCGGGCCGCCAAAGGCCTCCAGCCCGGAGTGGACGGCGGGTCCGTCACGAGCGACCTGGGGCGCCTACAGGCCTGGAAGTCCGGCCTGCTCGGGGCCATGGCCAAGAACATCGGCTCGCTCGCCAAGGCCAACGGCGTCGAGGCGCTCTCGGGCAAGGCCTCCTTCACCGGCCCCAACGAGGCCCGCGTGGTCTCCGCCTCCGGAGAGTCGACCGTGCGCTTCACGAACGCCCTGATCGCCACCGGCACCAGGCCGGCCTCCCTGCCGTGCCTGCCTTTCGACGGCGCCTGGTGCCTGACCAACCGCGAGGCCCTGGAGCTTGCGGCCCCGCCCCCGACCCTCCTGGTCGTCGGAGCGGGCGCCATCGGCCTGGAGCTCGGCACGTTCTACGCCAAGCTCGGCTCCAAGGTCACGGTGGTCGAGTTCATGCCCCAGATCCTCCCGGGCATGGAGGCCGACGCGGCCGGCGTCATCGCCCGGAACCTCGCCCGCCTCGGCGTCGAGGTCTTGGTCGGGTCCAAAGCCAAGTCGGTCCTGGCCGCTGCCGGGCCTGGAACGGCCCGGCGGGTCCTCGTGGAGACGCCGGAGGGTGAGAAGACCGTCGAAGCCCACCAGGCCATCGTGAGCGTGGGCAGGGTCCCGGTCACCGAAGGGCTGGGCTTGGAAGCCGCGGGCGTCAAGACCGACGCCAAGGGCCACATCGCGGTGGACGCGACCCTGGCCACGAGCTGCCGCCACATCTACGCCGCGGGCGACGTGGCCCGTCCCCCGTACCTGGCGCACAAGGCCTCGGCCGAGGCGCTGGCCGCGGCCTACGCCATCGCCGGAGCCTCAGCCCCGGACCTCGGCCTCATCCCCATGGCCGTGTTCACGGACCCGGAGGCCGCCTCGGTCGGCGAGTCCGAGGCCGCGGCCAAGTCCCGCGGAGCCGAGGTCCTGACGGGGAAGTTCCCGTTCTCGGCCAGCGGCCGGGCTCAGACCATGCGCGAGACCGACGGGTTCGTGAAGGTCGTGGCGGACAAGGCGACCCACAAGCTCCTCGGAGCGTCCATGGTGGGGCCGCACGCCTGCGAGCTCATCAGCGAGGCTTGCCTGGGACTGAGGCTCGGGGCCAGGCTCGAGGACGTGGCCCACACCATGCACCCGCACCCGACCCTGCCCGAGGCCTTCATGGAAGCCTGCGAGGCAGCGCTGGGGCAGGCCATCCATCTCCTGCCGCCCAGGACCGCCAAGCCAGGCTAGTGTAGTGTCCCATCATTCTCTTGCCCTTCGGAAGCCCGAGCCTGAGACGATTTCCAGGCGCGACGAGCGAGGATAGCCGTAGCTATCCGAACGAGGAGCAACAAGGAAATCGGCCAGGCTCGGGCTTCCCTTACGCCCATAGTTTCGCTGCTTTTAGCAGCGAAACTTCTTAAGGGATGGGCCGTTCGCTTTTGACTTATGGCCTTGTTGCTCGTCGCTCACATACCTACAGGTATGCTCGCTCCTCGCGCCTAGCCATGAGTCAAAAGCGAACGGCCGAAGGGCAAGAGAATGATGGGACACTACACTAGTCGAAGACCGGCGGACGCTTCTCGAGGATGGCGGCCACGCCTTCCTGGTGGTTCTTGGCGGAGACCAGGATGTCCTGGAGCCCGGCCTCGTAGTCGAGCTCCTCTTCCAAGGAGCGGCCGGAACACAGGTTCATGGCCTTCTTCGTGAGTCCCGCGCACCGGCCCGGGCCTTCGAGCAAGACCCGCACGAGCTCGAAGGTCGACGACTCGAGGCGATAGGCCGGGACGACCTGGTTGACCAGGCCCAGGGACAGGGCCTCCTGGCTGTGCACGGGCCTTCCTGTCCAGGCGAGCTCCAGGGCCCGCGAGAGCCCGACCTGCCGCGCCAGGAGCCCCGTGATGCCGCAGGGCAGGAGCCCGACCGCGGAGCATGAGCACACGAAGGTCGCGTCCTCGGAGGCGACCTTGAGGTCGCAGGCCAGCGCGAGGCTGGCGCCGACGCCCGCGGCAGGCCCGTTGACGGAAGCGACCACGGGCTTCTCCATGCCGCGGATGAGGAGGATGAGCGGGTAGAGGAGCTCGCGGAGCTCCTCGGCGTAGGCGTGGGGGGACTCCTTGAGGAGGGCTTCGAGCTCGGGGATGTCGGCTCCGCACGAGAAGCTCCGCCCGGAGCCGGTCAGGACCACGCAGCGCACTTGAGCCGAGTCCCGCGCCTCCTGGAAGCAGTCCCGGAGGGCGGCGATGAGCTCGGCGTCCAGGGGGTTGGAGAGCTTGGGCCTGTTGAGGGTGAGCGTCATGACCCCCGCGACCTGGGCCTGGAGCAGGGAGCCGGGGAGGGCGGCCATGCTACTTGCCCTCGAAGGAGGGCTTCCGGCCGTCCCGGAGGGCCTTCATGCCTTCCTTCTGGTCCATGGTCGAGAAGAGGTCGCCGAAGAGCCTGCGCTCGAAATGCAGGCCGTTCTCCAGGTCCACCTCCTCGGCCTCGAGCACGGACTCCTTGGCGGCCTTGACGGCCAGCGGGGCCTTGGTCGCGATGGTCCGGGCCGCGTCCAAAGTGCGGCGGAGCAGGAGCTCGTCGGGCCAGACATGGCAGACCAGTCCCGCCTCCATGGCCTCCAAGCCGTTGAGCCTCCTGCCGGTCAGGATGAGGTCGAGGGCCCGGTGCCTGCCCAGGGCCCGCGCGAGCCTCTGGCCTCCGCCCGCGCCCGGAGACACGCCCAGGTCGAGCTGGTCGAACCCGAAAAGGGCGCTCTCTCCGGCGGTCACGAGGTCGCACGCCAACGCGAGCTCGAAGCCCGGGCCGAAGGCAGGTCCGCTCACGGCCGCAAGCAGCGGCTTGGAGAGCCTGCCGATGCGGTCCCAGCAAGCCAGGTAGGAGTCGCGACCCGGGTCGAGGACCGGGGTGGCCTCGAGCTCGGACGTCTCCCAGCCCGCGCAGAAGGCCGTCGGAGCTCCGGCGAGGACCACGCAGCGGACCGCGGGGTCGTTCTCGAGGAGTCCCAGCCCCGCGGCCAGGGACTCCATGAGGGAGCGCGAGAGGATATTGCCGGGCTCGCGGCCGCGGAACGTCACGGTCGCGACCGCGCCGTCCTTGGCGACGCTCACGGAGCCTGCCCCTGGATCCATCATGTCGGGGTCCAAGATAACATTAGGCCTTTGGACCTGTCAATTTCCGCGCTTGGGCGCGTCCTCGCCGGAGCCCGGGCACGCGGGAAGGCTCCAACGCGGCCGCGGCGGCTCGTGGTGGGCGGTCCGGAGGATGAGGGACACGAACTCAAGCCCGCCGCAAGGGCCTTCCCGGGAGGTCCGGGCGGCCGTGCCGTCGGGGTTCCGGCAATAGCAGAGCCCGACCGCGGCGCGGGAATCCTCGCAGGACGGCAGGGCTGCGAGGTCCCACCCGGGCATGGGGCGCAGGGCGACGCACTCCTTGGACCAGTTGTACCGCACGACCTCGGGGAGCTTGCCCGCCTCGCCGCCGGACCCGCGGCAGAAGCACAGGGCCTGGGGCTTGCCGGCCTCGGACTCGAGGGCCGCGCAATCCAAGAACTCCTCGGCGCCGCGGCCGGGGGGGACCGACGCCGCCCCGCAGCCCCAGACGCGGCGCAGGGAGACGCCGGAAGGCTTGCCGGCCTTGGCCGTCGTCCTGCAGGAGCAGCGCTGCCGCAGCACCTGCGAGGCGTCTTCGCAGTTGAACCAGACCGTCTCGTCCTTGCTCCTGGACCCGCCGCAGCCCGGCCCCGGGTCGTAGCGCACGTCCACGTACGGCGGGATGAGCCGGCCGGTCGGCTTGGTGCAGAAGCACTGGTCCCAGGACAGGGAGAACGACCCGGAGTCCTTCGGCGCCGAGGAGACGGAGGCCGGAGGCTCGTCGCCGGCGGCCTTCCGGGGACCGACTGCCAGCACGAGAGCAGCCGCGAGGAGGAACCGCGGGGTCACGGCCCGGCTCCGCCGCCGGACCGCGCCGCGGCCCGGGCGGGACGCTCCGCCTCTGAAGAAGGCTTGCTCCAGGGCCAGTCGAAGCGCACGGTGAACTGGAAGAGGGCCTGCCCGCCGATGCCGATCCCGTCGGCCATCAGATCGCTGCCGGAGGCGTCGCCGTCGATGACGAACTCCTTGAGGAGGCCCGCTCCGACCACGGCGAGGGAGGCCCCCAGCACGGCCCGGGGCTTGGACCAGCCGGCCCAGCGCAGGAGCTCGGTCCCGGCCAGGCTCCCGGCGAAAGCCGCGGTCAGGTGGAGGTTGGTGTCGTGCCTGCCCCAGGCCAGGCGCGTGTCCGAGAGCGCCCAGGCCCGCGGGACAAGACCGAGGACCAGGCACAGCGGCAGGGCAACGGCGGCAGGGCGTCTCACGATGTCTCTCGCCGGGGTATTATAGCCCATCCGGACCGAGCATCGGAGCCGAGGAAGGGCGGCGTTGCAGGAGCGGGCGAGGAAAGATAGAATCGACGCATGGAACCCGACCTTCAGCTCGCCGAACGGCTGGAACGCCACGTGCGCGTGCTCTCGCACGTCATCGGCGAGCGCAGCCTGGGCGAGTACGGGAACCTCGTCAAGGCCAAGGACTACGTCTTCTCCGAGTTCCGCTCCTACGGCTACGAGCCCTCGGTCCAGGAGTACCGCGCCTACGGCCGGACCTTCCAGAACCTGACCGCGGAGAAGCCCGGCCGGACCCCGGAGGTCGTGCTCGTGGGCGCGCACTACGACTCGGTCGCGGGCACGCCCGGGGCCGACGACAACGCCAGCGGCGTGGCCGCGCTCCTCGAGCTGGCCCGGGCCTTCGCCGGAACGCCCCGCGAGCGGACCCTGCGCTTTGCGGCCTTCTCCACGGAGGAGCCTCCCTTCTTCCGCACCTCGGACATGGGCTCGGCGCAGTACGCCAAGCTCTGCCGCAAGCGCAAGGACAACATCAAGGCCATGGTCTGCCTGGAGGCCATCGGCTTCTACAGCGACCTCAAGGGCTCGCAGACCTATCCCCCGCTCGTCCACCTCTTCTACCCCGAGGCCGGGAACTTCGCGGCGGTCGTGGGGGACCTCCTCTCCGGCCCCCTGGTGCGCCGGGTCGCGGAGGGCATCAGCGGGGGCTCGAGCATGCCCGTGCAGAAGGCCGCCCTGCCTCGCCTGGTGCCGGGCATCGACTTCTCGGACCACGCCAACTTCTGGAAGGAAGGCTATCCCGCCGTCATGGTGACGGACACGGCCTTCTACCGCAACAAGAACTACCACACCGCCGAGGACACCTACGAGAAGCTCGACTACGTCCGCATGGCGGAGCTGACCCGGGGACTGGCCGCCTCCCTCAGCGCGCTCGCCGGCTAGCCTGCGACCTCCCATGCCGACCCCGATCCAGAGAGTCTCGGAGCGCATCGCCTTCGCCGCACGGACGGCCTTCGACCGGCTCCCGCCGGAGATGGTGGTCTCCGCCTTCGGGGTCCAGTACGGACATCTCAGCACCGCCGAGGGGGGGGACCTCTTCGTCACGCGCCTGGGCTGGCCCATGCTCGACCGCCTCCTCCCCTCCCAGTGGTACGCGGACGGCTGGTACGCCTCGCACGGCTCCCAGCTCAAGGGGTCCACGGGGAACGTCTACCGCGTCGCCAGCCGGCCCGCGGGGGGCAAGTCCCTGGACCTGGTGGTCAAGTTCTCGCGCATGGCCCAGGAGGTCCCGCTGGAGGTCTCGACGGGCTTCCCGGACAACGTCCCGCCCGAGGTCATCGCCAACGCGCGCTTCAACAGCCCCATGGAGGAGTTCGGGCTCG
This sequence comes from Elusimicrobiota bacterium, assembly GCA_016218545.1. Classification (GTDB taxonomy): domain Bacteria; phylum Elusimicrobiota; class Elusimicrobia; order UBA1565; family UBA9628; genus JACQWX01. The sequence continues at coordinate 131,670 of JACRDQ010000018.1, forward strand.
TCATGGAGCTCAGGGGCGGCGGCGCCGCGCCGGAACTCCCCAGGATGCTGACCCAGAAGCCCCTGGCCATCTACGTCCCTCCCGAGACCTACCAGCTCTGGGAGCTCGGCCGCAGCCGCAGCCGGTTCGAGAACCACGGGCACATGCTCTCGCGGGACCAGGAGCACGCGACCAAGGCCATCGAGCTCGACATCCGCAGGATGTACGTCCTGGTCTACGGGTGGATCAAGGGGCTCGACGCCGAGGACGCGGCCGAGGACGCCGGCCTGGATGCCGCCGACCTCGAGCGCCTCACGGTCGAGGTCATCGCCGAGATGCACGAACGCGGGTTCCGGGTGCTCGACAACAAGCCCAAGCACTTCATCGTGCGGCCCCTGCGCCGGGGGGGAGGGCTCCTGCACCGGGAGGGGGCCCTGGTCTACGGCTTGGTGGACTACGAGCTCCTCCAGCGCACCACGGAGCACCAGGAAGCCTTCTGGTCCCGCCGGCGCCAGATCTACCGGGACCTCTTCCGACGCAGGGACGAGCCCTCCCCGGCGTCCTCCGCCACGCACCTCAGGCCCGGACGGGTCTTCGGCGTGGACTACCTCTACGCCGAGACGCCGGACGGAGGCCGGGTCTGGACCGTGGGCCGCAACCCCGGCCTCTTCGACTACTTCCTCGCCAGCCGCTGGCACCGGACTCCCAGGACGAAGCTCTCCCCGCGCAACGAGGTCTACGCGACCCGGACCCGCGACGGCATCGACATCGTCTACCGCAAGTCGAACGTCGGGGTCCGGCCGCGCGCCGACCCCTTCGAGCGCCGCGGCAGGCAGATCCGGGAGCACGGCTACAACAGCCCCTTCGAGACCGTGGCCATCGCCGAGGCCCTGCGGCGCAAAGGGATCGCCGCCACCGTGCCGCTGGCCATCACCCGCACCGGACATCATTCGGGCACGGCGCGCTTCCTCCACGACGCCCGGCGCTTCCGCGTCCACGAGCCCTTCCGCACGCCGGGCGCTCCGGCCGAGCCCATCCTCATCCCGGATTTCGACTACTACACCCTCTGGGCCAGCTTCGGCTGCAGCGGCCAGGAGGCAGGCGCGACCGTGGACCTGGAGACCGCCCGCGCCCGGGAGCTCCTCGACGACGCCGAGTTCAAGGCCCTGGCCGGGCAGTCGCGCGCCGACCTGGTCGCCCTGGGCATCGCGGGCGTGCCCATCGCCAACCACGAGTTCCTGCTGAGCACGGACGCGGCCGGCCGCCTGGAGCGCGACGCGCGGGGCAAGACGCGCGTAGCCCTGGCCATGGACGCGCTGACGGCCTTCGAGTACCAGGTCCTCAAGGAGGACCGCTACCAGGACCTGCTGCGCCGGATCAGCGGCCAGCTCGGGACTCTGGGCGTCCAGAAGCTCGACTTCAGCGGCAACGACGTGCTCGTCCTGCTCGGCCTCGACGGAGAGTTCCTGGCGGGCCCCGACGGGGAGATCTCCGGGACCCTGTGCAGCTTCGAGCTCATGCGCGGGTTCGAGGGGCTCATCGGCGAGCCTCCGGAGGGCGTCCCCGGGATATGAGCGCGTGAGCCTGGCAATTATGTAGCATCACGAGAATTCGACTTTTCTAAAGGAAAGAAGAAGAGAGAGGAGAACCCATGAAGCTATCCAAACTGATGACGCGCATCGGCACCGAGAGCGCCTTCGAGATGCTGGCCAAGGCCAAGGCTCTCGAGGCCAAAGGCAAGAGCATCGTGCACCTCGAGATCGGCGAGCCCGACTTCGACACCCCGAAGAACATCCGCGAGGCGGGCAAGAAGGCCATCGACCAGGGCTGGACCCACTATTGCCCGGCCGCGGGCATCAAGGACGCCCGCGCCGCGGTCGCCGAGTACCTCTCCAAGACCCGGTCCATCAAGGTCTCCCCGGAGGAGATCGTCCTGGCCCCGGGCGCCAAGCCCGTCATCGTCTTCACCATCCTCGCCCTGGCCGAGCCCGGCGACGAGGTCATCGTCCCCAACCCGACCTACCCCATCTACGAGTCCGCCACCTACTTCGCGGGGGCCAAGCTCGTGCCGCTGGCCCTGCGGGAGGAGAACGGATTCGACCTCGACCTCGGCGAGCTCGAGAAGGTCCTGAGCTCCAAGACCAAGGTCCTCGTCCTCAACTCGCCGGCCAACCCCACGGGCGGCGTGGTCGCGGAGGCCACCTTCGAGAAGCTGGCCAAGATGCTCCGGAAGTACCCCGACGTGACCGTCCTCTCGGACGAGATCTACTCGCGCCTGGTCTACGAGGGCACCCACCACTCCATCTCCCAGTTCCCGGGGATGCGCGAGCGGACCGTCATCGTCGACGGCATGTCCAAGACCTACGCCATGACCGGCTGGCGGCTGGGCTACGCCGCCGCGCCCAAGGAGCTCGTCGCGGCCATGGAGAAGCTCGCCATCAACACCTACTCCTGCACCGCGAGCATGGTGCAGATGGCGGGCATCGAGGCCCTCACCGGCACGCAGGCGGACGTGGACAAGATGGTGGCCGAGTTCCGCCGCCGCCGCGAGGTCATCATCCAGGGGCTGACCAGCATCCCGGGCGTGACCTGCAGGATGCCCAAGGCCGCCTTCTACGCCTTCCCTAACGTGAAGGCCCTGGGCGTGCCCAAGGTCAAGGAGCTGGCGGACTTCATCCTCTACGAGGCCGGCGTCTCCTGCCTGCCGGGCACGTCCTTCGGGTGCTTCGGCGAGGGGTACCTGCGCTTCTCCTACGCCAACTCCGTCGAGAACATCAACGAGGCGGTCCGCAGGATCAAGGAGGCCCTGCCCAGGCTCAAGGGCAAGGTCCCGGCGTCCAAAGGCTGACCGCCATGCGTCAGGCCCCCGCGGTCCGGAGCCGCGGGGGCCTTTTCTTTGGTATGCTTTGCTCCGCCGGGCCATGAACAGCATCAAGCGCCTCCTTCCCTACCTCGCGCCCCACAAGACCCGCTTCCTGCAGGCCTCCGTCATCATGGTCTGCGTGGCCCTGGTCAACGGCCTCTCCGTGTGGCTGCTCAAGCCCGCGGTGGACTTCGTCTTCATCAACGCGGACATCAAGAAGCTCAAGCTCCTGGTGGCGGCCATCCCCCTGGTCTTCCTCCTCAAGATGGTCCTGCAGTACACCCAGAGCTATCTCATGAGCTGGCTCGGGCAGCGCATCACCCAGCGCATCCGCGAGGACCTCTTCCGGCACATGCACGAGCTCTCCATGGACTTCTTCTGGAAGAGGAAGTCCGGCGAGATCCTCTCGAGGCTCACCAACGACCTCGGCAACCTCGCCTCAGGACTGCACTTCGTGCCCCTCTACCTCGTGCGGGACAGCCTCACCGTCGTGGTCCTCGTCTGCGTGATGTTCTACATCTACTGGCAGTTCGCGCTCATCGCGATCATCGCGATCCCCCTGGCCGCCATGGTGCTGGCCGTCCTCGGCCGGAAGCTCCGCTCGGCCAGCCGGCAGAGCCAGGAGATCATGGGGGAGATCTACCATCGCTTCCAGGAGAGCCTCCAGGGCATGCTCGTGGTCAAGGCCTTCAACTACGAGGCCGGCGCCATCAGGAAGTTCAACAGGGAGAACGACCTCTTCTTCGAGCAGATGATGCGCTACTTCCGGGCCACGGCCCTCTCCGGCCCGCTCATGGAGTTCCTCGGGAGCCTGCTCTTGGCCTGCATCATCTATCAGGCGGGCTGGGCCATCTTCCGCAAGAGGATGACCACCGGCGACTTCTTCACCTTCCTGGGCAGCTTCTTCGCGGCCTACCAGCCCATCAAGAACCTCTCGCAGCTCAACTCGACCCTGCAGATGGCCCTGGCCGGGGCGGACCGCATCTTCAACATCCTCGAAGAGACGCCCACGGTGCGCGAGAGCCCGCGGCCCGTCCTCTTCAAGTCCCTGCGCCAGGGCATCACCCTGGAGAACGTCTCCTTCAAGTATCCCGAGCGCGACGCCTGGGCCCTGCGCAACGTGGACCTGCACATCAAGCCGGGCGAGATCCTCGGGGTCGCGGGACCGAGCGGCTCCGGGAAGACCACCCTGGTGCACCTCCTCCTGCGCCTCTTCGACCCGACCGAGGGACGCATCCTCCTCGACGGCACGGACCTGCGGGAGTTCTCCCTGTCCTCCGTGCGCGCCCACGTGGGGCTCGTGACCCAGGACACCGTCCTCTTCAACGACACGGTCTACGGCAACATCGCCTTGAGCAAGCCCGGGGCCCCGACGGAACAGGTGCGCTCCGCCCTCGAGGTCGCCGACGCCTCCGCCTTCGTCGACGCCATGCCCGAGGGGGGGGAGACCCAGCTCGGCGACCGGGGACTGCGCCTCTCCGGAGGCCAGCGGCAGCGCCTGGCCATCGCCCGAGCCGTCATCAAGGAGCCGGCCATCCTCGTCCTCGACGAGGCCACCTCGAACCTCGACTCCGCCAGCGAGAAGGGGGTCCAGCAGGCTCTCGAGCGCATCTACAAGGGCCGCACCGTGGTCCTCATCGCCCACCGGCTCTCCACCCTGCAGAACGCCGACCGCATCGCGGTCTTCCACCGGGGAGAGCTCGTCGAGTCCGGCCGCCACGCAGCGCTCGTGGCCAAGGGCGGGGTCTACGCCACGCTCTTCAAGTTCCAGCAGCTCGGCGCCGAGGCGCTCGAGCCTGCGGCCTCCCCTGCACCCGCGGCCCCGGACGAGCCCGCGGCCGACGGCGCCGTCGTCCAGCAGTAGCGGGGTCAGGCACCTGACCCCACTTGACACGTCAAGCCCCAGGGGCTATACTTGCATTGTGAACGCGCGCACGGTGTTCGCGACCGCCGTCCTGACGGCCTCGGCCGTCCTCTCGGCCCTGGCCCAGACCAAGCCGGGGGAGATGCCGCCCCTTCCCCTGCGCTCGGGCATCGGCGACTACCTCGCTCAGACCGGCAAGGCCTACCCCGTCTACCCGCCGAGCTACTACAAAGGCGCCGACGACGACGCGGACAAGCTCGCCAAGGACGCCGCCATCGCCGTCGAAGCCTATGAGTACCTGACCCGCAAGAAGGTGACCTTCGAGGACAAGCAGAGCTTCGTCTCCTTCGATTTCTACATGAAGACCGGGGACGCCCGCTTCAACCCCAACGCCGCCCAGACCAGCAAGCTCCAGTCCGCCATCGCGGGCCACCTCTCCAACGGCAAGGTCGTGCAGGCCGACCTCATCTACGAGGGGCTCGTGGCCACCGGGGGCAACCTCACCCTGGCCTTCGGCAGCCTGGCCGAGCTCTTCTGCTGGAACCGCAACGATTACATCCCCAAGGTCGCGGACATGTCGAACGCGGACGGCAAGAACTACTACCGCTACGCCGGCGCCTTCATCGGCCTGCACAGCGGCGTCGTCCGCGCCCTCGGGGCCGGGGGCTCCTGGGCGAACATGACGGGCAACCCCATCGTGTACGCCGGAGCCGAGGTCATCCAGTGGTGGGGGGACTTCCTGAAAGGCAAGCCCACCAAAGGCGTGGACACCTTGAAGACCCTCGGGCCCGAGGGGCGGGGGAACCTCGTGGACAAGGGCGGGGAGCTCCACAAGGGCCTCGACGCGGCAGAGAAGCTGCGCAAGCAGTTCAGCGTCAACCTCTGATGGGGTCAGGTCTGGACATCAGGACATTGGCGAGGAATAAAGACGCCGTAATGTCCTGATGTCCAGACCTGACCCCATCAGTTGTTAGGCTGGAAGGCCCTTCGCCAGTTTGGTCTGCACCGCGACGAACTCCTGCCAGACCGCGGCCAGCCTGGCCGCCTCCTCCGCCGCCATCGAGGGCTCGAAAGTCCTCTCCACGACCGGGGACCTCAAGCGGGGGGCCCAGTCCGCTCCCGCGGCCTCCGCGGCCAGGGAAGCGACGCCCATGGCCGTGGCCTCGCGCTCCCGGCAACGCTCCAGCCTCATGCCGAGGAGGTCCGCCTGGAACCCGAGCAGGTAGTCGACCCGGGAAAGGCCGCCCGAGACCTTGGCCCCCGAAGGCCGCAGCCCGGCGGAGCGCAGGCAGAGGACGATGTCGTTGATGAGGAAGGCCAGGCCCTCGGCCACGCCGCGCACGAGGTCCTCCTTCCTGGTCTGGGCCGTCAGGCCCGCGAACACGGCCCTGGCCTTGAAATCCCAGCGCGGCGCGCCCAGGCCGCCCAGGGCGGGCAGGGCCCACACGCGCTGGCCGGAGGCCCTGCAGAGCCGGTCGATCTCGGACTTGCGCTTGAAGAGCCCGAGGTTGGACGAAAGCCAGTCGAATGAGGTCCCGGCGGCATGGACGGTCCCTTCCTCCAGGAAGACCGCGGGCCGGCCTTCGACCCTCCAGCCGGCGGAGGTGAGGAGCCCGGGGATGCGGTGCTGGGTCGAGCCCGTGTTGTGGAGGAAGAACGCGCCCGTGCCGTAGTTGAGCACCGAGGACCCGGCCTCCACCGCGCCCAGGCCCACGGCCGCGGCCTGCTGGTCGCCGAGCATGGCCAGGACCGGGATGTCCCGGCCTTGACGACGCGCCGTGCCCAGGGGGCCGGCCGAGGACGCCACGGCCGGCAGGAGCTCCCTGGGCACTCCGAAGAGGGAGAGCATCCCGTCATCCCACTGCAGGGAACGCAAGTCGAGCAGGAGCATCCGCTGGGCCATGCTCGGGTCCGTGACGAAGGACTCTCCCTTGGTGAGCCGCCAGACGAGGTAGGTCGAGACGGGGCCGACGAGCAGGTTCCCCGAGTCCGCCAGGCGCCTGAGCCCGTCCTCGTGGTCGAGGAACCAGCGGATCTTGGGAGCGGAGTAGTAGGGGGTAAGGTAGAGCCCGGTCTTCTCGTGCACCTCGGCCTGCCTGCCCTGCAGCGGGGCCACGACCTGGGCGGCCCTGCCGTCCTGCCAGCTCGGCGCCACGGGGAAGGGATCGCCGGTCCGGCGGTCCCAGAAGACCACGGTGGAGCGCTGGCTGGCCACGCCCAAGCCGAGGACCTTGGTCGAGGAGGGGAGCTTGGCCAAGACGGCGTCCAGGGCGGCCTCCTGGCTGTCTGCGATGTCCGAGGCGTCGTGCTCGACCCACCCCGGCCTCGGGAAGGAGGTCTTGATGGGGCGCTGCGCCCGGGCCAGGACCTTGCCGCGGGAGTCCACGGCCAGGACGCGGGAGCTCGAGCTCCCCTGGTCGAGGGCCAGCACCACCTCGCTCATCGCTTCTTGGCCGGCTTGCCGAAGAGGGGCAGGGCGCCGCCGGGCTCGGGCGCGGGCGGGGGGACGGGGACGACCGGGGAGACCTTGACCTCGGAGAACTCGGTGAGCTCGGCCGCGGCCTCGAGCTTGGCGCGATGTCCCGGGTCGAGGCCGGGGTCCCGCATGAGCTTCTGGACCAGGGGAGCCGACGGGGCGAGGATCGTCTCGTAGAGCCCGGCCGTCTTGATGAGGTCGAGCACCTTCTTCTTGTCCCGGAACTCCCAGCGCTCGGAGCGCGTCACCACGGCCTCGAACTTCCTTCCGAAGGCCCGGCTGTAGCCCTTCTTCCTGAAGAGCTCGGCGATGGAGCTCCTGAGCTCGCCCAACTCCAAGTCCAGCGCCGCGGCCCGCGCCAGGGCCTCGCCGTAGCGGTCCACGAGCCCGGAGAGCTTCTCGTCGCCGTCGGGCTCGGGGGCCTGGGCGGCCTCCTCGGCCACGGCCAGGCTCACCGGGAACTGGTGCCGGAACACGGGGCAGAGGGGCTTGTAGTCGCACCAGAGGCACTTCCTCTCCTCGGGCGCGGGATCGAAACGGTCGTTCATGATGCTGCGCGCGGTTTCCGAGATCCGGCGCTTGAGGCTCTCGACCTTCGAGGCCGCGTGCCGGCCGGACTCCTGGACCTCGAGCGTGGGCAGGTGATAGAACGCGACCCTGCCCACCTCGCGGCCGAACTCGAGCTCGCAGCCCAGTTGGTACATGGTCAGCTGAGGGTCGTCGGCCGCGCGGTTCCTGGCGAGTTCCTTCCCGGTCTTGTAGTCCAGGATGGCGAGCCTGCCGTCCGGCAGTTCGTCGACCCGGTCGATCTTCCCGGTCACGGGCACGCCCTCGACCACGGCCGAGAACTCGTGCTCGACCTTGAGCGGGACCGCGAAGTCCTTGGCGTGCTTGTGGTAGAAGGCGATGAGGATCGCCTTGCCCTCCTCGAAGTAGGTCGCCTCCTGAGCCTTGTCCCGGTAGCCTTCCGAGACCCACTCCGACTTGTAGGCCCTCAGGAGCTCCTCGACGGAAGGCGGGGGGGGACAGGGCACCCCGTAGAAGAACTCCACCGCGCTGTGCATGCTCCGGCCGAAGGAGAAGAAGTGCCTGGGTTTCTCAGGGACCTTCTCCACGTAGCGGAACCACCATCTCTTGGGGCATTCCACGTACATCGAGATGGCGGAATGGGAGAGCGGCCGCGGCAGATCCATGAGCCGACATTATATCAGATGGGGTCGGTCGTTAACTTTCTCAACGACTGACCCCAGCGTAATTTCATATAAAAGGGCATGATCATGCTATCCGCCGCCCTGCTCTTGAACCTCCTGGCCGGCCAAGCCCGAGCCGGAGCCACGGTCGAGTCCTTCAGCCCCCAGGGCACGGCCCGCGGAGCCAGGCAGGTCACGGCGACCTTCTCGGAGGCCATGGTCCCCTTCGGCGACCCCAAGGACCTCGCGGCGCCCTTCGCCGTGGACTGCGCGGCCAAAGGCGCGGGCCGCTGGGCCGACCACCGCCATTGGGTCTACGATTTCGAGGAGGACCTCCCCGGCGGCCTGGCCTGCTCCTTCAAGCTCGTCTCAGGGGCGCGCAGCCTCTCGGGCTCGAAAGTGTCCGGAAAGACGGAGTTCTCCTTCAACACGGGCGGCCCGGCGGTGCGGCGCTCCGAGCCCTACGAGGGCGAGTACTCGCGCATCGCGGAGGACCAGGTCTTCGCCCTGAAGCTCGACGCCGCCGCGGACGACCCGTCCATCTACCGGAACGCGCACTTCCTCGCCGACGGCGTGAGCGAGAAGATCGTGGTGCGCCTGCTCAAGGATTCGGAGCGCAGCGCCGACCTCAAGGCCATCCATTGGGAGGACGAGGAGAGCGTGGTCCTCCTCCAGGCCAAGCGCTCCTTCCCGCCGGACGCCGTGGTCCGTCTCGTGTGGGGCAAGGGCATCGCGGCCCGCAGCGGCATCGCCACGGAGGCGGACCAGACCCTCGCCTTCAAGACCAGGCCCGACTTCACCGCGAGCCTCTCCTGCGAGCGGGTCGAAGCCTCCGAGGGCTGCCTGCCCTTCAGGCCGATCCACCTCCAGTTCTCCGCCCCGGTCGCTTGGGCGACGGTCAAGGGAGCCTTCATCACCGGCCCCGCGGGCAAGCGCTGGTCTCCGGCCGCTCCCAAGGACGACGAGGGCGAGGGGACCGAGACCGTAAGCCACCTGCGGTTCGAGGGACCCTTCCCGGTCCTGGCGGACCTCCAGGTCCACCTGCCCAAGGGCATCACGGACGATTCGGGCAGGAAGCTCTCCAACGCGGGCCGCTTCCCGCTCGATACGCGCACGAGCGCCCTGCCTCCCCTGGCCAAGGTCCCGGCCTCCTTCGGCATCATCGAGCTCAAAGCCGGCGCCGCCCTGCCCGTGACCCTGCGCAGCCTCGAGCCCCGGGTCAAGGCGAGGCTCCAAAAGGCCGCGCCCGCGGCCCCATCGGGGATCCTCGAGCGCCTCAAGGGCCGCGTGGAGCGCGTCTCCGCCCACGCTCCCGCAGGCGCCATCCTCTCCATGCTGGACGCGGTCCTGCGCGCGGACAGGGAGAAGCCCGCGCTCAAGGAGGGACGGGAGATCCTCGTGCCCAAGCCCGAGGGCGCCGACGCCTTCGAGGTCGTGGGCATCCCGCTCCAGGAGCCGGGCTTCTACGCGGTCGAGCTCGAGAGCCCCAGGCTCGGCGCCGAGCTCCTCGGCAAGCAGGCGCCCATGTACGTGGCGGCCGCGGCGCTCGTCACGAACCTCTCCGTGCACTTCAAATGGGGCCGCGAATCCTCCCTGGCCTGGGTGACGAGCCTCGACGCGGGCGCCCCGGTGCAGGGAGCCGACGTCGCGGTCCACGACTGCAACGGCAGCGTGCTCTGGCAGGGCAAGTCAGGGCCCACGGGCATGGCGCGCGTCCCCGCGCTCCCTATGCACGAGAGCCTGCCCGAGTGCAAGTACGGGGGGGAGTGGGCCCAGCGCTGGCGCCTGATGGTGAGCGCGACCCTGGGACAGGACCGCGCCTTCGTGCTCGACACCTGGAACGAGGGCATCGAGCCCTGGCGCTTCGACCTCCCCTACGAGTGGCGGCCGGCGGAGAAGGTCAGCCGCAGCACCGTGTTCGACCGGTCTCTCCTGCGCGCCGGAGAGACCGTGCACATGAAGCATTTCCTCCGCAGGCAGGACCTCGCGGGCTTCTCCCTGCCCGACCGCAAGGCCTGGCCCAAGGAGGCCGTCATCGAGCACCTCGGCTCCGAGGAGAGCTACACCCTGCCCCTGTCCTGGGCCGCGGACGCGACCGCGGCCGGCGAGTGGGCCATCCCCAAGGGAGCCAAGCTCGGGACCTACAGGGTCTCCCTGCCCGACCCGGGCTATGAGAACGAGGACTCGTGGAATCGTCCGGACCCCGAGTCCGGGACCTTTCGCGTAGAGGAGTTCCGGGTGCCGCTCCTCAAGGGCTCCATCGAGCCGCCGGCCAAGCCCCTGGTGGCGGCCGTCGAGGCGGGCCTGAAGCTCGCCGTGCGCTACCTCGCGGGCGGCCCGGCCAAGGCCCTGGCCGTGCGCCTGCGCACCCAGGTCGAGCCCGCCGGAGGGCCGTCCTTCGACGCGTTCGAGGACTTCCTCTTCGGCAACGGGCCCGCGAGCCTCGAGCTCGACCGGGGCGAGCCCAGGCCCCGGGAGGAGGTCCGGACCCTGGACCTCACGCTCGACGGCTCGGGCACGGCCTCGGCCGTGGTGGACCGCCTGCCCGCCGCGACCGTCCTCTCGCGCCTGACCGCCGAGCTCGAGTTCCGCGACCCCAACGGCGAGGTCCAGACCGTGGCGTCGAGCGTCCCGCTGTGGCCCTCGGAGCGCCTCGTGGGCATCAAGCCCGACTCCTGGGCGGTCTCCAAGGAGAAGTTCAAGTTCACCGCGGCCGTGACGGACCTCGCAGGGCGCCCCGACGCGGGCGCGCCCGTGGTCGTGAAGCTCTACGAGCGCAAGACCACCTCGCACCGCAAGCGCCTGACCGGAGGCTTCTACGCCTACGAGCACGAGACGAAGCTCGCCGAGCACGGGGCCCTGTGCCACGGGGTCACGGACCTCCGCGGCAGGCTCGAGTGCGAGGCGGTCTCCCCGGTCTCCGGGAGCCTCATCCTCGAGGCCCGGACCGAGGACGCGGCCGGCAGGCCCTCCCTCAGCCACGCCTCGGTCTGGGTCGCGGGCAAGGACGACTGGTGGTTCGACGTCTCCGACAGCGACCGCATGGACGTCCTGCCCGAGCGCAAGCGCTACGAGCCCGGGGAGACCGCGGTCCTGCAGGTCCGCATGCCCTTCCGCCGCGCCCTGGCCCTGGTCACGGTCGAGCGCGAGGGCGTGGCGGAAGCCTACGTGCAGTCCCTCTCGGGCAAGGAGCCGGTGGTGCGCCTCCCGGTCAAGGGCTCCTACGCGCCCAACGTCTTCGTCTCCGTCCTGGCCGTGCGCGGCCGGGTCGGGTCGGTCCAGCCCACGGCCCTCGTGGACCTGGGCAGGCCCGCCTTCAAGCTCGGCAGCACGGAGCTCAAGGTCGGGTGGAAGTCCCACGAGCTCCAGGTCAAGGTCAAGACGGACCGGGCAGCCTACAAGGTGCGCGACAAGGTGCGCGTGGACCTCAAGGTCACGGGCCCCAAAGGGGCGCCCCTGCCCAGGGGCGCGGAGGCGGCCGTGGCGTTCGTCGACGAGGGCCTGCTGGAGCTCATGCCCAACGAGAGCTGGGACCTGCTCTCCTCCATGATGGGACGCCGGTCCTCCTCGGTCCGCACCTTCACGGGCCAGATGCACGTGGTGGGAAAACGGCACTTCGGGCTCAAGGCCCTCCCGGCCGGAGGGGGAGGGGGCAGGCAGGCCACGCGCGAGATGTTCGACACCCTGGTCTACTGGAACCCCAGGGTCCCCCTGGGCACGGACGGACGGGCGCGCTTGGAGATCCCGCTCAACGACTCCGTGACAGGCTTCAGGATCGCGGCCATCGCCTCGGTCGGAGCAGGGCTCTTCGGCTCCGGGGCCGCGTCCGTGCGGAGCACCCAGGACCTGGCCCTCTTCTCGGGTCTTCCTCCCGTGGTGCGGGAGGGGGACCGCTTCAAGGCGGGCTTCACGGTGCGCAACGCCTCGGAACGCGGCCTGGACGTCCGGATCCTGGCCTCCGCCGCCGCGGCCCTCGACGGCTCGCAGAGCGCCCTCCCGCTCGACCCCGTGTCCGTGAGCCTGTCCTCGGGAGAGGCCCGGGAGATAGGATGGGAGCTGACGGTCCCGCTCGGAGCCGCGGGAATCACCTACCAGGTCTCCGCCATCGCCGAGGGCCTGACCGACAGCATCAAGGCCGGCCAGAAGGTCGTCCCCGCCGTGCCGGTCACGGTCCAGCAGGCGACCCTCTCCAGGCTGGACCAGCCCATCGAGACGCAGGTGGCGCTCCCGGCCAGGGCCGTGCCCGGCCGCGGGAGCGTGCGCGTCAACTTCTCGCCCTCCCTGGCCGGGGACCTCTCGGGCCTGGAGCGGCACATGCGGGCGTATCCCTACTCGTGCCTCGAGCAGAAGGTCTCCAAGGCCGTGGCCCTGGCCGACGAGGCGGCCTGGCGCAAGGCCATGGCGGACCTGCCGTCCTACCTCGACGGCGACGGCCTGGCCCGCTACTTCCCAGGCCCGGGTCACGGCTCCGACACCCTCACCGCGTACCTGCTCTCCGTGGGCCACGAGGCAGGCTGGCACATCCCGGAGTCTTACAAGGAAAGGATGCTCTCGGGCCTCGTGGGATTCGTGGAAGGCAAGGTCCAGCGGTGGTCCTCCCTGCCGACCGTGGACCTCGCCCTGCGCAAGCTGGCCGCCATCGAGGCCCTGTCGCGCCACGGCAAGGCCCAGCGCTCCATGCTCCAATCCCTCGAGCTCAGGCCGGACCTGTGGCCCACCTCGGCCCTGCTCGACTACATCGGCATCCTCCAGCGCTTGAACGAGCCTTCCAAGGCCCAGGAGGCCAGGGCCATGCTGCGCTCGCGGCTGAACTTCCAGGGCACGGCCATGGGCTTCTCCACCGAGTCCTCCGACGGGCTCTGGTGGCTCATGGCGTCTGCGGACGTCAACGCGGTGCGCGCGGTCCTGGCCGCCATGGACTGGCCTGACTGGCGGGAGGACCTGCCCCGCCTGACCGTGGGCGCCGTCCACAGGCAGAAGGCAGGGCACTGGGACCTCACCCTGGCCAATGCGTGGGGGAGGCTGGCCCTGGAGAAGTTCACCAAGGCCTTCGAGGCCGACCCGGTGGCGGGCCGCAGCAACGTCCACCTGGCCGGCGCGGAGCATCACTGGGACTGGAACGGCAGGCCCGAAGGCGGCTCTTTGGACCTTTCCTGGCCTTCCAAGCCCGCCGCTCTCTCGGTGAAGCACCAAGGCCCGGGCATCCCCTGGCTGGTCACGCAGTCCTTGGCAGCGGTGCCCGTGGAGAAGCCCTTCTCGAGCGGATACGACATCAAGAAGACCGTGACCCCGGTCGAGCAGAAAGTCAAGGGCCGCTGGAGCGTGGGCGACATCGCCAGAGTGACCCTTTCGGTCCAGGCCCAAGCGGACCGGACCTGGGTCGTGGTGGACGACCCCATCCCCGCCGGGGCGAACATCCTCGGCTCAGGCCTGGCCCGCGATTCGAAGCTCTCGACCGCTGGAGAAAAGTCCGAAGGCCGGGCCTGGCCCGTCTACACGGAGAGGTCCTTCGAGGCCTTGCGCGGCTACTACGACTTCGTCCCTAAGGGTCCTTTCACGCTCGAATACACCCTGAGGCTCAACAACGCGGGCTCCTTCCACCTGCCTGCCACGAGGGCCGAGGCCCTCTACACTCCGGAGATGTTCGGAGAGACGCCCAATGCGGTCTGGGAGGTCGCGCCCTGAGCCGCTCGACCATGAAGCTCCGGTCCTCCGGAGCCTGCCTGGCACTAGCCCTCCTCGCTTGCCCGGGCCGGGCGGGAGCGTGGAGTTCCTGGCCGCCCGCCCTCAAGGAGGTCCGCTCCGCGTTCGCGAGCTCCGAAGCCCTGATCCTGGACCGCAGGGGCCGTCCCCTCCAGGAGCTCCGTCTCGACCTCAAGGGCCGCAGGCTGCGTTGGACTCCGCTCTCCGAGGTCTCGGCCGCGGTGAAGGACGCGGTCCTGGCAGCCGAGGACCGACGCTTCTTCTCGCACCACGGCGTGGACTGGGCCGGCCTCGCCGCCGCGGCGCTCAGGACCGCCGTCTCGGGCCGCATGCGCGGAGCGAGCACCGTCACCATGCAGACCGCGGGTTTCCTGGACCATGGGCTCAAGCCCCGCAACCGCCGGCGCGGGCCCTCCGAGAAGGTCAGGCAGATCCGCCTGGCCCTGGAGCTCGAGCGCTCCTGGTCCAAGGCCGAGGTCCTCGAAGCCTACCTCAACCTCGTGGCTGCGCGGGGAGAGTTCCAGGGCATCGAAGCGCTCAGCCAAGGCCTCTTCGGCAAGCAGCCCCACGGGATCTCCTCAGCCGAGGCCTCGATCCTGGCGGGCCTCCTGCGCGAGCCCGGCGCATCCCGGCCGGCGGTCCTGGCCAGGGGCCGCTCCGTGGCCCGGGCCTCGGGCTGGGCGATCCCTGACGCGGAGCTCGGCCGCGCGGTGGACCGCGCGCTCAGCGGGCAGCGCTGGATCCGCCCCTCCGCTGACGCCGCCCCTCTGGCCGGCCGAAGGATCCTTTCCGCCCGCCCCGCGGTCCCGGGCCGAGGGGAAGCCCCAGCCAGCCTGATCCTTGCTTCCACCCTGGACTCCGACCTGCAGGCCAAGGCCGCAAGCATCCTCAAGGAGCGTCTCGCTTCCCTGGCCGGCCGCAACGCAGCCGATGGAGCGGTCCTCGTGGCGGACAATGCGACCGGCGAGGTCCTGGCCTATGTGGCCAACAACGGACAGGACTCCTCGGCCAGGCACGTGGACGGCATCACGGCCCGCAGGCAGGCAGGCTCGACCTTGAAGCCCTTCCTGTACGCCCTGGCCCTGGACCGGAAGCTCCTGACCGCGGCCTCGCCGCTCGACGACAGCCCGGTGGACGTAGCCGCAGGCCGCGGGGTATTCAGGCCTGAGAACTATGACCGCAGGTTCCGCGGCTGGGTCACGGTGCGCCAAGCCCTGGCCGGCTCCGTGAACATCCCGGCGGTCCGCGCGCTCTCCCTGCTCGGGCCGGACGCCTTCGTGTCCACCCTGGATTCCCTCGGGTTCTCGGGCCTGGCGCAGGGGGACTACTACGGCCCCTCCCTGGCCTTGGGCTCAGCCGACGTCTCGTTGTGGGAGCTCGTGGCCGCCTACCGGTCGCTCGCTGACCACGGTCTTTACGCTCCCCTGACCCTCACTCCCGGTCAAGGGGTCGGCCGCAAACGCAGGGTCTTCTCCAAAGAGGCGGCCTGGGTGGTCGCGGACATCCTCTCGGACCGGACCAGCAGGAGCGCGTCCTTCGGCCTGGAGAGCCCCCTGGACACGCGGTTCTGGACCGCGGTCAAGACCGGCACGAGCAAGGACATGCGCGACAACTGGTGCGTCGGCGTCTCGGAGCGCTACACCGTGGGCGTCTGGGTCGGGAACTTCTCCGGGGCGCCCATGTGGAACGTGAGCGGCGTCTCCGGAGCCGCTCCGGTCTGGCAGGAGGTCATGAGCGCGCTCCACGACCGCGTCCCGAGCAGACAGGCAAGACCGGCCGCGGGATTGGAACGCCGCATGGTCAGGCCCTTGGCTTCGACCGAGCTCCGACAGGAGTGGTTCCTCGCCGGGACCGAGCCCGCGTCCGAGGACGTGGAAGAAGCACTGTCCAGGCCCAGGATCCTCTCTCCGGTCTCCGGAACGATCGTGGCCCTGGACCCGGACATCCCGCTAGGTCATGAGGACGTGGCCTTCAGAGCCCTTTCCGGCCGAGGGCTGAAGTGGCGGCTCGACCACGCGGACGTCGCAGAGGCCGGCGAGGACTTCTCCTGGCCTCCTTCCAAGGGGCATCACATCCTCGAGCTCGCCGACTCCTCGGGCAGGGTCCTGGACCGCTCGGAGTTCACGGTGAGAGGGGAGAGCCCGCAGGGATTGGACGCCCTGGAAACGGACACGGAGCTTCCGGACGCGCACGCCGGACGGCTGGAGGACGGAGGTTCATGAACGATATGAAGGCTGCCTTGAGAGCATGGTTGGTCCTCGTCTGCGCCTGGGGCTGCTGCCCTGGCGTCGATGCCGCCAGCCTCCCGCAAGTCCTCTCATGGGACAACCTGCTGGCCGGCTGGAGCCTCGAGACCGGAGCCATGGCCAGCGTACCGCACGCCATGCCCGGCCAGGACCTTCCCAAGCCGGTCGCTGTCCCCTATGGCGCGGGAGAGGGCGGGCTTGAGCTCAAGGGCCTGCTGTCCTTCTGGACGCAGGATTGCACCAAGGGCTGCGGCCTGCCCAGGCCCGCCGGCCCTTCACAGCACGCAACGGCGAGCCTCGTCATCCCTTCCCACTCCGGAGAAGCCGCCTCGACCAAGGTCCAAGGGGAAGCGGAGCTCGAGGCCCAGGGCAAGCTCAAGGCGGGAATCGCGGTCTATGCCGTCTGCCCGAGGACGACCAGGGCCCCCGGCGCCACCTCCTCCTGCCCCGGGCTCTACTTCCAGGTCCAGGTGGAGTTGAGCGGTGCTGCCCAGGCCTTCTGCGGAGCGGCCCTCGACAGCCACGACATCTCCCCGTTCCCGGTCCTGGTCTGCGGAGGGATGAGCAAGACCACGCCCGGCATGAGGCTTGGCATCACGCTCCACCGGGCCGCGCTCCGGACCGAAGGCTAGCGGCCCGGGGTGTACTCGATGAGCTCGGTGTTGGGGTTCTCGAACCCGGGGCCGCCGACCGTGGTCTTGACCCGGCCGACGAAGGGCGCGTAGTAGTCGTACTTCCAGGAGCCTCGGAAGGCGGGGTTGGATTCCTTGATCTTGAGGCAGCCCTCGAACTCCCCTGCCGCGGTCTTGACCTTGGCAGCGTCGGACTCGATGCGATACTCGATGGAGTCCTCGCCGATCTTGGCCGTCCAGGAGTTGCCGGGCGTGAACGGGTAGCGCAGGATGGGGACCTTCCTGCCCGGCACGGTCTCCCACACGGCCCAGTCCTTCTTGGCGTAGGTCAAGGCCTCGGAGCGGATGTTCTTCGTGCCCGCGAAAAGCGAGCTCGAGGCCATGGCGGACACGGTCCCGCTCGAGCCCGTGATGCCGAGCTCGAGCCTCATGTTCACGCCCAGGCTCGCGGAGTCGCCGTAGGTCCAGCTCCAGCCCTTCCCGATGGGGAAGTAGTCCGGGCACGCGAGCAGGCCCGCCTTGGCGCGGGAAGCCCAGGGCTCGGACGACGGGAAGCGCCGCAAAGCGGCCTCGTAGTGGCGCCTGGCCTCGAGGCAGCGCCTGAGACCCGCCGCGTAGATGTCCGCGGCGCGGACCAGGGCCTCGGCTGTCCTGGGGTCCTCCGGGTTGCGGGAGGCGAAGAGCTCGAAGTGCTTGATCGCGGGCAGGTACTTCCGGGTCTCCTCGTAGCGCCTGGCCCGGGCGAGGTCCAAAGCGTCGCAGCCGCAGAGCAGGGCCGCCAGGCCCGCGAGGAGGAGGCGCCTCATCGGACCGACTCCGCCACCGCCGAAAGGGTCTCCAGGCCCATGGGCGCCACCAGCACGAGACGCGTCTCGCCCGAGGACCAGCCGAGGACCCCGGCATCCTCGGTCCAGGAGACGAAGCCAAGACCCGAGGCCAGCCGCACCTCCCGCCGCTCCTTGGCGCCCAGGTCCAGCTTGGCCCGGGGAGGGGACTGGAACAGGGACAGGGCCACGGCGCCGTCGGAATACCGGCAGTGGACGATCTTCTTGTCCTTGTAGGGGAGGAGGTCCGCGCCCGCGAAGACGAATCCGGAAGGAAGCCAGGACGGGAACCTCGGCTCGAAGCCCGCTTCGGAGCCGATCCTGGCGGTCTCCTCAGGCCCGGGAGAGAGCCTCCCGCTGCGGCCGGCTCCTGCCACGGGCTCGGGCCGGAACAGGGCAGGGTCGTGCCTCACTCCGAAAGTCACCTTGGAGAACCGGGTCCTCAAGGCCACCTTCCCGTCCGGGAGCACGGCCTCGTCCTTAAGGATGAGCCCATGCTCGCGGTCGACCCAGAGCCTGCGGCCGAGCGCTGCCGGGGACCTGGGCTGGAGCTCGAGCCTCCAGGTGAGCCTGCCAGCCACCTTGCCGCCCGTGGAAAGCGAGACGCGGTAGCGGGCCTGAGCCTCCTGGGCGAGGCTCCGGCTGGGAGCCGAGGCCGGACCCTCCCACACTCTGTTGAGCGCCTTGTCGAAGGCCCATTCCTTGGCCCCGTCCGTGGCAGTGATGAATCCTGCTCCGGCCTTGGCGCCAGGGAACTCCCTGCGGCAGGACGCAGCATGCTCAGACGAGGGAGAGCAGCGGACCATGGCCTTCTTGGACCTCGCCTTGCCGAGCTTGACGTAAGCCGTAGCCTCGAAAGAGACGGCAGGGCCGGCCAGGGCTGCCTCGAGGACCTGGGCCGCCTCCGGAAGAGCGGGCTTTGCGGCTGCCCAGGCCGGGCTCGAGGCGAGGAGGATGAGGCAGGCCGCGGCCCTACTCATCGCCTTCCTCTTCTTCCAGCTCCTCGTCCGCCCCGGCCGGGACAGACGCCGGACTGACCGCGGTCTCGGCGTACTGGCGGTGCGCGGAGAGCATGAGGTCCAGGGGCACGGGCTCATCCTGGCGCCTCTCGATCCAGAGCCCCACGAGCAGGAACGCGGCCAGGCCGAAGGCCAGTCCGTAGCGCGGCGCGCTTCCGGAGAGCCAGGCGGCGAGCCTCTCCGCGAAGGAAAGCCCGGTCCGCCCCTGGCCTTCGACCCGGGCGGCCTGCCGGAGCAGGGCCTCCTTGAGGTCGCGCGGCGCCTCCGGAAGGGGGAGACGGGAGAGGACTTCCTTGGACTTGGCCATGATGGCCAGACGCCGGCCGCAGGAGCGGCAGCCCGCCGCATGGGCCTCGACTTGCGCCGATTCCTCCGGGCTCGTCTCGCGGTCAGCATACGCGGACAGAAGGTCCGTCCATCCCTCACAGCCCATAAGCCACCATCCCGGTCCTCTTCACCAGTCCCTCCCTCAGGGCCGTCCTGGCCCTGCTCACGCGCGAGCGCACGGTCCCCAGGGGCAGGCCGAGGACCCCTGATATCTCCTCATAGCCCATGCCCTGGATGTCGCACAGGGTCAGGATGGCGCGGTGCTCGCGGCTCAGAGCCGCCAGGGCGGCTTCCAGGTGCCCGCTGGCCTCGCGCTTCTCCAGGAGGTCGAGGACCTCGCCGTCCCGCCCGTCGGCGATGGTCTCGGAGATGGGGACCCCTTCCCCGTCCTCGTGGCGGACCGGCATGTCCAGGGAGACCATGTGCTTCCTGTCGAACTTCTTGGAATGATCGATGTACACGTTCTTAAGGATGACCAGGAACCATTTCTCCAGGGGCTGGGAGCTGTCGTACCGGTCCCAGGACTTGAAAAGCCTGTAAAAAGCCTCCTGAACGAGCTCCCTGGACTGCTCAGCGTCCTCGCAGAGCCGATAGGCGAACTGGAAGGCGCTGTCCGAGAATTCTTCGACGAATCGTTGGAGCACGCTGGTCTAGCCTCCCCTCTATGTACGAGCGAGGCCTCAAAAAGTTCCCTCAGATTGTAACAAATCGCCCCGTCCGCAGGGGGCTCCTCCGTCGGAGGATGGGGGAGGGGGGAGGAGGCTGTAACAATTCGTTAACAGGTCTGTAATGACCCCGTAATGCCCTTGGCCTACACTGGGAGTGAGGAAGCCACCATGAACCAGACCATGCAGACCCAGGCCACGGGGAAGACGGCCAGGACCCCCGAGACCATCATGGCTTCCTATCTCACCCATGAGCTGCGCGCCCCGGTCACCGCGATCAAGCTCGGCTTGGAGATCTTCGAAGAGCAGGTCGGCGACCGCCTCCAGTCGGACGAGCGGCAGATGCTCAACCTGGCCATCAAGAACACGGGCCGGCTGCAGGGCCTGGTCAACGACATCATGGATTACACCAAAGTCCTGGCCGGCAAGATGCAGCTCGCCTTCCAGTCCTGCGACGCGCGGGAGATCCTCAGCGACGTGGTGAGCTCCTTCCAGCCCTGGGCCATCTCCAAGGGCATCCGGCTGGTCAAGGAAGAGTCCAACGAGCCCCTGCCCCGGATCAAGGCCGAGCAGAGGCGGGTCATCCAGGTCCTGACGAACCTCATCTCCAACGCCCTCAAGTTCACCCCGGCCCGCGGCACCGTGACCGTGGGCGTCAAGATGGGCAAGTACGAGCACGCCGGCACCCTGGTCTTCCGGGTCAAGGACACGGGCGCGGGCATCCCGGCCGAGCACCTCGAGAGCATCTTCGACACCTTCTCGCAGTCGGTCTCCAACGGCAAGCAGTCCGACGGCACGGGCCTGGGCCTGACCCTGGCTCGCTCCATGGTCCAGCTGCACGGCGGCCGCATCTGGGCCGAGAGCTGGAAGGGCCTGGGAGCCACCTTCTGCTTCACCATCCCGATCGCGTCCGAGGACATGGCCGAGCAGATCGAGGTCTATGCGAAGCCCGTCGAGTACCACGGGCTCTTCGTGGACGTGTTCCGCAAGCTCAACGCCTTCGTGGCCGCGTTCTTCTAAGGCGCGGGCTTCCCGCCTCCGGCTACTTCTTGGTGACCACGTAGGCCCCGGCATGTCCGAGGCCCTTGAGCTTGGCCAGGGCCTCGTCCGCGGCCGGCCGGCCTTCGTAGGGGCCCACCCGGACCTGGAAGAAGGTCTTTCCTCCCACCGCGACCTTGTGGATCTCGACCGGAGAGACCGCGCCTTCCACGGCCTTCTTGAGGGCGAGGGCCTTGGTCTCATCCGAGAAGGACCCTGCCTGGACCATGAAGAGGTTGGAGGCCGCGGCAGGGGCTTTCTGCTTGGCTGGCTCGGGTATGGAAGCCTGGGCCTTGGGCTTGGCAGGGGGGACGACGGGCTCGGCCTTGCCCAGGGACGGCGGAGGAAGGGCGCTGGGCCCCGCGGCAGGCGGGGCTTCCTTGGAAGCGTCAGCAGGCTCGGAAGGGACGCTCAGAGGCTGGGGAGGGGCGCTGACCGGGGGCTTCCGGGACACGACCTTTCTGCGCAGAGGGACCTCGGGCCTGGAGCCGACGGATGCGCTTTCCTTGAGCTCCCGGGGCCGCATGGCCGCCTCTCCCATGGCCAGATGCATCGTATTGCCGTCCCAGTCGATGCTGTAGATCGCGTACGCGGACATCTCCACCACCGCGCGCACGGCCGGGCTGGGCTCCGTGGAAAACTGGGCGATCCGGATCCCCTTGAGCACGCTCCCCTTGCCCTCGAAACTCTTGGCCGCGGCCGTGAGGTTCGCGTCCTGCCAGTCGATGATGAGGCGCGGCGGGTCCGGCTCGAAGCGGACGCGCTCGAGCACCGGGGAACTGAACTGGAACTCCGCGCGGTCCTCCTCCACCACCACCGCGGCCAGCGAAGCGGGCTCGGCCGCCCGGCAGACCTGGACAGCGGGACCGAAGGACACCACAAGAGCAAGAGCCGTTCTCATCATACTCAGCCTCCCATCGGCATTCAGCCCCGCCCGGCGGGGCGCGTCGCAGGCAATCAAAGCATTTTCAGCGTCCCTGTGTGGAGACGGGGCGTGGCTCGGCAGGGGAATAGGCTATAATCTCGGGCAGCGTGCCCCCCGGATGAGCGACAAGAAGAAGGTCAAGCGGTTCGACTTCCTCGAGCACGGCAAAGCCTCGGGCTCCGGCTCGGAGGACGGACTGCCCCAGGTCGGCCGTTTCGAGCACCTCGAGATCGGCCAGATCCGCAAGCCGCTCCCCGCGACCCAGTCCGCGCCGGCCCCGGAACGGACCGTGTGCGGGCACTGCGGCCAGGTCAACGAGCCGGAGCGCCAGACCTGCTGGGCCTGCTACAAGGCCCTCGGTCCCCAGGGAGGGAGCCAGGCCCGCAAGCCTCAGGGCACCAAGCCTCAACCCGGGGCAGGGCAGGAGATCACCCTGGTCATCGACGGCCTCACGTACTCCTCGACCGACCCGAACCTGCCGCCGGACATCGCCTCCCTCATGGGCCGCATCAAGACCGAGGGCTTCAGCCCGGGCCTGCTCGACGAGTGGCGCGAGCAGCGGGCCGCGAGCCCCGGGGCCGGGACCCAGGAGGTCCGCGCGGAGAGCCGCGTCGAGGCTTTCCAGGGCAGCCGGGTCTCGGTCATCAAGCTCGACGGGAGAGTCTTCCTCTCCGACGCGCCGGACCTGCCTCCCCGCATCCGGGACCTCTTCGCCTACATCGACCGCAACGGGGTCACGCCCGAGCTCATGGAGAACCTCCGGGCCATGGGCGACGCCCGCCTGCGGCCCTCCACCACGGCCGCTCCGTCGGACGGGGACCTCGCCTTCTGGCGGGAGGTGGAGGAGAACCGCAGGCAGGAACGGACCGCGGAGCCTCCCGCCGCGGGGGCCTCGGACGCCGTGATGAGCTGGTTCTACTACCTCGCCCCGGCGTGGTTCCTCCTGGAGACCTTCCTGTGGCCGTTCTTCCGCGCAGGGCTGGTGACCGGCGGGGGCACCGCCGGGAACCTGTTCTTCTACGCCGTCGAGGCCGCCATCGGCGCGGGCTATCGCCAGCGCGTCCCCTGGATCGGCCAGGTGGCCCTCCTCGAGAACTTCTTCTATCTCGGCACCGCCCTGCACTCCGCGGTCATCGGTCCTCTGACCTCGGCCTCGCTCATCGCCTCCGGAGACACCGCCGCGGCGGCCTCCGCCGCCAACTTCCCGCGCGCCATCCCGGGCTTCCTCTTCTCCATCTTCTTCGTCTACGCCTTCATCCGAAGGCAGCGGTCCGGCCGCCGCTGAACTGGTGCCTAGGCCCGTCTTCCCATGCCTTGCTGGGCCGAATGCCGCTCCCATAAGGACCTTTAAGCCCAAGGGGAAAACCGCGCCCGTTGCTATGATAGACGCGTGCATATAGGAACAGGGAGGCACCGCATGTCCCTCAAGGCCCGGCCCCTTCTCAGCGTCCTCGGAGGCGCCATCATCCTCTCTCATCCTGCCCAGGCTCAGACCCTGTCGCGAGCGGCCATGGCCCCGTCCCCGGTCATGACCTGGCAGGCTCCCCTGGCCGGCGGGCGTCAGGCCCCTGCGGTCCCCGGAGCCTTGGGCTCCCTTTCCCTCAACGACGTCCTGCCTTCCCTGCCGTCCCTTTCCGCTGCGCCGGTCCATACCGAAGCCGCGGCCCTGACCGCCGTCCCCGCGGCGCTCCCAGGCCTTGCGGCCGCCCCGGAGGCCCTGCCTCCGCAAGGCGACGGCCGGACCCGGACCGAGGAGACCATCAGCCGCATGACCGAGGAGGTCGGCTCGGTCCTCGAGGCCGCCGGGCGGTCCGACGAGAGGTCGTCGGAGGGGGACCGCGGCACCGGCGACTCGCTCTTCCGTGCCCTCACGGGCGAGACTTCCTTCTCCATGCTGCCGGAGTCGGCGGGCATGCCCTTCTCCCTCGGAGGCGAGGGGACCACCCTCACCCAGCGCAAGATGCTGGGCACGCTCTACAAGGTCGCCTCGATCTTCTCGGAGCACTACGCCCCGGTGGACTGGAAGAAGTCCCGGTTCCAGCTCGACCTCAAACGCGAGTTCGACAGGACCGCGGCGCTCATCCTCTCCGACCCCGACATCGGCACGCGCCGGTTCCAGTCCCTGCTGGCGGACTTCACCGCGGCCATGCGGGACTACCACGTGTCCATCACCTTCCACTCCACGGAGAAGGCGCGCCTGCACCTGCGCGTCATGGGCGCCGAAGGCAAGCACTTCATCGCCTACATCGACCGGGCCAAGCTCCCCAAGGAGAGCTTCCCGTTCGAGGTGGGCGACGAGGTGGTCGAGTTCGACGGCAAGCCCACGGCCGAGGTCGTCAACGCCCTGGCGCGCGGCCGCACGATCAACACCGCGGAAACGGACCTGAGGCTCGCCGACGCGACGCTGACCTACCGCGTCCGCAAGCTGGGCGAGGACGTCCCTCAGGGCGCTGCGACCATGAAGGTCCGCGACCGCAAGGGCAAGCTCTTCGACGTCAAGATGGAGTGGGACTACACGCCCGAGCAGGTCCCGCTCGACGTGCCGGTCCGCGACGCGGGCCTCGACATGCCCGACGGCCTCTCCCTCCGGGTCCCCGAAGCATGGGACGCGCCGGCCCAGCCCTCCCGCGGCTCCTCCAAGCTCAAGGGGTTCCTCGGCCGCCTCTTCACCTGGGTCGCGCACCCGCTGTCGAGCGTCTTCGCGGAGATGCGCGCCGACGCGCCCTCCAACCCCTTCGTCGTAGGCGCCAAGAAGGGCTTCCTGCCTCCCCTGGGCCCCGTGGTCTGGAAGCCCAAGGGGGAGAACCCCTTCGACGCCTACATCTACACGGACCGCCAGGGCCGGAAGTTCGCGCACGTGCGCATCCCCGAGTACGACGGCGGCGAGGAGGAGGCCCGCGCCTTCGGCAGGCTCATGCACCGTTTCCAGACCGACCCCGAGATCCTGGGCCTCGTCATCGACCAGACCAACAACCCGGGCGGCAGCCTCTTCTACGTCTACGCCCTGGCCTCGCGCCTGACCGACAAGCCCCTCTACGCCCCGCGGCACCGCGTCATCGTCGACGAGAGCGACGCGTCCTGGGCCCTCGAGACCCTCGAGACCCTCTCGGACCAGGAGAAGCTCGAAGAGGAGGTCGAGGAGATGGAGGAATCCGACGAGTGGACCGGGACCCCGGTCACCTCGCGCTTCCTCGAGCTCCTGGGCAAGTTCTCCAAGTTCATCCTGACCGAGCTCGGCGCGGGCCGGCGGCTGACGGAGCCCACCCACATGTGGGGCGTCGACGACATCCAGCCGGCCCCGGCCAGGGAGCGCTTCACCAAGCCCGTGCTCCTCCTCGTCAACGAGCTCGACTTCTCCGGAGGGGACTTCTTCCCGGCCATCATGCAGGACAACGGCCGGGCGACCATCATGGGCGTGCGCACCTCGGGCGCGGGGGGCGCGGTCAAGCCCTTCGAGCTCGCCAACCAGTTCGGCATCGCAAGCCTCGCCGCGACCTGGACCATAGCCATCCGCAAGAACGGCCAGCCCATCGAGAACCTCGGCGTCACGCCCGACATCCCCTACGCCCTGACCGAGGCTGACTTCAAGACGGGCTTCGCTCCCTACCGCAAGGCCATCCAGCAGGCCATGGAGCGCCTCGTCTCCGGGGGCGCGGTCCAGCCCGGAGGGCGAGCGTCCCCGAAGCCCTCGGGAAAGGGGTCGGCGGAGGGGAAGGATGTGGTTTCCCTATGACCATGGAAGCTTCCCTGGAGCACGCCCAGGCGGAGAACCGGCGGCTCAAGGAGACCATCGCCGCCCTACGCGAGCAGCTCGAGACCTGCCACCACGACAAGGCCGAGAGCCTCCAGCTGGCCAGGTCCCAGCGGGACGCCGAGTTCCGCCACCTCAAGGACACCATCGTGAGCCTCCGCGCCGAGCTCGAGAACGCGGCCTTCGCCTCCGAGGACCGGCTGGAGCGCGAGCGGACCGAGCGGCGCGAGGAGCGCCGGCACCTGCAGGGCACCATCGCCGCGCTGAGGGACACCCTCGAGCGGAAGCTCGCCGACGCGGGCAGACCATGAGGACGACATGACCCACCGTTCACCAAGACTCCGGGCCGCGGGACGCTCCGCCGGGACCGCGGCCGTGCAGGAGCGCAGGCTCGCCCAGGCCGAGATGCTGCTCGCCATCCCAAGGAAGCTTGCGGCCATCGACTCCCTCGACGAGATCCTCGAGACCCTGGTCAAGATGACCACCATGGAGCTCGGCGCGGAGCGCGGCTCGCTCTTCCTCAACGACGGCCAGGCCGGGGAGCTCTTCTCCATCGTGGCCCAGGGCACCAGCCGCCGCCGCATCCGCATCGCCAACACCACCGGCATCGCGGGCTCCGTCTTCCACGCCGGGACGGGCGCCATCGTCCACAACGTCTACAAGGACGGCCGCTTCAACCGGGAGATCGACCAGCAGACGGGCTTCAAGACGCGCTGCATGATCTGCGCCCCCATCATCTCGGTCAAGGGCGAGACCATGGGGGTCGCTCAGGTCCTCAATAAGAGGAAAGGGCGCTTCACCCTCGAGGACCTCAGGCTCCTCGAAGCCATGACGACCCAGGCCGCGGTCGCCCTGCACGGCGCCCAGTACGTCGAGAAGATGCGCCTTTCCCGCGAGAAGGAGCTGGAGTTCCTGGACGTGGTCGCGGACGTCACCTCAGAGATCGACCTCGGGACCCTGCTCCGCAAGGTCATGCGCGAAGCCACCCGGATGCTCTCGGCCGAGCGCTCGACCCTCTTCCTCAACGACGAGAAGACGGGGGAACTCTGGTCTCTGGTCGGAGAGGGCATCGGCGCGACCCAGATCCGCTTCCCCAACCACCTCGGCATCGGGGGCGCGGTCTTCACCACGGCCAAGTCCGTCAACATCCCCCACGCCTACGCCGACATGCGCTTCAACCCCTCCTTCGACAAGAAGACGGGGTTCTTCACGCGCTCGATCCTCTGCGTCCCGGTCATCAACAAGGGGGGCAAGATCATCGGCGTCACGCAGGTCCTCAACAAGCACGGCGGCCCGTTCTCGGGAGAGGACGAGTCGCGCCTGCGCGCCTTCACCGCCCAGATCGCCATCGCCCTGGAGAACGCCAAGCTCTTCGCGGACGTCCAGAACATGAAGAACTACAACGAGAGCATGCTCCAGAGCATGAGCAACGGCGTCGTCACCCTCGACGAGGAGGGGAAGGTCGTCACCTGCAACGCGGCCGGGCTGCGCATCCTCAAGGCCGAGCCCTCCGGGATCGTAGGCCGCCCCGTGGACGCCTACTTCAGCAACGGCGCCTCCTGGATCGTGGACAAGGTCCGGCGGGTGGGGGAGACCCAGCAGGCGGACGTCACCATGGACGCCGAGCTCTGTCTCGACCACACCAAGGTCTCCGCCAACGTCACGGTCCTGCCCCTGGTCAGCGCCGCGGCCAAGAAGCTGGGCACCATGATCATCATCGACGACATCTCCGGGGAGAAGCGCATGAAGTCGACGATGGCGCGCTACATGGACCCCACCCTGGCCGACCAGCTCCTCGCGGGAGGGGAGGACCTCCTCGGCGGCAAGAGCACGGTCGCCACGGTGCTCTTCTCCGACATCCGGAGCTTCACCACCATCTCCGAGGAACTCGGCCCCCAGATCACCGTCGGGCTCCTCAACAAGTACTTCACCCTCATGGTCGAGTGCATCCAGGCCGAGGGCGGCATGCTCGACAAGTTCATCGGCGACGCCATCATGGCGGGCTTCGGCATCCCCATCGCCCACCCCGACAACGAGGACCGCGCCATCCGCTGCGCGGTCTCCATGCTGGCCGCCCTGCGCGTCTGGAACTCGCAGCGGACGGAAGTGGGGCGCAGGCCCATCGAGATCGGTATCGGCCTCAACACGGACACCGTGGTCTCCGGCAACATCGGCTCGCCCAAGAGGATGGACTACACGATGATCGGCGACGGGGTCAACCTGGCGGCGCGCCTGGAGACCGCGTGCAAGCAGTACGGCACGCGCATCCTCATCAGCGAGAACACCTACAAGCGCCTCAAGGGGACCTACCGGATCCGCGACATCGACGACGTGGTGGTCAAGGGCAAGACCAAGCCCGTCAAGATCTACGAGGTCCTCGACCACCACTCCGATGAGAGCTTCCCGAACATGATGGAGGCCCTGGGCTTCTTCAGGGAGGGGCGCAAGGCCTACGCCGCCGGCCGCTGGGACGACGCGGCCAAGGCCTTCAAGGAAGCCCTGCGCCTGAACCCAGACGACAGGCCCGCCCGGCTCTACGTCGACCGCTGCGGAGCGCTCAAGAGCCGCCCTCCCGAGGGCTCGTGGACCGGCGTCACGGTCCTCTCCGAGAAATGACCCGCAAGACAGGCGCGGAAAGGCGCACCCATGCCCGCAAGGCCGTCCGGCACCCGGCCAAGCTGCGCGTCCACCCGGACCACCGCCTCGTGGCCCGGCTCGAGGAGGGCGGGACCTGGCACCACTGCCTCATCATCAACATCTCGCCCGGGGGCGCCAAGGTCTCCATCGGCGAACCCGTCGGCCAGGCGAAGACGGTGCACCTCGAGATCGCGAAATTCGGGCGGTTCGGGTGCGAGGTCGTCTGGCGCTCCGGCTCCGAGCTGGGCTTGAGGTTCACCCACGACCCGGCCGCGATGAGCGAGGTCGTGATGGGCCTGGCCGTCTACGGCTAGCAGGCTGCCGGCTACTCCACGCCTTCGGCCGCGCCGGTCACGTCGTAGCCCACGCTCACGCTCCCCAGGCCGCTGAAGCTCGCCCCGCCGAGCACGGCCCGGTTGTCGGTCGCGGCGTCCGCCCAGGGCTCGAGCCGGTAGAGCGTGAGCTTTCCTCCCCCGGACGAGTCCTCCGAGAACGCGATGCCCCGGCGCCTGAGCCAGCGTGAGTCCTGCTTCAGGGAGCGCTTGGAGGGGTCCTCGATGCGCACGAGCTTCACCTCGGCGGAGTCGAGCCGCGAGCCGGCCATGCCGTAGCGGAACTCGAAATGGCCCCCCTCGGACGCCAGGGACTCCGGGAAGACCGAGACCACGAGGAGGCAGTCGTAGGCCACGTCGTAGACCGCGGCCTTGGCCAGGGCGCGCGACTCGCCGTGCCTCTTGGTCTTGACGAAGGTGCTCACGGGCACGGGCCGGGAGTCGCTGCGGACCGAGACCGGCTGCCAGACGGCGGCCTCGGGAGTGACGCGGGCGGCCTTGCCCTGGGCGGAGCCCGCGGCGCAGAGGGTCTGGAAGGAGAAGGAGCGCTGCAGGTCCAGGAAGCGCTCGGCCTCGGCCTCGAAAAGCTCGGTCGGGGCCCGGTAGCCCAGCCTGATGAAGCCGCGCCGGACCGGGACATAGACCGCGGACTCGTCCGCCCTCGTCGTGTAGAGGGCCCTCAGCCCGTTGAAGACGGCCTCGCGCCGGACCTGTTCGCCTCCGGAGCGGATGGCGTTGAAATGGGTCTCGAAGCCGTGCTTGCCGCGGCGCATATTCGCGTCCACGGACAAGACCGGCCGGGCCCCGCACCCGGGACCCAGGCAGGGCGGGCGGCAGGTCGTCCTGGTGAGGTCCTCCTTGGGACTCTCCTGGCGCACCTCCCAACCGTCCGGACACGTGAAGCCGCAGCAATCCGGCACCGCCACCTGCTCGGCCTCGGAGGGACCCGCGAGCAGGGCCAGGAGGGCCGCGGCGAAGAGGACTCCCGTCACGGCTCCTCCCCGAGGTCCTGGCGCGTCACCTTGGGACCCGACTTGAAAGGCGAGAGGCTCCCCTTGGCCGGGAGCGCGGGCAGCGGAGCCTCTGCCGCGGCCGGGGGAGGAGCCGCGGCGGCCTGGACCGCCGTCGGAGCCGGAGCCTGGGCCGCGGCCTGGCTGGCCTGGAGCTGCGCCGCCTGGGCGGCCGTGTAGTCCGTCATGCGCTCCTTCTTGCGCCGGCGCGCGCTCTCCGCGCGCTCGGCGTTGCGCTTGGCCAGGTCCGCGGCCAGGCGCACGGAACGCTCCACGAGCCGGAGCGGCTGCTCCACCGTAAGGTCGTGGACCTTCAGGGTCTTGGGCGCCTCGGGCTCAGGAGCGGCGGGCTCGACCGCGGCCGGGGCCGCGATCACGAGGGTCGAGGAATCCCGGACAGCGCCGGTGGAGAGGACAGGGAACGGCATGAAGCTCGCAAGCGGCTGGACGGCCGGAGCCTGCGCCGCGGCCGGGACGGACGCGGCCGGCGGCGCGGTCAAGGCCGGAGGCCCTGGCCGTCCCGGAGGATTGGAGGGCCAGGCGCCCCCGCCGCCCTCGGGAAAAGCCTCGGCAGGCGGGGGCCGGCGCTGGGCCAGCATCATGTAGTCCTCCATGGAGAGGTCCGACTGCAGGAGCCGCTGCACGAAGACGGCGATCTCCTTGTCTGAGTACCGGCCCTCCTTGGGAGGCGCGGTGAAGAGGAGGTCGTCGCCGTCGAAATCCTCTCCCTTGAAGCGGCGCGTAAAGGCCCGGGCCCGAAGCACCGGCTCGGTGTCCTTGCCGGGCTCCGTCCAGAAGTAGACCCACTCCCGGACGCGGCCGGGCTTCTCGAACCCCGCCGCCCCGGCGGCGGAGGCGCCGAGCACCACGACCTTGCGCACGAGCACGCGGCTCTCCCGAGGGGCGAGCTTCTCGACGCTCCTGGCCGCGGCCAGGGCCACGTCCGCGACCTCGCCCTGCACCACGAGGTCCACGCTCCCGTGGGCCTCGATGATCATCATGATCTGGCTGCTGAGCGCCGCGACCATGTCGTCACGGCGCACCCCCAGGCCGCGCGTCTCCAGGCTCCACGCAGGCACGCTCACCGGGCCCTCGAAGAGCTCCGCGTAGCGGGGACCGGACAGCACCCCGGCGCGCCGGAGCAGCCACCCCAGCCGTCCCAGCGGGGCGAACCCGCGTGGGAGGTCCAGGATGCGGTCGTTGTCGACGCAGTCGGACAAGAGGATCGTCATCTTCCTGGCCGAGAGGCTCGTCCCGTCCGCGGTCCAGCCCTTGATGAAGACCGCGGTCTCCCGCTCGTTGGCCTCCATCTGCCCCGCGTCGCTCCCGCGCTGGAGGAGGAGGAAGAGGAGCAGGAGACCCACGACCAGGAGGCCCGCGTCCACGGCCACGAAGAGCGCCAGGCGCCTCCTGATGAGGCGGCGCAGGCCTGCCAGACCCCCGGCAGGAAGCGTCACTCGGACTCCTCGAACGCCTCGTCGTCGAAGACCTCGATATCGGTCTTCGGGTCCTTCCAACAGTCCCGGGGCAGGCCCGCCTTCTGCTCGCAGACCTCGCCGAGGAAGGCCGCCTTGTCCGGAAGCTGGGCCCACACCTGGGGCAGGAACAGGCCGCGCCGCTCCCCTTGCCGCACCACGACCCCCTGGCCGGGCTTGACCTCGGCGCCGCTCTTCACTCGGCGGAAGGGGGAGAGCCTGGAGATCTCGATGCGCAGGCCGGGGAGCTCCGAGGCCTCCACGGGAGGGAAGCGGTGGTCGCGCAGCGCGGCCTCGACCGCGAAATACTGGACCGCGTCCGCCAAGGCCATGTTCGGCGCGAGGCTCCCGACGCAGCCTCGCAGCCGTCCTGGCGCGGCCTTTCTCAGATCGCCAGGTCCCGCAGGCCGGTCAGGAAGGCCGGAGGGACCCGGGGCAGAGGACTCCCTACTGGTCAGGGTCACGAACACGGCCTCGGGCAGGTTCCACTCCGGCTCGCGCCAGAACGCGCTCTCAGGGTCCTTGCCCTGGGCCACCTTCATGGTCAGGGCCCGTCGGGCCAGGCCCAGGAGGTTCTTGCGCGACTCCGCCGAGAGGGACCTCGTCCTGGGGGTGGCAGCGCCCCTGACCCAAGCCGCGGCCGCGTAGCCTACGCTGCGGGAGCGGTCGCCTCCCGGGCCCTCGCCGGAGTTCGTGTAGCGCAGGAGCCTGGCCACGCCTCCGATCCGCCTCATCGCGTAGAGCGCGGCCAGGATCCCGGACTCGCCGCAGGCGGTCGTGTCGAGGCCCGGGACGCCCCGCCGCATGAGGGCCCGTCCCGCGAGCTGGAAGTACGCCGGGTCGTCGGGACGGCTCGTCAGGGCCGAGAGCACGGCCAGGTCCGCGACCCGGGCCGCCCCGCTCTCAGGATAGTGAGAGAGGTCCGAGGACACGACGAGCAGGGTCCTCCCGGCCTTGAAGACCTTGGCCACGGCCTCGCCCACGCGGCGGGAGGCCTCGAGGTCCTCCGTGTTCATGAGCAGGGGGACCGCTTTCCAGCCGGGCTGGAGGGCGCGCTGGAGGAAGGGGAGCTGGACCTCGACGCTGTGCTCTCCCTCGAAGGCCCGGGGCAGGACCTCGATGCCGGGCGACAAGGACCTCAAGCGCGCCGCGACCGCGGCGTCGATGGGCACCCGCCCCAGGGGCGTCTCCAAGGCGCCCCCGAAGAGGGTGGCTGCTCCGCGGAGCGCGACCCGATGCCCCGCGGAGAGGATGATCACGGTCTCGTAGCTATGTCCCTTCACCTGGGCATAGGCCTGGCCGGCCGTGGCCCCGGAGTAGGAGTAGCCGGCATGCGGGGAGAGCAAGCCCAGGATCTCGCCCTTCACCGCTCCGGAGGACGCCGCGGCCAGGAAGGAGTCCACGGCGGCGCCCAGCTCCGACGCGTCGCCGGGGTAGAAGCCGCCCGCGACCTGCGGGGGGACGACCTCGGCCCGGAGAACGGCGGCCAGCAAGAGGGGGAGGAACGAAGACGGCATCACGGCCATATTATAATGAAAATCCGGACCGGGCGGGGTTCCGTTGCTTCTTAAAATAGAGTTATAATGCTTTCGTCCCCTCGCGACATGAGCGCGGTCCCATCAGGTCCGCGCTGGGAGCGCAAGACAGAGATGATCAGATTCGACAAAGTCCTGGTGGTCCTCCTGGCAGGCGGCAAAGGCGAGCGGCTCGACCCGCTCACCCGCGACCGCGCCAAGCCCGCGGTCCCCTTCGGCGGCATGTACCGCATCATCGACATGACGCTGAGCAACTGCATCAACTCGGGCCTGCGCAAGATCCTGGTCCTGACGCAGTACATGTCGCGCTCCCTCGACGCGCACCTGCGCGAGGCCTGGCGCTTCATCAGCCGGCCGCACCTGGGCGAGTTCATCGACCCCCTCCCTCCCCAGCAGCGCACGGGCGAGGAGTGGTACACCGGCACCGCGGCCGCCATCCACCAGAACAAGACCTCCATCCAGCACGTCAACCCCGACGTCCTGCTGGTCCTCTCCGGCGACCACATCTACAAGATGGACTACCGGCACATGATCGAGACCCTCTTCGCCACCAACGCGGACATGGTCATCAGCGCCATCGAGGTCCCCATCGACCAGTGCCGCCACTTCGGCATCTTCGAGGTCGACTCGGAGAACAAGATCGTGGGCTTCAAGGAGAAGCCCCTGCCCGAGAACGCTCCGACCATCCCCGGCCGGCCTGACATGTGCATGGCCAGCATGGGCATCTACGCCTTCCGGCCCAAAGTCCTCTTCGAGGTGCTCGAGGAGGACGCCGCCGACCCGGAGAGCAGCCACGACATCGGCCGCAACATCGTCAACAAGATGATGCAGCGGGGCAAGGTCATGGCCTGCCCCTTCGTCGACGAGAACAAGAAGGCCTTCAAGTACTGGCGCGACGTCGGGAACCTCGAGGCCTACTGGGAGGCCAACATGGACCTCGTGGCCGTGGACCCGCTCTTCAACCTCTACGACACGGATTGGCCCATCTACATGAAGCCCATGCAGGCCCCGCCCCCCAAGTTCGTATTCTCCCAGGAGGGCCCCGGCGGACGCATGGGCGTGGCCCTGGACTCCCTCATCTGCAACGGCTCCATCATCAGCGGCGGCAGGGTGCGCAACTCCGTGGTCGGGCCCAACGTCCGGGTGAACTCCTACGCCGAGGTGCGCGAGTCCATCCTCTTCGACAGCGTCGAGGTCGGCCGGCATGCCCGCATCCAGCGCGCCATCATCGACAAGGACGTCCGCGTGCCGGAGGGCATGTCCATCGGCTACGACATCGAGGAAGACCGCAAGAGGTTCTTCGTGAGCCCCGGAGGCATCGTCGTCATACCAAAAAGGATGGTTCTCTCATGAACGCCAAGAACGGCAACGTCTTGAAGCTCCGCGCCCGCAGGGGCGAGCACCTGCTGGCCAAGAAGACCGCTCTCCCGGACCTCGCCTTCTGGGAGGACCTCGACCTCGTCTACCGGACCCTGGTCGCGACCCTCTTCAACTTCGTCCCGACCTCGGGACACCCGGGGGGGAGCATCTCCTCGGGGCGGATCGTGCAGACCCTCGTCTTCGACGTCATGGACTACGACTACTCCGACCCGGCCTCCCCGGCGAACGACCTCCTCTGCTACGCGGCCGGGCACAAGGCCATGGGCCTCTATTCCCTCTGGGGCCTGCGCAACGAGTGCGTGCGCATCCACAAGCCGGGCCTCCTGCCCGAGCTCTCCAGGCAACTGCGCCTGGAGGACCTCATGGGCTTCCGGCGCAACCCGACACAGCCCACCCCTCTCTTCAAGCAGTTCAAGGCCAAGGCCCTCGACGGCCACCCGACCCCGGCGACCCCCTTCATCCCCATCGCCACCGGAGCCAGCGGGGTCGGCATCCCGGCTGCCATGGGCGTGGCCCTCGGCGCCCTCGACCTCTACGGGGCCAAGGCCCCGCGCGTCCACGCCATCGAAGGCGAGGGCGGCATGACCCCCGGCCGCGTGCACGAAGCCCTGGCCTCGGCCGCCACCATGGGCCTGTCCAACTTCACCCTGCACGTGGACTGGAACCAGGCCTCCATCGACTCGGACCACGTCTGCGCGGAGGGCGACACCCCCGGGGACTACGTCCAGTGGAGCCCGGCGGAGCTCCTGCTCCTGCACGACTGGAACGTCATCGAGGTGGAGGACGGCAAGGACTTCGCCCTCGTTCACGCGGCACAGAAGCTCGCGGCCGGCATCAAGAACTCCCAGCCCACGGCCATCGTCTACCGCACGGTCAAGGGCTGGCAGTACGGCATCGAGGGCCGCAAGTCGCACGGGGCGGGGCACAAGTGCTGCTCCCTCGAGTTCTACAAGGCCATCGGCCACTTCGAGGAACGCTTCAAGGTCGAGTTTCCGCGCTTCGAGGGCGACCCCACGGCCGACCGGCTCGAAGCCTCGTACTGGGAGTGCCTGAGCGTCATCCGCACGGCCCTGGAGACCGAGGGGAAGACCGCCAAGACCGCGGGCGAGCGCGTGGAGAAGGCGGGCAAGCGCTTCAAGGCCCTGTCCCGGACCCCGCGCCCCGAGGCCCCGAACCTCAAGGCCCTCTACGAGTCACCCCTGAGCCCCGCCAAGCCGCCGCCGGAAGTGAGCTACAAGCCCGGCCAGGCCGTCACCATCCGGCAGGCCCTGGGCGCCTCCCTGAGCCACCTCAACAAGCTCACCAAGGGCGCGTTCATGGGCTGCGCCGCGGACCTCCTCGAGTCCACCAGCATCTCGGTGCTCAACGAGGCCTTCCCCAAGGGGTTCTTCCACGCCAGGACCAACCCCGGCTCGCGCATCTGTTCGGTCGGCGGCATCTGCGAGGACGCCATGGGCGCCATGATGGCGGGCCTGGCCTCCTACCGCCACCACATCGGGGCCACGAGCTCCTACGCCGCCTTCATCGCGGCCCTCGAGCACGTGGCCGCGCGCCTGCACGTCATCGGCCAGCAGGCCCGCCGCTCCGTCGACGGCGAGCCCTACCAGACCTTCATGATCATCAACGCGCACGCGGGCCCCAAGACCGGAGAGGACGGGCCCACGCACGCGGACCCCCAGGCCCTCCAGCTCCTGCAGAATAACTTCCCCGACGGCACCGCCATCACGCTCGTGCCGTGGGAGCCCACCGAGGTCTGGCCGCTCCTCATCGCGGCCCTGCAGGCCCGCCCGGCGCTGCTGTCTCCGTTCGTCACGAGGCCCCCTGAGATCATCGTGGACCGCGCCGCCCTGCGCCTGCCCCCGGCCGAGGCCGCGGCCAAGGGCGTCTACGCCATGAGGCGCGGCAAGACCGACCGCACCGTGGTGCTCGCCGGCTCAGGGGTCGCTATCGCCTTCGTGCGGGACGTCCTGCCCCAGCTCGACAAGGAGGGCATCGACGTCAACGTCTTCTACGTGGCCAGCGCCGAGCTCTTCGACCTCCTGCCGCAGGCCGAGCGCGAGCGCATCTTCCCGGAGCGCCTGGCCTACCAGGCCATGGGCATCACGGACTTCACCCTGCCGACCATGTGGCGCTGGATCAGGTCCAACGAGGGCTTAGCTAAGTCCCTGCACAGCTTCAGGACCGGGCACTACCTCGGCTCGGGCCAGGGCGACCGCGTGCTCGCCGAGGCGGGCATCGACGGCCCGGCCCAACTGAGGGCGGTGCGGGATTGGGCCAAGGCCAA
Organism: Elusimicrobiota bacterium; assembly: GCA_016218545.1. Lineage (GTDB taxonomy): Bacteria > Elusimicrobiota > Elusimicrobia > UBA1565 > UBA9628 > JACQWX01. The sequence goes on from JACRDQ010000018.1 coordinate 167,825, forward strand.
GCTCGCCTCGCCGCTGGCTGAAGCCAAGCACTGAGCGGCCGAAGGCCGGAGAGGCGGAGGGGCTTTGCCCCCTACGGGGTGGGCCTGGAGAAGAAGCCGATGCTGACCCGGAGCTCGCGGTCCCCGATCCTGCGGGTGGAGACTTCCTTGTCCCCGGCCTCCAGGCGGTGCTCCTCGTGGCCGGCCACGGCCATCTCCTTGCCAAGGGGGGGATTCCCCTTGACCCAGGAGAGGTCCGAGAGGATCTGGTGCCAGGTCAGGGTCTGTCCCTCGACCTTGAAGTGGAAGAGGTAGAAGGACTCCATCCTGCTCATGGTCGTGCCGCCATCCTGGTAGTTCCCGGCCCAGTAAATGTCCATGGCCATGAGCGCGGGCACGAGCAGGCTGCACTTGGTCCCCTTGCCCTGGTAGTCCTGGAACTCAGCGTCCGGAGCGTCGCGGAACTGGATGCGGTGGCACACTGCGAATTGATAGCCGGTCGCGGCCCCGCTCAGATCCGAAGAGCCGTCGCCCTCGCCCACGACCGTCTCCAGGATCTCCGTGAACGACTCCTTCGAAAGCGAATCTCCGGCAGCCTGCAGGGCGAAGGCCTCCTCGCCATGCGTTGCCGCGCCGGCAGCCAGGGCCGCCCGGGTCCCTGCCTGAGCCGAGGCACGAGCCTCTCCGACGGCGTCCTCCCAGGACTGCGCGCTCCAAGCAGGCAGCGGGGCCAGGACCAGGGCGACGGCAAGCGAGAGGGCGATCATGCAGCAAGGATAGCGGAACCGCGCCTCACGCGCCTGGGGCATCAGGGCAGTCCTCGGCCCGTCAATGGTCCTACCCTGCCTGGGCCCTGCCGGCCTTTTGCTACCATAGGGGACGCATGCGCCTGATTTTCCGGCAGGTCCTGGCCGGCCTCATCCTCGCGGTCCCAGCCGCGGCAGCCGCGGACCGGTACCCGGACCTCGCGACCCTCAAGAAGTCCGCGCAGGAGGGGAAGGACTACGCCGTCCGCTTCGACGACCGGCGCTCGTCGGTGGCGGTCTTCGCCATCCACGGGGGGAACATCGAGCCCGGCACCTCCGAGGCAGCGCTCGCCGTGGCCGGCGAGGATTGGAGCTACTACCTCTTCGAGTGCCCCGGCTCCTTCGAGGCCTGCCGGCCCCTGCACGTGACCTCGGCGCGCTTCGACGACCCGGCGGCCGTGGCCCTAGCCACCTCCTCGGTGGTCGCGGTCTCCCTGCACGGAGCCCGGGAGACCCGCGAGCTCGTGTGCGTGGGCGGGGCCAACGCAGCAAAACGGGCCTCCGTGGCCGCGAGCCTCCGGGCCGAGGGCCTGACCGTCGAGCAGCCCTGCAAGCGCCTGCCCGGCGCCTCGCCGAAGAACATCGTCAACCGCGCCTCCCAAGGCGGGGTCCAGCTCGAGATCTCCGTGCCCCTGTGCAGGAAGCTCGAGTCCGACGAGAGGTTCAGGAAGTCCTTCGGCGCAGCGGTCCGCCGCGGCCTGGATTAGCGCAGCCGCTTGGAAAGCCAGTTGAAGAGCGGCACGCCCAGGCTGACGGCGGTGATGGCCAGGCCGATGATCCCCAACAGGGCGGGCATGGACCAGCCCATGAACAGGCCGGCCTGCATGAAGAGGAAGGGCGGCAGGGTGGCCAGGACCGGGATGATGGAGAGCCACTGGAAGACGTGCGGCTGGGCCGAGAGAGCCAGCCTCTGCTGGTAGAGCGAGCGCCACACGATCTGCATCTGGGTCAGGCCCACGCCGAGCAGGAAGGAGGCGCCCAGCGTCAGGGGCACGCTCTGAAGAAGGAGCGAGGCCGCCAGGAACGCGATCATGGCGCCGACGCCGGCCGCGGCCCAGCCGCGCTCGTCGAGCGCCTTGGCCACCTTGGGCAGGTAGGCCGTGACCAGGGCCGTGACGAGGCTGCCGACGGTGTAGAAGGCCACGATGGTGCCGTTGAGCGCCTGGCTCTTGAAGATCTCGAGCGCCGTGAACGGGGCCAGGAACATGTAGAGGGAGAGGTGCGAGAAGACCGTGAAGATGTAGGGGAGGTACGTCATCTTGGGCAGAGACTGCTCCGTGCCGCCCTTCTTCTCCTCCGCCGAGGCCGCGCCCTCGCGCTTGAGCCTCATCATGGCCAGGGGAAAAGCGCTCAGGAGCATCATGCCGGACATGACGGCCGCCGTGGGGTTCAAGCCCAGGAGCGGGATGAGGGCGCCGATGATGAGGGCCGCGGTGAGCTCCGCTCCCTCGAAAGCGGCGTAGAAAAGCGCGCCCGCCTTGTTGAGCTTGTCCCGGTTCTCCTGGCCCACGATGCGCGGGGCGACCTCCTTCTCCGCGACCCCGCGGAGAGCCCCGTAGATGAAGCCGGCCACGAGGTTCGAGACGAGGAAATGGACCGGGGAGAACACTCCCGTCAAGACGTGCATGACCGGCACGGAAAGGGCGAAGAGCCCGTGCAGGATGTTGCCCGCCACGTAGACCTTCTTGGCGTCGAAACGCTTGACCCACCTGCTGCCCAGCAAGGCCCCGGGCAGGATGGCCACCAGGAAAGCCGCCTGGGTCGTGACCGCGAAGGCCAGGCCCTGGGCGGCGTAGGCGTAGAGGGGCGCGATGAGGGAGGTCGCTTCCTGCCCCAGCGCGTAAAGGTACTGCCCCGCGAGATAGAGATAATAGGAGAAGGGGAGCTTTCCCTTGGCCTTCTCCGGGGCGGGCGTGGCCTGCGTCGGAGCCGAGGCCGAGGCTGCGGCGGAGGGCTGGACCAGGGTGAGCAGGGGCTTGGCCGGGGCGTCGGTCTTCCCGGTCCAGGAGGGGTCTGAGGTCTCGACCTTGCGCGCCGCGCTTCCGTCGAAAGCGTAGTCGAGGTCCGAGCTGGCCCGGCCCTGCTCCGAGAGAGCCTTGCCCAGGGTGCGGAGCGTCGAGACCGAGCCCGCCTTCTTCTCGGCCGGAGCAGCCGAGACCGGGGCCTCTTCCTCGGCCACGGCCGGGGTCTTGTCCGCTTCCGCAGCCGCGGGAGCGGAGGGCGCGGCCGCAGGAAGACCCAAGGAGACCGAGACCGCCCGCACAGGGAGAGCGACAGGCAGGTCCCCGGGGAGCGCGGTCCCAGGGGAGCCCTCGATGCCGGGGGCCGAGATCCCGGGCAGTCCGACCGAGGGGGAGAACGCCTGGGAACCCAGGGGTGCCAGCCCCCCGGCAGGGATGCCGGCGATGCCCGGGATGACGCCTGCCCCTGCGTTCTGGGCGGAGGGCATGGCCGCGACCTTGCCCGTCCCTGCGGAGACGGTCTGGGCCAGGCCAGGGAGCGGGCCGCTCATCCACAGCAGGGCAGCGACCAGAACGACGCTGACGCACCGCTTCATGCACCCATAGTCTAGCCTGCGTGAGGGGAACAGGGTTGGGCCCAAGGGCCCACCGGGGCCGGCGCAGAAGGCCTAGAAAAAAGCCTTGAAATCCTGGGGTTCAGGGGCTACCCTAATGGCATGGGACGCCCCTTCCCAGCAGGTCTAGCGCTCGTCGCCCTGGCATGGGCCGCCTGCCAGCCGGTCCTCGCAGCCGAGGACCACGCCGCAGCTCTGCAGGAGTTCCTCGCCGCCTCTTCGAGCCTTTCGGAGACCCTCACCCCTGAGCAGTCGGTCCGGCTCTCGCAAGCGAGCGCCGCCCTCGGCCAGACCCTGTCCTCCTCGCAGGAGCAGCGCCTATCCGAGGCATCCAGCGAGGCCCTGCGCCTCCAAGCGGTCCTGTCCTCCGGACCCATGGAACGCTCGTCGGCGCTCGAACGCATCAGCCGCATCAGGTGCCTCCTGTCCTCCACGGGCGAATGCGGGGCCTCGCCGTCCGACGCCTCGGACGAGAAGGTCGTACCTCCGCCCGTGCAGGGCAAAGCCATGCCCGATATGAAGAAGGTGCGGGCCATGGAGCGGACCCTGGGCTGGGACCAGCGCTCGCCCGAGGGCTTCGACGGCCAAGGCAGCGCCCAGGACTCGGTGACCGCTCCCGGGTCCCAGACAGGCAGGAAGCCCGTCTTGCCCAAGGCGAAGGCCAAGCCCCTGCCGGCCTCCCAGCTCCCGCAGGGCTTCTCGAGCCGCGCCACGCCGCCGCCGGCTCCGGAGGAGGAGCCCGTCGGCATCGTGGCCGAAGCCATGGCGCACTGGGACCGCGTGGGCGAAAGCCCCGAGACCTCGGAGGTCGGCCGCATGACCGCAGCCACCATGAAGGCCGTGCTCCAGATGTTCAACCTGGACCGCTACGAGAAGAGCACGGGCAAGTTCTTCGAGAACGCCTATGACCCCAAGGTCAGCACCGTGGAGACCGCGAAATCCGGCATGACGGCCCTCAAGGACGCGGCCCTGACCACGGCCTCCCTGCTCCCGACCGGAGCGTGGACCAAGCTCTCCGAGGTCACCAAGCTCGACGTGGTCGCGGCCCACGCGAGCACCGGATTCCGCACCCTGCTCACCAAGTTCAGGGCGCCGCCGGCCGCCGTGGTCGCGGAGGCGGAGCAGATCGCGGCCCTCAACGCCAAGATCAGCAGCGGGGTTCCGCTCACGCGCGCGGAGAGCCGCTGGCTCTCCGAGGCGACCAAGGGCAAGTCCGACGTGGTCTTCCACGCCACCAAATCCGAGGTCCTCGAGAAGGAGATCCTCAGGTTCGCGGACGACGGCACCGTGGCGGGCGGCCGCGTGGCGGCCACCACCGAGCAGTTCGTCTACGGCTCCAGGCGCCAGATCACCAGCCTCTGGCGGAAGTTCATCAACGGGGTCCTCGTGCCCAAGGACGGGCTCATCGTGTTCCAGGGCGAGGCCTCCAAGGTGTTCAAGGCGCACGAGGTGCGGGGCGTCTACAGCGGCCTCAAGCGGCTGGCCGGCCAGCAGACCTCGCTGGGCGGGGGGGACGTCATCATCACCAAGGCGGTCTACGACACGGCCACCAAGACCCTGACCGTGACCGGCGCGCGCATGGTGACGGAAGGCGAGAAGCTCTTCCTCCTGCAGTCCAAGGGGTTCGCGCTGACCCGGTTCTGGGGCAGGCGCGTGCTCCTCGACGGCGGGTTCACCAGCGCCAGCGCCTTCATCGGGGTCTCGAGCGCCAACCCGCGCTTCCTCGAGTACACCCTCGACGCGGTCCTGGCCGACCCCCCGAAGAAGAGATAGCCGCGCTTCGATTTGCTATCCTTGCCCCATGCGCGACCCGCGCCTGATCTCGCACCTGCTCTTCGCCGCGCTCCTGCTCGGGACCATCCCGCTCCACCTCGGCCCCCTCGTGCTCGCGGGGCTCTTCACGTTCATGGTCCTGCACTACGCCTTCACGCTCTTCAGCGCCAAGCTCAAGAAGTTCTACGCGAAGTGGCTCGCGGTCGCGAGCTTCGTGGCCGTCTTCGCCGGCCTCTCCTGGACGGCGGCGCACTTCGTGCGCCAGACCGTGGCCACCTTCCCGCACATCGCCACCACGGCCATGCCCAAGGTCATCGAAGCCGCGGACCGCTTCGGGGCCAAGCTGCCGTTCGAGAACGTCGACGAGCTGAGGGCCGTGGCCGTGGAGGCCGTCAAGGAGAACGCCCTGGCCATCTCCAAGGCGAGCAAGATCCTCACCCGGCAGTTCTTCCACATCGTGGTGGGCGTCTTCCTGGCCATCCTCTACTTCATGACCGAGCCCAAGCGCGAGTACAAGCCCGACCTCTTCGACTCGGTCCGCAAGGAGTTCAACAACAGGCTCGACAGCTTCCTTTCGAGCTGCGACAGGGTCATCGGCGCGCAGGTCCTCATCGCGCTCATCAACACCATGCTCACCGCGGTCTTCCTGCTGGTCACGGAGATCCCCTACATCGCCTTCCTCGTCCCCTCGACCTTCATCCTCGGCACCCTGCCCATCATCGGGAACATCCTCTCCAACACCCTCATCGTGGCCACGGCCCTGACGGTCTCGCTCAAGCTCGCGTTCACGGCCCTGGTCTTCCTCATCATCATCCACAAGCTCGAGTACTTCCTGAACAGCCGCATCGTGGGCTCGGCCATCGATACGCCGATGTGGCAGACCCTGCTCTGCATCCTCATCGGCGAGGCCGTGATGGGCGTGCCGGGCATCATCCTGGCCCCGGCCGTCTGGCACTACATCAGGAAGGAGATGCGCTCGGTGGCGCCCCTGCCCGAGCCGGCCCTCCCGGCTTAGCTCACCAATCCCAGGGCTCGCTGTCTCCCGCGAGCTCCGCCAGCCTCTTCTGGACGATCTCGGACTTCTGGGCCTTGCGCTTGGAGATGCGGCCCTCGAGCTCGGCGATGTCGTCCTTCATCTTGCCCAGCCGCTTGACCTGGAGCTCGAGCTTGGCGTCGAACTGATCCGAGAGCGCCTTGGCGAGCTCCTTCTTGACGGCTTCCTTGGCCTCTCCCTTGGCGCCGCGCATCTCGCCGGTCAGGCGCTTGACCTGGAACTCGAGCTTGACCTGCCTCTTGAGGACCTCCCGGGTCTCGGGGTCCTTGAGCATGGGGGCCATATGCCGCAGCCTCTTGCGGAAGGCGGCGGGCCGCTCCTTGCGCGCCCTGAGGAACTCGTCTTGCATCTCCGGGGCGGTCTCGCGGATGAAGTCGAGGGCCTCGCGCTCCTCGGCAGCCCCCTGCCCCGCGCCCATGCCCTTGCCCGGACCCCGTCTCTCGGGCGGACCGGCCGGCTCGTCGATCTCCTCCGTGGAGACTTGGCCGGCCCTAGCGGGCGCGGCGAGCGTCACGGCGAACACGGCGCACAGCAACAGGATCTTCGTCCTCATGGAACCCCCTTGGTCAGCCCTGCTCTCCAAAAATCTCCGCCGCGCTCTCGAGCGCGTCGAGGTCGTCATCGATGTCGCCGGACTCCGTCTCAGCTCCCAGGCTCTCGGAGATGGCCTCGAGCTCCTCTCCCGCGGCGGCGACCCTCTCCTCGAGGCCGCTGCTCCAGGCCAGGTCCGCGGGCCGCGGCGCGGGACGGCCGAGGAAGGCGATCAGCGCCCCTGCCAGGACCAAAGACGACGCCACCCCGGCCACGGTCCAGGGATCGAGAAGGCGAGGCCGCGGGGAGCCGGACTCCAGGACCGCCTCGTCGAGCTCCGGGCGCGGGGTCAACCGCGCCGAGGTGCTGAGCCGGTGGCAAGCCCTGACGCTCTCCAGGAACGCCCGGCACTCAGCGCAGCCGGCCATAGTGCGCTCAAAATCGGCTCTCCCGGCCTCGTCGAGCTCCCCGGACTCGAACAACAGGGCAAGGTCCTCGTGTTCAGGGCTATGCATGATGCTCCTCCACTGCCGAACGCATCTTCAAGACCGCATACCGCATCCTCGCCAGGGCGGTATTGAGGGGACAATCCATGGCCCGGGCGATCTCGGAGAAAGAAAGGCCGCCGAACTCGCGGAGCAGGAAGGTCTGGCGCTGCTCCTCCGGCAGGCCCTCGAGGACCGCCGAGGCCCTGGCCCACTCCTGGCGGCCGAGGACCTCGCGCTCCGGCCCGGGCTCGCCCGAGCCCACCCGCTCGGCCAGGGTCACGCCACCATCCTCCACGGGCTCGTCCAGGGACACGCTCTTGCGGCCCGATTCCGAGGACAGCATGTCGAGGCTCAGACGGTGGGCGATGGTGAAGAGCCAGGGCTGGAACCTCCCTCGGCTTTCGTAGGAGGGGAGGGCTTTCCAGACCCTGAGCCAGACCTCGGCGTACGCGTCCTCGGCAGCCTCCCGCGACCTCAGCCTGGCGGCCAGGTACGAGAAAAGCCTTGGCCCGTAGAGCGTCACCATATCCCTATACGCCTCGGGGTCGCCCCTGGCCGCACGCTTGACCAGCTCCTCTCCGTTGTCGTCCAATGGCGCACCCTCTGTCATCATAACGTCCCAGAGCCGGGTTTATTGCGGCACTGGCCGGCGCTGGAAGATAATGCTACATTTTATTGCCTATTTTTCGCATGAGAATCGGACCATCCTCCCTCCACGGCCTGCCCCGCGACTCAGGCTACGTCAGCCGCAGGGCCTTGGGCCACTACAAGCTCCGGGAACTCGTTGCCGTGGGTCTCGTGGCCTTGGCCGCCTTGGGCCTGCTCGTCGCGGCCGCCGGCCTCCTCGCCGGGCTCGGAAACGGCCTGCCTCAGGGAATCCGCCTGGCCGTGCTCTCCGGAGCCGGGGTCACGGGGGCGTGCATGCTCTACGCGTTGCTCATCGAGCCTTCCAGGCTCACGGTCAGGCGCGTGGACCTGACGAGCCCCAAGGCGAGGGGGGAGGGACTGCGCATCCTCCACCTCTCCGACCCCCATGTGCGGCGCTGGGGGAGGCTCGAGGAAGCCGTGGTCGCGGCGGCGAGAGCGCTCAAGCCCGACCTCATCCTCATGACCGGGGACTACACGGCCGTGCCCTGCAAGCCGGAGGACGGCCGGAGGCTCATCGCGGAGCTGGCAGGCGTCGCACCCACCCTGTGCTGCCGGGGCAACGGGGACTACAGGCCGCCGCCCGTCGACGCCCTCTTCGAGGGGACCGGGGCGGAGCTCCTCCGCGGAGCGTCCAGGGAGCTCACGGTCGGCTCCACCCGCGTGCGCGTCACCGGCATCGAGCCCGGCCATGAGGCCGAGGTCCGCGGCATCCCGGAGGCGGGACCGGACGTGTTCTCGGTGTGCCTCTACCATTATCCCGACCTCGTCCCGGAGCTGGCCGCGCTCCCGCTCGACCTCATGCTCTGCGGCCACACCCACGGAGGCCAGGTGCGCCTGCCTCTCCTCGGCGCGGTGACGAGCCTCTCCCGGGTCGACACGGCCTTCTGCCGGGGGCTCTTCGCCTCGGCGGGCAGGCACGCCTTCGTCACCCAGGGGCTGGGCTCCGAGAGCTACGGCCTGGCTCCCCTGCGCTTCCTCTGCCCGCCGGAAGCGGTCCTCATCACGGTCCGCCCTCCGGGCGCGGAGAAGCAGGAGTTATGCTAATATTCCACCCATGACCGCCATCCTCGTCAACGTCATCGTCATCGCCCTGCTGGCCGGAGCCTATTACGCGTGGCAGACCCTCCAAGGCCAGCCCTCCAAAAGATGGCCGAAGCTGGCCGAGCGGCTCGGCCTCAAGTACGAGGGCCCGCCGCCGCGCTTGACCGGACCGTGGAAGAACCGCCAGGTCACCATCCAGCTCGACGGGGAGCGCGCCTCGGCGTCCTTCCCGGTGCGCAAGCCCGAGGGCCTGCGCCTGGAGATCGGGCCCCGCGAGGAGGTCGAGAAGGCCGCGGGCATCGTGGTCCCGGACCGGGTGGACTTCAACGACCCCTCGTCTTTGGCCTTCAACCAGAGGTACATGGTGCGCTGCAAGCCCCAGGCCCTGGCCGCCTCGGTCCTCGACCCGGTCATGCGCCAACGGATCATGGCCATCGAGGGGTTCCACGTCCTGGCCGAGGCCGGCCGGCTCACGGTGCCCGTGGACCCCGGCGCGGACTCCGACGGGATCCAGGTCGTCCTCGACCTCGCCGCATCCCTCCTCGACGGGCTCGAAGCCTGAGCCGGCCGCCCCGGCGGCTTTTTTGTTGCATGCGTGACATGTGAGTCTCATCCCGGGAGAATCGCATGCAAGAACAATTCCTCGCCGACAAGGCGTTCGAGCCGTTCCTCGCCAAGCTCATCGCAGCCGGCCCCGTGGTCGGCCCCGTGGGCAAGAGGAGCCAGTTCGTCTTCGCGCCGCTCCGGTCGCCGGCGGAAGCGCGGCTGGATTACGACGTCACGATCCTTCCGCCCAAGAAGCTCTTCTTCCCGCCCGCCCAGGACCTCGTCCGCTTCGACGGCGACAAGGTCGAGGGCTGCATCGAGCCCGTCGCCATGGTCGTCTTCGGCGTGCACCCCTACGATGTGAAGGCCCTCGACATGACGGACCTCCTCTTCAAAGAGAGGAACGAGGACCGCAACTACCTCGCCCACCGCGAGGCGGCCACGCTCGTGGCCATGACGCCGCAGAAGGCCTCCAGCCGCGCCTTCTGGGGCTCCATCGGCACCGGAGTCGAGCCCAAGGGGCACGACGCGCTCCTCACCAAGGTCCCGGGAGGCTGGATCTACGAGGCGCGCACCCCCAAGGGGACGGCGCTCCTCAAGCACGGCGACTTCGCGTCCGCGACCAAGGAGCAGTCCTCGGCCGCCCGCAAGGCCGGCCTCGACGCCGGCCGCAAGTGCTCCGCGAACCTCAAGCATCCGGCCGCGGCGGTGGCCCACCGGATGAAGACCGTCTTCAAGGACGAGAAGCTCTGGAACGGCCTGGCCGAGGACTGCTTCTCCTGCGGCTCCTGCAACACGGTCTGCCCGACCTGCTACTGCTTCGACGTCCAGGACCGCTGGAACCTCGACCAGAAGTCCGGAACGCGCACGCGCTATTGGGACGCCTGCCTCGCCGAGGACTTCTCCAAGGTGACCCTGGGCGCCAACGCGTCCGAGAACTTCCGCGAGACCAAGGGGGAGCGCTTCCGCCACCGGTTCATGCGCAAGGCGAGCTACCTCAACGAGAAGCTGGGCGGCCCGGCCTGCGTCGGCTGCGGCCGCTGCTCGGCCGCCTGCACCGCCGACATCGCGGACCCCGTCCGCGTCATCGACACCATCATGGGGAGGCCGTCATGAAAGGCTACTGCGCCTGCGGCGTCGCGGACATGGCGGTCAAGCCCGACCCCGGGAGCAAGGACAAGGGTCCGAACCTGTTCCTGCCGCGCAAGGCCGACGTCCTGCGCGCCGAGCAGACCACGCCCTACGAGAAGCATTTCACCCTCCGGCTCGCGGACCAGTCCCAGCTCGAGTTCCAGCCCGGGCAGATCCTCGAGGTGGGGCTGATGGGCTTTGGCGAGATCCCCATCGGCCTGGCCTCCTCCCCGACCAGGAAGAACACCTTCGACATCGTGGTCCGTTCCGTCGGACGGGTCTCCACGGCCGTCAACAAGCTCGAGGCGGGGGACTCCCTGCTCGTGCGCGGGCCGCTGGGCAACGGCTTCGACCTCGACAAGCTGCGCGGCCGCGACATCCTCATCGTGGCCGGCGGGATCGGCCTCTGCCCTACCCGGAGCCTCATCCAGTACATCCTCGACCGGCGCAAGGAGTTCAAGCGCTTCATCCTCATGTACGGCACCCGCGAGCCCAAGATGCAGCTCTTCCTCGACGACCTCGCGGAGTGGCGCAAGTCCAAGGACATCGAGCTCCACGAGACCGTGGACCGCGCCGACCCGACCTGGGCCGGCAACGTGGGCGTGGTCACCAAGCTCTTCAACAAGGTCCCGATCGACCCGGAGACGCGCGTGGTGGTGTGCGGCCCGCCCATCATGTTCCGCTACGTCATCTCGGTCCTCGACTCCCTGTGGATCCCGCGGGAGAACATCTACGTGGACCTCGAGCGCAGGATGAAGTGCGGAGTCGGCAAGTGCGGGCACTGCCAGATCAACGACAAGTACGTGTGCGTGGACGGTCCGGTGTTCTCCTTCGCCGAAGTGGAGAACCTCGAGGAGGCCCCCTGATGGCCAAGGCTAAAGTGGCGTTCTTCGACTTCGCGTGCTGCGAAGGCTGCCAGATCGAGATGACGAACTTCGGGGACGCCGCGTTCCTGGAGCTCCTCAACCACATCGACATCGTCGAGTTCCGCGAGGCGATCTCCGAGAAGACCACGGAGCCCATCGACGTGGCCCTGGTGGAGGGGAGCTTCACCCGCGAGGCCGACCGCGCCCGTCTCGAGGAGATCCGGCGCCGCGCCAAGATCGTCATCGCCTTCGGCCAGTGCGCCTGCACGGCCGGCATCAACGCCCTCAAGAACCACCAGAAGGACTACAAGGAGTGCGTCTACGGCAAGGACGCCAAGATGCCCCACCTCGACTCCGCCCAGGCGCAGCCGATCTCCGCCGTCATCAAGGTGGACTACTCCGCCTACGGCTGCCCCGTCAACAAGTACGAGGTCCTGCAGATCGTCTCGCACCTCCTGCACGGCAAGGCCCCGGTGGTCCCGAACCATCCGGTCTGCGTGGAGTGCAAGCGCCGCGAGACCGTGTGCCGCTACCACGAGGGAGACCACTGCCTCGGGGTCGTGGCGCGCGCCGGGTGCGGCGCCCCCTGCCCGGCCTCGGGCATCCCCTGCGAGGCCTGCCGCGGCTTCGTGGACCAGCCCAACGAGACGGCGCTCAAGAAGGTCCTCAAGGAGAAGGGCGGGCTCTCCGAGCGCCGCGCCGAGGAGAAGACCCTCATGTTCACCGCCAACCAGCGCGGGGCGACGACCGCCAAGCATCCGGAGAAGTCCCCGGCGCTCGCAGCGCCCCAAGGGGGGAGATCATGACCGACGCCAAGGTCCGGGTCCACCACCTCACCCGCGTCGAGGGGCACGGCAACATCGAAGTCGACGTCAAGGACGGCAAGGTCCTCAAGTGCGAGTGGCAGGTGCCGGAGGCCCCCCGCTTCTTCGAGGCCATGGTCCGGGGACGCCACTACACCGAGGTGGCCCGGGTCACGAGCCGCATCTGCGGCATCTGCTCCATCGGCCACACCCTGGCCTCGCTCAAGGCCACGGAGGCCGCCCTGGGGATCAGGATCACGGAGCAGACCGACCGGCTGCGCAGGCTCCTCAAGCACGCGGAGAACTTCGACTCCCACGTCCTGCACGTCTACTTCCTGGCCGCGCCGGACCTGGTGGGCGCGCCCTCGGTCCTGCCCCTGGCCGCCACCCACGGCGACATCGTCAAGCGCGCGCTCCGGCTCAAGAGGCTCGGCCACGAGTGGGGCTCGCTCATCGGCGGCCGGACCACCCACCCGACCGCGGCCGTGCCCGGGGGCTTCGCCAGCCTGCCGACCACGGAGGAGCTCAAGGCCCTCAAGGAGCGCCTCCTCGCCGCGGTCCCGGACCTCGAGTCCACGGTGGCGACGGTGGCCTCCCTGGCCCCCAAGATCCCCGCGTTCTGGCGGCCGACCGAGTACATCGCGCTCAGCGACAAGAAGGAGTACGGGCTCTACGACGGCGCCATCTCCTCCTGCATGCCCGACGGAGCCCGGCAGATCTGGCCGGTGTCGGAGTATCGCAAGGTGACCAACGAGTACGTGGTGCCCCAGTCCACGGCCAAGTACACCAAGAACAAGCTCGCGAGCTACGCGGCCGGGGCCCTGGCGCGCTTCAACAACAGCTTCGAGCAGCTCCACCCAGAGGCCAGGAAGGTCGCGGCCGCCCTGGGCATGAAGCCCGTGTGCGGCAACCCCTACCTCAACACCGCGGCCCAGGCCGTGGAGGTCGTGCACAGCGTCCACGAGAGCCTGCGCGTCCTCGACGAGCTCATCGGGAAGGGGATCCGGGAGGAAAAACCCGTGCCGCCGGCGCGCTTCGGCAGGGGCGCGGGCGGAGTCGAGGTGCCCCGCGGCATCCTCTTCCACGAGTACGAGTACGACAAGGAAGGGCTCTGCGTCATGGGCAACTGCATCATCCCCACGAACCAGAACCACGGCAACATCCAGAAGGACTTCGAGCAACTCGTGCCGGAGCTCGTCGAGTCCGGGAAGAGCGAGGCCGAGATGACGCTGGCGCTCGAGATGCTGGTCCGGGCCTACGACCCCTGCATCTCCTGCTCCACGCACTACCTGGACGTCACGTTCGTCCGTTGAGGTACCTCATCGGCGCCGGGTCGCATGCCGCCTCCGACGACGGCATCGGGCTCCGCGTGGCCGAGAAGGCGGCGGTGGACGGCCTGGAAGCCGCGCACGGCTTCCGGGCCGTCGCTCTTCGAGGCGGCTGGATCGACCTGCTGGCCTGCTTCGAGGAGGGGACCGAACGCATCCTCGTGGTCGACTCGGCGAGGATGGGGCTGGCACCCGGGAGCGTCAAGTTCTTCTCTCCGGAGGAGGCCCGGAGCGTCAAGGTCCTGGGCGGGGCCGAAACCCACGGAGGAGACCTCTTCGCCTCCCTGGAGCTCGCCAAGGCCACGGGCGCCGCCATCCCGCCCCTGGAGTTCATGGGCATCGAGCCCTATTCGGTCGAGCCCGGCATGAGCCTCTCCCCTGAGTTGGAGGCCCGTCTGGGCGAGTACCTCTCCCTGGCCGTGGCTAGGCTGGGCTCGCGCCCTGGCGGGTGCGGCGCTTGCCCGAGCCGGGCCTGAAGGCGGAGAGCCGCTCCGCCGAGCCGGGGGCGGCGACCCTCCAGCCAACCACGAGGATCCGAGCCGACCGGGCCGGGAGCTTCAAAGCGAGCTTGCCGTGACGCTCCACCACGCGCTCTCCCGTGAAGGCATCCAGCCAGACCGCGGGCTTGGCCGCGGCAGGGAACTCGAGGACGCGCTCGACTGGCTCGCGGGAGTTGTTGAGGATGCAGAGAGCCCGGGTCTCGTGGTCGTCCCTCATGAAGGCGAAGACCTGGCGGTCCGCGAGGACCGAGATGAGGCGGCCCCTGGTGAAGGCGCTCACGGCCCTCCTCAGCTTGATGAGCCCGCGCAGGTGCTCCTCCAACTCGGGGTCGGCGCCGAAAACCATGGGAGAGCGGTTGGAGCCCTCGGTCCGGCCGGACATGCCGGCCTCGGTGCCGTAGGTGATGATGGGGATGCCCCGCCAGCACATGAGGACCGCCAGGGCCATCTTGAGACGCTCCTTCGAGCCTCCGGCCTCGCTGATGAAGCGCGAGAGGTCGTGGTTGTCGATGAAGGGGGCCAGGAGCTCCGGGTGGACGTAGGCGTCCTCGGACTCCAGGAGCAGGTGGAACCAGCGCATGTCCGTGGGCCGGCGGGCGAAGACCTTGCGGAGTATCTCGTTGAAGAGCATGGTGCGGTATTCGCCCCGGAGTTCCTTCAAGCGCTCCCAGAGGCTGGGGCCGGGCTCCTCGCTGTCGCGCGCAAGCGCGCTCCGGACGGTGTCCGCGAAGGGAACGTCCAGCACCGAGTGGATGCCGTCCTCGCGCTGGTAGCGGCCGATGTAGCGCGGCACCCCGCGGAAGACCTCTCCCACCAGGAAGAAGTCCCGGTGACGGGCCGCGATCTCGCCCGAGAACCTCTTCCAGAAGGACGCGGGCACGTGCTTGACCGCGTCGAGCCGGAACCCGTCCACCCCGGTCCGCTCGATCCACCAGAGGGCCATGTCCGTGAGCCAGGCCGCGACCTCGGGCTTCTCCTGGGCGAAGTCGGGCAGGCCGTGCAGGGAGCCGCGCTCGAGGCTACCTTGGTCCACCCAGCGGATGGCCTGGCCGCGGTGGAACCAGTCCTTCTTCGCCGGGTCCTTGGCCATGGGGTGCTCGTAGCCCGCGTGGTTGACCACCATGTCGAGCAGGACCTTGACCCCGCGGGCGTGGCAGTCCTTCACGAGCCCCTGGAGGTCCTCCAGGGTCCCGAAGCGCGGGTCCACGCTGAAGAAGTCCACGGGCCAGTACCCGTGGAAGCCGTCGTCCTGGTTCTTGAAGACCGGGCTCACCCAGAGGGCCGTGACCCCCAGGCCGCAGAGATAGTCGAGCTTGGCCCTCAGGCCCGCGAGGCTGCCGCCGTGCCACGGGGCCTTGGGCTCCTGGGCGTGGGACAGGCGGTGGAACCGGTCGAGCAGGACCATGTAGACCACGTCGTCGGTCCAGGGCCTGGGAAGGTGGAGGGGCTTGGGCTCGGGCACCACCGGCCCTGCCGAGATGCCGGCGGGGCGGGAAGCCTCAGAAGGTGATGTCGCTGCCATCGAATCCCGGGGTCTGCTCGCGATTCTGCCGCCGCGCGTCGTCGGAGACCCTCGGCTTGAGGTAGTCGTAGAGGCCCCTGGCCGTGCGGCGGCCCTCGTTCAAGCCGTTGAGGAGGTGATAGGTGAAGACCCCGTGCCCCGCCTCCTCGAGCGTGGCTGTGATCTCCTCGCCCGAGGACGCGGTCAAGAGGGCCATGCCCGAGCCCGGGAGCGCGTTCGGCTTGACCTGCGCCACCAGGGGACGCGCTCCCTTGGCCAGCACGGACCTGCCTCCCGCGCCGGAGAAGCAGGCGTCCAGGGCCACCACGACCTCGGCCGCGCCGAGCCCGCCGAGCCTGGCGACGAGCTCCCGGAGCGGCTAGGCCGAGGACTTCAGGAACATGGGGTCCCCGTCCCAGGGCACGAGGAAGGCGTCCCCGGACCTGGGGTCGGGCGCGCCGTGCCCGGAGTAGTAGAAGAAGACCCGTGAGCCGGGCTTGACGTTCTTGGGCAGCCACTCCTCGACGTAGCCCTGGATGCTGGCGCGGGTGGCGGCCTGCCCAGCGAGGAAGATGACGTTGCGCTGGGGGACGCCCAGGGCCAGCACGTGACGGCGCACGGCCTCGGCGTCGCGCTCCGCGAACTCGGCCGGGACGAGCTTGGCGTAGCGCTCGACTCCGATGACCACCGCGATGTCGTCCGGCCGCTCGGCCAGGCGATACTTGGGCGCGTCAGCGTCCGAGACCGCGGGCCGCGGCGCCGCAGGAGGAGGGGCCTCTCCGGCAGGCGGCTCGGCGCGGACACGGGAGCTTTCGGGGGCCGTGACCGCGGCTTCGCGCACCAGGGTGAAGACCTGCTCCCGGGACACGCCGGGACGCCGGACCGCCACGTCCACCTTCACCCCGGCCGGACCGCGCAGGAGCTTGACCGCGTCGGTCAGGACGAGGCCGGAGGTGGACCGGCCGTCCACGGACACGATGAGGTCGCCCGCCTTGACGCCGGCCTTCTCAGCGGGCCTGCCAGGGACGGCCTTGACCACGACGATGGTCCCGGAGCTCTCCTTGAGCTCCAGGCCCACGAGCCCGTTGTTGCCCGTCCTCTTGGCCCCGGCCTTGAGCAGGGCCTCGACCGCGGACGAGTGGTTCTGGATGCCGGCGGTGAAGAGGGGGGTGCCTCCGGAGCGGTCCACGGCGTCGACCTCCGCGCCCTTGGACACGAGCAGGCGGATGGCGTCGGCCCTGCCCTTGGCCGCGGCCGCGTGCAGCGCGGTCGCAGACTCCTCGTTCCTGGCCGCGAGGTCCGCGCCCCTGGCCAAGAGCGCCTCCATGGCAGCCGTGTTCCCCGAGGCAGCGGCGAACATGAGGGGCGTGGCCTTCTTGTCGTTCCGCGCGTCCGCCTTGGCCCCGCGGCCCAGGAGGCGGTGGACGGCCTCGGCCTGGCCTGCCCACGCGGCGTGGTGGAGCGGGGTGGCGCCGTAGGCGTCCTTGGCCTCCACGTCGGCCCCGGCCGAGAGGAGCTCGTCCATGGCGGCGGTCTGGCCCGAGCCGGCCGCGCGGTGGAGCGCCGTCACCTCGGCCACGTCCCTGGCGTCTGCGGCCGTGCCGCGAGAAAGGAAGGAGCGCAACGCGGAGAGGTCGCCGACGGCTGCGGCCTCGTGCAGGGTCTTGGGCTTGGCCGCGGCGGCCGGCCGCGTCCCCGCAGCCGGACGCCTCCTTGCGGCCGGAGCCCCGGCGCAGCCGGCCATGAAGACCGCCAGCCCCAGGAAGACGCGAGCGGCGAGCCTCATTGCCAGGAGGGCTTGAGGACCACCGCTGCCAGGGGCGGCAGGGTCACCACCGCGGAGCAGGGCCGGCCGTGCCACGGGGTGTCTTCGGTCTGCACGCCTCCGCCGTTGCCCACGTTGCTGCCGCCGAAGAACTCGGAGTCCGAGTTGAGGACCTCGCGGTAGGAACCGGGCAGCGGCATGCCCATCCGATAGCCGTGGCGCGGGACCGGGGTGAAGTTGCAGGCGATGACGAGGAAGTTCCGGCGCTCCCGGTCGTAGCGGATCATGGTGAAGACCGAGTTGTCGGAGTCGTTGCAGTCGATCCACTCGAAGCCGCCCGGCTCGAAGTCCTTCTGGTGCAGGGAGGGCTCGGAGAGGTAGAGCTGGTTCAGGGATTTCACGTAGTCCTGCAGCTGGCGGTGCGGCTGGTAGTCGAGGAGGTGCCACTGGAGGCTCTGGTTGTGGTCCCACTCCCACCACTGGCCGAACTCGCCGCCCATGAAGAGGAGCTTCTTGCCCGGGAAGGCCATCATGAAGCCGTAGAAGACCCTCATGTTGGCGAACTTCTGCCAGAGGTCGCCCGGCATCTTGTCGAGGAGCGCCCGCTTGCCGTGCACGACCTCGTCGTGGGAGAGCACGAGCATGAAATTCTCGTGGTAGGCGTAGATCATCGCGAAGGTCGCGTCGTTGTGGTGGTACCTGCGGTGCACGGGCTCCTTCGCGATATAGGTCAGCATGTCGTGCATCCAGCCCATGTTCCACTTCAGCGAGAAGCCCAGCCCGCCCAGGTGGACCGGGCGGCTGACCTGCGGCCAGGCCGTGGACTCCTCGGCGACCGTGAGCACGCCGGGGAAGTCGCGGTGGGCGATCGTGTTGAAGGTCTTGAGGAACTCCACGGCCTCGAGGTTCTCCCGGCCCCCGTACCGGTTGGGGATCCACTCCCCGTTCTTGCGGGAGTAGTCGAGATAGAGCATGGAGGCCACGGCGTCCACCCGCAGGCCGTCGGCGTGGTACTGTTTGAGCCAGAAGAGGGCGCTCGAGAGCAGGAAGTTCTTGACCTCGTGCCTGCCGTAGTTGAAGATGTAACTTCCCCAGTCCGGGTGGAAGCCCTTGCGGGGGTCGGCGTGCTCGTAGAGCCCGGTGCCGTCGAAGCGGCCCAGGCCGTGCCCGTCGGTCGCGAAGTGCGAGGGCACCCAATCGAGGATGACCCCGAGGCCCGCCTGGTGGCAGCGGTCCACGAAGTACATGAAGTCCTGCGGCGTGCCGTGCCTGCTCGTGGGAGCGAAGTAGCCGAGGGTCTGGTAGCCCCAGGACCCGCCGAAGGGGTGCTCCATGATCGGGATGAGCTCCACGTGGGTGTAGCCCATGGACTTGAGGTACTCGGGCATGACGTGGGCGAGCTCGCGGTAGGTCAGGTTCCGGCACCCCTCCTCGGGCACGCGGCGCCAGGAGGCGATGTGGCACTCGTAGACGTTGACGGGTCCGTCGAGGGGGTTGGACGCGGCGCGCTTGGCCATCCACTCCCCGTCGCCCCACGCGTAGCCGCCCAGGTCCCAGACCTTGGTCGCGGACTTCGGCGGGACCTCGAAGTGGAAGCCGTAGGGATCGGCCTTCTCGAAGGTCTCGCCCGTTTTGGACTTGATGCTGTACTTGTAGTTGGCCCCCTGCTCGACTGCGGGGATGAAGAGGTCCCAGATGCCGGAGTGCCCCAGGTGGTTCATCCGGTGGCGGCTCCGGTCCCACCCGTTGAAGTCCCCGACCACGGAGACCTCGTCGGCGTTGGGCGCCCACACCGCGAAGTTGGCGCCCTTCTTGCCGTCCACGGCCACGAGGTGGCTGCCGAGCCGCTCGTAGACCTCGAGGTGCGTCCCTTCGCCGAAGAGGTGCAGGTCGAAATCCGAAAGGAATCGCTTCATGTCACTGCCTCCCATGGGATGCGATCGGCCCGGCGGCCGCTTGAGCTTGGCTCTCGCCCGTCAGGCGCTCCCGGAGCCTGGCGGAGTCGATGTCGAGCAGCTCCGCCGCCTCCAGCACCGCCTCGGCGTCGGCCTTCCCGACGCCGCCGAACCCCTTCCTTTGGAGGAGGGAGTAGAACCTGGCCGACGCGGGCAGGCGCCAGTCCTTGAACCCGGCCGCCTGTCCCGCCCTGATGAGTCGCCCGAAGACCTTGAGCGCCTCGGGCCCGAACCTCCCTTCCAACTGGTCCACCGCGGCGCAGGCCAGGGCCGACCACTCGGACTCGGTCTCCCGGCAGGCGGCGTGCAGCCCGGCCTTGAGCGCGCGGCGTCCCATGGAGCCGATGTCGTCGAGCCCGCGCGGAAGGCCCTCGTAGACGGCCGCCGCGCTCGAGGAGGCCAGCGCGCGCACCCTGCGGCCGATCCACTGGCACAAGGCCAGCTCGAGCTCGGCCTTGATCACGTGCGGGACGGGCAGGCCGAGCCCCACGAAGCGCTCGGCCAGCGGGAGGTACTCGAAGATGACCGCCTCGTGCTTCTCCCGGAGCTCCGAGAGCTTGTGCTCAAGGATCAGGGAGAGGACCTCGGCCCGCTCGTCCGGCAGGAGGTCCTCCAGGCCGAAGGGCTTGTCCAGGAAGAGGGGCGCGCGCAGGGAGGCGAGGCCCTCGAGGATCTCCGTGCCGCTGACCGCCGGCAGCTTGGCCAGCACGGCTCGGTAGTCGGCGTCCGCGAAACGGTCGCGGCTCACGTAGGCGCGCACGGTCTGGTCGGGCAGGGCCACGGCCAGGAACGCGCGCTCCCACGCCTTATGGGTGATGCCGCTCTCGAAGGCCACCTTGCCGGCCATGAAGCGCATCCCGGCGGTCTCGTGGCGCACGAACCCGCCCTCCCGCACCGTGTAGTGGTAGTTCCGGCGCTGGGGGGCGTCGTCGAAGAGCCTGGAGAGGGCGTAGCGGGCCGCCAGGTGCTCGTGGGTCACGACCGAGGTCTTGACCACCTTCCGGTAGACCGCAGCCCCATCCGGGCCGTTCTCCCGGCTGTTGGCCGGGGCCAGGCGCAGGCGCTGGAGGAAATCCTCCTCGAGGTCCGCGCCCGTGACCCTGCCCGCCAGCTCGAGGGCACGGGCGGCGTAGCGCAGGTTCTGCACGGCCTCGATCCCGGAGATGTCGTTGAAGAACCAGCCGCAGCTCGTGTACATGAAGAGGCAGTCCTTCTGCATCTCCATGAGCCTGAGCACCGTGTCCTGCGCCTCGGGCGTGGCCGGGACCCTGAGGTGCCGGCCGAGGAACCGGGCCACGTTCTCGGGGCTGCGGTCGAGCAGGACCGAGACGTAGTCGTCGCGCGCGGCCCACACGTCCTTGAGCACCTTGCCGCCGTGCTCCTCGAAGAGGGCGGTCAGGGCGTCCCGCAGGAAGTCCAGGGCGTCCCGCATGGGCTTGCGCCACCGGCCGTGCCCCTTGGCCGCGCCGCAGCCGCAGTCCTCGGTCCAGCGGCCCAGGCCGTGGCAGCAGCTCCAGGAGGTGCCGAGCTCCTGGTCGCCGGCCTTGAGCTCCACCTCCCACGTCGGCTGATGGCGGGAGAGGAACCAGCCGTAGCTGACCGGGGAGAGCCCCCGGGCGGAAAGCTCGTGCGTGAACAGGTGGGCCAGCCCCAACTCGGCCAAGTGGTGGTGGTGGCCGAAGGTCTCGCCGTCGGTCGCGGCGTGGGCCAGGCTCGGCCCCTCAGCCTCTCCGAAGGCGGCCGCAAGGCGGTCCGCGGCCGCGGCGCTGTGCGTGAGCAGCCGCTCGAAGGAGAGGGCGTGGGCCAGGCCTCCGTCGTAGAAGAAGACGTCGATGTAGCGGCTGCCGTGCCCCCGCCCGGGCTCCGCCCGGTCGTACCAGCGGTAGGGGACCCTCGGGTCCACGGAGCCCGTCTCCACGCCCGTCCATTCCTTCTTGCCGATGGGACGGACGCGCTGGGCCTGGTGGGGGGAGAGGATGACGAACCTCATCCCGTGGTCGATGAGGCTGCGCAGGACCGTCTCGTTGGCCGCGGTCTCGGGGAGCCACAGGGCCTCGGAGTCGCGGCCGAAGCGCTGCTTGAAGTCGGCCAGGCCCCAGCGGATCTGGGTGTGCAGGTCCCGCTCGTTGGCCAGGGGCAGGATCATGTGGCTGTAGGCGTGAGCGACGGCGTTGCCGTGCCCGTCGAGCCGCTTGCAGCTCTCCCGGTCCGCCTCCAGGATGCGGCGGTACTCGGCCGGATGCGCGGCCTCGAACCAGGTCAGCAGGGTCGGGCCGAAATCGAAGCTCAGGTAGGAGTAGTTGTTGACGATGTCGAGGATGCCGCCCCGGTCGTTGACGATGCGCGCGCCGCTGTTGGGGATGTAGCACTCCCGGGCGATGCGGCTGTTCCAGTCATGGTCCGGCTGGGCAGACGGCTCGCGCTCGACGACGTTGAGCCAGGGGTTCTCCCTGGGAGGCTGGTAGAAATGCCCGTGAAGACAGATATAGCGTTCCATTTACTGGGGCCATACGCTGGGGTCAGACTTTGACTTATTTGACTTATTCGCGGAATAAGTCGAATAAGTCAAAGTCTGACCCCATCATCAACCCCATCATCTTACCTTTTTTTGACGTTCCTGGGCTTCGGCCACGCCCGAGGGCCCGATCTCGGAGACGATGTCCGAGGCCAGCATCTTCGCCGAGGAGTGTCCCTGCTCCGCCGCCATGGAGACCCAGACATAGGCCTCCACCCGGTCCTGGGGCACGCCCTTGCCGTCGAAGTGCATGAGCCCGAGCTGATACTGGGAATCAGCGTCGCCCTCCAGGGCGGCCCGCCGATAGAGGCGGCCGGCCATGACGAGGTCCTCCTTGACGCCCTCGGCGTCGCGGTACATGGTGGCCAGGTTGTAGAGGGCCTGGACCTGGCCGAGGTCCGCCGCGGCCTTGAACCACCTCCTGGCGGTCCGGAGGTTCCGCTTGACCGGCCCTCCCTCATAGTAGGCCAAGCCCAGGGCGGTCATGGCCTCAGGCACGCCCTGGGCCGCGGCCTTCCCGAACCACGCGAGCGCTTCTTTCTGCTCGGACTTGGAGGAGGGGCCGAAGTACTTAAGCAGCCCCAGCCCGTACTGAGCCCTGGCGTGTCCCTTGCCTGCCGCGGCCTTGAGCAGGGAAGCGGCCCTGGCCGCGTCCTGGGGTCCGCCCTCCCCGCGCAGACACATCTCCGCGAGCGCGGTCTGGGCCATGAGGAGGCCCTGGCGCGCGGCCTTCTCGAACCACTCCCTGGCAGCGGCCGCGTCCGCCGGCACGCCCAAGCCCGCGCGAGCCATGACCCCCAGGTTGAACTGCGAGTCCGCGTCTCCGGAGGCCGCGGCCTTGGCGAAAAGGGCACGGGCCTGGGCCTCGTCCCGGGACACGCCCCGGCCCTCCATGTACATGGCGCCCAGGTTGAACTGGGCCTTGGCAAAGCCTTGGTCTGCGGCCTTCCTCAGCCAGAGCTGGGCCTCCACGAGATCCATGGGGACGCCCTCTCCGTTGAGGTACATGACGCCGATGCTGTTCTGGGCCTCGGCCAGGCCCGAGGCAGCCGCCTTCTTGAGCCACTGCGCCGCCTCGGCAGTCTTGCGGCCGGTGCCCTTGCCGCGCAGGCGCACGCCGAGCTGGTACTGGGCCGTGGTCGAACCCGTGAGCGCAGAGCGCCGCAGCGCCCGGGCCCCCGAAGACTTGGGCTCGCCGGCCGAGGCCGGAAGGCAAAGAGCCAGGAGCAGGAGGAGGATCCTGAGGGGGAAGCCGGGTCTCACGAGCGCTATGATACCATGTCCTGAGGTCCGGAACCGATATCGTCCGGAAAAGAGAAAGACTCCCTTCCCTTCAAGGAACGGATGATATCCCGGGGCTACAGCCATGGCCTGGTCCTCCCTCAGGGAGGACCAGGCACGACCGAAGCCTGCGCCAGTGGCGCCGGCCTAGTTGTGGTTGCCGTTGAGGACTTCGAAACGACGAGCCCGCGTCTCGGTCAGACCGTCTCCGGTCTTCGCGACGACGGAATGCCGGCCCGTGGACGCCTGCCAGTCGAACCACCAGTAGCCAGCGTCTTGGCGGCAGTGGAGGAACTCTCCGCCGTCGATGGAGACCAGGACGCTGGAGGTCCCTTCAGTAGCGGTGATGCGGATGGCGTAGTGCCCCGGGTTGACCTTCTCGTTGGGCCGAGGATAGTCGATGGTCACCGACGTCTCGGTCCGAGGAGTGGCCGGCATGAGCTTCGTTTCAGTCTTGAGCACGGCAGTTTTCCTTCTATGCATGCCTAGATTCTACGAAATCCCGACGGCGGATGCAAGGGGTAATGACTCCGCTCACCCAAAGAGGTGACTTTCGTCAGTTCTTTGTTCCGGCGGCCTCGGAGCCGAACGAGCCTCCCAGGAGGAAGTAGGCCAGCTTGGCCGTCTCAAGGATGCCGTTCTTGGCCGCATCCTGATCGGACCACCAGGGTCGGACCGCGGGACCCGCGGGGTCCGCGGCCACGGTCACGGAGCACCCGGGCAGGGCCCTGCGCAGGACGAGCCTGGCGCGCCGGGCGTGGTAGCGAGAGGTCACGGCGAGCACGCTCAGGTCTGAGCGTGCGGCCGCGGCCCGGAAGGCCGCGACCTCGCCCACGGTGCTGACCACGCCGGAGCCGAAGCGCCGGATGCTCTTGCGGGGGACTCCCTTGCGCAGGAGGATGGCCTCGAAGACCTCGTCCTCATCGAGGGCTTTGACGCCCAGTTCCCTGGCCAGGGCCACGTCCCGGCGTCCCTGAACGCGGGCCAGCCACACCTCCGGGGCGTAGCCCTTGAGGAAGAGGTCCGCGGCGTAGACGGCCCTGGAGTATTCCTGCCCGCAGAGCACCAGGATCATGTCCGCGGGCCGGGGCTCGTCCGAGGAGTCGAGCCACCACCCGACGAAAGCCGGGAGCGCTGCGGCAGCGGCGAGGGACGCGGCCAGGACCGCGACCCCGGCCCATCGGAGGACCCTCCAGCTCCCGCGGCCTGCCGCCATGGCGGGCAATATAGCATAATGTCCCGCCATGAGAGCCGCCGCCCTTCTTCTCCCGCTGCTGGCCGCCGCCCCCGCGTCCGCGGAGCTCAGCGTAGGAGAGATCGTCGACCGCGCCAACAAGGCCCTGCGCGGGGACTCGAGCCACGCGCGCGTGAGCATGACCATCACCACCCCGTCCTGGGAGCGGACCCTCGAGATCGAGGGGTGGAACCGCGACCGGCGCATGGCCCTCATCGTGGTCCACAGCCCCCCGAAAGAGCGCGGGGACGCGACCCTGCGCCGCGGCAACGAGATGTGGCTGTGGATGCCGCGCGCGGAGCGCACGGTCAAGATCCCGGCGAACATGATGCACTCCTCCTGGCAGGGCTCGGACTTCACCTACGAGGACATGGTCAAGGCGGACTCGATCGTGAAGGACTACGAGCACCGCATCCTCCGACGCTCGTCCGAGCCCCTGACCGAGGGCGAGGCTGCGCGGCTGGGAGCGGCCGTGAGCGCCCGCCTCGTCTACCTCATCGAGGCCCTGCCCAAGCCGGACGCCCCGGTGGTCTGGGGCAAGGTGCTCTTCACCGCGGCGGTCTACGGAGACGAGGTCGTGGCCTTGAAGGAGGAGGACTACAGCGAACGGGGGGAGCTCATCCGCACGATCACCCTCGCCGAGGTCGGCCGTGTCGATGGGAGGCTCGTACCCTTGAAGCTCGAGTGCCGGCCGGCCCGCAGGCCCGGCCAGAGCACGGTGCTCCGCTACCGGAAGCTCGAGTTCGACCTGGAGCTGAAGGACTCGTTCTTCAGCCTGAAGGAACTCCAGAGGAAGAGGCTCTGACGGGGCGATGATCCGGCTCGCGTGGCGCAACGTGTGGCGCAACCGCAGGAGGAGCCTCATCACCGTGAGCTCGCTCGCTTTCGGCCTGGCCGCGATCATGTTCGGCCAGAGCCTCATCAAGACCCTGCAGACCAAGCTCATCGAGAAGGCCACGGGCAGCATCACGGGCCACCTCCAGGTCCAGCACCGCAGCATCAAGGACTACAAGCTCCCGGACCGCTACCTCGACGCCCCGGCCAGGGTCGAGGCGGCCATGGCCGCCGACCCGAGGGTGGCGGTCTTCGGCAAGCGCGTCCACATCACGGGCCTGGTCTCATCCCCGGTGAGCTCGGTCGGCGTGCTGATCTGCGCGGTCGAGCCGTCCAAGGAGCGCCGGATCACGACCATGACCGGCCACATGACCACCGGGCGGTACCTCTCGGACGGGAGCCGCGAGATCGTGCTGGGCGAGAAACTCGCCCAGCGCCTGGACCTGCGCCTGGGCGAGAAGGCGGTCGTCATGGCCCTGGCCGCGGACGGCAGCATGGGGGCCGGGGCCTTCAGGCTCGCGGGGACCTACCGCACGGGCTCGACGACCTTCGACGGCAACATCATCTACATCCCCTTGCCCGCGGCCCAAGAGCTCCTGGCGGTGGAGGACCGGGTCAACGAGATCGTGGCCAAGCTCCACGACGTGCGGCAAGTCGACGCCGTCAAGCGCGAGCTCGCCCAGGTCCTGGGCGGGGAGCGCGACCTCCAGGTCCTGAGCTGGAAGGACATCGACCACGAGATCGTGGGCATCCAGAGCTACCAGGACGGCCTGCTCACCATCGTCTTGATCGTGGTTTTCCTCATCGTGGCCCTGGGCATCCTCAACACCCTGCTCATGAGCCTCTTCGAGCGCATCCGGGAGTTCGGGGTCCTCATGGCCATCGGGGCCCGGCCCGCCTGGGTCATGAGGCTCGTCCTCATGGAGGCGGCGCTCCTCGGGCTCCTCGGATCCGGCTTCGGCCTGGCCCTGGGCGCCGCCATCATCGCGGCTTTCGGCCGCTGGGGCCTGACCCTCTCTTTGGGCGACGCGGTCTCCTATTTCATGCCCTTCCCGTCCGTGGTCTTCCTCAAGCCCGCCTGGCCCAGCCACATAGGCGCCGCCGTGTGCATCATGGCCGTCAGCCTCCTGGCCGCGCTCATCCCGTCTTTGCGCGCGGGCAAGCTCCGGCCCGCGGAGGCCCTGCGCCATGTCTGAGGCCCCGCTCATCGAGCTCCGGAACGTCGGCAAGGTCTACGACGGCGGCTCCAAGACCGCGGCCGTGAGCGAGCTGAGTCTCGAGTTCCGCTCCGGCGAGTTCTCGGCCATCGCCGGCCCCTCGGGCTCCGGGAAGACCACCCTGCTCAACATCATCGGCACCATCGACCGGCCCACGCACGGCGAGGTCCGCTACGCGGGCAGGCGGGTCTCGCACCTGGGCCGGGAGGAGGCCGCGGATTTCAGGCTGAGGTCCCTAGGTTTCGTGTTCCAGTCCAACAACCTCATCCCGGTCCTGACCGCGCTCGAGAACGTGGAGTACCCGCTCATCCTGCAGGAGGTCCCCAAGGAGGAACGGCGCAGGCGCAGCCTTTCGGCTCTCGCCTGGGTGGGTCTCGAAGCCTTCGCTTCCCGCAGGCCGGACCACCTCTCGGGAGGCCAGCAGCAGCGCGTGGCCGTGGCCCGGGCCATCGTGCACCGGCCCATGGTGGTCCTGGCCGACGAGCCCACGGCCAACCTCGACTCCAAGACCGCGGCTTCCCTGCTCGACGTGATGGAGGCCTTGAACCGCGACCACGGCGTCACCTTCATCTTCTCGAGCCACGACTCCGCCGTGCTCGACCGGGCCCGCAGGACCGTGCGCATCCGCGACGGGAGACTCGCACCTTGAGCGCCGGCAGGGGGGCAGACCGCCGGGCCCTGCTGAGCCGCGGCGCAGCCGCCCTGGCCGGAGCCGCGGTCCTGGTCCTGGCATGGCGCCGCCTGCTCGTGGAAGGACTCGTGCCCGTGGACGGGAACGTCCTGTGCGTGACCTTCCCGAACTGGAGGCTGGCCCGCGAGCTGTGGCTCTCAGGCTCCCTGCCCCTCTGGAACCCGCTGCGCAACATGGGCACGCCCTATCTCGCGGACCCCATCACCTCGGCTCTCTATCCCGTCCAGTGGCTGCTCTCCGTCCTGCCCGACTTCCCCGGGTTCATGAGGTCCTGGGTCGTGGTCCACACCCTGGTCGCGGGCTTCTTCTGGGCCGCCCTGGCCAAACGCTGGTGGGGCTCGGATGAGCGCGGGTTCTTCGAGCCCTGCGTGGTCACGGCCGCGGTGGTCGGGACCCTCAACGCCTTCTTCATGGTCCGCGTGGTGTTCCCGCACAACCTGGCGGCCTCGGCCTGGCTGCCCGCGGTGCTCTACTTCCAGGAGACCGGGTCGGTGCCGGGCATGGCCGGAGCCTTCGCCATGCAGTGGCTGGCGGGCTACCCGTCCTTCAGCGTGCTCACCGCGCTCATGAGCTTCGTCCTGGCCTTGTTCCAGGGGCGCTCGGGCCTGAGGCTCTGGGCCCGGGCCGGGGCCGCGGCCCTGGGCTTGGCCGCGGTCCAGCTCGTCCCGTTCGTGGAGTTCCTCGCCCGCTCGAGCCGCGGGGTGATGCTCGACCCCTCGTTCGCGGCGCAGTTCTCCATCCCGCCCGGGCAGCTCCTCAAGTGCCTCCTCATGCCTCAGTGGTACCTCTGGCGTCCGGCCATGACAGGAGACCCTGCCATGGTCTGCTTCTACGTGGGGGCCGCGGGCCTGGCCCTGGCGATCGTCGGAGCCTGGCGAGGACACTGGCGCGAGCGGCTGCTTGCGGGTCTCACCGCGGCCTGCCTCGGCATCAGCCTCGGCTCACATCTGCCCGGCTACGAGCACCTGGCGTTCCTCCACTTCTTCAGGTTCCCGAACAACTGGCTCCTGCTGGCCGCTGCCGGCCTGACCCTCCTGGCCTCAGCCGGGGTCGCGGCCATCCGCGACCGGCGCTGGGCCTGGGCCTCGACCGCCCTGGTGGCCGCAGACCTCCTGGTCTTCGCCCAGGCTCCCAAGTCCGCCTGGGGCAGGCCGGAATTCCTGACCGACGTGCCCAGCCTGGCCCTCAAGGCCATGTCCCTGCCCCAGGGAACGCGGGTCCTCCACACCGAGGCCCTGCTCGAGCGCTGGAGCCTCAGCATCCTCGAGACCGAGGAGGACTACCTCCTCATGAAGGAGTTCCTGGCACCCTCCTACGGCATGGCCTTCGGCCTCTCCGAGGTCAGCAACTACCAGACCATGCGCCTGGCCCTGGCCCAGCGCTTCCGCCTGCGCCTGGCTGAGCCTGGGGCGCCGCGGGAACTGCTGGATTGGGCCGGGGTCGGCCTTGTCATCGGCGTGGAGGAGGGGACGGGAAAGCCGGAGCGGGCCCGCATGAGGGTCTCGGAGAACCCCGGAGCCCGGGCCCGGGCTTTCCTCGCGCAAGCCCAGGCAGGCAAGGCAGAGCTGCTCGCTTACCGTCCGGGGAGGGCGTCCGTGGCTGTAGAGGCCTCAGACCCGGCCACCTTGGTCTTCGCCGAGACCGACCACCCTGGCTGGCGCGCCTCCATCGACGGCAAGCAGGCTCCCCTGGCCCGCTGGCAGGGGGTCTTCATGTCCGCGCAGGTCCCGGCAGGCAGGCACGAGGTCGTCTTCTCCTACGAACCCGCGTCCTTCCGGATCGGCCTGGCCTTGAGCGCAACCGCTCTCGTCATCCTCGCTGCGTCCGTGTTCTTCAAGAAGAGGGCCTGAGGCCTCGGCAGGAACCCCTGCCATGACCCCTGCACTGGATGCTGAAAGCCGGATTTTGTACGTTGTCGCGATGCTTTTCCGCGGAGATCCCCTCCGTCTCTTCCTTGTCGCCCTGACCGCGACCGCGCTCTGCGCCCTCGCTCTCCCTGGGCGCGTCCTGGGGGCCGAGTCCATGGAGCTCCAGAACATCAGGGTCAGGCCTGGAGACACTCTCTGGAGCATCTCCAACACCTGGCTGAAGGACCCCAAGAAATGGGACGAGATCCTCAGGTACAACCGGCTCCCCTCCAAGGACCCGACCGTGGCCTTGCCGGGAATGACGCTCAAGGTGCCCACCACCCTCATCAAGGAGGACCTCCGCGCGGCCAAGCTCGTGCAGAAGCGCAGCAACGTGCTCTTCCGCAGGAGGGAGACCGCGGATTGGAGGCCCGCTGCCCTGGACATGGAGCTCTTCCGCGACGACGCGGTCCGGACCCTGGAGGACTCCCTGGCCCGGGTGAACTTCGTAGACCAAGGCGTCCTTCAGGTGGACGCCAACTCCATGGCCATCATCAGGCCCGTGAAGAAGGACTACGACGTCTTTCTGAAGAGCGGGGGGGTCTTCGTGGGCAGGGCCAAGGTCGTGACCGTGTCCGCCGAGATCACGCCGCGCACCACGGACACCTCCTATTCCGCGCAGGTCAGGGCCGACCTGAGCACCCGCGTCCAGGTCTACCGCGGCCGGGCCACGGTCAAGAACCAGGGCAAGAGCGTGGAGGTCCACGCGGGCATGGCCACCGAGGTGCGGCTTGGAGCCGCTCCTGCCGCGCCCTTCGCGGTCCCCGACCTCCCCGAGTTCGAGGCGCGGGGCGCGGAGTTCACCGGCGACTTCAAGCTGGTCCGCGCCAAGGCCGGGGTGCGCGGCCCGCTGGACACGGGGCGGGCCCCGGCCGCGGGCGCCAATGCCCCGGCGGCGGCCATCGAGGACATCTACGTGGACGTCAACAACATGCGCGTGCTCATGCCCCTCCTGGGCTACCACCTCCAGTTCGCCTACACCCAGGAGTTCGACCGCATCCTTTGGGAGAAGACCTTCGAGGTCGAGAGCAGGATCAAGCCCGTGGACGTCAAGCTTCCCCCGGGCCGCTACTGGGCCAGGATGTTCCCCATCGACCTGCTCGGCACCCGCGGCCAGCCCCGTCCGGCCAAGCTCTACATGCTGGGAGCCGGAGGCATCACCGCGCTCGCCGGAGGGGGCGTGCGCATCATCCAACCCGGCAGCGACGGCGAGGTCGTAGGCGAAGCCTCCCTGCGCGTCACGGGCCAAGCACCCCCGGGCCACGGGGTCATGGTCAACGGCAGGCGCGCCCGGGTGGACGAGAACGGCGGGTTCACGGCCCTGGTCTCGCTCAATCCCGGAGACAACGTCATCGACGTGACCGCGATCTCGGCCGGAGGCGCGGCCTCAGGGGCCAAGCGCAAGGTCATCTTCCGGCCGCCTTGAGCCGCCGCCCCTTCACGGGGCGGGACGCAGCCTCTCCAGCCTGGCCCTGAGGTCCTCCGCGGGACGGCGGCGGTCGAGGGAGCGGAGGAACTCGATCGTCACCTTCCAACTCCTGCCCAGCCTCTCGTGGAGCTCCCCGAAGAGCTCCTGGTCCGCCCGGTAGAGCCGGTGACCGAGGATGACCGCGTTGTTGAGCTCCCCGCTGTCCCGGCCCAGGACCGCGGAGAGCCGTTCCCGGCCCTTGGCCAGGATGGGGGCGCGGTCGGCCAGCACGCGCTCCCTGGGCAGACCGCTCCGGTAGAGGCGGTCGAGCTCCTGATAGAGGCTCTCGATCTCGGCCGCGTACCTGCGGTCGCGCTCGAGCCCGGCGCGGAAGGCCAGGGACTCCGGAGCCTCGGGCCCGAAGCGCCGGGCCAGGAAGTCCAGGGCTCCGGCCTCTCCCACGAAGGACGCCAGGGACTCGTCGAAGTCCACGCGGCCCTTGAGGAACACGGTGCCGTGGCAGAGTTCGTGGAGCACGAGCGCGACCAACTCTCCCTCGGGAAGCTCGAGCTGGGTGTGCGCCAAGGGGTCTGCGAACGGCAGGGGCGTGTTGTAGGCCGAGATCCCGGCCACGAGCACGTCGAGCCCCTTGCGGCCCAGGCGCCCGGCCTCGGCCTTGGCGTCCTTGGGCGAGAAGTGCCCCTTGTAGGGGACGCGGCCGATGAAGGGGAACCACCACTCGTGCCTCCTGAAGGAGGCCTGGTCCGCAGCCATGACCATGTAGGTCACATAAGGCCCCTTGATGCGCGAGACCTTCGCGTAGTCCTTGCTCTTGCGCAGGCCCATGTCCTCGAAGGCGAATCGCCGGGCGGCGTCTACGAGCTCGAGCTTGGCCCGGGTCTTGGGGTCGGTCGCTGGGTCCTCGAGGAGCTCGTTGACGGGGCGCGCCCGCCACACGAACCCCAGGTGACCGGAGGCGGACTTGACCGCGTAGAGGGGCGAGCAGCCGGAGAGGAGGAAGAGGGCCAGCAGGGGCAGCGCCCTCATCAGACGGCCGGCTCCCTCAAGCCGAAGGAAGCCATGACGGCCTTGAAGTCCGGCGGCAGGGGAGCGGTGAGCCTGACGCGGACACCCGTGGTGGGCTGGCGGAACTCCAGGGAGCGCGCGTGAAGCATCTGCCGGCCCGCGCCCAGCAGGGCCGCGTCCTCCTCCGAGAGCTCGCCCTTCCACGCCTTGACGTAGGCCTCGCCTTCTCCGGTGTAGAGCTTGTCTCCGACCACGGGATGTCCGAGCCAGGCCAGGTGCACGCGGATCTGGTGGAGGCGGCCCGTGCGCGGCTTGGCGCTGACCAGGGAGACCTTCCTGCCCGGGACCAGGCAGGAGAAGAGCGTCCGCGCCGACTGCCCGGACTCGGACACGGACTGCCTCACGCGGATCGCGTGCCCCGCCCTGCCGATGGGCCGGTCCACGACCCGGGCGCCGCGGAAGGCTCCCCGGACCAGGGCCCAGTACTCCTTGCGCACCTCCCGCGACTCGAACTGCTCCGAGAGCCTGCGCGCGGCGCGCTGGTTCCTGCCGAAGAGGAGGATGCCGCTCGTCTCGCGGTCGAGCCGGTGGATGAGGTAGGGCTTGAAGCCCGGGATCTGCCTGCCCAGGATCCAGGTGGCGCTCGCCTTGGTCGTCTTGTCCGTGGGGTGGCTGAGGAGGTCCCCAGGCTTGTTCACGGCCAGGACGTCGTCGTCCTGGTGGAGAACCTCCAGGCGGCCGTGCCCGGACTCGGGGTCCGGACGCCAGGGGAAGCGGATGACCACGGTGTCGCCGTCGAAGACCTTGGCCGCGGGCTTGGCGGACCGGCGTCCGAGCAGGACCCGCTCCTCTTCGATCATGGACTGGACCTTGGCCCGGGAGTACCCGCGCAGGCGGCCGGCGAGGAAGACGTCGAGCCTGACCTTGCCCGTGCCCGCGGGGACCGCGAAGGGCACCTCCACGAACTCGGGATCAGCCATGCCCGGACGCTCCGGAGCTAGGCCCGGCGCTTCTTGCCGGAAGCCCTGGCCCCGATGTCTTCGCAGTAGGCCTCGAGCAGGCCGGCCGCGGCCTTCATGCCCTTGAGGTGCGTGCGCTCGACCCCGTGGGAGGCCGAGACCCCGGGCCCGATGATGCCGGCGCGCAGGTCCAGGCCCGCTTGCAGGGCCATGGCGGCGTCCGAGCTGTAGTAGGGGAAGACGTCCACCACGTAGGGGACGCGGTTCTTCTTGGCCAGGGCCACGAGGCGGCAGCGCAGCTCGTAGTCCTGGGGCCCGCTGGAGTCCTTGGCGCAGATGGAGACCGCCGTCTCCTTGCCCGCCACGTTCTTGCCGATGACCCCCATGTCCACCACCAGCATCTCCTTGACCGATGGGGGGAAGCCCGCGGGAGCGCCGTGGCCCACCTCCTCGTAGTTGGAGAAGAAGAAGGCCACGGGCAGGCCCCTGAAGGACGGCCCCAGGCGCTCCATGACCTCGAGCATCACGGCCGAGCCCGCCTTGTCGTCGAGGAAGCGCGACTTGACGAACCCCGTGTCCGTGACCTCCAGGCGCGGGTCGAAGCACACGTAGTCGCCCACCGCCACCCCGAGCTTCTCCGTGGCCTTGGCGCTGTCCGTCTCCGCGTCGAGCCGGATGTGCGTGTTGTCAAGAGTGCGCTCCGTCTTGCCCACGTCCTTGTTGACGTGCGCCGCCGGGTTGTCGAAGAGGAAGGTGCCGCGGTAGGTCGGGCCGGAGAGCGTGCGCACGGACACGTACTCGCCCTCGAAGGAGGGGATGGGCCAGCCGCCGATCTTGGCCACGCGCAGGGTCCCGTCGGACTCGACCCTGCTCACCATGGCGCCGAGCGTGTCCACGTGCCCCGCGACCACGGCGTAGGGCTCGGGGTGGGGGGAGACCAGGAGCGCGCCCTTGTTCGTCCTCCTGGGCTTGAAGCCCTTGGCCGAGAGCCCGGCCTCGAGTAACGCGATCACCTCGTCCGTCAGCCCGCTCGGAGAGGGCACTGCCTGCAGCTCCTTGAGACGCTCCACGACCCGTTCGTTCTTCATGTCCGGATTCTACTATTTATGGCATAATCAGCCGAACGCACCCGCTCATCCAAGGAGGACTCATTCATGGAACCCACCGACGTCGCAGGCCAGGCAAGCATGATCCCCAGCATCGTCGGCATGATCTTCTGGTTCGGAGTCGCCATCCTCGTCATCGCCGGGATGTGGAAGACCTTCTCAAAGGCCGGCAAGCCGGGCTGGGCAGCCGTCATCCCCGTCTACAATGTCATCGTCCTGCTCCAGATCGCGGCCAAGCCGTGGTGGTGGCTCTTCCTGCTGATCATCCCCGTCGTCAACATCGCCATCAACATCATGGTCTCCATCAGCGTGGCCCAGGCCTTCGGCAAGGGCACGGGCTTCGGGCTCGGCCTGTCTTTCCTGGGGCCCATCTTCTACCCCATCCTGGGCTTCGGCGACAGCCAGTACGTGGGGATCAGCGAGCCCGGGGTGCAAGCCCTGCCGAACACCCCGGCCTGAGACCGGCGCCAACAAGTGCGCGAGCCAGGCCCGGTCAGCGCTGCTTCTTGAGCAGGGCCACGATCTCAGGATAGCCGCTGGTCTCGGCCATTTTTTGCGCGGTGTCCCCGTTCCGCGTGCGCTGATCCGGGTCCACCCCGCTCTCGAGCAGGAGCTTCACCACGTCCGCGTGCCCGCTCCTGGCTGCCAGCATGATCGGACGGTTCCCGACCACGTCCGTGGCATTGGGGTTCGCGCCGCTCTCGATGAGGACCCGCACGATCTCCGTGCGGCCCTTGAACGCGGCCCACATGAGGGCACTCCACCCCAGGCGGTCCCTGGCCTCGGTCCTGACCCCGCCCTTGATGAGGGCCCGGACCGTGGGGGCCCTCGTCCACTTCGCCGCCAGCATCAGGGCCGTCTCGCCCTGGTTGTTCCTGAGCTCAGCGTCCGCCCCGCGAGCCAGGAGGAGAGCCACCACATCGTTCTTCTCTTTGGCTGAGGCCCACATGAGGGGAGTCCAGCCTCCCTCGTCCTTCACGTTCGGGCTGACCCCCTTGTCCAGGAGTGCCCGCATGCTCCTGAGCCTCCCGTGCTTGGCTGAGCGCGCCAGGCGCGCGGCATTTGGGTCCACACCCACGTAGCCCGGGGGGGGTTCAGCGCAGGAGGCCAGAGCCAGCAGGCAAAGTCCTAGGACCCCCCAGCGCAGGGGGTGCGAAAGACAGGCCTTTTCCACGGCAGAAGTATAATGCATGGACGTGGCATTTTCATTCCGGAATAATACCTACTCCGCAATATCCTTTTTCATATCAAGGAACTTTTTCCTGACTCAATCGCATATATAAGGACCGCCATACCACGCTCCCCAACGACCCGATCGCGCACCTCGAAGCGCACCTCGACTCCGTTCGCCTCCTCCACCAGGAGGACCGCTCCAAAGGCCTCGGGAGCGTGCACCAGCCACTACACCGACCCCGAGACCGGCGAGCTCCGGCGGCACCACCCCCACGAGACCGTGCTTCAAAAGGCCTTCAAGGAGGCCCGCCTCAAGGCCGGCGTCGCCAAGGCCGCCAACTGCCACACCATGCGCCACTCCTTCGCCACCCACCTCCTCGAGGACGGCTACGACATCCGCACCGTCCAGGAACTTCTCGGGCACAGCGACGTCAGCACCACCATGATCTACACCCACGTGCTCAACCGCGAGGGGAGAGGCGTCCTGAGCCCGGCGGACCGCCTCTAAAGCGCCCCGACAGGCCTTGACCATCTGTCTTCCATATAGACTCCAGTTGGAGGAGGAGTGTTTGGAGCACAGAAGACAGGGATTGAAAGCCGGGTAGAACCAGGATAGAATGCAGAAAGGGCGGCGGAAGCAAGCTGGGCCGCCCGAGAAAAGGCCCGCCGCCGCGGGGTGGGGGCGCGTCGAGAAAGAGGTTTTTCTACAGCTTCGTTAGCCGGACAGAGATGCCTCATAACTCAATCGGTATTTCGAGAACAGGAGACCAAAGATGCTACTCGTTTCCATGAAAGGCGCGCAGCCGAAGCCCGTCCACTTTCGTCGAGAAAAGGATATCTACGCTTTACTCAAGAACCAGCCGCACATCCTTGAGAAGGAAACACAATATCGGATGTTATTGATCAACAAGGGGCCCGAAAAGGGCCCTGACTTCATCGCGGTGAATAGGCGGGGCCATCTTCTGCTTGGAGAAGTCAAGAAGGGGCCATTGTCGCTTGTTGCATGGCGTCAGATCAGACGATACGCGAAGCGATTCTGTAAGATGAGGAAAGACGACCTCAATGGCGTACTCGTAAAGGCAGGAATCGGGCCTCTTCAAAAGACTCTCAAAGGGAAAAGACTTCTGAGCTCAACTGGCTGGAAGGCTCTACTCAATCCTTCGCGGAGGAAGCTCCAACTGGTGCTTGTGGCAGAAGGCTTTTCTGACCGAGTACTTCAGGGCATGTCACATGACTTGCTTGGCAACCCCCTCAGGTCAAAAGTCAAAGACGTCAAATGTGTTGAACTGAGGATGTATCGCGTTTCGGGATCTACCCAATTCGCAATTGCCTCGGTCATCGCAGGAAATCGTCGACAGCTGAGAGGGTAGTGCGCTCCACGAACTCGCTGAAGGCGACTACACTGTCGACTGACCGGTGTGGAGCGCGGGGAGTTAGCCGGGGAAAGTGTTGTAGAATTACAGCACGTCCCCGTAGCTCAATGGATAGAGCTCCTGCCTTCTAAGCAGGCAATCCAGGTTCGATTCCTGGCGGGGATAGAGTCTCCAAGGAGCCCATGACATGGCGGAAGACCAGACCCTCGACCTCGTGACGATCGTCATCCAGTACAAGGACGAGTCCAAAGTCCTCGACGCCATCACCAAGGCAGGAGCCACGGGCGTCACCTACTTCTACGGCAGGGGCACCGGGGTACGCCAGCGCCTGGGCGTGTTGGGCAAGCTCATCGAGGCGGAGAAGGTCGTCATCTTCACGGCGGTCGCGCCGGACAAGACGCAGGCGGTGGTCAAGGCCGCCACGGAAGCCGCGCACCTCACCCATCCGGGCAAGGGTTTCCTCTGCGTGCACAAGGTCCAGCAGACGGTCGGGCTCTTCTAGCGGAAGAAGCCCCAACCGGCGATCCCGGCGCAGGACAGGAGGGTCGCGCCCAGGCCCCTGAGCAGGGTGTTCCACAGGGGGTAGTTCTGGTCGAGCATGCGGATGAACATCCCGGTCAGCAGAAGATACCCGGCAGGCGCGTAGAAGAACTCCATGGGGATGATGGGCCAAGGGTTGAGGCGCGAGGCCCAGTAGAAGGCGAACATCCCGAGGCTCAGCCACATGAGCCAGTGGCACGACAGGCCGAAGAGCATGGTCAGGTAGAACTTGGCCAGGCACCGCGCCACGGGCACCAAGCCCAGGAAGAGCACGACCACGGTGAAGAGACCGATCACGGCCAGGCCGGCCAGGACCTTGGTCCGGAACCTCAAGTAAAGCTTCCTGAGAGACTCGGTGCCGCGCAGGACCCCGGCTTGCCAGCGCGTGGCGGCAGTAGGCCGGTCCTCCTTGAGGGCCTTGAGGATGGAGGTCGCGACATCGGCCTGAGAGGGCTGACCCGAGCCTGAGGAGAGGCCGCTCAGCTTGACGAGCTGGTCCAGGGGGAGGTCCTCGAGGCGGCCGTTCTTCAAGGCCTGGAACTGGGCGTCCGCCGAGGCGTCTGCGGCCTTGCCGGAGCGGGCGGCGGACAGGGCCTGGGCCATGCCGGACACGGCCTTGGAATCGAGGCCGGCCGGGCTGAAGAACTGCGGGGCCGCCATGGCCGCCCCGGCCAGGGCGAGCACTTGGACGATGGGGCCCCAGCGCATCTCAGGACTCCGGGTTCGCGGTCTGGACGGCTTCCCAGCCCGCGCGCACGCCGCGCTCGCGGCTGGCGGGCATGAAGGCCTCGAGGAACTGCTCGAGGGCGGCCTGGCCTTTCACGTCCACGGTGGCGTTGAAGGCCTGGCCCTCTTTGAGCAATAACTGCCACCTGCCCGAGTCGAGCAGGAGGGTGCGGGTGTAGCCGTTCACCTGTCCCACGGTGTCGAAGGAGATGACGAGCCTGCCGCTCTTGGCGCAGAGGTCGAGGTGCTTGACCACCTCGGGGTCGGAGAGGTCGAGCACGCGGTGGATGAAGTAGGGCTGGTTGGGCACGTCGTAGAGTTGGAGGAGGACGGCGAAGAGCGAGCCCGGCGCGAGCTTGAAGAGCCTGGGCTCGAGGGTGCAACGCACGTCCCTGAAGCGTTCAGGCTGGACCACGCGGACCTGCCAGGCAGGCAGGCCGTCGATGACCGCCAATCGCACCGCGTGGTTCATGCTCCAAGGTCTCCGGTGACTATTGTACATCCTTCAGCTCGCTTTCGAGCTTCACGCGCTGATAGATCTCCCGGTAAGGGCCGCCGCTGCGCATGAGGGACTCGTGGGTGCCGGCCTGGGCCACGGCCCCGTTCTCGAGGGTCAAGATGAGGTCGGCCGCGGCCACGGTCTTGGGCCTGTGGGTGATGAAGACCTGCAGGGCTCCGGGCAGGAAGGTGCGCAGGGCCTCCCAGAGCCGGTCCTCGGTGTCCGCGTCCATGGCCGAGGTGCAGTCGTCCAGGAGGAGGATGGCCGGCCGGCCTGCCAGAGCGCGCGCCACGGCCACGCGCTGCTTCTGCCCGCCCGAAAGGGTGAGGCCCCTGGGGCCCACGACCGTGTCGATGCCCTTGGGCAAGGACGCGACCTCGGCGGACAGCTGGGCCGCGTCCAGGGCGGCGCGCACCTCCTTGGGAGTCACGCCGGGCCGGCCCAGGGACACGTTCTCGGCCAGGGTGCCGGAGAAGATCACGGGCTCCTGGGGGGCAAAGCCGATCAGTCCCCGCCAGTCCGCGACCCGCAGGTCCCGGATGTCGGTCTCGCCCAAGAGGACGCGGCCCGAGCTCGTGTCCAGGAGCCTGGGAATGAGCGCCATGAGCAGGGACTTGCCCGACCCGAGCCTGCCCACCACGGCCACGCGCTGGCCCGCTTTGGCGCTGAAGGAGAGGTCCCGCAGGAGGTCCGGGACCTCGGGGGAGGGCCGGTAGGAGACGCCTGAGAACTCGAGCGACACCGAGCCCTCGGGCAAGGAGGCCGGGGAGGGGGGATCCTGGATCGTGGTGACGGCGTCGAGCATCTCCTGGAGCCGGAGCACGCAGACCCCGGCCCTCCTTCCCGAGACCACGAAGTTGCCGATGTCGAAGACGGGCCAGGTCAGCATGGACGCGAAGAACTGGAAGGCCACGAGGTCTCCCAGGCTGAGCCGGCCCTCCATCACCTGCAGGCCTCCGACCATGAACACGAGGATGGTGCCGGCCACCTCGCCGTTATGGAAGACGGAGCCGAAGGCGGCGTGGACCCGGGCTGCTGCCACCTCGGCGTCCCGCTGGGCCTGGACCTTCTGCCCGAAGATCTGCTCCTGGCAGGCCTCCTTGCGGTTGGCCTTGACCACCCGGATGCCCGAGAAGCAGGCCTCCAGGAAGCTGAAGATGGCGGAGATGGCCTTCTGCACCTCGCTGAAGCGCTCGCTGATGAGGCGGCGCACCCGCACGTGGAAGGCCAGCAGGAAGGGGAGCGGCACCACGGCCCAGAGGCAGAGCCCGGGGTTCAAGGCCAGCATGGTTCCGAAGGCGGCGGCGAAGGTCACGCCGGACTGGATCGCGCGGAAGACCCCGGAGCAGGCGAACCAGGAGAGCTTCTCCTGCACGTCGTCGACGAGGCGGGTCACGATGTCGCCGGTGGGGTAGCGGTGGTAGAAGCCGCGGTCGAGGCGCACGATGTGCTCGAAGACGGCCTGGCGGATCTCCCACTCGAGCCTCATGTTCATCCAGGCCCTGTTGCGGATGGCGAACATGTTGACCACGGCCATGGCCACGCCCGCGCCGAGGATGACGCCCGCGTCCCGCAGGATGAAGCCGTAGGTGAAGCCCGCCTTCAGGCCGTCGATGAGGTGCCGCATCACCAGGGGCATGACGACCTGGGCCGCCGCGACCACGACGCCCAGGAACACGATAAGGGTCATCCGTCCCCGGTGCCGGGCCCAGTACGGGAACACGAATCGGATGGCTCTGATCATTCGGTGAACTGGAGGCGGAAGAGCTTGGCGTAGGCGCCGGACTTGGCCAGGAGCTCGGCATGGGTGCCGGACTCCTCGACCCGGCCCTGCCGCACCACGAGGATGCGGTGGCTGTGCCGCACCGTGGAGAGACGGTGGGCCACGACGATCGAGGTGCGGTCGCGCATGAGGCGCTCCATGGCGGCCTGGATGGTGCGCTCGGTGTGGGGGTCCACGGAAGAGGTCGCCTCGTCGAGCACGAGGAGCGCGGGGTCGAGCACCATGGCGCGCACCAGCGAGAGCACCTGCTTCTCGCCGGTGGAGAGGTTGGCCCCGCGCTCGATGACCTCGCGGTCCAGGGCGATGCGGCGCACCACGCTCTCCAGCCCCAGGACCCGGATGGCGTCGTGCACCTTCTCGTCGGGTACGGAGCGGTCCATGAGCTTGAGGTTGTCCATCACGGTGCCGGGAAAGAGGTAGATGTCCTGCTGGACCAATCCCATGAGGGAGCGCAGGTCCGTCTGGGACATGTCGCGGATGCTGATCCCGTCGACGAGGATGTCCCCGGCCTGCGGCAGGTAGAACTTGAAAAGCAGGCTAACGAGCGAGGTCTTGCCGCCCCCGGTGTCGCCCACGAGGGCGAGCCGCGTGCCCTTGGGCACGGTGAAGGAGACGTCGCGCAGGGCCCAGGGCGCATCCTCAGCGTAACGCAGGCTCACCCCGCGGAACTCGACGCCGTGCTCGATGCGGCTCAGGAACCTCGGGGAGGGAGGATCGGTCACGGAGCACGGGGTGTCGAGGAGCTCGAAGATCCTCTGCCCGGCGGCGAAGGAACGCTGGATGGTGCCCAGGTGCTCGGTGATGTGGAAGATGGGCTCGAAGACCTGCTGGACGTAGAGGATGAACATCACCAGGGTCCCTATGGACACGGACCCGAGCAGGACCCACTTGCCGCCCAGACCGAGGATGACGGCCATGGCCACGGGCTCGAGCACGAGCACGGAGATGAAGAAGTAGACGGCCAGGGCCTCCGCGCGGTAGTTGGCCTCGAATTTGCGGCGGCTCAAGGCGCTCAGGCGGGCGTTCGTGTCCGCCTGCCGGCCGTAGGCCTGCACCACGGCCATGCCCTGGACCCGCTCCGTGAGCCAGCCGCTCAGCTCTGCCGTGAGCCTGCGGACCGCCAAGAAGGGGGCCGCGCTCTTGCGCACGAAGAGCAGGCAGGCCACGGTGACGGGCGGCAGGAGGCCTGCCACCACCAGGGTGAGGCGCACGTCCACCGTGGCCATGACCGCGAACATGCCCACGAACATGGCTAGGTCCCTGAAGATGAGCACCGCGGTATCCGCGAAGAGCCCGCGGAGCTCGCCTGCGTCCGCCTCGACCCGGGCGTTCACGCGGCCCACCGGGGTGCGGTCGTAGTACTCCAGGCCCAGGCAGAGGAGGTGATTGAAGACCCGCTTCTTCAAGCCCAGGAGCACGTCCTGTCCCAGGGTCTCGAGCGTGACCCGTAGGAGATAGGTGAAGGCCGCGGACGCGATAGTCACCAGGAAGAAGCACCCCAGGGTGAGCACCAGGCCCCTGGGGTTGCGACTCCCGATGTCCACGTCGATGGCGCGGCGCAGGAGCAACGGGCCGGAGAGGTTGGCCACGCTGGCCACGCTGAGGAAGACCACGGCCTTGGCCACCGCGCCCCAGCGTCCGGCGAGCAGGCCTGCGAGACGGCGTCCGGTGGCGCGGTAGCGGATGCGTCCCGCTCCAGCCTCGTCCTCTTCCTCGAACGGATAATCCACTCCGCCGTGCATGAGCACAATGATACACAATGCACGCTCCGATGTCTGACACCAGGTGTTGCTTTGGGGGGAAATGATATCATCGAGCCGGCATGCGGCTGCTCATCCTCGAGTTCTTCCCGACCGTGCTGTGCCGCAACGAGAAGGCGTTCTTCTTCCCGTTCCTGAGCGGCATCGGCCGCTCGCACGGCTGCGACCCGGTCTGGCTCTGCCTGGGCGAGACCTTGAGGCCCGACGGCGCCGAGTCCTCGGGCAGGATCTTCAGGGCCGTGCCCACGGCCTTGGACCTCAAGCTCCTGGCAGCCAGGCTCAAGGGCCTGAAAGCCACGCACATCGTCTCGAGCGAGCTGCTCAGCCCCGCGGCCCTGCGGGTCCTGCGCTCCGCTGCTCCCCAGGCCAAGCTCCTGGTCATGCCCACGCCCCAGGAGGTCCACTCGGCCTCGTCCATGCCCC
The DNA here is from genome assembly GCA_016218545.1 of Elusimicrobiota bacterium. Classification (GTDB taxonomy): domain Bacteria; phylum Elusimicrobiota; class Elusimicrobia; order UBA1565; family UBA9628; genus JACQWX01. Next base: position 209,570 of record JACRDQ010000018.1, read on the forward strand.
GACGATGCGCGATGCGGTCGCACGCCGACGCCCTCTCCCCAGAGCCGGAGCACCGGAAGTTCTTTCCGAAGTGCGGCTGGTTCCTCGATTGGCTGGGCGTCCGGGACGAGACCCTGGCAGGCTCCTACCTGGTGGAGGCGGAGCCCGACTACCGGGCCGAGATGCTCAACGAGGCTGCCCGGTTCTCCCAGGCGCACATCACCATCATGGGCGGGAGCCTTTGCGGCAACCTCAGGACCCTGGACAGGAACCCGTGCTTCGCCAAGGTCCTGTCCAAGCACGCGGACCACCGGGGGTGCGCCTTCTGCGGGAGCACCATGCACCCGTTCTCTCCGCCGGGACAGGACGTGCCCGGATTGGTGGAACGCCAGTTCCGGGCCATCCTCAAGAGCCGGAAGGGGCAGAGCCGGACCAAGGGCGTCTACGAGTTCTTCGACATCCACGCCTTCCGCAGGTTCGACGAGGTCTTCGAGGTCGTGCTGAGGCTCGGCGTGCCTTCCGGGGTCTTCCTATTCAACCCGCGGATCGACGACGTGCTGACCGCGGCCGACCGCATCGAGAAGGTCCTTCCGCGCCTGGCCAAGGCCGGCCACGAGGTGCGCATCCTCAGCATGGGCATCGAGAACTTCTCTCCGGCCGAGAACCTGCGCTTCAACAAGGACATCTCCCCGGCCCAGGTCGACCGGCTCATCGAGCTCACCCGCCGCTGGGGCAAGGCCTATCCCAAGGTCTTCCGGCCCTTCAAGGGCGGGAGCAGCCTGCCCGAGTTCGGGGTCATCCTCTACACGCCCTGGACCACGCTCAAGGACCTCAGAATCAACCTGGAGGCTGCCTCGGCCAGGGGGTTCGGAGGCGCGGGCTACTGGCTCTACTCGACACTGCTCATGTACCCTGACTCACCCCTGCACAGCCTGGCGCTCGAGGAGAAGGGCATCGCGGCCAAGCGCTTCCCGGACCGGGGAGCGGTCTACGGCGCCTTCTCCAACGAGGAGGAGTCGCGCTCCGTGGTGCCGTGGAAGTTCAAGGACACGAAGGTCGCGGATTTCTTCGCCATCATGGTGCGCGTCTCAGCCGCGGCCATGGAAGGGGCGGGCTGCCCCTTCTTCAAGGGCGACCGGGAATTCCGCGGCCTCGAGCGCATCTACACCGAAGCCTCGGAATCCTGCCGGGTCACGCCCCTGGCCGTTGCGTTCCGGCTCCTGGGCCTCATGGAGCGCGGGACCCGGGGTTCCAAAGAGGAGCTGCTCAGGGAAGCGGTCCGAGAGCCGGCCCAGTCCGCCGGCCCATCCGAGGAGCATGCCGGACGGCGCTTCGCGCCGTCCTCTCCCACGGCCCGGGCCGGGGAGAAGCTCTTCCGGAAGCTCGCCTCCAGGACGCCGAGGGACCTTCGCAGCCTCAAGTTCTGCGGCGTGCAGGAGACCCCGACCCCGGTGGGTCGCGCCATCTGCGTGTCCGTATCCGTGGCAGGCCGGAGACTCGACCTCGACCTGGTGGATGCCTCGGCTCCAGGGCCGTACTTCCTCCGATCGCGGCGCTTCAAGGCGGTCCTGAGCAGGACCACGCCCAGTTCGGACCCTTCCGAGCGCAAGGCCCTCGAAGCGCTCCTGCTCCTCATCGACAAGTCCTGCGCCGCTGCAGCGTAATGCACCTGCTGGTGTCAGACATCGGCCGTGTTGCATTTCTCCGGGAGTTCTGCAACACGGCCGATGTCTGACACCAGGTGTTGCGTTGCTGGGCGGGAGAACCGGGGGGTGCGCCCGGTGTCTCACGATTTGGTAGACTGTCTCAAGACGGATCTCAAGGAGGACTTCCATGAGCGTTCTTCGGGTCATCGCCGCAGCAGCCGTGCTCATCGCCTCGGGCGCAGGGTCCTGGGCGAGCGCTGCGCCGGCCTCGGGCGGGGAGCTCTCCCCCAAACAGATCTACCAGCACTACGCTCCGGCCGTGGTCCTCGTCATGTGCTTCGGAGAGGACGGCAACGGCGAGCTCGGCACCGGCTCGGTCCTCGACGCCTCCGGGAAGGTCGTCACCAACGCCCACGTGGTCATCAGGAAGTCCACGGGCAAGCCCTTCCCGACCGTGCGGGTCTACTTCAAGCCCAGCCGCATCACCGGCGACCCGAAGACGGACCTGGCGAACCCCAAGGACGCGGTCGTGGTCGCCTACGACTCCAAGCTCGACCTGGCGGTCCTCGAGCTCAAGGAGAAGCCCGCAGGGCTCACCGTGATGCCCCTGGGCGACGCGGACTCGGTCGAGCCCGGAGACCAGGTCATCGCCATCGGCCACCCGGAGCAGGGCGGGCTCTGGACCCTGACGAGCGGAGTGGTCAGCACCGTGGTCGCCAACCTCGGGGGCGTGCCGGGCAAGAACGCCTTCCAGACGGACGCGAGCATCAACCGCGGCAACTCGGGCGGCCCGCTCATCAGCCGGCGGGGCGCCATGATCGGGGTGAACACCTCCATGGCGCGCAAGGCTCCGGACGGCCTCACCATCACGGCCGTGAACTTCGCGGTCAAGACCAGCGTGGTCAAGGACTGGCTGGCCAGGGCCGGGGTCGCGGCCGACTACGAGGAGCTCGCTCCCGCGGGATCCGACGCCGCCCCGTCCGCGGCCGAGGCTCCAAAGACCAGGCCCGCCCCGCAGGCCGCAGCGCCGGCCTCGGCTCAGGCCCCGGAGCCCGAGCTCCCGGCTGTGGCTCCCGCGGCTCCCGAGGCCAAGCCCGCGCCGGAGACCGTGGTCAAGACCCTGCCCAAGGGCAAGCGCAAGACCCTCGCCGACGAGATGGGCGCCAAGATCCTCACCCCGAAGAAGCCCTTCACCATCCAGGACTACATCAGGAAAGGCATGGAGGAGATGGAGGACCTGGAGGATGAGATGCGTGGGGAGATCGACAAGCGCCGCGGAGAGATAGGCGGCGGGTCCGGGCCGGACTCCGAGTAGTCTAGAAAAATACGACGAAGGCGCCGATGATCAGGACGGCGCCCAGCAGCATGCGCGAGACGCTCTGTTGCTCCCTGCCCGAATACAGGTAGTAGAGCCCCATGGTCAGCAGGACGAGGCAGCCCGCCACCTTGCCGATCAGCGCGGGGGTGAACTTGATCTCGGCCCGGACCCCGTCCTTGGGCGCCGGGATGCTGCGCAGGTCGATGTTGACGCTGGGCATGGCCCCGGGTCCTACCTCTTCTTCTTGCCCGGCTTGGGCGGGTCAGCCAGCCACCGCTCCCAAGCCGCGTGGTCCCAGCGGCCGTAGCTCTCCTTGGTCATGATCACAAGGAAGGCGTACGCCGTGTCATGGATCACGGGCTGGCGCATCTTGAGGAGCTCGAGGATCCTGGGCGGAGGGCTGGCCCTGAAGACCTTCTCGTAGGCCGGGTTGTCGGCCAGGCCCACGAGCACGCCCAAGGCCCGGCTGCGGTCCGAGGTGGAGGGGTAATCAAGCACCGGGTAGAGCTTCAACGGATCCACCGGGACGTCCTTGCGGTAGGTCGTGACGTCGGAGAGGACCTGGAGCGCGGCTCCTCGGACCCCGTCGTCGGGATCGGAAAGGGCGCCCAGGGCGATCCCCACGACCTCGCGGCCGTCGGTCAGATAGGAGAGCAGGAACATGGCCGTGGAGCGTCGCTCAGGGGAGGCGTCGTTGTCGAGCACGCCGAGCAGGGCCTTCACGCTGCCAGGGACCGTGGAGGAGAACTTCCGCTCCAGGGCCGCCAGCTCCGGCGTGGCCGAGCCATAGGTGCAGTAGAAGGCGGGGCAAGACGGCCGCTCGAGCCCCAGCTGCGCGCTCAGCTGGAGCGACCTCCCCAGCTCCTGGTACTTGTCCCATGCCGCGAGCAGCCCCTCCGGGTCGGCCACCGAGCCCTTGGGAGCGGCCTTGAAAGGCATCCGAACGACGGCGTCCGCTGCGTCGACCAAGTCGAAGGTGACGTAAGCGGAGCGGCCCTTCGACGTCCAGTAGTCCCCGTAGTAGATCTCCGCGTAGGCCAGGCTGCCGTGGCCCTTGAGCTCGGAGAGGATCTTCGCCTCGAGGACCTGGGCCCTGCGTCCGAACGAGGCCCTGCCGTCGGTCCGCAGGGCGACGTACTCGGGCAGGACGGACCCGTACCTTTCCTTGAGGTAGGACCCCGTGATCACCGCGGAGCGGTAGGAGTCGAACCCCTGCAGGGTCGCGCTGCTGTAGCCCTGCGCGGAAGACGCCGCAGGGAGCGTCAGGAGGAGAGCAAGACCGACGAGGGAGCTGGTCACGGCGGAATTATAACACAATTGCAGCTTCTCCTTGGTATGGTATGATGGACTCGTGCCGTCCTCCACGCTCGTCTCCGGGATCTCGGTGCGGGCCTTCACCGCCAGGCTCAAGAGGCCCTTCGTGACCTCGCTGGGCAGGAAGGACTCGAGCTGCAACGTGGGCATGACGATCACCCTCCGCGGGGGCGCTCGCGGCTACGGGGAGGCGTCCTCCTCCCTGGCCCTGGCGCACCTCACACCCGAGGGCCTGGCCCGGACCATGACCCGCCTGGGGCGGTCCTGCATGGGCCGCGACGCAGCGGGCTGGCGCGGTCTGGTGGCCCGGGCGTGGAAGGAGCACGAGGCGAGCGCTCCGGCGGTCTCCGCGTTCGAGGCGGCGCTCCTGGACGCAGCACTCTGCGCCCAGGGCCTCACCCTGCGCTCCTGGCTCGGAGGGGCCCTCGACCGGACCCTCACCGACGTCACCCTCTCGGCTTGGGACGCCAAGACCACCTGCGCGGCCGCGGCCGAGGCCGCCAGAGACGGGTTCCGCTCGCTTAAGATCAAGGTCGGGCCGGACCACGCCGAGAACGTGAGCCGGGTGAAGGCCGCCCTCGACGCCATGCCCCTGGCAAAGCGCGGGCTCGTCCTCGACGGCAACCAGGGCCTCACGGTCGCGGGCAGCCTCGCCCTCGTGGAGGCCTGCGAGAAGGCGGGCGCCACCGTCGAGCTCCTGGAGCAGCCCCTCTCCAAGCACGACCGCGCGGGCATGCGCGCCCTCACCCGCCGTTCCCCGGTCCCGGTCGCGGCCGACGAGATGGTCCTGTCGCCCGCGGACGCGGTCCGCGCCGCGGACCAGGGCCTGGCCTCGGCCATCAACATCAAGCTCGCCAAATCGGGGATCTCGCGGGCGCTGGAGATCGCGGCCGTGGCCAGGGCAGCGGGCATGGGCCTCATGATCGGCTGCATGGCCGAATCCGGCGAAGGCCTGACTCCGAGCGTGCACCTGGCCCTGGGCACGGGCTTCTTCCGCTGGACGGACCTCGACAGCGACTACCTCCACCACGACGCCCGTCCCCCGAAGAAGTGGAAGCGGGCCGGCCCCGTGCTCGAAGCGGTCCGTCCCTAATCTGCTACAATCCGGGCCCAGGCATGCTCAAGGAGTTCCGGAGCCTCTTCAAGGAAACCGCGGTCTACGGGCTCTCGACCGTGGCGGGACGCCTGCTCAACATCCTGCTCCTGCCCCTCTACACCCACTGTCTCAGCCGGGCGGAGTACGGGATCGTGGCCACGGTCTTCGCCTACATCGCCTTCCTCAACATCCTCTACAGCCACGGCATGGACCTGGCCTTCATCCGCTTCGGCTGCCCCAAGGGCGGCGACGGGGGGGATCCTGCGCGGGACTTCTCGACCCCGTTCTGGTCCATCGTCGGGGTCGCGGTCGCGCTCTCTGCGCTCATCCACGTCGCGGCGGGCCCGCTGGCCGGGCTCGTGGGCCTGGCCGGGTGGGAATCGGTGATCCGGTATTCGGCCTGGATCCTGGCCCTCGACGCCGCAGCACTCGTGCCCTTCGCCGAACTCCGTCTCTCGCACCGGGCCTACGCCTTCGTGGCGCTCAAGACCGTCAACATCGCGGCGGGCCTGGCCCTGAACTTCGTGTTCGTGGCCAAGCTGGGCTACGGCATCGAAGGGGTCTTCCTGGCCACCCTGGCCGCGTCAGGCCTGACCCTCCTGACCCTCCTGCCGTCCATCGCGTCCAAGGTCCGGGCCGTGTTCGACCGCAAGCTCCACGCCGAGCTCCTGGCCTTCGCCCTGCCCCTGCTCCCGGCGGGCCTGGCAGCCATGACCATCCAGGTGGCGGACCGCCCCATCCTCAAGGCCCTCACCGACGACGCCACGGTCGGACTCTACCAGGCCAACCACAAGCTCGCGGTCATCATGATGATGGCCATCAACATGTTCGAGATGGCCTGGAGGCCGTTCTACACGGAGCAGGAGCGCTCTCCCAAGGTCAAGGAGCTCCTAGCCAGGGCCCTCACCTATTTCACCGTGTTCACGGCCTTCATCCTCGTGGCGGTCTCGCTCTTCCTGCGGGACCTCGTGGCCCTGCCCCTGCTCCACGGCAAGCCCCTCATCCACCCCGACTACTGGGTCGGCCTGAAGGTGGTGCCGGTAGTGATGCTGGGCTACCTCCTCAACGGAGTCTACTACAACCTCAACGCGCCCGTGACCCTGGCCAAGCGCACGGAACTCATCGCCTACGCCACGGCTGCCGGCGCCCTGGCCAGCCTCGCGGCCAACGCCCTCCTCATCCGGGTCTGGGGCATCATGGGCGCAGCGGCCGCGGTGGTGGTCTCCTACGCCGCCATGTCAGGGGCGCTCCTCTTCTTCACGCGCAAGGTCTATCCCGTGGCCTACGAGTACCGCAGGCTCCTGCACATCGGCCTGGTCCTGGCCGCGGTCTCAGCCGCGGCCCTCTTCCTCAGGCCCGACCTCAAGGCAGGGCTCCTGGGCTGGACGCTCAAGCTGGGCCTCCTGGCCGCCTTCCCGGCGGGCCTGCTGGCCACGGGCTTCCTCGACGAAGATGAGCGGGGGGCGGTGAGAAGGGCCGCGTCCGGGCTACTCGGCTGAGAGCAGACGGTCGATGGGCTCCGAGCCCAGGACCGTCAGGCGGCCACCCTCGAAGCAGGCTGAGACCTCGACGCCTGAGCCCTGGTGTCCCTCCAGGACCCGCGCGACCCGGGCCAGCTTGGCCAGTTGGGCCCTCGAGAGCACCCTCTTGTCAGCGAGTTCGCCGGCCACCGGCTCCTCCAGGAGCTTCCCGGCAGGGTCATGCCGGACGAGCAGCCTTTTCAAGCCCACCACGGCAGGGAGGACCTCCTTGCCGTCAGGGCCGAGCGTGTACTGGTCCGGCGACGCCCGTCCCGAGAGCACTCCGTCGAGCCCGCCGTAGGCCGCAGACACCGCCATACGCCGCTTGTTGCTGGCCGGGTCGCGACTGAGGATCACGGCCGCGCTCCGGCACTCCTGGAGCCTGATGAGCCCGACTTCGGCCTCGGCATCGCTGACCGGGCGGCCGTCTCGCTTGCGCTGGGCCATGCGGCCGTGGGTCCAGAGCCCGGCCCAGTGCTCCCTGACCGCCGAGACCGCGCCGGGCTTGAGCACCCGGGTCCCCAGACCGGGAGCCACGAGAGCCCATGCGCCGGAAGACGGCAGGCGCCCTGAGACCTCTCCGGCCAGGTCGAGGGGAAGGTCGGTCCTCAGGATGAGCTCCCGGATGCGCTCAGCCCTGCGGGCCAGGGGCCGGGAGATGTCGTCGGTGAGAGCCGCGATCCTGCTCTCGAGCCCGGTCTCCTCAAGGAAGCGGCGGTAGAGCTCGGCCGGGACGTCGGCCTTGGCCGGGGAAGAAGCCCCTGCGGACTTAAGGAGGTCCTCGTAGCCCTGCTTGCCGGTCTCTGGCCGGGAGCGCGCCTTCTCGCAAGCCGCGTCGAGCTTCCGGCGGCTGGCGCGGACCTTGGAGTCCACGGAGAGCTCAAGCTTGCCAGCCAGGACTCCCAGCCTCTGCCAGCGGCCCTCCTCCCGGCGACAGACCCTCGCGGCCCACGCTGCGGAGGCTGAGGGGAGCTCGGAAAGGGCCTCGTCCATGGAGGCCCTCAAGGAGCGGCTCTGCCCGGCCAGGACCCTGGTCTCGCTAGCACGCAGGGACTTGAGCCCGTCTTTGCCCGCCAGACGCTCCAGGCTGGCCCTGACCTTGCTCAGGTCCGCGGCTCCGGCGGAACCTCCGACCCGGTCGGCCAGCTCGGAGAGCATGAGCCCGGCTAGGTCGAGGCGCAGAGCAGGTCCGAGCTCCGCGGCCTGGCCGTCGACCCACTGGGCCAGGGCTTGGCCGTCCTTGAGGCCGTCATAGGCGGCCAGGGCCGCGAACGCAGAGACGTAGAGCTTGCCGCGCTCAGGGTCCGGGAGGGTGAGGGAGCCCGCCCCAGGGTCGAGGACCACGACGTCGCCCTCCTTGATGACGCGAGGCTCGCTGCCGCGGGAGAGTCTGACCGGGAACCCGGCCACGCTCGAGACCGCCCCCAGCACCGCGGCGTCGAAGGACAGCGACGGCTCGCTCTCCGGGCCCCAGCGCATGCCGTCCACGATGAGGGCCGGGACCGAGTGGCGCCGCGCCACCACCGCGGCGTAGGAGAGCTGGCCTCCTGCCATGAGCACGGCCTCGGACATCTTGACCGCCTGATGGTCCCGGACGGAAAGGGCCTGGGCCGCGTAGACCCGGCCTCCGGCGGCGGCCTTGGCCCTGTCGAAGGTGACCGGAGCGGCCACGCGGAGCCCGTCACCGAGACTCGCGCTCAAGCCGAGGAAGACGGGCGCGTCCGAGAGGTCCGGCTCCTCCTTGAGCTTGAGGTAGTCCGGGTCAGCGGCCAGGAGCGCGCCCGATGCTAGGGACACGCAGAGGACGACGGCAAGGGCGCGGCGCGCCACTAGTGCTGCGACCGTTTCATAACTGGGGTTTTGGAGCGGTCGGAGCACTAGTCGACCCGCAGGCCCGAGGACAGCTCCTTGGCGGAGAGGCTCCGGCGCGAGCCCGAGGCCTCCGCGCGCGCGAAGGCGATGCGGCCGAGCTCGGCGTCGCGCAGGACCGTCAGGAGCACGGTCCTGCCGTCGGCCAGGCGCACGGTCATGGCCTGGGCGAGCAGGCCGCCCACGCGGCCGAGGTCCGTGTAGCGGGAAGGAGTCGGGTCGAGGGAGGCGAGCACCGAAGCCGCGGCCTCGGCGCCGACGCGCCGCTGTTCGACGTCGGCCAGCAGCCTCTCGAGCGCGGCCCTGGCGGCGTCGGGCCCGCCCTGGAACGCGGACGGGGAGAGTCCGTCCCACGCGCCGGAAAAGGCCCCTTCCACGCCGCGGCTCGCGGCCAAGGCGGTGGTGGCCGCATGGATGCGCTCGATCCAGTCGACGAGGCTGGCCCCGTCTCCGCCCGTGATCCAGCGGGCCGCGGCCGGTGAGAGCGCCGCGTCATCCGAGAGCATGGCCCCGGACTCGGAGAGCCTGCGGCCGATGTCCCGCACCGCGCCCGCGCCTCCGCCATCGCCCGAGAGCCGGTCGTAGAGGAAAGCCATCCTGCCGGCCCGACGCAGGAGCTCGGACGCGGCGACGCGGGTGACCGACCCGTCCGCGGACGCGAGCATGGCCTGGGCCGAAGCGTACTCGGAAGCCTCTTCCCGGGCCAGGGAGCGGACCTGGTCCAGGGACACCGGCCCCCGGAGGAGCGCCTTCAAGCCCGAGGCCAGCCCGGCGGCGGAGTACCGGGCCCAGAAGGACGCGGCAGTCATGAGGCTGGACACCCTGCCCGAGCCGGAGTCGCGCGAAGAGCGGTAGATGATGCGAGCCCCGTTGCCGGCCGTGGGCTGGGCGAGGAACGCGGCGTACGCGTCGGTCTCCATCGCGGACGAGCCGGCTGCCGAGGCAAGGCTGAAGGACAGGACCAAGTCCGGGACCTGTCTCACCGCGGAGCCCGGCAGGACCGCCTGGAAGCTCCGGGTCTTGGGGTCGCGCTGGAACCAGATGCTCCCTCCGGAGGCCTGGACGCGGGAGGAGACGGGCTTGGCGTCAGGAGACGTCACGGCCGCGGCCATGGAGGCCAAGGCTCCGGACCCGCTCTTGCCGGCGGAAGCGCTGTCGAGGATGCCCTGGACGAAGCTCTTGAGGTGGGAGAGGTTCTCGACCAAGGGACGGCCGGGCTTGCCCAGGAGGCGTTCCCAGCTGGAGAAGGAACGCAGTCCGCGCTCCACGCCCTTGCCAGAGCCGGTGCGCGCAGCCTGCACGGTCTCGTTGGCCAGGTCCGGGAGCGCGCGCTCGGCCTTGCGGTCGGCCGAGGCGAGCACGGCCTTGCGCACGGCCTCGGCGGCCGCGGCCGGCAGGGCCTCCTTGGCGGTCTCGATGGCGGACTCATAGAGCCCGGGCGCGTCGTGGGGGGAGGAGGTGTTGGCCACGGACACGGTCTGGCGGACCTTGCCCTCGGTCTTCATGATGGCGCCCGCGACCGAGCCCAGCTCAGCGGAATCAGCGGACTTCCTGGCCGCCTGCCTGGCGCCCTCGAAGATCTTGTGGAGCGCGGCCTCGAGCGCGACCTCGCCCGAGGCGCCGCCCTCCTTGGCGGCGTTGCGCACCTGCGTGACGGTCTCGGAGAGGTCCGCGGACACGGGAGCGACGCGCTTGAGCGGGAGGGACTCTTCGACGCCCCGGGTCTGGGGCGCGGCCTTGAGGACCGAGGGAGCCTGCGCAGGAGCGGAGAAGCGCGAGGCCTGGGGCACGACAGCCTGGCCGGGCCCGGCCTCCTCCACGGGGACGCCGCCCGGGAGCATGACCCCGCCGAGCTCGGGGCTCGCCGAGCCCTCGAGGCGGACCGAGGGGGCCCGGTAGCCCTCCACGGAGCCCTTGAGTTGGATGGAGGAGGCTCCCGGCTTGTTGAGGTCGCTCGTGACCGAGGTCCCGGAGCCCTGGCCCGCGTTGCCCACGTTGACGGAGCCCTGGCCGCTCTGGGTCCGAGGGGTCTCGATGGTCTGGGCCAAGGCGTGGTCCCAGGACACGGCGGCCAATGCAGCGGCGAGGAGGACGCGAATGAAGGCCATCGACTTATTATACCCTTGAAAACCCGGAACCTGCCTGGGCTTTAAGGCCTAGCAGCCGGGTAGGTCTTCCGAGCACCCGCCGCCCCGCGCAGCCTGAACCTCTTGGGCCTGGTATAAGGATGCTGAAAATCGAGCAGGTCGATGACCGCGAAACGGATGTAGTAGGTCCCGTCCTTGAGGCCCGACTGCTGGAACTCGCGGTAGAGGTCCGCGTCTTCGATGAACGAGTAGACTTGGTCGATGAGCACGACCTTGAAGTCCTGGGTGCGCGAGACCTGCAGGCGGGTCGAGCCGACGTCCCCTGGGTCGTCGGCCACCACGCCGAGGACGTCCGCGGCCTCGGTCAGAGGCGAGACCTCCGCCGCCTCGTCTGCGACATCCGCCATGGCGACTCCGGGAGCGGCCTTGCCCGCGGACGGAGCGGCCTGGCTGGGCCGGACCGGAGATTCGCGGACCGCGGGTCCCTTGACCGCTGCGGGCGAAAGGTAGCGCGAGCCTGACCCGTCCTTGGCGACCGAGTACTCGTCAGGCCTGGGCAGGGCCTCATCATCCGGCCTCTCGGCTTTCTCGAGCGGCGGCTTGTGCGGCTGCTCGGGACGGGCCCCGGGCCCTCCCTGGACAGGATGCGCAGGCGCGGCCGCGACCGACTTGGCCGGGACCTTGGATCCCGGCTTAGGCTTGGCTAGGCCGGGCTTGCGAGGCGGCGGCTCCTGCTTGCCGGCCCGGGGAGGCGCCTGGATCGGCGCCGTCATCTGTCCCAGGGGCGGCTCAGGAGACTTGGGGCAGGACGCTCCCTTGCACGGCGGCTTCGGAGGCCTGGGAGGGACATAGGCCTTGCCGCTCCTGCCGGACCCGGGAAAGAGCTCGAGCTTGACCTTCTCTGCGGCCTTATCGCAGCCCTGGCCGGCCAGGACCAGGCCCACGGTCAGCGCTGCCGCGCTCGCCAAGGAGAACTGCTTGCCGGTCATGGAAGGCTCCGATCAGGCCGGGCTTTCCTGCAGGTCGAAGAATCGCAGGGAGCCCGCGGGCTTGCGACCCAGAAGGACCGGCAGGGCCACGGCCACCATCATGTTGGCGGCCACGGCAGCGGTCACGGGCAGGTTCCCCAGCTCCTTCTCCACGCCGCGCGGCCCGCACGCGCCCTCATAGAGCCGCTCGAGGGTGCGTTTTCCGGGCAGGCACATGCCCACCTCGCCGGACCAGCCCGCGATGGCGCCGTGGACCAGGGGGAGGCGGGCCTTGGCGCAGAACTTGGAGAGCTCCAGACGCGAGGGGATGGTGTCGAGGCAGTCGAAGACCAGGCGGACTCCATGCAGGAGCCCCGGTCCCAGGTCCTCGAAGCGGCCCGCGTGCGGGACGAACTCCACGGCCGGGTTGACGTGGGCCACCAGGGCCCGGGCCGCCTCGGCCTTCATCTGACCGAGGTTGGACATCTCGCAGTAAATCTGGCGATTGAGGTTGGTCTCGTCGAAGGAGTCGCCGTCTACGCCCTCGATGGCGCCGACCCCCAGGCGCGCCAGGCTCTCGACCACGTGCCCGCCCAAGCCGCCCAGGCCCACCACGAGGACCCGGCTGACCAGCAGGCGCGCCTGGCCCTCCAAGCCCAGAGTTCCGATGTTGCGGTCATAGCGCTTGGGCACCAGGCCCAGGAGCAGGGCCGCGGCCTCGACGTCCCTGTGGGGGATCTTGGTCTTGGCCGCGATGCGGGCCAGGTCGGCGTGCCCGATGCGCTTGTCCGGGCCGGCCGCGGACTCCAGCGACGGCCCGAGGCGGCTTCGGACCCCTGACTTGCGCTGCGCTGTTTTGTCCATAAAAAGGCGGCTATATGTTATCATAAGCACCCGCTGAAGGAGCTGTTCCATGAAGACGACCCTCATCAAGAACGCGCTGCGGATCGCCAGGATGGATGACGCCCGCACGGAGCTCACGGGCGGAGACGTCCTCATCGAGGGCGCGGCCATCAAGGCCGTGGGCAAGGGCCTCAGAACCAAGGCGGACCGGGTCATCGACGCCCGAGGCTGCGTGGTCCTGCCCGGGTTCGTGAACACCCACCACCACCTCTACCAGACCCTGACCCGCAACCTGCCGGCGGTCCAGGACCACAAGCTCTTCGACTGGCTCCTCTACCTTTATGAGGTCTGGAGGCACGTGACCCCCGAGGGCGTGTACGTGAGCGCCCAGGTCGGCCTGGGCGAGCTCATGCTCACCGGGTGCACCACGAGCTCGGACCACTTCTACCTCTTCCCGGGCGGCCTGAGCGCGGACCTGATCGACCGCGAGATCGCGGCTGCCGCGGACCTGGGCATCCGCTTCCACGCGGCCCGCGGCTCCATGTCGCGGGGCAAGTCCAAGGGAGGGCTTCCGCCCGACGACGTGGTCCAGACCGAGGACGAGATCCTCAAGGACTGCGAGCGCCTGGTCCGGCGCTACCACGACCCCGCGGCATTGGCCATGACGAGGGTCGTCCTGGCCCCGTGCTCCCCGTTCTCGGTCACGACCGAGCTCCTCAAGCTCTCCGCCCGCATGGCCAAGGAGTGGGGCGTGCGCCTCCACACCCACCTGGCCGAGACCATCGACGAGGAGGAGTACTGCCTCCACCTCCACAAGATGAGGCCCCTGGCCTACATGGAATCCGTGGGCTGGCTCGAGGGGGGGAGGTCGTGGTTCGCGCACTGCGTGCACATGAACGAGGCCGAGTCCAGGCTCATGGGCAGGACGCGCACGGGCGTGGCCCACTGCCCGAGCTCGAACCTGCGCCTGGGCTCGGGGATCGCGCCGGTCCGCATGTACCTGGACCACCGCGTTCCCGTGGGCCTCGGGGTGGACGGCTCGGCCTCCAACGACTGCTCGGCCATGCTGGCCGAGGTGCGCCAAGCCATGCTCGTGGCGCGCGTCAAATCCGGGGTGGCCTCCATGCCGGCCCGGGACAGCCTCTGGATCGCCACCCGCGGCGGGGCCGAGGTGCTCGGCCGCGACGACATCGGGGAGCTCTCTCCCGGCAAGGCCGCGGACATCGCCCTCTTCGACGTGAGCGGCCTCGATTTCGCGGGCTCGCTCTCGGACCCGGTCGCGGCCGTGGTCTTCTGCGGGGCGAGCCACAAGGCCAAGCACGTGCTCGTCAACGGCGCGCTCACGGTCTCGGACGGCCGGCTCGTCAACGCGGACGAGGGGGCCCTGGCCCGCAAGGCCAACAGACTCTCGCAACAGATGCTGGATAAGGTATAAACTGGGGTCAGACGTCAACTTATTCAACTTATTCATCAACGAACAATACGAATAAGTTGAATAAGTTGAAGTCTGACCCCATCATATGGCACAGATACTGATCAAGCTCTACACGACGCTGCGCCTGCGCCTCAAGAAGGAGCAGGTGTGGGTCCAAGCCCAGACCGCGGCCGAGGCCGTGGCCAAGGTCGCAGAGCTCGGCGGCCCCGAGACCCGGAAGGTCCTCTTCGACTCTGACGGCAAGACCGTGCGCAACGAGTTCGTCCTGGCCCTGGACTCCGACATCCTCGACCGCCGCAGGCTCGACGCCGTCAAGCTCAAGGAGGGCATGGTCCTGCACCTGTTCCCTCCGATCTCCGGAGGCTGACCGCATGAAGAACAACATCAAGCAATTCTGCTTCCCGTCCACGGCCAAGGAGGCCGCGGGCCTCATGGCCCGGCTCGGGAAAGCGGCCGTGGTGGTGGCGGGCGGCACCCGCCACACCCGCTCGATCTCCCCCGCGGTCGAGACCGTGATCGACATCTCGGACCTGCCGCTCCGGCACATCAAGGCCGACGCGGACGGCCTGCGGATCGGGGCCCTGTGCACCATCTCCGACCTGGAGAAGTCCCCGCTCCTGGCCAAGTGGGCGGGGGGAGTCATCGCCAAGACCGCGGGCATGGGCAGCAACGCGCTCGCCCGCGGCATGGGCACCGTAGGCGGCAACGTGGTCCGTCCCCATCCTTACAATAACCTCCCGGCCGCGTTCCTAGCACTCGACGCCGAGGCCGTGTTCACGGACGGCAGGAAGGAGGATAAGCTCCCGTTCGCGGAGATGATCGCGGGCGCGGACACACTCCTCTTCGGGCACAAGTACCTGCTCACCGAGCTGCGCGTACCCGCGGGGACCAGGTCCTGGAGGGCTTGCGCGATGCGGCTTTCGCTCACCAAGTCCTCCTGGAGCTCCTACGCCCAGGTCGTGGCCGCGCTCGACCTCAGGGGCGGGACCGTGCGCAAGGCCGCCGTCGCGGTCAGCGCGGTCCTTCCCAAGGCCGCTCGGATCGCCGCGGCGGAGCGCTGCCTGGTCGGCAGGCCCGCCGGAGAGCTGGCCAGCCGCGAGGCCGCAGACGCGGCCGCGGCCGCGCTCTCCAGCCTCACCGCCGGAGCGGAGTCCAGGGCCTACGGAGTCCGGATGGCCGGGGTCCTCGTGCGCAGAGCGCTGATGGAAGCCATCGGGAGCTGACATGACCAAGACCAGAGCCAAGACCGTTTCCAAGACCAAGGGCCGGGCAGGCAGGGGAACGCTGAAGGCGGCGGACGGCGTCATCGCCATCACGGTCAACGTCAACGGCCGCGACCTCGCCATGCGCGTGACGCCGGGAGAGTTCCTCCTCGACGCGCTGCGGCGCGAGGGCTTCAAGGGCGTCAAGAAGGGCTGCGACAACGGCGACTGCGGGACCTGCACGATCCTGCTCGACGGCAAGCCCGCGCTCTCCTGTATGCTGTTCGCGGCCCAGGCCCACGGCCGCAGGGTGGTCACCATCGAGGGGCTCGGCACGCCGGACCGGCCGCACCCCATCCAGGCTGCCTTCGTGGAGGCCGGGGCCGTGCAGTGCGGCTTCTGCATCCCGGGCATGGTGCTCGCGACCAAGGCCCTCCTCGACGAGGACCCGGACCCGGACGAGGGCGCCGCGCGCCGCGCCCTCGACGGGAACCTCTGCCGCTGCACGGGCTACGTCAAGCAGGTCGAAGCGGTCCTGCTCTCGGCCAAGAAAGTCAAGCAAGCCGCCAGGAAGGGGGGCCGTCCATGAACGTCGCGGACAAGAAGGACTTCACGGTCGTCAACCAGCGGGTCGACAAGATCGACTCCCTCGCCCTGGCCTGCGGCACGGCCCAGTTCACCGACGACGTGGACATCCGGGGACTCCTGACCGGAAGGCTGCTCTACAGCCCGCACGCCCACGCCCGCATCAAGCGCATCGACACCCGGGCCGCCAAGGCCGTGCCCGGCGTGGTCGCGGTCCTCACCCATGAGGACCTGCCGCGCGTGCGCCACACCACGGCCGGGCAGGGCTACCCCGAGCCCTCGCCCTACGACACCCTCATCCTCAACGACAAGGCCCGGTACGTGGGCGACCGCATCGCCGCGGTCGCGGCCGAGACCCCGGAGGCGGCCGAGGAGGCCCTCTCCAAGATCAAGGTGGACTACGAGGTCCTGCCCGCGGTCTTCGACACCATGGAGGCCATGAAGGACGGCGCCCCGGTCGTCCACGACGAGGCGGACTCCAAGAACATCCCGGACGCCCGGCACAACATCGCGGCCAAGTTCGACTTCGAGGTCAAGGAGACCGAGTGGTTCTCCGAGGCGGACGTCGTGGTGGACCAGTGGTACAAGACCCAGTGGGCCCAGCACTGCGCCCTCGAGCCCCACGTCACCATCACCTATCTCGACCCGGAGGGCAGGCTCGTCATCCGGACCTCCACCCAGGTCCCCTTCCACGTGCGCCGCGTCACGGCGCAGGCCCTGAAGATCCCCGTCAAGTCCATCCGGGTGATCAAGCCCCGCATCGGAGGGGGCTTCGGCTCCAAGCAGGAGATCGTGCTCGAGCCCGTGTGCGCCGCCCTCACCCTGGCCACGCGCCGTCCCGTCAAGATCGAGTACACCCGCAAGGAGACCTTCGTCTCCTCGCGCACCCGCCACCCGGCCGTGGTGCGCGTCAAGTCCGGGGCCAGGAAGGACGGCACCATCACGGACGCGCACATGGAGATCTACTGCGACAACGGGGCCTACGGCCCGCACGCGCTCACCGTCATGATGTGCGCGGGGTCGCACACCATCCCCATGTACCAGGCCAAGAACAACCGGTTCATCGGTCGGACGGTCTACACGAACCATCCCGTGGCCGGGGCGTACCGCGGCTACGGCGCGACCCAGGGCTTCTTCGCCTGGGAGAGCCAGATGGACATCATGGCGGAGAAGCTCGGCATGGACCCGCTCGAGTTCCGGCGCAAGAACTACATCCGCCTCAACGAGGGCTCCCCGGTCTTCAAGGCCATGGGCGAGGGCCGCGAGGGCGTGGAGCAGAAGATCACCTCCTGCGGCCTCTACGCCTGCATCGACCGGGGCCTGGCCGCCATCCGATGGCGGGAGAGGAAGGACGCCAACCGCGGTCAAGCCGGCGCCAAGCGCCGCGGCCTGGGCATGGCCTGCCTCATGCAGGGCTCGGGCATCCCCGAGGTGGACATGGCGTCGGCCTCCCTCAAGATGAACGAGGACGGGTCCTTCAACCTGCACATGGGCGCCACGGACCTCGGCACGGGCTCGGACACGGTGCTGGCCCAGATCGCGGCCGAGGTGCTGGGCATCACGGTCAAAGACATCATCGTGCTCTCGTCGGACACGGACCTCACCCCGTTCGACGTGGGCGCCTACGCCTCCTCGACGACCTTCATCTCCGGCAACGCGGTCAAGAAGGCCGCCCTCCACGCCCGGGAGCAGATCGTCAAGGTCGCGGCCCGCATCCTCGACGTCCCGGCCGAGGACGTGGAGCTCCGGGACGGCAAGGCCGTGGCCGAGAACGGCCGCTCGTGCACCCTCTCCGAGGTGGCCAACACCGCCCTCTACTACCACGACCAGCACCAGATCATGGGCGTGGCCTCGCATTACGCCCAGAGCTCGCCGCCTCCCTTCGCGGCGCACTTCACGGAGGTGGAGGTGGACACCGAGACCGGCCAGGTCCAGGTCCTGGACTACGTCGCCACGGTGGACTGCGGCACGGCCATCAACCCGACCCTGGCCGAGGGCCAGAACGACGGCGCGGTCTTGAACGGCATCTCCTACGCCCTGGCCGAGGAGATGCTCTTCTCGCCCTCGGGCGCCATGGTCAACCCGAGCTTCCGGGACTACAAGATCTTCGCGACCACGGACACGCCGCCGGTCAAGACGATCATCATCCCGACCTACGAGCCCAACGGCCCCTTCGGCGCCAAGTCCGTCTCGGAGATCGGCATCAACGGCCCCATCCCGGCCATCGCCAACGCCATCTACGACGCCGTGGGCGTGCGGCTCTTCGAGCCGCCCTTCACGCCGGAGAAGGTCCTCAAGGCCCTCAAAGGCTGACCCCAGCTCGTTTTTAACCGTTTTTTCTATTGCGTTTTCCGGGTTCGGGGGGTATATACATGGGGTAGGCCCAGGAGGCGCTATGAAGACCCTTCTACCCCTCGTGCTCGCGACCCTCGCCCTGACTCTCGGAGCCCCGGCGGCGCAGGCCCAGGACCAGGCCATGGACCAACTGGGCATCTCCATGGAACAGGCCAAGGACCTCTGCAGCTACGCCAAGGACGTGCTCTACGGGGGGGATAACAGGTACTCCTGGGAGCAGGCGTGCGGCGCAGCCCAGCCCGACGTCGCCAAGCTCAAAGGCCTCAAGGACCTCGACTCGCTCTACCACTACAACGACGCCCTCTACGCCGCCCCGGCCCGCAAGCAGACCGTGCTGGGGCTGAGGGATGTGTTCAAAGGCTCGGAATTCCAGACCGTCCAGGACGACTCCGACCGCGACGCGGCGCGTCGGGTGCAGCGCTGCATGACCAAGCAGGACTGCCTCAACTCCTACAAGGACGAGGCTGACCTGGCTCCCATCGAACCGGCCATCACGCCGCGGACCTTCCCGGCCTGGCTGCCCCCGCAGGAGGCCGGCGCGCTCCTGCCGGTCATGATGATCGCGGAGGACGAGCGCCTGCGCAACGAGAAATACAAGCAGCTCAAGGTCCCGCTCGACGAAAAGGAACGCAAGAAACACTGCGCGGTCCCCGCCCATGAGGGGGCCTGCGCTCAGTTCGAGAGGGTCCAGAAGCAGCTCGGGATCAACAAGGAGGCCATGCACCGCTTGAAGGGCGTCTCGGACCCGGACGAGTTCGCCAAGATCCTCGGCGAAGGCAGGCAGAGGATGGCGGACGCGGAAGGGGGAAGCGAGGCGGTCCTGTCCCAGTGGGGCCGGTCCGACGGAGACGACCCTTCCAAGCCCTACAAGCCCCAGCAGAAGATGAAGGTCTCGGCTCCGCCTCCGGCCGCCGGCCAGGTCAAGCAAGCGGAGGAAGACCTTGCCGGGAAGGCCAAGAAGCTCACTGCTGCGGGGACCGCCATGGTCATATCGACCACCGGGCTCCTCCTGGCATGGGGCAAGGGCAAGCTCAACCAACGCGATGCGGCCAAGAAGGCGGCATCGGAGACCTCCCAAGAAGACGCCCTAGCCTCCCGGAACGGCGAGTTCGTCAGCCTCTCGGCGGAGGAGGAATTGCCCCCGGAGGAACGCAGCCTTCTGGAGGAATACCGGAAGGGCAAGGAGCATGAGCCCTGGGCCGAATTCGTGGAGAAGAGGAAGACCTACGGACTCGTGTCCCCGGAGCTGAAGTCCCTGAATTCCAGGATCAAGTCAGGCGCGATCAATCCGTGAATCCTGCGGGAGCGCGGAACCGGCTGTTCTCGGCCTGGATTCCGCTTTTGCCCCTCCTCCTCTCCTTGATCGCGTGCGGTCCCAGACAGCCCCTCCCGGGAGATGGGACCGTAGCCGAGGGACGCTATGCCAACCCCTTCTTCGGCATGACCATCCGGATCCCGGAGGGCTGGACCGCGGTGAAGGGCCCCGACCGCATGAGCCGGTTCCTCCATTATCTGCTCATGATGATGGCCGTCCAAGAAGGCCGCGTGGACGCGGAGATGAGAGTCGTCCCTCTTGTGCGGCTCTCCTCGGGGACCGGAGCGTCCTCGGATCCCGATGGCGCGGTCGTGACCGTGGCCGCGGCAAACCTGGGCTCCAAGCTCGTCACCATCAAGAGGGGCATGGACCTCGCCCGCATGATGGTCAAGGAGTCCCCGATCCCCGGCAAGTACCGCCGAGAGCCGGACAACGGCCTCGTGGGGAACCACGCAGCGGGAACCTTCGAGCTCGAGTGGACCGTGGAGGGCAGGCCACTCTTCGAGGCCTTCAGCCTCCTGGACCGGCGGCGGCACATGTTGGTCTTCCACGTCAGCGCCGCAACCCCGGAGGGGCTGGCCGCCGGGAAGAAAGTCCTCGAGTCCGCGTCGTGGCAAGTCCCCGAACGTTGAGGTGGGGACGCGGCTGAATTGCTATCATCTGTCCCCATGAGCGGGGAGTTCCCTTCGACCATCCAGGCCGCGGATCCCGGCCAGACCGTGACCGAGACCTTCGGCTGGCAGTTCGGCAACTGGGGCCTGCTCCTCCTGGCCTCCGCTGCCTGGGGCGCCCAGGCTCAGAGCGGCTACTCCACCGGGGAGAAGGTCCTCGGAGCCTGCATCGCCCTGACCGGGCTCGCCCTCGCGAGCCTTGAGGTCCGCAGGAGGCTCGACCGACGCCGGTTCCTGGTCCAGGGCGGGGAGGTGGGCGTCTACCGCCGCGGCAGGCTCGAACGCGTGGTCCCTCGCTCCGGCATCGGCCTCTACATCCCCGAGGTCCTGAACACGGTCCAGATCGTGTTCGGCCTGGTCCTGGCCTTCTGCGCCGCGGCAGGGGTCGCCTTCGCGGCCCGCGACCTCGCGGACCGCTGCATGGCGGGCCTGGCCTCCGCGGTCTTCGCCTCGGCCGTCGCCTCGTCGGTGCGGACCCGGCACCGCTGCGACATCCTCCTGGTCCCGCACCCCAAGCTCGGCAGCCGCTGGGTCCTGCTCCCGACCGGGCAGAAGGGCCGCCTCCTCGCATGAGCGCCCGCGCCTTGGTCCTTGACAAGGCGTCCGGCGCTTTCCTATTTATTATCTCCGCGGAACGGCCATGATCAGGGCAGAAAAGCTCACCAAGCGCTTCGGCGACATCACGGCGGTCGACGGCCTGGACTTCGAGATCCAGGTCGGCCAGATCGTCGGGTTCCTCGGGCCCAACGGCGCGGGCAAGACCACCACCATGCGCATGCTCACCGCGTACCTCCCGGCCGACCAGGGACGGGCCGTGGTCATGGACCTCGACGTGGCCGAGCACCCGCTCGAGGTGCGCCGCCGCCTGGGCTACCTGCCCGAGAACAACCCGCTCCACGAGAACCTCGAGGTGACCGACGCCCTCCATTTCGTGGGCCGCCTGCGCGGCCTCTACGACGACAAGGCGCGGACCGAGCGGGTCAAGGCCGTGGTCAAGACCTGCGGCCTGGGCGGCGTGGCAGGGCGCAAGACCGGCGAGCTCTCCAAGGGCTACCGCCAGCGCCTGGGCCTGGCCCAGGCCATCATCCACGACCCCGACGTCCTGGTCCTCGACGAGCCCACCTCGGGCCTCGACCCCAACCAGGTGCACGAGGTCCGCGACCTCATCCGCGAGCTCAAGAAGGAGAAGACCCTGCTCCTCTCGACCCACATCCTCTCCGAGGTCCAGGCCGTGTGCGACCGGGTCATCATCCTCAACGCGGGCAGGATCGCGGCCGACGGCACGCCCGACGAGCTCTCCGGCAGCCTCCAGAACAAGAACCGCCTGCACCTGAGCCTCAAGGGGCCCCGCGACACGGTCCGCTCCGCCTTGGCCTCCATCCCCGGGGCCTCGTCCGTGGCCGGACCGGCGGCGTGGGGGAAGGTGAGCGACGCGTTCGTGGTCGAGTCCGAAGCCTCGGTGGACCTCCGGGAGGAGGTCTTCCGCCTGGCCTCGTCCAAGGGCTGGCCCATCATGCACCTGAGCATCGAGCAGCTCAGCCTCGAGGAGGTCTTCCGCAAGCTCACCGGGAGCGCGGAGGCGGGCCCGGGGGAGGGAGCCTCGTGACCCCGGTCCTCCAGGTCCGCGCCGTGCTCGCCCTGGCCCAGCGCGAGTTCAAGGGCTACTTCGAGTCCCCGGCCGCCTACGTCGCCATGGTCGTCTTCTACCTCGTGTCGGGGTACCTCTTCACCGCGACCCTCTTCCTCTCGAACATGGCGACCATCTCGGGCCTGGCCGAGGCCATGCCCCTCCTGCTGACCTTCCTCGTGCCGGCCCTGACCATGGGCCTGCTCTCCGAGGAGCTCAAGTCCGGGACCTTCGAGACCCTGGCGACCCTGCCCCTGGAGGACTGGGACATCGCGCTCGGCAAGTTCCTGGGCTTCTGCGGGGTGCACCTGGTGACCGTGGCGGGCCTGGCCTTCTACCCGGTCCTCCTGCGCCTCCTGGCCGCGCCCGGCGCGGGACTCGACTGGGGCGAGGCCTCGGGCATCCTCCTGGGCCTGCTCCTCATGGGCCTCATGTACGGGGCCATCGGGCTCTTCGCCTCGAGCCTGAGCCGCAGCCAGGTCGTCTCCTTCGTCATCGCCTTCCTCTTCTGCTTCATCTTCTTCATGGCGGGGAACCTCGCGCGCTTCGCGCCCGGCGCGGCGTCCACCCTCATGGAGTTCGTGGGCGTGGACAGCCACCTCGACACCCTTGCCAAGGGCGTGCTGGACACCCGGGACCTGCTCTACTTCGCGAGCATCACCTTCGCCTTCCTGTACCTGACCGTGGTCAGGCTGCAGTCGAGGAGGCTCTGATGCTCCGGAGCCTCCGCTCACGCCGCCTGGCCTTCTCGTGGGTCGGCGCCGGCCTCGTGCTGGGCATCCTGGCCCTCCTCAACGTCGTGGCCCACTTCGTCTACGCGCGGGCGGACTTCTCGGCCGGAAGGATCTACTCGGTCTCCGCGGGGACCAGGAAGATCCTCTCCGGGCTCAAGGACAACGTGGTCATGCGCGTCTACTACTCGCCGCGCCTGCCCCAGCCCTACGGCCTCAACGAGGCCTACCTCCGGTCCCTGCTCGGCGAGTACAAGGACGCCTCCAAGGGACGGGTGAAGCTCGAGTTCCTCAACCCGGACGAGAACGACAGCGCCAAGAAGGAGGCCCTCACCGCCGGGGTGAGCACGGTGCGCCTCAACGTCATGGGCCGCGACAAGTTCGAGCTCCGGGAGGCCATGATGGGGATGGTCCTCCTGCACCAGGGCAGGACCGAGACGATCCCCGTCTTCCAGAACACCGCGGACTTCGAGTACGACATCACGCGCAAGATCAGGAAGCTGTCCATCGAGAAGACCAAGAACGCGGCCTTCGTCACGGGGCACGGAGAGAAGGGCCCGGGAGAAGGGCCCCTGGAGGGCATCTTCTCGTCCATGGGAGAGACCATGGGCGTGCGGACCGTGGAGCTCTCCAAGCCCCTGCCGGAGGACGTGGACGTCCTCTGGATCCTGGGCCCCACCAAACCGCTCGCCCCCGCGGAGGTCGAGCGCCTCAAGGCGTGGACGGCCTCGGGACGCTCCCTGGGCGTCCTCCTCGACCGGCGCTGGGTCGAGTTCCGCTCGTTCTTCTCCGGCAAGCTCGAGACCGGGCTGGAGAGCCTTCTCGAGGGCTGGGGGCTCGACGCGCGGGAAGGCTTCGTCGTGGACGCCCAGGCCGAGAAGATCCAGCTCGAGCAGCAGTCCGGCATGTTCGTGATGATGAACGTGCTGGAGTACCCGTACATCCCGGTCGCGACCGGCTTCAACAAGGAGCACCCGGCCACGCGGGGGCTCGACGCGGTGTCGTTCCCGTTCGTGCACCCGCTCTCCTTCAAGGACAAGGGGGCGGGGTTGCGCTGGACCTCGCTCCTGGACTCCTCGGCCGCGAGCTGGTACGTGACCAAGGCCAAGGTCTCTCCCTACGAGCCCCCGACCCAGGAGGAGCTCAAGAAGACCGAGAAGGGTCCCTTCTCCCTGGCAGGCGTGCTGGAGGGGGATTTCTCCAAGGTCGCGGCTCCGACCTCCGCGGCCGCGGGGACTGACGCCGCGTCCGCTCCGGGACGCGTGATCGTGGTGGGGACCTCGCGCATCATCCAGCCGGGACTCAGCATCAAGCCCGGCAACGTGACCTTCCTCATCAACCTCGTGGAGTGGTCCCTGCAGGACGAGTCCCTGCTCTCCATCAGGTCCAAGGGCGTGACCTACCGCTATCTCAGGCCCCTGTCCACCGGGTCCAAGCTCGCGGTCAAGAACGCCATGATCTTCGGCCTGCCCCTGGCCCTGGTGGCCGCGGGCGCCCTCGTCTACCGCAGAAGCAAGCGCCGCAGGCAGGAAGCGGCCGCCGAGTATGGACCTTAGGAAGCTGGCGATCCTGGCGGCCGTCCTGGCCGGCCTGTGCCTCGCGGCGGTGACCCTCTTCTGGTTCTCGAGCCGCGACACGTCGGACGCTCCCCTGGCCAAGGCCAAGGCGGAGAACGTCTCCAAGCTCCAGTTCGACCGGGCGGGGGTCTCCACCGTGCTCGAGCGTGAAGGAGACTCCTGGCGCCTGACCTCCCCGGTCCGCGACATCGCGGACCCCAACCCCGTGGGCGACGTCGTCAACGCCCTGCTCGGCCTGCGGATCGGCTCCGAGGTCTCCTCCGAGCCCTCGAGCTACGCCGAGTACGCCGTGGATGACGCCAGCGCCACGCGCGTGCGCCTCTATACCTCCGAGTCCGCGGCCCCGGTCTTCGACGGCTTCTTCGGCAGGAAGGCGCTCGGCTACGATTCCCTGTACCTGCGCCTGTCCAGCCGCAAGCCCGTGCACCTGGCCTCGGGCGTGGCCCCCTACCAGCTCGACCGCCACCCCGACGAGTTCCGGGAGCGCGGCCTCACCCGCGTGGACCGCGCCACCCTGGAGTCGGTCTCCCTGCGCTTCGACTCCCGCACGCTCGAGATCGCGAAGTCGTCTACGGGCTTCGTCGTCTCCGGAGCCGAGGCGAGCCCCGACAAGGTCGAGACCGCGGTGGACCGCATCCTGGGCCTGAGGGCCGGGGACTTCTCCGACGCCCCGACCAAGCCCTCCGAGACCGGCCTCGACAAGCCCGCCATCGAGATCTCGGTCCGCGGCTCGGCGCGCACCACCCGGCTCCTCGTGGGCCGCTCGAAGCCCGGGCCCAAGGGCGCTCCCTCGCCCTACCGCTACACCCAGGTGGAGGGGAGGCCCGCCCTGCTCCTGGTCTCCGGAGCGGACCTGCAGTCCATCGCGGACCTCATCCTCCCGCCCGCGCTCCCCAAGCGCGCTCCGGCCCGTCGTTGACTTTCCGGCGCTAACTCGGTACACTGGGTCCAGGCCCCCATGAGAACGACCCTCCTCGCGCTGTGCCTCGCGCTGACCCCGGCCCTCGCCCCGGCGCAAGCCGCGTCCGGCTCCAGGCCGGACTGGCTCTCCGGGGCCAGCTCGGAGTTCCCGTCGGGCTCCTACGTCACCGGGGTGGGCGCCGCCTCGAACGAAGAGAAGGCCGCAGACAAAGCCCGCGCGGAGATCTCGAAGTACTTCGGCGTGAAGATCGTGGCCGAGACCAAGTCCTACATGCGCGAGACCACCATGGGGAAAGGTTCCTCGACCGAGCAGGACGTCTCGGACGCGGTCACCTCCTTCACCTACCAGATGATCGAGGGCTCCGAGGTCTCCAAGTACTGGAAAGACCCCGACGGCACGGTCTACGCCCTGGCCGTCCTCCACCGGGACCAGTCCCTGCGGAGGCTCGAGGGCAAGCTCGACGAGCTCGACCGCGATTTCCTGAGCTCCTCGGAGCTTCTCGCCAAGACCGAGGGCAAGTTCAGCCGCCTCAAGCACGCCCTGGACCTGGTCCGGAACTCCCGGGAGCGCAAGGAGTTCAACAAGATGTACCGGATCCTGAGCTCCGACGGCAAGGGCAAGCCCGGCCCGGAATCCAAGGAAGGCTTGGCCGCGGCCCGCAAGGCCATCAAGGCCATCTCCGTGCGCGTCGTGGCCTCCGGGGAGAACTCGAACTCCTTCGGGTCCCGCTTCGTCGACGAGCTCTCCGGCTATGGCTTGAAGGCGATCCTCGGCGACGACGAGAAGGGCTCCGACATCCTCGTCGAGGCCCACGGCGAGGCCAAGAACCTCCGGCCCACGGACCTCACCTGGTTCTGGGCCAGGGGAGGCATGGTGGTCCGCATGAGCTACGGAGCCACGGGCGACGTGTTCAAGCGCTTCGAGGAGTCGGGAGAGGACGCGGCCCGCGACCCGGGGTCGGCGGCCGACGCCACCCTGCTCAAGCTCGCCCGGCGCTCCGCCCAGCGCGTCTTCCAGGTCATCACGACCGAAGACCTCAGCGACGACTGAAGCGGCCGGAGCGCCAGGTGCCTGTCTCCCGCGCGCTCTTCCTCAAGATCGCAGAGGAGGAGCTCGCCGCCATCCCCGAGGAGTTCCGGAAGCTCTTCTGCGACCTCTCGGTCGAGGTCAGGGCCTTCCCGGGCCGCGAGGCAGGAAGGTGGAAGGGCTCCAGGACCCTGCTCGGGCTCTACACGGGGCTGACCAGGCAGGACATGACGAGCCCCTATGCCGGGGCGCACGAGCCCGCGCGCATCATCCTCTACCAGAGGAACATCGAGTCCCTCTGTTCCTCGCGGCCGGAACTGAGGGCCAGGATCGCCTCCACCCTGCGGCACGAGATCGCCCACCACTTCGGGTTCGGCGAGGACGACATCAAGAGGGCCTCGCCCGAGGACGCCTAGCGCCCGAGGCTGGCTTCGAGGGCCGCGCGGTACTCCTCGAGCGCCGCGTCCTTGCGTCCCTGGCGCTCGTGGAGCTGGCCGAGCCGGTACCGGGCCTGGCCGCTCTCCGGCCCCATGGCCGCCTTCTTGAGCAGGGCCTCGGCTTCCTGGTAGCGGCCCTGCAGGGTCCGCACCCTGCCCAGGAGCAGGGCGACCCGGAGCGAGCCGGGCTCGGCGCGCTCCGCCGCCTCGGCGCGGGCGGCCGCCTCAGGGACCTTGCCCAGGGCCAGGGAAGCCTCGCTTGCGAGCAGGAGGACGTCCACCGGGGCGGATGGAGCGGCCAGGACCGGACGCAGGACGTCCAGGACCTCGGCAGGCCTGCCCGAGGCCATGAGCCCGCGGGCCATGCCGATCTCGGGCGGGGCCGCGGGAGCGGCCGCCTTCTTGGGCTTGGCCGCGCTGCGGGGCCGTCCCAGGGACTCGTCGACGCTGGCCAGAAGGTCGTCCTCCATGCCCTCGGGGAAGGTCGAGACCGCGAAGACCACGCGGTGCTTGGGATCGAGCACCACCGTGGTGGGAAGGACGAAGAGGCCCCAGGCGGCGTACAAGGACCGCTCAGGGTCCAAGAGGACCGGGAACCCCAGCCCCGCCTCAACGGCCGAGGCTCCGGGCTCATCGGGCCTGCGCACGCCGAGCACCGCGACCTCGGCCTCGGGGTAGCGCCGGCGCAGGCGGGTCAAGGCGCCCAGGACCTTGGCCGAGTAGTCCTGATCAGGACGGACGTACGCCAGGACCACGACCTTGCCGCGCAGGGCAGAAAGCGCGTGGGAGCGACCCTTGGCGTCCTGAAGCTCGAAGCCCGGGGCCGCGGCGCCCAGGTCGAGCCCGCGCAGGGGGAAGGCGGAGGTGGTGGAGAGCCCCAGGCTCGGCACGAGGAGCAGGGCGAGGAGGAGGAGCCCCGGCCGCAGGCTCATGGGTTGTCCACCGCCTTGGAGCGGTCGTAGGCCTTGGGG
Organism: Elusimicrobiota bacterium; assembly: GCA_016218545.1. Classification (GTDB taxonomy): domain Bacteria; phylum Elusimicrobiota; class Elusimicrobia; order UBA1565; family UBA9628; genus JACQWX01. The sequence goes on from JACRDQ010000018.1 coordinate 237,064, forward strand.
TTGTGGCAGCCGACGTTGCAGGTGCCGCCGCGGGCCGTCCGCTTGAAGTTGATGGGCAGCATCCAGGTCCCGAAGGGGACGTTCTCGCGCACGTGCTTCTCCTGCCTGCCGCCGTGGACCTGGTGGCAGGCCTTGCAGGAGCGGCCCTTCTGGGCGTGCACGTGCAGGTAGTGCAGGTTCTGGTCGCCGTTGCGGAAATCCGTCAGGGTCTTGGTGCGCTCATCTTTGGCGATGTCCTTCTCGTGGCAGTTGAAGCAGAGCGAGTAGAGCCCGTCCTTGTAGGGGTTGTAGAAGCCCTCGGGGAAGTACTGGCGCAGGATCTTCGGGTTGTCCGCGCCGTGCGCGTCGTGGCACCCGGTGCACTCGCCGAGCTTGGTGGGCCCGTGGAGGAAGGGGCTCGACACCTCGGCCTTCATGCCGGCGTGGCAGCCCACGCACAGCTTGGGCATGGCTTCCTTGACGAGGTGGTCGTGGTTCGACGCGTGCGGGGAGTGGCAGCCCACGCACCCGGACTTCTCCACAGCCTCGTGGGGCCTCTTGGCGGACTGGACGCGCTCGCCGACCTTTTTGTGGCACCCGATGCAGAGGCCCTTGCGGCCGTCGGCCTTGAGCAGGCCTTCCTTGGGGGCGCTGTGCGGGTCGTGGCAGGAGACGCAGCCGGCCTTGACCGGGGCGTGGACCTTGCTGCCCCCGAGCTCCTGGCGGACCTTGGCGTGGCAGCCGAAGCAGAGCTCCGGGGAGGCCGCCTTGAGGAGCTTGGCGTTGGCTGAGCCGTGAGGGTCGTGGCAGAGGCCGCAGGACGTGCCCACGGGCTTGTGGATCACCGCAGCCTTGGTCTTGGCCTCGTGGCAGGCCGAGCAGGTCTGGTCCATGGTCTTGCCTTTGAGGAAGAAGCGCTGCTCCGAGCCGTGGGGGTCGTGGCAGGAGGTGCACCCGCTCTCGATGGCCGGGTGGGGCACCTTGAAGCCGGCCAGTTGAGGCCGCATGCCGTCGTGGCAGGAAAGGCAGAGCTCGGGCTGCTCCTTGGTCGGGGTGAAGGTGTGGTGCTTGGCCGGCTCCTTGACCGGCTTCTCGGCGCCGTGGCAGGCGGAGCACATGCCCACCCCGACCGGACCGTGGGCGAAGCGCCGCTTCTTCAGGGCGGAGTGGCACGAGAGACAGTCTCCCTTCGAAGACGAGGCCGCCAGGGCCTGGCCGGGCTGAGCCCAGAGGACTGCGGCAAGGGTCGCGGAAAGCAAGGCGATGTTCATGAGGGAGCGCGCTCCGATCGAAGGATGGGCCTCGTCGAGGCCGGAAGCATCATACAAAAATCACGGGAGGGACTCATGAGCCGGGCTGCGGCGCGGCGACGGGGGTCTCCCGGCGGGCGGAGGAGCGCTCGTTGAGCCTGCGGATGCGCTCCTCCACGGCCTCCCGACGCCTCGTCTCGGCCATGAGCCTGCTGATCCTGTTCTCGAGCACGCGTACCGGCACCCGGCTGGTGGTGGGCAGCCAATCACCGCGCTGGAGGAAGCGGTGCACCTTCTCCCTGGGGAAGTCCCACTCGGAGAGGGGGGCCTCCTCCTTCAAGCGGTAGAGCCGGGTCAGCTGTTCCCGCAAGGCCGCCTCGTCCATCTCCCCGATCTGCTTCATCTCGAGGAATTCCTTCCTGAGGACGTGGACGTAGTCCGCGAACCACTGCGTGCGGCTGGTGAAGTCCGCGATCTGCCGGGGCCTCTTGTCCGCACCGCCCGACACGGGGATGGCCATGATCTGGTCCCGGTAGGCCCTGCGGTAGTCCTCGTAGCGCCGCAGCACGTCGTCGAGGGACTCGACGATCCGGGGCGCCCACATCTGCGAGGCGCGGTCTGCGCCCGCGGCGTCGAAGAGGCGGTCGGCCTCGGCTCCCTTGAGCTGGCTGATGAAGCCGTCGAGACTCTGCAGGAAGTCGGCGAAGGCGGGCTTCCACGAGACCGGCAGCTTCGTGCGGCCGTCGGCCTCCAGGTCGTCCCGGGTCCGCTCCATGTCCGACGCGAGCTGCCCGAAGAAAGACATCCCCTTCTCGTCGCCCTTGAGCCGCTCCGTCGCCCCCTTGAGCGCGTCGCCCGCCTTGGACGCGAGCTCCGAGCGGTCCTTGGCCGAGCCGAGCTCCGCGGCCAGTTCATCCTTGCTCATGCCGTCTCCGGAGCCGCTCGAGGCGAGCGACCCGATCTTCTTGGCCAGGGGGGCGAAGGGGGTCAGCATGGTCCAGTCCGAGGCTTCCCGGAACGCGGTCAAAGCCAGGCTGAAGCGGAAGCGGTCCTCGTGTCCGCCGCCGGTCCGGTAGTCGAATTGGGCTCCGGTGCCGGTCCACCAGTTGCCCTGGAAGAGGGTGATGCGCAGCTCGTCGGCCACCGGCGCCCAGAGCACCTGGTAGCTCGAGTCCTCCGTGCCCACGGAAGCCCCGACCGCGTAGTGGTCCGGATCGTCGGCAGGCACGTTGACGCGGCCGGCCGCGCTCAGGCCCGTCTCCGGCGAGGCCCCGCCCACGATGAGGGTGTACTCGGAGGCGTCCGCCCCGGCGCGGACCACCACGGGCCCGGCCCTCATCTGCGCCTGGACCGCCAGGGGACCGACCGAGGGGTCGTCGCTGTTGATGACGTCGATCTGGCCGCGATTGCCCGGCGCCGCGTAGGAGAGGGTGCGGTACTGGCCGAGCCTGCCCGTGGCCGGGTCGGACTGCACGGCATAGCCCATGCCGACCCCGCCGAAGCGGCCGTCCACCAGCATCTGCCTCAGGCCCGCGTAGCCGCCGACGCCGTCGGGCCTGCGGGTCGCGTCGCCGCCCATGTCCATGAAGTAGGTGAGGTCCTGGGTGTACATGTCGCGGTAGTAGCGGCCGGAGGTGAGGTACTCCCGGTTGCGGAAGGCGGTCCCGCTCCAGTAGACCTCGGTCCGGTAGGGGTCCGAGCCCACCGGGAGACGGACCTGGCCGGAGAGGGTGTACTCGCCCGAGTTGCGGCCGCGCTCCGCGCCGTAGAGGTCGTCGGTCTGCCAGTCCAGCCGCGCCGTGACGTCGTCGGCATAGTCCCCGTACCCCAGGCTGCCGTAGCTCCGGTAATGGTTGGAGCGCTCGCCCGTCCTGGCGTTCACGTCGCGGATGAGCGTGATGTCAGCGTTGCCCGAGGCCTCCCCCATCTGGAAGTAGGTCCCCACCCCGTACTCGGAGCGGCTCGAGCCGTCCGCGAGCATCCGGAGGGTGACGCGCTCGGCCAGGTCGAAGCCCATGCCCAGGTGCTGGGTGAGGCTGCCGCCGACGTAGGAGTCTCCCTTGCCCGTCACCTCCGCGTCGAAGGGGTCCCAGGCCGCGCCCCGGGTCATGGGAGCCAGCACGCCGGCGTAGAACCTCAAGTCCCCCAGGAATCCCATGGGGCCGGAGAAGGAGTAGTCGTGCCGCTCCTTGTAGCCCTCGGGCGAGGTCTCGGCGGTCCGGGAGACCGTCTCCGAGGTGCCGTTGACCCGGTCCCAGAAGCTCTCGACCACGGTCAGGCTGCTCCAGCCGTGCGCGAGGTCCCAATCCGGGATGAGCCGGAAGTAGCCCACGACCCTGCCCATGTTCTTGACGTAGACCGGCACCCCGCTGCCCTGGGAGGACTCGAGCCACAAGCTGCGGAGCTTGAGCAGGGCCTGCCGCGCGGCCGAGGGCTCCTGCGGCGCCGGAGCAGCGGCCTGGGCTGCCGCGGCCTGGCTGGTCCAGTTCCTCAAGCCCGGATAGTACCGGTCGAAGGAGACGCCCGCCCCCTCGTACATGGCCGAGGCCGAGGCCAGGAGCTCCTGGGCCTTGGCGGTCTGGCCCTGCCGCACCATGCCGATGACCTTCTTCGTGAGCGCCCGCCGCTCCACGGAGTCCTCGGGCGCCGGGGCCGAAGGACCTGCCGCGCTGCGGGGCGACGGGGAGGAAGGAGCCTCCGGAGCCGGGGTCAGAGCGCCCGCAGTCTCGACCTGGACCGGGAACTTGGCCCGCTCAGCCGCGGCTTTGGCCTTGACCGCGCCCGAATAGAGCTGGTAGGCCCGGACGAGGTCGCCGCTCGCCACGGCCGCGGCGACCTCCTCGGGCACGGACAGCGCCTTGAGGGCCTCGGCCGGAGGCTCGTCCTTGAAGAACTTCACGAAGCCCTTCACGATCTTCTCGACGGCCTTGCCGCCCAGGGTCGGGTCGAGGTCCAGGCGGAAGTCCTCGATCCAGGAGTCGAGACGGAACTTGGCCTCGACCCAGTCGTCCGCGTCGAGCACGCCCTTGACCACGCCGGCCACGAAGGCCGCGTCCTTGTTGAGCATGGAGCGCATGGAATCGCCCACGGCCGAGTCGCCGCCCGACTCGAGCTTCAGGGCGGCGTTGGTGGACCTCCAGAGAGCCGCGGCCTTGGCGGAGTCGCCTTCGGCCACGGCCGCGCTCACGCGGTCGGCCACGAACGCCTCGGCCCCGGGCGAGAGCTCGAAGGCCAGGGTGGCGATGCGCCACCGGTTGAGCTGGTGGGCCTCGGCGAAGTCCCTGGGCCGCAGGGGCATGTCCGCGGCCATGGCGCGCAGGGCCTCGCGCCTCTTGGCGTATTCCTCCGAGAGCCTCTTGGCGGCGTCGCGGTTCTTCAAGGCCTGGGCATAGGCCTCGGCCAGGATCCCGTGCTCCCTCCGGCTTGACTCGGAGGAGAGCCCGGAGAGCAGCGCGCTCAGCAGAGGCAGGCCGGTGCGCGCCGCGTCGATGACGAGCAGGACCGGGATCCAGGGCATGCCCGGGGTGAGCACCAGGGCGAGCAGGCCCGTCAGGTGGATGCGCAGGCTCGGGACCTTGTCCAGGGCCTCCTTGACCGCGACCAGGTCCTCGTAGGCGCGAGCGCCCGCCTCGTTGAGCTGGGCGTCCATGTTGAACTGCCTGAAGAGCGGGTTGCCCCAGTAGAGCTTGTCGTCCTGGAGCGAGAAGACCCGCTCGAGGACCGCGAGCTCGGGCATCCTGATGGACGGTCCGAACTGGCGGTGGAGCTCGGCCTGGACTTGCTCGACGCCGTACCGGGCCGAAATGAGCTCCTCCTCGACCTCCCTGCGCTCCGGAGCGTCGGCTCCGAGGGAGGAGACCCGCGCCTGGGCCGCCTCGAGGCGCTTGGCCGCGTAGAGGTAGTCGTTGGCGAAGTGGAGGACCGCGTACATGGTCTCGAAGAGGCGCTGGGCTTCCCGGAGCGAGGCCCCCAACCGCCTGACCTTGGCGGCCTCCTCCTGGTGCCCGAGGTTCTCGAGGGTCAGCACCAAAGAGGGGATGGCGCTGTCGAGGACCATGGCTCCGCCCCCGAACCCGGCCTCCACGTTGAACCACTGGCGGCTCTTGTCGAGGAGGGCGCCGCTCTGCTTGCTGCGCAGCCGGGCCGCGGCCACGCGGGGGGACTCCTCCACGGGCGCCGTGAGGAGGTCCTCGAGCGAGGCGACCTCCCGGACCGGACCGGGGGAACGGGTCTCTTCGGCCGGCGCCTCGGTCAGGGACTGGATGGCGAGGACCTGGCGCGCCCGGCCGTAGAGCGCGACATCCTCCGCGTCCGGGTAGGAGACGCGGGATTGGAGTTTGTCCGCGTAGCGGTCCAGGGAGGCGGCCGAGCGCTCGAGGTTGTAGGTCTGGTCGCGGCCGGCCTGGACCAGGTTCATCCTGGCGATCTCCTTCTCGAATTTGGAGACGTCGAGGTCCTCGCCGGACCAGAGCAGGCGCAGGGCCGCGGTCACGGCCCAACGCAGGTGCACGCCGAAATCAGGGCTCCCCTGGCCCGAGGCTTCTCCCCATCCGGCCTCAAAACCCGCCCGGAGCTGAGGGGCGACGTCGGCCACCGCGAGGTCGCGCAGGGCCTGGGCCAGCCTCATGTGCGTGCCCGCCTCGGCGAGCAGGGGGAACATGTCCTGCGACTCCCAGACCGCGGCCCGCAGGCGCTTGTGGGAGGTGGCGGCGTCAGCCGCCTCCTTGGCGCTCCTCCCGGAACGGCTGACCTCGAGGAACTTCTCGATGATCCGGCGCTTCTCCACGGGGTCGAGGTCCTTCTCCGCCATCATGGCCATCTTGAGGGCCTCGAGCGCGGCCTTCCGGCTGACCTGCTCGTCGATGACCGCGAGGAGCTCCTCCACGCGCTGGGCGAGCCAGCGCTTGGTGCGCTCGTCCGTGAGATAGCCTGCCCTGGCGTCCTTGGCCACGGCCGCCAGGTACGCCTCGTCCTGGGGGCCCACGAGGCTGGAGAGGTCCACCTCGGTGCCGAGGAACTTCTTCATGAAGGCGTCGAGCTGGACGCGCTTGCCCGCCAGCACGCGCCGCCTGGCCAGGGCCCAGGACGCCTCGGCCGGAGCCAGGGAGCCCTTCTGGAGCCCGACCTCCAGCATCCTGATCTCGAGCTCCACGGCGCCGGCTTGGACCATGAGCCCGGAGAGGTTGAGGAGCACGCCCGAGATCATGCGCTCGGTCTGGTTGATGGTATGGAGGAAGCGGGAGGCCACCACGCCCACGCGGTACCACTTGGACGACCAGCCCGAGTCGAGCCGCAGGGCCGCGGCAGCGCCGCTCTCCTTGCCGTACTCGACATCCACGAAGATGCGGCTCAGGTGCGAGGTGAGCGACGGGGAGACGTACTTGGCGAAGACCGCGGCGGAGGCCGCGACCTCCTTGCGCGCGAGCTCGATGACCTCCTTCTGGCTGCCGTTGAGGAAGCCCCAGCAGAGCAGGTCGTAGATCTTCTCCCCGAGGCCGTCGCTCGCCAGGGGGGGGACGAGAGCAGGGGCCGGCTTGGAGGGCTCGGGCGAGTCGGAACGGGAAGGCGAGGAAGAGGAGACGGAGGAGGAAGGCGCGGGCAGGACGACCTTGGAGGCCGGAGTTGGCTGGGGAGGGGGCCTCGGAGCCAGGCCCTGCTCCGGAGCGGGTTCGGAGGGCCGCGTCTCCTCAGAGCCGACCGAGACCTTCTGTCCCGCTTCCTCGACCCGGGCCTGAGGAGGTTCTGAAACAGCGGCTCGGTCCGTCTTTGCGGGACCGGACTCCCGGGCATCGGAAGCCAGGTTCTGTCCTGCCGAGACCTCCTGAAAGGCGCGGGCAGGAGCTTCCCCTGCTCCGGCAGGGGCCTTGGGGAAGGTGCGGGACACGAAGCCCTCGGCCTTGGGAGAAAGCCCGGTCAGGAAAGGCCGAATGGAAGCGTCGAACCTGGCCGATGCCTTGGAGAACACGAGGTGGGGCCGGCTTGGGGCGGCGCCTGTCTCAGGCAAGGGGACCTCGTCGAGAGGGTCCGGCGGGCCCACGATGAGGTCCCGCACCATGCGATAGGCTGCCTTGAAGACCCCGGTCACGATCGAGAACAGGGCCTTGAAGAAGCCTCCGACAGCGCGCCCGACCTTGGAGAAGAACGAGGTGCCGGCCTCCGAGCCCTTGTCCTCGGCCCGAGCCTGAGGCTGAGCAAGCGGGGCCTCGACCTGGGCCTTGCCTTCCCGGGGACTCCCTCCTGCCTCTTGCCCTGCAGGGGCTGGGACCGGCCGGCCGGCTGAGCCGGCTGCCGGAGCACCGGGGCCAGGGCCCGCGGACACGCTGTCCCTGAAGTCCCGGTCCCGCACGTCCCCGTCGAAGAGGGCGTCCAGGGGCGCGGGCTCATCCGGACCAGCACCGCGCAAGCGGTCCATGGTGCCCTTCAGTCCGGCCAGGGCGCGGCGGGTGGATTCCGGCAGCTCCCTGAGGGAGCCGGAGGAGACCACGGGCCCAAGCTGGGCCTTGCGGAAGAGGGAGACCGGCTCAGCCAGCCACTCAGGCAGGCCGGACACCGTGTCCGAGGACGAGGCCACCACGCAGACGCAGCATTGGCAGACGCTCCGCTCAGCCGGGTCCGAGGCTTCCGGCCTGCACCGCTTGATGAGGGTCTGACGAAGCGCGGGCGTGGAGTCCGGGAACTCCTCTGGAGCGTCCTTCGAGGTCAGGAAGCCGCAATAGGACTTGCAGGCCCCTGGGAAGGCCGTGACCTCCGGGGTCGACTCCGTCGGAGCAGGGTCTGCGGCCAGGGCCGGGAGGCAAGGCAGCTGCAGGCACACGCAGAGGAGCGCGGCCAAGCAACGAGAAAAAAGACCGGGCTTGCGCGTCCCATGCGAGCGGGAGCGAGCCGCGCTATTTGCCACGGAGGAGATGACCTCGGTCGGATTGATGAGGATCGTGACAGCCCACGCACCAGCGCGGCTCGGCCTTGACGTGCTTGCCCGTCCCGTCGAACCCGGCTTCGTCGTGGCACTCGAAGCAGACCTTCTCGCTCAAGAGCAGCTTGCCGGCCTTGCCCGCGTGCGGGGAGTGGCAGGAGGTGCAGTCGCCCGACGCCACCGGATAGTGCACGACCTTCTTGCCCCGGAACTCGCTCTCGTCGTGGCAGCCGAAGCACAGGCCCGGAAGCTCCTGGCTGAGGAGCTTGGAGAACTCCGACCGGTGGGGCTGATGACAGGAGTCGCAGGACCCGGAGCGCACGGGGTAGTGCACGCTCGCCCCGGTGAAAGCCTCGGGCTTGTGACAGCGGACGCAGAGCTTGTCTGCGACCAGGAGCTTGCCCCGGTCGCTCGAGTGCGGGTCGTGGCAGCTCCCGCAGGCCGAGGCGCGGACCGGGGCATGCACCACCTTGCCGCCCGCAATCCCGGACTCGTCGTGGCAGTTGAAGCAGACCTTCGGGTCCGTGAGGAGCTTCCGGTTGGGGCCGGAGTGCGGAAGGTGGCAGTCCATGCAGGAGCCGTCCGCGGCCGGGGAGTGCCGGTTCTTGCGCAGGAACCCCTCGGCCCGGTGGCAGTCGAAGCAGAGCAGGGGGGGCTCGTTCTTCAGGAGCTTCTTTTTGGAGGAGACATGGGGGTCGTGGCACGACGTGCACATGCCCATGCGGCTGGGAGCGTGCCGGACCTTGTCGTCGAAGGCCGCTCCGGAGTGGCACGGCACGCAGAGGTCCTGGATGTCCGCGGAAAGCCACTTGTAGCGCTTCTGTGGCCGCGTGTGCGCGGCCTCATGGCAGGAGCCGCAGCCGTCCATCTCGATGATGGGGTGCAGCCCCTTGGTCCCGGGAGCGAACCCCTGATGGCACCCGGCGCAAGGACGGTCCTTGAACGTGCTCGCAGCCAGAATCGCGTTCAACCCGTCTTTCACGCTCTGGCCAGGGGCCTTGCCCTGGGCAAGCCCTGAGTCGTCGAAAGCGCCGGCCAGGTCCTCGGACGAGAAGGAACCGGCTCCAGCATGGGCTGCGGCACTCAGGACAAGACAGGCGGCCGCAAGAAGGAAGACTCTGGGAAAACCACAAGCAAGCATTATTTAATTCTACTTGGGCCCGGCGCTTGGAAGAAGGGTCATCGGTCCCTGGAAGCCTGGTCTTGAAGGCCTGGGAAACAGTGGGCCCTTAGTCTGGCGGAGCAGGGGCCGATGGCCCCTCTGGAGAATGACGGCCGCATTGACTCCCACGGCCGCGAGAGCTATCATTAGTATCTTGTCTGGCCGTGCCTTCTGCCCGGGAACGGCCAGCCCTGTCGCATGACCAGACACCTGCGCTCCTATTGGAAAGGCCTGCTCGGCCTGCTGGTCTTGGGACTGCTCAACGCGGCCCTGGTCCTGGCCCAGGGCGACGCTCAGGACGGGACCCTGCCGCACCCGCCAGGCTGGGGCGCTCCCCAGAACCGCCACTGCAGTTCCTGCCATTTCCCGGTCCAATCCACGCCCTGCTTCCGCTGTCACACCCAGCTGACGAGCCACCAGGAATCCACGCCCCCGAGCCATCGCGCCCCGGGCTGGGGACAGCCTGTCAACACCCACTGCTCCAAGTGCCACCTCCCTCTGTCCTCCACCCCGTGCTTCAACTGCCACAAGACCGCGGCGCACGCCGAGGCTCCCCAGCAGACCCACACCCCGAACTGGGGCAATCCCACCAACTCCCATTGCTCGAGCTGCCACGAACCCCTGAGCGGCGAGTCCTGCGCGGTCTGCCACAAGACCAACCCCAGCCATCAGACCAGCAAGCCAGGAGACCACGCCCCTGGCTGGGGGAGCCCCTCCAACAGTCACTGCACCCACTGTCACGAACCCCTGAGCAACGAGACCTGCGCCACCTGCCACCAGTCCAATGACAGCCACCGCTCGGTCAAACCCGGGGACCACACCGCGTCCTGGGGCAACCCCACGAACTCGCATTGCTCCACCTGCCATGAGCCCTTGAGCGGAGAGTCCTGCTCCATCTGCCACAAGACCAACCATCAGACCAAGCCGGCTGACCACACCGCTGCCTGGGGCAATCCCACCAACAACCATTGCTCGTCGTGCCACGAACCCCTGAGCGGAGAGTCCTGCGCGGTCTGCCACAAGACCAACCATCAGTCCAAGCCAGGCAACCACACCGCCTCATGGGGCAACCCCGCCAACAGCCATTGCTCGAGTTGTCACGAGCCCTTGAGCGGGGAGTCCTGCTACAGCTGCCACAGGACCAACCACCAGACCAAGCCAGGGGACCATACCGCTGCGTGGGGCGACCCGACCAACGTCCACTGCTCGAGCTGTCACGAGCCCTTGAGCGGGGAGTCCTGCTATACCTGCCACAAGACCAACCACCAGACCAAGCCGGGGAGCCACACCTCCGCCTGGGGGATCCCCACCAACAACCATTGCTCGTCGTGCCACGAGCCCCTGAGCGGGGAATCCTGCTACACCTGCCACAAGACCAACCCCAGCCATGCCAGCGTCAAGCCAGGGGACCATACCGCCGCCTGGGGGAGTCCCACCAACAACCATTGCTCAAGCTGTCACGAGCCCCTGAGCGGAGAGTCCTGCTACACCTGCCACAAGACCAATGCCAGCCACGGGAGCGTCACGCCCGGAGACCACACCGCTGCCTGGGGCAACCCCACCAACGGCCACTGCTCGAGCTGTCACGAGCCCTTGAGCGGCGAGACCTGCTACACCTGTCACAAGACCAATGCCAGCCACACCAGCGTCAAGCCCGGGGACCATACCGCTGCCTGGGGCAATCCAGCCAACAGCCACTGCTCGAGCTGCCACGAGCCCTTGAGCGGAGAGTCCTGCTATACCTGCCACAAGACCAACCATCAGAACAAACCGGCTGACCACACCGCCGCCTGGGGCAATCCCACCAACAACCATTGCGCGTCGTGCCACGAGCCCCTGAGCGGGGAGTCCTGTTATACCTGCCACAAGACCAACGCCAGCCATTCCAGCGTCAAGCCCGGAGACCACACCGCCGCCTGGGGCAACCCCACCAACAGCCACTGCTCGAGCTGCCACGAGCCCTTGAGCGGAGAGTCCTGCTACACCTGCCACAAGACCAACCACGCGAGCGCTCCTGCGGACCACACCGCTGCCTGGGGCAACCCGACCAACAACCACTGCGCGAGCTGCCACGAGCCCCTGAGCGGCGAACCCTGCTACGCCTGCCACAAGACCAACACCAGCCACGCCAGCGTGAGGCCCGGCGACCACACGGCTTCCTGGGGGAACCCCACGGACTCGCATTGCTCGAGCTGTCACGAGCCGCTCAATGACACGACCTGCTACACCTGCCACAAGACCAATACCAGCCACGCCACGGTCCCGCCCGGGAGCCATGTCGCGGGGTGGAACACCAAGCCGGCCTACGGGCACTGCACCGCGTGCCATTTCCCGCTCTCCTCGACCTCGTGCTACGCCTGCCACAAGACCGCCGCCCACTCCCTGACCCCGGACCTGGGGAGTTGGTGCATGAGCTGCCACCCGAACACCTATCACGCGGGCGACGTGCACCCCGAAGTGGACAACTGCAGCCAGTGCCATGTCGGGACTTCCTTCTACAGCCCCTGACCGCTCCCGCGCCTTCCGTCGTCCGGCCGATGGACCCAGGCCCGGGTAGGGCTTTCTGCTCTGTCAGTCCGGCCGGTCCAGGGCTATACTGGAGATAGTGGAAAGGACCAACTCCAAAGAAAGGCTCGTCCTGGCCCTGCTGGCCCTCGTCCTGGGCCTGTCCGTCCCGGCCAAGGCCTCGGGTTTCGACGCAGCAGCCTCGGATTTCAGCGAAACGCCGGCTCCCAGACAACGTCCGTCCTGCCGCGACTCCGCCTGCTCCAAGCAACGCGGGCAGGCCGAAGCCCTGGCCGCCCAGGCCTCGACCCTCTCCCGCCATGGGCAGGCGGGCAAGGCCCTGGCCCTCATCCAGGAGGCCTCCCGGCTCGACCCCGATTCCGCGGAGATACTCTTCCTCCTGGGCGACGCCCACCACAGCCAGGCCCTCGCCGCGGCGGTCGCGGACAAGCTCGACCCCGCCCACGCCAAGGCTGCGGTCGCGGCCTACGAGAAGGCCGCGGCCCTTGACCCGCGCCTGGCGTCCCTGTCCGAGCCCTTCTCCTTCTACACCTCCCTTGAGGAGTGCCGCCAGGCCGTGGGCGACACGGAGAACGCGCTCAAGGCCAACCTCAAGAGCATCGAGGTCTCCAGGCAGAACTTCATGCCCAGGCTCCAACGCGCCGCCCTGCACTACTCGAGGCAGGAGTGGAACCAGTCGGCCGCGGAGCTCTACGCGAGCGTCCGGGCCGCGCGCACGGCCGGGATGTACGGCCAGTTCGCCCGCCTGGTCCGGGTGGCGCCGCGCTTCGCCGCCATGCTCGACCTTCCGCAGAACAAGATCATCCTCGATACCTTCGACTCCCTCCAGGCCAAGGAGCTCTCCGAGGGCGAGGCCGAGGAGCAGATCCTCGACTACGTGGACGCGAGCCTCGCGGCCAAGGACGAGCCCCAGGTCTCCGAGCAGACCGCCCAAGCCGCGCCGGCGCCGGAGACGTCGGGGCCCGCTCCGGTCCTCATCGCGTCCCTGGACCGCGGAGACCCGGAATGGCGCGACTCCCTCAACGACCCCTCGCTGCCCGGCCGCGCCCCCGGGCCCGAGGACCAGGCTGCCGTGATCAAGGACCGCATCCGGGAAGGGGACGAGGCCTTCAAGGCGGGCAAGCTCAAGGAGGCCGTGGTCGCCTACGAGTCAGCCCTCTCCGTGGACCTCCTCCGCCACTCCATCCCGCTGGCCGAGGAAGCCCGCCTCTTCGAGACGGTGGGCTCGGCCTATCGCCGGCTCGGCCTGTACCGGGAGGCGCTCCGCTCCCTCAAGAAGGCCCTCGACTCGCCGCTCAAGAGGGCCTCGGCCTACTACGAGCTCTCCCTCTACTGCGCGGCGACCGACGACCTCGACCGCTCCCTGGCGTTCCTCGAGAAGGCCATCAGGACCGCGTCCTCCGACGCGGAGCTCCGCGCCATCGTCCGGGAGGCGCGCAGCGACGAGGGTCTGGCCGGCCTCAGGAAGAGCCGGGCCGCGCATTTCGCGGGCCTGCTGCGGCTCGCGGCCCGGAGGAGCTAGCCAGGCTCTTAGAACCTCCAGTTCTGGCGCAGCTCCACGCGATACATCCGGTCCCCCGAGTCCGAGGACTCCGTGACGCTGGGAGCCACCGAGACGTCGAAGCTCTTCCTGGGGATGACCTTGATGGTGCCGAAGTAGGTCCGGCTGTTGGTGGACTTGCGGCCGTAGAAGGTGTCCGTCACGTCGGAGCTGAGGCTCGCCCCGGCCGAGACCTCGAAGACCTCCCTGCGGTAGCCCAGGGTCCCGGTGAAGGAGGTGTTGGTGCCGTACTCGCTGAAGTTCTCGACGCCGAGCAGCGAGAAGTTCACGCCCTTCCACGGGAAGTCCCACCCTGACAGGCCCAGGGAAGCGCGCTGCCTCTTGCGCGGGAAGTAGACGTCTCCTCCCGCGGTCAGGCTGACCGAGGGCCCGAGCGTCTTGGAGACGTCCAGGCTCACCCTGTTGTAGCGCTCGTAGTGCGCGAAGGTGCGCACGTAGGGGGACACGTCCATGATGGCGGCGGGGTTCACCACGAAGAAATGGCGGTAGTAGGAGGGGGAGACCGTCAGGCCCCAGGAGGTCTTCTGGACCTGGGCGTGGATGAAGGCGTTCTTGGGGGTCCCGTTGAGGATCGAGGTCCTGCCTCGGATCGTGAAGACGGAGCCGTACCGCCGATACGCCGAGAGCTCGACGTCGTTGTCCGTCTTGAAGCCCGTGTGCAGGACCCTCAGGATGCCGGCGCGCACGTGCGCGTTGTAGCCGCGCATGAGCTTGATGAACCCGCCTTGGAAGAGGTGGCCCACCCCTTCCCCGCCCTGCCCCGCGGGGTTGCCCGCCATGGCCCCGACCTGCAGCCAGCGGAGCTTCTGCCACTCCACGAGAGCCCCGTCGAAATTCACCGTGGCTTCGGCGCCGTAGTAGTACTGCCGGCCTAGACGCGTGGAGAAGCCGTAGGGGAGCTTCTCCAGGGCGACGTTGGCGGTGTAGATCCTGAGAAAATTCTCCTGGAACCTGGCTCCCCGCCCTTCGGCGCGCACGTCGTTCCTGAGGCTGAGCTCGGCGGAAAGCTTGTCCCAGAAGACGTCGCGGAGGTAGAGCTGGAACGAGGTCGAGAGCCTCTTCTCCTCGAAATCGCCCCAGTTGTCCTGCGTGTAGCGGTTGGAGAGCCTGCCGTTGGCCTGCGGCATGACGACTCCGGCTCCCCAGGCAGCGGGCGCGGCCGCGGCCAAGGCCGCGGCCAAGCACGCGGCTCGTGCGGCCGGCGCTGCTCTGAAGTCGATCATTCCATCAAGACCCATCGGATGAGGCTTTCGGGCGGGGGATTATACCGAAACCGGACACGGAAGTCGCTGACGCAGGACGTTGCCGCGCAGCCGCGTCATTTTCTACTCTAGTGCTCCGACCGGATCATATCCGGTCGGAGCACTAGCAGCCATGAGGCTCCTCGACGTGGCCGGCCTTCCCTGGCGCGCGGCGCGCCGCCTGCTCCAGGCAGGCTTGAGGACCCTTGCCCGCAACAGGCTCCCCAGGAATCCTGCCCTGGCCGAGGCCTTCAAGGCCTTCAACAAGGAGCGCTCCCCTGCCAGCCGGAGGGCCTTCTACGACGCCCTGCTCTCGAGCAGGCTCATCGTGGCTGCCAAGGCTCCCCGGGACGGCGGGCCCGTCGAGATCGTCGAGCTCGCGATCGGAGCCGAGGGGGGCTTGGTCGCCTTCAGCCACCCCGACGCGCTCGACCGGACCATGCCCGAGTGGTCCGGGACCGCGGCCGTGGAGGGAAGGCTCCTGTTCCAGCTGGCCTCCGGGCAGAAGCGGGACTTCGTGGTGGTGGACCTCTTCGGCGAGCGCCTGGTCTTCAAGGGCCCGGACCTCGGCCGCCTGGCCTCGGGCGAGCTCCCGTCCGAGGACCCTGCTCCTGCGCGGCTCTCAGGCCCGGGCCAGACCGAGTGGAGCCGGCCCGAGCCTCCGCCCTCCGAGATTCTGCTCCGCGTGCTGAGGGAGGAGGCCGCCTCTCGCAAGATCTGCGGCTGCTACCTCCTGGCAGCGCGCCTCGACGACGGCGCCAAGCGCACCGCCCTCGTCTTCAGGGTCCGCGACGAGGCGGGGCTCGCAGAGGTGCGCGGCTTCATGCAAGCCGCGGACCGACGCCTGGAGCCCGCGGACTGGGGAGGCCCGGTCCACGTGGTGGCCATGACCGCAGACGAGCTCGAGCCCTTGCGTCCTCTGGCCGTGCTGGTCAGGGACTGACGGAGACCTGGCCCGTGCGAGGGTCTGCGGCCAGGCCCGCCTGCCCGGGGGGGACCCGGAGCAGGACCCAATCCCCGGAAGCCGGGTAGACGACCTTCTGCCCCGAAGCGCTGCCGCGGATCTCGATGACGTACCGGTGGAGCACGCGCGACCCCTGATAGGGCGTCCTGGCCCTGTAAGGGACGATCTCGTCGGCCGAGGCCAGGACCCCGACCCCGTAGGTGCCGTCGCGGAGCGCGGCGCTCGCGCGGCGGTACGGGTTGAGCCTCAGGAAGAAGCGTTCCGGTCCGTCATAGAAGATGAGGATGTGGTGCTCGGTCGCGTTCTCCACGCTGACCACGGAAAGGCCCGCCAGTCCCGAAGGCCCCATCGGACGGCCCGAGGACTCCCGCTCCGAGGTCTTCTGGAAGAAGGCCAGGCCCTTGACCCCGGCCTCCTCCCGAGCGGTCCTGCCGGCCTCCTCCGCAGGGAAGGCGTCGGCGATCAGCGAGAGGATGAAGATGCTGCGCGTCACCTCGGACGCCTCGTACTCCTTGGCCGCGGCCTGGAGGCTCGTCAGGAGCTCCCCGTGGAACGGGTCCCCCGGAGCAGGACCGCCGAATTCCGAGATGAGGAACGCGGCCAGGTCCACGAGACGGCCCAGCTCATCTTTGGCGATGGCGACCTTGAGGCCGGCGCGCACCGCTGTCTCGGCCCTGGCTCTGGCCTCCGGGGCGGGCCCCAACCTCAGGCCCACCCTCAGCTTGCGCAAGCCCTGCTCGGGATCCTTGGAGACCTCGTCCACGGCCCAGTCGAAATCCACGGCCTGCCTCTTGCCTGCCAGACGCCTGACCTCGAGGAGAGGGGAGGAGGCCCCGTCGTCGACCATCACGCCCCTGGAGAGCTCGTTGGACTGCTCCACTCCGGGCGCAAACCCTGCCCGGATGCGGGAGGCGGCCTCAGGCGCCACCCCGGTCCAGAGGTCGGGGGGCGCGCCGAAGGCGCGCTTGTTCCAGGCCTCCTTGACCTGGGACTCAGCCATGCTGAGCAGGCCATGGGCCGCTCCGAAGCGCTTCTCGGCCGCGGCTCGGTCAGCGTCATCCTCCAGCAGGGCCGCGAGCCTGGATGCAGCGTTCTTGGCGCGGGCTCCGTCCACGCGCTCCAGGAAGGAGACCGCGGAGATGAAGGCATCGCTCCCGATGAGCCCTGCAGCCTCGGCCTCGTCAGCCAAGCCCCACCAGCATTCGTCCCTGAGCTCCGGGATGGCGGCTCGGACAGGCTCGTCCAGGTCGCGGCTCTCCCAGGCAGCTTCGAAGTGAGCCAGGCTGGCGGAGAAGCGGCGCGCCGAGAGCAGCCGCCTGCCCGCGCTCATGAGCTCGGCAGGCGGCGTGCCATCCAAGGCCTTCCTTAACTCTTCGCCCCAGGGCTCGAGCCCGGCCGCCTCCAGGAAGAGGGCTTCTGCCTCTTCTTTCCGGCCGGCAGCGAGCGCTTCGGAGCGCCGCTCAAGAAGGAGCTTCCGGAAATCCTTGAGCGCTCCGTAGCCCCTGATGTCGTCGCGCTTGAGGGGAGAAATGAGGGTCAGGGCCAGGAGCTTCCTGCTGGTCTCCACCTTTCCGGCCGTGAGCTCGCGGCGCAGCCAATCCTGGAGCTCCCAGACGGCGGGATGACCGCGGCCTTCGACCCTCAAGCCGGAGAGCTCCTTCCAGAGGGCCTCGGCCTTGTCCAAGCTCCCTTCCTTGGAGGAAGCTCGGAAGTCGTCCACCAGGAGCCTGGTCACGAGCCCGCGGCTGGCCTCCTGGTCCGCAGGCTCGACCGCCTCGGCCAGAGCCTGCCTGGCCAGGGTCAAGGCCTCAGCCTTGGCTCCGGAACGATCCGCTGCGTACGCCTTGTCCAGGAGCGGTCGGCGGGGAGACCCGCCGGGCTCCAACACCGGGACCTCCTCGGCGGAGCGCGCCTCCTCGATGGCCGCGTTCCTCGCGGAGCTGATCTGCCACCAGAAGAAGCCGCCCACGATGGACACGACCCCGGCCGCGAGCACGAGCCTCGTCTTGAGCTCGTCGAAGTCCATGTCAACCCTTCCGGCCGCCCATGGAATGCAGGTTCAACGAGGCCAAGGCGATGCCGCACGGGATGCGGCCGGCCAGGGCCATCCTCTTGATCTCAGGGGCCGGGAACCTGCGCACCTCGAGGATGGACTCGTCGCGCTGGCCTCCGCCCAGCGCACCAGGCACGGTCAGGCCCGAGGCCCGATAGGCGATGATGGCCGCGTTCTCATGCCCCAGGGCCGTATAGAACAAGCCCAGGCGCTCGAGCCTGCGGCACGAGAGCCCGGTCTCCTCCCGGAGCTCGCGCCTGGCAGCCGCGCGCTCGGATTCGCCGGGCCCGATGGCGCCGGCAGGAAGCTCCCAGACCGAGGCGTCGATGGTGTAGCGGTATTGCCGCAGGAGGTAGATGCCGCCGTCTTCGTCCACGGGAACGACGCAGACTCCCGGGCCCTTCTCGACGACGCCGTAGATGCCGCGCCCGCCGTCCGGGTAGACCACCGCGTCCTCGCGCACCGTGATCCACGCGTTGCGGTACTTCACCGAGGAGCGGCTCCTCCTCCAGCCCAGGCTCCGCCCGTGTTCCATGGCGGAGGCCATCATACCAAAAGAAAAGCGACGGCCGGGCGGGTCCGCGGGACCGCGCCCGGCCTGGGCCTTTACTTCGGCAGGGAGAAGGTCTCGGGGTAGGCGATGATGAGGACCGTGACCGGCCCTGTCTCGGAGGCCACGGTCACGCCGCCGTTGAGGCTCTGGACCACCATGTCCCCGCCGGCGGTCAGGGCGACCACGCCGAGCTCGCGGTTGGGAGCGGGCCTGAGCTCCTTGACCTTGAGGACCTCGGAGGAGGTGATGCACTTGCCGTAGGCCTTGATGAAGTCGGCCCCGGACTCGATCTTGCGGAGCACCGTGGTCAGCATGCAGGAATCCACCGCGTCTTGGGCCGCGCTCTTGCGGCCGGCGGCCTCGTCGCTGGCGCGGCGCAAGAGCACGGGGTGGCCGAGGAGCTCGAAGTTGCGCTGGCGCAGGGAGTAGTTGAGGTCGCGCATGCCCTGGGAGGCGATGGAGGCGTCGCCCGTGCGGAGCACGATCCCCATCAGCGGCCCCTCGCTCTCGGTGGCGGTCCGCACCACGCCGAGCTCGGCCTTCAAGGACAAGGCGGAGCGGCGGGACACGCCCTCCGCGCAGGGCTGGAGCATGGCCACGGCCTCGGCCAGGGTGAAGCGGCGGAAATACTTGTAATCGAGGAAGGCGCACTCAGGGGCCTGCCTGAAAGCATCTCCCGCCTGGTAGGCGGCCACGGTCTCCCGGACGGTCAGGGCGAACGAAAGGTCGGTCCGCGCGAGGTCCTCGAGGGTGGCGGAAAAAGCGGGCACGGAGAGGAACGCGGAGGCGAGGAGGGCTGAGAGGAGCTTCTTCATGACCATATCATACCCCGAGGGCCCACCTCGGCCGTAGGACCCCAGTCAACGAGGGCGATTGATTCAGGTCAACCCGTCCGAGAGCGCTCCCGACGGGGCTCAGGCTGGCCGAGCAGGGGAGCTAGGCCTAATGGCACCCGGAGCACGATGCCCGCGACGACCCGGAGGCTGAGATTCAGCCGACCAGGATGCCCGCGATCGAAGCCGTCAGGCACGAGACGATGGCCCCGCCCAGCATGGCCTTCAAGCCCAGCTTGGCGAGGTCCGCCCGGCGCGAGGGCTCGAGCGCGCTGATGCCTCCGATCTGGATGCCGATGGAGGAGAAGTTCGCGAACCCGCAGAGCATGTAGGTGACCATGACCGCGGTCTTGGGCGCGATGGCGTCGGCCTTGATGAGCTCGGAGAGCCGGGCGTAGGCCACGAACTCGTTGACCGCGAGCTTGATGCCCAGGAGGTTGCCCACCTCGAAGATGTCCTGCCGCGGCACGCCCATGAGGAAGGCCAGGGGCGAGAGGATGGTCCCGAAGAGGGTGCGCAGGCTGCCGGGCCAGACGCCCGCGTGCTCGTTGCCCGCCAGGAGCGCGCCTCCCAGCAGATGGCCGTCGATGACGCGGTCAGCCACGAGCATGAGCTTGTCCACGAGCGCGATGAGGGTGATGAAGGCGATCAGCATGGCGGCGACGTTCAACGCGAGGTGCAGTCCGTCGGTCACGCCGCGGGAAGCCGCATCCAGGAGATTGGTCCCAACCTCGAGCTTCGGGAGCTTGACGTCGCCCAGGGTCTCCGAGGCTTGGGTCTCGGGGAAGATGATCTTGGCGATCATGAGGCTGGCAGGAGCCGCCATCACGGAGGCCACCATGATGTGCTCGGCCGGCACGCCCATGCCGATGTACCCGGCCATCACGGAACCCGCGATGGTGCCGAACCCGCCCACCATGATGGCGTTGAGCTCCGAGGTGGTGCAATGCTTGAGGAAGGGACGCACCAGCAGCGGGGCCTCGGTCTGGCCCAGAAAGACGTTGGCCGAGCAGGAGAGGGATTCGGCGCCGGAGGTCTTCATGAGCCGGCTCATGACCACGGCGAAGACCTCCACGACCTTCTGCATGACGCCGAGGTAATAGAGGATGCCCATGAAGGAAGCGAAGAAGATGATGATGGGCAGGACCCGGAACGCGAACTGGAACCCGAACATGTCGATGTAGGCCCCGTTGGCGAGCTTGCCGAAGAGGAACTGCGTGCCGTTATCCGCGAGGAAGAGGAAGGTGGTCACCTTGCCGGCGAACCACTGGAGCGCCCTGTTGCCGGCCTCCCATTTGAGTAGGAGCAGGCCGAGGATCACCTGCATGCCGAGGCCCACGCCCACGGTGCGCAGGTTGATGCGCCTCTTGTTGTTCGACATGAGCCAGGCGAGGCCCAGCAGGACCGCGATGCCCACGAATCCGATGAGACGCTCCATGAAACCTCCCTTCCGGCTTTCGGCAGCATAGTATGCCAAATTTCATGGGGCGCGGAGCGCGGCGCTGCGGGGCATCGCCCAGCGAGGCGGGAAATCAGTGCTTGGGCTGTCGGCTGCGGGCAGCGCCGACCACCGCGAGGATCTCGGCGGGGGTCAGCAGAAGTCCGGGGCGGGCCGCGACCTGCACGCTGTCCTGGCCGGCGACGAAGCCGGCCTCCTCTGCGTGCATGCCGTGGACGTGGGACTTCTCCCTGTTGGCCTTGTTGATGGCCTCGCCCACGGCCTTGAGCGAGCCTGCGGCCTTGGGATCGGGAGCCGCGAGGAAGACGCCGGTGCGGCTCTCGCCCCCGGGGCCCGCCGGCATGGGCTCAAAGCCCACCACGAGGCTCCTGCCGCGGTCCGCGGCGACCCCGCCCGAGAGAGCGAAGACCCCGACCTCGGCCGGGATCCGGCCCGCGTCGAAGGCGAACACGGCGTCGAGACCTGACGCCGGTGCCCCCTGCTTTGGCAGGGCCGCCCTGGCCGCGGCCAGGTCCACGGCAGCGGCCGAGACCTTCTCGGCCGCCGAGCCCAGGGCCTGGCGGAAGTGTTCCGCCCTGGAGGCCCGCGCCTTGGGGTCCTTGACGACCCGCGTCATCTCGCCCATGACCTCGGCCAGGAGGGCCTTCTGGACCTCAGCGGACTTCGTGTCGAAGCGGTCCGTGCCGGAGATGCCCTGGCGCTTCAAGGCGGCGTCGTAGACGTCGAAGACCGCCTGCTGGAGCTCGATGCCTTCGGACAGGGCCGGGTCGGTCCCGAACGCTTCCCCGGCCTTGCCGAGCAGGCCGGCGTCTCCGCTCTGGACCGCGCCCCGCAGGCGGCTGCGCAGGGCAGGGTCCCGCGCCACGAGGCTCACGTTCTCGATGATCCAGGCAGGCCAGGCCCCGTCTCCCAGGCTCTCGGCCGCGTACTTGCCGAACCTCTGCCTGAGGAACTGGATCTTGGCCTCGGTCGCGCCAGGGTCGAGCATGACCTCGTCGACGAGATCCAGGAGCCTGACGCCGGCGCTCTCGGCAGCGGAGGACTCCAGGGAGGGAGCCCGGCGGCCCAGGACGAGCCCGAGACGCTTGGCCGTCGCGAGATCGACGCCCTTGAGCCCTGCCTCGCCGTCCAGGAGCACGATGCCGCCCCGGCCGCGGCTGCGTCCCACCGCTCCCTTCTCGGGGTTGAGCTCGCGGTAGAGCCGGGTGAGCAGGATGTCGGAACGCTGGGCCTCGGTGAGGGGCTTCAAGCCCTTGCCGGAGCGCAGGCCTTCGATCTCGGCGAGCCTGGCCTCCGCGGACTTCCAGGAGGTCTCGAGGCTGACCTTGGCCTCGGCCGAGGTCACGGCCTCGGGCGCGTCGGCGAGGAAAGGCTTGCCTGAGAGCTTGGGCAGGGGCTCGCCCGGCGCCAGCACGCGGCCTCCCTTCATGAGCGGCACGACCTGGCCGCCCCGCACGACCAGGATGTCCTTGAGGCCTTCCACGGGGAACCGCTCGAACTGCGAACGCAAGGCCTCGAGGCTGACCGCGGAGTCGTCGAGGTCGAGGACCACGCCGCGGCCCTGCTTCTTGACGAGGACCTTCACCTTGACCACGTGCCAGATGGCCCTGGGCTTGTCCGTCTTGGGGGCGTAGCAGTCGAGCTCGGCGCCGTTCACGCTGAAGTCCGCGCCCTCGGCAGTGCCGCGCTGGTCCACGACGTAGCCGTTCTTGTAGAGGGTCTGCGCCGTCTCGTTCTGGCGGTTGAGCGACCGGACGACCTCCGGGTCCTCCTTGGGCCCGATCTTGGCCGGCTCGCCGGTGAGCTTCCCCACGGCCTTGGGCTTTTCCGCGGCCTTGAGGATCTCGAGGTCCCCGAGCGCGGTCTCCACGGCGCCCCTGAGGGACTCGCCGGGCTGGAACTTCCGGGTCACGGTCCGCTGGCGGCCCAGGCCCGAGACCACGGCGTCGGTGACCTCGGGATGGGCCTTGGAGTAGGCGAGGATCTTGGCCCGGTCCGCGGGGCTGATGACCCTGCCCTCGGCCAGGGCCGCGTCCCAGGACTTGGAGAACTCGGCCATGACCCGGCCCGCGTCCTTGCCGAGGAGGGCGAACTCCTTGCCTCCGATGCGGAGGACCTCGGGGGAGACGTCGAGCCCGCGCGACCGCGCCTGCGCCACGGTCTCGGCCAGGGCCTTGCCCTTGGCCGCGAGGAAGGCGTCTCCGGCCTCGTGGCCGGCCGCGTCGTTGAGCACCTTGAAGTCCCGGGAGGAGGTGACGGCCACGTCTCCGCCCTTGGCCCCGGCGCCCTGGAGCTCGAGCACGGAGAGGTACTCGTGCGTCCGGGCGCCCGTGAAGTCCTTGGCGAAATCCTTGAGGAAGCCCTGGAACTCCACCGGGGTCATCATGCCCTTGAGGAGGCTCAGCGACCGCGTCAGGGGCTCGACTTCCACGGGGGTCAGGGGTCCGGCCTTGACCTCGCCGCTCGGCGTGAACGCCTCGAAGCCCGAACCGGGCCGCTCCACGAGGCCGCCGCCCCGCAAGCCCGCGTCCTTGGCCTTGGTGAGCGCGATGTCCGCGGCCTGGAGGGTCGCGTGCATGTCCCGGCCCTTGACCATCTCGGCCAGGCCGAAGGTGAAGTCGCCGAAGGGCTGGCGCTCCCCGCGCTTGGCGATGACCGTGTCGTCGATGGCCTGCATCACCTTCTTGTACTTGGCGCCCAGGGCCGGGTTGTCGGGCCTGATGCCCGCGTCCCGGAGCACGCGGCCCCCGGCGAACTCGACCTGGACGCGCTCGAGGAACTTGGCGACGTCGGCCTTCTCGCCCAGCACCGCGAACTCCTCGCCCCCGGCGCTCAGACGGCTGACCGTGACCCCGTGCTCGGCAGCCAGGGAGTTGATGATGGCCCCGGTCTTGCCGATGATCGCGTCCGTCATGAGCTTGCCCTGGACCGGACTTTCCAGGGCCTTGATGAGGCCGTCCTGGATGGCGCCCAGGTTGTTCATGTCCATGATGGCCACGGCGGGCTGCTTGGCCTTGGACAGGACGCCCGGCCCGTTCTTCTCAAGGTGCGCGCGATTGGGCATGCCCGAGCGCGCGTCCGTGGACAGGATGCTCTCCACGAGGTTCGTGGCGTTCGTCGCCCCCTTGCCCTGGGACTCCATCACGAACCCCTGCAGGAGGGGGGAGGAGGGCTTGGCCTGGGGCTCGGGCCTGGAAGCCGCGAGCCTCGCGTCGCTGGCGCGCTTGGCGAACTGCGTCACGCGCGCCTGCAGAAGGCCGATGCCCATGGCGCCGAAGCCCGCGGCTCCGGAGAAGAGAGCATCGAAGTGCGCCCAGGCCGCCTCAGGGTCCTTGCTGATGAAAGCGGCGTCGACCCACTGGACCGCGCTCGTCCCGGTCTGGATGCCGGCCGGGGCGAGGAACGCGGTCAGCTCGGCGCGGTTGACGGCCTTGAGGAACTTGACGGCCTGCTGCTCCGCCTTGGAGAGCGTGGCCAAGTTCTTGCCGCCCTTGGAGGCCTGCATGGCGAGGGCCACCTGCTCGCTCGACAGGCCTGCGCGCGCCCCCGCTGCCCCGAGCTTCAAGGGGGCGGCGGCCAGGCCGAAGCCGAGGCCCTCCACGTAAGCCTCGCCCGCGATGACGAAGCCTCCGGCCGCGTAGCTCGGCAGGGCCGAGAGCTTGCCCCTCCACCCGCCCTTCTCCCAGGACTCCCGGCCCTCGGCGAAGTACTGGGCCGCGAGGTTGGCGTAGCCGAAGATGCCGGCGGCCATGTAGGCGCGGTCGCCTTCCGTGATGGGGTCCTCGGAGCGGAACCGGTAGAGCTCGCCGTAGCGCTTCCTGCGGACCTTGTCCACCTCGTCGTCGAGGAAGGCCTCGAGGAGCTTCCTCTGGCCGGGGGACGAGAAATAGTCCCGCAGCGCGGCCCGATACTGCATGAGCACCGGGTCGGCCCCGTCCGGGGCCAGGCCCTGGATGGCCCAGCTGTTGAACTTGGCCTGGCAGAGGGTGTAGAAGGCCGAGATCTGCTCGAAGGAGGCGAAATCGCTGTGCTCGTCGAAGAGCTTGATGGCCGCGCCGGTCGCCAGGTGGAAGAGACCGAGGATGTCGTAGAGCAGGGTCTGGAAGGGGGAGAAAACGACCTCCACGCCCTTGCCCAGGCCGCCCAGCATGCTGGCCCCGACGTCCGCGACGTCGTCGACCCAGGTGCGCTCCCGGACCTCGGGAGACACCCGGTTGGTCTCCGCCCACTTGGAGCCCTGCTTCTCCCAGCGCGACGAGAACCTGAACGCCACCCTGTTCTCCGACTTCTGGATCTCGTCGTCGGGCAGGTACTCCTCGCACGCGGTCAGGCCCACGTCGCAGTGGCGCATGATGGTGGTCGGTCCGGAGAAAAGGAACATCTTGATGTACGGCGTCCGGCCGTCCATGGCGCGCTCGGCCGTGTACGTGTCGCGCGGATTGCCTCCCTGGGTGAGGGAGACGTAAAGCCGGTCATCGCGGATGTAGAGGGCCTCCACGCCCATACCTGCGGACCCGGCCCAGGCGTTGGCAGCCAGGGACTGCAGATTCGGGAGCTCCCGCAGTATCCGCTCGAAGGAGTCCCGCAGGACCGGGTCGAGGTCAGTCTCAGGGATCGCGGAGAGGTCGATGCCCTTTCCGGACATGAGCTTTCTCAGGATGCCGGGGTCGAGGAGGATGTCCTTGCGGAACCTGCCGTTGTCTAGGTGCGTGATGACCTGGCCGAGGCCGCCCGGCAGCAGCATGCCCCGCTCCTTGCCCGCGGGCTTGATCCAGCGCACGATCCTGGGCTTACCCTCGTCGTCGACCCCGTCGGCGAAGAAGAGGGTCTCCCCATCGTCGGAGAACATCAGGGTCTGCCCCTTGGCCGCCGTGAAATGCATGTTGCGGAAGTGGCCCCTCACCTCCCCGGTCTTGGGGTCCTTGGCCCAGGCCGCGGTCTCGGAGCCGTCCAAGAGCCTGCGGAGCGCTCCCTTGGCCTTGTCGTCCACGGTCACGACGCGCCGGTCCTTGGACGTGGCCACGGTCAGCCCGCCGTAGCCCTCGTAGCGCGAGCTCCCGTCCTTGAACACCACCTCGTAGCCCAAGCCCGCCCCGCCCAGGGGGTCGACCTCGGTCAGGCGGTAGGACTTCACGTCCCCGCGCGCCTTGAGCATGCGCAGGGACTCGCCCGTGCTCTCCGCGTAGAAACGCGCCTTGGCCCAACCGGACGTGCCGGGGAACTGGGAGAGCGCGGCGTAGAAGGAGAGGGCCAACTGGGTCCCGAACGGGGTGGGGCCGAGGCCCGGGCCCTCGCCCTGGGAGCCCAGGGAGGGGACATTGAGGGTCTTCCTGTTGGCGACCAGGACCTGTTTGAGCTGGGCGTCCACCCGGCCCATCTGGGCCTGAACCTGGGTGCGGCCGCCCTTATCAAGGAGCTTGTTCGTCTCGTTGATGAGGGCCAGGGTGGTCTCCACCCCGGTGCTCCCGAAGCCCTTCTCCAGGAGGTCGGGCCGGTCAGCGATGCCTTCCAGCAGGGCACCGAGCCTGGCAGCCGCGGCCTTGTGGTCGCCCTTCTTGGCCAGCTCCTGGATCTCCAGGAGCGCCTGGTTCTTGGCCGCGATCTCGGCCGCGAGCTCCGGGGTCAGGGCCGCCCCGCGTCCGGTGAACGCGTCCCAGGACTCGGGGGAGAACGGAAGGCCGTCCTTGTCGAGAAAGAGCCCGTCCTTGAAGGTGACTCCGGCCTCGGCCATCCTCGAACGGAGCCAGACGTAGCGCGGCACGAGGTCGCGGCCGTCCTTCTCGGAGAGCCCCAGGTCCTTGGCCAGGCCCTGCACCTCGGCGGACAGTTCCTCCTGCGAATACGCCGACAGCCTGCTCCGGAACACCTCGTAACGAGCTCCAGCCCGGGCCAGGGACTTCCAGGCCGCTTCGACGGCTGAGCCTGAGGCCAGCCCGGAAAAGGTCTTGGCCAGCTCGTCTCCAGGGAAGGGGGTCTGGACCTGCAGGGTGGCGAAGCTCGTCTGGAGGTCCCGCCGCGCAGTGACGAGCTGCGACTCAGCGGAGGGAGGGGCGGCCAGGACCTGTTGAGGGAGGACCGACCAGAAGACCAACTGGCCGGAGAGCAGGACCGACAACAGTTTCCGTGCTCGGCGCTCCATGGGATAGAGGTTCCAAAACGCTGATTCCCGTCGTCCCCATGTATATAGCCCCGGAACCCGTTCTTTTCAAGAGGAAAATACGTTGTATAAATGCGCTGGGGTCAGTCTTCAACTTATTCAACTTATTTTTCTTAGAAAATAAGTTGAATAAGTTGAAGACTGACCCCAGTGTATGCTCAGTTGAAGATATTGTCTACCTTCAGGAGCTCCTGGCGGGCCTCCGAAAGTATGAACAAACCGTCGTGCCGCAGGCAGAGGGTGCCTGAGACCTTGTCGAGGAGCCTGACGAGCCGGCCTTCGAGGAGGACATAAACGGCGTCACCCAAGGAGAGGAACAGGGCGCGGCGGCCGGAGTCGTACGCGAGGGAACGGATGCCGGGCCGCGACGGGAAATAGAGGACCGGGACGACCCTCTTGCCGAACTCCGCCCTGTAGATCCCGCCGCTGGCAGCGAAGAAGAAGCCATCGTCCGCGCCGGCCACGGCGCCGATCTCTCCGGGGAACGTGAAGAGCTTGGAGTAGGCGCCGCCCTTGGCGACCATATAGACCGCCCAGGTTTTGGTGGAGACCACCGGGCCGAAAAGGAGGACCTTATCGGAGGCGATGCGCTCGACCCTCATCTTGTCGGAAGGCAGGGTGACCCGGTCCTGGACCGCGCCATTGGCGACATAGCCCAGCCGGTCCTTGCGCACGGTCAGGACCAGGCCCTCGGCGGTCGGAGCGAACGAGGACAGGGCGGGGTCCGGCTCATCGAGAAGGGAGCGGTTCGAGCGCACCTCCACGATGTTGCCTCCCCAGCCGATGAAAAGGCCGCCGTAGGAGTCGCTGCCCATGGAAGGGTTGCCGGCCACGGCTCCGGGAGCCTGCGAGCGGACCACGCTCGCGACCGCGGGCACGGCCAGGCTCTCGAGTGCCTTGGATTCCGGGACCGCCTCGCCGCCTCCGGTCAGCATGACCTTGCCCGCGATGAAGAGGATCACGACCGCGGGGATGAGCAGGATGGGGATCAGCAGCGCGACGAGAGGCTTGCGGATGCGCTCGTCCATCAGGGCTCCAAGCCCCACTGCCGGGCGAGCCAGACCG
The DNA here is from genome assembly GCA_016218545.1 of Elusimicrobiota bacterium. Lineage (GTDB taxonomy): Bacteria > Elusimicrobiota > Elusimicrobia > UBA1565 > UBA9628 > JACQWX01. The sequence continues at coordinate 264,780 of JACRDQ010000018.1, forward strand.
GATCGTCCTCGCCCGGCGCGGGCTCAAGCCCGGTGCCGGCCGGGACCCCGCGGGACTGCGAGGCGGACGAGGACGGCCCTGCCAGCGCGCCCTCCGGCCCGGACCAATAGAGGGACATGGGGACGATGCCTCCTGCTCCGAGCAGGTCCATCCGCTGGTCCACGGCCCCGGACTCGAAGGCCGCGTACGGGATCAGGCTCGGGCCCAGCCGCTTCTTGCTCAGGCCGACCGTGCCGGTCACGCCGTCCACGAGCCGGTCCCAGAAGCCGCGCTTCAAGCTGAGCCTCTTGGGCAGGCCGAGGTTGAACGGGTCGTGCTCGAGCGCGCATAGGCTGAACCGGTAGTCCGGCATCAGCTCCCAGACGATGCCTTTGCGGAAATGGGCGCCAAGACGCGCAGGCGGGATCACGACGTCCGTGACCCGACGCGGCCCGAAGTACTCCTGGCTCGCGTCCACGTCCTTGAACAGCGAGGCTTCCACCATGAACTCGTGCGCGATGATATTCTCGTAGACCGGGACAGGCGGCGGGGGCGGAGGAGGGAGCACTGGGGCGGGAAGGGCGGCCGCAGCCTTCTGGGCCCTGGCCTCCGCGTCGGCGGCAGCCCTGGCCTTGGCCTCGGCAGCGAGCTTCTCCAGGGCCTTCTTCTGCTCTTCCTCCTCCTTCGTCTTCTTGGCAGCCTCAGCCTTGACCTTCTCCGGCGACTTGGCCGGGACCTTGAACGAGGGCTTGTTCATCTGGCGGAACCCGGTCCGGATCGAGGGGATGTGACTCTGGCCAGGCCCGCCGCCATAGGTCATCCCGCCGCCGACCCCGCCGGCGGGCTGGACGCCTCCTCCGCCCACGGCGCCCGGGTCGCCCTGGTCTCCGGGTTGAGGCACGGCGCCCGGATACCCCTGCCCGGCGCCGGCGCCTGTTGCTCCGGCAGCACCAGGAGCGCCTTCCTGACCAGGAACTGGCTTGGCAAAGCCAGGGCCGCCTCCCTGCATGGTGTTCTGCTGTTGAGGCTTGAGCGCGTCCGCGGGGAGGCTGCTCATTCCGCTGCACACGCTGGCCATCATGGGCATGGCGGCGGTCTTGGGGTCGCTGCACATCTGCTTGACCTGATCTATCTGGGCGGAGGGGTCTCCTCCCTGCTGGCCGAAGCACGGACCGACTGCCAAGCTGAAGAAGGCCAGCAGGGCCTGGATCCGGAGGGACCGCTTCACGGGAATACCGCCCATCATTCAAGTGTACCAGCGAAACAACGGCCGTGCAAGCTCAAACCCAGCCGCGGAAGGAGCGGAGACCCACCTTGAGAGCCCCCTTGGGGCAGGACTCGAGGCACCGGCCGCAGGAGCTGCAATCCGGCGTCCATCGAGCTTCTCCTTTCACGATCCCTTCCAGAGAAGGGCACGCTGCCTTGCTCACGCACGCCAAGCAGCCGTCGCAGGCCTTCCCATCCTTTTGGACACCGATGAGGGAGAGCGGTTCGAGGGCCCACGTGACCAGGCCGATGGGGCAGACGAGGTAGCAGTAGGGCCTGAAATAGAAGAGGCTGGCCAGGAGGATGAGGCCGAGCGTGACGGTCGCGCCCGGCTCCCAACCCCAATGAAGGGCCTCGAACCCGTTGAACGAGTCGTAGGTGATGACCCCGAAACCCAGCAGGCCCAGCACGAAGGCGGCCATCAGCCCTGCCCTCACCCAATTGGAGACCGGGAAGGGAAGGTTGTGGAGCTTGGCCGGACCGGGCACGGAGTGGAGCAGTTCCTGGAAGGCTCCAAGAGGACAGGCCCAGCCGCAGAAGGACTTCCGGAAGAGGACGCTCAGCAGGATCATGACGCCCAGGGACACGGCCAAGCCGAGAGCGAACCTGCCCTTGAGCCAGGCGAAGGCGAGGAGCTTGTTGAGGCTGCACATGGGGCTCGGGTGCATGCCCAGGGGCTGTCCCAGGTCCGGGATCAGCAGCCCGAGGATCCCGCCCAGGAGCACGAACGCCGCGGCCAAGGCAGTCAGCCTGGCCGCCCGGCTGACCCTGCCGGCCAGACAGAGGGCCAGGCCGCCGGCTGCCAGGCAGAGGAACACGACGTGCTTGGCTGAGACCGCCATGGAGAGGACCTCGCTCATGCGGACACCGGAAGGTCCTGGGATCGGTCAGGCTCCCCGCTCGACGGGTCGGCCCCGGTGCTCAGGACCGCGCGGGCCCGCTCGATCTGGGAGGACTCGCCGATGAGCAGGAGCTCGTCGCCCGCGGCGAGCATGGTCTCCGGGCCGGGCGAGGGCACGGGAAGGCCGGAGCGGTTGATCTGCAGGACGCTCGAGCCGGTCTTGGCCCTGAGGTCGATGCCTCCGATCGTCTTGCCCACGCCCCAGGACCCGGAGGGAAGGGAGAAGGCCCGCAGGTGGACCTTCTCGGGCGCCAGGGCCGAGGCAAAGTGCGCCAAGGCCTGCGCTGCGGCCTCGGGCTCGGCGTCCGCCTTGGCCAGGCTCTCGCGCAGGAGCAGCTGGAGTTGGACGTAGAACTGATTCATGCCCCGCCACAGGAGCGAGCCCACCACGAGCATGAAGGCCAGAGGGAGCAGCGTGAAGGGCCAGGGGGAGAGCAGCTCCCAGCTCAGGGCGAGGTACCACGCGGCGATGGCGGCCGAGGCCAGCGCCACCAGGACCTTGGTGCGCATGGGGTTGGTCTCGTGGGGAGAGGTCCCGGCCTCGTCGCGCACCGCGAGCGCCTCGATGAGGATCATGGTGACGGCCTGGGTCTTGCGCAGCATGGCGTTGAGGAACGGGAGCGACACGAAGGCCGCCAGGGTCCAGACCAGGCCCGGGTAACGCGGGCCCCAGGAGACCTTCGCCTCGAAGGTGCGGGCCGCGAGCAGCAGCGCGCTCACGCCGAGGAAGTTCATCCCGAGCTGGACCGCCGAGGGCCGGATGAGCATCCACGGCCTGCTCGCGCGGGCCGCGGCCTCGACCCGCATGATGGAGCGCCGGTAGCGGAGCATGAGCCGCTCGAGCGGGCGCGGGATGAGAGAGGCGGCCCAGGTGCCGGTTCCGGCCCGCGGCAGGAACACCGAGGACGCCAGGGTCGTGGTCAGGCACAGGGTCACGGCCAGGGGGTAGATGGCCGAGCTCGCCAGGCCCTGGCTCGACGCGACCTGCGCCAGGATGAAGGAGAACTCGCCGATGGGAAGCGTGGCGACGCTGGCGTCCGCTGCCGCGGTCGAGGTCTCGCCCACCGCCGCCAGCGCCGCGAAGTTGGCCAGGACCCTGGCCGCCACGGTGAAGAGGGCAAGGCCCAGGGCGAGCTTCCAGTGGCTCAAGAGCCAGGCCGGGTCGATGAGCATGCCCACGGACACGAAGAAGACCCCTCCGAAGAGGTCCTTGAAGGGCTCGACGGTCTCGTGCAGCCTGGGGTGGGGACCGCCGAGCGACGCGATGGCTCCGGCGAGGAAGGCGCCCAGGGCCGCGGAGAAGCCGAGCTTCTCGGTCAGGAGCGAGACCGCAAAGCAGATGCCCACGATGCCGAGCGTGCGCACCTCCTCGGAGCCGCCGCGCTCGACCGTGGAGAGCACGCGGGGCAGGACCAGCAGCCCCGCGATGAGGATGACGCTGACCATCAAGCCGAAGCGCGCCACGGTGGCCACGAGGCTGGCGAGCTGGGCGTCGCCGAAGCGCGCGATGGAGGAGAAGAAGGCCACCAGCATCACGGCCAGCATGTCCTCGGCGATGAGTTTGCCCGCGACCAGCTCCTCCCACCCGCCCCGGTGGCGGGCGCGCTCGAGCAGGGTGCGCGCCACGATGGCCGTGCTGGCCAAGGCGATGGTCCCGCCGAAGGCGATCCGGTCCATGCCCGACCAGCCGAGCATGCCGCCCATGCCCGCGCCCGCGGCCATCATGAAGCCGAACCCCAGAGCCGCGCAAAGCCAGGCCCGAGCGCCCACGCGGACCAGGCGTTTGAGGTTGAACTCGACGCCCAGGGCGAAGAGGAGGAAGATGACGCCGATGCCGGCCAGAGCCTCGAGGCTGCCCAGGTCCCTGATGAGGAGCACCGGGCAGGTGCGCGGCCCGATGAGCAGGCCCGCCGCGAGATAGCCGAGCACCGGAGGCTGCCCGAGCTTGCGGAAGACCAGCAGGACCGCGGCCGCGGTGAGGAGGACGACCGTGAGGTCCTGCAGGAAGAAGCCGGCGTTCATCGGGTCATTCCGGCGGCTAGTCCTTCTTCCCGCCGAAGATTCCCTTGACCAGCTTCGAGGCCCCGGAAGCCGCGGACTTGCCGGCCCCGCGCAGGACCCCGGCCCCATCCTTGAGCAAGCCGCCGGCTCCGGCCGCGGCGTTCATGGCGGAGCGCGTCACCGCGCCCAGCATGACCGCGACCGTCTCCTTGACGCTGGCGCCTCCCTTGTCCCTGCCGATGTTCCGCAGCTCGATGTCGGGCAGGGGCACGGTCACGTCCTTGCCGTGGAGGACGCCCATGCTGAGGTGGAGCTTGGCATTGGTCACCTTGAAGAGCCCGACCTCGAGCTTGAGCTCCTTGCCCGCGGGCTCGGAAGCCTTGGCCTCGGGCTGCGAAGAGGCCGGGGCGGAGGACTCCACGTTCTTCTGCAGGCGGGCGAGGTTGCTCCCGCCCTTGGCCAGCTCCATGGTGATCTCAGGCCCGTCCACCAAGACCTCGTGCACCTTCACGCAGTCCGAAGCCAGGGACTTGAGGTCCACGGACACGGCCACGTCGTGGAGCTTGAAAGCGCTCTCGGTCCGGAAGCCCTTCGGATTGCCGATGAAAAGGCCGCTGAGCCTTCCCTTGCCGGAGAGGGGGGAGAGCTGGGCGCGGTCGAGCCGCACCACGGCGCCGGTCACCTTGGGTCCCACGGTCTCGACCGCGAGCTTGACCAGGGCCCCGAGCTTGGCGTACGCGAGGTACCCGGCTGCCGCGCCGGCCAACGCCACGACGACAAGACTGTAGAGGAGGAATCTCTTCATGGCTGCGCCCCCAGGGTGAGACAATTATATACTAATCGCGTGAAACACGCCCGGCGTATCCCCGCCATCGGCCTTTCCCTGCTCGCGCTGGCGGGCCGAGTCCGTGCCGAGCCTCCGCGGGAAGCGGACGCCTTCCTCCCCGAAGACTGGATCGTCACGGTCGAGCCCACGCACCCGACCCACCGGGGCATGCACTGGTACTACGACGACATGATGCTGCCCTACCGCGCCATCCAGAGGGCCAAGCACGCGCTGGAGACGCGCTACGGCGGCAATTGGCGCCTCGGCGGCGAGAACGGAGGCGCGGCCGGCGTCGCCCTCAGGTTCTTCGTCGGGACCGTTCCCGATTTCGGGCTCTTCATGGCCGGGCAGAACCTGCATCACGCGGCCGGCCACGACGCCGCGGCGCGGGAGTTCGCCCTCTCTTTCGGAGACCGGAGGTCCGTGCCGTCGCGCTTCACCCAGGTGCTCCCGAACTATCTCGGCGGCCGGCTGCTCCGCACCGCGGAGCGGCAGCCCGACGGCCGCGGCGCCGACGCCCTCAGCCGCGCCATGTCCCTGCCCATGGAGGCCGAACTCGTCTTCGGCTACGAGCAAGGCAAGGAGCTCCTGGCCTCGAGGTCCTCCAACGCGACCGCGGTCCAACGCTTCCTCCTCTACCGCACCCGGTTCCTGATGGACTACGCCGAGAACGGGACCCTGGACCAGGCCTTCATCGACAGCCAGCAGCCCGGCGCCTCAGGCAGGATCTCCGGGCCGGGGTTCTCCACCGACTTCACCTGGTACCTGCACTACCTCAACCGGAACCGCTACGGAGTCCTGCGGGTCGACGACTACAAGCTCAAGACAGGAGACATCAAGACCGCCTTCTACCTGCAGGCCGCCGATCCCCTGATGTGGACCGCGCTCTACGCCTGGGGCCGCGACTATCTCGTCGGAGCGCGCAACACCACGAGCCTGCCCATGATCCGCCTCGGGGCTGAGGCGGCCTACTTCCCGTCGCTGCGGGTCTTCTTCTCGCCTTTCGGCGTCGAGTATTTCCAGGACAACTACGCCCGCCGGCGAGGCGCTCTGGCCAACGCCTATTGGACGGTCGGAGACAACCGCTACGAGAAGCGCTACGGCGCCGGTCTTGACGTGCGCGGCATCTCCCTGCCGCATGGCATCACCCTGGGCGCCTATGTCCAGCTCCACCGCCAACCGCTCTTGAGCCGCATCACGGACCAGACGCCCCTGTCCCCGGCAGAGACAGGACAAGGCCACCTGGCCTACAACCTGGGCGGCACCCTGCAGATCCCTGTCTGGACCTTCGGCTCCGGCCCGGACCCGCGCCGGCTCTTCCTGCACGCCCGCGCCGGCATCAAGAACCTGTCCTGGTTTCCGGGGGAGTACCTGGGCTCGGGGGCCTACGTGCAGACCGGCCTGGGCGTGCGCTTATAGCGCTTTGCGAGGGAGCGTGGCCCGACCCGTGCGACTGGAAGGGATATCATAGCGCCAGCGGAAGCGAGGGAAAGGTAACGAAAAACCTCGAAATGCATCAACATAGTGGAGGCGATTTCATGACTCTTGATGCGAGGCTGGTCAGGAAGGCTGTTGCGGGAGACCGCGACGCCTTCGGAAAGCTGGTGCGGAATTATCAGAAGCCCCTCCATGCGTTGATATGGCGGCTCATCGGGGACGCCGCCAACGCAGAAGAGATCGCCCAGGACGTGTTCGTGACCGCGTACCAGAAACTCGAGCAGTTGAAGGACGCCAGCCGCTTCGGCGGCTGGCTGCGGTCGATAGCGCTGAGCCGCTGCCGCATGTGGTGGCGGCTCCGAAAGCGGGAGTCGCGGACCGTCCCCATACCCCTTGAAGATATCGCCGAAGCGGACGGCTCGCGGAGCGAGGCTCCAGCGCACGAATTCGAGCGGCCGCTGGCCGTTGAGCCGATGATCGGACGCCTTCCCGCGAGGCTGCGGACGGCCGCCTTGCTCTGCTTCATGGAAGGGGTCTCTCCAGCCGCCGCAGCTTCGATCCTCGGGCTCAAGCCCGGGACATTCAGGAAGCGCCTGCATGAGGCGCGGGCAAGGCTGCAGCGCGAGATCGTCGGAACGGCCGAAAGGGGATTCCGCATGCACCTTCTGCCCCGCGATTTTGCCGAACGATGCGTATGCCGTTGCGAGAAGTCTCGACGACATGCAGCCCTGCTGGAGGTGCGCCCAATGAACAAGAAGGTCGCCTGCGGATGCGGATGCGCCGGAGCCGCAAAGGTCCGGGGCAAGAAGCGAAGAAGGTCGAAGGCGAAGAAGTAGCGCTCGCGATGCCGGCTGACGGGGCGCCCCGGGGCGTCCCGTCAGCCGGCCAGCGACGTTGACACTCGATCGAGAGAGGACAGCCTTGCGTCCCACCCCGCCTTCCTAGAAACTCAGGAGCTTGTCGCTCTCCTTGATGATCTCGTGCATGTCCTTCATCGTGGAGAGGGGGCACGCCGCCGAGGCTTCCTGCTCACGCGACTTGATGCAGGTGCCGCAGGCGTAAACCTCGCCGCCGCACTTGATGAATCTATCCGCCTGTTCCACCGTGTTGAATCTGTCCGTTCCGACCTTCTGATATTCGACGCCCTTGCCCATGAAGAAGACCTTCACCGCATCCTTCTGGCCCAGCGCGAAATTGGCATATCGCAAGGCGTTCCAGCATGTCTCGGCGTCGTTGCTTGAGATGATGACTCCTATCTTCATTTTTCCTCCCCCATGGCCGGAATTCGCACCCCGAAACTACATCGGAAAGTCATGGCTCGCAGCGATCCTGACGCGGCCTTTCCCGGTCGAAACGACCTCTACGGTGCAGGTAGCATCGCCACAGGCAAACCCAGTGGAACAACCCTTCGTGGAGCACTCACCCCACACATAAACAGTCCCGCCATCGCCGACGTCGGCACTTTTCTTGATCCAGGCGTCCAGAGATTTAATGGCGTCCGCGATGGAATCACCCAAATCGGCGTCCAACGAGCCGCCTTGAGGACCGACTTTTCTCTTCAGCAGTCGCACTGCCGCCTCGAAATAATGCTTGCGCTGGTCTGGGCTGACCGCATCCTTCACCGACGAAAACTCATAACGCTTCCCATAATGCGCGCAGCCGCCTTGATGAACTTTGAGCCGTGTGCCATCCGTAAAATCAGCTTCCTCGATCAAAGCCTGTGGCTCACGCTTACGGAGGACCTTGCCTACCAAGCTCTTCGCGGAATCCGCCAGCAACGGTTCAAGACCGGAACCATCGAGCGTGCAATCCGTATCCGATTGCGTCCAACTTTGCTGGGCAAAAAGCGCCATGAGGGGGAGAAGATACAGCTGGCGCATACTGCCTCCCTGGCAATAGAAGAAATCTGGGGTCCCCGAAGCGACGTTGCGGGTAAGGAATTCGGGCTCAAAAGACGCATCAAACCCGACTATCCCCTCCTGCTCGACCCCGCCAAGGCCTCTTTGGGGCAACGGCTACGCTACATGCGCAAGCGCCTCCGCATGACCATCGAGGACCTCAGCCGGAAGAACCGGTTGAGCCACTACGTCATCTCGCGGCTTGAGCGCGATGCGACCCGCAAGATGTGCCCTTGGGTCCTGGGACGCATTCTTCCATTTTTGGCCTCGCGGTTCAAGGAACTCTTTGGGCTCGATGGCGAGTTGGACCAGTATTTCTGAACCATGAGTTGGGAGATCCGCAGGGAGCGCCGCCGGCTCCTGCGTCTACGGCTGGCGATTCACCGGGAAGTCCGCCCTGATAGCGGCTGTCGGAGTCTTTGAGAATTTTTCCCTTGTCGCGGCTTTCTCGTCCACCCTTGCATACCCGTATGCCGCGGTCTTCCTTTTCCCGCTCTGCGGGGAGATCTTCCTCAACGAGTGGCTTTACGACGCCCCGGCCTGGCTGCGGCGCATACGTTCCTGGTTGCAGGTGGGCCGAAGGCCAGGCGCGAGATTCTTCACACGGCACCGGAACTGCACAGGCTCCTGGCGATCGAGGAGGCCTAAGATGGCGACGGACCTGGATGAGCCGGCAATGACTCAGCCGGGAGCACTGAGGCTCGCGGAATGCACGGCCAGCAGGACCGACGGCATGTCGCAGGCGGTGGTCCGTCTCGCGCGACAAGGCATGACAGCAGCGGAGTTCCGCTGGCTGGGATGGTTTTTGCCAATGCATGGTCCCATCATTTTCGACCGCGAAGAGAGGCAGCTAGGAGAGCTCCGGGAATCCTTCCTTAAGGTGCTCAAAGGGCGCGATTGACTCCAGCAGTTCGTTTTCCTGCGCCGGGTCCAATGGCCTGGCGATTTCGTCAACAACCTTCGGGCTCAAATACGTATATTCACCGCGCAACATCCTCTGCGCGCATACCGTCATCTCTGCATTGAGGCGGATGCGCTTGGTTTGCGCTCCCTTCTGGTCCGGTTGTTGGCGCAACTGGCATTCGAAATAACGCAAGGTTACTTGCGTCGGCATCGAGCCGAGCGCCTCGATCAGCCGGGGATGACAATAGATTTCTGATGGGTCATCGCTCCTGGACCACAAACGGCTGATTTTCATGTTCCGGGCGAGTGAGGAGCTCAAATTGGCAAGTTCCGCCCGCGGCCCGCGGATGGCAAACCGGCGCAGATAGCCGGCTCCCGTCACATCCTCGCAGGGCATTTTCATCAATGCCGCGGCACGCCGTCGTCGGCTCCAAGCGGTGACTCGATCCCGATATGTCATGCTGCAATAATTGATGGGAATGCCTACACCTCCGTCGAGGGCTGCCCGCAGAATCCTCAATGCGGCGAGCTCCGACTCGAGTGTCGGTGTGCATGGCAGGCGAAGCCCGGTGTAGCCCCTCCGGCCAAACGCCCTGTGGTTGCCGCGGCTCACGTAGAGCTGATGCAAGTTCAAGTGCTTGACGCCAATTCGCTTCATCGGGCCGAGAAGATTGCGGACCCTCTCGTAATCCTCGGGGATCATGGGTATCTCGACCGTGACTGTCGGAATGAATTTGACGGCCAACGACACGGCTTTGAGATCGTAGCCCGCAGCACAGATGTTAAACCTCATCTCATCCAATCCCGCCGCCCGCAGCCTCTTCAGTCTATTTTCCGTTACCAACAGGCCGTTCGTATATAACCACAAATGGAGGCGCTGTCCGGAGGTCTTGCGGAGAGCCGCCAGCCCCTCCAGCACCTTCCCCATCAAAAGCAACGGCTCCCCGCCGCTGAAACTCGCTCCATTGAAGCCGAGCCGGTCGACGTAATCCGCAAAATTGCGAGACCGGCCGAACATCAACATGTCCGCGCAGAGCGCATTATCTTGCCATGCCTCTCGACTGGAGGGGCAGAAAAAGCAACTGGCATTGCAGGCCGAACTGAAGAAAGCACAGGACCAAGTCCCGGATACGCATCGCGCGCAGCCCGGCGACAAGGGGCCGACATGCAGCTTGTTGCCGTGGAAACCTCGCTCGGTTTCGGGCGCCAAAGATCGCAGCAGATCGTCCCGGTGCCGCGTCGCGGCCGCCGCTTCTTCAGCACTAAGCCACTTCAAGCCCGGAAAAAGCCGGTTGGCCTGATGTTCGGGCGATTGGGCCTCAGCAGTTGGCCGACTCATGATCACCTGGCCCCGCAGGCCGGGTCACACTTTCGGAGGACGCTTGTATTTTCCAGCACGGCCCCGCGCCGCGGTCTTCTTCCGCGCGGCACTCCCACGGGTCGCTTTCGGCCTTATGGAAGACTTCGGCGTGACACTCGGCGGGGGCGGAGGCGGAGGGGGCGGAGGCGGTGGCGGTGGCGGTGGAGGTGGCGGTGGCGGTGGCGGAGGTGGAGGAGGCGGTGGCGGCGGTGTCGGTTTGGGCGGCGTTGGGTGAGGCATTGGAGGCGGCCAGTCCCCAGACACCGGGCTCACCGGCTGCTTGTCGGACCAGCCGGGCGGCGGGGTCCCCTTCAGCACCAATTCCTCGATGCGGGAACAATCATCCGCGTAAGCGGTGGCGCCGCTCTTGATCCATTCCCCTCCTTCGGTGTCCCACTTCCAATAATAGGACCCGCTGTTGTAGAACTGGTACAGGGCGAGTTTGTATTGGACCTCAGTAAGGTCCGGCGCTTCGGGATGTTTGACGCGTTCGTTCTTGAAATGCTGTTTTACGTTTTTCTGCTTTTTAGCAAAAAGGGTCTTTCCTGCGTCGATGTTCTCTTTCCAGTTCCATATTTTTGTTGTGTCCGGTTCGGGGTTGTCCAACTGCATGATGCCGAAACCCCCGCCAGTGCCCGTGTTTGAAGGACCAAAGACCGGAAGTCCCTCCTCGCCGCCCCGCGGCCAGAATTGGTTGAATCCGGACTCCTTGAAAGCGATGACCTGCAGTTCAATATCGCCGATATAGCGCTTGACCGCTTCCTTGGAAGGATTCACGCCGCGAATACTGTACCGATCGCTCCGCGGATATGTTCCCGTCTGTCCGTTAGGCATGCGATAAGGGATGACGGCGTCGATGTGCAGGACTCCGCCCTGGATTACCCCGCCGAAATCGATCTTGAAGGAAAGGGCGGCGCTGCTACCGGCCAGCTTGGCAGTGGTGTTATCTTCTCTTTTCCTGCCGTGATCCGTGTAGTCAATCCAGGCTGTATATGCGATGCGGCCGTTGAGCGTGCCGCCGGAAATCTCATACCCCATTGGGATGGGGGGCAGACTCGGTTCGGCGGTGATGACGGTCTTTCGCGGGAGACCATCAGCACTCTTCGGCAACAGCCGGATGGGCACCAGGCTCGCAGTGCTCTTCTTCGCAGTCCTTTTCGCAATCCTTGTCATCTTGGACGAGCCTCCTATGGCGCACGACTTGCCGAGATTCACGCCGTTCGCCGTGCCAAGTGACGCCATTCTATGCGTCTTCCCAAGGCCAAGTCAAGAGGGCGGCCCGGCAACCCTGCCCCGCACCGAATCATCATGACCATTCCGAAGATAAGGGGCTGTTTTCCGTGGGAACGACGCTCAGGTACATCGCGCCCTCGCGGACCATAAGGTGCGCCTCTATCAGGTAGTCCAGGAACGCGGAGATTCGAGAGAATTGAAAGTCCCGCTTGGGAAACAAGCGGCAGAGCCGGGCATGGATTCCTTTGATATGCCGGGGCACGTCGCAGAATTCGTAGATCGCGTTCTGCACGGCATCCAATGCGACATGATCCACGATGCGATTGGACCGGGCGTCTAAGATTCTGGCCGCGCCTCTCGATGTTCGCGCATGGGTCACCGTGTTGTGCCGCTGTCCCAGCCACTCGTGCCAGAACCGGTTGACGGCATCCGCATAGTCGTCCGGGCGACGATGGTCCGGATAGTCGAACTCGAAAAAATAGCAGATGCGGGACAATGCCTCTGATTCGAAAGGATAGACATGCCGATACGGGCGAGATGGCCGCACGTTGAGGAATCCATGCCGCGCGGCCTCGTTGTAATTCGGGCTAAAACGGTCCAGCCTGATCGCGCCTATGGCATCTGGCGGCCTCAAATGGACGATCCGCTTCAAGATCTCCAATATGGCCGCGTACTGCGAGGGGTCTTCTTTCGGGAGCCCGTAGAGGAGGTTCCAGCTCGCGGCGATCCCTTGCGAATGACACCATTTCAGCAGGGCGACGTTCTGCAGCGCAGTAGTACCCTTGCCCATCAGCCTGAGTATGGGGGTACTGAGGCTTTCGATGCCGACTTGGATGTATCCGACTCCGGATTCTCGCAAGGCACGGAGCTCATGCCTTCCGAGGTTTGATTTCACCTCGCAAAAAAGGTGAAGATCATTGCGCCGGCGAGCCAGTTCGGGCAGCAAAGTCTCAAAATACCGGCCGTCGAAGATATTGTCGACGAAGGCGATGCGATCGATATCGTAACGCTCAGAGAGGAAGAGGAGCTCCGCCAGGACACGGCTTGGAGATTTTGACCGGAATGCCAAGTTTGAGCCATTCAGACCGCAGAAGGCGCATTGGTTCTTCTCACCCCACCAGCAGCCTCGCGACGCTTGCACCTGGAGCCAGGGCTGCAGTTTCTTCGCCAGCGGGCCCGCCCTCAAGGAAAAGAAATAGTCGTCGAAATCAGGATACGGGATATCGTCCAGGTTTGTGACCGGGTCGATAGGACCGTTGTTCACGGACTTCTGCCCCCGCCGCCAGATGATCCCTTTGATTCCGTCCGGAGTCCGGCCGGTGCGAAGCGCTCGCACCAGCGCTGGGAAGGATTCGTCCGCCTCGCCTGTCGAGACGAAATCAATGAAAGGGTACTGCCGATGCAGCTCTTCGCCCATGCACCCTTCGCAATTAGCGCCCCCGAAGGCAATGAGGACGTGCGGGTATCTGCTCCTGATCAGTCGAGCCAGACAGAGAGAGGCCAGCGTCTGCTCGAAGGTCGATGTGAGCCCGACGAGCGAGTACTCGTCCCAGCGGATACTCCCGAGGCATCGTTCCAGGAAAGGCGGCACAAGCGAGCGCGCTTTCATGATTCTGGACACGTTCGCGCCACGAACGCGATAGTATTCCCTCAACACATGGCGGACATAGCCGTCGGCATCCAGCCTCCCCAAACCATAGTATGCTTGCGAGAAAATCCAGTCGCCGGCGAGCGCGGTGTAGGGGATGGTGTCGAAATCGGCCGTCTCAAGGCAATTGCTGAGGCGTTTGTACATGTCCAGGCCCAGCATGTCCGCAAACAGATGGTTGAAGTATGCGATATCGGCCGCGATGCCGTCGCGCTGGAGGGCGGCCTTGAGCAGACTGATTCCAAGCGCGGGACGGTCAAGACCCCCGAATGGCATGTTGATGAACAGCACCCGCTTCATGGCCAGGCTCTGGGTCGCGTGCAATTGGGGCCTCGGAGTGTGCTATCCTACCACAATGAGGGCTTGGAATGGCACCAGCCCGAGGATGCGAGGACAAGATGAAACAGATAATGGTGGGAGTCATGGCAGCGCTTGCCTTTCGGACGCCGTTTCTTCACGCGCAAGACCTGAAGCCCAAGGGTCGGTGGTTCGACCACAGAGACTCGGCCATATTCCAGCCTTTTCATCCAACGAAGAAAATCAAAGAGCAGTTGCCCAGCAATTTCTTCGAGCTTGGCAAGGAAGGCGACCTCAGCATGTTCCGGATAAATTTGCATGGCGGCAAGATTGGGGATTACGCTTTGGTGAACAAACGCCTCTGCGGAGCCCACAATTGCACTTATGTCCTGATTGATGGCAGGGACGAACGCCGATTCGGCGAAGTCTCCGGCAGCGCGATCTATATCATGGATCAAAAGATCAACGGAATGCCCATTATAACCTCATATAATCAATGGGGCGCTGAGGAAGGAATTTACACGTGTTATGTCTTTGATGGCAAAGCGTATGCCTCCGTCTCGGCCATAAAACTTGAGGGCGCTTCGGTAAGAGCGTTGTTCGACAACATGGCCGGACTGGAAAAGATAGGCTCTCTTAGTCCGGGCCCAAAGACGCAACAGTAGGCCGGATGTCGAGGGCCTGGTCGGCCACGATCTGCTTCAGGCGCCGGTTTTCTTCCTCAAGCGCCTTCAGCCGTCGCATTTCGCTGACCGTCAGGCCGCCGTATTTTTCCTTCCATTTGTAGAACGTCGTTTCGCTGATGCGACACCAGAAGGCAATGGCGGTTTCTTAGACGAAAACCGCCATGAATTGGTCCCGCTGGAGCTACTCAACGCGGGAGGGCGTTACCCGCTACATCAAAACTGGGGTGGCTGACGGGATTTGAACCCGCGGCCTCTTGGTTCACAGCCAAGCGCTCTAACCAGGCTGAGCTACAGCCACCGCTACAGTTTCCTACGCGGTGCAGTCCCGGCGCGAGCCGGGGCAGCCACCGCTGCGGAGAGTGAGGATTATAGCAAAGCTCAGGCCTAGTAGAGTTTGAGCGCAGGGTCAGCGGCCTTGAGCTGGGGGGACTGCTCCCGGTTCTGGAGCCGGGCTGCCTTGGCCACGGACTTGCCAAGATAAGCGTGCAGTTCCGCGAGGGTGACGTGCTTGTCCTTGTCCGCGTCGGCCTCGCCCTGGAGCCCCTTGAGCAGGTAGTAGGTGAAGAGACCGTGGCCTTTCTTCTCCAGGGAGCCAGCGACCTCCTCGGCGGAGGACGCGGTGAGCACGGAGAGCTTGCGGGATGCGGGCGCCTCGGTCCTGACCTTGGCCACCAAGGGCCGGATGCCCTTGGCCAGGACGGAGCGGCCTCCAGCGCCTGAGAAGCAGGAGTCGAGGGCCACCACCACCTCGCGGGCCTTGAGCCCAGCCAAGCCGCTGTAGAGCTTGGCCAAGGGATAGCCGGAGCTCTCGAGGAACCGGGGGTCCCCGTCCCAGGGCACGAGGAAGGCTTCCCCGGTCTTGGGGTCAGGCGCGCCATGGCCGGAGAAATAGAAATAGACGCGGGACTCGGCAGAGGCGTTGCGCGGGAGCCACTCCTCGAGGTATTTCACGAGCCCGGTCCTGGTGGCTCGAGCTCCCGTGAGCAGCACGATGTTCTCCTCAGGCACCCCGAGGCCGAGCAGGTAGTCGCGGAAGGTCGCAGCATCCCTTTCACCGTAATCCGCTGAAGGCACGAGTTGATACTTTTCGACTCCGACCACGAGGGCGAGGTCATCAGGCCTGGGAGCGGAGCTTAAGCCCGGCTTCTCCACGTCTGAGGAGAAGGCCGGAGCCTTGGGCTCGCCTCCAGGTCCCGGCACTGCTCCATCAGGCTGGGTGCGCTCAGCCACGATCCTGGCCTGCCTGAGCTTCTCGCGGACCCCGTCCAGCACGGACTCCTCCCAGGAGCGCAGGGCTGATTCGGAGTTCATCTGGGTGGCGGTCATCTCCACCTCGGTCTGCCCGGCTCCAGCGGTCGAGAAGCGGAAAACGACTTTGGCGCTATGGGGGTTCTGGGAGTCGAACTGCCAGGTGTCGTCCGCCATGTGGGCCCAGGTGTAGACCTCCCTGGAGAACTCGGTCTGGAGGAGGTCCGTGATCTCCTCCCTGGTCCCAGGCAGGACCTGGGTCGTGGTGACCGTCACCTTCCTGGCAGCAGCCAGGGCAAGGGTTTGGGCAAAAATAAGCGATATAAGCGTCCAAACGAGAAAACAGGGTTTATTCTTCACTTTGAGAAGTCTCCTTTGGTAATTAAGAATAATGCCTAAAGCGCGCCTGAGTGTCAAGGCTGGGATAGGTCCAAGGACCCATAGCATCCAAGGCCCTGGGACCCTCGCCCAGGCAAGCCCGCAGGGCTACACTATTCGCATGGAGACCAGACCCATGAGCACGAAGAAACTCCTCACCGCCGCAGCCATCCTCCTCGTCACCGTCCCTCCCGCCTTCGCGGCAAGACGGACGAAAGGCTCGGCCCAGGAGTACTTCAAGCAGGGCTACGCCCTGTACCAGAAAGCTTTCGCGGACGGCACGCCTGAGAACGCGGATCGCAAGCAGGCGGCCAAGGCCATCAAGGCCTACAACACGGCCATCGGCATGGACCCCGACCTCGACACGGTCTCAGCCGCCTACCGCGTCTACCACAGCCTCGGCCTCTGCTACGAGGCGGTCGGAGCCGACGACAAGGCCATCGAGGCCTACCGCAAGGCCTTCCAGTCCAAGCCCGACAACCCGATGCTCCCGCTCTACGCCGCCCGGCTGCGCTACCGCATGAACGACGTCCCGCGCTCAGCCGCGAACCTGGCGCTCGCCCTGCGCAAGGCCAAGGCCGCCAACAAGGACAAGGCCCTGGTCAAGATGGTCAAGGGCAACCCCTTCTTCGCTTCCATGCTCAAGAGCGACCTCAATCGCGGGATCGTCTCCGAGTACGAGACCGAGACCGGCGTCCAGGCCCCCGAGGCCGCGGTTGACGACACTAAGGAGGAGATGCGCGACGCCATCCGGGACACGCCCCCGGACCAGAGGCGGCAGATCCTCGCCGAGACCCAGGCGGACTCGGCCGCGCTCCGGCGCCTGGCCTCCGCTGACGAGGAGTTCCGCTTCAACCGGTTCCGCGAGGCCATCGACGGCTACAACGAGACCCTGGTCCTCAACCAGGAGTCCGCGGTCCTCAACGCGACCCAACTCTCCCTCGTCTACGAGCGCATGGGCGCGGCTTACAACAGGCTGGGCCTGTCGAACGGCGCCATCAAGGCCCTCAGGTTCGCGGTGCAAGAGATGCCGGGCAACGCCAACGCCTACTACCAGCTGAGCCTCGCCTACGCGGTCTCCGGCAAGTACTCCCAGTCCCTGCGGGCCCTGGGCGAGTCCTTCAAGAACGCGCCCTCGGACGCTGAACTGCGCAAGATCTCGCTCCTGGCCAGGACCGATTCCGAGCTCGAGCCCATCCGGGACCTGCCCGGCTTCCAGACCCTGCTGGGCCCCACCATGGAGCGCCTGCAGGCCCGCCGCTGACAAGGCGTCCTCAAAGCGGAAAAGGAGCGTTTAAACGCTCCTTTTCCGCTTTTACCGAGGCTCTCTTCAAAAAATGATACAATAAGGTGTCGGTGTCCGTATGGCATTCACCAAGAAAGACGCTCCCCATTGCGATTGGTGCCCCTACAGGACCAACTGCTATTACGACCTCATCGGGAACAAGGAAGCCCAAAAGACCTGGAAGGAGATGCGCCTGGCGCATACCTTCCGCACCGGAGAGGTCGTCATGTACGAGGGGGAGACGCCCCACGCCCTCTACGTGGTCTGCACCGGCAAGGTCAAGGTCTATAAATCCAGCCGCACGGGCCAGCAGCTGACCACCAGGGTCGAGTACCCGGGCGACCTGGTGGGCCACATCGCCATGTTCGCGGAGGGGACCTACACGAGCAACGTCGAGGCCCTCGAGCCCAGCGTCATCTCCATGGTGGACAAGAGGACCTTCCTCAACTACCTGGTGCGATTCCCCAACTCCGCCCTGGCCCTCCTCAAGGTCCTGTCCATCGACGTGCGGCGCGGGGAGAACAAGGCCCGCGACATCGCGTTCAAGCCCGCCCGCGGCAGACTGGCGGACACCCTCATCGGCATGATGCAGCCGCGCAAGCCCTACCCCATCATCTCCGGCATCAAGCGCCGCGACCTCGGCGAGATGTCCGGCCTCACCATCGAGACCACGGTCCGCCTCCTCAAGGACTTCGAATCCCGCGGCATCATCCGGCGTGAGGAGAAGGACATCGTCATCATCGGTCCGGACCAGCTCAAGAGCATGGCCGGCTCCGCCTCCTAGCCTCCCCGTTCCCGTTGATCTCGGTCAATGACAGGCATCAAGCGCGGGCATTGATTGCTCTCATTCAGGCGGGCCTCAGGAGTCCCTATACTATCCTGGTAAGATTCAGGAGGACATCACGATGCTCGAACTCATCCTAGCCGCAAGCCTCGCACCCATGACCGCGCAGGTCCAGCCCTGCGTGTGGCCCAATCTCTGCAGGTCCGAAGCAATGCAGGTCTCCCAGGTCCAGCCCTGCGTGTGGCCCAACCTCTGCCAGGAAGAACCCCGGCCCGTGATCGCGCAGATCCGGGCCAAGGTCCTGGCGGCCGGCGATTACCAGACCTGCGTGTGGCCGAACAAGTGCTCCTAGACTGACCCTATCCGATAAGGAAAGGCCCTGGCAAAAGCCAGGGCCTTTCCTTTTGGTGGGCAGTCGTCAGGTGGCGAAGAGGCGGTCCCCTGCGTCGCCGAGGCCAGGGAGGATGTAGCCCTTGTTGTTGAGCTTGGCGTCCAGGCCGGCGGTGAAGATCGGGACCTCGGGATGGACCGAGTGCACCCGGCGCACCCCGGCGCGGGAGGCGATGAGGGAGAGCAGAGCCACGTGCCGGGCGCCGTCGGTCTTGACGATGCGGATGGCCTCGGCCGCGGACCCTCCGGTGGCGAGCATGGGATCGCACACCACGACGAAGGAGTCCTTGAGGTCCCTGGGAAGGCGGACGTAATAGCGCACCGGATTGAGGGTCTCCTCGTTGCGGTAGAGGCCGATGTGGCCGATGCGGGCCGACGGGACCAGGCTCAGCACGCCGTCGAGCATCCCTAAGCCCGCGCGCAGGACCGCGACCAGGGTGATGCTCTGGTCGGGGACCACCACCTTGGCGCGCTCGAGCGGGGTGTGCACGAAGGCCTTGCGGGTCCTGACGGACTTGAGGACCTCGTACCCCAGCAGGGCGGAGGCGGACGCCATGGCGGAGCGGAACTCGACCGGGGTGGTCCGGCGGTCGCGCAGGACCGCCAGCTTCTCCTCCACGATGGGATGGTCGGAGACGATCAGCCGGCCGGACATAGGATCTTCCTCACCAGGGGGGGGATCCCGGGCGCCCGGCCGCCGATGGCCAGGGCCTCAAGGTACTTCTTGCGGCTGTCGGCCATGAGGCGGCTTGCGCCGTGCAGGACCGCCACGGTCTCGCCCTTGCGGACCCGGTCGCCCAGCTTCTTCTCCATGACGATGCCGGCCCCGTAGTCGAGCCGGTCTTCCATCCTCGCGCGCCCGGCGCCGAGGAGGAGCGCCGCGTGCCCCACGGTGCGGGCGTCGAGCCTCGTCACGAACCCGGACGCGGGCGCGGCCACGGCCAGGGTCGCGGAGGCCTTGGACAGGCGGCCCGGGTCGTCGGCGACCCGCGGGTCTCCGCCCTGGGCCGCGACCATCTTCCGGAACACCGCCAGGGCCGAGCCGTCGCGAATGAGGCGCTCGCAGCGCTCGCGCCCCTCGTCCGCGGTCCGGGCCAGGCGGCCGAGCTTGAGCATCCAGCCGCCCAGGGTCAGCAGGCACTCGATGTAATCCGGAGCCGTGGTCTCTCCCTGGAGGACCTCCACGGCCTGGCGCACCTCGAGCCCGTTGCCGACGTACCGGCCGAGAGGCTGCTCCATGGAGGTGACCACGGCCGCGGCCTTCAGGCCCAGGCCGCGGGCCACGGCGGTGAGCGCCGAAGCGGCCTCGACGGCATGAGGAAAATCGCCGAAGAAGGCGCCCGAGCCGGTCTTGACGTCGAGGACCAGGGCGTCGAGGTCCTCGGCGAGCTTCTTGGAGAGGATGCTCGAGACGATGAGGGGCAGGGACTCCACGGTCCCCGTGGCGTCGCGCAGGTGGTAGAGCTTGCGGTCCGCCGGGGCGAGGTCCGCGGTCTGGCCGAACATGCACACGCCCATGGACTTGAGCTGGCGCTTGATGGCCGGCTCGGGGAGGCCGACCCTGAAGCCCTTGATGGCCTCGAGCTTGTCGAGGGTTCCGCCGGTATGGCCGAGGCCCCGGCCCGACATCATGGGCACCACGAGCCCGGCGGCCGCGGCCAGGGGCGCCAAGGCGATGGAGACGCCGTCGCCGACTCCGCCTGTGGAGTGCTTGTCCACCTTGGGCGCGCCATATCCCTTGAGCGAGAGCTTGGAGCCCGAGGCCAGCATCTCCCGCGTCATGGCCACGGTCTCGGCCGTGTCCATGCCCTTGAGGACCACGGCCATGAGCCAGGCGGAGAGCTGATAGTCCGGGACCGTGCCCTCGGCCGCGGCGCGCGCGATGAACGTGATCTCCTCGGGGGTATGGCGGCCGCCCCCGCGCTTCTTGATGATGAGGTCTAGGAAGCGCATATCGAGCCCGGCTCCCGCAGGAGGTCCCGCAGGACGTTCTTGAGCCGGCCGGCGACCTGCTTGCCCAGCGCGAGCACCT
Source organism: Elusimicrobiota bacterium (assembly GCA_016218545.1). Lineage (GTDB taxonomy): Bacteria > Elusimicrobiota > Elusimicrobia > UBA1565 > UBA9628 > JACQWX01. The sequence goes on from JACRDQ010000018.1 coordinate 285,332, forward strand.
CGGTGTGGTTGAGCGAGGCGCCGGGCAGGCCGCTCGCCATGTTGGACACCCAAGTCAGGACCGAGACCCTCACGCCCATCTGCCGGGCGACGATGACCTCGGGGACCACGGACATCCCGACCACGGACCCGCCGAGCATGGCGAAGGCCTTGATCTCGGCCGGAGTCTCGTAGGAGGGTCCGCCCACCGCGACGTAGACGCCCTCGTGGACCGGGGCCCGGTACTTGCGGCAGAGCGAGACGATGCGCTTGCGCATCTTGGGGTCGTAGGCGTCGGTCAGGTCCGGGAACATCTCACCGAACTCCTCCTCGTGGAACGCGCGCAGGGGGTTGCGGCCCATGAGGTTGATGTGGTCATCGAGCACCACGAAGTGCCCGGGCTTGATGCCCCGGCGCAGCGACCCGACCGCGGAGGTGATGATGAGGCACTTCAAGCCCAGGTACTCCATGACCCGGATGGGGAGCGCGATGGTCTCCATCGAGTGCCCCTCGTAATAGTGGAAGCGGCCCTGCATCACGACCAGCGGGATGCCGTTGAAGCGGCCGAAGATGAGCTTGCCCTCGTGACCGGCGACCGTGGTCCTCGGGAAATGGGGGATGTCGGTGTAGGGCACGATCTTCATGCCCTCGAGGTGCGGGACCGCCTCGGAGAGTCCGCTGCCCAGGATGAGCCCGACCTTGCACTGAGCTCCCGGGACCCTCTTCTTCAGGTAGGCGACGGCGTCGCGGATGCTGCCGACATATTTTTCTATCTTCATAGGCCCCAAGTCTAGCAAACATTCTCGGCCGGAGAAAGCCGTACGCGGGCTCTTGCGGAGTCAGCCCGCGGCGCCGAAGGCGTCCGTGATATGCCGGACCTCGGAGCCCTCGAAGGCGACCACGTCGAAGCGCGACGGGCCCTCCCAGCGCCGGGACAGAAGCCAGGCCTGCGCCGTGCGCGCGAGCTTGCGGCGCTTGCGGAGGTCGACCGCGGCCTCGGGCCCGCCGAAGGCGCTGCCCGCCCTGGCCTTGACCTCCACGAAGACCACGGAGTCCCCGTCGCGGGCCACGATGTCGATCTCGCCGAACGGCTTGGCGTAGTTGCGCTCGATGATGACGAAGCCCCGCGACTCGAGGAACTCGGCGGCCTTGGCCTCGGCCTCGCCTCCCGCGCGCCTGCTCATCGGGACCGGACGGGCTCGCGGGCCGACACCGGAGCGAAGGTGCGGCGATGCGCGGGGCAGGGCCCCAGGGCCGCGAGCGACTCGAGGTGCCGCGGCGTGCCGTACCCTTTGTGCTCGGCCATGCCGTAGCCCGGGTAGCGGCGGTCGAGGCGCTCCATCCAGGAGTCCCTCGTGACCTTGGCGAGCACGCTGGCCGCGGCCACGCTCAAGGAGAGGTCGTCGGCCTCCGGGATGGCGACCTGCCGGAGCCCGAGGCGCGGGATGTGCCGGTTGCCGTCCACCACCACGAGGACCGGGACCGGGCCGCAGGCCGCGGCGACGCGCAGCACGGCCCGGCGCATGGCGGCCAGGGTGGAGGCGAGGATGTTGTCGCGGTCGATCTCGGAAGGGGTGGCCCAGCCGACCGAGACCGCCCTGGCCCGGCGGAGGATGGCTTCCCGGAAGGCCCGGCGCAGCCTTGCGCTCAGGAGCTTGGAGTCGCGGACCCCGGAAAGGTCCGGGTGGCCGCCGACGGCCAAGACGACCGCGGCGGCCACCACGGGGCCCGCCAGGGGGCCCCTGCCCGCCTCATCGACTCCGACGAGGACGGCCGAGCCGCCGAGACCTGAGTCCCGGCGCAGGTCCGAGTCGAAGCGGGCCCTGGACAACACCCGACCGCGGGATTAAGCGGCCGGAGCGGGAGCCGCCGGAGCCGCGGCAGCGGCCTGGGCGGCGGGGGCGGACGGGGCGGCGCTGCCGGAGGAGGCGTCCGTCGCCTCGCCCTTGTAGCCGGTCCTCGTGTCGTCCTCGAGCAGGCGGGCGGCCTTGCCCGTCAGCCCGCGCAGGTAGTAGAGCCTCGAGCGGCGGGCCTTGCCCGTGCGCACGAACTCCACCCGGTCGATGTGGGGGGAGACCAGGGGGAAGGTCCGCTCCACGCCCACTCCGAAGGAGATCTTCCGGACCGTGAAGGTCTTGGATTCGCCTTCGCCGCGGAACCGGATGACGGTCCCTTCGAACACCTGGATGCGCTCGCTCTCTCCCTCGACGACCTTGAGGTGCACCTTCACGGTGTCTCCCGGCCTGAACGTGGGGACCTTCTTCGTCTTCTGTGCCGTCATGACTCCTCCTTCGATCTCAACAAATCCGGACGCTTCCTGCGGGTCGCCGCAGCCGCGGCGCGAGAGCGCCACTGGCTGATGCGGCCGTGGTCTCCGGAAAGCAGGGCCGCCGGGACCTTCTTGCCCCGCCACACACGGGGCCGCGGATAGTGCGGGTGGTCCAGCCGGCAGGACCCCTCCGCGGGCGGGAAGAACGACTCCGCCTGGACCGCCTCGTCCGCGAGGACGCCGGGGACGAGCCTCGTCACCGAGTCCACCACGGCCATGGCGGCGATCTCGCCTCCCGTCAGGACGAAATCGCCGATCGAGACCTCGTCGTCGAACGCGGACGCGAGGCGCTCGTCGATGCCCTCGTAATGCCCGCAGACCAGGACCACGCGCCCCTTCGCCGCCAGCTCCGCGGCCACGGCCGCGTCGAACCTGCGCCCCTGCGGGGAAAGGTGCACGACCCAGGGCTCGCGTCCCCCCGGCTCCCGGGAGCGGACGTCCCGGATGGCGCGGAAGAGGGGCTCGGCCATCATGATCATGCCGGGCCCGCCGCCGTAGGGGCGGTCGTCGACCTTGCGGTGCCGGTCCGTGGAGAAGTCCCTCGGGTTGACGAAGTCCACCTTCACGAGGCCTTTCTCCCGCGCGCGGCCGACGATGCTCTCGCCGAACACCCCGTCGAACATGCCGGGGAAGAGCGTCACGACCGTGAACGAGACCTCCGACGCGAGGGGGGAGCGCTTCACTCGACTTCCAGGAAAGCCCTCTTGCCCTTCTTCGCCGCGGCGGCGCCCACGAGGGCGCGGACCGCCTTGATGACGCGGCCCTGTTTGCCGATGATCTTGCCCTTGTCGTCCTCGCAGACGACGAGCTTGAGGTCGACCGTGCCCTCGGCCTCCGACTCGGTCACGGAGACCTGGTCGGGATGGTTGGCGAGCTTGCCGACGATGTATTCGACGAGCGCCTTCATGGTCGCCTCCCACCGCGATGGACGCAACCATTTCCTCGCTTGAGCTCGGTCATGGCTTGGCGCCCGCAGGGGACTTCTCGACGGCGACCCTGCCCTTGAGCAGGGTGGCCACGGTCTCGGAGGGCTTGGCGCCCACCTTGATCCAATGGGCGTAGCGCTCCGCGTTGAACTGGACCTTCTCGACGCCCTTTTCCACGCGCGGGTTGTACGAGCCCAGGATCTCGATCGGCCGGCCCACGGCCCCCCGGGACTTCTCGATGGCGACCACCCGGTAATAAGGCTGCTTCGGCTTGCCGATGCGCTGGAGTCTGATGACTACTGCCATGATACTCTCCTCATGTCTTGTGATTGAACGAAATCTTGGCCTTCCCGCTCAGGGCGCGGAAGGCGGCGCCGATGTCCTTGGCCCCGAAGACCGCGCTCCCGGCCACGAAGCTGTCCGCCCCGGCCGCGGCCGCGGCCGCGATGGTGACCGCGTTGATGCCGCCGTCCACCTGGAGCCCGCAGTCGAGGCCCTCGGCGTCGATGACGCGCCGCAGGGTCCGGACCTTGGCCAGCATGGGCTCGAGGAACTTCGCCCCGGCGAAGCCGGGCTCCACGGTCATGACCAGGGCCAGGTCCACCTCCCCCAGGAGGGGGAGAAGCCGGGCCGCGGGCGTGCGCGGCTTGATCGCCAGGCCCGCGAGCACGCCCGCCTTGCGCAGGCGCCTGAGCGCGGCGCGAGGGTCGCGGCACGCCTCGAGATGGAGGACCACCATGTCCGCGCCGGCCGCGACGAAGAAGGACGCCGCTTCCTCGGGGTTGGAGACCATGAGGTGCGCGTCCACGAAAAGACCCGTCCGCCGCTTGATGAGCCGGACGAGGTCCGGCCCGAAGCTGATGTTGGGCACGAAGTGCCCGTCCATCACGTCCACGGAGACCCACGCCGCGCCCGCCTTGCAGGCCGCGTCGAGGCACGCCCCGAGCCGGGCAAGGTCCGCGGAGAGGAGCGAGGGCACGACCTGGAGGCCGGCCGGACGCCGCGTGGCCGTGGTCATCAGAGGTCCCGCTCCTCCACGAGCACGCCGTTGAGGAAGATCTTCACCCTGCCGCCGCCCGCCACGTCCTGGATGGGCAGGTCGATCTTCGAGCCCGGCTTGCGCACGCCGTTGAAGAGCTCCCGCTCGCCGAACTTGTCCGAGATGACGATGCGCACGAGGCTCTCGCTGGCTCCCTGCGACACCTCGTAGTGGAACGTCCGCGCCGCCGGCCCCGTGGAGGGGCCCTTCTTGCGGCCGCTGATGGTGACCGAGACCTTCGCCTCCGGTCCCACGACCGTGTCGGGCTTGGGGCTCTGGCTGAGGATGACCCCGAAGGGGAAGAGGGAGGTCGTGTCCGTGGACACCTTCACCCGGACGCCCGCCGAGGAGGCCCAGGACATCGCCTCGGCCATGTCCTTGCGGTTGAAGTCCGGCATCAGGACCACCCCGTTCGGAGGCGGGCCGCCCGAGACCACGACGTCCACGAGCGCTTCCCGCTCCACGCTGGTCTCCGGGCCCGGGGACTGGGAGAGGACCACGCCCTTCTCCGCGCTCAGCGAGTAGGTCTCGCTGCGCTCGCCCAGCATGAGCTGCGCCTGACGCAGGAGCATCTCGGCGTTCCTGAGCGGCATGCCGAGGATGTTGGGCACGAAGACCGTCACCCCGCCGTGGCTCACCGTCACGCGGACCAGTTTGCCCTCCCGGACCATGGTCCCGGCGGCCGGCAGCTGGCGCAGGACCGCGTCCACCGGAACCTTGTTGTCGAACTCCGAGCCCTCCTTCTTCAAGCCCAGGTTCACCGGGCCCAACAGGTCGAGCGCGGCGGACAGCGACTTGCCCTTCAGCTCGGGCACGGTCACCGTCTTGCGCGAGTGGATGACGCTCTCGAGAGACCATTGCAGTACCAGGAACGCCGTCAAAGCCAGGCCGACGACCGCCAGCGAGACTTCGAATGAACGGACTTTCAAAATTCTCCTCAGCCGCCATGGAATGGAAGGCGACGCCGGGCAAACCCTCAGGCCGCGCCGCGGACCGACAGGACGTCGCCGATCTTGAGCCGCGCGCCGTTGAGGAAATCTGCCGCCGGCATCTGCCTTTTTCCTTCAGGTTGGACTGAAAGGACCCAGAGGCGGCTTCCTTGTCCACATTGTACCAAAAAACCCTTCCCTCGCTCAATGCCGACGATGGCGCCGACCGGCGCCTCTCCTCTTCCGGTCGTGCCTGGGGAAACGTCCGCAGGACGTCCGGGGTCCCCAGGCGCGGCAGGCGGGACTTCAAGGGAAGTCTTGCACAAAGTCAGCCTCACGGGCCTGCCTCCGAGCACGAGGTCGAGGAAGGCCCTCGGACCCAGGGACATGCCGCGCACGAGGTTGTGGACCGTCGGAGCAGGCGTGTCCAGCGAGACCCGCGCGTCCGAGCGCTTGATGACGGGCGCCAGAGAAGGCTCTCCGACCTGGGGCTCTCGGCGGCTCCTGCCTGCCGCCGCCTCGGCGAGCGTCTCGGCCAGCAGGGTCCGGCCGAGGGCCGCGAGCTTCTCGAAGAGGGCGGCCGCGTCCTCTTCGGGACCCACGGGCACGGAGCGGGAGGACGCGACCGGGCCGGTGTCGAGCCCTTCGTCGAGCCAAAAGACCGTGACCCCGGTGACGGTCTCGCCCCTGACCAGGCTCCACTGCACCGGAGCCGCTCCGCGGTACTTCGGCAGGAGAGAGAAGTGGACGTTGAGCGTGCCCAGCCTCGGCACGGCCAGGGTCGCCTTGTCGAGTATCCTGCCGTAGGCCACCGCGACCGCGAGGTCCGGGGAGAGGCTTGCGATCTCAGCCGCGATCTCCGCCGAGCGGACGGGCTGGAGCACGGGCAGGCCCAAGGCGAGGGCCTTGGTCTTGACCGGCGGGGCCTCGAGGGCGAGCCCTCGCCCCGCGGGCTTGTCGGCGCGGGTCACGACGCCGACGACCGAGTGGTCCCGGGCCAGGTCCTCAAGGAACGGGACCGCGACCCCGGGAGTCCCGTAGAACAGGACCTTCACGTCCAGTTCTTCCTCGCCTCTTTGATGACGCTCATGACCTTGAGCTTGGTGATGAAATCGAGATGGTCGATGAAGAGCTTGCCGTTGAGGTGGTCCACCTCGTGCTGGAAGGCGCGGGCGAGCATGCCCTCGCCCGTCATCTCGTAGGGCCGGCCGCGGGCGTCGAGGGCCTTGATCGTGACCTTGGCGCAGCGCTCGACCTCGGCCCAGACGCCGGGCAGGGAGAGGCAGCCCTCCTCGTGCACGACCTTGCCGGACTTGGAGACGATCACGGGATTGATGAGGACCAGGCGCTGGGCCTTGCCCTCGGGCCTGACGTCGATGACGGACAGGCGCAGGTTCAAGCCGACCTGGGGGGCGGCCAGCCCGACCCCGCGCACCGAGTACATGGTCTGGAACATGTCCCGCAGGAGCCGCGGCAGTTCGCGCTTGACCGCGGCGTAGTCCACGGGCTCGCACGCCTGGCGCAGGACTTTCTCGCCGTGCTTCACGATTCGCATGATCACAGTTCAGCCACCATCTCGGCGCCGCCCTTTTGGACCACGCGGAAGGTCACGGGCGTCGCGTCGGATTTCTGCAGCGCTCCCCAGGTCATGGCCAGGCGCTCGAGCTGGACCTCCAGGCCGATGCGTCCCGAGGCGCCCAGGACCACCTCGCCCGCGCCCACGGCCTGGGCCGACTGGGCGATGGCGTAGAAGGGGTCGTTGGAGAGCACCATGAGCGGGGTCACGGTCTTGCCAGCCTTCTCCGCCGCCTCGATGACCCGGGTGAAGACGTGCTCCTCCTCGGGCCCGAGCGACACGATGTCCCCGCCGAAGCTCATGCCGTGCTGAATCTTGCAGTAGAGGACCACGAGTTCGGTCGTCTCGTCATCGAGGCTCTCCAGGGTCTTGGCCAGGTGGTGCAGGCCGTTGGGGTCGCGCACCGCCACGAGCACCCGGTTGGGCTTGTCGATGTGCTTGAGCACGTCCTCCACGGTCTCCTCGTTGATGAGGTTGACCTTCTCCCGGTGCTCCATCTTTCCCCGGCCCCGGTTGAGCCTCTCGGCGATGAGGAACATGAGGAAGAAGACCACCGTGAACGCGATCCCGAAGACCGTCGCGACCCTCTTGGTGGCCAGGTTGACGAGGCCCACGGAGAGCAGGACGAGGAAGACCGCGGTCAGGCCGATCGGGACCTGGACACCCCCGGCCTTGACGTTGAGGGGCACCGTCCACTCCCGGTTGCCGCGCACCTTGAAGCGCAGGATCACGATGGAAGCCGCGTTGAAGACGAGGCTCCAGATGATGCCGAAAGCGTAGGCCTCGCCCAGGAGGTAGACGTCGCCGCGGCAGAGGATGATCGTGAGGATCTGCAGGCCCACCACGAGGTTGATCATCCGGTGGGTCGTGCCGTAACGGTGATGCAGATAGCGGAACCAATCCGGCAGGATGCCGTCCTCGGCCAGCCGGTTCATGACCCCGTTGGAGCCGACGATCGCGGTGTTGACCGCGCCGCAGAGGATGGCTGCGCCCACGAGCACGACCAGGGCCTGGAGGACGATCTGGACCCCGTGGGGAGCGGCCACGCTCATGGCCAGGCCGGAGAAGAGGTTGTCGATGTACTTGGCGCGCACGTCGTCCGGGATGATGCCCACGGCGAAGAAGGAGACCGAGCTGGTCAGGAGCGCGGCGAAGAGGAAGACGATGAGCGCCGTCTTCTTGAGGTTCGGGACCTTGGGCGCCTCCATCTCGCGGTGGACCTGGGCCAGGGTCTCCAGGCCGCTCAAGCCCAGGAACGCGTGGCCGAACGCGATGAGGATGCCGAAGGCCCCGATGCGGCGGTGCCAGTCCGCGCCGGCCAGCCAGCCCAGCCCCTCTTTGCTGAAGCTGAGCTCGCCCGACGGCCAGGAGAAGCCCCTCTGGTGGACGGTCCAAAGGCAGAAGCCCGTCATGACGATCCCCATGACCGCCGTGGCCAGGATGATCTTCACGGCCTTGTCCGAGGACTCCTCGATGCCGATGATGTTGAGTCTCCAGAAATAGAGGACCGCGACCAGGGCGAAGAGACATGAGAAGAGCGCCGGGGCGAGGTGCCAGTCGATGCGCACGTACGGGAAGAGCGAGTTGAGCAGGCCCGTGACGTACTGGCCCGCCGAGACCGAGCTGATGGCGCCGGTCAGGACATAGTCGAACATGAGGGCCGAGACCGAGACCTTGGCCAAGGTCCCTCCCATGGCCTCCTTGACGACCTTGTAGACGCCCCCGCGCACGAACATGGAGGAGCCCTCCACGTAGAGGGCCAGGACGCACGCCGAGAAAGCCATGACCGCGAGGATGAACCAGGGAGCGGCCCTGCCCATGGCCTGCTCCGCGATGCCGCCGATGTACCAGGCGGTGGAAGCCATGTCGCAGAGCACGATGGCCGCGGCTCGCCAGAAGGAGATGAAGGTGAGCATGGCCGTGCTGAGGACCACGACGTCGGTGACGCGGCGGGAGGGCCCGCGGACCATCGCGGGGGCCTACTTCTCGGCCTTGCGGATCATCTCAAGGACCGCGGCGGGGGTGGGGGCCTTGACGAGCTCCGCGATCAGGGCGGGCTTGAAGAGCCCTGCGACGGACCGCAGGAACTGCAGGTGGACGGGGAAGAACTCGCTGCGGTCCGGCGAAAGGAACAGGAACATCACGCTGATGGGGATATCCTTCTCGTTGGGATCGGCCATGCCGCCTGGGATGACGGCCAAAGACGCGAAGATGCCGGTCAGGGCGCTCAGGGGATCCGTGCCGGCAGGGGAGCCCGGCTCCCTCTCGGTCCTGGGATTGTGCGGAAGGCTCAGGCCCGTATCGAGGGTGGTGCTGATCTTCTTCTCCCGCTCGAAGACCTTGGCCAGGAAAGGCTGGGGATCGCCGAGCCCCTTCTTCTCGCAGAGCCCGCGGACCATGGACTCGATGAGCGCGGCCTTCTCCGGGGCCGGGGAAACGATGGAGATGACGTCCTCGGAGAGGAGGCTCGCGACCCGGACGGTCTTGCGCGGCCCGGGAGTCTTGACCGGGGGGGTCGTCTTGGTGGCTGGCATTTCCCTTGTGGGCTTGCCCTTCTCGGCAGGCATATCGTTGCGGATAGGAAAGACTATAACATAGCCGACGGGGGGGTGTCAACCGACGGCCGGGGACCTGCTGAAAATGGTAGACTAGCATGACAGAATCCAATGCCAGGCAGACCTCTCCACGCCAAGACCGTCGTCATCACCAGGCCCAGAGCCCAATCCCTGGACTTGGCCAAGAGACTCAAGTCCCTGGGAGCCAGGGTGGTCCTGGCTCCCCTGGTCAAGACCGCGCCGCCCTCGTCGTGGGCAGGGCTCGACAAGGCCATCCGCTCCTTGGCCAGGTTCGAGGCGGCGGCCTTCACGAGCGCCAGAGGCGTGGAATCCTTCTTCGCCAGGGCCAGGACCCTGGCTGCCCTGCCCCTGGCCAGGCCACGCAAGCTCTTCGCCGTGGGCTCGGCCACGGCAGGCGCCCTGGCCAAAGCGGGCTGGAAGTCCCCGCGTCTGCCCCGGGACTCCAGCGCCGAAGGCCTGGCCAAGGTCATGACCGGGCTTTCAGGCAAGAGCGTGCTCTTCCCCAGGGCGCGTGAGGGACGCGACACCCTGCCTGGACTCCTCAAGGAGAAGGGAGTCTCCGTCACCATGGTGGAGGCTTACAGGACGGTCCCGGACCCGGCCGGATGCGCCAGGCTCAGGACCGCCCTTTCTCAGGGAGCGGACGCCGTGGTCTTCGCCTCTCCCTCGGCTGCCGCGGTCTTCGCCAAGGCCCTGGGAGCCCGCGGCGTACGCCGGTTCCTCTCGGCGGGCAGGACGGTCTCCATCGGACGCACGACCTCGGCCGCCATGCGCTCGGCAGGCATGGCGCCGTCCGCCGAGGCCGAGGCCCCTGTTCCCGCGTCCCTGGCCAGGGCCGTGGTCATGAGCCTGTGCAGGGAGGCCTCGGCATGAGCGTTCCGCGCTGCAGGACGGTCCTCCTCAAGGCCCTTTCGGCTGCCGGGGCGGTCCTGGTCCGCAGGTTCGGCAAGGTCAAGGTGAGCGTCAAGGCGCGGGCGAACCTGCTGACCGAGGCGGACCTCGAGAGCCAGCGGCTCATCCTCTCCCTCATCAGGCGCTCTTTCCCGGAGCACGACGTCATCGCCGAGGAAGGCCACGCGAGCCTCCGCGGCTCGGAGTTCCTCTGGATCGTGGACCCCCTGGACGGCACCACCAACTACGCCCACGGCTTCCCGGCTTTCACGGTCTCCATCGGCCTGCTCCGGCGGGGGAGCCCCCTGCTCGGAGGCGTCTTCGACCCGTCGAGCGGAGAGACCTTCTTCGCCGAGGCGGGCAAGGGAGCCTACCTCAACGGCCGGAGGATGAGGGTCTCCTCGGTGGCGAAGCTGAGCGAGAGCCTGCTCATCACCGGCTTCCCTTATGACCGTCACCGACGCTCGTCCTACTACACGGGCTTCTACGCTGAATTCCTCGAGCTCTGCCACGACATCAGGCGCTCGGGTTCCGCCGCGCGCGACCTGGCCTGGATCGCGGCGGGAAGGGCGGACGGGTTCTGGGAGTTCGGGCTGAGCCCCTGGGACGCGGCCGCGGGACTGCTCCTGGTCCGCGAAGCAGGAGGACAGGTCACGGATTTCCGGGGCTCGGCCTGGAAGCGCTATCAGGACTACGGGAAGCAGACCCTGGCCACCAACGGCCGCGTCCATGGCCGGATGCTCTCGGTCATCAAGCCGATGCTCAGAGGAGGGGATTGATGGCGGACGACATCGTCATCCTGGCGGGAGCCAGGACGCCGTTCGGCGCGTGGTCCGGCGGCACGGACGGCTCCGGCGCCAAGGGCGGCAGACTCCAGGGACAGGACCCCTTCGACCTGGCGGCCGCGGCCCTCAAGGCCGCCCTGGCCGGCTCGGGCCTCGAGCCCCGGGCCGTGGACGAGGTCGTGTTCGGCAACGCCTACCACGTCGGACCGCACGCCTGCTACGGCGGCCGCTACGTGGGGCACCGAGCCGGCCTGCCCGACTCCTCGCCGGGCAAGACCGTCGGCCTGGCGTGCGGGTCCGGGCTCTACGCCGTGGCGGTCGCGGCCCAGGACCTCAGGCTCGGCGCAGCCTCGATCGCGGCCGCGGCCGGAGCGGATGCTCCGAGCATGGTCCGCAAAGCCGTGCTCATCCCGTCCTTCACGGACCTCTCGGCAGGAGAGGCCATCGCCGCCTCCACCCACCGCACGTGCCTCGAGGCCGGCATCAGCCGGGAGGACCAGGACCGCTGGGCCCTGCGCAGCCACGCCCTGGCCGGCAAGGCGCAGAAGAGCGGCCTCTTCGCCTCGGAGATCGTCCAGGTCCCGGGACTCGCGGCGGACGACCTGGTGCTCCGCGACCCGGCCCCGGAACACTTCACGCGCTCGGAGCCTCTCTTCGAAGGGAGCACGCCGACCCACGCCAGCGTCCACGGCATCGCGGACGGCGGCTCAGCCCTGCTCCTGGCCCGCGGCCCGGCCGCGGGCAGGATCGAGCCCCTGGGCCGCCTGCTCGCCGACGCGGTGACCTCCGAAGCGCCGCGAAGGATGGCCCTGGCCTGCGCCGGGGCGCTCAAGCGCGCGGTCTCGGAAGCGGGAGTGCGGGTGGAGGACATCGACCTCTTCGAGATCAACGAGACCTTCGCCGGCCAAGTTCTCGCGGACATCAAGGAGCTGGGCATCCCCGAGGAGAAGGTCAACGTGAACGGAGGCGCCATCGCGCTCGGACACGCCTTCGGCGGGACCGGCGGCAGGCTCGTCTTGACCCTGCTCAAGGAGCTCGGCCGCCGGAACCTCAGGCTGGGCGCGGCCGCGATCTCCGTCGGAGGGGGGCAGGGAGTCGCGGTCGTGGTCGAGCGCTAAAGAAGGGCCGAGACCAGGAGCAGGAGCAGTACCACCAGGGAGGCCAGGGCGAAGAACGGCTGGCCGTTCCTCTGGAACCCGTAGACGAGCATGCCGACCCTGGCCACGGGCGTGAGCACCAGGGCCACGATCCCCGCGTAGAGGAGCCGCCCGGCCGCGGGGCTCCCGGCCAGACCCAAGCCCCAGCCGGCCAGCACGAGACAGAACGCCGCGGCCACGCCGGCCTGGAGGGTCCGCTGGATGAGCCGGCCGAAGCGCTTCTCCGAGAAACCGCCGGGGGTGTTCATGGGGTCAGGGAGGCCTTGAGCATCTTGACCGCCACCAGCAGCACGACCACGGAGAAGGCCAGCTGGATCTTCTCGGACCTCGCCCGATAGAGAACCTGGATGCCGACCACGGACCCGAGCAGGACGCCTGCCACGACCACGGCGGCCAGTTCCGGCACCACGAGCCCGCGCTTGAGGTAGATCACGGCGCTCGCGGCCGCGCTCACGCCGATAAGGAAGTTGCTCGTGGCCGCAGCGGCCTTGATGGGCACCCCGCAAAGGAGATTCATGACCGGGACCTGGATGATGCCGCCGCCAAGACCCAAAAGCCCGGAGAGCGAACCCGCCGCGAACGAAGCCAGGGACGCGGGCACGATCCTGCGCACGGTGTAGGAGGTCTCGGCGGAGACGGAAGGGTCGAAGAAGACCGCGTCGAACGGCCCCGGTCCGGCCTGGGCCGCGGGAACCCGGAGCGGCCCTCCGGGACGCAGGCTCTTGAAGAGCATGGACCCGGCCACGGGGAAGAGCATCAGCGAGAAGAGCAGCTCGACCACTCGGCCGGGGAGCATGTTCGCCACGAGCGCTCCGGCGATGGAGCCCACGGCCGTGGTCATCTCCAGGACCACGCCCAGCCTCATGTTGGCCAAGCCCCGCTCGATGTTGACGGACGCGACCGCGCTCGAGGTCGCGATGATGGCCACCAGGGACACGGCGATGGCTTGGTGGACCGGCACCTGGAGCCACATGACCAGGAGAGGGACGAGGAAGACGCCTCCTCCCACGCCCAGCACGGACCCGACGATGCCGACGAGGAAGCCGAAGGACAGCAGGAGCCCGGCGGTGTGCAGGCCGAGGCCGGCGTCCATCAGAAACGCAGGCCGAGGCTGGCCCTGTTGGCGTGGCCAAGGTCGCCGTAGGGCGCCCAGGCGTAGTCGAACCGGAACCGGCCCAGGTCGAGCCCGCAGCCCGCGGTGACGCCGGTCAGGCCGTCGATGCCGCGCGTGGCGCCCTGGTTGTAGCCGGCCCGGAGCGCGCCCTGAATCCCCTTGCCCATGGCGATGAGGAGCTCAACGCCCAAAGACATGTAGGCGTCGTCATCCACGGGGAAGTGGGCGTCCATGGAAGCCTTGAGCACGGGGTTGACGTGCCAGAGGACCCCGCCGCTCAAGCGCATGGGAAGCGGATACGCCGAGCCTCCCAGCCTCATGGGCAGGCCCAGGTGGGACACGCTCGCTCCCACGTCGAGCGGCCCGTCCCCCAAGGCCAGGAGTCCCGGGAACTGGACCCCAAGGTCCACGGCAGCCGAGCCCGCGGAATCGCTCTGCAGGGAGGAGCGGATCACCTTGAGCCCGGCTCCCGCCCTGACCTTGTCCGCGAAGCCGCGGCTGAACGCGACGCTCAGAGCGAAGTCCGAGGGGGAGAACTCACCGACCGGGTCGCCCTTGGCGTCGTAGGCGGTCTGGCCTCCGTGAGCGAAGTAGACCAGCCCGGCCGCGACCGTCCCGACTCCGCTGATGGAGCGGCTCATGGCGGCCGAGCCTGCCTGGGCTCCGGAGAGGAGGTTGGAGTAGCCCAGGATCAGGTCCGAGGCAGGGGCTTGGGGTTGGCCTAGGATCCCCGCGGGATTGTAGAAAACCGCCTCAGCACCCCGGGCCGAGGCCGAGGCAGCTCCTCCCATGGCCTCGACCCTGGACCCTGCAGGGAACTTGAGGAAGGACGCTGCCGCGGTCCCGGCGGACCTGCTCGAGAATGGGCTCTCCGGGAACATCCCGGCCCTGGCCCCGCTGACAGGGCCGAGGAAGATCAGGGATAGGACAAGAATCAGATGGGCCAGACCGGACCCTTGCGGCTGGGCTTGGACTCCGGTTGCGCCGCGCCCGCCTGTTCAGGGATTCCCTCGAGCACGATCGGAGCAGGGCCCCCCGGCTTCTCATCGGCCAGAGGCTGGATGGCCGGGGCCGGAGCCGCCTCGACTACGGGTTGCGGAGCCGGAGCAGTCACGACCACCTCGGGAGTCTGCGGCGGAAGGGAGATGAGCGGTTCAGGCACAGGGCTCTGCGGGGCCGGTGAGGCCACCGGCTCGGGCGCGGAGGCAACAGGAGGAGTGGTGATCGGCGGAAGGGTCACGACCGGCTTGGCCGGAGAAGGGGCAGGGGCGGGAGCCGGAGCAGGAGCTGCCTCCGGAGGCTTGGTCACGGGCTTGGGCTGAGCCGGAGCAGGCGTCGGAGAGACGCGCGGCTGGGTCGTGGTCTGGCTCGGCCGGCCGGACTTGAGCTGCTCGGAAAGTTCGCCGAGCTTCTTGAGGATGAGCTCTTCCTGACTCGTCTGCTTGGCTGCCAGGGACTTGAGGTTGCCGACCTCCTTCTCGAGGAGCTCGAGCTGGCTCTTGACGCTCTGAAGATAGACGATGGCTGGGCTGATGCCGCCGGGCCACGTCGTCTCGCTCTTGGGTCGCGGCACCGCGGGCCCGGCAGGAGGCAGGGCGGCCAGAGCCGCCTGCAAGGAAGGCTGAGGCTCGGGCTTGGCGGCCGGAGCGGGCACGGACTTCGCAGCCGGGGAAGGCTCGGGCACGAACGGGACCGCGGGCTTCTCGGGCTCCAGGACCGCAGAGACGGAGAGCTTGGGCTCGGACTCAGAGATCAGGGGCACGACCTTGGGGAGCTCGACCGGCTCGACGTCGTGCTCGTCACCGGCCTGAGCAGCGGCCAGACGGTACTGCCGGAGGAAGAACCCGAACAGGGCGCAACTGGCCGCGAAACCAAAGGCGGAAATATAGAAATAGACATCTCCCAAGAGTGCCATTTGTCCGACAATATTATCGGAATTTCCCGAACGTGTCAAGAACGGTGCCTGGCATTGTATTGATTGTATTCTTTGTCAGCCTATTCTGACAAAGAATACAATCAATACAATGCCAGGCACCGTCAGCGGGAGAGGAAGAACACGCCCACGCAGACGAAGAGGGTGCCCACCAGCTTGCTCGCCGCGAAGCCCTCTCCCAGGAAGGTCACCGCGAGCACGAAAGTCACGAGCGGATAAGTCGAACTGAGCGGCACGATCCTGGAGGCCTCGGCTCCGGACATGGCCGCGAGATAGAAGTAGACGCCGGACATCGCGGCGACCACGCTGGCGCCGATCCAGAAGAGGCCGATCCGGGCGGTCCCGGCAGCGACCCCGCAGATGCTGCGCCAGCGCAGAGCCACGGGAAGGAGCAGCAGGAGGATGGTCAGGGCGAGGCGGACCAGGAAGACGTCCGTGGCAGGCGCGCTCCCGGGGAAATAGCGAAAACAGAGCTTGTCGAAGAAGGCGCTCAGGCCCCAGCACAGGACCGCGGCGGCCAGGAAGGCGACCGTGGCCGCGCTCAAGGAGTCCCGGTCTCCGAGGCTCTCCTGCGCTCGGAGAAAGTCGGGGTCAACGGGGTCCGCACGACCTCGACGCCTGCAGCGGCCCCGGCGGAGAGCGGGAGGCGGAAGACCCGCCCCTTGCCGTCGGCCTCGAAGTAGTGCCGCGCCTCCACGTAGACCCTGGCCTCGACCGGAGAGGCGGAACGGACGAGGAAGCCCTCCTCGCCCAGAGGCTCGACCTCCAGGTCCGCTCCCCGGGCCTGGGCCCGCACCGTCCCGAGCCGGACCGGCCGGCCGCCCTTGTTCGTCACCGTCACCTTCCACACGCCCGGAGCGGCCGGGAGAGCGGAGACCATAAGCCCGTGCGGGAACACGATGGCCTGGTCGATGGAGGAGATCCTCACCGCCCTGTAGGCGGACCCGCCCGAGGCGTCGCGGACCTTGTCGGCCGAGAAATCCCCGAACGAGTCGTGCACGACGAAATACGCGCGGCGCCCCCAATCCTCGTCCGACTTGTTCTGGGAGCAGGCGAGGAGGCGGTCTGCGCCCTCCATGCAGAAGTAGCCGACCACGGCCACGGTGTGCGCCCCGGTCAGGCGCGGCCTCTTGGTGTCCTCGAGTTGGACGTAGGCCACGCCCCACTTCTCGATGCCCTCGGCCAGGACCCGGGCGTACTTGTCCGGGGTGCGCGGCCGGAGGAGGGAGCCCACGAAGAGCTCCTTGTACCGGCCCTCCATGGCCGACATCCCAGGCGCCCACCGGTGGACCTCGTCGGTGACGGGATCGACGGCCTCGTAGCCCTGGTCCTCGATGAGGAGCTCGGCGTAGCCTCGCGGCTGCTGAGGGATGGCGAGGTGGCGCACCGGGTCCTCCTCGATCCACTTGGGCAGGAGGAAGTACTCCGAGTCGCCGGACCCGGCCCGCTCGATGTAGGCCAGCTCGAGCATCCTGGGATCGAGCCCCTCCTCGGCCCCGCCGTGGGCCGAGCTCCGATAGGAGCCCAGGGGCCGGCCCAGCTGCATGGCCCACCAATCGTGCACGGTGCCCGCCGCGTCGGACAGGCAGGTCCACGGCGGCTCGTTGGGCCGGCCGTCATAGGTCCACTCCGGGATCTTGCCCCGGCTGCGTCCCTCGTTCTTGGCCCTGATGAGGGCGTTCATCCGCTCCGTGTACTCCCTGGTCTCCTCCTGATTCTTATGGAAGAGGAGGTGGAAGCCCTCCACCATGCTGCGCAGGGACCCGGGCACGGCCGGCAGGTTGAGGGCGAAGCGCGGCGCGGCCGGCAGGGGCGCGTCCTCGGCGCGGATGACGAAGGAGGGAGCGGCCGAGGCCCGGGCCCCGGGAACGACCACGAAGTCGCCGGGCCGGCTCAAGTTCCCGTCGAAGAGGCGGGCGAGCTCCGCGGCATCGATGCTCTCCACGGGGGAAGGCGCGGGGACCGCGGCCGGCAGAGCCCCGACAGGCCCGGCCTGCGCGACGAGCAGGAAGAGGAACGGGATGGAGCGCATGTTTCAAGGACCATTGTACCAGCGGCTGGGCCGGCCTGTCATGAGCCGAAAGACCGTCGCGCGGGTAGGTCTAACGGACGCGCAGGGGCGTGCGGATGGGAGCCACCAGGTAGACGTACTCGAGGCCCGTCTTGCCCGTGTTCCGGACGTCGTGCTCGGTCATGGGGGGGATGTAGGCCACGCTGCGGACGGACAAGGAGAGCGGCCGCCGGCCGTCGCACTCGGCGGCACCCCGTCCCCGGAGGACCACGAGGACCTCCTCGTGGGCGCCGGTCGTGTGCCGTCCCACGGTCTGCCCCGGGGCGAGCGTCACCCTGCCGGAGCGCAAGCCCGCGGTCGCAGGCGGCCCGGCCAGCAGGCGCTGATAGGCCTTGCCGGAGGCGAGCTTGAGGACGCGGGGGCGGGGATCGGCCTTGGTCATGGCGAGCATGATAGCAAACTGCGCCGCGACCGCCGCAGGCCCATTTGGTATAATCGCCGCGACGTCAAGGAGGACCATGAGCGAACGCGCCGCCAGAAGGAGTCCCAGCCCCACCCCGCCCGAGGAAGGCGGGGCGCCTGTCCGCCTGGAGCGCCTCCAGGCCCAGGCTCGGACCGCCATGGCCGGCGGCGGCAAGGAGCGCATGGCGGCGCAGAAGGCCAAGGGCAAGTTCAACGCCCGCGAGCGGCTCCACTACATCCTCGACGAAGGCAGCTTCCAGGAGCTCGACCTCCTCATCAAGTGCCAGGGCAAGGACTTCGGCCTGGCCGACAAGCCCGTGCCCGCGGACGCGGTCGTGACGGGCTTCGGCCGCATCAACGGCCGCGAGGTCTGCGTCTACGCCCAGGACTTCACGGTCCTGGGAGGCTCCCTGGGCCTGGCCCATGCCATGAAGATCGCCAAGGTCATGGACCTGTCCATGGAGAACCGGGTGCCCTGCATCGGCCTGCTCGACTCGGGCGGGGCGCGCATCGAGGAGGGCGTCGAGTCCCTCGACGGCTACGCCCACATCTTCCGCCGCAACGTCCGCTGCTCCGGCGTGGTCCCCCAGATCTCGGTCATCCTCGGACCCTGCGCGGGCGGCGCGGTCTATTCGCCGGCCCTGACCGACTTCATCTTCATGGTCCAGGGCGTCAGCCAGATGTTCGTCACCGGCCCGGCCGTGGTCAAGTCCGCCACCGGCGAGGAGGTCACCTTCGACGGCTTGGGAGGCCCCCAGGCCCACGCGGTCAAGTCCGGGGTCTGCCACTTCGTGGCCCAGTCCGAGCCGGACGTGTTCCGGCAGGTCCGCGAGCTCCTGGGCTACCTTCCCCAGAACAGGTGGGAGCGGCCCCCGCGCGTGGCCAACCCCGACCCGGTGCGGCGGGCGACGCCGCTCCTCGAGATGCTCTGCGAGATCGACCCCAAGAAGTCCTACCGCGTCCACCACGCCATCTGGCAGATCGCCGACGAGCACAAGTTCTTCGAGGTGCACGCGGGCTTCGCCCGCAGCGTGGTCGTGGGGTTCTGCCGCATGGGCGGCGACGTCGTGGGCATCGTGGCCAACAACCCCGGCCACATGGCAGGCGCGCTGACCATCGACGCCTCGGACAAGGCCGCCCGCTTCATCCGCTTCCTCAACGCCTTCAACGTCCCCATCGTGACCCTGGCCGACGTCCCGGGCTACTGGCCGGGCGTCCAGCAGGAGCACGGGGGCATCATCCGCCACGGGGCCAAGCTCCTGCACGCCTACGCCGAGGCCACGGTCCCCAAGATCACGGTCATCCTGCGCAAGGCCTACGGCGGCGCCTACATCGCCATGAACTCCAAGCACATGGGCTCGGACTTCAACTTCGCCCTGCCCTCGGCCGAGATCGCGGTCATGGGCCCGCAG
>JACRDQ010000017.1 GCA_016218545.1 Elusimicrobiota bacterium
AGGGTCTGCTCGCGCTCGTCGTGCCCGCCGCCGATGCCCGCGAAGCGGTGGCGGCCCACGGCGTCCAACTCGTCGACGAAGATGACCGAGGGGGCGGCCTTCTTGGCCTGGTCGAAGAGGTCGCGCACGCGCGAGGCGCCCACGCCCACGAACATCTCCACGAACTCCGAGGCCGAGGCCATGAAGAACGGCACCCCGGCCTCGCCCGCGACCGCGCGGGCCAGCAGGGTCTTGCCCGTGCCCGGCGCGCCGAAGAGGAGCACGCCGCGGGGCATCTTGCCCCCCAGCTTCTGGAACCTGTCCGGGCTCTTGAGGAACTCGACGACCTCCTGGAGCTCCTCCTTGGACTCGTCGCAGCCCGCCACGTCGGCGAAGGTGGTCTTCTTGGCCTTCTTGTCGTCGACCAGCCGGGCGCGGCTGCGGCCGAAGGACATGGCCTGCTTGCCCCCGACCTGGACCTGCCGCACCACGAGGAACCACCACAGGCCGAAGAAGAGCACGATCCAGCCCACGTTGACGATGATGCTCATCACCCAGCTGCGGTCCGGCTCGCCCTGGAAGTGGGGGACCTTGGAGGCCTCCATGTCCTCGACGAGCTTGAGGTCCGGCATGGGGATGGTCTTGAAGCGCTGGGTCGCGCCGCCCGTCTCCTTGAGCTCGCCGCGGATGAGGTCGGAGCGCACCCGCACCTCGGTCACGGCGCCGGCCCTGACCTTGGCCTTGAACTCGGAGTACGGGATCTCCTTCTCGGCCGGAGGGGCCTTCATGTTCTGGACGACCAGGATGAGGAAGATGAAGGCAAGCCCCCAGAGCAGGAGCTGCTTGGCGTTCTTATTTTCCACCGTTGGACCTCATGACGCCGACATAGGGAAGGTTGCGGAACCGCTCGTTGTGGTCCAACCCGAAGCCGACGACGAATTCGTTGGGGATGTCGAAACCGACGTACTTGACCGGCACCGAGACCTTCCTGCAGGAGGGCTTGTTGAGGAACGAGCAGGTCTCCACGGACCTGGGCCCGCGGGTCTTGAAGTTCTCGAGGAGGTAATGGAGCGTCAGGCCCGTGTCCACGATGTCCTCGACGATGAGGATGTCCTTGCCCTCGGGGTTCTCGCGCAGGTCCAGGGTCAGCCTCACCACCCCGCTGGACTTGGTCCCCGTATAGGAGGAGACGCCGATGAAGTCCACGCAGCAGTCCCCGGAGACCGACCGCATG
Organism: Elusimicrobiota bacterium; assembly: GCA_016218545.1. Lineage (GTDB taxonomy): Bacteria > Elusimicrobiota > Elusimicrobia > UBA1565 > UBA9628 > JACQWX01. Next base: position 1,214 of record JACRDQ010000017.1, read on the forward strand.
AGGTCCCCGAGGACGATGACGCTCCCCTTGAGCACGCTCACCATGGTCAGGCAGCGGCCGCTGTAATCCCGCGAGATCTGGGCCCCCAATTCCGCTATCCGAGCCTTGATCTGGCGCTCGGTGAGGAGGACCTTCTCGATGTCCGGGTGGGACGTATGGGTTCGGTCTGACATCTCGAAAAATGAACGGATAGGATAGCTTTATTGGCCTGGGTAATCAAGAAAAAGCCCCAGCCCCATATTATCTACAATATGGCCCCATGGCGAAGAAGCGGCGGCAGCCTGACCCGGCCTCCGCCCTTCCGAGCGCCCCGCCCGCCCTGGAGTGGCGCCTCCGCCCGGCCTCGACCGGCGCCGCGGCCTTCCTCGTCATCGTCGTGTCCTCGGTCCTCTTCTACTCCAAGATGCCCTCGGAGCAGCTGCGCCTCTTCTGGTCGCACGCCTTCGACGTCATCCCGCCCGTGTTCGACGCCTCGGCCTCGGCAGCTTGGCTCTGGCTGAAGACCTGCCTGGGCCTGGCCCTGCTCCACCTCTCGGCCTGGGGCCTGGGCCGCCTGGGACTCAAGGGGCTCGGGGTGGAGCCCGAGGACCGGCTCAACGCCTTCCTTCTGGCCTCGGCTCTGGGCTGGGGAGCGCTCGGTCTGGCCATGCTGGGTCTGGGCCTGGCAGGGCTGTGGCGGGGACCGGTCCTGGTCCTGGTCCTTGGACCCGGCCTGGCGGCTCTTGCCTTCGAACTCTTCCTGGGAGACCGCAGCTCCCCAGCCTCCCCAGGCGCCTCCAGCCGGTGGACAGGCTGGGAAGGCTTCCTCGCATCCTTCCTCCTGGTCCTGGCAGGCTTCGACCTCTTCGCCAGCTTCATGCCCGAGATCTTCTACGACGCGCTCGTCTACCACCTGGGCCTGCCCGAACTCTATTGGACCAAGGGCGGCATCGTGCCCGCGCCGGAGCTCCTCTATTCGGGCCTGCCCCTCATGGTCCAGATGCTCTACTCCATGGCCCTGCCCCTGGGCGGGGACGTCCTGTGCCGGGCCCTGCACTGGTCCTTCGGAGTCGAGACCCTGTTCCTCACCTTCGCCCTGGGCCGCGGCCTCGGCGGCCGGACCGCGGGCTTGCTCGCCGCCTGCCTCTTCTACGGCATCCCGCTCGTGTCCGCCCTGTCCTGGAAGGCCGCGGTGGAGCACGGCCAAGCCGTGTTCCAGACCGCGGCGTTCCTGTGCCTGGCAGCCTCGGCGTCCAGGACCGAGAAGACCGGCCCCTGGGCCGTGCTGGCCGGCCTGCTGGCCGGGTTCGCCATGGGCTCCAAGTATCAGGCTTGGCCCCTCCTGCCCATCCTCGTCCCGGTCCTTTGGTGGACCTGGAAGGACCGGCCCCAGAGGAGGCGGGACCTGCTCCTCTTTGCCGGCAGCGCGGCCCTGATGACCCTGCCCTGGTGCCTCAAGAACGTCCTGCACTACGGCAACCCGGTCTACCCCGTCCTGGCCGAGCGCTTCGGCCAAGCCCCGTTCCCCAGATGGCGCGAGCTCATGGGAGACGCCGAGGCAGTGCGCCTCGCGGAGGTCCTGGGCTCGGCCAAGAGCCTGAGCTTCTGGCTCACGCATCCCTGGCGCATCCCCTTCGAGAACATGGACCACGGCTCCATCCTCTTCATGGTCCTGCCCGTGGCCCTGCTGGCCAGGTTCCGGCCGGGAGCCCCGGCTCTCCTGTGGCTCTCCTGGCTGGGGTTGTGGCTCTCCTGGAGCCTGACGACCCGCATGCTCCGCTACTGCCTGCCCAACATCCCCCTGGCCTGCGCCCTGACCGCGGCCGCCCTGGAGACGGGCTTCAGCCCGAGGCTGCGCTCCATGCTGAGGGCCGGCCTCGTCTATGTCCTGACCTTCGAGGCGGTCTATGCCATGACCTGGTTCTACGCCCTGCGGGCGGCGCCGGTCGTGCTCGGCCGCCAGGGCGCGTCGGAGTACCTGAGCCGGGCCCACCCCTCCTACCACTGCCCGGTCCAGCCGGCCATCGACTTCGTCAACGCCCAGACCCCTCCCGGAGCCAAGGTCCTCTTCCTCGGCGAGGCCCGTCGCTACGGCATCAAGAGGGAGGCCGTGGTCATGAGCTACTACGACGAGTATCCCCTGCAGTGGTGGCTGGACAAGAGCTCCTCGTCCGAGGACATCCGCCGCTCCATGGCCGAGGCCGGCGTCACCCACATCCTCGTCAACCGCCTCGAGCTCTCCCGCTGGCAGGCCCCGGGCCGCAAGTACTTGCGGGTCGACGAGGAGCAGAAGTCCCGCTGGAACGAGTTCATGTCCACGCGCGCCCGGCCCGTCTTCACCAAGCGCATCCCTGAGACCGGACAACCGGTCGAGTCCCACACCGTGGTCTACGAGCTCGACCTCTCCACCGCCGCCGCGGCCCGGGCCCGCCCCGCCCCCGGGATCCTCAAGCGCTAGCCAGTCTCCTTGCGCAGGCAGAGCGCGAAGTTTTGTCGCATTCCCTGCCGGATGCGCCAGGGCTAGCGCAGTCCTCTTCGATCTCCCAAAAGCATTGGGGCAATGCGACATAACCTCCGACGGAGAATTTCTAGAATCGGCTCCGGCACTGTCAAGCGAGGGGCATGCATGGGAGGCCGGGTGAGGATTCAGAAAATCTCGACGAGGGTTTTGTCGTAATCGACCCGGATTTTCTGCCGATCGATGAGTCAGGTTCTTTCTTCGGGCACGAAGAGGGGAATGCGACAAAACCGGGGCCAAGGCGGACCTATGGATGGCGGCTATGCAGAAATCCTTTAATCTCCGGGCCGCTTCCAAGGAGACGACCATGAACGATCTCAACGAAGGCTACCTGCGCCACCCCTCCATCCACAAGGACACGGTCGCGTTCGTGTGCGAGGACTCCCTGTGGACGGCCTCGATCAAGGACGGCTCGGCCGCGAGGCTGACGCACTGGCCGGGCGAGGTGCGCTTCCCCCGCATCTCCCCCGACGGCAAGTGGATCGCCTTCACCTCCACCAAGGAGGACACGGCCAACCTCTACGTCATCCCGGCGGCAGGCGGCGAGGCCCGCAGGCTGACCTGGCACAACGCGGCCACGGTCTGCGCGGGCTGGACGCCCGACAGCCGCAAGGTGCTCTTCCGCAGCTCCATGGCCAGCCCCACCCCGCGCGAGACGAGGCTCTTCACGGCCGCGCTCTCCGACGGCGCCGTGGCCGAGCTACCGGTGGGGCCCGCGATCACGGCCGCGCTGCACCCGGATTCAAGGCGCGTGGTGATCGGCAGGAACTACCTCGACCCGGCCGGCTGGAAGCGCTACCGCGGCGGCCTCTGCGGCGTGCTCTGGTCCGGGGACCTGCGCGCGAAGACCTTCCGCAAGCTCGTGGAGCTCCCCGGCAACGCGGTCTCCCCCATGTGGGTGGGCGGCCGCGTCTTCTTCCTCTCGGACCACGAGGACCACGGCAACATCTACTCCGTCAAGCCCGACGGCTCGGACTTGAAGCGCCACACGCACCACATGGACTTCTACGCGCGCTTCCCCTGCACGGACGGGCGGAGGATCGTCTACCAGAAGGCGGCCGAGCTCTGGCTGCTGGACCCTTCCTCGGGCGAGCGCAGGCTCCGCATCCGCACGGCCAGCGCCAAGACCGGGCTGGCCCGGAAGTTCGTCTCCGCCAGCCGCTACCTCACCGAGTACGGGCTCGACCCCAAGGGCTCCTCCTGCCTCCTCACCTCCCGCGGCAAGCCCTTCGCCCTCTCCCACTGGGAGGGAGCGGTGCGCCAGCTCGGCTTGCGGCAAGGGGTGCGCTACCGCCTCTCCGCGTGGCTCCACGACGGCAAGCGCGTCCTCACGGTCAGCGACGAGGGCGGAGAGGAGCGGCTCGAGGTCTGGGACAGCCGGACCGGTCTGCGCCTGGAACGCCTCGACAAGCTCGGCACGGGCTTCCTCTGGGAGCTCTCGGCCTCGCCCAAGGAGGACAAGGCCGCGGCCTGCGACGAGCGCAACCGCCTGCACCTCATCGACTTGAAGAAGGGGACCTCCGAGGTCATCGACTCCAGCGCCGTCTGGGAGATCTCGGACCTCGCCTGGTCCGGGGACGGCCGCTGCCTCGCCTACGCCAAGCCGGAGCGCACGCACGGCGAGTTCTTCTTCGGCAGCTCCATCAAGGTCTACGACCTCAAGACCGGCAAGTCCCACAGCGTCACGGACTGCGAGTTCCACAACCGGGCGCCGGTCTTCGACCCCGAGGGCCGCTACCTGGCCTTCCTCTCCTACCGGCACTTCAACCCGGTCATGGACTCCGCGGAGCTCAACGCGACCTTCTACCACATGACCAAGCCCTACCTGGTCACCCTGAAGGCCTCGGAGTACTCCCCCCTCTTCCCCATGCCCAAGCCTGAGCAGAAGGCCGGGGCCAAGAAGGGCAAGCCCAAGGAGACCGTCTTCTCCATCGACTTCGACGGCATCGCGGACCGCGTGGAGGAGGTCCCGGTCAAGGAGGGCGACTACGCCAGGCTCGCCGCGGTCAAGGGCAAGCTCCTCCTGCTCTGCACGCCCAAGACCGGCATGCTCGGCCAGGACTGGACCGGGACGAGCGACAAGCCCTCGTCCTCCATCGAGGCCTGGGACTTCGCCAACCGCAAGCACGACGTCGTCTGCAGCGGGGTCTCGGACTTCGCCTTGAGCGCCAACGGCGAGAAGATGCTCATCCGCGTGGAGAAGCGCCTGCGCGTGGTCAAGGCCGGCGACAAGCCCCCGGCGGATTCCGCGGGCGAGAACCCCGGACCGGAGAGCGGCTGGCTGGACTTGAGCCGCATCCGCCTGGAGATCGAGCCCGCCCAGGAGTGGCGGCAGATCTACCGGCAGGCCTGGCGCGACCAGCGCGACTTCTTCTGGACCCGGGACCTCGCGGGCGTGGATTGGAAGGGCGTGCGCGACCGCTACCTGCCGCTCCTCGACAAGGTCGCCACGCGCGCGGAGCTCTCGGACCTCCTGTGGGACATGCAGGGAGAGCTCAACACCTCGCACGCCTACGAGTTCGGGGGAGACTACGCGGCGCCGCCCGCCTACCGCATCGGCCTGCTCGGCGCGGACCTCGAGCGCGACCCTTCCTCGGGCCGGGTCCGCTTCAAGAGGATCTACCGCGGCGACTCCTGGATCAAGGGCCACGGCTCGCCTCTTCGAGCCCCGGGCGTCAACGTCAAGGAGGGCGACTACCTCCTGGCCGTAGACGGCGTCGAGGTCAAGGCCCCGCTCCAGCCCCACGCCCTCCTGGCCCACCGGGTGGACTGCATGGTGACCCTACGCGTGGGCGCCTCTCCGGACCCCGCCAAGGCGCGCGAGGTCACGGTGCGCACCCTCTCCGACGAGTCCAAGGCCCGGTACCGGGAGTGGGTCCGGGCCAACCGCGAGCTCGTCAAGGAGCACTCGGGAGGAAGGCTCGGCTACATCCACATCCCGGACATGAGCTGCCAGGGCTTGATCGAGTTCCACCGCGCCCTCTACACCGAGTCCGCCAAGGACGGGCTCATCGTGGACGTCCGCTTCAACGGCGGGGGCTTCGTCTCCGGCATGATCGTCAGCAAGCTCGCGCGCCGTCCCGTGGGCTACGGCCGCAGGCGCTCGGGCCTGCCCGTGGCCTACCCGGAGCACGCGGTGCGCGGTCCCATCGTGGCGATCTGCGACGAGCGCTGCGGCTCGGACGGGGACATCTTCTCCCAGGCCTTCAAGGCCCTCAAGCTGGGCGTGCTCGTGGGCAAGAGGACCTGGGGCGGGGTGGTGGGCATCGACGGCAGGCGGCGCTTCGTAGACCAAGGCCTGGCCACCCAGCCCGAGTACGCGTTCTGGTTCCACGGCGCGGGCTGGGGCGTGGAGAACCGCGGGGTGGACCCGGACATCGAGGTGGAGTGGGACCCGGCCTCCTTCGCTGCCGGCGAGGACCCCCAGCTCGAGAAGGCCGTGGAGGTCGCCATGGAGCGCCTCAAGACCGGCGAGGGCGGGCCTCCCGACCTGGGACCTGCGCCCAGCAAGGCTCCCAGGCCTTTGACGAAGTATGCTGGTGTCAGACGTGGAGAAACGAAGACTTCAGACCTTCACGTCTGACACCATCCCAGACTAACGACAGCGCGGGGGAACGATGCCGGGGGTCAGGTACTCGTCCCGGAACCGGGTCTGGTAACCGACGGCCTCGCCTTCCTCGGCGTCCGAGAACTGATCCATGGGGAAGTCCTTGTACTTGACCTGGAAGAAGTGCACGTACTCGTGCGCGAGCGAGTCGTCCAGGAACCTCTTGAGCTTGGAGTAGTACGCGGCGTCGGCCATCAGATAGACCTCGTTGGTCGGGGGCGTATAGGCGTTGAGGAACATGTCGGGCCGCATCCCCCACTGGGGCGCGACCGCGTCCTGGAAGCGCTTGAGCGGGGTGTCGCTCTCCAGGCGCAGGGCCGGGGCCGGGATCTCGTCCTTGAGGGTCAGGCCCATCATGTCCGCGACCGTGGCCAGGATGCAGGCAGGGTCGTACTTCAGGGTCGCCCACTTCTTGGGGGCAGGGGCCTTGGCTGCCATGACCTGGCTTGAGGTCATGGCGCCCTTGAAGCCCGCGACCAGAGCCTTGAGCTCCCCCTGCCTGGCCCAATCAGATGCCGGTGCTTGAGCCGCGGCCTGCAATGAGAACGCCAGGAGACCCGCGAGCGCCAGGGCGATGTTCTTCATACCAATAGGATAGCCTTGGCAGAGGTCCGGAGGGAGGGTCAGGGGTCCCGGATGAAGGGGGGCCCTTGGACCCTCTCGCTCCAGCCCGGACTGTTCATTGTCCGACTGACCCCGCGTAAGGATGATGATTCCAGGTTTCTGGAAAATGGCGACCTGTTGGGAATATTATTCAACAGAATGCGACATTTCTTGCATGCTTACCTTCAGCGCTGGCACATCTGTCCGGGGAAAAAATGAAAGAGCCCTCCGTCTTGTGTAGAATTGGGTTGTCTAGGCTCAATTCTATCGACTGCGCTGGAGGTAAACGACAAGAAATCACTATGCCAACAAGATCTTTCCGCAAAAGGGTCGCCACTTCCAGGGAAGCCTCACCACCCGCCGCGCTTGTCGATGGCAGCGACCCGGGCCGCGGCCTTCTTGGCCAGCTTGTGGGTCGGGTACTTGGACGAGAACTGCTGGAAGGCCTCCTTGGCCTTGGCATCGTCCTTGAGGTCGTCCTCCAGGATCTCAGCCACGCTGAACAGGGCCTCAGGAGCCTCGGCCGAGTCCGGGAACTTGTTCACCAGGGACTTCTTGAGCTCGACCTCTAGCCCGTAGTCCTTGAGGGCCTTGCGCGCCACCACCGCGGCTTCCGTGAGCGCCTCCACCGCGGCAGGCGCGGCGAAGTCCTCCGCGATCCTCTTGAAGGTGGCGACCGCATCCGCAGGGGCCTTGAGCCGGTCCCTCTGCAGCCTGGCCTCGCTCAGCATGGCCTTGTAAGCGCCCTCGGTCCTGGGGAAGAGGTGCGCGATCTTCCCGTAGATCTCCGCGGCAGCGGCGTAGTCCCTGATCTTCTCCTCGAGGAGCTCGCCCGTCTTCTGCATGGACGGCAGGACCATGGGCGTCTTGGGATAGCGCCTGGTCAGCTCCTGGAAGAACTCCACGGCCCGGTCGTACTTCTTGAGGTGGTCCGCGTAGATGGACGCGATGCCCCACTGGGCCTGGGCCTTGAGTCCGCTCTGCGGGTACACCGCGATGAGCCGGGCCAGCGCGTGCAGGGCCTCCTTGTACTCCCCCTTCTTCGCGTGCAGGTCGGCCAAGGCGAGCTGGACCTTGTCGCCTTCGGGGTAGGACGGGTAGCGCTCGCGGAACCGCTCGAACTCCCCGAGCAGGGGCTCGTAGAGCTCATCTCCGGCCGCGTCGGTCACGGCTCTCAGCATGGCTGAGAGCCGCTCCGGCCTGGAGTACCTGGCCGGAACCTGGCCCAGGCTCATGAAGCCTTCCTTGAGCTTGCGCGCCAGGCGTTTGTCCACGAGCTCCCGGTACTCCTGCCTGGCGCGGAACGCGGCATCAGCCTCGGGGTGCTCATAAAGGAAGCCCAGATACGCCGTGATGGCTGCCTTCCAATCCTCTTTCTTGCGCAGGAGCTGGGCTGCCAGCAGACGCGCGTCCTGGCCCTCCGGAGCGTCAGCCTGACTGGAGGACAGGAAGAACGCCTCCTCGACCGCGCCCTGGGTGACCTCGACCGCAGCGTCGTCGAGCACCGCCTTGAGGAAGGCGAGCTCCGCGGCAGGCCCTGTCCTGCGGGGAGGCTCCTCTGCCTTGGTCTCGTCAGCCTTGGGCTCAGGGGCCTTGGCCTTCTCGACCTTGGGTTCCGGGGCCTTGGCCTCCTCCGGCTTGGGCTCCTCGGCCTTGGCTTCCTCTTTTTTCGGGGCTTCGGCCATGGGCTCTGCCGGCTTCTCAGCCTCAACCTTGGGTTCGGCAGGTTTCTCCGTCTCGACCTTGGCCTCAGGAGCCTTGGCTTCCTCGACCTGGACCGCAGGCTCGGCCAGGCCGGCCGGAGGAGGCTCCTGAGCCCGCAAAGCCGCGCCGCACAACATCAAGACCGTCAAGAGATTCATGCCGTCCTCCTAGAGCTCCCTGCGGCAGACCACAGCCTGCCCCAGGGTCTTCTCGTCGATGTAGTCGAGGTCCCCGCCGAGGGGAACGCCCTGCGCGATCCTGGTGGTCTTGAGCGAAGGCCCGCGCAGGAGCTGGGCGAGGTAGAGCGCCGTGGCCTCGCCCTCGGTGTCCGCGTCGGTCGCGAGGATGACCTCGCGGACCGAGGCGCCCGGGGCCTTGACGCGGGCGACGAGCTCGCGCACGCGCAGCCGCTCAGGACCGATGCCGTCGAGCGGCGAGAGCCTGCCGTGGAGCACGTGGTAGACTCCGCGGAAGCTCCGCGTGCGCTCCACGGCTCCCACGTCCTGGGGATCCTCCACCACGCACACCAAGCCCTGGTCCCGGGCCGGATCCGAGCAGATGGTGCAGACCTCGCGGTCCGTGTAGTTGAAGCACCGGGAGCAGGAGCGGATGGCGGCCCGGGCCTGCCGCACGGCCTCTACGAACTCCTCCGACTCGGAGGCCGGGGCCCGCAGAAGATGCAGGGCCATGCGCTCCGCCTGCTTGGGGCCCACCCCGGGGAAACGCTTGAACGCGGCGATGACCCGCTCCCAGGGCTTCATTTCTTCTTGAACTTCACCGTCCCGCCGAGGATCTTCTCGGCCTTCTTGAGCGGAGAGGCCGCCGGCCCGCCAGAAGCCGTGATGTCCTGCTCGGAGACGCCTTCCGCGGGGCCGGGCTCCTCCGGAGCCGGGACCTCGGCGGACTCAGGGCCCGGGTTCGAGGCCTTGCCCACCTCCACGGCCACGGAGACCTTCCCGCCGAGCTCGGCGGACAGGGCGGCCTCCACGACCGCCAGGTTCTTGGACACGGCCTGGGCGTCGAATTCCCGCTCGAAAGTCAGCTTCCACTTCCCGCCGGCCGCCTCGGGCTGGGCGTGGCGCAGGACCTCGGCCAGGATGGGCTTGTCCCTGAAGGACTGGGTCACGCGCTGCCAGACCGCGGCCGGAGGACGGACGGCTCCCGGAGCAGCCGGGGCTTCATCGGACTCCCCCTCCTCGGCCTCGGCCGGCGCCTCGCCGGAAGGCGCGTCCTGGACCCCGGCCGAGAGCCTGCGCTCGAGGGCCTCCAGCCGCAGCACCCAGGCCGAGAGGTCCGCGGCCTCGTTGAGGCAGGCGAAGAGCCCCAGCTCCAGGACGCTCCGGGGAGAGTCCGCGAGCCTGAGGTCCTCGGAGATCTTATTGAGCCTCAGCAGGAGGTGCCCCAGCCCCTGCGCCGAGACGCCTTCTGCGGCCTTGCTCCAGGCACGGTCTCCCGCGGTCCCGACCCCGAGCTTCTCGAGGTAGACGGCGTGAAGGGATTCCCTGAGGTCCCGGATGAGCTGGCTCGGGTCGATGCCCTCGGCCAGGGCGGCGGAGAGCCGGGAGGCCAGGGCCTTGACGTCCCGCTGGAGGATGGCCGAGGCCAGGCCCGCCATCATGTCCTGCGGGATGAGCCCGAACATCCCCCGGATGGTCTCGGCCGTGACCTTCTTGTCGCAGAGGGTCCAGGCCTGGTCGAGGAGGCTGACCGCGTCGCGCAGGGAGCCTGCCGCGTGCCGGGCCAGGAGCGCCACGGCCTCCGCCTCGACGGACATCCCCTCCTTCTTGGCCAGGGAGGAGAGGTGGGCCTCCATGGTCTCGAGGTCCACGGGCCGGAAGCGGAAGCGCTGGCAGCGCGAGGCGATGGTCGCGGGGATCCTGGCGGACTCGGTGGTCGCCATGATGAAGACCACGTGCGGCGGCGGCTCCTCGAGCGTCTTGAGGAGGGCGTTGAAGGCCGCGGTCGAGAGCATGTGCGCCTCGTCGATCACGAAGACCTTGTAGCGGTCGCGGTTGGTGGCCAGGCCCACGGTCTCGATGATGACCTCGCGCACCTTCTCCACCTGCGTGTGGGTGGCGGCGTCCATCTCCAGGACGTCGATGGCCGTCGAGGACGCGATCTCCCTGCAGGGGTCGCACTTGCCGCACGGCTTGGGGGTGGGCCCCTCCTTGCAGTTGAGGGCCTTGGCGAAGATGCGCGCCATGGTGGTTTTGCCGACCCCCCTGGGTCCCGTGAAGAGGTAGGCGTGGGCGATCCTCTTGGACGCGATGGCGTTCTTCAAGGTCTGGGACACGCCGTCCTGGGCCAGGACCTCCTCGAAGGTCTGCGGCCGGTACTTGCGCGCCAGGACGGTATAGCGTTGTTCTGCCACGGTCAGCTCCTCCTGCCTTCCATGCTGATGTCGCCCGGCCCCCAGGCCATGACCTGCAGGAGCCCTCCGATGACGGCCAGGTTCCGGAGGAGGTCGATCCTCTGGTCCGGCGAAAGGTGGAAGATGATGGTCGAGGCGGTCACGAAGACCGCCAGGGCGGCCGCGGCCAGGCGGGTCTGGTAGCCCACGACCAGGGCGATGCCGCCTGCGCCCTCGACCAGGGCGGCGAGCACGCACAGCAGGGCCGCCAGGGGCACGCCGTGGGCCTCCATGAAGAGCACCGTCTTCTCGAACTCGGTCACCTTGCCGAAGGCCGAGGCGATGAAGATCAGGGCCAGGAGCAGCCGTCCGGCCATGGCGAGCAGGGAATCGCGGTCGAGCATGGTGAGGTAGTATATCATTGTGCCGAGACCTTGCACCGGAACCGGCCTTGGAGATATTCTGTGCCACACCGATGATGGCCGTCAATGCGATTTGCAGGGCAGCTTCAACACTGATAGACTGTGAACTACGGCTCACGCATCCAGTTGCCAGGCGGCACGGATGCAAGAGGACTAAATGAAACCCGAAATCATTTCCCGATTTAGCAAAGAACGATACCTTTTGTCACTTACAGAAGATGACTTTCGTGACCTTGTAGTAAGGCCACTCCTATTGCGAATGGGGCTTCTTGATGGGCGCGATTTTTGCGGGCCGCTGGAGCATGGCAAAGATTGTGCCTTTGTCATAGACAATCCTCTCCAAATCCGCGAAGTGTGGGTTGTGCAAACCAAGCGTGGCAACTTAAATCTAGGGAAAAAATCCAATGCCAACGTTGTTGAGGCCGCGACGCAGATGAAAACGGCCCTCGCCACAAAGGTCATTTTTGTCACTGCGCGAGAAAAAGTCGCGCCTTCAAAAGCAGTGCTTTGCGCAAGCGGGAAGATAAATCATTCTGCCCGAGAATATGTGGTCGAACAGGCGCACGACCCCCGAGTGGTTTTCTTGGATGTAGATGATCTTCTTCCCAAAATCGACAAGCTATTCCCCGAGCTATGGCTTGGGATTGACGCGAATGCACACCCTTACTTTAGGAGTCTCAAGAAAAGCCTGGAGACCGCGACAGAGGCGCAAACCATCTCCGACATTTTGCCGGAAGGTGATGCTGTAAGCGCGGCGACAGACAAAGCATTTGTCAACTTACAGGTATTCCGGACGACCACGACCACGCGCATGGCACGTGGGAAGCCCGTCAGGACTCCATCGTTTGAGGAGTTCCCCGTCGAAGGATTGTTAAAACGCAAGGAAAACAAGATTTTGCTCTTAGGAGATGCAGGGGCAGGGAAGTCAACGACACTCAAGAGGCTTGCTTACAAGGAAATAGAGCGGGGGCTCGCCGCAGAGAAAGACAAGTTTAATATTCCCGTTATACTGCGAGCCATTGACTTGGGTTCTGAAACTGATTTTGTTGACTGCCTGACCAATGCCACCAAAAGGGTGCTTCACTCAGACGCCACAGTGCTTGGTGTTCGAGAACTTCAGGCTGGCAGGGTGGTCGCATTTATTGATGCCCTCGATGAACTCGCCAATGATGATGCCCGGGGGCACGTATTAAAGTTGGTCAATGATTTTCATACACGGTATCCATCTTGTAAGGCAATCATCACATCCAGGCAATACGCATTCGTCGAAGCAATGCCACAGCTAAAGCAATATGTCCAGTTCGCAATATCGCAGATTAACTTCAAACAGGTCGAGCAAATCATTCGACGACTGCACAAAGAAAAACGCTTGCCAGAGGAAACTTCAACCGAGTTGTTCCGCAGACTGCAAGAGGTCCATGGTCTTGAGTTGAATCCTTTGCTGGTTACGGTATTCGCCGCGACAAGCGAATATGGCCGTCAAGATGTCCCCGCCAATATCACCGAACTGTTCAAGAAATATACAGAAATGATGCTGGGACGCTGGGATGCCACAAAAGGACTCAGACAACAGTACCATGCGCCAATAAAAGATTTCATTTTATGCGCTATTGGATTCGAGATGCATCGAAGAAAGGAAATCTCCATTTCTGAGGACGAGTTCAAAAAAATAGTAACCAATGTCCTTGAAACAAGAGGACTTGAAGCAGACTTGGGAAAGATTCTTGAAGAAATACTCTACAGGTCGGGATTGCTTAGAGTTGCCGATGGGCGGGTAGAGTTCCGACATCTCTTGCTTCAAGAGTTTTTTGCTGGCCGCGGTATCCCGAACAAAGATTTCCTGGAAACCTGCATTTCCAGCGATTGGTGGAGGCGGGCAGTTGTATTCTTTTTCGGGGAACACCCTGGTGATTTCGCAAGTCTGGATAAGATTAGGAGCGTGTTGTCCGCCAGACCTGACTTTGAAGTATATCAGGCGGCAGTCACTTCGGGGCTGGCTCTCCAAGCCTGTTATCTGGTTGAGATGAAAGACAAGATTGCTTTTGCCGAATGGATAGTTGCAACTCTGGCGCGCACACATGCGGCCCTAGTAGAAACAGACGAATCGTTTCCCATGACACGCTTCCTGTGCTATTACGTATTCGGGCGAGAAGCCGTCGCGCTAGGTTTCCTTCGGACGCGCTACACTGCGATGATGTCATCTTGGGAAAAAGAAGGAATATCTGCAAAGGAAAAAGACCTGAGAACCTTCTGGATTATTGTGGGACTGCTTGAATCTGGCGCAATGGCAGAAGCTGAAGAACTTCTAAAATCGTTTAAGCCCGCGGACCTGCAACTCTTGTTTGCTGTTCATCTTGGGTGCTATCTCATCCAGAACATTCGCGTTTCAACCAAAGGTGATAAGCGTATCGCCGAGAACATCTGCAAACTGATTGCCCCCAAGATAACCCATCTCAGGGACAAGTTCATTAAAGAGTTTTCCTCAGAGCTAGTTGAAGTCAGAAAGGGAAAAGTTGAAGCTCTGCCTCAACCCAAAACAGAGGAGGTCCCGCTCCTCCCACATTGCGCCCCTGTCGCATAAGTCATCCGACTGTTTAGAAACACTTCGGCATCGGGCACAGCCTGCCTGAAATCAGACGATAGCATGTTTTCAGCGCCCCGGCGCGTGTTTTAGTTATAATCCCGCAGGCACGAGATGCGCGATTCCAAGCCAAAGCCGACGCTCCTCCGCTCGGTCCTTCATGGCGCCGTTCTGGTCATGGGCCTGGCTTCGCCGGTTTTCGCCCTCTTCGGCAAGGACGCCCCGGCCCTCTGGCAGGAGCGGTTCTTCTGGGACGGCCTGCTCAGCGGGCGCAGCCGCGCGGCGCGCTCTCAGGCCGATCCCCTGCAGATCCCGGTCCTCAAGGCCATCGCGGGGCAGACGGCCCAGCAGGTCGCCAACCTTTCGCAGATCCACGCCTACGTGAAGGCCCAGCAGGACAACCTGGCCTACGCCTTCGGCCAGCCGGACCCGGGCCCGAGCCTCGAGACCATCCAGCTCAACTTCGAGACCCTCTCCAAGGGCTCCGAGCAGGTGCGCCACAACCTCTACTACCTGACCGCGCGCTGCCGCATGGCCTCCTCCCAGGCCCTCCCCGACCCCGAGGCCGGCCAGGCGAGCCTCCTCATCCTCGGGCAGATCCAGCAGATGCAGCTCGCCTTGAACGCCCTCTACCTCGACACCGTGACCGTGCGCGGCCGCGTGCACGAGAACACGTGGGCCGCGGACAAGTTCTTCATCTTCCGCACCGAAAGCCTCTACCGGAACGTGGTGCGGGTGCAGGACGCCATCTTCGCGGTGTATAACTCGGCCCTAGAGCTCCACCTGCGCAGCCGATGACCGAGCATATGCGAGGGAATGGTTGCATCCATCGCCGTAAGAAGCGACCATGAGGTGACGACGATGAAAGACCCAGGGTTCCTCTTCATGTTGGGAGTCTACGGCACGCGGCCGGACCGGGAGACGGTCTCGCTCATGCGCGAGACCGGAGCGGCCTCGGTCCTCCTGCTGGCGCGCAACATCGAGTCCACGGCCCAGATCCGGGCCTACACCTCCGAGCTCGTCCAGAGGCTCGGCCGGCCCGTGCTCTTCGCCGTGGACCACGAGGGAGGCTGGGTCCTGCGCTTCAAGGCGGGGGTCACGGCCTTCCCGGGCAACGCGGCCCTGGGCGCGGCGGGCGACCCGAGGCTGGCCCGATCGGTGGGCCGGCACATGGCGCGGGACCTGCGCGCCCTGGGCATCGGACTCAACCTCGCCCCGGTCATAGACGTCGTCGAGCGCTACAACCCAGGCATCGGCATCCGGTCCTTCGGCCGCGATCCCGGGCTGGTCGGGACCCTGGGCAGCGCCATGATCCGCGGCATGCAAGGCGAGGGCCTGCACGCCTGCGCCAAGCACTTCCCGGGCAAGGGCGCGGCCAAGGTCGACGCCCACGTGGGCCTGCCGACCATCGCGCTCTCCAAGGCCGAGCTCATGGCCGTGCACCTCAAGCCCTTCCGCCGCGCCATCCAAGACGGGGTGGCCTCGGTCATGACCTCGCACGTCCACATGCCCGCGTTCGACCGGATCCCGGCCACCTTCTCGCGCAAGATCACCCACGGGCTCCTGCGCCGGGAGCTGGGCTTCGACGGGGTCATCATCAGCGACGACCTGTGCATGGGCGCGGTCACCGCGGCGGGCCCGGTCCAGAGCGCGGCCGTCGACGCCCTCCGCGCCGGGCACGACCTCATCATCGTGGCCCACGACCCCGGCGCCCAGCGAGAGAGCGTGGAACTCGCGCGCTCCCTGGCCGGGACCCGGCCCGAGGACGGCGGGCTCGACGCCGGAGAGCTCGCGGCCAGCGTCCGCAGGGTCGCGTCCCTGCTGCGGCCGCGGAAGGCCGCGCCCAGGCCGAGCCTGAGAGCAGGCCGGAAGCTCGCCGAGCTCATCGCATCCGAGGCCGTCCGCGTCCGGCGGGGCAGCCTCCCCCTGCCCATCGCCAAGGAAGGCTCCACCCTGGTGCTGGTCCCGGATTTCCGAGAGGTCAAGGAGCGGTTCACGTTCGAGGGCGGGCCGGCCGCCCCCTTGGCCCAGGTGCGCTCCCTGTGCCGCTCTCTGCGCGGAGCGACCGTCCTCACCGCGCCCGTGGTCAAGACCGGGCTCGGCCGCCTGACGTCTGCGGCCTCCAAGGCGGACCGCGTGGTGTTCCTGTGCTTCGAGGCCATGCGCTTCCCCGGCCAGAAGGCCGTGCTGGACATGCTCAACAGGAAGGCCGCGGCCAAGACCTGCGCCTGCCTCATCCGCAACCCCTGGGACCGGGACCTCCTCTCCGCGAAGACCACGGTCGTGGACTCCAAGGGCTACCGCTCCAGCTCCCTCAAGGCCGCCCTGGCCGCGGTGCTTGGAGCCTGCCTGCTCATGGCAGCGCCCCCGGCCGGGGGCCAGGCCCCCTCCCAGCCCGGGGCCGCCACGATCACCGGGCTCCACGACGAGTACATCACGGCCGTGGAGGAGCCGGACCGCGCCAAGGCCCTGGCCCGCATCGCCGAGACCACGCCGGTGACGACCCGAGACGTCCAGCGCCTCTTCGACCTCTTCATCCGCTTCCCGGCCCTGCCCGTGCGCGGAGCCGTCATGCGCTCCCTGCACCGGCTCGACCCCTCCCGCAGCCACCTCGAGTCGCTCTTCGTCTCCTACATGGAGGAGGACGACGCGGAGGAGCAGGTCTTCGGCATCAACGGCGCGGTCATCATCCGCTGCGGAGCCTGCCTTCCCAAGATCAAGGAGGTCGCGAGCCGGCCGCTCCGGGCGGAGGGGCCCGCGGACGTGCTGCTGCTCTCCGAGAGGAACGCCTGGTGGGCGACCTACGAGGCCCTCTCCGCCCTGGCGCAGTGGGAAGGCAAGCCCAGCCTCCCCTTGCTCAAGCGCCAGCTCAAGGCCTCGCCCAGGGTGGCGGAGCTCATGGCCCGCCACCTGTGGAAGGAGACCTTTCCCCTGCTCAAGGAGTGGACCACGGGCTCCAAGCGCGCCAGGTCCCAGGCGAGATGGGCCTGGAAGGCCGACGCCCCGCTCTCGGCCCTGCGGGAGACCTACGGCGACATGCTCATGGTCCTGCGCGACCCCAAGGCCGACCGCGAGCTGCGCCACCAGGTCGCCATCAAGGTGGGGCTCTGCTCGACCGCGGAGGAGGTGGCGGGCTTCGCCTCCGAGTACGAGGTGGCCAAGGACACGGACTCGCGCCTCTTGCTCAGCGTCGCGGTCTTCGCCTCGCGCAGCGACGGGGCGGTCCCCCTGCTCCAGCGCTTCGTCAAGGAGAACGCCGACCCCCTGGCCCGGGCCGGCGCCCTCGGGCAGCTGAGGACCCTGCTCCCCGCACCCGAGTACCGCATGCTCCTCGAATGGGTGTCCAAGAACGACCCCAACCCGGACAACAAGGCCGACGCCCTCGACCAGCTCGCGGGCAAGACCCCGGCCCAGGGCCTCATCATCCTCCCGACGCCCTGACACGGGCCGCGCGCTCCAGGCCGCGGTCTGTTAATATGCATGGCGCCCTCTTGATTTGCTAATCTTGTCCCCTATGGCATCCCCCTGGGTCTTCTGGGTCCTCGTCGCCCTGTGCGTGGGCCTCATCGCGGCCCTGGCCGTGGTCTTGCAGAAGCTCTACGAACTCAAGAGCGCCAACAACGAGGAGAAGCCCGCCGCCCCGGCCTCCCCCAAGCCTCAGGGCTGGGAAAGGCTCGAGGAGCTCCTCACGGTCATGCTCGCCCTCCAGGAGCACAACGTGTCGCACTCCGACACGGCCTCCCGCGAGGATTTCGCCCAGGCCGTGATGGACGGAGCCTGCCGCTTCATGGGCGCCCCGCAGGCCTCCCTCATGCTCTGGGACGAGCACTCCGCGACCTTGCGCGTGGCCGCCTCCCGGGGCCTGCCGGAGAGCGCCGCCAAGGACTTCCGCCTCAAGTCGGGCGAGGGCATCGCGGGCAAGGTCTTCGAGACCGGCCAGGCCATCTCGGTGGCCGACCCGCTCTCGGACCCGAGGTACGTCAAGCACGACCACGACATCCCCGGCCCCCTCATCTGCGTCCCCCTCATCCTCAAGGCCAAGCCCGTGGGCGTCATCTGCCTCCACGGCATCGGCGCCACCGAGCCCTTCAGCGAGTCCAACGTCCGCTTCCTGAACCTGCTCGCGGCCGAGTCGGCGTGCATCCTCTACAACTTCCAGCTCGTGGACAACCTGCAGACCTTCTACATGGAGATGGTCCAGACCCTCGCCCGGGCCGTGGACACCAAGGACGCCTACACCAAGGAGCACTCCGACCGGGCGCGCCTGCGGGCGCGGCGCCTCGCCCAGGAGGCCCAGCTCCCCGAGCCCATGGTGCGCTACGTCGAGTACGCGGCGCTCCTGCACGACATCGGCAAGATCGGCATCGACGAGTCCATCCTCCTCAAGCCGGGCAAGCTCACGGCCGAGGAGTACGAGGTGATGAAGCGCCACCCCATGATCGGCCACCAGATCCTGGCGCCCGTGAAGTTCCTCGGGCCCGTGGCCCAGATGGTGCTCTACCACCAGGAGTGGTTCAACGGACAGGGCTACCCGGAGGGCCTCAAAGGCGCCGAGATCCCCATGGGAGCGCGCATCGTGGCGGTCATCGACGCGTGGGACGCGATGACCTCGGACCGGCCCTACCGGAAGGCCCTGGGCCGAGAGAAGGCCGTGGCCGAGCTGCGCCGGGCCGCGGGGACCCAGTTCGACCCCCACGTGGTGGAGGTCTTCCTGCGCGTCGAAGAATCCGAATGGTCCCACGGCCGAAAGGCCTAGGACACAGTCCCAGCATGCTCTACGTGGTCCCCACGCCGATCGGGAACCTCGACGACCTGACGCCCAGGGCGCTCAAGGCCCTCGTCTCCGTGCGCGCCGTCTTCTGCGAGGACACCCGCCGCACGCGCAAGCTCTTCAGCCACTTCAACATCCAGACTCCTCTCCTGCGCTACAACGAGCGCGACGAGCGCTCCCGCCAGGCCATCCTCGAGCGCCTCCGCGGCGGCGAGGACGTGGCCCTGGTCTCGGACGGCGGCCTGCCGGGCCTCTCGGACCCCGGCCGGAGGATCGTCGAGCTGGCCCGAGGGGAAGGGATCGGCGTCTCGGCCCTGCCCGGGGCCAACGCCGCGGTCACCGCCCTGGCCGGCTCGGGCCTGGCCGCGGATTCCTTCGTGATGCTCGGGTTCCTGCCCCGCTCCCCCTCCAAGCGCCAGGCGGCCCTGCGCAAGGCCGCGGCCCTGGGCAAGACGGTCGTGGTCTACGAGTCCCCCTTCCGCGTCCTGCGCCTGCTGGAGGACGCCGAGGCGTGCCTCGGGCCCTCCTGCCGCGTCTCCTGCGCGCGCGAGCTCACGAAGGTCCACGAGGAGTGGCTCTGCGGCACGGTCGCCGAGATGCGCGCCCTCCTCGGCGGCAGGAAGGAGCTCCTGGGGGAGTTCGTGGTGATGTTCGGGCCCCTGGAGGACGAAGAGGCGCCCGAGGAAGCGGAGGCGGCCCCGGCATGACCCAGATCATCAGGGTCCCCGCCAGCGGCAAGATCCCGGACGACGCCGCCCGCCTCGTGGTCAACGGGATCAAGGCGTGCAAGGTCGTCGCCTTCCCGACCGACACGGTCTACGGCCTGGGCTCGACCGGGCTCGTCAAGGCGGTCAGCCGCAGGATCTACTCGATCAAGGGGCGGGACGCCCTCAAGCCCCTGCCCATCCTCCTGGCCTCGGCGGCCGAAGCCAAGCGCTGGGTCGAGTGGAACCCGGCCGCGGAGGCCCTCGCGGCCCGGTTCTGGCCCGGAGCCCTGACCATGGTCCTCAACGCCACCGAGGAAGGCCGCGTCCTCACCTTCCCGGAGTTCACGACCCTGGCGGTGCGGGTCCCGTCCCACCCCGTGACCCTGAGACTCCTGGCGGAGTCCGGCGTGCCCTGGGCCTCCACGAGCGCCAACGTCTCCGACGCCCCGGCCCTTTCCGACGGCAAGGACGTGGTGTCGAGCTTCGACGGCCGCGTGGACTTCATCGTGGACGCCGGCAAGGTGGCGGGCACGGAGTCCACCGTCGTGGACCTCTCCAAGGACCCGGCGCGCATCCTCCGGGAAGGCGCGGTCCCGGCCGCCGCGGTCCTCGACGCGCTCTCGGGCGTCCCGGGCGTCCAGGCCCGCGCCAGGCGCAACGTCCTCTTCATCTGCACCGGCAACAGCTGCCGCAGCGTCATCGGCGAGAAGCTCCTCGAGCACCTCGCGGCCCGGCTCAAGCCGGGCTTCGCTTCCCGCTCCTGCGGCGTGGCCGCGGAGCGCTTCTTCCAGGTGCCCGAGCAGGTCTACGCCGTGCTGGCCCCCCTGGGCATCCCACGGTTCGAGCACATCCCCCAACTGGTCACGCGGGAGCTGCTCGTCTGGGCCGATTTCGCTTTCGCCATGACGGACGAGCACATGGAGGAGGTCCTGGACCGCTACCCCGAGTTCACGGGCAAGGTCCACGTCCTCGGCCGCTACGCCGACCTCCCCCAGCCGAACATCGAAGACCCCATCGGCCAGCCCGAGGCGGTCTACGCGGCCTGCCGGGACAGGATCCGGGAGGCCATCGAAGCGTTCCTGCGCAAGGAGCAAGAATGACCATCCTCGCCAAAGTCGACCCGGAGATCCACCACGCCGTCGCAGGGGAGACCCTCCGCCAATCCGACGGCCTGGAGCTCATCGCCTCGGAGAACTACGTCTCCGAGGCCGTCCTCGAGGCCCAGGGCTCGGTCCTCACCAACAAGTACGCGGAGGGCTACCCCGGCAAGCGCTACTACGGCGGCTGCGCCTTCGTGGACACGGCCGAGCAACTGGCCATCGACCGCGTCAAGACCCTCTTCGAGGCGGACTATGCCAACGTCCAGCCCCACTCCGGGACCACGGCCAACATCACGGCGTACCTGGCCCTCATCAAGCCGGGCGACACGGTCCTGGGCTTGAACCTCTCCCACGGCGGCCACCTCTCCCACGGCCACCCCCTGAACTTCTCGGGCCGCTTCTTCAACATCGTGAGCATGAACGTCAGCCCCGAGACCGAGCTCATCGACTACGAGGAGGCCGAGAAGCTCGTCGAGCAGCACCGGCCCAGGCTCATCATGGCCGGCGCCTCCAACTACTCCAGGGTCTTCGACTGGGCGCGGTTCCGGAGGATGGCCGACACGTGGAAAGCCTTCCTGGTGGTGGATATGGCCCACTACGCCGGCCTCATCGCGGCCGGGCTCTACCCCTCCCCGATCCCCCACGCCGACGTCGTGACCAGCACGACGCACAAGACCCTCCGGGGCCCGCGGGGCGGGCTCATCCTGGGCAAGGCGGCCTACGGCAAGGCCCTCAACTCCATGAACTTCCCCGGCAACCAGGGCGGCCCGCTCATGCATGTCATCGCGGCCAAGGCCGTCTGCTTCGGCGAGGCCCTCAGGCCGGAGTTCCGCGAGTACCAGGCGAACGTCATCGCCAACGCCCGCGCCATGGCCGCGGCGCTCCAGGACCTGGGCTTCCGGATCGTCACCGGCGGCACCGACTGCCACCTCTTCTCCGTGGACCTGCGGCCCAAGAGCACCACGGGCAAGGACGCGGAGTCCGCCCTCGACAAGGCCGGCATCACGGTGAACAAGAACACCATCCCGTTCGACCCGCAGAAGCCCTTCATCGCCTCGGGCATCCGCATCGGGACCCCCGCGGTCACCTCCCGCGGCATGGGCGTCAAGGAGATGCGCAAGATCGCCGAGTGGATCGACGCGGCCATCACGGGCAAGGACGACGAGAAGCTCCTCAAGGCCATCAAGGCCAAGGTCAAGGGGCTCTGCAGGAAGTTCCCGGTCTACCCGAGGCTGGTGAAACAGATGGAGGCAAGGAGAGCTTAATGATCCACGGCATCCACCCCCACAGCTACTTGCCTCCCCGCGGGGGAGGCAAGTGACATGATCGCTCAGATCCTGATCGCGGACGACAACACGGACATCAACGAGCTGCTGTCCGACTACCTGACCTCCAGGAACCACCGGGTCCTGGTCGTGACCGACGGCTTCCAGCTCGCGCAGAAGGCCGCGGAGCACAAGCCGCATCTCATCATCACCGACATCCAGATGCCCGGGGCCTACGGCTCGGCGGCGTACAAGGTCCTGCAGAACGACCCCAAGACGGCGGGCATCCCGATCATCTTCATCTCCGCCCATCCCTACGAGAAGCTCAAGCCGCTCCTGCCGGTCGACCCGAAGACGCGCTTCGTCCAGAAGCCGATCTCCCTCGACCAGCTCGACGCGCTCATCAAGGAGCTCCTCCCCCTCGGAGGCTACGTGCCATGAAGACGACGATCAAGATCGCGGCCATCGGAGGCAGCGGATTCTACGAGTGGGACCGCCTCTCCCGCAAGCGCGAGGTGCGCGTGAAGACCCCGTTCGGGCCGCATTCGGGACCCATCGTGGTCGGGGAGCTCGACGACATCCCCTGCGCCTTCCTGCCGCGGCACGGCAAGGGGCACGTGCTCCTGCCCACGGAGGTCAACGCCCGCGCCAACATCTTCGCGCTCAAGACGCTCGGCGTCGAGCGCATCATCGGCCTGGGCGCGGTGGGCTCGCTGCGCCAGGAGATCGCCCCGCGGCACTTCTTCTTCGCCGACCAGGTGGTCGACGAGACCAAGCTCCGCAAGGGCACCTTCTTCGGCGACGGGCTCGTCGCCCACGTCGCCTTCGCCCACCCCTTCTGCGCGGAGCAGACCGAGGTCCTGCACGCCGAGACCGTCAAGCTCGGCATCACGGCGCACCAGGGCGGGGTCTACGCCTGCATGGAAGGCCCGCTCTTCTCCTCGGTCGCCGAGTCCGAGTATCACCGCCGGATGGGCTACTCCATCATCGGCATGACCGTCATGCCCGAGGCCAAGCTCGCCCGCGAGGCGGAGATCTGCTACACGAGCGTGGCCATGATCACGGACTACGACTGCTGGAAGCCCGAGGAGGAGGTGTCGACCTCCATGGTCGTCGAGAACCTCTCGGCCAACATCGGCAACGCCCGGCGCCTGCTCGAGGCCTCCATCCCGCGCCTGGCGGTCCTGCCCCGCCGCTGCCCCTGCTCCCGCGCCCTCGAGGGCGCGATCTTCACCGCTCCGGCCGCCATCAACCGCAAGACCGCCGCGAAACTCAAACCGATCGTGGGGAGGTACCTGAAGAAATGAAACCGAACAAGGTCGTCGCCCGCCTCATCGAGGCCGCCCTGTCCGCCCGCAAGAACGCCTACTGCCCGTACTCCAAATACCGCGTGGGCGCCTCGGTCCTGACCTCGTCCGGGAGGATCTTCGCCGGCTGCAACGTGGAGAACGCCTCCTACGGCCTCTCCATGTGCGCCGAGCGCTCCGCCGTCTTCGCCGCGGTCAGCCGCAACCAGACCCAGTTCGCGGCGGTCTGCATCGTGGGGAGCTCCGCCAAGCCCTGCGGGGCCTGCCGGCAGGTCATGCTCGAGTTCTCGACCAAGGACACCCTCCTCTACCTGGTCAACGTCAGCGGCGACTCCCGCCGCCACACCGTGACCAAGACCAAGGTCTACTCGATGCTGCCCTCGCCTTTCGACCCTTACGCGTCGGGCCTGCTCTCCAGGCCGGCGAACACCCAGAACCTGCTGCGGCGCCGCTCCGCGTCACGCAAGGCGGCGCGCCGCAAGGCCACGACCAAGGGCGCGGCCCGCAGGCCGAGCCGGTCCAGGACGAGCCGGACCAAGAGGTGAGGACCCCATGAACCACGACGAGCTCAAAGAAGTGATGGAGTGGGCCAAGACGACCGACCTCGTGGAGCTGGAGTTCCGCCGCGACGACCGGGGGTTCTCCTTCTCGAAGAGGCCCAAGGCGCCGACCGCGGTCTGCTCCTTCCCGGGCCGGAACCTCGCCGCGGTCTCCAGCCCCGCGGTCGGGGTGTTCCAATGGAACGCGCCGGGATCGCCGCGCCTCGCCCTGGAGGGCAAGCCGGTCGCCAAGGGGACGCTCCTGGGCCTCGTCGAGGGCGTCGGAGCCCCGAAGAAGGTGGAAGCGCCCTGCGGGGGAGTCCTCCAGAACGTCTGCGTCGACGCGGGACAGACGGTCCAGTTCGGCCAGCCGCTCTTCTTCATCGACAGGAAGGACTGATGTTCACCAAGATCCTCGTCGCCAACAGGAGCGAGATCGCGGTCCGCGTCATCCGGGCCTGCAGGGAGATGGGCATCCGTTCGGTCGCCGTGTACTCCGAGGCCGACCGGGAATCCCTGCACGTCCGCCTGGCCGACGAGGCGGTCTGCATCGGCCCGGCCCCGGCCTCCGCGAGCTACCTGAACGTCGAGGCCATCCTCAGCGCCGCCAAGGTCACCGGGGCCGAGGCGGTGCACCCCGGCTACGGGTTCCTGGCCGAGAACGCCGACTTCAGCCAGGCCTGCGCGGACTCGGGGCTGGTCTTCATCGGGCCCAAGCCCGACGCCGTCCGCCGGCTCGGGTTCAAGAGCGAGGCCCGCGACCTGGCCCGCAAGGCCGGCGTCCCCATCGTGCCGGGGAGCGCCGGGCTTTTGGGCTCCGACTACGCGGCCGAGGCCGCCAAGGTGGGCTTCCCGGTCATGGTCAAGGCCGCGGCCGGCGGGGGCGGCAAGGGACTGCGGCTCGTGCGGGACCCCAAGGACCTCGACGCCCAGGTCCGCATGGCCAAGGCCGAGGCCGGGTCGGCCTTCAAGGACGACTCCATCTACCTCGAGAAGTTCATCGAGCACCCCAGGCACGTCGAGATCCAGATCGCGGCGGACACGGCGGGCGGCGTCGTCGCCTTCCCCGAGCGCGACTGCACCGTCCAGCGGCGCCACCAGAAGCTCATCGAGGAATCCCCCTCCCCGGCCGTGACCCCGGACATCCGCCGCCGGATGCAGGAGGCGGCCCGCGCCCTGGCCAAGGCCGCCGGCTACTCGAACGTCGGGACCGTGGAGTTCCTGCTCGACACGGACGGCAGTTTCTACTTCATGGAGGTGAACACGCGCCTCCAGGTCGAGCATCCGGTCACCGAGCTCGTGACCGGCCTGGACCTCGTGCAGATGCAGATCCGCCTGGCTGCGGGCGAGAAGCTCCCCCTCGGCCAGGAGCGCGCCTCGGAGATCCGCGCGCACTCCATCGAGCACCGCGTCAACGCCGAGGATCCCGCCCGCTCCTTCGCCCCCTGCCCCGGGACCATCACGGCGCTCTCCCTGCCGGGCGGCCCCGGAGTCCGGGTGGATACCCACGTCTACGCGGGCTACACCGTGCCCAGCTACTACGACAGCCTCATCGCCAAGCTCATCGTGTCGGCCCCGGACCGCCCGGCCGCCATCAGCCGCGGACTGCGCGCCCTTGGGGAGTTCCGGATCGAGGGCATCAAGACGACGCTGCCGTTCCACCGCGAGGTCCTGGCCCACCCCCTCTTCGGCGGAGGGGTCTTCGACACGGGCTTCATCTCGGTCATGGGGGACGCCCCGGCCGTCAAGGAGAAGCAACCCGTCTCATGAAACGACATCGCGCCGGGGCGGCCCGTTCCGCGCAGGACGACATCACCTCCCAGCTCATGGAGAGCTCCCGGGTCCTCGCGGCCTCGGCGAGCCTCGCCCCGGAGCTGGCCCGGGCCGCGGACCTCATGATCGCGTCCCTCCGGAAGAAGGGGCGGATCATCTCCTTCGGCAACGGAGGCTCGGCCTGCGACGCGCTGAATTTCGCCTCCGAGCTCGTGGGCCGCTACTCCCGCAACCGGCCGCCCATCGACGCCGTGGCGCTCACGGTCAACCCCGCGAACCTGACCGCCATCGCCAACGACTTCGGCTACGAGGAGGTCTTCCGCCGCCAGTTGGAGGCCCACGGCCGCAAGGGCGACGTCGCCGTCGCGATCTCGACCTCGGGCGACTCTCCCAACGTGCTCAAGGCCGTCGCGGCTGCGCGGCGCCTGGGGATCGCGACCATCGGGCTCACCGGCAAGGACGGAGGCAGGCTCAAGGGCCTCGTGGACGTGCCCGTCCGCGTCCCCTCCTCCACGGTCGCCCGGATCCAGGAGGTCCACATCACGGTCCTGCAGATCTGGGCCTCGCTCATCGAAGACGCGCTCCACCCGGCGCCATGAGGGACAAGCTCGTCACCCTCTCCCGGGCCCAGGCCGGCCGCTGCGCGGCCTCCTGGAAGCGGCGGGGCCTGAAGGTCGTCTTCACCAACGGTGTCTTCGACATCCTCCACGCCGGCCACGTCATGCTGCTGGCCAAGGCCCGGGCGCTCGGCGACCTCCTGGTCCTGGGCCTCAACACCGACGCCTCGGTCCGCAGGCTCAAGGGCCCCTCCCGCCCCGTCAACCGCTGGCGCGACCGCGCCGCGGTCCTGGCTGCCCTCGAAAGCGTGGACGCGGTGGTCGGCTTCGGGGAGGACACCCCGGCCCGGCTCGTTTCGGCCCTCCGGCCCGACATCCTGGTCAAGGGCGCGGACTACGCCCTGGAGGAGATCGCGGGCTCGCGCCACGCGGGCAGGACCGTGAGGATCGCGCTCAAGAAGGGCTACTCGACCACGGGCCTCATCCGCAAGCTCGGAAAGGGCTAGCAGCCTACGGCTTCTGGAAGATGCTGATGGCCGCGCTGTCCTCGACCCACTCCACGCGCGAGCTGTTGAGGCGCCGCAGGACCGCGGACCGGCCGCTGTCGTCGGACTGCCGGGGGTTGGGGATCTTGGGGTCGTGGATCTTGGCGGGCAGGGGGGTCTTGGAGGCGATGACCCGGATCTCCTCGACCGACACGACCGGCTTGTCCGCCGGGAGCTGAGCCTCCAGCGCCATGAGGCCGAGCTTCTTGGCCTCCTCGTCGGGGAACACCCAGGTCTTGCCGGCGCGCACCCGGGCCTCCGGGGCGTACTGGCTGGGGATCAGCAGGTCGGTCCGCTTCTTGCCGCCGCCGACGTCATAGGTGTCGTAGAGGTAGATGTAGCAGTCCTTGCTCGCCGTGATCTCCAGGGTGGCCGAGTCCCCCTCGTAGAGGACCTCGCGGGAGACCTTCACCTCCACGCTGAAGTCCCGATCCGCGGTGTCGGCCTCGGGCACGATGCAGGACCGCAGGCGGACGTAGTAGCGGCAGTCCCGGCAGCCGGCCACGCTGCGGTAGCCCTTGTCCACGACCCGCATGTCAATCTCCCGGCCCGGCCGGATGGCCTGGGTGATGTCGCTGACCAGCACGTCCTGGCCGCGCATGGACTCGGACTGGAAGCTCATGAACCGGTTGGTGACCTTGACCCCGAGGAGCTTCTTGAGCGCGAGGTTCCTGGCCTCCTGGATGGCGGCTGCCTCGGCCTGGCTGCGCGTCTCGTTGCTCCCCACGGTCACCGCGCCTTCGCTCTCGACCCAGGTGCAGCCCTCCGGGTCCTTCTCGAGCACCCTGGCCTCGAAGTCCGCGGACTCCGGGGCCACGGTCAGGGGCGCCAAGACCTCGGGCTGGACCGGGGCCTCCTCCTTGCGCGGGGACGCGGTGCGGCAGCCCGCCAGAAGCAGTCCGCAGAGCGCGACCGCCAGCCGTCTGTTCATGGGGATATTCTAGTGCATCCCTCCCACCCCGTCAAATCGCGACCCGGGTGTGACGGGAATGCCCTTGCACGAGGGCCGCCGTACCGCTACACTATATGGGTCATCCGTGATATTACGGATTGCCTTCACGGAGGCATTTTCTATAGACTATGCCGACCCGGATCACGGGACATCCCATCATGTTCGGAGGCTTCATGAGACGCAGCGTTATCGCCGCAGTGCTCGTTCTGGCGATGTCAGCCGGAACCCAGGCCGCTTTCGCGGCCGTTGTCGCCCCGGCCCCAGCGGCCAAGGCCCAGGCCCCGGCCCCGGGCGCCAAAGCCGGCCAGCTGAAGGTCATGGCCGCCTACATCGGCGACCTGCAGGGCAAGGCCAAGGTCCTCGTGGACGGCATCGAGCCCTGGATCGACGCCAAGAACGCCATCCGGCTCACCCCCGGCACCCAGATCAAGACCGAGGCGGGCTCTTCTCTGACCGTGGTCTTCACCGACGGAAGCAAGATCAAGCTCGGCCCCAACGCCACCTTCAAGCTCGAGGAAGTCTCGATGTCCAAGGTCGCGGTCTACGTCGGCCTGGGCAAGCTCGACGCGTGGGTCAACAAGCTCAAGAGCCGGCTCTTCCAGGCCCGCAACCCGGTCGCGGTCGCGAGCGTGCGCGGCACCATCTTCACCATGAACGTCATCAGCCCCACTCAGGTCATGATGTCGTGCTTCCAGGGCGGGCTCTCCGTGGCCGACAACTTCGGCCGGACCCAGAGCGTCGAAGCGGGCCAGCAGCTGGCCGCCTCCTCCACCGCCGGCGCGGCCGAGCCTCCCGCGGCCCTGCCCCCCGAGGCCGCTGCCCCGCCGCCCGAGCCCGTCATCACGGCTCCCGAGGTCTTGGCCGCGATCGTCTCCGTCACCCAGCCGGGAGCGACCGAAGCGGCGCCCGCTCCCGCGCCCACGGCCGAGGAAGTCCCTGCTGAGACGACCGAGACGACCGATACCTCCATGGCCGCGCCCGAAGCTGCTCCGGCCTCCAACCCGACGCAGGAAGCCGCGGTCGCGCCGCCGCCGGACTCCTGCACCACCACGGCCGCCACCAGCGAGTCCGCCGCTTCCGTGGTCTGTCCCTGATCGGACGAGACAGCAGAGCCCCCGGCGCCGAACGGCGCCGGGGGCTCTCTTCTTTTACAGGAGGTCTCGGACCGCGGGCTAAGGCGCGGGCTGCGCGTCCGAGACCGTGAGCTCGACGCGCGCCGGAGACTCGAAGACCACGGTCTTGCGCCCCTTCCTTACCTTGAAGGACGACTGATACTGCCAGGTCCCGATAGCCGGGATATCCCCTGACGGGATGGTGACCCCGGCTTCCGGCCCGGAGAGCTCGATCTGCATCTGCACGTAGACCTCGTCCTTGTCCTTGGGGCTCACCGTGGGCAGGACGTTGAAGATGAAGCCCCACTTCTTGAACTCCACGCCCGTGCCCTGGCTGTGCTTGACCGGGTAGGGCTTGTCTCCCCCGAGGATGTGGTTCGCCTGGGAGCCGCTGCCCACGACGAAGCGGGCCGCGCCCGCGTGCTCGCCCTGCTTGGCCGAGACCTCCACCAGCAGGTTGGCATCGTCGGCGGCCGGAGCCGCGGTGAAGACCGGGGAGGCCTTCTTGGCCTTGCCCTGCGTCCTCTCCGGAAGCCCTTCATCGGCCGCGGCCAGGCGCGCGCCCAGCACCGCCGCGAAGAACACCGCCGCCAGCATCAGCTTGCCCATCTTCCCTCCTCCCGGCGCGTCATGCCGATATCATAGCACGGCCGCGGCCTTCGCCCAAGAGCACCGCGGCGAGCAGGCAGGCCGACGGATAGGCTGTCAGGAGGTTGCGGAAGAACACCGTGCCGAGGTTGAAGTGGGTGTCGTAGTCGGGGACGAAGACGTAGAGCGCGAAGAAAGCCGCGATGTAGCCTGCCAGGACCAGCCCGGCATACGGGGCGGCGCGGTCCCGCCGCCCGTGGAGCAGGCCCAGCACCGGGAGGAACAAGAAGACCACGCTGAAATTGCCCACGTTGAACAGGAGGGCCGAGGCCTTGACGAGGTTCCCGGGACGGAAGATCAGAGCGGTGAAGTCGCTGACCGTGCCCATGGTCGGAGCGCAGCGCAGCTTGAAGAGATACCACGGCGCCATGAGGAGCAAGGGCAGGGCCAGCCTTGCCAAGGCTGCGGCGCGGCGGCCCCTGTCGAGCGAACGCTCCCTGGCCAGCCAGACCGCGGCCGCGGCAAGGAGGAGCGGGGCGAAGAGAACGCCCTCGTCCTTGACGAAGAGGGCGCAGCCGCAGAAGACGCCGCTCAGGAGCCACGCGCTCCAGCGGCCCTGCACCGCCTGGATGAAGCACCCCAGGGAGAGCAGGAGGTAGATCGAGAGCGGCAGGTCGCTGTAAGCCTCGACCGCGTGGTAGGACAGGAGCGGCGAGCTCAGCAGCGCCACGACCAGGGTCAGGCTGAGGAGGAGGCCCACGACGCGGCGTGAAGCCGCGTAGAGGTACAAGGCGCCGCTCACCAGGTAGAGGGGCGTCCACAGCTTGGCTAAGACCTCGTCGAAGCTCCCGAGGCAGAGGCACATCCAGGCCTGCAGCATGGGGTTGAGCGGAGGATAGCCGGGGATGCGGCTGGCCACGCCCCTTCCGAAGAAATACTCCGCGGGCTCATCCAGGAGCAGGCCTTGGGAGTGATAGAAGAGCTTCGCGCTGGCGGACCAGTTCGACCAGGAGTCCCATGCCCAGATCGGCCTCAAGCCCGCTTCGAAGAGCACGCTCCCGAGCTTGGCGCAGATCCACAAGCCCAGCAGGACGGCGGCCAGCCTCTCGACCCCGGCCGGCCCACGCGCGGTCTGCCCGGCTCCCTGCGACCGCCGGGCAGGGAGGAGCTCGATGCCCAGGCCCCGCAAGACCAGCGCCGCCACCACGACCTCCCCGAACACGATGGCGAGCACGGGCCAGGGAGCCAGGGGGACCCTGGCCAAGCCCAGGAGGAAAAGCTCCATGGCCAGGACCGCGGCTCCGAGCGGGAAGGCGCAGGAGAGCCGCTCAAGGAGCCCTGCTTCCGTGTCGCCTCTCAGGAGAGCCGCGGCCGCCAGCCAGCCCAGGGCGAACGGCGCGGCCAAGGCGAGGACGACCATCACGGCCTCTTCCTCAGGACGTACAGGTCCGCGGAGAAGGGAAGCGCCATGTCCACGCCCTCGAGCACGACAGGACCGCGCGTGAACCGCCTCCGGAACCTGTCATACCCGGCCTTGGCATCGGCCACCACCACGATGTGCTCCGCGTCCCGCCGCTTGCGCAAGGGCAGGAGGAGGTACTCGGTCCGCAGGACGGGGTAGGAGCCTCCCCCGTCCTCGCGAGGAGGATAGAGCTGGTAGGAGCCCGGGATCACGGCCCTGGCCCTGGCCGCGAAGGCGGCCAGGGCCGGGTCCATGCGCTCCACCTTCTGCCCGCTGGTCAGGCCCAGGAAAGCGACCGTGTCCGCCTTGAGCCACCCCAGCCAGACCGTATCGGAGAAGGCCGCGTACGCCAGGGCCGCGGCGGCGAAAGCGGCGGTCACACCGCGCCGCAGGGAAGCGACCGCCAGAGAGCCTTTCCTCTCGGCCGCGGCCAGCAGCACGCCGGCCAGGAGCGTCAGCCCGAGGACGGTCAGGGCCGAGGCGTAGACGCCGCGGGGGAGGAAGACGGTGTTGATGGTGACCATCGACACCGGAGTCAGCCGCAGGAGGTCCGTCACCAGGAGAGGGCCCGCCCCCTACCGGATGCGCCTGCCCGTCGCTTTCTCGAAGAGGTGGACTCCGGCCGGGTCGAAACGCAGGCCCACGCGCTCTCCGGGCTCGCCGCCGAAGGCGGCGCCGACGCTGGCCAGGGCCTTGACCCCGGCGACCTTCACGTGCACGTTCTTGCGGTAGCCCAGGAGCTCGATGACCTCGATCTCGGCGGGCACGGCGCCGTCCCGAGCCTCTCCCCGCTCGATGGCGATGGCCTCGGGCCGCACCCCGAGCACCGCCGGTCCCGCGGGCTCGCCGCCGGTCCCGCCCAGCACGGGAACGTCCACGCCCTCGGTCTTGAAGCGCAGGCCGCCGTCCGCGAGCTGGAGTTCGCCTTCGATGAAGTTCATGGTGGGGCTCCCGATGAACCCGGCCACGAACATGTTCTCGGGCCGGCCGAAGACCTCGGTCGGGGTGCCCACCTGCTGGATGCGGCCGCCGTTGACCACCGCAATGCGGGTGGCCAGGGTCATGGCCTCGACCTGGTCGTGGGTGACGTAGATGATGGTGGTGGCCAGCTTCTGGTGGAGCTTGGCGATCTCGATGCGCATCTCCTCGCGGAGCTTGGCGTCGAGGTTGCTCAGGGGCTCGTCGAAGAGGAAGACCTTGGGCTCGCGCACGATGGCCCGGCCGATGGCCACGCGCTGGCGCTGGCCGCCGGAGAGCTGGCGCGGAGTGCGCTTGAGCAGGGGCTCGATCTGCAGGATGGCGGCCGCGCGCAGGACCCGGCGGTCGACCTCGTCGGGGGCGATGCCCTTGAGCCTGAGCCCGAAGCTCATGTTCTCCTCCACGGTCATGTGGGGGTAGAGGGCGTAGTCCTGGAAGACCATGGCGATCTCCCGGCCGCGGGGAGGCAGGTGGTTGACGAGCTTCTCGCCGATGTGGATCTCGCCCTCCGAGGTCTCCTCGAGGCCCGCGAGCATCCGGAGCAGCGTGCTCTTGCCGCAGCCGGAAGGACCCACGAGGACGAGGAACTCCTTGTCCGCGATCCGGAGGCTGACGTCGTGGAGGACCTCGTTGCCGCCGAAGCGCTTGGTGATGCTCTTGAAGGTGACGGATGCCATGTCGTTTATCCCTTGACCCCGCCCAGGGTCATCCCGGTCAGGAGCCACTTCGACGAGTACAGGAAGACCGCCATGACCGGCATCGTGACCAGCAGCGAGGCCGCGGCGAACATGCCCCACTGCGTCAGATACTGGCCCTGAAGGTCGAAGAGGCCCAGCGTCCAGGTATATTTGAAGGAATCGGTGAGGATCACGCGGGCCACAAGGTACTCGTTCCAGGCCTGGGTGAAGTTGAACAGGAAGGCGATGGCCAGGGCAGGCGTGGACAGCGGAAGGACGATGCGGTAGAACGCCCCGAAGACCGAGGTGCCGTCCACCAGGGCCGCCTCCTCCAGGGAGCGGGGGATGGTGTCGTAGTAGCCCTTGAGGATCCAGATGCTGAAGGGGAGCGAGGAGACCGAGTAGGCGATGACCATGCCCAGGTACGTGTTCATGAGCTTGAGCCTCATGATCATGAGGAAGAGGGGAAGGATCAGCATCCCGGCGGGGAGCATCTGGGTGCCCAGCAGGAACGAGAGGCCCAGCTTCTGCCCGGGGAACCGGAACCGGGAGAAGGCGTAAGCCGCGGTCGAGGCCAGGGCCACGCCCACCACGGAGGTCGCGACCGTGATGACGAGCGAGTTCCACAGCCAGAAGAGGAAGTTGGTCTCCCCGAAGACCCGGATGTACGAGATCCAGGTCGCGCCCTGGGGGATGATGGCCAGATCCGTGGAGATGATCCGGTCCCCGGGCCGCAGGGACACGGCCAGGATGCGCAGCAGCGGGTAGACGCAGACGCCGCACGCGAGGATGAGGGCTCCGTGGACGAGGAGGGTCTTCAAGGCCTCGCGCCTGTGATGGGCCTTGAGGATGTCCCGGCTGCGGGGCGTTTCAATCATACAGCGACTCCGAGCCCTTCGACCACTTGAGCCAGACCATGGAGAAGGTGAAGAGGAGCAGGAACACGATGAGGGCGAAAGCGGCCGAGTAGCTGTAGCGGTAGAACGCGAAGGCGGCCTTGTAGAGGGCCGAGACCAGGATGTCCGCGTCCTCGGTCCCGCCGGCCTGGCCGGTCACCAGGTAGATCACGTTGATGTTGTTGAAGGTCCACACCGTCCCGAGCGTGACTGCGGGCGCCAGGACCGGCCGGATGAGCGGCAGGGTGATCATGCGGAACTGCTGGAAGGCCGAGGCCCCGTCGATGGAAGCCGCGTCGTAGTAGTGGCGGGAGATGGACTGCAGGCCCCCCAGGATCACCACGGCCATGAACGGGATGCCCAGCCACACGTTGATGATCGTGCAGGTCAGGAAGGGATGCTGGCCGAGCCACTGCACCGGACCTACGCCCAGGTCCCCGAGGAACGGCGCCGCCGACGCCAGCTTGGTCAGCATGACGTTGACGAACCCGTACTGGGAGTGGAACTCTCCCCGCATGGCGAGGACCGCGACCACCTGCGGCATGGCCCAGGGCACGATGAGGAGCATCCGGTAGACGCCCTTGAAGCGGGTCACGGAGTTGAGGAGCAGGGCCATGACGAACCCGCCCGCCACGTGGAAGAACACGTTGACGAAGGTCCACCACACCGTGCGCAGGAGGAGCTGCCAGAAGGAGACCTCCGAGAGCGGCGAGGAGGTGAAGACCTTGCCGAAGTGCTTGAGGCCCACGAAGGGGAGCTCCCCGGTCCTGCTCCAGGCCATGATGGTGGTGAGCTTGAGGTCATGGAAGGCGAGGTAGACCTCGAAGACCAGGGGATAGGCGATGAGCAGACCCAGGCCCAGGGCGGCCGGGGCCAGGAGCATGAAAGGCAGGGAGTGCCGGCCGCGCACCACGTGCTTGAAGAAGAGCGCGACCGCGCATTCCGCCGCGACGGTCCCCAGCCCGAGGGAGAGCAGGCGCGCCGGCTCGACGCTCCCGCCCGCCAGGGCCCCGGCCCCGGCCAGGACCAGGGTCACGGTCCCCAGCACGCCCACGGGGAGGAACCAGGCCTTCTCGTGCCGCGTGAAGTGGTAATGGAGCCAGCCCTCGAGCAGAGCCACGGCCCCCGCGATGAGCAGGGCGAACTGGAGGACCTGCAGGACCGGAGCAAGCATCAGTCCGCCATCTCCTTGATCTTCGAGACGGCCTCGCTCTGCATCTTGGCCACGGCCTCGGCCGGGGTGGCCTTCTTGTTCACGGCCCGGCCCAGGTGGGGACGCACCGAGTCCCAGACCGCGCGCATCTCGGTCGCCATGGGCATGGGCTTGCCCACGAGGATCTGCTCCATCGAGGCCCGCAGGATGGGGTCGTCCGTGATGACCTTGGACTTGGCGGCCTTCGTGAGCGCGGGCAGCCGCATGAGGGCCTTCACCTGGCCGATCTGGTTCTCCTCGTTGGTGTAGAACTCGACGAAGCGCTTGACCAGCTCGAGCTTGGGGCCGCTGAGCCCGGCGTTGAGCATGAAATACCGGCCGCTCACCATGGGGGTCGGCCACCGGCCCGTGGAGGAGAGCTTCGGGATCTTGGCCACCCCGAAGTCCTCGCCGAACTTGTCCCGGTAGGTCGAGACCGCCCAGTCGCCGTTGATGATGAAGGCGACCTTGCCCTCCTTGAACAGGGCGTCCGTGCAGTTGTACTCGCACTCCATGGGCACGAACTTCTTGTCGTAGATGAGGTCCACCGTGAAGGACACGGCGTCGAGCATGGGCTTCGTGTCCAGGGTCGGGGTCTTGTTGTCGATAGGCCAGCCGCCGAAGGCGCCGATCCAAGGCATGAGCCAGAAGGGCTCTCCCAGGTTGAAGGCCATGCAGTAGTCGAGCTTCAGGGCCTTGGCGCGCGTCCGGCAGAAGTCGAAGAGCTCGTCCGTGGTCCGGGGAGGCGTCGGGGAGAGCCTCTTGTTGTACATCATCATGAGGTGGTTGCCGTTGGTCATGGGCACGCCCCAGACGTGGCCGTCGAGCGTGATGGCCTCCACCACGGGCTTGTTGTACTTCACGAGGTCGAAGACCCCCTCGACCGGGAGGATGAACCCCGCGATGGAGTAGATGCCCGCGGTGTCCGAGGGGCTCATGAGCAGGTCCGGGGGGCTGCCCGCGATCGAGGCGGTCAGGAACTGCTGGCGCAGGTCCTCGGTCCCGTAGTGGTTGCGGATGATGCGGATGTCCGAGTTGCCCGGCAGCTTCCGGAAGGCCTCGAAGACCGAGTCGATGTAGGGGAAGACCTGCGCGTCCTCTTGCTCCCACACCACGATGGTCCGGTCTCCGGCCTCGCCGGCGGGCGCCAGGCGGCACGAGCACGAGGCCGCCAGCAGGACCGCCGTCACGACGGAGAATGCCACCCTCATGGGTTCCGGCTCACTATAACATTTTCCACGGACGCCAGGCATGAGCGCTCAGCGCCCGACCCGGTCGAGGAGCTCCCGGGGGACCCCCCGCTCCAAGAGCCGGGAAAGCAGGACCGGGAGCTCGTCCGGCGGCACCCTGTAGCGCGCGCCGTAGAAGAGGCCTCGGCGTTCCAGCCAGGAGATCTCACCCTCCTCCTGGAGCATGGCCGGAGACCGCCGGGCCGCGGTCACCAAGGCCAGGCCGAGCCAGGCGTCGCGGTCCCCGGGAGACAGGGCGACGGCCTCC
The DNA here is from genome assembly GCA_016218545.1 of Elusimicrobiota bacterium. Taxonomy (GTDB): domain Bacteria; phylum Elusimicrobiota; class Elusimicrobia; order UBA1565; family UBA9628; genus JACQWX01. The sequence continues at coordinate 36,896 of JACRDQ010000017.1, forward strand.
CGGAAGCGCTTCTCCGCCAGGCCGAGCCTCGTCCTGGGCCGCTCGTGGCGGACGGAGACCGTGAAGAGCCACCTGCCGCTCGAGAGGAGCGCCTCCACCCTGCGCTCTGCGTCCATGGAGAGCCAGCGCTCCAGCTCCGGAGCCCGCGGCGCGGCCCCGGGCTCGGGAAAGCCGTGTTCCGCGGCCAGGGCGCGGCTGAAGCCCTCCGCGAGCAGGGCGTAGCCCCGGAGGTTCGGATGGTGCCCGTCCGCGAAGAGGCCGTCTCCCAGCAGGCCGTGCGGCGAGTGCCGCTCGAAGATCGCGGCCGCGTCGACTCTCGGCGTCCCGGACGCCTCGGCCAGGTCCCGGAGGAACGCGTGCTGGCTGCTCCGCGCCCGGCCGAAGGAATCCGACTCGACCGCGTCCACCGCTCCCTGGAAGCGCCGCCGGGCCGCGGGGTAATCCCCTTGTCCGGCCCGGCACTTGCCGATCCGGTATCCGAGGTAGGCGAGCGCGGTCGGGAACTCGTCGGCCGCAGCGTCGTAGAGGCCGACCGCGGCGCTCCAGCGCCCCTCCCGCTCGAGGCGCTCGCCTTCGTCGAGCAGGGAGGCGAGCCTGCGCCTGGCCACGGCCGTGTCGCCGCCCAGCCAGAGGCCGGGCTCGATGTCCGCCATGTTCGAGACCTCGGCCGACAGCACCGGGGTCAGGCCGGCGTCCTTCGAGGCCGCGACCGCCCTGCGCATGTAGCGCTCGAACACCTCCTCTCCCCTGCACACGGGGAGGAGCCGCAGCCTCTCGCCGTGGAACGCCAGCAGGCTCAGGGCGACCGAGCGCGCCTCAGCGGCCTCCTTGAGCGGGACGAAGACCCGGCATAGCCGCGACGCGGGAGCCCGGGAGAAGGCCGCGTCATTGTGGCCCGCGTAGATGAAGACCGCGCCGGGCCGGGAGCGGTCCCGGTAGCGGACCGCCCGTTCGAGCTTGAAGGATTGGGGATAGATGGTCTCCCCGTGCGCGGCGAGGTTGATCACCCGGATGGGCAGCCCGCCGGCGGTCCCGTTGAGCAGCTTGGCCGCGATGTCGGGGATCGACACCCCGCGCTCGTAGGGAGTCCCCGCCATGGCCGAGCCGCCCAAGGCGTAGAGCTCGAAAGCGCCCGGCTTGGGAGCGAGCCGGTTCCTATACAAGAGGAAAAGCCGGCACCCCGCCTCCACGGCCAGGGCCAGAGCCAGGAAGCCGACGGCGCACCAGCCGAGCCGACGAAGGATCCGCGTCATCTCCACTCCGGGGACAAATGGTACCATAAGAAAACCATGACGGAGGGAGAGCGCCGCTCCCGGCACGGGTGGGTCCTGACCCTGCTCGCCTCGGCCTGGCCTTCCTGGGCCTCGGCCGGGCTCTCCATCCCGGCGGAATGGCGCACGTGCCGCTCGGACGCGGACTGCGCCGCGGTCTTTGACGACTGCTGCCCGGCAGGAGCGCCGCAGAGCAGGACCGCGGTCAACCGCAGCCGCCTCCAGGAGCTCGAGGTCCTCAAGTCCTCGGCCTGCGCCGAAGGTTCCGCCTGCAGGCCGATCTCCGGGCGCAGGCACGCGTGGGAAGCCGGGCTCAAGCCCTCCTGCCAGTCTCGGAGATGCTGCCTGGTCGAGGACCTCCCCTTGGAGCCAAGGGAGCAGGCGCGGGAGCAGGAGCAGCGCGACACGGCGTGGCTGGAGGACCTGCGCACCACGGCCGTGGCGGTCAAGGACGCGGACCGCGCCCTGGCCGGACCGGGGCTCTCCGCCCGCAGGAAAGCGTCGCTGAAGGGCCGCCGCCGGGAACTGCTGGCCCGGCTGGACGCCGCGGCGAAGGCCAACGCGTCGAACTACCTGGCGCAGACCTATCTGGGCCAGGTCTTCCTCGGCATCGCGGAGAACGGGCGCGCCCTGTCCTGCGCCACCCGCGCCCTGGAGATGGCGCCGCGCGAATCGCGGGCCCTCGTGCTCAGGGGCCTGGCCAACCACCGGCTCGGCCGCCGGGACGCGGCCGCCGCGGACGTCCGGGAAGCGCTGAAGCTCGACCCTGGAGACAAGGCGGCCCTGGACCTCCAGGCCATGATCTCCGGTCCCCGCCCCTGATGGGACCGAGACTCTCCTGGTCCTGGCTGGCCTCCCTGCCCGCGGCGGGCTTGGCCGCTTGGGGCGGCTTGAGGTTCCTCCGCATCGCCGAGATCGCAGCCGCGTACAAGGCCAAGGCCCTGGCCTCGGGCATCTTCGTGTCCGGAAGGACGCTGGAGTCCCTGCTGGCCGAGGACGTCTCAGCCGACGGCTATCGCATCATGAGGCTCTTCAGAGCCGAGGTGGATGACCGGCGCAGGACCGTGACCTGCTCGTTCCTGGGCCTCAAGCCCCGCACCGCCGCGTTCCGGCCGGGGCTCGGAGCCACCTTGGTCATCGGGACGCGGGCCTCGGCGCTCGAACCCAAGAGCCTCCCGCCTCTCCCGCGCCGGGACGAAGAGACCTGGCTGCCGGCGTCTCCAGCTCCCGCGGACAAGGCCCTGGCCCGCGCCTTGGACCTGGCCTTTGCCGAGCCTGACCCTGGCCGGCTCCGCAGGACCCGCGCCGTGGTCGTGATCCAGGACGGCCGGCTCGCGGCTGAGCGCTACGCGCCGGGGTTCGGCCCTGCCATGCCCTTGCCCGGCTGGTCCATGACCAAGAGCGTGCTGAGCTGCCTGGCGGGGATTCTCGTCGGCCGAGGCCTGCTCTCTTTGGACCAGGACAGGCTTCTCCCGGAATGGTCGGGGCCCGGAGACCGCAGAGCCGGCATCAGGCTCGAAGACCTCCTGCGCATGCGCTCGGGCCTTGAGTTCGAGGAGGTCTACACCGATCCCCTCAGGGACGCGACGAGGATGCTCTTCGCCAGCCGCTCGGCCGCGGGCTATGCCGCGTCCAAGCCCCTGAGGCACGCGCCGGCCGCGGTCTGGCAGTATTCGAGCGGGACCTCGAACATCCTCGGCAGGGTAGGCCGCAGGGCCGTGGAGGGAGCGGGCGAGGAGTGGCTCTCGTACCCGGGCAAGGCCCTGTTCTCCCCCCTGGGCATGCAGAGCGCCATCCTGGAGCCTGATGCAGCCGGGGATTTCGTGTTCTCGTCCTTCATGCTGGCCACGGCCCGCGACTGGGCCGCCTTCGGCCAGCTCTACTGCCAGGACGGCGTGTGGAAGGGCCGGCGGGTCCTCCCCGAGGGCTGGGTCCGCATGAGCGCGACTCCCACGCCCCAGTCTCCGGAAGGCCGCTACGGGGCAGGGTGGTGGCTCAAGATCCCCAAGGAGCTCGGCGGAGACACCCCTGCCGCGGGCAAGGTCCCTTCGGACGCGTTCTTCGCCGTCGGCCACGAAGGCCAGGTCCTCACCGTGATCCCGTCTTGCAGGCTCGTGGCCGTGCGCTTGGGCATGTCCATCCACATCGACGCTTGGGACCACGCAGCCTTCCTGGCCGCCCTCCTGGCCGGGGACTGAAAGTTCAGCGCCGCGGCTTGGAAGCCTTGGCAGGCTCAGGAGTGAAGGACGCGAGGAACCCTTCCCAAGCCTTCTCCCCGACCGCGTCAGGGTCCGGGATCGGGCTCTCATGCGCCCAGCTCAGCACGAAGAACCTCCTGCCCCGCGGCAGGACCACGAACTCCTCCATGGCCAGCCTGGGAGGCTTCGGGTCGAAGAGGTGCGGGTCACCCAGCATGATGGGATAGCCGTGCCGATGAAGCCAAGCCTTCTCTCCTGCGACCTTGACCTCCCGGACCCGCTCAGGAGGCCGGCCCATGGTCGCAGCCTCGAAGCCCTTGAGAAAATCCTCCGGCTTGGCGTAGCGTGAGCCGGGGCCGCCCAGGAGCCGGACCTTGATGATGTCCTCGCCCAGGGTGAAGCTCACGTAGGGGTCGGCCCGGGTGAACACCTCTTCCTTCTCCCAGCCCTTCGGGGGAACGACGCCGGCCCTGGACAGGGCCTGGCCCGGCCCTCCCTTGGCAGGGACCTTCGCCTTGTCCGCGGCCGAGGCTCCTCCGCACAGGAGCGCGAGAAGAGCCGCGGCCAGGAAGGACCGCAGGACCTTGGTCACCATGCCAGGATAGCCTTGCCTGGGGCTGACAGCGAGGGTCCGGGGACCCCTGAAAGGCCCGGGACCTTTGCCGCTTTCTCGATAGGACTTACGACTCTATCGAGCAAGGCCGGCATGGTGCTACCATGTGCGCCTGATCCCTTCCAGGAGCTCGACCATGCCATCCGCCTTGCGCCGTGTACTGCCCGTCCTCGCTCTCGCGGCCTGCCTTCCTGCCCAGAGCCGGGCCGCCGGCCGGGTCATCGTCCCGGTCACGAGCCGCGGAGCCGCGGCCATCCCGTCCTATGTCTCACCGGCGGCAGGCTTGAGGCTCGGTTCAGGCCTTGGCTCGAACGCGCTCCCCTCGCTCCCGGCAGTGACCGGCCTGCAAGGTCTCGAAGTCCCGGACCTGGGCCTCCCTCTCCCGGCTCCGACCCTGGCGGCGCCGGACCTCCCCTCCGAGGCCTCTGCCCCGGAGACGGACAAGGAAGGGACCGGCCTGGCGGCCGCGGTCAGGTCAGCGGTCCAAGGCAAGGGGAAGGAAGCGGACCTCCGCTCCGCGGTCGGCGCGGACCTCGTGACTCAGCCCGCGGCCGACACCCCCGGCGAGTCCCAGCAGGACTGGGCCGGCCGATCCTTCGAGAAGCTCAGAGGCGGTTCCCCTGTCGAGGCGCAGGTCTCCGAGGTCGAGCCATCCCTGGGCGGGCCCGGGTCCGGGAATCCGACCGCGGACGCGCGCCTGGAAGCCCCGGACACCGCCCTCTCCTCTCCGGTCCGTCCTGAGCCGGCTGCTCCGTCCAAGTCCAAGGCCGCGGATTTCCTTGATTCCCATCCGAGACTCAAGGAAGTCCTCCTCTCCGGCCTCGAGGCCTTCGGCCCCCTCATCGGGACCGCATTCTTCATGGGCACGGTCTACCTCTCCTTCACCTATCTTCCGCTCATGGCAGCCATCGCAACGATCCCGCTGACCATCATGCTCATGGCCAAGCCCATGGACGCCTTCCACCGCTTCCAGGACGCCAGGCTCGAGGCGCGCTACGCCGATGAGCGGCCCGAGCCCGCTCCGAAACCCGAGGTCCCTCCCGCTCCCGAGGTCCCCCCGACTCCGGAGCTCCCGCCCGTTGAAACGCCTCAGCCCGCGCCTCAGGACCCGGTTCCCAGCCCGGCGCCGCGCCTATCCCCGGATGCCAGGCTCATCACCGGCGCCTTGCTCCGCCGCGAGGCTGAGAAAGCAGGGGAGCGCGCCGGCAGCATCGACCCCGAGGCCCGTCTGGTCGAAGCCCGCATCGACCTCGAGGACCCGTCGAGCCACTGGGTCTTCGTCTTCCACGCCAAGGGCCGGGTCATCACGGTCTGGCAGAAGAGGATCGGGGTCAAGCGCTTGAAAGGCCCGGCCGGCCGGACCCTGGAGACGGTCAGGCTCTCCTACATGGGCAGGCTCGAAGATGCCGCGGCCAAGGCGGTCCTCCGGGATCCTGGGGCGCGCCTCAAGACCGGCCGCATCGTCCGGACGCCGCGCGGCGCCCGCTACGAGCTCGTCGAAAGATAGCCCGGGACGGAACCCCTCAGCGGGGCTCGGCTTGTCCCTCGGGCACGGCGCCTCCGGCCTTCGCGTCCCTTCCAGTCGCCGGGGGCGCGGCTTCGGGCGACTGCCCTTCGGCTTCCAACTGCCTGGCCCGCTCCTTGGCCTCGGCCACGTCCGCCAGCAGAGCGCTCTTGGGGTGAGCCTTCTCGAAGGCCTCCAGGGCCGCGATACCCTGGCCGGTCTTGCCCTCGAGGATGAGGTCCACGGCCTTGCCGAACTCCTGGCGCTCGGTCTTGGCCTGCGCCGTCTTCCTGGCCTTGGCTCCGGCCTTCCATGAGGGCTTGTTCTGGTCCGCGGAGTCCTGCGGGGTCCCGCGCACCGCCGCCACGGCCGTGACCCGGACCCGCTGGTAGTCGGCCTGCACCGCGGACTCGGTGAGCCCCTGCTTGAGGTGCTGGAACCAGGTCCTCAGCCAGCCCTTGCCGGGCTTGGCCGCGGCAGGAGCGGAAGCTCCGAACGCCGCGCCCCCCAGCATCAACGCGACCGCCGCCGCCAGCATCCAAGTCTTTTTCATCACCGCCTCCTGTGCAGAACGTCTCACTTGAGCCACGTCTCCACCACGGGCGCCAGCCCGGGGTCGAGCGCGACCGCCTTGGCCGAGTACTGCCTGGCCTTGTCCGCGTTCTTGAGCTTGAGGGCGCAGCGCGCGAGGTTGAGCCAGATGTCGGGGTCCCGGCCGTCCGCGCCGGAAGCCTTGAGGTAGTCCGCCTCCGCTGCCGCGTAGTTGCCGGCCATGAAGTCCGCGGTCCCCATGTTGTTCCACGCAGCCGCGTCCTTGGGGTCCAGGGCCAGGGCCTGCCCGAACCGCTTCCTGGCCTCCTCCTTGTTGCCCGCCTCGTGCTCCAGGATGCCCAGCTCGTTGATGGCGTCGATGTCCCGGCCGTTCTTCTTGAGGAGCGCCACGAACTGGGCCTTGGCGAGCTTGTAGCGCTCCTTGCTCCACGCCGCCAGTTCCGGCTCCGAGCGCTTCGCCCTGGCCGCCGCGGCGGGCACCTCGGCGGTCCAGTCCGCCTTGGGCAGGGTCGCGGGCTCGTAGCCCTGCCAGGCGGACCGCGCGTCGATGACCTGCACGCCGCCCTTGGCGCGCTCGGTGCGGTAGGCGTAGGCGGCCTTGCGCACCGCCTCGCTCAAGGGCCTGCCGACCATGGTGGCCTCCACCGGCACCCAGAGGGTCCCGTCGTGCTTGACCAGGTCCTCCTCGGCCAAGCCCGCCTCCAGCGGGTCGTCGGTCTCGGTGTCGAACATGAGCGCCATGTGGCCGGGGAAATCGAGCAGGGCGGCGCGCACGCGCGAGGACTCGAGCAGGGAGGCCAGCAGGGTGGAGAGGTCGTCGCACTGGCCGCTCTTGAGTTTGAGGGTGTCCCGCGGGAACTGAGTGTAGTCCACGGGGAAGCTCGGGTCCTCGCTCACCTTCTCGTAGGGGTTGCTCGGGTTGGTGATGAACTTGACCCCGGACTCGGAGAGCGCGTCCCAGAGGTGCTGGGCCGTGACCAGGGCGCGGTTCAAGCCGCCGGCCCCCGCGGCCGCGGTGCGCACGACCTCCCGGCTGTACTCCACGATGGGCGGGTCCTTCGGCGTGATGAAAGTGCCGATCCGCTCGGGCTTGTCCCAGGTGATGGCGTTGCGGGAGTAGACCCGCAGGGGCCGCGTCAGGGACACCCTTCGGGGCTGGCCGTCCTCGAAGTAGGAGAGCTCGAATTCAGCCTGGACCGGCGTGTCCTCCGAGACGTCGAGGATCCGGTTGTTGAGGGTGGCGATGAGCGGGACCTCGGCGGTCTCCTCGGCCCCGAGCATCTTGATCTCGGTGTCGTACCCGAAGTCCATGAACTCCTTCAAGCGGAAGGTCACCTTCAGGTTCTGGAAGGGGACGTTGACGTTGTTCTTGACGACCACGCTGCCCACCGGGTTCTTGAGGTACCACTTGTAGTTGGCCGAGAAGATGTTGCCGATGACGGCGGTCGAGATCTCGACCGGAGCCCGGTTGGCCGAGGCGGGGACGAAGACCGCGACCGGAGCCGACGGGGCGCCGGTGTCGCGGGTCCCGGACTCGGTGGCCAGGCTGTAGAAATAGGTCCTGGCCCCGGCCACGGTCGCGTCCTCGAAGGTCGTCATCTCGGAGATGCCGACCTTCTCCCAGGGCCCGGCCGGGCCCGAGGAGCGCAGGACCACGTACTCGAGCGCCCAAGGGTCGGACGACGCCTTCCACGAGAGGGCGACGACCCCGCCCTTGACCGCGGTCGAGATGGAGACCGGCGCGGTCAAGTAGGGGTGCATGTCGAAGGAAAGGACGGCTCCCTTGCCGCGGTCAGCCACCAGCAGACGGCTGCCCTGGAGGGCCAGGCTCACGGGCTCGTCGAGCTCCCGCTCGCCCTTGCCCCGCGAGAAGACGTCGGTCATCCAGCGCCCCTCCCTGGTGAAGACCGAGACCCGGCGGAGCTCCCGGTCCAGGACGTAGACGTAGTTCTTCCCGTCGTAGGCGAGGGACTCGGGGGAGCGGAACTCGCCCACGCCGTCTCCCTCGCCGCCCCAGGAGGTCACGAGGTTCCCGGAGGGGCCGCACTTGAGGACCTTCTTCAAGCCCTTGTCGAGGATGTAGAGGAACCCTTCCGGGTCCCACGCCACGTCGTGGGGCTCCTGCAGCTCGAAGTCGCCCACCTGCGGCCCTAAAGCGGAGAGGAAGGCGCCGTCGAGGTTGAACACGTCCACGCGGCGGTTGTCCGCGTCCGCGACGTAGAGGGTGCCCTCCTCGTTGACCGCCACGCCCCGGGGGTTGCGCACCCGGCCCTCGTTCTTCCTGCTGTCGAAGAAGCCCTCCTTCTCGGCGAAATTCATCTTCCAGGCGCCCTTGAGGTCGAAGAGCTGGATGCGGTTGCTCGGCGTGTCGGACACGAAGATGCCGAGCTTCTCGCTGACCGCGAAGCCCCGCGTCCCCTTGGTGACCGACGGGCCCTTGCCCTTCTTCGTGCCGAAGCGGCGGACCTCCTTGCCGGCTCCGTCGATGACGACGAACTCCCCGGCGTCGGGGTCGTAGGCATAGGCCGCGTCGCCCTGCGCGCGCAGGACCTCGGCCCGGGAAGGCCAGGAGGCCGAGGGGCCGGTGATGAGGAGCTTGGGCGCGGGATTCGGGGCCAGGCGGCGGGTCTTGAGCTTGTTGGGGAGCTCGATGCGCTGGATGCGGGCGTTGCCCGCGTCGAGGACCAGCACCACGACGGTCCCGGCCTCGCTCCCCGCCTCCGGGGCCAAGGCCAGGGCCTCGGGGTCCTTGAACTGCGTCGGCCCCTTGCCGGCGCTGCCGAACTTGCCCAGGGGGATGCCCTTCGGGTCGAACTCCAGGACCTTGGCCCTGTCCGGGTCGAGCACGTAGAGGAAGCCGTAGGCGTCGAGCGCCAGGTCCGCGCCCTCCTCTCCGATCTCATGGACGAAGCGCGTGGCCGGGTCGAAACGCTGGATGCGCCCGTTGCCCGAGTCCAGCACGAAGATCTCGTCGTTCGGGCTCACCGCGACCTTCTCCGGCCCCCTGAACTGTCCCTGCTCCTTTCCTTTGGACCCGAAGCCGTAGAGGAAGATGCCCTCCTTGGTGAAGACCTTCACGCGCTCGTTGTCCGTGTCCGCCACGTAGACCCGGCCGTCGGTCCCGACCGAGACGCCCTTGGGGTCCTCGAGGCTCGAGCCGAAGGACCAGAGGAACTTGCCGTCCGCGTCGAGGAGCTGGATGCGCGCGTTGCCCTTGTCCGCCACGAAGACGCGGCCCTCGGGCCCGACCGCGATGCCCTCGGGGTCGCGGAACTGCTCCGGGCCCTTGCCCTTGGAGCCCACGGATTTGAGGAACTTCCCCTGGCCGTCGTAGATGAGGACCGCGCACATCTGCCGATCGACCACGTAGACGCGGTCCGGGGCCGCAGCCAGGGCCACGGGAGAGGCGGCCTCCCGGATGCTCCACGGGTCGAGGAACTTCACGTTGTCGAACGCGCCGGCGGCCGAGGGCGCCATGGCCGCGGCCGCGGCGAGGATGCGAGAGACTGGGGATCGCTTCAAAGCCATGCGCTGACTTCCTCCTGGATCGCAGGGAAACATGATACCAAACGGAAGACCCTACTGGAGCGCCTGTCCCAGATAAGCCCGCGGGTCCACCCGCTTGCCGTCCTTCCACACCTCGTAGTGCAGGTGGTCGCCGGTGGAATGCCCGGTGGTGCCCATGGAGGCGATGACTTGGCCTCGTCGGACCACGTCGCCGGACTGGACGACCGTCACGGAGGCGTGGGCGTAGAGCGTGGCGAAGCCCTTGCCGTGCCTGATGAGCACCATCCTGCCGTAGCCTCCCAGCCAGCCGGCGCGCTCCACGACCCCGTCCGCCGTGGCCACGATCGGAGCGCCCGAGGCGCTGACGATGTCGAGCCCGGGATGGAACTCGGACTCGCCCGCGCTCTGCTCGCGGGTGAACGGCGAGAGGCGGTACCCGAAGGACGAGCTCAGCCGCCCGCGCGAGGGCCAGCCCGCGGGCGTGGCCCTGAACACGGCGCGCTTGCCCTGGATGAAGTCCTCGATCTCACGCAGGCTGCTCACCCGCCTCATCGACTCGTAGCGCAGCTCCCTGAGGTTCTCGTGGATCGCCCGGTCGTCCTCCAGCCCGGGGCCTCCGAGCCCCCCGGTCTCGATGATGGCGCCCCTTCCCGGCATGGCGAGGAGCTCACGGACCTTGCGGTCCGCCTCCCTGGCGTTCTCCAGGTCCCTCTTGGTGAGCTCCATGGCCCGCGAGAGCGAGGCCAGCCGCGCGGCCATGACCCGGTGGTGCGCCTTGGTCATCCAGTAGTCCGCGTGCGTGCCGACCGCCAGGGCCGCGCCTGACAGGAGCCCGCCGCCCAGGCCTAGGCAGAACAAAAGGAAACCCATGCTCAGCCTGAGCTTGAACACCGGCATGTTCGCCGGAGGCACGATCACGACCGTGATGAAGCTCTTGAGCGCGGTCAGCATGGCGCGTCGCCTTGCCGGCCCGGAGGCCGGCGCCCGTCTCTCCTAAGCTTAACCCCGGCCGGGGCGCCGGGCAAGGAGCGGTTTGTCAGGCATGTCAGCGCGCACGCAAGAGGCATGCCCGGCCGGGATTTGATACCATCCAGGGCCATGATCGGAGGCTCGGCGTGAAGGTCACCTTCTGGGGCTGCAGGGGCTCCATCCCGACGCCCGGCCCCGACACCCTGCGCCACGGCGGCAACACGACCTGCCTGGAGCTCAGGGACGCGGCAGGCAAGCTGCTCATCGTAGACGCCGGCTCCGGCATCCGCCTGCTGGGCAAGACCCTGCTCCACGACAAGACCCCCGCCCCCATCCGCTTCTTCCTCACGCACTCCCACTGGGACCACCTGATGGGGTTCCCCTTCTTCGAGCCCGCCTACCACAAGAGGTTCTCCTTCCTGTTCTGCGGAGGGTCCCACGCCCAGGATTCCATCAAGCGCTACCTCGGGCAACAGATGCAGGCCCCCTTCTTCCCGGTGGATTTCTCGCTCCTGAAGGCGGGCTTCGCTTTCCGCTGCGAGCGGCCCCATGGCGAGGAGCCGCCATGCCGCTTCGACTCCCTCGAGGTCTACCCCATCCCCCTGAGCCATCCCAACGGAGGCTACGGCTTCAAGTTCGTCGAAGCCGGGCGGAGCTTCGTCTTCCTGACGGACAACGAGCTCGGCCTCAAGCATCCCGGGGGATTGAAGCCCGCGCTCTACGAGGAGTTCTGCCGCGGCGCGGACCTGCTCGTCCACGACTCCCAATACACGGAGAAGCAGTACGGGTTCACGCGGGGCTGGGGGCACTCCACCTTCAACGCGGCCGTGGACCTCGCCGCGGCGGCCGGGGTCAAGCGCCTGGGACTGTTCCACCACGACCCGGACCGGTCGGACGACGACCTCGACCGCCAGACCGAGCTCTGCAAGGAGCGCCTCCTCAAGCTGGGCTCTTCGACGGAGTGCTTCGCGACCGCCGAGCGCATGACGCTCGACCTCTAGCCCGGCGTCAAGCCGCGGCTTCTTCCTTGATCAGGCGGTTGACCAGGCCGGGATTGGCCTTGCCTTTGGAGAGCTTCATGACCGCGCCCACGAGCGCTCCGATGGCGCGCTCGTTGCCGGCCTTGAGGTCGGCCACGGCCTTGGGGTTGGCCCCGCAGGCCGCCTTCACCCACCCGCGCACCTGGCCCTCGTCGAGGACCTGGGCGAGCCCGAGTTCCGCGACCAGGGCCTCAGGGGCCTTGCCGGTCTCCCAGGCCTTGGCGAAGACCTCCTTGGCGAGCTTGGAGGAGAGCGTGCCCTTGAAGATCAGGCTTGCCAGGCTCCCCAGAGACGAGGCGGCCAGCGGGCAGGCTTCCACGGCCTTACCCTCGGCATGGAGCCGTCCCAAGAGTTCCGTGGTGATGAGGTTCACGCAGGTCTTGACCGCCTCCGCTGGGAGGCCCCTGACGGATTCCTCGAAATAGCCGCCCAGGGAGCTGGAGGAGGTCAGGACCTCGGCGTCGTACTCAGAGAGCCCGAAGGACTCAGCGTAGCGGGCCCGCCGGGCGGCGGGCAGTTCCGGCAGGGAGGCCTTGAGGGTCTCGATCCAGCGCGGGTCAGGCACCAGGGGGGCCAAGTCCGGGTCCGGGAAATACCGGTAGTCGTGGGCCTCTTCCTTGGAGCGCATGGGCTCGGTGCGGCGCTTTCCAGCGTCCCAGAGCCTCGTCTCAGGCTCCACCCGGCCGCCCGAGGCCAGGAGCCCGGCCTGACGGCCGGCCTCGTGCTCCAAAGCCTCCTTGACGGCCTTGAACGAGTTGAGGTTCTTGATCTCGACCTTGACGCCCAGGACGCTTGCGCCCTTGGGCCGCAGGGACACGTTGGCGTCGCAGCGGAGTTCCCCCTTCTCCATGTCGCAGTGCGAGACCCCGGCGTAGAGGAGGATCTCCTTCAAGGCGGTGAGGAAGGCGTGGGCCTCCTCTGCGGAGCGCAGGTCCGGCTCGGAGACGATCTCGATGAGCGGAGCGCCGCAGCGGTTGAAGTCCACCAGGGTGCAGTCGAGCTCTCGCGAGCCCACGGCATGCAGGAGCTTGCCCGCGTCCTCCTCGAGGTGGATGCGGTGCAGGCGGGCCCGCCGCTCGGAGCCCCCGGCCTTGAAGCGCACCTCGCCTCCCAGGGCGAAGGGCGCCTCGTACTGCGAGATCTGGTAGGCCTTGGGCAGGTCCGGATAGAAGTAGTTCTTCCTGGCGAAGACCGACCTGCCCGCGAGCCCGCAGTCCAGGGCCAGGGCCGCCTTGAACGCGAGCGCGACCGCGGCCTTGTTGAGGACCGGCAGGCACCCGGGCTGGCCGGTGCACACCGGGCAGACCGCGGTGTTGGCCTCGCTGCCCGCGGCCCCGTTGGGACAGCCGCAGAAGAGCTTGGTCCGGGTGGCCAGTTGGCAGTGCACCTCCAGGCCCGCGACGAGCTCGAGCTCCGCGCTCATGGCCGGCACCGGGCGAACGGCCTCTCGCGCTCGAGCGCCGCGGCGGCCCGCAGGAGCAGGTCCTCGCGGAAGGAGTCGGCCAGGAGCTGCAGGCCCACGGGCAGGCCCGCCGCGGTCAGGCCCGCGGGCACGGAGACCGCCGGGATGCCGGCCAGGTTGGCCGTGATGGTGAAGATGTCCGAGAGGTACATGGCCATGGGCTCGGACTTCTCGTCGAAGCGGAAGGCCGGGCCCGGAGAGGTCGGGGTCGCCAGCACGTCGACCTTGGAGAAGGCGTCCTCGAAGTCGCGCCTGATGAGGCCGCGCGCCTTCTGCGCGGCCCCGTAGTAGGCCTCGTGGTAGCCCTCGCTCAAGGCGAAGGTACCGAGCATGATCCTGCGCTTGACCTCGGGGCCGAAGCCCGCCCCCCGCGTGGCGGCGCAGCTCTCCGCGAGCGTGGCCCCGGCCGCGGCCGGAGCGCCGTAGCGCAGGCCGTCGTAGCGGGCGAGGTTCGAGCTCGCCTCCGAGGGTGCGAGGATGTAGTAGGAGCTGATGGCGTAGCGGGTGTGCGGCAGGGAGACCTCGACGACCGAGGCTCCCTGGCGCTCGAGGCAGCCTACGGCCTCGCGGACCAGGACCTCGGTCTCGCGGTCCATCCCCTCGGCGAAGTACTCCGCCGGAAGCCCGATCTTGAGGCCCCGCACACCCCCGGCCAGTGCGGCTCCGTAGTCCGCCACGGGCCTCGGCGAGGAGGTCGCGTCCTTCGGGTCGTGCCCCCCGATGGCGGAGAGCATGAGCGCGGCGTCTTCGACCGTGGCGGTCAGGGGCCCGATCTGGTCCAAGGACGAGGCGAAGGCGACGAGACCTCGGCGCGAGACCAGGCCGTAGGTGGGCTTCAAGCCCACCGCGCCGCAGAACCCGGCGGGCTGGCGCACGGAGCCGCCCGTGTCCGAGCCCAGCGCGGCAGGCACGAGGTCCGCGGCCACGGCCGCGGCGGAGCCGCCGCTCGACCCGCCGGGCACGCGGCCGCGGTCCCAGGGGTTGGCGGTCCGGAAGAAGGCCGAGTTCTCCGTGGAGGAGCCCATGGCGAACTCGTCGAGGTTGGTCTTGCCCACCAGGACCGCGTCCTCGGCCCTGAGGCGCTCCACCACGGATGCGTCGAAAGGCGCGCGGAAGCCCGCCAGGATCTTCGAGCCGCAGGTCGTCTCCCAGCCCCGGACGTTGATGTTGTCCTTCAAGGCCACCGGGACCCCGGCCAGCCTGCCCAAGCGTTCGCCGCGGGACCGGCGGATGTCGACGGCGCGGGCCTGGCCGCGGGCGTCCTCCTCGTGGACCTTCAGGAAGGTCTTGAGCAGGGGGTCGAGCTCGTCGATCCTGCGGAGCCGCTCCTCGAGGACCTCGAGCGCCGTGACGCGGCCCGCCCGGACCTCCGCCGCGATGCCGGACGCGGTCCGCTCAGGGGACAAAGAAAGCCTCCTCCTGGCCGCCCTCTTCCGACGCTCCCAGGCGAGCGGGCCGGTCCTGCTCCGCCGCCGGAGCCGCTGACCCGGCCTCGTCCTCCGCCTCGGGCTCCGGCCGGGCCGAAGCCTTCGGCGCGGGTCTGACGGCGGGCCTGCGTGCCTGCACGGGCTCTACGGCCACGCCCGCGTCCTCCCCGGCCTCCTCAGCGGGCTCCGCTGCCCTGGCCCGGCCGGCCCGCTTGGGAGCCGCGGCATCCTCCGAGACCTCCACCTGCTCGAGGACCTCGAGGATCTGCGCCTTGCGCTTCGGGTCCAAGGCCATGGCCTGGCGCAGGTCCGTCACCGCGCCTTCCTTGTCCCCGAGCCGGAAGCGCGCCAACCCCCTGTTGGAATAGGCCAGACCGCGCTTGGGTTCGAGCTCGATGACGCGGTCGAGGTCCGCCACCGCGCCCTCGTAGTCCCCGGTCAGGGCCCGGACGTTGCTGCGCAGGTAGACGCCGTCCACGAAGTCCGGGGCGGCCTCCAGGAACTCGTCGAGGTCCATGAGCGACTTATGGTACTCCTTGGCGTCGCGCAGGCTTTTGGCCCGCCAGTAGAGGACCGTGGTGAACCGCGGGGTGATCTCGAGGACCCGGTTGTAGTCCTTGACCGCGTCCCGGAACTTCTTGAGCCGGTCCTTGACGTTCCCTCTCAGAAGGAGGGCCACGGCGTAGTTCGACTTGATGCGGACCGCGTTGTCGAGGTGCTCGAGGGCGCCGGCGAGGTCGCCGCGCATGCTCGACACCGTGCCCAGGGCGTAGTGCGCCTCGGGCAGGTCGGGCTCGGCCTCGATGGCCGCCTCGAAGTCCTCCTGCGCTCCGTCGAGGTCCTTGCGGATGAGCCGCGCCATCCCCCGCCCGACGTGGGACTGTCCGGAGTTGGGCCGGAGCTTCAGCGCTCCCTCGGCGTCCTCCGCCGCCCCGGTCTTGTCCCCCATGGCCCACCGGCACATGGCCCGGTAGGCGATGGCCGTCTTCCAGTCCGGGTAGAGGGCGATGGCCCGGTTGAAGCGCTCGATGGCGCCGTCGAAGTCCGCCCGGTGGTAGGACTCCACGGCCTGGCTGAGGGTCTTCTGCGCCGCGCGGTCCGGGAGCTTCTTGCGCGCGTGAGCCGGGACCGCGGCGAACAGCGCCGCCAGCGTGACCGCAGCGAAGAGCGAGGCCATCAGAGCACCTTCCTCACCTTGAAATAGGGACCTTCCCGCTCCGGGGCGTTGGCCAGGAGCTCCTCCCGGCCCTGGAAGGCCTCGGGCTCGTCCTCCCGGAGGACGCTGGAGAGGCCCGGAGCCCCGGCCCCGGGCTCGACCGCGGCCGCGCCCAGGCCTGCCAGGTCCGCCATGTGATCGAGGACCGCGCCGAGCTGGGACTGATAGAGGGGGGCTTCTTCTTCGGTCAGCCGAAGGCGGGCCAGGCCGGCGATCTTGGAGACGACCTCAGGGGAGATCTTCATTCATGCCGGCTCCAGGGGGGCATAGCGCACCAGGAGCTTGGTGGTCCTGCCGTCGTCAAAACGAACCGTCACCCGGGCGTCCTTGCCGGACCCCGAGGACTCCGTCACCTTGCCCAGGCCGAACGACGGGTGGCGGACCCGCATGCCGACCCGCATCGAGGCCAGGGAGCGCACGGGGGCCGCGTCCGGCGAACGCGGAGCCGCCGGGCGCGCGGGCTGGGCCGGCGCTCCCTGCGTCAGCTGGGCCTCGAAGATGAAGCGGGAAGGGAGGTTGGCGAAGACGTGCCCGAAGAGCCTCCTGGTCCCGGCGTGGGTCAGGAAGAGCTTCTCGCGCGCCCTGGTCATGCCCACGTAGCAGAGCCTGCGCTCCTCCTCGAGGTCCGCGGGCGTCGCGTTGGAGCCGATGGGGAAGAGCCCTTCCTCGAGGCCCGTGAGGAAGACCACCGGGAACTCCAGGCCCTTGGCCAGGTGCACGGTCATGAGGGTGACGGCCGGCACGGTCTCGTCGTAGGAGTCGGCGCCGCTCTGCAGGGCGACCTCCTCCATGTAGCGGCTCAAGTCCGCGGTCTCGCCCGCGGCCGAGAGCCTGAGCTCGTAGTCCTTGGCCGCGTTGACGAGCTCGGCGATGTTCTCCAGCCTGCCCGCGGCCTCGGGGTCGGTCTTGGTCTCGGCTTCGAGCCACTCGCGGACGCCGGCGGACTCGATGAGGGTCTCCAGGGCGATGGACGGCGGCCGGGACACGAGGTCCGCGCGCAGATGGTCCATGAGCTCGACGAAGCGCTGGATGGCGCGCCTGGAAGCCGGGGCCACGGAGGCGAGGCCCGGCGCCACCTTGAGGGCCTCCCAGAGCGACATCCCGGACTCCCGCGCGTCGTGCGCGAGACGATCGAGGCTCGTCTTGCCGATGCCGCGCGGCGGCACGTTGACGATCCTCGCCAGGGCCGCGCTGTCGTCCGGGTTGACCAGGGAGCGGCCGTAGGCCAGGAGGTCCTTGACCTCCCGGCGCTCGTAGAACCGCATGGCGCCCACGATGCGGTAGGGGATCCTCGCGGCCCGCAGGGATTCCTCGAAGGCGCGGCTCTGGGCGTTGGTCCGGTAGAAGACCGCGATGCCCCGCAAGTCCCGGCCGGCCTCGGCCAGCTCCGCCGCGCGCCGGACGACCCAGCGCGCCTCGTCGACCTCGTTGGGAAGCTCCACCGTCTCGATGGGGTCGCCCGCGGTCTTCTGGGTCCAGAGGGTCTTGGGCTTGCGGTTGCGGTTGTACTTGATGACCGAGACCGCGGCCTCGAGGATGCGCGGGGTGGAGCGGTAGTTCTGCTCCAGGGTCACCACGCGGGTGTCCGGGAAATCCCGCTCGAACTCGAGGATGTTGCGGACGTTGGCGCCCCGCCAGGAATAGATGCCCTGGTCGTCGTCGCCCACCACGCAGAGGTTCCGGTGCAGACCCGCGAGCGTCCTGGTGAGCACGTACTGGGTGTGGTTGGTGTCCTGGAACTCGTCGACGAGCAGGTGCAGGAAGGCCTTCTGGTAGTAGTCGCGCACGTCCTCATGGTTGCGCAGCAGGTCGCAGGCCTTGAGCAGGAGGTCTCCGAAGTCGAGCGAGCCCGCGGCGTCGAGGAGCCGCTGGTAGACCGCGTAGATGCGCGCCGCGGTCTGCCTGGCCGGGTCCGGCGAGGTCATGGCGTGGATCTCGTAGGAGCCGGCGTCGAGGAGGTCGTCCTTGGCGCGGGAGATGATGTGCATGTACATCCCGGCCTTGTTCTTCTCCTTCTCCAGGCCCAGGGACTTCATGGCCTCCACGACCGTGCGCTTCTGGTCGTCCTCGTCATAGATGGTGAAGGCGCGGGGCAGGCCGAGCTTGTCGTGGTGGCGCCGGAGCAGGCGGCAGCAGAAGGAGTGGAAGGTGTGGACCCAGACCAGGGAGCCCGCCCCGGGACAGAGGTCCGAGATCCTCTTCTTCATCTCCCCGGCCGCCTTGTTGGTGAAGGTGACGGCCAGGATGCGGTCCGGCGGAGCCCCACGCTCGATGAGGCGCGCCACCCTGTAGGTGATGACGCGGGTCTTGCCGGTCCCGGCCCCGGCCAGCACGAGGAGCGGCGTCCCTTCGTGGAGGACCGCCGCGCGCTGTGGTTCGTTGAGGTCGTCTAGGTTCAGAGCCACGGGTGGAACGCCCATATTCTACCAATTTAGGCGCAGCCAGCGGAGCCGGGGACCGGACTCAGCGCCGCCTGCGGAGCTGCCTGGCCGCCGAGCGGAGGAGCTTGGGCTGGGCCAGGAGGTCGAGGCCCGTGAGGGCCAGGGCACGCACCGCGGTCATGAGGGACCGGTGCGCCAGGGGAGTGAGCGAGAGCCGGGCGAACTCCCGGGTGTGCAGGTCCGAACCCTTGGGCGCGGTCGCGGCGTAGACGTAGAGGCTGGGCACGAGGCGGCTGACCGTGCCGAAGTCCGAGGACCCGGGCACCTCGTCGGCCCCGGCCAGCTCGCGGACCCCGAGGGACCTCAGGTGCTCCTCGAACAGGGAGGCCAAGCCCGGGTTGTTGACGATCTCGTCCACGGGCCGCTCGAACTCGCGGACCCCGAGGCTGCAACCGGTGGCCAGGGCCGCGGCCCTGGCGCAGGCCCGCACCTTGCGCGTGACCTCGTCGAGCCTGGCCCTGCCCGAGGAGCGCACGTAGAACCGCGCCTCGGTGTGGTCCGGGATGACGTTGGGCGCCAGGCCGCCCTTGGTGATGATGCCGTGGACGCGCGCGTCGCCGCGGAGCTGCTGGCGCAGGGCGCCGATGCCGTTGAAGAACAGGACCATGGCGTCGAGGGCGTTGATGCCCTCGAAGGGGGTGCCTGAGGCGTGCGAGGAGCGGCCGCGGAACTCGAACTCCAGGGCGTCGAGGGCCAGGCCCGCGGTGTTGACCGACCAGTGGCCCTCGGGATGGATCATGACCACGGCGTCGACCCCGTCGAAGAGCCCGGCCCGGACCATGTCCACCTTAGCACTCCCGTTCTCCTCGGCCGGGGTGCCGAAGAGCGTGACGGAACCCCCGAGCTCGTCGACGAACGGGGCCAGGGCCAGGGCGGCGCCGAAGCCCGAGGCGGCGATGAGGTTGTGCCCGCACCCGTGCCCGATCTCGGGCAAAGAGTCGTACTCCGCGATGAAGCCCAGGCGCGGCCCCCCCCGCCCCTTGGCCGCCACGAACGCGGTGGGGAGCTTCTTGAGGGGCCGCACCACCTTGAAGCCCGCCGCAGCCAGCTTCGAGACCAGGAAGCGGGAGCACGCGCGCTCCTTAAAGCCCTCCTCCGGGTGACGGTGCACGAACCGGCTCACCTCGAGGATCCTTTTCTCGAGCGCCCCGACCCTTCCCAACAGCCTTTCTCTGAGCTCCTTCATCTTCCCATTCTACCAATTGGCCGGCGGACTCGAGCGCCGGGCCCGGAGAGCCTTGCGTTCCGTCTCCATGGCGCCCCGCAGCCCCTCCCACTCCCGAGGGCTCGGCCGCAAGAGCACGCGGTCGTAGAGCGTCAAGGCCTCTGCCTCGCGCTTCTCCAGGACCAGGATCGACCCATAGGACCAGGCGGCAGGCAGGAACCAGGGATCGAGCTCCAACGCCCGGCGCAGTTGACTGACCGCCTCTGTCTTGGCTCCCCCAAGATAGGAGCAGACAGCCAGGTCGCTGTGCAGCTTCGGCTCCAAGGGATGGGCCCGGATGAGCTCAGCCAGGACCCGGCCGCACTGTCCATACTCCCGGAGAGCTTGATAGACCAGGGCGACGCGATGCCGGTCCTCCTTGGTGAGACGCCCTGGCCTCTTCCTGGAGAGGCCTTCGAAGAGGGCCAGAGCCTTGCGATGCTCGCCCAATGAGGAATAGACAAAGGCTGCCATAGCCTCCTCTTCCCCGGAGAGCCCAAGACTGAGGGCTTTCTCCAAGCAGGAGAGGCCTTGTTCCCGCCTCCCCTCGGAGGCTGCGGCCAAGGCATGCTCGAGCCAAAGCCCTGCTGAAGCTGGATAGCGCTTCACCAGGGATCCGGCCAGATCCAAGGCAGCCTTGCTCTGGCCGAGCTTCCGGAACACGGAGACCGCGCGCCTGCCAGCCTCCTCGTCCGGTCCGAGGTCCAAAGCGCGGGCCAGGGCTCGTCCTGCGAGGTCCGGCTTCCCGGACCCCGCAGCAGCCTCGGCATACTCGACCCAGGCCAGCGCGGAGCCCGGAACCTTGGAGGCAGCGGCCTCGTAGAGAGCCAGGCTGCGCTTGGTCTCCCGCAGGACCTGCCAGGCTCTGGCCATGCGGCTCCTGTCCTCCGGCTCTCCGCAGAGCTGTTCGGCCCTGGAGAGCAGGGGTTCGGCCCGTTTCTTCGAGCCAGCCTCCACCGCGGCCTCGGCGGCAGCGAGCAGGAAGCCGCAGTCCTCGGGCCTGACTCCTGCGAGGAGCTCGAGCAGGCCCAGCCTCTCGGACGCAGGCAGGCCGGCCATGTTCGCGGAGATCCTGTTGAGGAGCGCGGGGATCCTGGCTGATAGCCTGGCCCTCACCTCCAGCGGGATGGTCTTGCCTGGGAGCGTGGGCATGACCGCGTCGCGCTCCTGGATGGACACGGCCTCAGCCAGGAGGGCCTGCGCCTTGGACTTGAGACCTGCCTTGAGCGCTGCGTGGCTGTTGAAGAGCCGCCGGTCGAGCCTCTCGTCCAGGCCAGAGTCCGGGCCGTGGAGCGCGATCTCGGAGAGCGGACCCCGGTCTCCGCTGAGAGCCTTGAGCCAGGCTCTCTTCAAGGCCCAATGGCTCTGCCCGGGACGCAGTTCCGACGCTCTGGCGAAATCCGATGAAGCCCCGGCGAGGTCTCCTCTCCTGAGCCTGGCCTCTCCCCTCTGCAGCCGGAGCCACGAGTCCTCATGGCCTGCTTCGAGCGCTGTCGAGAGAGCTCCCTCCAACGATGTCCCTGAGCTGCGGCCCGGATAACGCGCCAAAAGCGTTTCCAGCCATAGGAGCGCCGGCCCGGTCAAAGCTAGGACCAGCAGGCTGGGCGCGGCCCAGAGCAGGACCCTGCGCCGGGGCTCCTCCTTGGCTGCGAGGCTGGCTCCAGCCCCTGCCAGGCATGCGAGCACGGGCCACCAAGGCCGGAGATAGTCGTCCTTGATGGCCATGGCCGCGTGCACGGCCAAGAGATAGCAGGCGAGGAGGCAGGTCTCCCAAGCCCCTGGCCTGGAACGACCGAGCCAGAACCCTGCCATCGCCAGCAGCAGGAGCCACGGGTACCTGCCCGCGACATGCCGCAGCCTGGCGGCCACGGCTTTGGCGGTCCGTAGAGGATGGCCCGCTGTCTCGGAGACAGCCCAAGCCCAGACTCCTTTTGAAGCAGCTTCAGGAGGCACGAGCTTGCGCCAATCTCCCTCCAGACAGAAGGGCATGCCGAGGCTCCCCACCACGAGGTTCGACTCAGCCTGACCCAATTCAACGGCCACGAACCCATGACCTGCCAGGCTCTGGACCCGCAGCCAGGGCAGGAGCGCCAGGTACGGGACAAGTCCCAGAGCCGCGGCCGCGCCCAGGCAGCGCAGCCGCTGCCTGCCCTTCTTGGTCAGGGCCTCGACCGCGAGGCTGCTGCCGAGCAGCAGAGGGAACAAGGACATGGCTGAGCGGTAGAGGAGGCAGGAAGCCAGGACCACGCCCAGGCCGACCATCGGCCACGGACCAGGGACGCGGCGCCGCAAGACCATGAGGCCTGCGCACGCCATGATGAGCAGGGTGAAGAGGGTCTGGGGCTGGTCGAACCCCGCCCACTCAGGAGCTGCCGCGCAGACGAGCAGGACCGAGACCGCAGCTCCCCCTGCTCCGGCCAGGAGTCCGCCCAGGGAGACGGCCAGGAGCGGAACGCAGGCCACGCTCACCGCTCTTGCGAGCACGGACCCCGGTGCGTCCCCCGGTTCGAAGGCCGCGGCAGCGAGGCTGGAGAGCGGAAGATGCCTGAGCTCGGCCGGGATGGCGTAGAGCAGGGAGCGTCCTTCAGCGGCGTAGGAGGTGTCGGCCTGGCTGCCGGCGCCGAACGCGCCCCGGTGCCGCCACGCCAGTCCGACCGCGAGCACGATCGCGGCGCCGACGACGAGAGCCCGCTTCATGCCGTTAAAAAAAGGATGCGCTCGCCAGGAATCGAACCTGGATACCCGGCTTCGCAGGCCGGTACACTATCCATTGTGTTACGAGCGCGATAATCGGTTCGAGATTATAGCTTATTCAACCTCTGCGGCGAAGAAGCACCGCGGTCTCGACGTGCGGAGTATGCGGGAAGAGGTCGAAGGCCTCTGCCTCAGCCACCTCGTACGCCTGGCCCAGAGCCTTGAGATTGGAGGAGAGCGCCTCGGGATTGCAGGACACATATATAAGGAACGGAGCCGGGTTCGAGAGCACGGCTGAGATGAGCTTGGGATGGAGCCCGGGCCTTGGGGGGTCTACGATGAGCACGTCGCTCGGCGGGAGCATGGCCAGGACATCCTCGGAGAGACCCTGGATGAAGCGGCTGTTGGAGACGGCATTGAGCGCGGCGTTCGCCTTGGCGTCCAGGACCCCGAGGGGGTTGGACTCCACGCCGGTGAGCTCCTTGCACAGGTCAGCCGCGGACAGGCCGATGCCGCCTCCTCCGCAGTAGAGGTCCGTGAGCCGCTCAGGCGCCAGGTCCATGACCCAAAGCCGCACCTTGCCGTAGAGGAGCTCGGCCGCCAGGGTGTTGGTCTGGAAGAAGGACTGCGGAGAGATCCTGAAGCGCAGGGACCGGCCCGGGCCTGCTGAGGACGGGAAGCGCAGGACCTCGGTGATGAAGCCCGAGCCTGAGAGGACCTTGCGCGCGTCGCACTCAGCCGTGTCCGCGACCTTGGCATTGACCCCCCAGAGCGCGGTGGTCACCTTGCCGGGCTCGAGAGCCCGCAGGAAGGAGCCCTCGGGGATCTCTCCGGAGTTGGTCACGAGCATGACCATGCGCTCGGGCGTGTTCTTGGCCTCGCGCAGCACGAGGTGCCTCAAGAAGCCCTTCTTCCTGACGCTGTTGTAGGGCTCGAGGCGCTCCTTGGCAGCCCAGACCCTGACGCTCGCAAGCAGCGCCGCGGCCTCCTCGGAGGCGAGCAGGCAGGAGCCGACGTCCACCACCTTGTTCCAGCGCTTGCGGGCCTTGAACCCCAGCCGCAGCCACGGCCCGCCTTCTTCCGGCGGGAACACGTCGCCGAAGGCGAACTCCATCTTATTGCGGTAGCGCCACAAGGCAGGAGCCGGCCGCACGGCCGGGGCGAGGGCCAGGCCCGCGCCGGAGAAGGCCGCGGCCACCCTTTCGGCCTTGGCCTTGAGCTGTTCCTCGTAGGGGATGCCCTGGCTGGTGCAGCCTCCGCATTCCCCGAAATGCGGGCAGATCTCGTCGCTCATCGTCGGTCATCATATCAAACCTGAGGTCCAGCCGCTGTGGGTCTGTACCTCGGGGACCCGAGCCGTTTGAAGGCTCGCTCGAGAGGTGGCCCGGCGGCATGGGTTCGCCGGGCCTCCAAACGCCCCTTGGGTGACAGACCCACAAGG
>JACRDQ010000019.1 GCA_016218545.1 Elusimicrobiota bacterium
CAAAAATTCCGACGCCGACGTCAATGCCATGGAGCGCTCGGCCTGCCCGACCTGCGGCTCCTGCTCCGGGATGTTCACCGCCAACTCGATGAACTGCCTGACCGAGGCGCTGGGCCTGTGTAAGATGGTGGCGTGGGACCCAGGGTCCTCGTCATCGGTGGAGGGGCTTCCGGGCTGGTCGCGGCTCTGACCGCGGCCCGAGCTGGAGCCGCGGTCACGCTCCTGGAGAGGGGCCCCGGGCTCGGACGCAAGGTCCTGGCCAGCGGCGGCGGCCGCTGCAACCTGGGCAACGCCGGGCTCGAGGTCGGGCGTTATCACGGGGACCGGCAGTTCGCCCGGAGGGTCCTCGGCCGGTTCGGTCTGGCCGAGAGCCTGCGCTTCTTCGAGGGCCTGGGGCTCATGACGGTCCAGGAGCACGACGGCAGGGTCTTCCCCCGCACCGGACAGTCCAGGTCCGTGCTGGCCGTGCTGGAATCGAGCCTCAACAAGACCGGGGCGGACGTGCGCAAGGGATGCGAGGTCACCGGGGTCCGCGCCCGCGACCGCGGCTTCGTCGTGGAGGCGGCCGGAGGCGGGGCGTTCGAGGCCGACCGGGTCGTGCTGGCCTGCGGCGGGGCCTCCCATCCTCAGTTGGGCGGGGGGGAGCTCGGCTACCGGTTGGCGGAGTCCTTGGGCCTGACCGTGAGCGTTCCGAGTCCGTCGCTGGTGCCGCTGGTGTCCAAGGACCCATGGGTGCGCAAGCTGGCCGGAGTCCGCGTGGATGCCGCTCTCTCGGCACATGCCTCGGGCAGGCAGGTGGCTGCGTCGCGGGGAGAGCTGTTGTTCACGGCGTACGGGGTGTCGGGGCCGGCTGCCCTGGACCTGAGCCGTGAGGTCTGCCTGGCGCTGAGGGGGGGCGCGGAGGTCGAGTGCCGGCTGAACCTCTTCCCTGAGTCGGCCCGGCCCGAGCTCGAAAGACTCCTCCTGGAACGGGCCCGGACCCTCAAGCCGCTGTCTCCGGCTGCGTTGCTGAGGGGCGCCTTGCCCGACGCCGTGGCCGAGGTCTTCCTGGGCACGCTCGTGAAGGAAATTCCGTTGCATGAAAGTCCTACGGAGGAAGCCGTCCTCACCCTGGCTCGCGGATTGAGCCGCTGGCGGTTCTCGGTCTGCGGGCACAGGCCCTGGGAGGAGGCCATGGCGAGCGCCGGAGGCGTCCGGCCGGCCGAGGTCTCCTCCGAGACCATGGAAGCCCGGGCGCTCAAGGGGCTCTTCGTGGCAGGGGAGCTCCTGGATGTGGACGGCGACTCCGGAGGCTTCAACCTCCATTTCGCTTGGGCCACCGGGTTCCTGGCGGGGAATTCAGCGGCCGAGCGGCAAAATGCTATTCTGAGGCCATGAGCGCGACCACGCTGCGCCGCACACCGATCTACGAGAGCCACAAGCGTCTGGGCGCCCGGCTGGTGGATTTCCACGGCTGGGAGCTCCCTGTCCAATACGAAGGCATCCTCAAGGAGCATGGGGCCGTGCGCCAGCGATGCGGCCTCTTCGACGTCTCCCACATGGGGCAGGTCTTCGTGGACGGCAAGGACAGCCTGGCCTTTCTTCAGAAGGTCAACACCAACGATATCGGCCGGCTCACGCCCGGCAGGGCGGTCTACTCCCATCTCCCGAACGAGCGGGGCGGCGTGGTCGACGACGTGATCGTCTCCTGCCTCGCCCCCCAGCGCTATCTCGTGGTCGTCAACGCGGCCACGGCGGACAAGGACTTCGCCTGGTTCCAGGCTCATGCCAAGGGCATGGACGTGCGCCTGGCCAACAAGAGCGACCTCTACGGCATGATCGCCCTGCAGGGGCCCAAGGCCCTCTCCCTGGCTGCGGCGGACTACCCGGCCGTGGCGGGCATGAAGCGCTTCTGCGCCCTGGAGCTCGACATCTTCGGACAGCCGTCCTTCATCACGACCACGGGCTATACCGGCGAGGACGGGCTGGAGTTCATCGTGCCCGGCGAGATCGCCAGCCGCCTTTGGGACGACCTCATCGCCAAGGGCCGCTCTTACGGCCTGGCCCCCTGCGGGCTGGGCTGCCGCGACACCCTGCGGCTGGAGGCCGGCTACCTCCTTTACGGACAGGACATCGACGACGAGCACAGCTCGTTGGAGGCCGGCTACGGCTGGGTCGTCAAGTTCGACAAGGGCGAGTTCCTGGGCAAGAGGCTCTTCGTCGAGCAGCGGGACCGCGGCCTCAAGCGCCGCATGACCGGACTCAAGCTCACGGACAAGGGAGTGCCGCGGCCGGGCTGCGCCGTCTTCTCGGGCGAGCGCAAGCTGGGCACGCTTTCGAGCGCGACCTTCTCGCCGACCTTGGGGGCCGGCATCGGCATGGGGTACATGGACGGCGACGCGGCTCCCGGGACCAAGCTTTCCGTCGAACTCTACGGCCGCCGGCTCGCCGCCGAGGCCGTGAAGCTGCCGTTCTACAAGAAAGGATAAATACGGATCGGGGGATGAAATGGCCAAGCCTGAGCATTGCCGGTACGCGAAGTCGCACGAGTGGGTCTGCGTGGAGGGAGGGAGCGCCGTGGTCGGCGTGTCCGACTACGCGCAGAGCGAGATGACCGACGTGGTCTACGTGGACCTGCCCAAGGTCGGGCGCAAGGTCAAGCTCGGAGAGTCCTGCGGCACGGTCGAGTCCGTGAAGGCCGCCTTCGACTTCTACAGCCCGGTCTCGGGCGAGGTCACGGCCGTCAACGAGGCCCTGGCCAAGGACCCCGCCCTGGTCAACCGCGCCCCTTTCGAGGGAGGCTGGTTCTTCAAGGTCAAGCCCGAGAATCCCAAGGAGGCGGAGTCCCTGATGGACCTCGCCCAGTACCGGGAATTCCTGAAGACCCCCGCTGCCCATGGAAGCCACTGAGGTCCGTCCCCGTTCCAGCGACACGCCGGCGCCGCCGGATTTCTCCAGGCGGCACATCGGCCCGGATCAAGCCGAGACCCACGAGATGCTCTCCCTGCTGGGCTTCTCGAAGCTCGACGGGTTCGTGGACGCGGTCATCCCCCCGGCCATCCGCAGCCGCAAGCCGCTGAACCTGCCTCCGGCGCTCAGCGAATCCGCGGCGCTCGCCAAGCTCGCGGGCCTGGCCGCGAAGAACAAGCTCTTCAAGTCCTGGATCGGGATGGGCTTCAACGATTGCGTGACCCCGCCGGTCATCCAGAGGAACGTCCTGGAGAACCCGGGCTGGTACACCGCGTACACCCCCTATCAGGCGGAGATCGCCCAAGGCCGGCTGGAAGCCCTCCTCAACTTCCAGCTCATGGTCATGGACCTCGCCGCCCTCGACGTGGCCAACGCCTCTTTGCTCGACGAGGCCACGGCGTGCGCCGAGGCCATGACCCTGTCCTGGAACGCCGCCGGGCTTCCCCGTGACAAGGCCTTCTTCATCAGCGACGGCTGCCATCCCCAGAACATCGCCGTGGTCCAGACCAGGGCCCGCGCCCTGGGCATCCATACCGTGGTCGCCGACGAGTCCAACGCCGACTTCGCCAAGGGGTACTTCGGCGTGCTCGTGCAGTATCCGATGACGGACGGCAGGGTGGCGGACCTCGGCCCTCTCTGCGAGAAAGCCCGCCGGAACGGCGCCCTGGTGACGGTCGCGGCCGACATCCTGGGGCTGGTCCTCCTCAAGGCCCCGGGCGAGTTCGGCGCGGACATCGCGGTCGGGAGCACCCAGCGCTTCGGCCTGGCCATGGGCTTCGGCGGGCCGGCCGCGGCCTACATGGCCGTGCGCGACGGCTTGAAGCGGCTCATGCCGGGCCGCATCGTGGCGGTCTCCAAGGACAGCTCGGGCCAGCCCGCGTTGAGGCTCTCCCTCCAGACGCGCGAGCAGCACATCCGCCGCGAGAAGGCCACGAGCAACATCTGCACCGCCCAGGTCCTGACCGCGGTGCTGGCCGCGTTCTACGCCTCCTATCACGGTCCCGAGGGCTTGAAGCGCATCGCCGGCCGGGTCCACGGCTTGGCCTGCCGCCTGGCCGAGGGCCTGAAGGCCTTGGGCTGGCGCGTGCCTGAGGAGCCCTTCTTCGACACGGTCCGGGTCGAGGGCGACCCCTCCACCGTGGGGCGGGCCTTCGACGCCGCCCTTGCGCGGCGCATCAACTTGAGGAGGCTCTCCGAGGGGGGCCTCTCGATCGCCTTGGACGAGACCACGACCGAGGAAGACCTGGTCGACCTCCTCGAGGTGTTCTCGGACGGCAAGCCCGTCGAAGGCCTGGCCGAGGCGCACGTGCACTCCCGCATCCCGGCTCCTCTCAGGCGCGCGAGCTCCTTCCTCGGCGCTCCGGCCTTCACCACGCACCACTCCGAGACCGAGATGATGCGCTTCATCAAGCGCCTCTCGGCCCGGGACCTCACGCTCGCCGACGCCATGATCCCGCTGGGCTCGTGCACCATGAAGCTCAACGCCGTCTCCCTGATGATGCCGATCACCTGGGCCGGGTTCGCCAAGCCCCATCCTTTCGCGCCCAAAGACCAGGTCAAGGGCACGCTCGCCATGATCAAGGAGCTCGAGACTTGGCTCCGCGAGATCACGGGATTCTCGGCGTTCTCGTTCCAGCCCAACGCCGGATCCCAGGGCGAATATGCGGGCCTCCTGGTCATCCGGCGCTTCCACGAGCGCGCCGGAGAAGCCCGGCGCAGGATCTGCCTCATCCCGCGCTCGGCCCACGGCACCAACCCGGCTTCCGCGGCCATGGCGGGCCTCATCCCCGTGACCGTGGAGTGCGCTCCCGAGGGAGACATCGACCTTGCGGACCTCAAGGCCAAGGCGCAGCTGCACCGGGAGGACCTGGCGTGCCTGATGGTCACCTACCCTTCCACGCACGGGGTCTTCGAGGAGGGCATCAAGGAGATCTGCCGGATCGTGCACGCCCACGGCGGCCTCGTCTACATGGACGGGGCGAACATGAACGCCATGGTGGGCTTGTGCCGTCCCGCCGAGCTCGGGGCCGACGTCGGGCACCTCAACCTCCACAAGACCTTCGGCATGCCGCACGGAGGAGGAGGCCCGGGCATGGGCCCCATCGGCGTGGCCCGCAAGCTCGCGGGCCTCCTGCCCAACGACCCGCTCGACCCGTCCGGCCGGCCCGACGCGGCCGGGCCCGTGGCGTCGGCGGCCTACAGCTCCGCGTCGATCCTCCCCATCTCGTGGGCGTACATCGCCCAGATGGGGGAGGCGGGCCTCAAGGCCGCCTCCGAGACCGCGATCCTCAACGCGAACTACGTCGCCAAGCGGCTCGAGGGCCACTACGCGACCCTCTTCAAGGGCCGCGGCGGGCTCGTGGCGCACGAGTGCATCCTCGACCTGCGGCCCATGAAGGAGGGCACGGACGTCACGGTGGACGACGCGGCCAAACGCCTGATGGACTACGGCTTCCACGCGCCCACCGTGTCCTGGCCCATCCCGGGGACCATGATGGTCGAGCCGACCGAGAGCGAGCCCAAGGCCGAGCTCGACCGCTTCTGCGAGGCCATGATCATGATCCGCAGGGAGGCGCTCGACGTCGCCGAGGGCAAGGCCCATAAGACGGACAATCCGCTCAAGAACGCGCCGCACACGGTCGCGGCCGTGTGCGCGGACCGTTGGGAGCACCCCTACTCGCGCCAGACCGCGGCCTTCCCGACCGCGGCCACCAGGTCCGCCAAGTTCTGGCCCTATGTCGGCCGCATCGACAACGTGTTCGGGGACAGGAACTTCCTCATCAGGACCAAGGAGCCGGGTCAGAGTTGCGGCTAGTCGGGAGGCTCGACGCCCCGGGCCAGATGGCCCTCGATGAGGCGTGCCTCGACCTCGCTCCAGCGGGGACCGGGTTCCTGCGCTTCTACGACTGGGCCGGTCCGGCCGTCACCTTCGGGCTGTCCCAGTCCTACGCCATGGCCGCGGGCATGGCCCAGGCCAAGGGCCTGGCCGGGGCGCCGGTCGTGCGCAGGATCAGCGGGGGCGGGGTCGTGTTCCACGACGGGGACTTCACCTTCTCCATCGTCTTCCCCTGGGAGCGCCTGACCTCCGCGCTCGGCGTCTACGAATGCATGCACGTCGCCGTCCGCCAGGGCTTGAAGGCTTGCGGGATCGAGACGGTCGTGGCCGGGCCGGGCCAGGCCGCGGACGCCTGCTTCGACGCGCCCAGCCCCTTCGACCTCGTGCTCCCGGACGGCAGGAAGCTCCTCGGCGGCGCCCTGCGCCGCAGGGCGGGCAAGGGGCTCTACCAAGGGTCGCTCCGGCCCGAGCTCATCGGCCTCCCCCTGGAGGCGCTCCGGGAGGCCGTGGTCCGCGGCATCCGCGAGCGCTGGCCCTGCCCCTGGGCCGACGAGCCGCAGGCCTCCTGGCTGGAGGAGGCCGAGCGCCTGCGCGCCAAGTACCTCTCGGACGATTGGAACCGCAGGCGCTGAGTCCCGGCCGCGGGACATGATGACGAAGGCGGGATAGTTTGATATAACCTCCTCCATGAAAGCCTTCGTGCTGTGCCGCATCGCTCCCGGGCTCGAGTCGGACGCGGTCAAGAAGTTCCGCTCCATCGAGGGCGTCACCGAGGTCTATCTCGTGTTCGGCGGTTGGGACGCCATCCTGAGCATCGAGTCGGACACCATCGACAAGCTCAGCTCCCTGATCACGACGCAGATCCGCGGCATCCAGGGCGTGTCCGCGACCGAAACCCTGGTGACGACGAACCTTTGACGGCCCGGGAAGGGGCTCCTTCCTTGGCGTCGGTGCGCGTCGGTCCCGGACTCCTCGCGGCGGCCGCCTTCAGCGTCCTGCTGGCCCTGTCCTTCGCGGGCAAGGCTTACCACATGGACGAGCCGGTCTTCCTGGCCACGGCCGAGCGCATCCTGACGGACCCCCTGAGGCCTGGGGGCTTCGCGTACAACTGGTACGGGGTCTCGGAGCCCATGGGGAACATCAATAACAATCCCCCGCTCATGCCCTACCTTCTGGCCCCGGTGCTCGCCTTGACCGGCGGAAGCGAGGCTGCGACGCGCCTGGCCTTCCTGCCTTTCGACATGCTGGCGGCGGGAGCGCTCTTCCTCCTGGCCTCCCGGTTCCTGAGGCGTCCGCTCCTCCCGGTCCTCGTGGTTCTGGCCGGGCCCGCCTACATGCTCAACATGGGGCACCTCATGCCCGAGAAGCCCGCGTTCAGCCTCGGGGTCTCAGGGCTCTATGCCCTGGTCCGGGCCATGGATGAGGGCTCGCTCCGCTGGGAGCGCGCCGCCATGGCCCTCCTCTCTTCTGCGATGCTCTTCAAGACCGGGGCGGTCCTCTTCCTCGTCCCGGCCGCGGCCCTGCTCCTGGCTGCCGGGAGGGGGGCGGAGGCGTCCCTGGGCTTCTGCGGCTGGACCCTGCTGCCTCCGCTGGGAACGGCTCTCTGGCAGGACTTGGCCGGTCTGGGAGGAGTGGGTCCGGCCCTAGGGGTCCTGCGGCGCAGTCAGGAACTGACGGATTGGCCCTATAAGCTGAGGTCCTTCCTGTGCTTTGCCGGAGCATGCGGGGTGGGCGTCATGTTCTGGCCCCTGCTCGTGCTGCGCAGCAGGCCGGGCCTCCTTGCCGCCTCAGCCGCGGCCTCGGCCCTGGTCCTCATCCCCTCCTTCGACCTGAGACCCACGCTCGCCCTGGACCGGGGGATGGGCTTTCTGGCTGCGTGGGCGGCTCTGTCCGGCTTCCTGGCCTTGTCGCCCGCCGAAGCGAGGCAGAAGCGGGGCTGGCTTCTCTGGACGGCCTGGATCGGGGCTGTCGCGGTGCTCCAGGTCTTCGTCTACTGGGGCGTGCTCGCGAGGATCACGCTCTTCATGCTTCCGGCCTTGGCCTTGGCCATGGCCGAGCGTCTGGAGGCGGACCTGAGGCCGCGGGTCCTGACCGCGGTGTACGCGGTCAGCCTGGCCGCGACCCTGGCGGTGGGACTGGGCTCGGCCTGGGTGGACCTGCGCTACGCGGACAGCCAGAAGAGGTTCGCCCAGGAGGTGGCGGCTCCTGTGGTCGCGTCCGGCAGGAAGGTCTTCTTCGTCGGACACTGGGGGCTCCAGCGCTACATGGAGAAAGCCGGGGCGATCGCGTTGGACGCGTCCCAGGGAGGTTATGAGGCCATGAAGCAGGGAGACCTCTTCGCCCTTTCCAGGGTCAATTCGAACAACAGCCTCCTGGGCGAGCCTGCCCTGGCCCAAGGCCACGTCATCAGGCACGACCGTCAGATCCAGGTGCGCTCAGCCGTCCCTCTGAGGCTCATCAGCGGGTGGACCGGGCAGGGAGGCTTTTACGCGGATTCGTGGGGCTTCCTCCCCTACTCCTTCAGCACGGAGCCGGTGGAGGAGTTCGCGTTGGGCGAGCACCAGTGATATAATGGGACCATGAAGGAGATCCTGGAGATGCGGCGGCGGCTCCTGCAGGTGGCCGGCCTCATGGCCGCGGTGCTCGTGACCGGCACGGCCGGCTACGTCTGTATCTCCGGGGCGTCCGTCTTCGATTCCTTCTACATGACCGTCATCACCCTGGCCACGGTCGGCTACGGCGAGACCTTTCCCCTCGACCAGGCCGGACGGGTCTTCACGGTGCTGCTCATCATGGGCGGCATCGGCGTCATGACCTACGCCTTCTCCACCGTGACCTCGATCGTCGTGGAGGGGGATCTTTCGTCGGCTCTCAGGAGGAGGCGCATGGAGAACAAGATCGCCAAGCTCAAAGGGCACTTCATCGTGTGCGGCGCGGACCACTCAGGCGGCGTCATCGCGGCCGAGCTCCACCGGACCGGCAGGCCCTTCGTCGTGGTCGAACGGGATCAGGAGACCGTGCAGAGGCTGGCCGAGCGTCTGGCCTCCCCGGAGCTCCCTCACATCATCGGCGACGCCACCACGGATGAGGCGCTCAAGGCCGCGGGCGTCGAACACGCGGCCGGGGTCTTCGCGGTCCTGGCCACGGACCAGGACAACGCCTTCGTGGCCCTGAGCGCCAAGGGGCTCAACCCCGCGGTCCGCGTCGTGTCCCGGCAGAAGGAGCTCGGAGTGCGCGAGAAGCTCTTCCGCAGCGGGGCGGACAACGTGGTCAACCCGTCCTACATCGGCGGTCTGCGCATGGCCTCGGAGATGGTCAGGCCCGCGACCGTGGGGTTCCTGGACTCGATGATGAGGGACAAGGGCTCCTCCTACAGGTTCGAGGAGATCGACATCCCCAAGGATTCGCCGTTCATCGGCCGGTGCCTCGGAGACCTCCGGAGGGTCGGAGTGGACGACCCCCTGCTCGTGGCCGTCCTCGACCCGGACAGCAGGAAGTACGAGGTCAACCCGGACTTCAAGCGTCCCTTGAAGGCCGGAGACGCGCTCGTCATGCTCGGAGAAGCCCCCCGCCTGGCCGAGCTCCGCGATCGCGTGAGGGGCTGACAACCTGACCCCAATTTAGTTGAATGACTCCACCACTCATGGAAGACCGATCGGAGCAGGCCCCGGACGCGCGCTCCCTGCCGGGAGACAAGCTCGTCATGATCGTCGATGACGACGACTCGGTCCGCGAGCTCCTGGAGTTCCTGCTCAAGAAGGAA
The DNA here is from genome assembly GCA_016218545.1 of Elusimicrobiota bacterium. Classification (GTDB taxonomy): domain Bacteria; phylum Elusimicrobiota; class Elusimicrobia; order UBA1565; family UBA9628; genus JACQWX01. The sequence continues at coordinate 9,549 of JACRDQ010000019.1, forward strand.
GGGTTCCGGGTGGATACCTCCCCGGACGGCGAGGACGCCCTCAAGAGGATCCCCGAGGTCAAGCCCGACCTCGTGATCCTCGACATGATGCTCCCCCGCTACGGCGGCTTCGAGATCCTCCGGGAGCTCCAGAACGGGGAGGCCAGGGACATCCCCATCGTGATCATCACGGGACGGTACTCCGACAGCAGCACCAAGGCGATGATCCGCCAGGAGTCCAACGTCAGGGAGTTCCTCGAGAAGCCGGTCCGCCCGGCCATGCTGGCCATGCTCCTGCACAAGCTCCTCAACACCCGGCCGCAGCCCTCGTCGAAGGGAGGGTGGTAGCGTGCAGGACGAAGGACTCTTCTCCGAGCACCCCCTCGCCGACCCGGCCGAGAAGCTCGTCCTGCTGGTCGACGACGACGAGAGCCTGCTCGACTTGATGGAGCACATCATCAAGCGCGAGGGCTTCCGGACCGAGCGCGCCACGGACGGCAACGAGGGCTTCCGCAAGGCCGAGGCCCTCTCTCCCGACCTCATCATCCTGGACATGATGCTCCCGGGAAAGGGCGGGTACGAGGTCATCAGGGAGCTTCAGGCCTCCGAAGCCGGCCGCATCCCGGTCATCATCATCACGGGCCGTTACATCGACCGCAAGAACGTGGACATGATCCGCGGTGAGCCCAACGTGCGCGAGTTCCTGCAGAAGCCCCTGCGTCCCGCGGCCCTGGCCGCCACCATCCACAGCATCCTCCAGACGCGCCCCCCTGAGATCAACCGCGGCTCCGAACGCGGTCCCTGGAGCGGACCGTCGCTCTGATGTCCCTGACCGCCCAAGCGCTTCCCGAGGGCGGTCGGGACGCTCGGCCTCCGGCCTGGACCGCGTCCTGGCGCGGGGCGGCCCTCGCGCTGCTGGCCTGCGCCGCCGCCGTGTACGCGACTGCGACCTGCGACCTGTGGCTGAGAGCCCGCTCGGCCTGCCTCGAGGGGGAGAAGTACCTGGCCTGGCACCGGGACCCGGGCCGGAAGGCCGCCCATTTCGACGAGGTCCTCGCGGCCCGGACCGCGGAGCTGGAGGCCTCCCGACGGCGCGGCGCTCTCTCCGACGCCGACTGCGCGGCCAAGCTGGTCCTCCTGCGCCGCGAACGCGACTTCAGGGTGGAGGAGAGCTCTCTGAAGGTCGCCCACGCCTGGTTCCAGACCGCGGTCGAGCTCTTCTCCCCTCCGGAGAGCAGGTGGGTCAGGCGCGCCCGCGTCCGGCTCGCCGAGACCCGGGAGCTGTGGAAGAAGGAGCTGGACAGCAAGAAAGTCCCCTACCGGGACTACATGCTGGAGTAAGGGCATGTCATTGCTTGACAGGCCCTAATGATCCGGCTGCTCCTCGGGATCGCCCTGGCGCCCAGCGCCGCGATCGTCTTCGCGGCCTCCCTGCGGGCGCTGTGGTCCCTTTCCGGGACCTCTCCGTCGGTCTATCCCTTCCTCTGCGGCTTCGGCCTCACGGTGGTGGCGCGGGTCTTCCTCGACATGCGCTCCTCCTGGTTCGGCCGGGCCGTGACCTGGTTCTACGTCCTGACCCATGAGCTGACGCACGCGATCGCGACCTGGATGGGAGGGGGCAAGGTCTACGGCATCAAGGCCGGCTCGGACGGGGGGCACGTGGACGTCTCGCATGTGAGCCTCTTCGCGTCCCTGGCACCCTACTGCATCCCCCTGCCCACGGTCTGCGTCGTGCTGGGCTATCGCGCCTGGGTCTGGTTCCAGGGCGCGGGAGGCGAGCCCGTCTTCCTCTTCCTCATGGGACTGACTCTCTCCTTCCACTTCCTGGCCACCTTCGAGTGCCTCTGGACCGAGGAGCAGCCGGACCTGGCAGAGGCCGGGGGCGCGGTCTTCTCCCTGATGCTCATCACCCTGGCCAACGGCGCGGTCTTCCTCGCCGTCCTCAAGGCCCTCTTCCCCAAGGAGGTCGCGTTCGGAGCGGTGTTGGCCAGGACCTGGGGGGAGAGCTTCGCGTTCTGGACGTGGCTTGCGTCCGCGGCCAGGGCTTTGTGGCAGGCCTGGGGGGCGCAGTGAGGGGCACCCGTTCCGGAATCCTGGTCGTGCTGGGTTTCACCCTGGCGCTCTTTCTGCCTTTCCTGGCCAAGCCCATGCACAACGACGAGCCCGTGTTCGCCGCGGTCGGGAGGCACATCCTGGCCGACCCTCTCCACCCGATCGCTTTCGACTACTACTGGTTCGGCCAGACCATGCCCATGGCGAAGATCAACACCACGCCTCCGGGCTTCCTGTATCTGATGGCCGCGGTCGAGGCCCTCCCCGGGGAGAGGGAGCTGCTCATGCGGCTGGCCTTCCTCCCGTTCGTCCTGGCCGCCGCCTGGGCGCTCTACGGCCTGGCCTCCCGGTTCCTGGAGAGGCCGCTCCTCCCGGTCCTGATCGTGATCGCATCCCCGGCCTTCCTCCTTAATATGGGGCACTTGATGCCCGAGGCTCCCTCCCTGGGCCTGGGCCTCCTCGGCATGCGGCTCGCGGTGCAAGGGGCGGACGAGCGCCGTTCCTGGGCTTGGACCGCAGGGGCCGCGCTGTTGGGCATGGCCGCGCTCTTCAAGTACAACGCAGGGCTCCTCATCCCGGCGGCAGTGTGCTACGGTCTTCTTTCAGGGGTCCCGCCCATGCGCCTGGCCGCGTTCACGGTCCTGGCCTGCGCGCCGGCAGGGCTCTACATCGGCTGGGACTTGCTCGGAGAACGCGCGTTCGCGGCCAGGGCATGGGAGGTGACGAGCCAATCCTCCTCCGCGTGGTGGTCGTCCTGGCCGCACAAGGCGCGCTCGCTGCTGGCGTTCACGGGCGGGTGCGGCGTGGTGACCGCGCTCTGGCCCTATGTCATGGAGGCGCGCTCAGGCTGGACCAGGTGGCACGCGGGAGCCGCGCTCTGCGTGGCGGCGCTCTTCCTTCCCGCGTGGGACTTGGCGCCGGTCCGGAGCGTGGACCGCGCGACCGGCATCGTCCTGTCCGTGGGGGCCGTGTTCGGGCTGGCCCGCGCGGCACTGTCTCCCGGCAGCGCGCCTGGGTGGAGGCTGTGGCTGCCCTGGCTGGCGAGCGCGGCGGTCTTCCAGGCCTTCCTCTATTGGTCCGTGATGGCGAGGACCGTGCTCCACATGCTGCCGCCTCTCGTGTTCCTCTTGGCCGGGCGGGCCGAAGCCCTGCTGGGAGCCCGGCGCTTCGAGCGCCTGGGCCTGGCGAGCCTGGCAGCGACCGTCGTGCTCAGCCTGACGTTGGGCTGGGTGGATCACACCTATGCCTCGGCCACGAAGGCCTTCGCTGAGGATGTGGCCAGGACCAGGCTGGCCCAGGGCCGGACCGTGTACTTCACCGGAGCCATGGGTCTCCAGCATTACCTCGAGCCCAAGGGAGCGGTCGGGCTCGAGGTCCTCCAGGGAGGTTGGGACCGCGTGCGGCCCGGAGACGTGGTCGTGGACCTCAGGATCAACTCGGTCAAGGCCGGCCGCGGCAAGCCCCGGCTGGCGGACGTGACCACGAGGTCGTTGGGCCATCCCGTGCCCCTGAGGCTCATGAGCGCTTATGACGGCGAGGGCGGGTTCTATTCGAACGTCTCGGGCTTCCTCCCGTTCTCGCTGAGCGCGGAGCCCCTCGAGGAGTTTTCCGTGGTGGAGCTGCGATGAAGACCGCCGGGTCCGCGCGGGCCTGGGAGCTGGCCGCGGCGCTCGCATTCGCGGCCTTGACGGTCCTCCTCTTCATCAACAAGGCCTATCACGCCGACGAGCCCCTCTACCTGCCCGCGGCCCGCCACATCCTGGCCGATCCCCTCCACCCCTTCGCCTTCGAGCTCAACTATTACGGCCGCAGCGTCCCCTATCGCGAGATCAACAACACCCCGCCGCTCCTCATGTACCTGCTGGCCGGAGCTCTCAAGCTCACGGCCGGCCGGGAATGGGGCATGAGGCTGTGCTTCCTGCCTTTCGACCTGGCTGCTGCAGCCGCCCTGTACCTGCTCGCCGCCAGGTTCCTGAAGAGGCCGCTCCTGCCGGTCCTCATCGTGCTGGCGACCCCGGCCTATTGGATCAACATGGGCCATCTCATGCCCGAGAAGCTCGCCCTGGCCTCGGGCTTGTGGGGGCTCGTCGGACTCCTGCGCTGGACCGACCCCGAAGAGCCGGGCGGAGCAGGGCGGAGGGCCGCGTTCTGGTGGTCTTCAGGCTGCATGGCCCTGGCTCTCCTCTCCAAGTACAACGCGGCCGCCTTGCTCCTGGCAGGGGCCGCGGCAGGCCTCCTCAGGGGCGCGGGTCTTCGCAAGGTCGCGCTCTGGGCGGTCGTCGGGTGCGCCGGGCTTGCCGCATACCTGGCCGCGGACTTCCTCTGCGGAGGCGCGGCTGCGAAAGCCGCCTGGATGGTGACCAGGCAGGCCGAGGCCCTGCCCACGGCCGCCTGGAGCCACCGGCTCCGGTCGCTCCTGGCTTTCCTCGGCGGCGGGGCCGTGGTCACGGCCCTCTGGCCGCTCTTCCTCAAGCGGCTCGACCCGCGCCGGCTGGCCGTTGTCGCGATCTTCTGCTTCGTCTTGTTCTCCCCGTTCCTGGACCTGGGAAGCGTGCGTTCCGTGGACCGGGCCACAGGCATCGCGCTCGCGTTCGGGACCGTGGTCCTCTTCGGGGCGGTCCTGCGTCCGTGCCCGGGCCGGAACCTGTGGCTCCCTTGGCTGGCCGCAGGGCTTGCGGTCTGCGCCGTCTACTGGTCCGTCATGGCCAGGACCGTGCTCCTCGCCGTGCCTCCGGCCGTGTTCCTCCTGGCAGGACTGCTCGAAGCCGACCTCTCCGAGCGCCGAGGGACGGCCCTGCAAGCAGCGAGCCTGGCTCTCGTCTTCTGCCTGGGCCTGAGCCTGGCCTGGGTGGACGCGGGCTACGCCGCATCTCAGCGGTCGCTCGCCCATGACGTCGCGTCCCGCTACCTCTCCCAAGGACGCAGGGTCTGGGTCACCGGCCACTGGGGACTGCAGTATTACCTCGAGTCCGCCGGAGGACGAAGCCTCGACCTTGGCCGCGGGGGCTGGGACGAGGTCCGTCCCGGGGACGTGGTGGTCGTGCCCAGGGTCAACACCAACGTCATCAGGCCCAACCGCAGGCTCCTGGCGGACGTGAAGGTCCAGGAGACCTCGTCCTCCGTGCCTCTGCGCCTGCTCTGCTCCGGCCGCTGCGAGGGAGGGTTCTACTCCAGCGTGATGGGGTTCCTCCCCTTCTCCCTGAGCCTCGAGCCTGTGGACACGCACGAGATCGTTGAAGTACTCTAGGAGTGTGAGGCACACCCCGCTGACGGTCTTGGCCGCGGCTGCCGCAGTGGCGGCGCACGTCTGGCTGGGCTGGGGCATGATCCGGGTCTCAGCCCCGACCTTCGATGAGCCCGTGCATCTGGCTTCGGGCTACCAGGACCTCGTGACCGGGACCTACCGGCTCAACAGCCAGGACCATCCGCCCCTGGCCGAGATGTGGGGGGCGCTCCCCCTGCTGGCCCTCAAGCCCTCGGCCATGTTCCAGCATCCGGACCTGATGAGCCGGCGGGTCTACAATTTCGCGGACGCCTTCCTCTACAAGAACCGGGTGGACCCGGAGCGCATGCTCGACACGGCGCGGACGTGGTGCCTCATCACCTGGGCTGCCTTGCTCGGGTGGGCGGTGATGACCTGGTCGCTGAGGCTCTCCGGCCCGGTCGGCATGGCAGCCGCAGGCGCGCTCTACGCCTTCTGCCCGGTCCTGGTCTCCAACTCCGCCCTGGTGACCACGGACGCCGCTTCAGCGTGCCTCTTCTTCGTCACCTTCTGGCTCCTCTCCGGGTCTTCCGGGGCGCCCGGCTCCAGGCCCCCTGCGGCGAGCGGAGAACGTCCTGCGCCTTCGGAGACCTGGAGCCCCGGCTCCAGGCCTCTCTGGCGCTGGGCCGGGGCCGGCGCTGCCATGGGCTTGGCCATGGCAGCCAAGTTCAACATGTTCATCCTGCCCATCCTGGTCCTGGCCATGCTGGCCGCAGAGCGAAGGCTCGCGGCCAAGCTCGCGGGTCCCGGCGAGCGCAAGCCCGCGATGCCGTGGGGGGGAGCCGCGGTCCTGGCGGTCTCTGCCCTGGGTGCCTTGGCTCTGGTCTACCGCTTCGAGAGCGTGGGCCTCTACGCTGAAGGGCTCCAGGCGACCCTGGGGAGGCTCGGCGAGGGCCGCTCCTCGTTCTTCTTCGGCCGGCATTCGAGTTCAGGCTGGCTCGCCTACTTCCCGGTCGCACTCCTGGTCAAGACCCCGGTCCCCACGCTCATCCTGGCGGGGCTCGGAGCGTGGCTCTGGCTGAGAGCCCCGGACCCGGCTCGGCTCTGGGCCGCGGCTCCGGCAGCCGGCTATCTGCTGGCCGCGCTGCTCAGCAGGACGCAGATCGGCATCCGGCACATCCTTCCGGTCTTCCCTTTCCTCATCCTCATGGCTGCTGACGCAGCGGCGTGGCTGTGGGCCGGGACTTGGGGCAGGCGCTGGGCAGTGCTGGGGCTCGGGCTGTGGCTGGCCGGGTCGGTCCTCCGGGTCCACCCGCATCACCTGGCGTATTTCAACGAGGCTGCGGGCGGGCCATCCAGGGGCTTCCGCTGGTTCGTGGACTCCAACCTCGATTGGGGCCAGGGCTTGAAGGAGCTCGGGAAGATCCTCGCGGGGATGGGCAATCCGCCCGTCTACCTGTGCTACTTCGGGGTCGCTGACCCGTCCTATTACGGCATCCGCTACACGCCCGCGGCCTTCATCGACAACGTGGAGCGCAGGGAGGGCCGCGCCGAGCCGGGGCCTGAGGAGCCCGTGCTCCTGGCCGTGTCAGCCACCAACCGGGTCGCGACCTACTACGCCCGCAAGGACCTCTTCGCGTGGCTCGAGACCCGGACTCCCGTCGCGGTCGCGGGGCATTCGATCTTCCTCTACGACCTGACCCACGACGACGACGGGCTCAGGATGCTCGCCTCCTTGCTGGCCGCGTCCGGGGAGGCCGACGCGGCGCGGCGCCTGCTCTCCCGATGACCCCCGCGGTCCGGCGCTGGAGGAGGGAGTTCCTCAGGGCCGCGCTTCTGGAGGCTTTCTTCAGGCTGACCCTGTGGCCGTGTGCCGCGGCCTTCGGCCTGCTCCTCCTGGACCACGCCTTCTCCCTGCCCATGGCTTGGCGACTCGGCAGCCTCATCCTGGGGATCGGAGCCTGGGCCTGCGCTGCCGCGGTCCTGGTCGCGGTCCCACTCCTCCGCCGGGATCAGGGCGGCATCCTTTCCGCGGCCGAGTCGCGGTTCCCCGCGATCCGTCCCTACCTCAAGAGCTCCTGGGACCTCAGGGAGAGACCCAGCCCCCATACCTCCGAGGAGCTCAGGCTCGCCCATCTGGCCGAGGCGGAGCGCAGGCTCGCGGCCCTGCCTGAGGAGAACCTTTTTCCCTGGAAACCCTCCGCCTGGGTCAGGAGCGGCGCGGTCGCGGGCTTGGCAGCCGCGCTTTGCGCCGCTCCGTTCTCGGACCGGAGCGCGTGGTCCCGCCTGCTGGCGCCGTGGAACGACGCGCCGCTCGAGAGCTTCGTCTCGGTCTCGCCCGGGGACCGGGTCTGCGAGTGGGGCTCGTCCGTCGCGGTCTCTGCCCGCTGGACCGGCCGTCCCAAGCCGGGCGGGGACCTGCGGCTGTGGCTCAAGGGGCAGGGACTGCCTTGGCGCAGGGCCTCCTGGGACGAGGCGGGGCGCGGAAGCGGCCTGCGCCTCATCCAGGAGCTGGTCGCGCCCTTGGAGTACCGCGTGACCTGGAAGGACCTCTCGAGCCGCGTCTACCGCCTGACTCCATCGCGGCCGCCTGGCTGGGACCTCCTCCGCGCGACCGTGAGGTCTCCTCAGGGGGTGGTGACGACCGGACCGCTGTCTCCGGCCGAGCCGCTCTCCGCCTACCGGGGGAGCCGCGTCACGGTCGAAGGCGAGCCGACCGAGCCCCTCGCAGCGGCGGCCCTGAGGTTCGAGGGCGGGGCTTCCGCCGCGACCATGAGGCCGGCCGAGGACGGCGCGGGCCTGAGGTGCGGCTTCATCGTCACGGAGGACGCGGTCTTCCGCTTCGAGCTGACGACCCGGGACGGCCGGACGGATCCCTCGCCGGAGGCCTACCGCGTGACCGCGCTGACGGACGCTCCTCCCAAGGCCGAGCTCCTCTCGCCCACGGTCCCGATGCAGGCCAGCCGCCACGACGTCCTGGCCGTATCCTACTCCGCGAGCGACGACCTCGGCCTCTCGAGGGTCTCCTTCCGCGTCCGCGTCGCAGGAGAGCGCTCCCCGGCTCCGCCGGTCGTGCTGCGCGAGTTCGGAGCGCGCTCCGGGGGAGCCAAGGAGACGATGGGCGAGCACGCCTGGAGCCTGGCGGACCTGCCGCACGGGGCCAAGGCCGAGTTCTGGATCGAGGCCGCAGACGACGCTCCGCGGCCCCAGACAGCGGTCTCCGCCAGGGGGTCAGTGGAGATCGTGGACTTCGAGTCCGCGCATCTGGAGGCCGTCCAGCGCGCGACCAGCGCGCAGAACAACCTGCTCAGCCTCGCCAAGGCGCACGCCGGGGTCCTCGACCTCATGGAGCGGCTCTCGAGCTCTTCGGTCCGGGACGCGGGCTTGGCCGACCTCGAACGCAGGCTCTCCGGCCTGCCCGGGGCGTGGAACATCACTTCCGCGAGCGTCGCGGACCTGGCGTCCTCCATGGGCAAGGACGCTTACGCGAACCCCGCGCTTGCCGACGGCATGAGCTCCCTGGCCGACGAGCTCGCCGCGGCCGGGAAGGACGCCCTGCCGCCGGCCGTGGAGGCCGCGCGGCAGCGCGACTGGGACCAGGCCCGCAAGCTCCACCGCAGGCTCGCCTCCCGCCTCGCCTCGGCCCTGAACGCCTTCCAGGAAGCCAGGAGGCTCCAGAGCCTCCAGGATTTCCACGCCTTCAGCTCCCGCATGGCCAGGTCCGCGGAGTCCCTCGAGGCCGAGATCGACGCGGCCCGGCGGGCCGGCGACGCGGCGGCCCGCAGTCAGGCCGCGGCCAAGCTCCGCGACTCGCTCGAGCGCCTGCGCGGCCTCATGTCCCAGTTCGCCAAGGACCTCTCGGGCTTGACCATGGCCGCCGGGGGCGGCTCCGGCGCCCGCGAGATCGCGGTCCCCCTCTTGAGCGCGGTGGCCGCTGCCTCGGCCATCGAGGCCGCCATCCAGGCCGGAGACTTCGAGACGGCCGCGTCGCTGGCCCGCAAACTGGCCGACGACCTCGCCCGCATGCAGAAAGCCATCGGGGAGGCCGCGGCCTCGGCCATGGCGTCCTCGGGCGCATCCCCCGAGCTCGAGGAGGCGCGCAGCCTCTGGTCCGAGGCCGTGGAGGAGCAGTCGCGGAGCCTTTCGGCCGGCCGCGAGGCCGGGCGCAAGGCCATGGACGCCCTGCGGAGGGACCAGAAGGCCCTCCTGGCCGAGCTGGCCGGGCTCCAGAAGGTGGCGGTGAGCTCCGCCTCGGCCTGGGGAGCCCAGGGACGGGCCTTCCCGGCCGGGGCTCTCTCCGAGATGAAGACGGCTCTCGCGGAGCTGGAATCCGGGCAGGCCGGCGCCACGCCAGGGAGGCTGACCGCGGCCTCGGCCGCGCTGCGCTCCGCGGCGCGGCAGGCCGGAGCCGAGGGGGCGGATCTTGAGTCCTTCGCCCGGACCGAGGACGACATCCGGCGCAGGCTCGAGTCGGCCCCGAAGACGCCGCCTGCGGCGCCGGGAGACGCGCTCAGCCGGGCGGCTGCGGCCAGCCAGGCCGGAGCGCGTTCCACGGCCGGCCGCTTGCAGGCCAAGCTGGAGGGGGTATCGGCCATGGCCAGGCTGCCTTCCGGCTCCATCGAGCGGGTGGAGGCCGCGCAAGGCCAGCAGTCCTCGGCCCAAGAGGCGCTCGAGCGCGGAGACGCCGCGGCTGCGCTCGCACCCCAGGAGGAGGCCCTCCGGCTCCTCGAGCAGGGGCTCTCCGACCTCGACCGAGCCATCGAGTCGCAGCGCCAGGGCCAGACCATGCTGAGCGAGTCCTTCTCCAACCCGGCCGCGACCATGAGGCAGGGCCGCGGGGGCCGGACCGGCGCGGACACGGGGTTCGTTCCCCTGCCCCGGGCCAGGGATTACGCGCCTCCCCGGGCCATCCGCTCGGAGCTGGAGCGCTCGGTCAAGGAGAAGCGGCCTAAGGCCATGGACGGGACCATCAAGGAGTACTTCAAGCGCATCGCGCAGTGATTTTGTAGAATGTACGCCCGCTGCCGGCGGCCGCAAGGCCGGGTCCAGCCGCGGCATTGGAGGCATCATGGCGAACATCCTGGTCGTCGAGGACGAGCCGGCCCTGCTGAAGAACCTTGCGGCGCTGCTGACCAAGGCCGGCCATACGGTCTTGACCGCGGGCGACGGCAGCGAGGTGCTCAAGCTGCTCGGGCTCGAGGGCGGGACCGCGGGAGCCATCCCCGAGGTCATCATCCTCGACGTGATGCTCCCCAACGTCAACGGCTACCAGCTCCTGACCAGGATGCACGAGAACCCCGCCACGAAGAACATGCCCGTCATCCTGCTGACCGGGTACACGGAGCTCCGGGACGCGTTCCAGAAGTTCAAGAACGTGAGCTCCTTCCTCCACAAGCCTTTCGAGCCCAAGCGGCTGCTCAACGCCCTGGCCGACGTGCTCTCCACCCTGAGGCAGCAAGCCGGGGGCTGATCTTTGGACCTGCTCCTCCAACTGCCCATCCTGCTGTTCTCCATCATCTTCCACGAGGTGGCGCACGGCTGGATGGCGCTGCGGCACGGGGATGACACCGCGGCCCGGCTGGGCCGCCTGACCTTCAACCCCGTGGCGCACATCGACCCGGTGGGGACCGTGCTCCTGCCCCTGGTGTGCTTCGCGTTCCACTGGCCGTTGTTCGGGTGGGCCAAGCCCGTGCCGGTGGACCCGTACAGCTTCCACCGGCCCAGGAAGGGGATCGTGCAGGTCGCGGCGGCCGGGCCCGCGTCCAACCTCATCCTCTGCGTGGCCGCCGCGATCCTCCTGCGGATCTTGCTCGGCCTGCCCCCGGCCGCGGCGGGGTCGATGGGCACGCTGCGCAGCGCGCTCTGGTTCGCCCTCCACATCAACCTGGTCCTGGCCTTCTTCAACCTCATCCCGGTCCATCCGCTCGACGGGAGCAAGGTCCTGGGGGGCCTGCTGCCTTTGAGGTGGGCCATGGCCTATGAGCGGCACGAGCCCTACGGCGTGGCCATCATCCTGGGCCTGATCTTCCTGGGCGTCATCCGATACCTGGTGGCGATCCCTTCCAACATCTTCCTCCTGCTGCTGGGCAAGGCCCTAGGGATGGCATGAGCATGAAGCGCAAGACCGTGATGTCGGGGATGCGGGCCACGGGCCGCCTCCACCTGGGCAACCTGTGGGGGGCGCTCAAGAGATGGGTCGCCATCCAGGACGAGTACCAGTGCTACTTCATGGTCGCGGACTGGCACATGCTCACCACGGCCTATGACCGCACCGAAGGGCTGGGGGCCAGCGTGCGCGAGATGGTGCTCGACTGGCTCGCGGCGGGCTTGGACCCGAAGAAGTGCGTGATCTTTCTGCAGTCGCGGGTGCCCGAGCACGCGGAGCTCTACCTGCTCCTTTCCATGATCACCCCCTTGTCGTGGCTGGAGAACAACCCGACCTGGAAGGAGCAGCTCCAGGAACTCTCCAAGACCAAGCACGGCCTGGCGCTGGGGCTCCAGGCGCCGGAAGCCCCGTCTGGCGAGGCCGATGAGAGCCTGCGCACCCATGGCTTCCTGGGTTATCCGGTCCTCCAGGCCGCGGACATCCTCATCTACGACGCGGACCTGGTGCCGGTCGGGCAGGACCAGTTGCCGCACCTGGAGCTCAGCCGCGAGATCGCGCGGCGCTTCAACACCATCTACGGCAAGGGGGGGGAGGTCCTCTGCGAGCCCAGGGCCATGCCCACCGAGATCCCCAAGCTCCTCGGCACGGACGGACGGAAGATGTCCAAGTCCTACGGCAACGCCATCGACATCTTCGAGGAGCCCGACACCCTCAGGAAGAAGGTCATGGGCATGTACACGGACCCGACGAAGGTCCGGGCCAACGACCCGGGGCATCCCGACCCGTGCCCCGAGAACCCGCCGGGCTGCTCCGTCTGCGCCCTGCAGAAGCTCTACAACCCGGATTGGAAGACGAGGGTCGAGGATTGCCGGGCCGGACGCACCGGCTGCGTGGCGTGCAAGAAGGAGCTCCTCTCCCTGCTCGAAAAGCCTTTCGCCGAGTTCCGGGCCCGCCGGGCCGCCTACGACGCGAAGGCCGTCGACTCCATCCTGGCCGAGGGCAGCGCCCGGGCGCGGGAGAAGGCCGGCGCGACCCTGGACCGGCTGCGCCGGGCCATGAGGCTGGTGTCCTGATGGCCTCCCCCTACGAAGTCCATCTGGAGATGTTCGAAGGCCCGCTCGACCTGCTGCTCTTCCTCATCAAGAAGGACGACCTCGACATCTACAACATCCCCGTCGCCCACATCACCCAGGAGTACCTGGATTACCTGGACCTGATGAAGGAGATCAACCTCGACGTGGCCGGCGAGTTCCTCGTCATGGCCGCGACCCTTTTGGCCATCAAGTCGCGGGCGCTCCTGCCGAGCCAGGACGAGGAGGCCGAGGAGGGCCCTGACCCGGCCGCCGAGCTGGTCCAGCGGCTCCTCGAGTACCAGCGCTTCAAGGAGGCGGCCAAGGCCCTGGAGGCCCGCGCCGGGGAGTTCCGGGACATCCACTACCGGGGCGAGCCCCATTTCGACGATTCCGAGAAGACCTTGAGCATCGGCTTCCTGGAGCTCCTCGGAGCCCTGCAGGACGTGCTGGCGCGCTGCGAGGACACGAAGCCCGAGTTCGTGGGAGAGGAGTTCCCCATCGAGGACAAGATGGCCAAGATCCTCGGCTTGCTCGAGACGCGCCTCCAGGTGACCTGGGAGGAGATCTTCGCGGGCGAGCGCAAGCGTCGCGGCATCATCAGCTGTTTCCTCGCTCTTCTCGAGCTCATCAAGCTCGAGAAGATCAGCGCCCGGCAGGAGAGGGCCTTCGGCCGCATCTTCGTCTTCAAGCGAGCGGCCCCTGTGCTATAATGGCCGTCATGGAAGACGCCGAGCTTAAATCCGCGCTCGAGGCGCTCCTTTTCATCACGGACCGGCCCCTGACGGTCAAGGAGCTCTGCTCCCTGACGCAGGTCAAGGACGCGGCCCTGGTGGAGTCCCTGGTGGGCGAGCTCAAGCGCGAGCTCGAGGCCCGCTCGTCGGCGGTGCAGGTCATGGAGGTGGCGCAGGGCTACCAGATGGCGACCCGCGCGCACTTCGCGCCCTTCGTCCGCCGCCTCTTCACCGAGCGCATGACCCTCAAACTCTCCACCGCGAGCCTCGAGACCCTGGCCATCGTGGCCTACAAGCAGCCCCTCACCCGCGCCGAGATCGAACAGGTCCGCGGGGTCGAGGTGATCGCCGCCCTCGAGACGCTCATGGAGCGCGGGCTCGTGCAGGTGGTCGGCCGCAAGGAGACCGTGGGCCGCCCCCTCGAGTACGGCACGACCCCTGACTTCATGCGGCGCTTCGGCCTCAGGGACATCAAGGACCTGCCGGCTCTCGAGAGCTTCTCGACCAAGCCCGAGTCTGCCAACGCCCTTGCCGAGGGCGGCTCGGACGCTCGGCCTCCGGTCTCGTCCCATTCCGATCCATCACAGGAAGGGACTGTCCCGCAGAGCGGGACGACCGCGCCCGTCTTGGACGCCCCTGCCGAGCCCGTCGCAGAGCCCAGCTCCGGCGGCGGCGACGAGCCTCGCCCGGTCATCTGGCCCGACTCCCAGGATGAAGATACTTCAAGTCGCTAGCGAGGCCGTCCCCTTCTGCAAGACAGGGGGCCTCGCCGACGTCGTCGGCGCCCTGTCCCAGAGACTGGGCATGGACGGCCACGACGTCTGTCTTTTCCTCCCGAGGTACCGGTGCATCGAGGACGGCCTGCTGGCCGGGGGCATGGCCCGGCCCGTGGAGGTCCCCCTGGCCGGAGAGAAGGCCACGGTGAGCCTCCGCTACGCCCAGTGGAAGGCCGTCTCGGTCTACCTCGTCGACCATCCCGAGTCCTTCGACCGCGACGGCCTCTACGGCGCGGGCGGGAAGGACTACCCGGACAACGCCCGGAGGTTCATGCTCTTCAGCCGGGCGGTGCTCGAGGGGGTCAAGGCCCTGGGCTTCCGGCCCGAGGTCATCCATCTGCATGACTGGCAGGCCGCGCTCGTCGCGCCGTACCTCAAGCGGCTCTATCGCGGCGAGCCGGCGCTGGCCGGGGCATCGACCGTGCTGACGATCCATAACCTGGCCTACCAGGGAGTGTTCCCTCCGGAGGTGTTCTCCTGGACGGGCTTCCCAGCCTCCGATTTCAAGCCGGAACTGATGGAGTACTACGGGAACTTCGGGTTCCTGAAGGCCGGGCTGACCTCCGCGGACGTCGTCACCACCGTGAGCCCCACCTACGCGCGCGAGATCCAGACCGCGGAGCGCGGTTTCGGCCTCGAGGGGATCCTCACGGGCCGCAGCGACACGCTCTTCGGCGTGCTCAACGGGGTGGACCACGACCTCTGGAACCCCCAGACGGACCACCACCTTCCCAAACGCTACTCCGCGGGGACCTTCATCCCGGGCAAGGCCGCCTGCAAGGCCGAGCTCCAGCGGAGATGCGGCCTCCAGGTCGAACCCGGAGTCCCGCTGGTCGGCATCGTCTCGCGGCTCGACCGTCAGAAGGGGCTCGACCTCGCGGCCGCGGCGCTCAAAGGACGGCTCGGCCGCTGCCAGGTCGCGATCCTCGGCGTCGGGGACGCCGAGCTGGCCGGGCTGCTGACGCGCTTCGCGGGCGCCCATCCCGGCGAGGTCTTCTTCACGGCCGAGTTCGACGAGCCGCTCGCGCACCTCATCTACTCGGGGGCCGACGTCTTCCTCATGCCGTCGCGCTTCGAGCCTTGCGGCCTGGGACAGATCATCGCGATGCGCTACGGCGCGGTCCCGGTGGCCAGCCGCACCGGCGGCTTGGCGGACACGGTCTTCGAGGTCGAAGCGGCGGTCCCGGGCTCTTCCCAGGTCAGGAGCCCCAACGGGTTCCTCGCCGCCCCGGAGGACAGCGAGGACCTCGGCAAGGCCATCGACCGGGCCTTGGACGCCTTCGCGGAGCCTGAGTCCTGGCACGCCCGGGTCCTGGCGGGAATGGAGTCCGACTACTCCTGGGACCGGTCCGCGGCCATCTATCTCGACCTGTACCAGCGCAGCCGCAGGCTGGAGCCGTCGCGGCACGCTCCGTGACCCGCCCGTCCGGGGGGGGCGCGGCCCTGACCGCGCTGCTCGCCTGGGCGGCGCTCCTGGCGGGCCTGGGCTACTGGAACTCCTCCTTCGACGGTCCCGGACCGGTCCTGGCCGTGACCGTCTCAGAGGTCGAGGCCCTCCGGGAGAGGTCCGGCGGCTCCTCCCGGGAGCTCTGGGGGAGGCTGCGCGCTCTCGGCGTGACCGCGGCACTCCTGCCCGAGGAGAGGCTCTCCGACCTGGCGGCTGATGGAAGGGTGCTCGGTTGTTCCAGGGCCGAGTGCGAGAAGTGGGTCGCGATGGGACTGGCGGCTCCGGGGGCGGAGATGCGGCCCGGCACGCTCTGGATCCGCGACGGGGCGGTCCTGCTCCGGGTGGCGGCCGCTGCCCGGGCTTCGGGAGCGGCCTTCTCGACCTCCTCGGCCGGTGGCTTCCACTTCATCGAGTTCCCCGAGTCCTTCGATTGGGCCGGGCTTGCGTTGGGCATGGCGCCGGACGCGGCCAAAGCCCTCTCCGGCGCCGGGCTGGTCCCGGTGCAGGACTCTGCCGGCGGGACCGTGGTCGCGGCCGGCCGCAGGATGAAGCGCGTGGACCTTCCCGCCGGCCTCTCCGGCGCCGCGCTCCTGCGGGCCGTCCGCTCCGGGCCCGACCCGTTCGTGGTCTGGACCCCGGCTCCGGGGGGGGACGTGGAGGCCGGTCTCGCGTCGCTGCGCGAGTCGGTCAAGACCTCGCGGCGAGGAGGCCCGCCGTTGGGCGTCGTGGAGGCCGCGGCAGAGGCCGGCCGCCGCTCCGGCCCTGACGCGGGCTGGGAGTGGCCCGCCAAGCTCGCCTTCGGGCTCATCGTGCTGGCAGGGCCGCTGCTTGCGGTCCGGGTGGGCCTTGCGGCGCTCCACGGCGTCAGGCCCCTGGTGCGGCATGCAGCACCCCTGGGCTCGCCCGTGCTCGAGTGCGCTGCGGGGCTGGCTGCTTGCTGGGGAGCGGCAGCGCTGGCCGGCTTGGCGGCGCGGCTGGCGGCCCTTGCCGCCGGGCCGAGCCTGGGCGGGGTCTGGCGGGTCTGGGCCTTGGCCGCACCCATGGTGCTCGGGGCCGTGAGCCTCTTCCCTCCTCCGTGGCCGGGCCTTGCGCGCCTCTGGCACGCGCCCCTCACTCCCGCGTCCCTCCTCAAAGCCTGCATCCTGGGACTGGCCGCCTTCCTGTGCCTGGACGCCGCTGCCGAACCAGCGGCCTCGGCCGTCGCAGGCCTGCTCCGGGCGGCAGCCCCGTCAGCGGGAGGCGCTGCGTGGTGGGTGCCGGACCGATGGCGGGAGATCGTCGTGGGCTGGCCGTGCCTGCTGGCGGCCCTCGCCGCCATGAGCCGGAACCGGCAGAGAACCGGCGAAGAGTGCGCGGATGGGCCGGCCGCGGCCGCGCCGGACCCGAGGGTCCTCCTGCTGGCAGCCATCCTTGCTCCGGCCAGCCAGGTCCTCGTCGGGTCCAACCCCGGAGTGGCCTGGGGAGCCGGGCTGTGGTATTCGCTGGCCGGCTTGGGGCTTGGAGCAGGAGTGGGCGCGCTCCTGCGGCCCGCCTTGCTCGACCTGCGCTGCTTGTTCCGCTGAGAAAAAAGTGTGGTACAATGAAGCATGCGTTCCCCTCTCTATTCCATCCTGTTTTCCCTTCTTTTCATCTCCTTTAGCGTCCAAGCCGCGCCCGGACCGAAGACGGCAGGTCCCAAACCCAAGGGCGCGTTCGGCGTCAAGTACATCGGCGAGCCGGGCTCGGATTACTCTCAGCCGACCGGCGCTGTCGCGGACGCGCTCGAGACTTCGTCCCGACAGGAGGGAGGTCAGGGCACGTTCGGCCCCATCGATCATCAGGGCAACCCTCGGCTCCCGACCGTCGCGGAGGCTCCGCGCGACGCGGTCGCCTCCCAGGCGGCCATCCCTTTCTCCGGCCCCACCGCTGCCGAGACTCCGCAGGTCTTCGCTCCCAAGCCTCGCGGCGTCTCCGCCACGGCCGCGGTCAAGGAGGCGGCCCAGCAGCCCGAGGACCGCGCCCGCTATTCGCTCTGGGACGGGCTCCAGGCTCCGCTCGAGCTGCCCGCGGCCAAGGTCAAGGACGTCGGTCCTGACGCGGCGTCGAAGATCGGGCGGCAGGACTACCAGACCCACATCCTGGCTGCCGGCGTTCCGCGCCCCCGGCCCTTCCTCGTCGAGCCGTTCTCCGTCCAGGGCGGCGAGGGCAAGGTCGGCGAGCTCTTCGTGAGGTTCGAGCTCGACCTCGCCAAGGTCCGTCAGCAGGCCGCTTCTCCCGCCTCTGCCGCCGTCTCACCTGAGAACGCGGCCCCCTCCGCGTCTGCGCTCGCCCCCGGCCCCGCGCCGGCGGCGGAGCCCTCCGACCCGGCGAAGATCGCCCTGGCGGAGTTGGGCCGCGTGGCGGGCTTCCGGGCCGACTCGCGCGAAGGAGAGACCATGAGGGACGCGGTCGCCGACCGCGTCAGCGTCCGAGGCTGGATCCCTTCGGACCGGATCGCCATGGCCATGCGCCTGCCGGGAGTGTCGATGCTCGAGATCGAGCCCCAGGCGTCCCGTCCCTCCTACGGCGCGCAGGCCGCCACCGACATCCTCATCGGCATCAGGGTCTCCAAGGGCCAGGGCGCGACGTCTCCGGACCTGGGCGCGGGCAGCTCCTTCGCCGGCCTCCTGGCCCGGCTGCGCTCGGACACGGGATTCGCGCTCAAGAAGACGATCGGCTACCAGGAGGTCCCGGGCGGCAGGGATGCCGTGGTCGTGGTCTCGGGTTCCATTCCGGTGCGCAACATCTCCAAGGCTCTGGCGTTCGAGGGCGTCGTCAAGATCGCTTCCTCGCCCGACGCGGGAATGCCCTCTCCGTCTCCCTCCGTCCCGCAGAGGCGGAGCTTCATGAGCTTCGTCCTGTCGCGCTCGCCCCTGCTCGTGGCAGCCACGCTGATCGTGCTCCTCTCTCCGCTGAGCCTGGGCCTGTTCCGCTTCCTGCAGGTCTTGAGCCCCTACCGGCAGCAATAGACCGGAAGCACGCGTGCCCGCCCCGTCGACTCGCCAGCGTCTCGCAGCCTTCTTCGTCCTGGGGCTGGTCCTGGGCTTGACCGGGGGAGCGCTCCAGCTCATCGAGTCCCACTGCCGGGCCTTCGAGCGGGGGGCGCTGGCGGAGTTCCGCGTGGTGGCCTTCCTCAACCGCGGAGCCGGGCAGGCGGCGTGGAAGGTCGAGGAGGAGCGCCTCCGCGCCCTGCCCGAAGTCGAAGAGGCCCGTTTCGTTTCCCCCGACGAATCCCTCGCCTCCCTCAAGCGCGAGGATCCGGAGCTCTTCGACGCGGTCGCGCTGGTCGGGGAGAACCCCCTGCCTCCGGCCGTCGAGTTGCGCCTGAGCCCCGAGGGCGTGACCCGCGTCCCTCAGACCGCGGCGGAGGTCCACTCATCCGAGGCCGTCTCCGAGGTGCGCTACCCGGTCTCGACGGCGTCTGCGATCCTGCACTCCCGGTTCTACGGGCATTACATCGGGTTGGCGCTCAACGCCGCGCTGACGGCCGCCGCCCTCTCGATCCTGGGGGGGGTGTGGTTCGGCCGGGCCGCCGCCTGGTCGGAGACGCTCTGGACCTGGCTCGGGTCGGCCGCGGGCCTGGGGGCGGCGTTGCTCTTCGCCCTCCCGATGCGCAGGCACGCCCTATGGTGGGACACGCCCGAGGTCTGGCGCATGTTCCTGTGGGCCTGCGCGTGCGCCGGAGCGGCGTGGGCGCTGGTGGCGTCGCGGCCGCGAGGCCACCGTCTCGAACCCCGGGATCAGGAGCGGCCCGTCGCGGTCCTCGACGCGGGGCGGGCCGAACGCGACGGATGACCGTCCTGGCGGCGCTCCTCGCCGGGGCGCTGGCCGCAGACGCCGGCCAGCCCGCGCAGACCCAGCGCAAGGAACTCAGCCGCATCCAGCGCGAGCTCCAGGAGACCAGGCAGGACATCGACCGCTTCCGCAAGGCCGAGCACTCCGTGCGCCAGGAGGCTGACCGGCTCGGGGAGGCCACGGACCGGGCCCGCCGGAAGCTCTCCACCATCCAGGGTGACCTCAATCGCACCGAGGCCCACCGCAAGGAACTGCGCTCGCGGCTCGGGGCGCTCAAGAACGCTTCGGAGATGTGGAGGTCCCTGCTCTCGGCGGAGGCGGTCCGGTACGCGATGGACCGCGCGGCCGGGGCGTCGAGCCTCTGGCGGGAGCGTCTGCTCCGGGGGGCCATCATCGAGAAGGGCGCCCTGCTGACGACCCTTGGCGGGGCGGCTTCCAAGACCTCCCGTCTCGAGACCCAGGAGCTCCATCACCAGCAGCGGCTCGCGGACGCGAAGGCCAAGGTGGCGGTCGAGAAGGCTCGGACCGAGACCCGCTTCCTGGGCAAGAAGGCGGAGGCGGAGGAGCTCAAGGAGAAGACCCAGGCCGCCGTCAACAGGGCGGTCGAGCTCGAGGAATCCGCCCGCGCGCTCCAGAGGATGATCGAATCCATCGCCAGGCTCTCGCGGGTGGCCTCGCCCTCGGGGACCATCGACCTGGCGAAACACTCCCTGCCCTGGCCCGCGGAAGGCCGCGTGACGAGCCGGTTCGGCAAGCAGAAGGAGCCCAAGACCGGGACGTGGGTGATCAACCAGGGCATCCGCCTCGAGACCGCCGAAGGCGCCGGCGTCCGCGCCGTGGCGCCGGGCTCCGTGATCTTCGCGGGACCATTCCGCTCCTACGGCCGGGTCCTGATCGTGAACCACGGCGGGTTCTTCGGGGTCTACGGGGATCTGGGCGAGACGCTCAAGAAGAAGGGCGAGCGCGTCGCCGCCGGCGAGGCCATCGCCACGGCGGCGGGCAAGCTGTATTTCGAGGTCCGCAGCGGGACCGGGGCGTCCGATCCGCTGCTGTGGCTGCAGGCCAGGTGAGGCGGGCGACGGGAGGAGACCGATGATGAGTATTGGGCTGAAGGCGTTGCTTGCGGCGTGCCTGCTCTGCGCGGGCCGGGGCTGGGCCGCGGAAACGGGCGGGGGCAAGGCGTCCGCGCCGAAGACGGCCGCCGACGACACGTACGAGAGCATGAAGCTGCTCGTCGAAGTCCTGGACTACATCCAGCAGAACTACGTCGAGGAGCCCGAAGCCCGCAAGCTCGTCTACGGCGCCGCCGAGGGCATGGTGGCGACGCTCGACCCGTTCTCCCAGTTCCTCGACCCCGAGCTGCACAAGGAGCTCAAGTCCGAGACCGAGGGCGAGTTCGGCGGCCTCGGGCTGAGGCTCGCCATGAAGGACGAGTGGCTGACCGTGGTCACTCCCATGGCGGGCTCGCCGGCCTACCGGATGGGCATCCTCCCCCATGACCGCGTCACCGAGATCGACGACGAGCCCACCCGGGACATCACCTTGAGCGAGGCCCTCAAAAGGCTACGCGGCCGCCCGGGCACGAAGGTGAAGCTCCTCGTCCTGCGCGGGCCGCCGGAGGACGCCAAGAAGGACGGGCCTTGGGTCTCCAGGGTCTTCACCCTGACCCGGGAGACCATCAAGATCGAGAGCGTCCAGCACTGGGCCCTGGAGGGGGACGTCGCCTACCTGCGCATCACGGACTTCAACGCCCGCACCTCCGAGGACGTGGTGGACGCCCTCAGGGGCCTCAAGAAGGGGGGGATGGGGAGCCTCATCCTCGACCTGCGCAACAACCCCGGAGGGCTGCTCACGGCGGCCATCGACGTGGCCTCGGACTTCATCGGCGGCAACAAGCTCGTCGTGTCCACGCGGGGGCGCAAGCTCGACAAGCCCCAGGAATTCCGGACCGGCGCCGAGGCCCCGTTCGCCGACCTGCCTCTGGTCGTGCTGGTCAACGAGGGCTCCGCCTCGGGCTCGGAGATCGTGGCCGGCGCCTTCCAGGACCACCGGAGG
Organism: Elusimicrobiota bacterium; assembly: GCA_016218545.1. Taxonomy (GTDB): domain Bacteria; phylum Elusimicrobiota; class Elusimicrobia; order UBA1565; family UBA9628; genus JACQWX01. The sequence goes on from JACRDQ010000019.1 coordinate 30,783, forward strand.
GCGCTCATCGTGGGGGCTCGGACCTTCGGCAAGGCCAGCGTGCAGTCCGTCATCCCCCTGGAGGACGGCTCGGGCCTGAGGCTGACCGTGGCGCGCTACTACACCCCGACGGGACGCATGATCCACCGCGACGAGAAGACCAAGACCGGGGGCATCGTGCCGGACATCGTCGTCCCCGTGTCGCGGGAGACCGAGAGCCGGCTCTACGCGCAGTGGGACATGATCTACGCCAAGGACCGCAAGCCGCGCTCCGTGGTCAAGAAGGAGGAGATGGTCCGCGACGAGGCTCTCGAGCGCGCCGTCGAGCTGCTCAAGGCGAGGGAGGCGTTGAAATCCCTCTAGGCTTCCCTTCGGCTCGCCGAGGCGAGCCGAAGGTGCTCGGCATCGAGACCTCCTGCGACGAGACCGCGGCCGCGGTGGTGGCCGGCGGACGCGTGCTCTCCTCCGTCGTGAGCTCGCAGATCCGCCTGCACCGGCGCTACCGCGGGGTCGTGCCGGAGCTGGCCTCCCGCGCCCATCTGCAGAAGATCGCCTCCGTGGTCGGCCGGGCCCTGGCTGACGCGGGCATGGACCGCGCCGACGCCGTGGCGTTCACGGCCGGGCCCGGTCTCGTGGGCTCCCTGCTCGTGGGCAAGGTCGCGGCCGAGACCCTGGCGAGGCTCTGGCGCTGCCCCATCATCGGCGTCAACCACCTCGAGGGACACATCGTGGCGGCCGAGCTCCTGCCCCCAGGTGGGGAGGGGGCTCCCGGACGGATGCGCTACCCGCTCCTGGCGCTCATCGTCTCGGGCGGGCACACGGACCTCGTGCTATCGGTCAGGCCGGGGCGCTACCGCGTCCTGGGCAGGACCCGCGACGACGCCGCAGGAGAGGCCTTTGACAAGATCGCCAGGATGCTCGGGCTGGGCTACCCCGGCGGGCCGGTCATCGACCGGCTCGCGGCCGCGGGCAGGGCCGAGGCCGCGCCGTTCCCGCGTCCGCTCCTGCCCGGTTCCTGGGACTTCTCCTTCTCGGGTCTCAAGACCGCGGTCCATTACCGCCTGCGCGACGAGGGGACGCCGGACCGGCGGCGCGTCGCGGACCTTTGCGCCGGCCTCTCCGAGGCCGTGGCGGACACCCTGGTGCGCAAGACCGCAGACGCCGCCAAGCGCTTCAGGGTCCGCGGCCTCATCCTCGGCGGAGGGGTCGCGGCCAACGCGGTCCTGCGCCGGAAGTTCCTGGCCCTGGAGCATCTCGGCTACCAGGTGGCGGTGCCGCACCTTTCGCTCTGCACGGACAACGGCGCCATGATCGCTCACGCCGCGGGCAGGATGCTCGCCCTGGCCCGCCCCTCGGCCCGGAGGGCCCTCGCCGCCCTGCCCGGGAAGGGGTCCCCCCGCAGGCTGCGTCCCGATCCCGCCCTGGCCCTGCGGTCCTGGAGATAGGGGACTGACCCCGATATTCTTTTCGCAACAAGCTTTTCCTACAATCCCTGGAGCGTGAACCCCAGTTGCGTGCGTTCGGTCGTCATCGCCCTGGCCGCGGTCTGGCCGACGGCGGCGTTCGCCGCGTTCGAGGAGAGCGGCTTCTCCGCGCGCGCCATCTCCATGGGCAACGCCTTCACAGCGGTGAGCGACGACCTCTCCGCCATCGAGTACAACCCCGCGGCCCTGGGCCAGCTGCGGGTCCACCAGGTCGGGGTCAACTACCTGCGCCAGCTGCGTATCCCGGCCGGGGCGGTGGACCTCGACCAGATCAGCCTGGCGGGCGCCTTCCCGATGCGCAAGGAGCTGGCCAACGGCACCTTCGGCTTCGCCTGGGTCTACACGGACCACGAGAGCTACGCCCTCGACCGCGTGTTCCACTTCAGCTACGGGACGCGGGGCTTCGTGGAGTGGGAGGAGAGCCAGTTCAACATGGGCGCCTCGGTCAAGTTCCTGACCCGGACCCTGGAGTCGGGAGGGGGGGAGCTGACCCCGTCCTTCGACGTGGGCTTCCACCACCGCGTCCGCGAGAGGCTCTCCTTCGGACTCTCGTTCCTCAACGTCAACGGCCCGAAGGTCTCGGGCGACCGGGTCCCGTTCACCTTCAAGGTCGGCGTGGCCGAGACGGCGCGGAACTTCGTCTGGGCCCTGGACTTCACCAAGAGGGAGCCCTCGGCGACCCACCGCCCTTCCGCGAGCCTGGGCGGGGGCATCGAGTACTGGACCTCGACGGCCCGGTGGGGGTCCTTCGCGGTGCGCACGGGTCTGAGCCTCGGAGACCGCACGCGCGCCTGGAACGGGGGCTTGGGCTGGAGGATCTTCGGGGCCCAGTTCGACTACGCCATGACCATCCCGTTCAACGACCCCAGCCCGGACCTGAACCACGGCCTCTCCCTCTTGTTCCGCTTCGGCGAGCCTTCCCCCGAGCGGCAGTACGAGCGCCTCCTCAAGGAGGAGGCCCGCATCCGCGATGAGCTGACCGGGGCGCTGGAGGCCGGAGAGGTCAAGAAGTGGAAGTTCGAAGCCGAGCTCGACGATCAGCGCCGCGAGATCGACACCCTCAAGCGCGAGGTCTCGGAGAAGTCCGCGACGGAGCGGGAGCTCAAGGACCGGATCCGGGACCTGGGGGAGCGCCACCAGCGGACCTCGGAGTCGTACCAGAAGCTGAAGGTGCGTCTCGAGCGCACCCCTCAGCAGAAGTTCGAGGCGGACTGGGCGGCCTACGAGGCTCTCAAGGCCGGCGGCACCCCGGCCGCCGTCCTCACCGAACGGGTGCGCGTCCTCCTGCGCCAGTACAAGGACACCGGCGCGGACCTGGGCCCAGCCAACCAGGAGCTCCTGCGGCTCCTGCGCTCGCGCTGACCTTTCCTCTGTAACATTTCGGATATTGAATCCGGGCAGGGGCCTGCTACACTTCTGGTAGCTTGATGGAACCGATACGACATCTCTGACATGACACCCGAGGAACTACAGCGCGAACTCGACGGCCTTTGGGCCAAGGTCGGATCCAGCTCCTCAGCGGAGCTCCCCCGGGTCCCCATCGACGCCTCGGCCATGGACGACCTCAAGCAGGACGCGTTCACCCTGCTCAAGCGTCAGCAGCGGCAGAAGGAGGCGAGCTGGGCGGACCTCCTCGAGGCCAAGGACCGCGCCCTGGAGGCGGCCCGGGCCAGGCTCGAGGCCCTCGAAGGCGAGAACCTGCGCCTCAGCCGGCGCCTGGAGCGAGAGGAGGGCATCGTGGTCGGCGAGGTCCTTTCGGCGCGGGAGAAGCTCTCCGCGGGCGTCAAGTCGCTCGAAGCCGAGCGCGCCCAGTTCGAGGAGGAGCGGCGCCGGCTCGAGGCCATCCTCGAGGCCACGCGCCAGCGGCTCGCGGCGGAGTCCTTCCGGGCCATGAGGCTCCAGGAGGACGCCGACCGCCGGGAGGCCCAGTACCTGCTCGACCTCAAGGAGCTGCAGGTCCGCGCGGAGAGGCACTCGGAGGGCCGGGCCGACGCCCAGGCCGAGGCGGGGAAGCTCTCCGGGAGCCTCAAGGAGGCCAAGAACGCCCTTGAGAAGACCCTGGCCGAGCTCCTCAGGGAGCGCCAGCTCAGGGAGGAGACCGAGAAGGAGCGCGCCCAGGCCCTCAAGAAGATCTCGGACCTCGAGGACCATTTCAAGAGCCTGAGCAACATCTGGGAGGAGGAGCGCTCGCAATGGCGCGAGCTCTGGGAGCGGGAACGCTCGACCTGGGAAGGCCAGCGCAAGGAGATCGAGTCCTGGGAGACGTCCCTGCGCAAGGAGCGCGAGTCCTGGCAGGCCGAGATCCAGGGGCAGGAGTCCAAGCACGTCGCGTTCGTGTCCCAGATCAACGCGTCCCTGCGCGAGTCATCCGAGACCTCGGCCAAGCTCGCCTCCATGGTCGGCGTGCTCGACCGCATCGGCGCGCTCGACCTCCCCGGCCGCCGGGCGGACCTCGGCCGCCGGGCGCGCAAGGGCCTGGTCCTGGCCCTTGCCGGGGCGCTCGTCTTGTCCCTCTTCCCCTTGTGGAGGCATTTCAGCAGGCCCAGGCTCAAGGTCGTCTCGGCGGAGCCCGTGGTCCTCGACAATCCCACGGGCATGTCTTTCGATGGAGCCAAGCTCTGGTTCTCGCAGTGGGACGGGGACCTGGTCTCCTTCGACCCCAAGGACCTCAAGACCCGCTCGGGCCTTGCGTCCGTCAAAGGCGTCGGCGCCTACCATCCCACGGCCCTGGCATCCGGGCCCGATTCCATGTGGTCCGTGGACTCCGCCCAGGCGCGGATCGTCAAGCACCGGCCGGGGAGACCCGAAGAGGTGCTCGGCGCCATGGCGTCGCCCGGAGCCGCCCCCGCTGCCCTGGCCTTCGACGGCTCCAGCCTGTGGCTCTACGACGCCGCGACGCAGTCCCTCTACCGGCAGAAGGGCGGAGCCGAGAGCTTCGAGCCCGTCCCGGCCGAGGCCGAGCTCGTGCCCTCAGCCCTGGCGTTCGTGGACGGCCGCCTCTGGGTCTTCGATTCGCGCTCCAAGGAGCTCGTCATCCTGAGCCTCAAGGACGGCAAGCTCCGGGTCTGGTCCCGGCAGCCCCTTTCCGAGTCCGTGGCAGCCGTGTCCGTGGCCGGCAAGGAAGTCTGGGCCCTGGTCGGCCCGGCCATGGACCGGCCGGGGCACAGCCTGGTCAGGTACCGGTACTAAGGGAGGACGGCGAGGACACCGAAGCGGCGCTCATCCTTAATAAATGGGCAATACGATTTGAGTAGATTTAATCTATCGCGCTCATGGAGACCAGGCTCGTGACCAGAAAACTGCGGAGCATCGCGTCCATCCTTGTCGTGGGAGCGCTCAGCGTCGGCACAGTCCGCGCCACCGACATGAGCATCGACAGCGTCTACGTCATGGTCGGCCCGAGCTGCGCCTACGTCGCTCCGGAGGCCAACTCGGTCGGCATCAAGTTCCGGTGCCCCGCGGCCACGACCTATGGCGCGGCGCCTTTCGCGGACTGCGTCCTCGCCGGCGACGGTTTCGACGCCGACATCCCCGGAGCCGGGGTCGACGGCTGGGTGGACGGGCTCCAGCCCGGCTGCGGCAACATCTCCAACGACCCGCGCATCGAGTTCGAGTCCGAATACCGGGCGTCGTGCTACTACTCCTCGGGAGGCAATTTCCGCCAGCCTGCCAGCCAGACCGGCACCATCGGCTGGAACGTGTGCAACGCCAAGGTGTTCCTGTGCACCGCGATCAAGTACGTGAACACGGAGACCGGCTGTCCTTCCATCCCGATCAACGAGCTGATCGTGGAGGTCTTCAAATTCACCTCGGGCCAGAACCAGAACAACGCTTCCGAGGCGCCTCCGATCAAGTCCTTCTTCATCGACAACCCGGGCAACATGTCGGTGTGCAACGTGGGCACGGTGATGAACCCGGTCTGCGTGGCCTGGGACGGCTCCCAGAACCTCCAGGGCGAGATCGGCAAGACCAACGGCACCTACGGCTTCAGGGTCAAGGCCAAGGTCCAGACCCAGAACCCCAACGTGGGCAACATCACCATCACGGCCGAGCGCACCTATCCCTCGGCCACCGCGCTCGACTCCAACAACTCCCTGACGCCGCAGAGGCCCGTGACCGTGGATGTGACCAACCTGCACGTCATCGCAGCCTCGCCCACGATCGTGGGCCGCATCACGGGGGTCCAGGCCGAGCCCTACAATTTCTCCTACCGGCTGACCAAGGACGCGACGATGTATATCACCGTCTACAACGCCCCGGACGTTTTCCCCGGCGGCACCCCTGCCCCGATCCGGCGCGTGGTGCCGGGCCTGCCTCGCATGGGCGAAGGGATGCCCTCCGGAACCCTCCTCAACGGCGACTCCTGGAACGGGAGGGCGGACAACGGGGACATCATGCCTGCCGGGAACTACCTCGTGTCCTTCGAGGCCTTCTCCAAGGACCAGTTCGGCACGGACCTTTCCTTCCAGACCACGCGCGAGATCGGACTCGACCCGCTGCACGTCACGGATCTGAGGACCCTGCCTCTCCTGGCGGGCTCCACGCATCTGGCCACCCTGACCTACGTGCTGACCGAGCCGGCCACGGTCTACATCGACATCTATCCCCCGAACACGCAGTTCTGCGACAACAGGCTCAACCGGGTCAACGAGGGAGCCCTGGACCAGGTCGCGGACCCCGCCAAGCCGCCCAAGGATTTCTGGCCGACCAACGGCCTCTGCAACGGGACCAACCCTCCGGCCGTGATCGTCGAGCCTCTCCGGCGCGTCATCGAGACGAAGATGTCCCGCATGGACGTGGTGAGCTTCTGGGACGGGACCGACCGCTACGGCAACGCCCTGCCGGACGGCGACTACATCTTCGTCCTGTACGCCTCCCTGCCCTCGCAGAACGGCTCCGTCTTCGCAGGCAGCGCGGCGGACCGCCGGATCTGGACCTCGGCCGCGAAGGTCGGGGCCCTGCCCATCGTGCGCAGCCTGGTGGGCATCACCCAGGTGACGCCGGCCTCCACGGTCATCGGCTCGAGCCCGGCCGTGGCCGGGGTCAACCCGTTCTACTTCCGGTACACCCTCTCCCGCGAGGGAATCGTGACCTTGAAGATCTACGACGCCTCGGGGCAGACCCTGGTCAAGACCCTGGTGGAGCGGGACCTGCGTCCCGGGCTCTTCTCCAACCAGGAGGTCTGGTCCGACGCTACGAACAACAGCGGCCTGGTCGTCACCTCCGGGACGTACCTCGTCCAGTTGACCGCGGCCGACCCCATGTTCCCGGCCAAGGTCTCCACCACCACGGCGATGTTCCCGGTGAACCTCCACCGGATCACGGACGTGATCACGACTCCGCTGCTCTCGGGCGCCTCCGACGTGGTGACGCTGACCTACCAGCTCAGCCAGACCATGAACCTGGCCTGGAACATCTACAATCCGGGGACCTATATCGAGAGGAGCTCCGTCACCTGGCCGCCCTGCAGCTCCATCACCCCGGCCGTGGGTTGCACCCAGATCCTCAGGGAAGGCGTGCCGGCCTCGCCCATCATCACCATGAAGGGCCTCCGGGTGGGACGGCAGAAGTATACCGAGACCTGGGACGGCCGGGACGCCAACGGCCTCTATGTCCCGGACGGCGTCTACATCTACACCGTCACGGCTGAGTCCTCGTCCACGCCGAAGTACTTCGCCACGGACCGGATCATCGGGACCATCTCGGTGGCCCGCGGACAGATCGTGTTCACGAGCTTCTCGGTCAAGCCCGAGATCCCGGACCTCCACAACTCCTCCAACACCATCCAGCTCCATCCCTATACGGTGGAGTACGGCCTCACGCGGCAGTCGTCCGTCACCATCCAGGTGCTCACCGCGCAGACCCCGGCGACGCTCGTGCGTACGGTCGTCGCGGGGCAGGTGCGCGACGGCGGCATCCTGCTGCAGGACACGTGGGACGGCAGGGACGACCGGGGGAACTTCCCCAGGGCGGGCTTCTACAACATCCGGGTCGTGGCCGAGGACATGGCGTCGGTGCTGGCCTCCGGCTCCACGGCCCAGCTGACCATCACCTACGACCCCTTGCGCATCTACGACGTGGCGGTGGCGCCCCTGCGGGCGGACAGCCCGGCGGCGCTCGTCTCCTACCAGGTCTCCGAGCCCATGAAGATCTCGCTGAAGATCTTCAAGCCCGGGACGACCTTCGACGCCTCCGGCAACCCGTCGCCTGCGGAGGCGGTCTCCCTGGTCAAGCGCATCGTCGGCATCCGTCCGGCGCGCACGCTCATCGAGGAGTCCTGGAACGGCACGGACTTGAGACAGGCCCTGGTGCCGGACGGCAACTACAAGTTCAAGCTCGTGGCCTCGACGGATCCGGCCGCCATCGACGACATGACCGGCAACGTGCTCAACTCCGCGGCTTTGGCCTCGGACCGGCCCATCGACGAGATCCCCGTGTCGCGGCTCGGCTCGTCGGATCCCTTCACCGACTTCCAGACCAACAGCTACGTCTACCCGAACCCGCTCACCGGCTCGAGCGGGCATATCCGGATCTACGTCCCGGTCCAGGGCATGGTCAAGGCTCGGCTCTACGGCATGGCCGGAGGGCTGGTCTGGGAGAAGGATTTCGGAGAGAAGCCGCTCGACTCCTACGTCGACTATGACTGGAACAAGACCAACCTGGCGGGCCGGCCCGTGGCGCGCGGCATGTACTGGGTGGTCTTCCGCGTGGAGGAGACCCTCGGCGGCCGCAATGTGCTCCAGGCGGTCAAGAAGATCCTGATCCCATGACCATGAAAAGCAACCATGCGCTGCATCTCGCGATCCTCCTGGCCGTGGGGGCGTCCCCGGCCTGGTCCCTCAACGAGTACGCCGGGACCAGCGGCGCCAACTTCATGAAGCTCGGCCAGGGCTCCGCGCGCGCCATGGCCATCGGCCGCGCCTACGTGGCCTTGGCGGAAGGCACCGACGCCATCGTCTGGAATCCGGCCGGTCTGGCCCTGACCCAGCAGAAGGAGCTTTCCTATTCCTACCTGGCCTACGTGGAGAACATCGGCTCGCCTCTGTATTTCGCCTACGCTCACCCGATCGGCCGCAGCGTGTGGGGCGCCAACGTCGGGTACCTGAGCGTGGAGGGTCCGGACGCCTCCATCGACGCCCGCGACGCCAACGGCATCCCCTTGAACAACCAGGAACTGGTGATCCGCAACGCCTTCGGGACCCTGGGCGTCGGCCGCTCCTTCTGGTACGAGAAGCTCTTCCTCGGCGGCGCCTTGCGCTTCATCCACGACGACGTGGCGGGCTCGGTGCGCGACGTCGTGGTCGGGGACGTGGGCGTCCTCATCCGGCCCAACAACGTCCTCTCATTGGGAGGGGCGGTCCAGAATTTCGGTTCGGACAAGGCCAACGTGGCCACGATCGGCAGGGTCGGGGCGGGGCTGCGCCTGAGCGACTTCGTGACCCTCGCGTTCGAGGTCAACAAGGCCTCGGACGACACGGCCCGCATCGGCGTGGGCGGGGAGTTCCAGCTTCCCGAGGAGTACCTCGAGGTCGGACAGGTGGCCGTCCGGGTGGGCTACTACAACGCCGACCATACCGGGTTCAGCTACAACCCGACGCTCCAAAATCTCAACCTCGACCGGTCCACGGGCTTGAGCTTCGGCCTGGGGGTGTTCACTTCAAGGATCTTCGGCTACGGGCTGGGTCTGGATTGGGCTTTCGTGCCGGCAGGGGCGCTCGGTTCGATCACGCAGATATCGGCCAAGGTCAAGTTTTAATCGACATATTATATGTTTTTAACCGACAAAGTCTTGACAACGCGCGGCCCGGGTGTTAAACTCACTCTAGATGAAGCGTGGGCTCGGACGCAGAGGTCAGAGCGCGGTCGAATATCTTCTGACGACCCTCATGCTGGTGACCTTCTTCGTCGGACTCTACGGGTTCCTCCATCAGCAGGTGCGCAAGATGTTCATATTGGGCGGGACCAAGATATTAATGATGTACGATTAGCAAGGAGAGCTCAACATGATGGCGAGATTCGTGGCGGTCCAGAGCAGGTTGAACCGGTGGGTCGGCGAGAAGAAGGGACAGAACACGGTCGAGTATCTCCTCATGCTGACCGTGGTCGTGGGCGTGGTCCTGGTGGCGGGCGTGGCGCTCAAGAAATACATGCCTCAGCTCTTCGAGCAGATCCAGGGCATGATCGGCAAGGCGGCCGGCAGCCTCGGCCAGTAGCAGCCGAGCTTCGTCGGGAGCCGCTCTTCGCCTCCGGCTCGCCCGAGCCGCGGGCGAGCCGGGGCTTTCATGCGGGGTTTTCCGGTGATGAGGGGGCCGCAGACCATGAAGCCGTCGTGTCCCAGGTCCGGACGTCGCCGGTCGCCGGGACAGGTCATCGTGGAGGTGATCCTGATCCTGCCGTTCTTCCTGGCGATCGTCTTCACCATCCTCGAGATGGGGAACATCGCCTACCACGTCATCATCATCCAGCACGCGACCTGGGAGACGGCGCGGTACGGGGCCATGCTCGCAGCACCCAAGGGCGGGGTCGGCGGCGGGATGAACGTGAACAAGGGGGTCATGCAGACCTTCCTGCAGCGCATCGTCAAGGAGGCGACGGTCAAGGGAGCCTACCCTTCCGCCACCATCCCGGATCCGCAGGCCGGGATCACCTCCTACGATCTCGTGTTGACGACCGAGTTCCCTATCAGGCTGATCTTCCCGATCACCAACATCGCGCTGGCGAGGCCGGCGGGCACCGGGACGCGGCTGGTGGAGATCACGCTGCGCATGCCGATCGAGCAGCCGCTCCTCAAGTGAGGACGGACAGGGCGGAGAAGGGTTCTACCGAGGGGTAACGGAATGGAAAAAAAGGGCGTATTGATCCCGATGGTCCTGGCGATGCTCGCCGCGGTCTTCTATCTCATGGTGCTCAGCTCCAAGGAGCGCGCCCTCAGCCAGGCCTACGACATGGGCCAGGTCCTCGTCGCGCGGGTCGACATCCCTGAGCGGACCGTGGTCAACGAGGCTATGGTCGAGGCGGTGCAGGTCCCCCGCAAGTTCATGGAGCAGGACGGCTTCGAGGTGAAGTCTCCTTCCGACATCAAGCTGATCTCCAACCTCGTGACCCGGATCCGCATCCCCAAGGGCAACCAGGTCACGACCTCGGCCCTCATCCCGATGTCTCCCGAGGCGGGCTTGAGCGTCAAGATCCCGCCGGGCTACCGCGGGACCATCCTGGGCATCGACCCGGAGCTCAAGGCGCTCGTCAAGCCCGGCGACCGGGTGGACGTGCTCGTCACTTTCGACGCTTCCATGGGGGAGAACCGCAAGGAGAAGGTCACCGCCACCATCCTCCAGAACGTGCTGGTCATCGCCGTGGGCCTGGACATGGGCATGGGCATGAGCGCCAAGCAGCTCAAGGGCTCCCAGGCCAAGGAAGACAAGACCGCGGCTTTCTCCGAGAAGGCGGTCATCAGCCTGGCTTTGAATCCGAACGAGGCGCAGTACCTCGCCCTGGCCGCCAAGCAGGGCGAGCCGACCGTGATCTTGAGGGGCCTGGGGGACGTCGAGATGCACCCCATGGAGATGGCCAGCTTTAGGAAGCTGTTCAAGCAGCAATAAAAGTCGCGCTAGCAGTAAGGCACCAAGATGAGACACCTGTGGAAAGGCGCGCTGTGGAGCGTGTGGCTGTGGACGTTCTCGACCGCCGCATGGGCGCAACCGGAGGACTCTCTGGTCGCGATCTCAGCGGACATCGTGGAGATCTCGGGGTCCTTGAGCAAGGACATGGGCTTTGCGTGGGGTCCCTTCCAGACCGGGATCGCCTTCGCGGAGGAGACCATCCCCGGCATCTACACCCTGGGGGACTTCGCCCGCAAGACCCAGTTGCAGACCTCGCTCAAGCTCCTCGAGACCGAGGGCAAGGCTCAGCTGTTGTCCAACCCGAAGGTCATCGTCCAAGCGAACAACCAGGCGAACTTCGTGGTCGGCGGCGATCAGCCCTACCCCGTGACGAACAACCAGGGCGTCGGGGTGGAGTTCAAGAAGTTCGGCGTCATCCTCAACGTCCTGCCGGTGATCAACCCGAACAAGAAGGACACCATCCGCGCGGAGGCCCAGCTCGAGGTGTCGAACCCCGACTTCTCGAAGCCCGTCACCGTGGGCAACACCTCGGTGCCCTCCATCACCACGAGGCAGGTCCAGACCTCGGTGGAGCTCAAGAGCGGAGAGACCCTCGTCATCGGCGGCTTGAAGATGAGCTCGAAGAACATCGTCAAGACCAGGGTCCCCTTCATCGGCAGGATCCCGCTCCTCGGGCTGCTCTTCACGAACACGAACATCGTCGAGGAGCAGAAGTCGCTCTTCCTCTTCATCACCATGGAGATCGTCAAATAGATGCCTGAGACACCGGCGCCGGAGACCGAGACCGGCAAGGCCAGGGAGCCTTGCCGAGTCGTCGTTCTGAGCGGCCCCAAGGAGGGGGCCGGCAAGAGCACCATCGCGCTCAATCTGGCCCTGGCGTGGGCCGGGAGCCAGAACCGCAAGGTCATCATCGTGCAGATGGACGCGCTCTGCCGCAACGACCTGGCGTTCCTGCTCTCCATCGGCCGGCCGCCGACGCTGGCGAGCCTCGTGCCGCTCCTCGGCGACACGAGCACCGGGATCGGGAGGCTCCTGCGCGGCCGCATCCCCATCAGCTCCTACGGGGTGGGCCTGCTGCCCCTGGGCGAGAAGCTCTCGGACATCCGCAACCTGCCTTCGGCCTCCGTGGTCGCCGTCCTCAGGAGCCTGGCCGAGTCCTACGACCTCTTCCTGGACGTGGACCCCTTCTTCCCCATGCAGATCTTCTCCTTCGACCTGGCGGACCTCATCTACTGGGTGTGCCTGCCTCAGCGCTCCCACTTCGAGGCCACCTACGCCCTCTTCCAGGAGTACAAGGCCCTCCACTTCCCGCTCGAGAAGTTCGAGGTGGTGGTCAACCAGGCCAACCTCCCGGGCGCCATCGCGCCCAAGGAGGTCAACCGCTTCTTCGAGAACATGAACAAGCGGGTGCTGGCCTACATGCCCTGGGAGGACCTCCTCCCCGAGTACGCCAACACGCAGAAGGTCCTCATCGTCGAGAACCTCCAGTCGGAGTGGGTCAAGACCCTGCGCATCCTCCTCGGCCGCACCTACGAGGTCAAGCCCACGGTCAAGACCTGGGACACCTCCTCGGACTACGAGGAGATCGGCCAGGGCGCGGACTTCCTGTGGAAGTCCACGGCTCCGGCGGCTCCGCAGGTCGGGGGCGGGGGAGGGGAGGCGGGCAAGGCCGTGGTCACGACCGCGGGCGAGACCCTGCCGGTTTTCTGGAACGAGCTCAAGACCAAGATGCACAAGAACGTGGTGGCGGCCATGGAGACGGAGCGCATCCGCATCTCCGAGGACCCCAACCAGAACGAGGACAACCGCCAGCGGGTGAGCGCCATCATCGAGAACCTCCTGCAGCGCGAGCCCAACCTCTCGCTCACCCGCACCCTGCGCGAGCAGTTCGTCACCGAGCTGGTCGACGAGATCCTGGGCCTGGGACCCCTCCAGGCCCTGCTCCGGGACCCGTCCGTCAACGAGATCATGGTCAACGCCTTCGACAAGATCTACATCGAGCAGAAGGGCAAGCTGGTCCTCCTGCCCATGCGCTTCCGCGACGACGAGCAGGTCATCCAGGTCATCAAGCGCATCGTGGCCCCGGTCGGCCGGCGCATCGACGAGTCCGTGCCCCTGGTGGACGCGCGCTTGAAGGACGGTTCGCGCGTCAACGCCATCATCAACCCCCTGGCGGTCTCAGGGCCGACGCTCACCATCCGGCGGTTCTCGGCCAAGCCCTTCACCCACCAGCAGCTCATCGGCTTCGGCTCGATCACGCCCGAGATGATCGAGTTCATCAAGGCCTCCGTGATCGTACGCAAGAACATCATCATCGCGGGAGGCACCGGCACCGGCAAGACGGTCTTCCTCAACATGTGCTCCTCCTTCATCCCCGAGGACGAGCGCATCATCACGGTCGAGGACACCGCGGAGCTCCGCCTCATGCAGGAGCACTGGGTCCGCCTGGAGTCCCGGCCTCCCAACATCGAGGGCAAGGGCGAGGTCACCATCCGCGACCTCATCAAGAACTGCCTGCGCATGAGACCCGACCGCATCGTGGTCGGCGAGTGCCGCGGCGCCGAGGCCCTCGACATGCTCCAGGCCATGAATACCGGCCACGAAGGCTCCTTGGCCACCATCCACGCCAACACCCCCAAGGACTCCCTCGCGCGCCTTTCGGCCATGTGCCTCATGGCCGGCACCGACCTGCCGATCTCCGTGCTCGTGGACATGATCTCGAGCGCCGTGCACATGATCGTCCAGCTCACGCGCTTTTCGGACGGCAAGCGCCGCGTGACCTACATCACCGAGATCTGCGGCAAGGACGGGGTGTCCTTCAAGATCCAGGATCTCTTCCGCTTCAACCTGCAGACCGTCACGCCGGAGGGCAAGACCATGGGCGAGTTCTCGGCCTGCGGCAACGTCCCGACCTTCTACGCTGAGTTCAAGCACAAGGGCATCGAGATGCCCCTTTCGCTGTTCCAGAGCCCGGAGCAGAAGGCTAAGGGCATCATGCCCAAGGCCCCGGATTTCCACGCGGGGGCGGTGGGCTGATGACCGAGCTTATGCGAGGGAATGGTCGCGTCCATCGCCGTGGGAGGCGACCATGAGCGCCGTCGCCCTCGTCCTGGCTCTGCTGGCCTCCGCCCCGGCGTCGGCGCAGATCTTCACGCCCCAGGAGGTCAAGCTCCTCGTCGACAAGAACGACGGGGCCGAGGCCAAGGCCCAGATCGTCTACCACTACTTCAAGAAGGATCGCGACCCCAGCCTCTCTCCGCCGGCGTGGGTGGACCAGACCCTCGACGCCATGCTCAAGAAGCCCGTCTGGCAGGACCCTGAGGAGGGCATCCTCAACGAGGCCCAACTCTGGCAGGCCCCGTCCGCGGTCCTCTACGAGTTCTTCGAGCTCTGCCGCAAGTCCTTCCCTCCGGCCGACGGAGGCCAGCTCGCCCAGCCGGGCTCCCTCATCCGCGACTACGAGGACAACCGGGTCCGCTTTCAGATGGCGATCGACCGCCTCTACCGGGCGCGCCTGGGCAACTCCCTCGGCGGCCGCGGCCGCGCGGTGCTCGGCAACCTCGAGCTCATCCTCAAGGAGATGGACAGCGTCATGGAAGGGCTGACGTCCAACAGCATCGAGCGCTACAAGGCCGCGGTGCTCGCCATCGCCTCCCTCTCCAACGGCGTCCACTCCATCCTCAACGCCCCGCCGCGGGGCTACGCCCCGCCGGGCCCGGAGAAGCAGGGCTCCAAGGGCATGTCCTACCTGCTCAAGCTGGTGGGGGTGGGCCTCATCTTCTTCGCCGGCTGGGCCCTGGGCACGGGCCAGGAGGGGAAGATCCTCAAGGGCTGGGAGGACTACAAGATCAAGGCCAAGGAGTGGGCGCACGAGTACGAGCGGCAGTTCATGACGGTGAAGATCAACTACCTCGTGGGCGGCCCGGCCCTCCTCGGCGTCATCGTCGGGGCGGTGACCATGAACATCTTCGGCTTCCTCATCTTCTCCGGGTTCGGCATCTACGCGGGCCTCATCCTGCCGGGCTGGCTGCTCAAGAACGTCAAGTTCCGCCGGGCCCTCAAGTGCGAGGCCCAGCTCATGGACGCGCTGATCCTCATGTCCAACGGGCTCAAGTCGGGCGTCGACATCGTGCAGTGCTTCGAGCTCGTCCAGCGCGACCTCCACCCTCCCATCTCGGAGGAGTTCGGGCTGTGCATCAAGAACTACCAGCTCGGCACAAGCCTTGAGAAGGCCATGGAGGGCATCATCGACCGGGTGCCCAGCCGCCTGCTCGCCTACATGATCAAGGCCGTCATCATCCAGCGCTCGGTCGGCGGCAACCTCACCAAGATCTTCGACCGCATCGTCGAGAACATCCGCGAGGAGGCCAAGCTCGTCGAGAAGACGGCGGCCATGACCGCCCAGCAGCGCATCCAGGCCATCGTGGTCGGCCTCATGCCCTGGGTGATGCTCATCATCATGTGGGCCTTCCAGCCCAAGGTCATGAGCGAGTTCTACTTCAGCTTCATCGGCGTCCTGGTGCTCCTCTTCTGCACGATCTGGATCTCGATCGGGATGAAGGTGGTCGACAAGCTGGGGGATATCAGGGTATGAGCGAGGGGATCCTGAAGTGGGTCATGCTCGCGGTGGGCATCCTGGGCTCCATGGCGGCCTACACGGCCGTCTCAAGGCTGCTCACGCCCCCGCCGCCTCCCTCCGAGACGGACCTCTCGCAGCTGGCCAAGCGCGAGGTCGGCATGACCTCGGCGTTCTCGCGCCTCAATCCGCACGGCAGCATCTGGGACCGGCTCGACCTCTTCCTGCTCAGGGCCCTGCGCCTGGAGGCCAAGCTCGAGGAGCTCCACATGCTCATGGGGCGCCCCGAGAAGCCGAGCCCCCTCGACATGCTCCATATGAAGGAGGTCCTCGCCGCGGTCATGGGAGGGGGCTTCGCGTGGCTCACCGGCTCCCCGGTCCTGCTCATCTTCGGGGTCGTGGGCTTCTTCATCCCGGACTCCATCTTCAACGGCCGGATCAGGACCCGGCAGACGGAGATCATGCGGTCCTTCCCGACCTTCGTGGACCTGGCGGCGCTCACCATCGAGGCGGGCCTCGACTACATGACCGCCTTCGACCGCATCGTGAAGATCTCCAAGGATAAGTCCGAGCTCGAGGGCGAGGTCGGCAAGATGCTCGGGGAGGTCCAGCTCGGCTATTCGAGGCGGGACGCGCTCAAGCGATTCTCGATGAGGACCGGCATCCAGGAGATCCGCTCGTTCGTGGGACTCATCACCCAATCCGACGAGCTCGGCACGAGCCTGGTGGACCTGCTCCGCAACTACGCGGCCGACATGCGCTTCCGCCGCCTCAACAAAGCCGAGAAGCTCGCGGCCCAGGCGGCCACGAAGATGCTCATCCCTCTGATGGTCTTCATCTTCCCCACGGTCTTCATCATGATGCTGGGCCCGATGCTGAAGAACCTGATGGCCGGGGGGTTCGGTTTCTGAGCCGCGCCTGTGCGCATGCATGACATCATAGAGGACATCTTATGAACGAGGCCGCCAAGAAGTTCTCCGCGCTCCTGCTGCTGCTGCCCTCGCTGGCCATGGCGCAGGCCCTGCCCGCGGTCAAGGACACCGAGGGGCTGTTCCTGGACATGTCGAAGGTGAACCTGGGCACCATCACCTCCGACGAGGACAAGCAGCGCTACATCTACACGATCCAGCTCGAGAAGGCGCGCATCACGAGGAAGACCCTCAAGGGCGTCTACGAGAACGCCTTCGACCTCTACCGCAAGGGGGAGTTCGACGCGGCCAAGGAGCTCGCCGGCCGCATCATCGCCATCGATCCGGGCTACGAGGACGCGGCCATCCTGCGGCGGGCCTCGGACGAGCTGCACGGCTCGCAGAAGCCCCGGTTCTCCGAGAAGAAGCTCATCGAGAGCAAGTTCGAGGAGGGCATGGCCCTCTACCGGCAGGGGAGGCTCGTCGAGGCCACGGGACGCTGGGAGGAGGCGGTCAAGCTCTCGCCCACCAACCTCAAGGCCCGCTACTGGCTCAGGAAGGCGCGCAAGGAGATGGCTGAGGAGCACTTCCGCCGCGGAGAGCGCGCCTACCGCCAGCATCGGCTCCGGGAGGCCCTCGACCAGTGGTATTCGGCGCTGGTCCTCAACCCCCGCTATCCCAGGCTCTCGGGCCTGATCGCCCGGGCGGAAGCCGAGACCCGCGACGCCGACGCCAACGAGAAGCTCCAGCAGGCTCTCAACCTTTACAGCCAGGGGCAGACCGAGGACGCCCTCCGGATCCTGGACTCCATCCTCGAGACCGGGCCCGGCAACACCAAGGCCGTCAAGCTCATGGCGGAGATCCGGGCCGAGATCGCGGCGCAGCACATCACCCAGGGCCGGCAGCACTACGAGTCCCGGAAGTTCGAGAAGGCCATCGCCGAGTGGAAGAAGGCCGTGACCTTCGGCTATGATTCCCGCGCCGCGGACCAGCTGATCGCGCGCGCCAAGGAGGCGATGCGTCGCGAGGAGACGCGCAAGACCCGCGAGGTCGAGCTCGCCAAGCGGCGCGAGGAGGAAGCCAGGAAGGCGGAGGAGGAGGCCAAGGCCAGGGAGGAGGAGGAGCGCCGTAAGGCGGAGGCCGCGGCCAAGGCCGGCAAGGCGTACACGCCTCCCGCGTCCGGGCCTACCGCTGCGGCCGCGCCCGCGGCCGCGGGCGCGCCCCCGTCGGCGGGCGGGACGGCGGGCGCCGGCCCGGCCGTGGGCGCCATCTCGGAGGACGCCCGACGTTCGTCCCAGCAGCATTACCTCTCCGGCGTCATCTACTTCCAGAAGGGCGATTACGTGAAGGCCCGCGACGAGTGGACCCTGTCCCTGCAGCTCGACCCGGGCAACTCCGACGCGAAGGCGGGCCTCGAGCGCATCGAGAAGCTTTATGGCGGGAAATAGATGAGACTGACCGCGAAGTGGGCGTTGTGGTTCCTGGGGATCGGCATCTATGTGCTCTTCCTCGGGGGCATCTTCTATTACAACCTCTTCAAGTGGAACTTCGACGAGCGGCTCAAGCTCGAGATCCTCGACCTCGTCCGGGTCCACGCGGCCAAGCTCATCACGGGCCTCTCGCGCAACCAGCAGGCGATCACCATGGATGAACTCGATACCATCACCCAGCTCGCCAAGGACGAGCGCGTGGCCTCGCTGCTCTACCTCAACAAGTACGGCGAGGTCCGGTGGTTCAAGGACCCGTCGAGGATCACCGAGAGCTTCGACCAGTTCTCCAAGGAGGTCACGATCCCGACCGACGCCATCGAGCAGGCCTGGCTGTCGAAGTCGTACATGATCCGGGCCATCCCGAACATGCCCCTCTACGACATCGCCATCCCGCTGTCCACGCGCGGGGAGGTCATGGGCGTCATCAACATGCAGGTCAGCCGCGAGGGGGTCGTCAAGCACATCAACGCCGCGATGCGCAAATACGTGGTGGGCGCGATCGGCGTGCTCCTCCTCATGGGCATCCCCCTGTACTTCTTCATGCACCATTTCGTGATCAACCCGCTGCTCCAGCTGCGCGACACCATCGAGAGCATCTCGCTCAAGAGCCTCGAGATCAAGTTCCCGCCCCGGCAGGACGAGATCGGCGACCTCGCGGTGACCCTGGCCAACTTCCTGGGCAAGGTGAGCCGCGAGCTGGCCAACACCATGGTCCGCGAGAAGCAGCGGGGACAGGCCGAGTCGCGCTGGTGGAAGACGATCCTGGCCGCCATCGTGGCCAAGAACCATCGCGCCATCGTGGTCGACGAGGACAACTCCGTCCTCTACACCAACTTCCAGTTGACCGGCACCGTGGCCGCGGACGGCAAGATGCATCTCCTCGACGTCATCGACACGCAGCAGCAGGACGTCCTGAGGCTGGTGGGAGTCGCGCTCGACCGCCCCAACCAGGTCGTGGAGGCCGACACGATGTTCCGCGCCGAGCCTTGCCACGTCCGGGCCGTGCACCTCGAGGAGGAGGGAGAACTCCGGCGCACCCTCATCATCTTCGAGTCGAAGACCGGCGCCCGAGTCTGACGTGACGGCGCCGGACGGGATCCAGGTCCTCTATTTCGACGAGCTCCTCAGGGACCTCCAGGGGCTCGCCCTCTCCCTGAAGGAGAATCCTCTCTACGCCGCCGCCGCGGTCCTGGCCGTCGCCGCGCTGGGCGTCTGGCGCTTCCTGCAGCGCGGCCGCCGCAGCAAGGTCCAGGACGCCATCCTTGAGATCCGGGAGCGCTCGGCCTGCCGTCCTGAGGAGGCCTACGCCCTCTACGCCTCCTTCCTGGCTCGGGGAGGGGAGGCCTCTCAGATCCCGGCTGCGGCGCTCGTCGCCTTCCTGTCTCCGGCGCGCGAAGGTGAGCTCCTGAGGGTCCTGGCGGACGCCGCGGCCCGGCTCCCGGCGGGCTACCTCCTCGACGCCGTCTCGGCCCTGGCGGAGAAGAAGCGGACCGGGACGGCGCGCCTCCTGCTCACCGACCGCCTCCTGGAACGCGCTTCGCAGGCCCCGAAGGACGCGGACAAGGCCGTAGCCGTCTTCCTTAAGCTCACCGAGGTCGGAGCCCTGGTCGGGGAGCGCTCCAGGTCCCTGACTCCGGATTGCCGTTTGGCGTTGGCCGCGGCCCTGGAGCGCCAAGGGTTGCCGGAGAAGGCCCTGGAACTCAGGGAGAGCACGGCGCCCCGCGACCCGCGCACGCTCCGCTTGAAGGCCCAGGTCCTCTTCGCGCAGGGGCATCCGGGGGAGGCCGTCGAGTTCCTCAATACGCTCGGGCGTCCCGAATGGAACGACGCCGACATCATCCTGGCCCTGCGCTGCCACGTCGCCTTGAGGGACACGGGCCGTTCCAGGGACGTCTTCGCCTCCCTGCGCCTGCGCAAGAGTCTTCCGGCCAAGGAGGTCCCGGACGTCTACTACGAGTACGGGGCCTTCATGGAGGCTCATGGCGAGGACAGGGCGGCGCTCGAGGCCTTCTCCAGGCTCCAAGCCGATGCGGTGGATTTCAAGGACGGTCTTCAGCGGTGGCAGCGGCTCCGGGACCAGGCCTCGGCCGCGCCCCCGCCTGCCCCGGCCGGCCCGGCCCTCCCTGCGCCGGCTGCCGCCGTCCCCGCCCCCCAGGCCGCGCCCGGGAGGATCGGCGGCAAATACGAGCTCCGCAGGCTCATCGGCAAGGGCGGGATGGGCCAGGTCTTCGAGGCCTGGGATCACTCGCTCGAGCGTCGGGTGGCGGTCAAGAAGATGGCCGCGGAGATCAAGGACTCCCCGAAGCTGAGGGAGCGGTTCCTCGAGGAGGCCAAGATCGTCTCCCACCTGTCGCACCCGTTCATCGTCCCGATCCATGAGATCGTGCAGGAAGGCGGGGAGATCTACCTCGTCTTCGACTTCGTCGAGGGCCGATCCCTCTCCCAGGTGCTCGACGAGAAAGGGCGCCTGGGATTCCAGGAGTGCCGGGAGGTCTTCCGTTCCGTGTGCCAGGCGGTGGACCATGCCCATCGCAGCCGCGTCCTGCACCGGGACCTCAAGCCGGCCAACGTCATGGTGGACGTCCACGGCCTGGCCAGGGTCATGGATTTCGGGGTCGCGCGCCGGGCCCAGGACGCGGCCCATCACGAGGTCATCGGCACGCCCCTCTACATGGCTCCCGAGCAGCACCTCGGCACGGCCACGCCCGCGTCGGACGTCTTCGCCCTGGGGGTCTGCCTCTACGAGTGCCTTGCCGGGGAGGCTCCGTTCAAGGGGCCGGATTATCTCGCGCAGAAGCAGAGGGCCAAGTACAAGCCCCTCTCCTCCGTCGCGGCCGGCCTGCCCGCCGGCATCGACGCCGTGGTCGGGGAGGCCCTGGCGACGGACCCCGCCAGGAGACCCCCGGACGCGATGGGGCTGCTCCAGCGCCTCCTGGCGTTGTAGCCCTTGCATGTTTCCCCTTAAGTCTGTTAATCTTTACCCCTCTAGTGGCAGAGGAGGCAGAGTGAATTATCAGATCAAGCGCATCCATCCCTACTGGCATTCCAATCCGCTGATCCTGGCGGCCGTCGCCGTCGGGGTGGTCATCGGGCTCGTCGGCATCAGGCTGGATTCGCCGTTCATGCGGGGGCTCGTGGTCGCGCTCGGCTGCCTGCTGGCGGGAGGCTCGATCCTGGCCATGGCCCGCCCCGTCCTCTCCGCCTTCTTCGCGACCCTCGGCCTCATCGGAGGCCTGTTCGTCTTCCTGCGGCCCGGCTCGCAGTACGCCGAGAGCATGGTGCTGTGGCAGAAATTCCTCTCCACCGCCCTCTTCGTCTACTTCTACACCATCCTCTGGGATTCCATCGCCCTGGTGGCCGCGGCGCTCTACAATTTCTTCAGCGACACCGTGGGCTTGGGCGGGATCAAGCTCGACCTGGAGTCCGACGAGACTTCGGGAGAGGCGAGCTGATCCGGAGCGACCATGAGGATCAACGCGGTCTACGCTTCGCGGGACCCTAACCGCGCCGGCGTGGTCCTGGAGGCGATGGGGGCCAACAACATCGCCGTGACCATCGCCCAGCGCTCCAAAGAGGTGCTGGGCCTGCTGGCCAACCGCAGCTGCGACCTCCTGCTCGTCGGCCAGAAGCTCGCCGATGAGGACGGGGTCGGTCTCGTCAAGAACCTCCGCCAGCGGGGGCCCACGAGGACGCTCCCCATCATCGCGCTGGTCGAGCACGCCGAGTTGGCGGCGCAGACGGAGGGCAGGCCCAAGACCCCCTACGCCGGCTTCTACACCACGGCTCCGGCCGCGGGGGGGCAGGCCCAACCGCCGGCCGCCACCAAGGAGAAGATGAGCCTGCGCCTGGCTTTCTTCCAGGCCGGAGCGGACGAGTGCCTCTCCCTCAACTGGGATGTCGCCGAGTGCGTCGCCCGCATCAAGGCGGTGCTGCGGCGCATCCAGATCAATCCTTCTGAGGAGATCATCAAGATGGGCGAGGTGGAGCTCAACCTCACGAGCTACACCGTCCATGTGGCGGGCAAGCAGGTCGCCCTGACCTCCAAGGAGTTGGACCTTCTGTACGTTTTCTTGAGCTCCGCCAACCGGGTCTTGAGCCGCCCCTACCTCATCGAGCGCGTCTGGGGCTACAACTACTTCGGCTCTCCCCGCACGGTGGACGTGCACGTGAGGCGTCTCAGGGAGAAACTGGGAAAGGCCTCACGCTTCATCACGACCATCCCGTGCGTGGGCTACAAGCTCGTCCCGCCGGGCGGAGACATGAGGAGGTAGTACGATGGCCGACCCCAACAAGCTCTTGATCATCGACGACGACGCGCATCTGCGGGAGAGCCTCGCCGAGGTCCTCGAGCTCGAGGGCTTCGAGTGCCACCAGGCGGGCACGGCCCAGAGCGGCATCGACGCGGCCATCAAGCTCGGCCCCGACGCGGTCATCATGGACATCCAGCTCCCGGACTCCTCCGGCTTCCAGATCTGCTCGACTTTGCGCAAGCGCTCCAAGACGACCATCCTCATCATGATGACCGGGCGGTTCCTCTCCTCGGAGGAGAAGAAGCAGGGCTTCGAGCTCGGGGCCGACGAGTATATCACCAAGCCTTTCGACCTGACGGAGCTGACGGCGCGTCTCAGGCAGCTCCTCTCCCGTCCTCGCGGCGGGGCCTGAGGCTCCCTCCGCGGGCGGCGTCCTTCGTCGTAAGCGCAATATTTCCTCAATAACGTTGCCCTACAATGGGGTCAGACCCTGACATTGCGGAACCTGACATTGCCATTGTGACGATTTCGCGGGTTCCAATGTCAGGTTCCGCAATGTCAGGGTCTGACCCCAACAGAATCTGAATATGGCATCCCCGAAAAGGAGAGGCAGGCTCTCCCTGCGCCTGCTGTTGTGGTTCCTCACCCTATCGCTGCTCCCCCTGGGGTCGGTGGCGTGGTTCCTTATCGGCATCGCTCATGAGTCCCTGAGCAATGAGATCCTCTCGACCCAGCAGGCTCTCGCCGCCGGGTTCGCGGACACGGTCGGCAAGTACGTCGCGACCTTCAAGAACGTCCTCATCGAGACCGCGGGCATCGAGGAGTTCGCGGGCATGAATTCCGTCAAGCAGCAGCAGTTCCTCAACCGCATCATGCAGGTCCATCTGGCGTTCATCGAGCTCTCGGTGATCTCCCCGGCGGGCGTGGAGCTCATGCAGACCGGCCGGTTCCTCAAGGCCAACCCGGAGATGCGCCATTTCGAGGGGGAGGACTTCTTCAACACGGCGTTGAAGCGCGGCCTCTACATGGGGAGGCTGGAGCGCTTCCAGGGCCTCTACCCCACGATGACCATCGCGGTCCCCATCACGGACCCCAAGGCCGCCCAGCCCGTGGGCGTCCTCATGGGCAAGGTGAGCTTGAACGGCCTCACCCAGATGCTCGGGATGGAGTTCCCGTCCAGCGGCCGCTCCTCGGCCTCCGTCATCGCGGGCGACGGGTTCCTCATCGCGCACTCCAACCCCAAGGAGGCCTTCAAGCCCGAGGCGCGGATGAGCGAGGAGCTCGTCAAGATCATCACGACCCAGAACGAGGAGAAGGGAGGAGGTCCCCTCCTCCTCGTCGACGGCAGCCGACTCTTCGGGGCCTTCGCGTTCGTTCCGAACAAGATGCTCGATTGGGCCGTGTTCGTCCAGCAGCCCATGGACTACGCCGAGCGGACCTCGGCCGCGATGCTCAAGAGGACCGCCTCCATCGTGCTCGTGGTCGCCATCTGCGTCATCCCGCTGGCGTGGCTGGTGGCGGGCAACATCACCCAGCCCATCCGGGACCTGCGCGACGCCGCGGACCGCATCGCCAAGGGGCAGTTCGACGAGGCCCGGGAGCTCCTCCCGTTGGACGTCAGCAACGAGGTGGGCCAGTTGGCTGAACGCTTCGACGCCATGCGCGAGGCCCTCAAGGAGAAGACGGACGAGCTCGTGGGGGCCAAGGAGAAGCTCGAGGAGTTCACCCACTTCCTCGAGCGTCGCGTGGAGGCCCGGACCCGGGAGCTCAAGGCCGCCCAGGAACAGCTCGTCCAGAAGGAGCGGCTCGCCGCCATGGGCGCGATGGCCAACGTCGTGGGCCACGAGATCCGCAACCCGCTGGCGGTCATCCAGAACTCGACCTACTTCATCAAGACCAAGCTCGGGGCCGCGGCGGACCCCAAGATCGCCAAGCACCTCAAGATCATCGAGTCCGAGATCCGCCAGGCGAGCGACATCATCAACGAGATCCTGGACTTCTCGCGCACGCGGGACCTCCAGCCGACGAAGATGCCCATCAACATCTTCGTCGAGGAGCTCCTCTCGGTCTACCCGTTCCCGGCCCACATCAACCTCGTCCAGCGCCTGGACCCGGCCAATCCCGACATCAGCATCGACATCACGGAGATGCGCCAGGCCGTGCGCAACGTCATCGGCAACTCCATCGAGGTCATGCCGACCTCGGGCTCCCTGGGGGTCCGGACCTACACCCAGGGCGAGTGGGCGGTCATCGAGGTGGCCGATTCCGGCCCCGGCATCCCGCCCGACGTCCTGGACAAGATCTTCGTGGCCTTCTACACGACGAAGGCCCGCGGCACCGGCCTGGGGCTGGCCGTGGTGAAGAAGGTCCTGGATCGGCACAAGGGCGACGTGAAGGTCGAGAGCGCCCTGGGCAAGGGCACGGTCTTCCGCCTCCTGCTCCCCATCCAGGTCGAGCCCAAGCCCGGGGCTTCCCGGCCGCCTACGCCGGGGGCTCCTACCGGCCAACGCCCCGTCTGAACGCTTGCCGGGACGCCAGGCGCCTGCGGTCCAGTGGATTGCATCCCGCGTCCATGTTTACCATAATGGGTGCGGAGAATCCCATGGACGACGCCAAAGCGAAGGTCCTCGTCTGCGACGACGAGAAGAACATGCGGGACACCATCCGCGACAACCTCGAGGACGCCGGTTACGAGGTGACCGAGGTCGCTACCGGTCCCGCGGCCGTGGCGGCCGCGGGAAAGGGCGCCTTCGACGTCATCCTCATGGACTACAAGCTCATGGACCCCGCGGGCAAGGAGTCCATGACCGGCATCGAGGCCATCAAGCAGATCCGGATGCGGGACACGGAGAGCCAGATCCTCATGCTCACCGGCCACGCCTCCCTCGACATCGCGGTCCAATCCATCCAGGAGTCGGTCTACGACTTCATTCAGAAGCCGGTGGACATCGACTACCTCAAGCGCCGCATCGGGCAGGCCACGGACAAGCTGCGCCTGCAGCGCGAGAACAAGCGGCTCATCGAGGAGCTCCGGCAGAAGAACTCCGAGCTCTCCTCGCTCAACGACATGAAGTCGAAGTTCATGTCCATGGCCTCCCACGACCTCTCCAACGCCCTGATGACCCTGCAGGTGAGCTTCGAGATGCTCTCCTCCACCCTGGTCCCGGACGCCGAGCAGAAGAAGCGCATGACCTACATCTCCTCGGGCATCAACCAGATCCGGCGTCTGGTCGAGGACCTGGTGGACTGGGCCTCCATCGAGCAGGGCAAGTTCCGGCTCGAGAAGGACTGGTTCTCGCCCGCGGCCCTCGTCGAGGAGATCGTCATCGGGCCCCAGGGACGGGCCGCGGCGCGGGGGCTGTCGCTCAAGGCCCAGGTCAACGGCTCCCTGCCCATGGTGCTCGCGGATCGCCGCAGGATCAGCCAGGTCATCAACAATCTCCTCGAGAACGCCATCCGCCACACCATGAAGGGCGGGTCGGTGACGCTCGCCGTGGAGGCCAAGGGGCGCGACGCCCTGTTCTCGGTCCGCGACACGGGCGAAGGCATCGCGCCCGAGGACCACGAGAAGATCTTCCAGAGCTTCTGCCAGGGCTCCAGCCAGCAGGAGCGAGGCCGCCTCGGATTGGGCCTGTCCATCTCGAAGGAGATCGTGGAGAGCCACGGCGGCGCCATCAGCGTGGCGAGCCCGGGCCCGGGGAAGGGGGCGACCTTCTCCTTCACCTTGCCGTTCGGGGAGAAGCCCAAGTCCTGAGGGATGGGGCGCGGCAAGTCACTCTTTAGAGAAATATTTAGTATACTCACGCGAGGTTTCTGGGTGAGGCCCAGCCGTTGCGCCGTCGCGAAGGCCTGACGACCCAACGACACCACAGGAGGATCGCATGGCATCTTCGAAGAAGAAAGTGAGGGTCCTGATCGCCGACGACCAGACGCTTTTCCGCGAAGGCATCAAGGACCTGCTCGAGAACGAGCGCCAGGTCGAGGTCGTGGGGGAAGCCGCCGACGGACAGGAAGTCATCCGGCTGGCCCGCAAACTCAAGCCCGACGTCATCCTCATGGACATCAAGCTCCCGCATGTCGACGGCATCGCCGCCACCCGGATCATCCGCAAGGAGTGCCCGGACACGAACGTCCTGATCCTCTCTGGCTACGAGGACGAGGCCCATGTCATGGAGTCCATCCAGGCCGGCGCCAACGGGTACCTCTCGAAGATGCTGCCCGCCACCGAGCTCGTCAACGCCTTGAAGACCTTCGCCAACGACGGGGTGATGATCCCGCAGCCGGTCATGGGCAAGCTCATCCAGGGGCTGCGGCAGATGGCAAACTCCCAGGGCGAGGGCTCGCCCGTGGCCCTGACCAAGACCGAGATCCGGGTGCTGGTCCTGCTGGGCAGCGGCCTCGCCAACAAGGAGATCGCGGCGAAGATGGACTGCTCGGTCAAGACCATCAAGAACCACCTCAACGCCATCTTCCAGAAGCTGGGCGTCTCGAACCGGACCGAAGCCGTGGTCAAGGGCATCGAGATGGGGCTCATCTCTCCGGAGGAATCGCGCTGACAGGCCGCAGCCTGTCCCTTCCGTGAGACGACTCGCTGAGCACGAAGCCCGGGAAGGCGCGGCCTTCCCGGGCTGATTTCATGCAGAAACCCGACTTCATCGCGCAACTCGACCGCGGCGCGTCGGCCGCGACCCCCCTCAACGCGGCCCTCCTGGGGCATCTCTCCAAGGAGCTCAGGAAAGGGGACCCGGCCTGGTGGAAGGAGACGGCGCGTGCCTGGGAGAAGCGCGGCTTCGTGGCTTGGGACGAGGCCTGGACCCTGTTCCTGACCTGCCTGCATTTCGAGGCGCTCAACAACCCGGAGTGCCCGCTCGGCCCGTACTTCCCTTCGTGCGGCGGGACCGACGAGGCAGACCCCTCGGTGGGACTGGCCAAGTTCCTCGCGGCGCCCTCCGGGTCGTTCTTCGAGAACCTCCACGACGGGGTCCGCCGTGCCTTCGTGCCCTTGCGGTCGTTCCTGTGGACGGCGCCGGCCGCTCTGTTCTTCCTCAAGCGCGAGCTCTCCTTCTATCTCGTCGAGGTGGACGCGGGCGCGGGCTTGAACCTCGTGGGAGACCTCCTCTATCCCCTCAAGAACTTCGACTCGTCGTTCATCTCCGCGCGCATCGGCCTCGATCCCAAACCCCTGGAGATGCACGACATCTATCACCGCCGGTGGGTCACTGCCGGGCTCATGCCGGACAACATGAAGAGCATCGCCGAGCTCGACAAGGCGGTGGAGTTCGTCATGGCCTCGGTCAAGGACGACCCCTCCTTCCTCCAACTCGTCCCCTGCGCTTGCGACAAGGCCCTGCGCTTCATCGGCAAGAACATCCCCTCCGACGACCCGGACGTCGGCATCCTCTTCATGAACATGGGCGTGACCTGCCGCATGACCGACGAGCGCTATGCCGCGTTCTCGCGCTCCGTGGCCGAGGCCCTGACTCCTTGGGGGGACCGGGGTCTCTGGGTCGAGGTCGAGGCGGTGCGCGGCGAGCTCTATTCGACCACCTACCAGTTGCGGCTCCACCGCGTGGTCGGAGGGGCACTGAGCACGGTCGTGATGTCCAGTATCGACGTGGCTGCGGGCAAGATCCTGGACCACGAGGGCGCAGACCGCTTCCTCTCCTTCGGCAAGCCCGCGCCCAAGAAAGCTAAATAGGGCCTGGGGTCGGGTCCGGCCCCATATGATAAATTAACAGTAAAGTACTTGATTTCCCGCGACTCCGGGGGTACGATTATCTTGTGACGCGCCTATCGTCCAGGCGGGGGCAGTTCATCCTGCCCACCATCTTCATCTTCCCTTCGTTCTTCCTCTTCGTCTTCCTCATCTACGACACGGCCAAGCTCTCCCGAGAGAAGATCCGCCATCAGTTCGCCGTGGACGCCGCCGCCTTCGTGGAGATGACCAACTATTCGGACTTCCTCAACAGGTCGGCCTACGTCAACGGGGCCTTCCCCATGCGCATCTTCTCCGAGGGCTTCGGCGACATCGACATCCCCGGCGACCGCAAGAGGAAGTGCGGCGGCGGCGGCTCCTGCAAGGTCTACCTCGGGGACGTCCTCTATAAGAACGGGGTCTTCCCGTACGGCAACGACCCCTATCCCGTGACCCCGTCCAGGCCTCCCAACCCGCTGCCGGACACCTTGAACGAGGAGTCCTCCTGGAAGATCAAATACGCCCAGGCCTCCAACAAGGTGACCCAGAGCCAATCCGTGGAGCCGGGGCAGAAGAACGAGAGCCCTCCGAACATGGCGTCCACCGAGTACAACGGCGTGTTCGTGATCTTCGACCAGGAGGACGCCCATGACTGGTGGCTCAACTGGGAGGACGCCCAGCAGATGGCCACTCTTTACGTCCAGATCTGGCAGCTCCTGGGCTCGGTGGAGGAGGCGCAATACTCCGTGCTCGAGCGCCTCGTCAAATCCCACAATTTCTACAAGAAGGCCTACTGGCTCAACACCGGCGCTCCGGTGTCGGACGGCAGCCTGGGCGCGGACTCCTTCCAATCCTCGGCCGGGTCCTTCCTGTGGCCCAACGGGGTCAAGTTCTACTGCCACCGCCGGATCACGTACTACGGGAGCATCCCCACCGGACAGCTCATCCCTCCCTACATCGAGCAGGCGCCCAGCAGCCCGGTCGTGACGGATTTCCTCGACAAGTGCGACGGCGGGGCCGGGCTCTTCCAGATCCTGTGGGTCAAGCCCTCGGAGCTCGACAAGATGCGCAAGGCCGTCAACGGCAAGTACGCGGGCTACCCGGTCGTGCAGCCCTGGACCGCTCCGGCCAACTACTTCAACTACGACTTCAACAAGGAGTCCAAGGAGCTCAACTTCAAGAGGCCGACCCTGCACGCCACGGTCTCCTGCGGGGAGGGCTCCAAGGCCGAGGTCTGGCCGGATCCCACCCCGAAGTTCCAGGTGAGGCTGTATCCATGATCCGGCGCCGGGGCTCTCGGCGGGGGCAGGCCACGACGGAGACCGTGCTCCTCCTGCCGATGTTCGTGTTCTTCCTGTACGCTTTTGCTAAGATATTCGCGGCGTTGGTGCTCATCCAGAAGATGGAGATCGCGTCGTACTACGCGGCCCGGCGCTGGCAGCTCGAGTCGCACCGGAATTTCAGCTATGTGGGACACGATGAAGGAGTGCTCGCCCTCGATATCAAGCGCAGGGTCGCGGACTACCTCGGCTACGGCACGAGGATCGGCCAATTCCTCGACCTCGACGGCGGCGCGCCCGTGCTCACCATCGAGCGCACCCAGGTCTGGCAGGTCGTCTACCTCAAGGTCAAGACCAAGCCGGTCGTCGTGTCGTGGATGTACCGGTCCAAGGGCTACGAGTTCGAGATCACGAAGTACGTCCCCAACCGCGACCGGCCCATCGCCTTCGAGCTGCCCGGGATGAAGTGACCGCATGCTCTGGGCACGACTGAAGCTCTTCCTCCAACGCAACTGGCTATGGTTCGCCATCGGCCTGCTCATGATCGTGGCGATCGTAGTTCCGGTCTGGTACATGCAGGGCATGGAGGAGAGCGTCCGGCGCTACATCGTGGGCATCAACGTGGCCTCCCTGCCTTGGGGCATCCTGCAGACCCTGGTCTTCGTGGGCTTCCTCTACCTCCTCCAGTACGGCGGGGGCTTCGCCATGTTCAAGAAGTCCAAGGTGAAGATGGGATCTGCGAGCGTGCGCTTCACGGACGTCATCGGCCTCATGGAGGCCAAGCGCGAGGCCTGGGAGGTCGTCCAGCTCATCAAGGACCGCGCGGTCTTGAAGAAGGTGGGCGGCAAGATCCTCCACGGCATGCTCATGGTCGGGCCTCCGGGCTGCGGCAAGACCATGCTCGCCAAGGCTATCGCGACCGAGGCCGGGGTGCCCTTCCTCTCCACCGCGGGCTCGGAGTTCGTCGAGATATTCGTGGGCGTGGGCGCGTCCCGCGTGCGCAAGCTTTTCAAGCAGGCCCGGCAGTACGCCCAGGCCTACGGCGCCTGCATCATCTTCATCGACGAGCTCGAGGTCGTGGGCAAGGCCCGCGTCTTCATGGACGCCTTCGGGGGCTCGTCGGAGTCCAACAGCACCTTGAACCAGCTCCTCGTGGAGATGGACGGCCTCACCGACGTGGACGCCAACATCGTGGTCATCGGCGCGATGAACGCGCAGGAGATGGTGCTCGACCCCGCCCTCCTGAGACCGGGCCGCTTCGACCGCAAGATCACGGTCAACCGGCCCAACCTCCAGGAGCGGCGCGAGATATTCGAGTACTACGCGCGCAATATCGCGCTCGACCCGGGCGTGGACCTCGCGCGCCTGGCCCGCAAGGCGGTGTACAAGACCCCGGCCGAGATCGAGAACATCCTCAAGGAGGCCGCCCTCATCGCGGTCCGCGACCGCCGCGAGCGGGTGACCTACAAGGACGTCTCGAGCGCCATCGAGCGCATCGAGCTCGGCGTGGCCCACCGCTTGAACCTCACTCCTCGCGAGCGCGAGATGACCGCCTTCCACGAGGCCGGGCACCTGCTCGTCACCTACCTGACCCACCCGACCAACGACGTCTTCAAGGTCTCCATCGTCCAGCGCGGGGGGAGCCTCGGCGTGGTCCACTCCGTGCCGCGCGAGGAGCTCTACACCTCGGACGTCAACACCTTGAAGGCCCACATCCGGGTCTCCCTGGCAGGCTACGTGGCCGAGCGCCTCAAGTACGGGGTCAGCACCACGGGGGTATCGTCGGATTTCGCCAAGGCCATGGCCATCGCGCACGACATGGTCTGGATCTACGGCATGGGCGGCGACGGCCTCATCGGCGATTTCAACCAGATCCCGGCCGGCGGGTTGAACCAGCCCGCCCAGCTCTCCGAGGCCTTCAAGGAAAAGCTCAATAACGCGACCCAGGTCCTGCTCCACGAGTGCGTCAAGGAGGTGGAGCAGGTCCTTAAGACCGAATTCCACATCCTGGAGCGTTTCTCCAAGGAACTCCTTGCCAGGGAAGAGCTGGATTACGATGAAATAGTGCAGATCTTCACCGAATACGGAAAGCCGCCCAAGCCGCTGCCTGCGGAGAACCCGGAACCTCCGCGGTATTTCCCTCCTCCTGCCGGGCATTGAGTTGTTTTATCGCTCCTGCGGCCTCCCAGGCCTCTTTCCAGGCGCGGTAAAAAAACGGTAATAAAGCCAGATTCGCTTGACAAAATTCCACCATGGGGCTAAACTCATGAGGAGTACAACAACTATGGTCACCGTGCGCAGGGACAACGATCCTTTTAAGAAATATTGGTGGGTCCTGCTGGTGGGATTCGGCCTCACCGGTCTTTGGGTCCTCATCCCGCTCATGGGCCAGACCGGCTCCTCCCATGTGGCCGTGACCAAGCCCGCCTCCATCGAGGACCAGAACCTGCAGAGCCTCGACGCCCAGACGAACCCGTCAGGAGCACAGGGCTCGGCCATCGACCTGTCCATGGACGGGTCCCTCCGCAAGAAGAGCCGCGGCGACGAGGCCGTGACCTCCTCGCTCTACCAGCCTCTCGAGGGCGGGGCTCCGGGAGCGCCCATCGTGGAAGCCGCCAAGAAGGACGCTTCCGTGAACCTGGCTGCCGCGCTCAAGGCCGTGAGCAAGAGCGACCCGGCCGGGTGGGGCGGAGCCAAGGCTCAGAAGGGCTTCACCGCGCCCAAGGCGAGCTTCCGCGGCCTTTCCGGCGTGGGCGGGGCCTCCTCCGGAGGCTCGGGCGCGTCCATCTCGGCCTCGCCTTTCAACAGCCCGACCGCCCAGGTCTCGGTCCAGGACGGCGCTGCCTCGGGCTCCGAGGCCGGCTCGGTCTCAGGCGGCAAGGCGTTCATGCGGTCCGTGCGCAATGTCCAGGCCCAGTCCCTGGCAGCCTCGAAGCTGTCGAGCACCGACGGCTCCAGGGCGGGATCGGCCACCTCGTTCGACGGCAGCCAGGCCGGGGGCAAGACCATCGGCTCCGGGGGCAAGAGCATCGTGTTCGGCCAGTTCGACCACGGCATGGCTCCGGTCAATCTCAAGAGATCCGGGGTCGGCGGATTGCCGGATGGCGCCGAGGACGATCCTCTCGACAAGATCGCCGAGGCCCTCGAGAACGCCAAGGGCACAGAGGTCAAGGACGATTACCAGGAGCAGATGGGAGACCAGATGGGCCAGATGGTGATGGCCATGGTGGTCGGCGGGCTCATGGAAGGGGTCGTGGGGCCCACTGCCGCTGGCGTGCTGACCACGTACATGATGCAGAGCACGCAGATGCTCAAGCAGAACAACGTCAACAAATAGATTCGGGGAGGACTGTATGAGCCAGACGCCTGACATCAAGCCGGAGCTCAACAAGGCGCAGCAGGAGCCGCAAGAGAAGAAGAGGGGCGGGTTCTTCGCCAACCTCCTCTCCAAGACCCCCGGCAGCAACAGCCTGGCCATGGGCGGCGTGCTCGCGACCAAGGCCGGCATCGTGGGCTTGGCCATCATCGGCACCACGGTGGCAGGCGGCATCGGGTACGTGGGCTACAAAGCCATGTCCCCTTCTTCCGAGCCCCAGAACGTCTCCCTCTTCGAAGCCAGGCCCAAGTCCGCCCTCCCCGCGGACGGGACCGAGGCTGAGAAGAGCGGCAAGGACGGAGTCTCCGGCTCGCTCGACATGTTCGTGCAGGCCAACAACCCCGATGGGACCAATGCCCCGGCGACCGCTGCATCCGCTGACGCGGCTGCCGGCGCTGACGCCGCTGCCTCGAACAAGGCGGTCGACCACGGCAATTCGACGCTCTCCGGGCCGTCAGCCTCCATCCCGAAGCCCCAGTTCTCGGGCAAGATCGGTCAGCTCTCCGGCTCTTCAGGCGGAAGCGGGAGCAGCGCAGGCATCTCCGCCGGCGCTGCCGGCGGGACCCAGTTCGCCGCAGGCAAGAGGGGCAATATCAGCGCCATGGGCAAGGCCAACAGCCGGCCCACGAGCGTGGGCGGCGCGCTCAAGGGCCTGCGCCGCGGCAGCACCATGCGCACCCTGGGCCAGATCAAGAAGGACAACAAGGGTGCCAGGTCGAGCGCCCAGGGCGGCCGGACCTATGACGGCAACAACCAGGCTCCAGGAGCCTTCGGCGCCGAAGCCGGCGTCCCCGAGGGCGGAGCCTCTTCCGGAGAGGCAGGCGCCGGCGACCTCTCAGGCCAGCCCAGCACAGCCATCAATGAGAAGGCCGAGGAAGAGCCGCCGCCGACTCCTCCGGCCAAGGACGTGACTCCCTGGTCCAAGGAATTGAACAACGCCAAGATGCTGCTCATGGGCGCCATGGCCATCCTGTTCCTGGCCGCGACGATGGAGCAGGGCGGCAAGTACTACAGCAAGGGACTGGTCATGGCTCTCGCCATCATCGGTGCTTGTCTGGCTCTGGCTGCCATGGTGATCGGCTTCCAGGTCCTGGGCGGTAAGTTCGGGCAGAAGGCCCTAGGAAGTATCATAGCGCTCTCAGGAGGATTGCTGGTGACAACGGCGATAGGTCTCATGACCACCACGCCGGACGCGGGGAAGTCCATCCTCGCAACCAGTGGGTTCAGCACGCTCTTCCTGATATGTGGCGCATTGGGGGTCGTGGGAGCCATCTCCACGCAGTTCCTCAAGCCCAAGGAAATCAACTGCAAGGATTGCAATGACGACAAGTCTTGCAAGAAGTACTGCAAGGTCCTCATCGTGCCCGGCGGCGCGCCATCGGACCGGGCCATGGAGAGGTTCACGGTTTAGGAGATTTCTATGGAAAAGAAGATTCCTCCCTCAACAGTGGACCTGCCTGACTTCAAGTTGAAGAAGGTGGGCAAGGAGCGGGAGAAGAGGCGGACGGGCATGCCGTGGTTCCCGCAGATGGGGCGCGGGGCCCAGGGCGCGCTCGCCGTGGGCGGCAAGGGCGCGGTCGCGGCTTTCTTCGGGAGCAAGCTGGGCATCATCATGCTGATGTCCGCCCTGACCGCCGGGTCCTGGGGCCTGGGCAAGGTCTTGTCCGACGCTGAGCAGGACACTTCTCCGTCCTCCATGGCCAAGCCTTCTTCGAGCAGCGATAAGGTGTCGTACGACGGCGACGTCTCCAACCTTCCCGGCAGCGAGCGCGGCAAGAGCGGGTTGGGCATGGTGAGCGGCTCCTTGACCGCGCCTGAGCCCACTGAAGGCGCCAATGCCGACGAGTCTGCGGCCTCCGACGAGGCGGCGGCCTCTGACGAGGCTGCCCCGGCCGAGGAGGTCGCTGCGGCCGGCGAGGCTCCTGCTGCCGAGGAGGCAGCTCCTGCCGCAGGGGCGCGCAATGCAGGGGCTTTCAATGCCAGGCCAGGGGGCTTGAGCGGTCTGTCCGGCGGGTCCGGGCTTTCCGGCGGCATCAACAGGAACTTCGGAAACCTCAAAGACCTCAAGGGCCGTATCTCTGCTGCCAGGCCGCAGGCCAAGCCGGGCAAGAGCGTGCAGGCCCGCTCGAGCATGCGGAGCTCCATGGCCCGCAGTCTTGCCAGGAGGCAGTTGAGCAGGGCGCACCAGTTCTCGCGGAACTCCCGGAAAGGCGGGGACGAGAACAGGAGCTCCAACGCGACCTCCGCTTTCGAGAACGCGACTCCTGAGGGCATCGCCCTGACCGGCGCCGGCGCGGCGGAAGGCGCCCCTCCCCCGCAGGGAGCGCCGGATGGAAGCCTTTCCGGCAACCCCGGGGGCAGCGACGGAGGCGACGGGGAGGAAGGTCCTCCCATCACCTGCGGCAGGGGCACGACCCTGGTGGGCACGATCTGCAAGGCCAATGGCACGAATGCGGACAATGCCAAAGACATCATGAAGACGGTCAAGATCCTGAGCTATGCTTTGATAGCCTTGCTGCTCGTGCAGGCCCTCTACAACAGCGTCTCTTGGATGCCGTGGGGCGCTGCCATGAAGGCGATTCTGAAGTTCCTGATCCTCGCGGTAAGCGCGGGTCTTTTCGGCTGCGGCATCGCGCTCATCTCCATGGGTCGCAGCGACTTGGGCTGGGTGACGACGATCACGGGCGCGTTGGGCATGTACTCCTCTTATTGGGGGAATCCGGTGGCGAAGCTCGGGATAACATTCACTTGGACCGGCCTGCTCGCCTTCCTCGGGTCCGCGTATCTCGGGACGGCGAAGTTCGACACGAAATCGACTGAAGAGGACTGGGGTTGATTACAGGGGGTAACCTTATGTTCTGGAAAAAGAAGAGAAAAGAAGAGCCTGTCGTCGAGAATACCACCCCTGTTCCCGACATCCAGCTTCCCAACCTGAAGAAGGAGAAGGAAGAGAAGAAGAAGGCTGGCATCCCCATCGGAGGGGCGGCCAAGCCAGGCGCGTTCGTGGGCGCCAAGGGCGGGGCAGGAGCAGCCGCCAGGGCGGCGGCATCAGCCGCGTCTCCCAGCGTGGCCACGGTCGGGGTGAGTTCGGTCGGCGGCATCAGCGGCTGGGTGGCCTCGATCGGCGCGGCCAAGCTCGCGGCCATCGCCTTGTGCCTGACCGTGGCGAGCACGGGCTTTTTCGTCTACAACAAGAAATACAAGAAGAAGTCGCCGCGGACCGGGGCCATCGCGGGCCTGGGCGCCATCAGGTCCGACATCAGGACCGATGCCGGGGGGGCTACGGACGCCAACGGCAGGACCGACGGCTTGGGCTTCGTGGTGGGCGACATGGCCGCAGGCAAATCCGGGGCAGCGGGAGAGTCCGGCAAGGCCGGAGACTCCGGCCAGGCCGGCAAGGCTGACGGAGCCGGAGACTCGGGCAAGAGCGACGGGCTCCAGGCCGGGGACATGGACGCGACCCAGGCGGGCGACGGCGCCGGCTCGTCTCGGTCGGGGTTGGGGCCGTTGGCAGGAGCCCAGCTCTCGACCCAGCTCGGAGGCAGCGTCACCGGGGCCAAGTTCCAGGGGCCTGACGGCAACATCCTCAGCGGCAAGCTCTCCGGGCTCAAGGGCAGCAAAACGGACAACAAGGGGACGGCAGGCCAGCTCAAGGCGCGCAACGTCATGACGACGTCCAACATGGGCAGCATCAGGAACGCGGCGAGGAACTCGCGGTCCTTGGCCCGCCTGCGCGCCATGTCGCCGTTCAGCAAGAAGATGATGGCCGGCGGCGTGAGCGCCACCGAGGCCGAGGCCACCGAAGCCAATACCCAGTTCGAAGGCGCCGAGGTGGAGAACGCGGTGGCGCCCACCGGGCCTCCGGATTCCGGGACCAATCCGACCAACCCCGGCGGAGGCGGCGGCGGAGGGGGCGGCGGCGGCGGCGAATGCGCGTGCGACTGGACGAAGCAGACCTGCGTCCAGGGCGCGTGCGTGGCCATCAACACCGGCGGAGGGACGAACACGACGCCGTGGCAGGACCTCGTCGACCAGGGGAAGCAGACGGAGACCACGATCCTGGGCTTGTTGGTCGTTGCCGCGGCGTTGTTCCTGTTCGTGAGGATCTATTGGAGCACTCCCCCGTGCTCTCCTCCTTACTGGTTGGGATGGGTCCTCTTCGCCATAGGGATCGCGGTCTGTCTGGCGGCGGTATACATGGCCTCCAAGCTGATCAGTCTTGGGGACGAGATCAACGGCATGGGAGGCAAGCCGCAAGGCGACCAGTTCAAGGCCATGGGCTACGTGTACATGGCGGGCGCAGCCGGGTTGATCGTCACAGCCTTCACAGGCGGCTCATGGGCCGCCTACGCCATCATCCTGGGCGCGATCCTGCTGCTGAAGACCTTGCTGCGCAGCTTCATCACCGGCATGCTGACCTGAAGGCTTCGGGGGGGCGGAAGACATCAAGGGACTCGGAAGAGTCCCTTGATGCTTTTCAGGGCCTGCCCGAGACTCCGAGCGAGTCTCACGCTCCGCAATTGGCCGCGAAGCTCGGCCGTGCAGGCCGGGAGGTCCCAGGAGTCCCGCTGGAGGATCCAATGGCCGGGTCGTTCCGCGATGCGGCGCTCCATGGAGCCAAGCAGCTTGGTCTCGATATCCTCTTGGGATGCCTTCTCCGGCCAGATCGGCTCGTCGCAGACCAGGTGCCAACGGCGCTCCTTGAGGACCGCGTAGGCCGGCAGGATCGGGGCGCCGGAGGCCAGGGACAGCCGGGCCGCGCCGCGGGGGGGGGTGGAAAGGCTCTCCGAAGAAGTCAGCAGTACGATTGTCCGGGAAGTAGTCCATGTCGTCGATGAGCAGGACGACCTCGTTGGCCGCGAGCGCCCGCATCAACCCCGGGGCGGCCAAGCCGACGTCCCAGAGCCGGATGAGGCTGTTCTGGGTAGCCTTGGTCTCCCAGGAGGAGGCGTAGAGGTACAGCATGTTGATCGGGATGCCCAGGGTCGCGATGACGTCGAAGAGCGCGTGGTTGCCGTAATGCGGAGACGCGATGATGACGCCCCTGCCCCGCAGGCGCAGGTCCTCGAGCGCGGGCAGGAGGTCCACGCTCGTGGACGCAAGCCAGGTCGGCAGTTCGTCGCCCGAGGAATGCATGGCGACCATGGTTTCCGCCTGGATGGAGGCCATTTCGCTGATGACGGCGGCGACCTCAGCCGCAGTGGGGGCGCGGTGCAAGGAGTGCCGGTAGATCCGGCCAAGGTTCTTCTCGATGACGCCGCGCAAGGGGGCGGACGTGAAGCCGCGATGAAAGCCCAGCCTGACCGTGCTCACCACCTTGTCCTTGCCGAACAGGAAGCGGCAGACCCTGTAGCTCAGGTTCCCGGCGAGAGCGCTCACTTCCCGGCTTGAGCCTCGTCGAAGGCCAGCGGGAGCTTCCTGCTGAAGCTGCGGGCCATCTGCACGAGAAAGGACCGGGTCGGGTCCAGGGGACCGAAGAAGTTCATGAGCGGTCCGAAGAACGGGTGGGTGAACTCCACGTCGATGTCGATCGAGACGGTGCTCGTCATCTTGACCACGTCGGCCGCGGAGATGGCCAGGGAGAACGTGGCTGTCATGGCGATCCAGGCGGCCTGGTGTCGGGCGATCCGGGGATCCATGACTTGAGAGAGGGCTTTCGTCGCGTCGATGACGCTCCAATCCTTCATCGTCAGGATGAGCCTCTCCGGAGGGATCCAATCCGTCACGGTCAGGATCTGGAAGAGCTCCTGCCCGTTGAAGAGGCCGATCCTGGCCCCGAGTCCTTCGCCTTCGACCCTGCCGAACTGGCCCCCGAGCCCCTTGCCGGCCATCGCGTCGAGACCCAGCCACCCGCCCCAGCGCGAGAAATCAGCGGCTTTCCGCCAGACCTCCGTGGGCGGGGCGAGGACCTGGAACTTCTCCTGGACATGTGCCATTCTTCAAATGTAACAGGTTGCGCCCGCTCTCGTCAAGGCCCGGAGCGGCGGGGAGCGCGCCGGCGCGGGACGGATGGGATGGTCCGGCCCCATACCGCGGTAGGCCCGGCCTCCTGGTGGGGGATGACGCGGCCGGCGGGCTCGGCGGCCGGCTTCCAGTCCTTCAGGTCCCCGAGTCTGCGGTAGATGTGGAACATGCGCTCGGCCTGGGACTGGTCCCGGTAGTACTCGCGCCACGCCCAAAGGAAACCCCGGCGGAGGCGTTCCGGCGACATGAGCTTCGGCTGGAACACCACGTTGTCGGTGTTGTATCGGCCCCAGTCCTCGTGCAGGAGCCTGCCCTGCGCCTTGAGGCGCTCGAAAAGGGGCGTGCCGGGGAACGGGGTCAGGAGATTGAACTCCGCCGTGTCCACGCGCGTCTCCTTCAGAAAGTCGACGATGCGCTCGAAGGAGTCGGGGCCCTGCTCATCGAAGCCGAGGGTCACGAACGCTCCGACCGCGATGCCGTGGTCGTGATAGCGCCGGATCCTCTCGGCCACGCGTGGGGACGCAGACGTCACGGTTTGCAGCACGAACCACCAACCCGCGGTCTCGGCCAGCTTGAGGATGGCGGGCGTGTCCGAGATGGAGTGGGAGACCCAGCGCTTGCCCAGGCCCGCCAAGGCGCCGAAGAGGCGCTTCTCGTATGCCTCGTCCTGCTCCAGGGAGTTGTCCACGATGTAGACGCGCTCCCCCTCGATGGCGGATGCGTCCTCCACGGTCTTCCTCAGGGGCCGGATGCGCAGGCGCGCGCCGCTGATGCCGGGGACCTGGCATTGGGGGCAGGAGAAGCAGCAGCCCCGGCTCGTCTCCAGCAGGCTCATCATGGGCAGGCCGCGGTAGGCGTAGCCGGCCGGATCGAGCAGGTCCCGGCGCGGGAGGGCGAAGGCTCCCGGAGGCGCCAGGCCCCTCCGAACGTAGGCGGGCCGCAGACGGCCGAGCCGGGCATCCCGCAGGACGCGCGGCCAGTTACCCTCCGCTTCCCCGACCACGACCGCGTCGGCGTGCGGGCGGCAGGACCCCGCCAGGGGGCCGGCGCTCAAGCCCCCGATGACCACCGGCACGCCCAAGCGCCGGTAGGCGTCTGCGATGGCGAAGGCTCTGGGAGCCTGGCAGACGAGCATGAGGGAGATGCCCACGAGGTCCGCGTCCGGGCGAGCGGAGACCGGGGAGATGTTGTCATCCTCGATGGAGATCTCGTGGTCCGCGGGGGTCAGCCCCGCCACCATCGCCGCTCCGAGCGGAGCCAAGGCGTAGTGGGTCTGAGGCTGGAGCCTTTGCCATGCAGGAGAGATCAGACGGACGCGCATCGCAGTCCCTCACTATACACTCAGGTCTCGCCGGCTGTCAAGGGCCGGCATGGGGTGCCGGGGCCCGGTGCGGAAGTTCGGTGATAAAGTGTATAATCCTGCCGACGACGACCCTCCTGGGGATAGTCATGAGAACCCGATTGCGCCGAGCCCTCCAGCGTACCTACCGGCTCGGCGGGCCTTGGCCTGTCTTCGGCCCGCGCAGGCTCAAGGAGTTGCTCGGCCGCTACGGTCTCGACCCCCGACAGGCGCATCCAAGGGTATTCGACATCGAGTCGCTCTCCCACTTCAGGCAGGCCGGCACCTTGGCCCTCTTCGACGCGCTCCGGATCGGGAAGCGGCATCGGGTCCTCAGCCTCGGCGAGGGCCTGGGAGCCCCATCGCGGCTGCTCGCCAAGACCGTGGGCTGCAGGGTCACCGGAGTGGACCTCCTGCCCCGGCAGGTCGCCACGGCCCGAGCCATGGCGGCTGCCGCGGGCCTCGAAGGCCGGCTCGAGTATCTGTGCCAGGACGCTCATGCCTTGGACCTCGGTCCGAGGCGCTTCGACCGGCTCTACGTGTGCGATAGCATGGCTCATTGGAACGACAAGGCCTCCGCTCTGCGGGGAGCGTCCCGGTGGCTCAAGCACGGCGCTCTGGCCGGCTGCAATGACTGGCTCGCCGGCGACGAGGGGGACATCGAGGCCGCGGCCAAGCGCATGCCCTCGGTCCGGCGCGCCTTCGAGCGCGGTATCCTCTTCCAGGTGGATCTCAAGGCCGAGGCCGGAGCCTTCGAGGGGGCGGGCTTCGAGATTCTCTCCGCCCAGGACGTCACGGCCGAGGTGGACGAGACCACCCGCCGGCGGTTGGCCGTCCTGGAAGCCTTCAGGCCCGTGCTGGCTGCGGACGAGGCGCTGGGCATCGCGTACTTCAAGGTCATGCTGGATCTCCATTTCAGGTTCGTGCGGTACGGCCGCGTGACGGCGAGGCTGGTGCGGAAGTAGGCTCATGCGCGTCAAGCTCGTCTACCCGGCCTGGCCGCGCCTGCGGCAGCAGACCCCGTTCATCCTGCCGCCGTTGGGATTGGCGGTCGTGGCCGGCCTGACTCCACCGGGTCATGAGGTCAGTCTGGCCGATGAGAACGCGCGGCCCGTCGACCTGGACGACCATCCCGACATCGTGGGCATCGGCGCCATGCTCACCTGCCAGTTGAAGAGGGCCTTTGAGATCGCCGACCGCTATCGCGCCAAAGGGGTTCCGGTGGTGCTGGGCGGCGTCGCCGCGACCTGCGTCGCCGATGAGGCGCGCCTCCACGCGGACGCCGTGGTGCTGGGCGAGGCGGAGGGGCTTTGGCCGCGGATCCTGGCGGACGTCTCCCAGGGGAAGCTTTCGGCGGTCTACCAAAGGAAGGAGTTCGCCTCGGGGCTCGAGATACCGTCCCCGCGGCGCGACCTCCTGGCGGGAGACGAGTACTCCTATCGGGGCCTGCGGATGGTGGATCTCGTGGAGACGGCCAGGGGCTGCGGGCTCGGGTGCTTTCCGTGCGTCGTGGGGGGGTTCTCCGGCCGGGGTTTCCGGCCCAGGGACCTCGGGGCCGTCGCGGCGGAACTGGCCGCAATCCCGAACGATCGCATCTACGTGGTGGACAACGCTCTCCAGCAGGACGAGACTCACGAGCGCGCCGTCTTCTCCGCGCTCAAGGCCGCGGGCAAGCGCTGGGTAGGACATTGCGTGTCCGCCTCTCCAGAGCTCGCCCTGCTGGCCGCGGACTGCGGTTGCTGGTACGTCTATCAGGCGGTGGTCAGCCTCTCCGACGAGTTCCGGCGCAAGGCAGCGGTGTTCCACGACCATGGCATCGGCGTGGAAGCCACGGTCCTGCTGGGCGTGGACAGCCACGGCCCCGACATCTTCCGCCGCATGGTAGATTACCTGCTTGAGGCGGATGTCGAGATCGCCGAGTTCACGGTCCAGACCCCCTTCCCCGGGACCCGCCTCTTCGACGAACTCAAGGCCGCGGGGCGGCTCCTCCACCAAGATTGGAGCCGCTACAACGCCGACGAGGTCGTCTTCCAGCCTGCAAGGATGACGCCGCAGCAACTCGAGGAGGGCTGCCAGTGGGCATGGCGGGAATTCTACGGGTCGGACCCCCAGCGCGCCCGCATGGCGCGCCTGCTGCGCAGGGTGCTGCCTGGCGGGACCGGATACGGGGAGGAGCGGGTCTGAGAGGCGAGGAGGAGGAGGGGCGGGAGGCTCCCCGGGTCGAGGAGCGGCGCGTGATTCCTGTCCACGAGGCGCGCCGTCAGCTGGGCGCGGTGCTCCTCCTGGCCGGGGTCGTCCACGCGGCCATCATGGTCTACGCCTGTCTTGTGGTGTCCAGGCGAGCGGCTCCCCCTCCCGATTGGCTGGCCTGGCATCGTCTGTACGCCTCTCATTTCGCTCTCATGGGGATCGCGGGGGCCGCGGTGATCGTGAGGAAGGCCCGCGAAGGAGACCTGTTCACGCCGCAGCTCTGGCTGGATTTCTTCCTGGGCATCATCGTGTTCATGGTCGCGTTCCCGCTCGTCAACCACGCCCTGGCGGTCTGGCTGCCGGCGCGGCTCTGCTGGCTTTCCTTGGTGACGAGCGCGTGGCTGCTGGGATACGGCTGGAGGCTTTTCCAAGGCCGGCAGATATGGGACCGGCTCGACTTGTGAGGGGTGAAAATTCGCTACAATGGCGGAGCGTTCCAGGAGGGCTTTGATGCCAGCATTCAACAAAGAGGAAGTGCGCAAGACCATCCATGGCCTCGTGACCGACGTCCTTAAGAGGAAGAAGGTCGCGGTCAAGCCCGGGATGGTGGTGGAGGGAGTCTCCATGATCATGCAGTTGGGGATCGATTCCCTCGACATCCTGCAGATCGTCGCCTCCGTCGAGAAGAAGTTCGGGCTGAGGATCCCGGAAGAAGAGCTCAAGAAGATCGACGACATGGGGAGCTTCCTCCGGACGGTCGAGAAGAACTGGCCTAAGGGCTGATGCCTCGGCCGGGTCGGCGCGCCGGCGGGCGTCCCGGCTACGACATCGTCATCGTCGGGGCCGGCCCGGCCGGCGCCACCCTCGCCAGGCTCCTCGGGCGGCGCCGCCGCGTCCTGCTCCTTGACCGCAGGACCTTCGGCCTGGGAAGGTCGCAGACGAGCGGGACGCGCCCTGATCCCATCAAGTGCTGCGGCGGCCTGCTGGGGCCGGAAGCCCTGGAGGTGCTCAGGAGCCTGGGGCCCCTTCCCCCCGTGCAGGTCCTGGCTGCGCCAAGGACCTGCGGCATGCGGATCCTCGACTTGGACGCGGGGATCGAGCGCGCCGACCGGAGACGCTATCTCAACGTGGATCGAGACCGGTTCGACCGGTGGCTCGTCTCGTTGGTCCCTGAGGGGGTCGAGAAGGCCTTCGGCTGCGTGGTGAGGGATTGCCGCCGCGTCCGGGGCGGCTTCGAGGTGTCCTTCACGGACGGCGTCGGAAGGGGCAGGTCGGCGCAGGCGGGCATGCTCGTGGGGGCGGACGGGCCCGGATCCCTCGTCAGACGGTGCCTATTCCCGCGGCGTCCCGCCGAGCCGCCCTATGCCGCCGTCCAGGACTGGTTCGATGCGGCCACGCCCTCTGCCTGCGCTTGGGTCTTTTTCGACCGTCGGACCACCGACTATCTCTGCTGGGCGATCCCCAAGGACGGAGTCTGGGTGGTCGGGGCGGCTCTGCGGCGGGGGCCGGACCTCCGGCGCAGGTTCGAGGGCTTCACGCGGCGCTTGTGCCGGGCGGGGTTCCGCCTTGGACGCCCGGTCCGGCGCTGTGGAGCGCTCTACTCCAGGGCGGCCCCGGGGCGAGAGGTCTTCCTCGGCGACGGCCGCGCCCTGCTGGTCGGCGAGGCCGCCGGGCTCATCAACCCGGAGGGCCTGGCCTTCGCCTTGGGGACCGGCGCCCTGTTGGCCGACTGCCTGCGGCGCGGCCTCGAGGGGCTTGGACCGCGGTATGCTGCCGCGGTCCGGAGGCTGGCCGTCGGGACGGCAGCCTCGCGATGATGCGGCCGTAGCGCAGCCACGCGAAGTGGGCGGGGAGGACCTCCCGGAAGGAGCGGGCCGCGGCGATGGCCCGTCCGTCCGCCATCCGGGAGAGGGCCTCGATGAAGGCCGCGCTCTTGCGGAGCCCCTCGTCCACGGCGCCCGTGAGATCCTCGGCCGAGAGCACCTCGAGGCCGAGCCGCTCAAGGAGACCGGCCAGCTCCGAGAGACTCCACTGGAACCAGATCCCCCGGGGGTACAGTCTTCCCAGGCCCGGCAGCCGCCGCAGGCCTTCGTCGAGGCCTCCCCGGTCTCCTCGGAGCCAGTCATGGATGCCCACGACCGCCCCCGGCTCGAGATGAGGCAGGGCCTTGCGCAGGGCGAGCTCCTTGTCTCGCCAGTGGCACATCGTCTCGTTGGCGTAGAGCCGGTCGAATCGACGCCTTCCCAGCCTGAGCGCGTGCACGTCCTGCACGAGGTATTCCACCAGCCTTCCGACGCCGTGGACCCGGGCCAGGTTCCGGGCGGTCGAGACCAGGTCCGGATTGAGATCCACGCCGGTGATGCGGCAGCCCA
Source organism: Elusimicrobiota bacterium (assembly GCA_016218545.1). Lineage (GTDB taxonomy): Bacteria > Elusimicrobiota > Elusimicrobia > UBA1565 > UBA9628 > JACQWX01. Next base: position 75,306 of record JACRDQ010000019.1, read on the forward strand.
CGGCCTTGGCGAGGAGCCGCGAGACCGCGCCGTTGCCCTCGCCAAGGCTGAGCACGCGGTGTTCTTCATTGACGCGCATCGCTTTGAACAAGGCTCGGAGCTGGTCCTGGCGCAGGTGGGACAGGGACTCGGAGTCGAACAGTCGCGGGTGCGGGGTCGTCGGATCGAGCCCATACTCCCGATACAGGCGCAGGAGGTCGCGCGTGCGGGGCGGCCCCAGCAGGCTGCCCGGGCTGAAGAATCTCAGGACAGCCTCCTTGAGCCCGGCCCTCGAACGTCTCATGGCTTGCTCATGCGCAGGCGGATGGTCCCGCCCCACCAGCCTTGTCCGACGTGCTCCGAGGCTCCTTTGAGCCGGGACAGGGAGGTGCGCAGCCCGTCGACCGATGGCATCCTCCGCTTCTTGGTCCCGGGGTCGAGGGCCTCCTCATAGCCCTCCACTTCCGCCAGGATGCGGGCGCCTCGCGCAACCGCTTCGTCGAGCCTCTCGACGGCCATGATGAACGCTCCCTGGCGGCCGGGGCCTCGGCCGCGCGCCCGGGCGCCCGGGACCGCGGGACCGGCCAGGACGCCCCCGGCCAGGACGAGGCCGGGTCCGGCGGGCCGCCGCAGGAAGTCGAAGGCGCACGCCAGGGCGCACTCCCCGCCAGGAAAGGAGCCGGCGAGGGTCCAATTGACGGCCCTTAAGCCGAAGGCGATGGCGACGCGGGTGGCCGCGGCCGAGTTGAGCACATTGGGGAAGAGGCGCGGCTCCACCGCGGAAGGCCCTCCCTGGACCAGGTCCTTGTAGAACGGCAGGAAGCTGTCGAGCTCGCCGGTGCAGTCCAGGACCACGCCTCCGGAGTCGCCGAGCGCGGCGGGGTCGAGGCCCGCGTCGTCGAGGGCGCGTTTGGCGGCGCACAGGGCGAAGGCCATGGGACGGTCGATGTAACGCAGGTCCTTGTCCGGCAGGAGCGTCTCGACGATGGCCAGGGGGTCGGCCTCCTCGCAGAGGCCCATGCCCGTGACCGCCACCCTGGTCCGAGTCTCCGGGGTCCCGGGACGGGCGCGGCCCGGTTTGGAGAACGCGATGACCGCGTTGCTCCCCCCGAACGCGAACGCGTTGGACAGGACCACCTCCGGCTCCGTCCGCCGGGACGCGTTAGGGACATAGTCGAGGTCGCAGTCGGGGTCGCCCGGGACGTGGTTCATCGTCGGAGGGATCACGCCGGTCTCCAGGCTCAGGCAGGCTGCCGCGGCCTCGAGGGCGCTCGCGGCGCCCATGGCGTGACCGAGCATGGACTTGATGGAGGAGACGGGGATGCGGGGGGCGGCCGGGCCGAAGACCGCGTGGATGGCCTGGGTCTCCACCCGGTCGTTGAGCGCCGTACCGGTGCCGTGGGCGCTGATATAGTCCACGTCGGCCGGGGAGAGCCCGCAGTCCCGCAGACAGGCAGCCATGGCGCGGCCGATGCCCCCGGCGTCCGGCACCGTGGGGTGGAGGCCGTCCGAGCTCAGTCCGTAGCCTAGGAACTCGGCGTAGACCCGTGCTCCGCGCTCCCGGGCGGCGTCGAGGGGCTCGAGGACCAGGATGGCGCAGCCCTCTCCCGGGATGAGGCCCTTCCTGTCCTTGGAGAACGGGGCGCAGACCTCGGGCGCTACGGCGAGCAGGCGGTTGAAGCCCGCGAGGCTGAGGTCGCTGAAGAGGTCCACCCCTCCGGCCAGCATCAGGTCCGCCCTGCCTTCCTCCACCTTGTCGAAGGAGAAGGAGAGCGCGGCGTTGCCGGCCGAGCAGGCCGTGGTCAGGACGCGGTGCGGCCCCCGGAAGCCGAGGGACCGCCCCAGGTCGGAGGCGAGGCATCCGGGAGAGAAACGGAAGGCGGCCCGCAGGGTCGCGGGCAGGGGACTGCCGCCGTTGATGTGCCGGAGCAGCTCGGCCTCGACGCGGAGCAGCTCTCCCGTGGTGGTGCCCAGCGCTGCTCCGCAGCGGCTCGGCGCGAGGGCATCGGCCCGGAGGCCGGCGTCGGAGAGCGCCTCTTGCGACGCGGCCAGGACATAGGATGCGGCGCTGCGAGGGGAGAAGTCGCTGACCTCGGCTCCCACCGAGGTGCGATAACCCGCGGTGGAGAAGCTCTTCACCTCGGAGAACCCGTTTTTCCCGGAGACGAGGGCCTTCCAGAACGCGTCTTTCCCGCTTCCGAGAGCGGAGATCACGCCCAAGCCGGTCACAGCGACTCGTCGTCCCACGGAGGCATGATAGAAAAATGAGACGGAGGCGGCCACCCTATTCTATTGACAAAACAGGGGCCCAACCCTACACTATTGCTGGCGCACGGTCCGACAGGACCTTCCCCATGGCTGGCTTCAACGACATCAATCCGCGTCCCGGCGCTCCGGCCTCCGCGTTCCTCGGGTGGAGGGGCATCGCCGCCCTGACCGTGCTCTCATTGGTGGTGACCGTGCTGGCCTTCACCGACGTCACGGGCAGGCTGGCGGGACTGTTCGCGCCCCGGGGCTCCGGGTCGCTCGCGGACCGGCTCAAGGATGCCAAGGAGCGCGGCCGATCCTCGGACCTCGAGGCCTTGCCGGACCGCAGCGCTTCGTCACTGGTCCTGCCCGAGGGCGCGGATCCCTCCGCCCTTCCCGAGGTGGACTACGCCGCTGCCCTTCGGTCCGGACCGGCTCCCATGGGCGTGCTCAGCCAGGAGAAGGTCGAGGCTGTCCTCAACCAGGTCGAGTCCAGGAGGACGGACATGTCGGTCAGGCCCGAGGACCTCGTGGGTGGCCCTTTCGCGGGCAGGGATTATTTTCAAGGAGGTTTCGGGGCCTCCAAGGGCGCTGCTATGGACGAGCTGCTCCGGGACGTGGAGGTCCCGGCTCCCGGGGGTACGGCAGGCGTGCGGCCCACGGGCGGGGACAGGGTTTCCCTCTCCCAGGTCCGGGACCTGCTCTCCCGCCAGCACCAATCCTTCGGCCGCACCAAGTTCAACACAGGCCAGGGCACGCCTTTCGCCCAGCTCGTGTATGGCCGCAACCGGGCGGCAGACCACGTCGAGGGCGTGACCCACGAGACCGCGGCCGCGGCCATCGACTCGGTCTACGACGGCAGGCCCTTCGAGGAGACGCGCCGGGCCGGGACCGCGCCGCCGGTGACCGGGACCCGGCCGAGCTCAGCCGGGGACTTCGGCAACCCGACGACGGCCTCTGCCGACCAGAGGCTTGCCGCGGCCCAGGAGCTCGTCGAGACCCGGCAGCGCTGCGAGGCTGCTGACGCGGCTTATGAGACCGCTGCCAAGCCCTTGCGGGAAGCCTTGAAGAGTGCCACCAACGGCATCCTCACCGAGTGCAAGTCCTGGATGAAGTGCCAGATCGCCTGGCCTCAGACGGACCAAGGCTGCCTTGCCTGGTCCAAGGGCAAGCTGCTCTCGGATTTCTACTACCGCTGGTGCCGTTGCAGCATGCACCAATGCTCCTATGCATCGAACTGCGGCCTGCTCAATAGGGCTTCCTGCGAGAGGACCAGGGCCTGTCCCCTGACCTCGGAAAGCGACTGTATAGGCATGGATTGCGGCGATTAAATGGCCCCAGGTATAAAGTTTGGTAAAAAACCTATTTTTCTATTGACAATTCGAGGTGGTGACCTTAAACTATGATTGACATGAGAATCCCGGGCGTTTCCCGGCATGTCTGTTTTTGAAGACGCTTTACGGAGTCCAGAAGCCTGTCGAGGCGGATTGTTTGGCAAGGAGTGGATATGGAACCCAATAAATCGCAGATACCGAGCCTCAAGGACACCAAGAAGCCGGAGCTCAAGGTCAAGGGCTTGGCTGCAGGGATGTCCTTGGTTGACAGGGTCAAGAGCTTCAGGAAGAAGGATCTCGCCTTCATCGGCGCTGGCTTGGCCGTGCTCTTCCTGGCTCCTCTGGTCGAGCACTTCCTCATGGCGCCCGAGAGCGGCCAGCCCGGCGCGTTCAAGGAAGGCTGGACCTTCCGCGGCGACGGGGCCGGGGGCTCTTCCTTCGGCAGCGGCGGCTCTCCCTATGAGCCTGGCGTGAGCGGCCTGGCTCCCGGAGGCCTGCTCGGCTCGGGTTCCGAGATCATCACTCCTCTCAACGTGCGCGACCCCTCATCGCTCGTCATGGGCCCTGGACAGACCTCTGCCCAGCCCGTGACCGCGCCTGCCGCCGCTGCTCCGGCCTCGGCCTCCGCGGCCAAGCCGGCCAGCGACTGGAAGGACGCGTTGGCCGCGGCCGCGGGCCGCAGCGCCTCCGCCGCGACCAAGTCCGCCAGCCTGCCCGTGCCCAAGGTGCCCATCCAGGGCTCCTTGCGCGGCCTGGGCGTGCTCGGCGGAGGAGGCAGCGGCGCGAGCTGGTCGGGCGGTCCCATGAGCGCCGCCGGCTCGAGCAAGCCTGCGGGCAGCAGCTCGCTGACGAACGTCAAGCCCACGGCCGGGTTCTCGGGCGTGGCCGGAAAGCGCGGCGCGTCGCCCGCGGGCAGCATCGAGGACTTGAAGAAGGCGGCCGCCAATGCCGCTGACGGGTTCAACCGGGGCGGCAGCTCGGCGGGCAACCTCCTCACGGCTGCCGACGCCTCGCAGGCCATCCCCGGCGGCGGTTCCGCCGGAGGCGCGGGCGGCTCGGCCGGAGAGGGCAAGGAGGACAAGCGCGGCGGCGACAGCAAGGACATGCGCAGCAACTCGCGCGGCGAGCCGTCCCTCGAGTACCTGATGAAGAAGAAGGAGATGGAGAACCAGATGGACCTCGATTGGGAGAAGAAGAAGAAGGAGGAGATGTTCCCCCTCGAGATGAAGCAGGAGATCCAGAAGACCCTGATGATGGACGGCCTCGTCAAGCCCGTGGCCGGAGCGGTGGGCGACGGGATCAAGGAGGCCCTCACCGGGCTCTTCGGCCGCGGCAGCGCGGTCTCCGTCTCCTGCACCGTCGGAGGCACGCCGAACCAGATCGTGGGCTCGAACATCCCGGCGTGCAAGACAGGCGCCCAGAAGGAAGGCACGGGACTGTGCCTGGCCAAGAACGGCCCAGGATGCACCACCGGGCCATGCGTCTACCAGAGCTCGTGGGCTGACGGGTCCAAGGTCTACGGCCAGCAGTGCAGCTCGGGGCCGAAAGACGACGGGTCCGGGAAGCCCACGACAGAGACACCGGAGAACGTGCCGCAGACTCCGGAGCCGGGGTCGACCGGGCCTGACGGCAAGCCGAATCCGGCCGGCGGCCTGATGAACCAGTGCGTGGGCTTTGTGAACTCTTCCTCGGACGCCGGAGGGGAGTTCTACAAGAAGCTCATCGAGCCCACCAAACTGCTCATCACCGCGCATGCCTATCTCTCGGAAGTCGCCTACAAGGACAAGGCAGGCAAGGCGGACTGCAAGGGTGAGAGCATCACCATTCCAGGCGATAATGCCAACAAGGATGTGAAGGCCCTCCAGGTCGCCGCAGCGGCTGAGCTTGATAAGGCCAACAAGAACCTGTCCGCGGAGTTGGCGGCGGTCCAGGAAATCATGATGCCGTGCGTCAATCCGGACTCCCCTGATGGGAAGAGCGAGTGCAACACGAAGCCCAAGGCCGGGATCACCAGCGTGACCACGGACCTGGACCAGGGAGCCGCCTGCAAGAAAGTCGAGGACTGCGCGAAGCAGGCTGAGACCGTGATCGGCAACTTCGACAAGACTTATTTCGCCGATGCCGTGACCGCCGGAAAATCGCAGCAGGGCAAGTTCGAGGGCGATTCCAGCAAGAGGCAGACCGAGACCAAGGCGAGCCTTGTGAAGGTGAAGGACGGCGGAGAGGGCAAGGAGTCGGGTTATATCCCTGACTCGGACAAGCTGCTGACCGAGATCAATGCGAAGATCGAGGCTGCTCAGAAGCAGCTCGATGCGGCAATCAACGTGGGCGGCACCATCGAGGTCAAGAACGACAAGGGCGAGATGGTGAAGCGCGATCTCACGCCGGCCGAGTTGGCTGCGGCCGACCAATATAAGGACAAGGTGCGCGAGATCAAGCAGACGTTGCTGGCGGATGTCCAGAAGTCGTACAAATACAGGAAGGAGGAGGCTCAGAAGGCCCTTGTCACGGCGTACGAAAAGACCAAGGGAGTCGTCTACGATAAGGTCCTTCCGGACGACACCAATGCCAGGGCCAGCGCATTCACCAAGTACGCCGCTGCGGGCGGCGATGCTCCGAGCGCCGGCTACAGCGCGAACTTGAAGGGGCATTGCGGTTCCGGATGCCTCGGCATCACCGCGGTCGCGCCTGAGAGCAAGAAGGTCGTCGAGCCTAAGCTCACGGCAGGCAAGGAAAAGTCTGCCGGCTTGATCAAGCAGGCCGAAGGAAAGGAGCAGGAGGCGAAGGACCTCCGGCAGCCCAAGACCGGGCAGCCGAACGAGCCTGCGGCCAAGCTCGCGGACGCGGCTGCGGAGCAGTTCAGGAAGGATGCCCTCACTGCGTGGCAGACTGCCTTCACGGAGGCTAAGGCGGAGTTCGGGAAGGTCGCTCCGCCGATGCCCAAGAAGACAGGGGAGTATCCTCGCAGTCAGATCGACACATACAAGGACGCCCTCACGGAGTCCGATGGGAAGATGAACACCATCAAGGGCAACTAGAGGACTGGGTTCGATCCTTGGGAAGGGCCGCCCCCGCAAGGGGGCGGTCCCTTGTCCGGGAGATGTGGGCCCTCGGGGGGCTTGCGGATATAGGACCTTTGGCCCTTGCTCCGAGGGAGGCGGGCTGATATAGTAGAGTGATGTTTTCGGAGGAACCATGAAACGAGCACCCCTCTTCGTTCCCCTCGTCGTTTTCGCCGTCTTCTGCGGCGCGGTCCCGGTCTCTGCCGCCGACGACAAGAAGTCGGCCCAGGAGGCGCCCAAGACGGACCGGCCCCTGACCGCCCTGGCCAAGCTCGCCGCGACCAGCTCGTCCGCGCGCGAGGACATGGCCAAGCGCTTCTCAAAGTTCATGCTGGAAGGCCCCTATGTGGCCGATGAGGCGCGCAAGGACGGCTTGGAAGCGCGCCTGGCAGCCATGCCCAAGGCCTGGGTCGCGGAGAAGTTCAAGGGCAATGATGCGGCCAAGCTGGCAGTGGTGCGGCTCTACTACGTGCTCGGCGAGCCCAGCGCGCCCAAGTGGGCCCAGGGCAAGCCCGAGCTCGAGGACGCCGTCGGAGGGTTCGAGCGGGAGAAGCTCGAGGCCGGCATGAAGCCGTGGACCCTGGATTCAGGAGGCCAGGCAGCGACCAATCCCGGGGTCAAGGCCGGCCCGCTCGCGAAGATGGACGGCAAGGCTGTGGACTGGGTCAACCGCTTCCTCGACAGCGCGGCAGAGCAGGCCCGCCTCATCATCGAGGGAGCCTCCATCTCCAAGGATAAGAAGCTCGAGTCCGTGAACGGCCTTGATGAGAAGAGCCCGGTGCAGACCGACCTCGGGGCCAGGCGCCGGAGCATGACGGCCTCGGCCGGCTACGGCGACGCGGACCTCTTCGAGGGCGGCGCGTTCAAGCAGCTCATCTTCCAGGAAGGGGACAAGACCTCGCGCGAGATCTCGGTCAAGCTCATCTCCTACAAGACGGAGACAGGGGTCGAGAACCAGGTCGCGGTCTGCGACGTCACCTATGCCGACGACAAGTTCTGCAGGCGCTTCCCCATCAACCGGCAGGGAGGGGAGACGACCTTCGCGCTCGATGACAGGAAGCCCGGCCAGCGCAAGTACACCCTCAAGTTTGAGACGGACAAAGAGGGGGTGCACGTCTCCTTCGGCAGACCGGAGGGCATCAAGGACCCGGACAACAACGGCGTCATCAGGGCCACGGTGCAGGAGTTCGCGGTCAAGCGCGCCCAGCACGTGCTGGAGATGAACCGGGTCGTGGTCATCAACGGGGTCGAGTACCTCGTGGCCGGCCAAAGCGCGGGCAGCACGGGCGAGCACCTCTACTACAGGAAGGATTCTCTCCAGAGCACCGAGGTGGATGACCTCAAGCCCGAGTTCGTGGCCCAGGTGGTGGCCAAGGGAGCGATCGCCAAGCACAAGGTAATCCTGGGCAAGGTCAACGGCAAGGACTTTCACACCTATTGGGACCCGGTCGACCGCAAGTTCAAGATCGGAGACGGCCCGGGCGTGGAGCCCACCCCTCCTTCCGTGGGGACCGGCACGACCAATCCCCAGCCCGGTACGGGCACGACCAATCCCCAGCCCGGCGAAGGCGGGGGGCCCTCGAGCGGCGAGTTCGACCCGATCGAGGACCAGTTCCTCAATACGGGCTATTACGCGCCCAATCGCGAGGTCAACAAGGCCATCGTGCCCGTGGGCGTGGCTCGCGTGCACTCCATCACGGCCAAGGGCGAGACCTGGGCCAGGCAGGAGTTCCCGACCGACTACTTCGCGCGCCGGCACATCATCTTCATCCCGGGCGTGACGAAGAAGGCCCTCTACGTCAAATTCGAGCAGAACGAGAAGGGCTTCTTCGCCGAGGGAAACCCTCCGATCCAGGTGGTCAAGAACCTCGGCTACTCGTACCTTAAGACCGTCTCCGACGGCGGGCAGCACTTCTATAACCTCAAGGGCAAGGCCGACCCGGAGAGCGGCTTCCCGGTCTCGGGCAAGATGAAGTTCCGGGACGGGGTCAAGTCCATCGCCATGGCGGACGTCAACGACGCCGAGATCCTCAAGCTCCTGCTTGGCGAGATCCTTAAAGAGGCGGACGTGGAGAAGGCCCTGGCGAACCTGGCGCAGGTGAGCAAGGGCCGCAAGCTCGCGAACATCTCGGGCACGGCCGCGGCCCTGGTCGCGGTCTTCGACACCCCGCCCAACGCCATGTTCTGGCCCAAGGTCGGCGACGCTCCCAACACCGGCGGCAACTACGCCGATGCCACGGGCAAGGGCGAGACCATCTTCGAGGGCGCCTCCGGCGGGCCGCGCGAGCCGTTCAAGGACTCGGTCGAGGTCGGCCCCGCGGACAAGCTCGAGAAGCTCACGGTCTACAATGGACTGAAGAAGGCCAACGCGGTCCTGTACGTCAATGCCGTGGAGAAGGGCAAGGGGACCAAGGACGCTCCCCGCAAGTGGTTCGTCCAGTTCAACTTCAAGAACCCGGGAGGGACGCCCAACAACCCGAATCAGGACTACCGGTCCGCCTTCATCGAGGTCCCCCTGACCGAGGGCGGGCAGAGCGTGCCCTTCCCTTACGAGGCCAAGACCCCGACCAGGAAGGGTGACAAGGACGTCATCGTGGACGTGGACATCAATGAGGACGGCGTCACCGTGCTCACGGAAGCGCAGTCCAAGCTCGACCTCAACAAGACGGGTACCCACGGCCGCTACGTCCAGAATCCGGCTGCGAACGGCCAGAAGGGCGTGTACGCGGTGTTCGCCACCGGCGCTCGCGATGCCCGGGACAAGAAGGAGAACTGCCTGGCCCCTCTGTTCTGGTGGGGCATGGACAAGAAGGCCGCTGTGGAGGCCTGCCAGGCCGACAGCTACTGATCGGCCAGCCCCGCGCGGCGGGGCGGCAGACCGTCGGGGACCGGGCGCGCGAGCGCCCGGTCCTTCTCGTACGGCGCCTGGCCGATGTCGTTTCCGGACATTCCGAGGACGCGGGCAGCCTCCGACTGGTTGTGCGCCCTGCACAGGAGCCTGATGTTGGCCGAGTCGTCGGAGCGGCCGCCCACGGACCATGGGACGATGTGGTCGTACTCCAGCCAGGAGGTCTCCCCACAGCGGGTCCCGTCATGAGCGACGAAGGCGCAGCGGCCGCCGTCTCGTTCCCACGCCGCTCTCCTGACCCAGGCGGGGATGCGTCTGTTTCTGGCCGTGGGAACTCCGGTTGCGGGAGGCGTTGCGGGCGCGGGCGCGGGCTTGAGCGGTTTCTTCTTGAGGCCGGCCTTGGAACGCAGCGTCTCTTCGATGAGCCTGCGCAGGGCTTCGCCGATGATGTCTTCCATCCTGCCTTCAGGGAACCGGTGCCGCAGCAGACCGCGGGCCTGCTCGAACCACCATGCGACCTGCTCATCGGCGGAGAAGCTGATGACGATCCTCTTCTCCGCGCGCTCCGGTGGAGGGACTGCGGGAGCAGGTTCGAGCGTCTGCGAGGGGTTCGGTCCTGGAGAGGATCCGATCGAGACGAGGGCGCCGCCTTCGTGAGGCGCGAGAGGAAGTACCGGGCCTGGCTGCAGCGCACTGCCGGTCGCAGGGTGGCCGGATGCCGGCTTGGGCGACGACGGGGGGGCAGGAATCAATCTGATGCGGTCGCGCGGTTCGGCGTGGGCGGGGGATATCTCGATCAGCATCCTCTCGAGTTCGCGAGCGCTGCGGCGGGAAGCCCTGCGCAGGAGGCGCTCATGGTTTTCCGGAGTGAGCAGGGGCGCGAGCGTCGCGACAGCGACAAGATGGAGATCGCCCCTGGCCATCATCGAGAGGATCGAGGGGAATCTCCTCGCTGCTCGGCAGGCTCGAACCCGTCTGATCGCGTCGCTTTCGGAATATCCCAAGCGGCCGGTGAGGTAGGCGAAAACCGAAGGGTAACCCTTCTCTTGGCAGGCGGTGCGTTGATCGAGTTCCCCAAGGTGGATGAGAAAATCGACCATGCTGAACCGTTCTGTCTCGGCCAGGGCCTCCACCTTTCCAAGCAGCATGTCATCCGAGAGATTGGACAGGTCCATAATCTATGTACGAACGAGCCCAGAAAAAGTTCCCATGACTCCGGCAGGTTCTTGGCGGCCAGCAGGTTCTCGGAGCCTCAGCGGGTTTTCAGCGGACTCCGCGCGGAAAGATGGCGACTTTTGGTTTGAATTATGTTGAAAAAACAACGGCTTTCATCTGTCCTTCCTCCAGCGTTGGAGGAAGGCGTGCGATAAATCTAGATTAAATAAGCACTTTCTAGATTCCAGGTCGCCATTTTTCCTGAAACGGACAGGACCTGGTAGGCTTCGGCCAACCGTTCCGGGGATTCGGGTTCCGGCGGCCTGGCCGGAGAGAGGCGGATTTCAGCGAACCGGTTGGAAGATGTAGGCTGAAAGGCCCAGACGGGCCCGGGTCCAAAGGCCGGTGGGGGGCCCTCCCGAAGGTCCCTGCCGCAAGCGCGGTTACATGTTAAACTATACATGGTGATGGGGAAGCTATTAAGAAAAGCCGTTGCCGTTCTATTGTCCTTTAGCGTCCTCTGCTACGGGTTTCCCGTCGCTGCCGCCGCCCAGCAGGTCGCGGACGCCCGGTTCGAGCGCGGGCTCGAGGTGTTGGGCGGCAACCTGGCCGCGGGCAAGGCGAGCGACAAGTCCTCCAAAGACGCGGCCCTGGAGTTCTTCAAGACCCACGGGGTCTACAAGGACGCCAACGACCCTGTCCTGGGCTACCTCGTGTCCGGCAGCAAGCTCTCGCCCATGGGCGAGGTGCTCTTCGCTTACCTCAAGACCCTGCCCAACCCCGGCGAGGAGGTCGAGGCCATCCAGGAGCAGATCAAGATGCTCCGGGAGAGCGGCCCGAACTCGGAGAAGAAGGAGAAGACGGTCGAGCGCATCCTCAAGGATTTCAACCTCAAGTTCGGCCAGCTCGGCGACCAGAACGGCTCGGTCGAGGACCTCTTCCGTTACGGCGCCATGCGCGAGGCCATCATGACGGGCGCGGCCGTGGCCGACGCGCCCAAGAAGAGCTTCACCCAGGTCGAGACCTCGGAAGGCTGGGAGCTCTGGGACAAGGAAGGCCTGGCCTACAAGCTCAACAAGAACCAGGTGACGGTCTACAACCGGGACCTGCAGCGCAAGCAGCGGGCCATGAACCAGAGCCGGCCCGCCCAGGCCCCCTTCATCCCGGAGACGGGGCGGTACAGCTACGAGATGCTGCAGTACTCCTACTTCCGGCTCTATAACCAGGCCCAGGAGCTCGACCGCGCCTACCACATCGACCGCATGATCGCCATGGCCGAGCTCCTCGGCAAGCAGTACAAGGACGACATGTGGTTCACGGACCGCACCCTCGAGGCGGACCTCGAGCGGTGGGCCAAAAAGAAGTCCTTCAAGCACCGCGGCGAGGAGCACACGGTCTATAAAATCGTCGAGTCCAAGATGAAGGGCCGCCTCGCCTACCTCGGCAAGGCCAACGAGGGCCTCTCCCGCTTCCAGTACGAGATGGAGCGGATGAAGGACTTGAAGACCGTCAACGAGCCCAGGGTCCAGACCCTCCAGATGCACGAGAACTACATCGTGCGCTTCCTGAGCCTGGCCTACCTCGAGAGCCAGAAGTACAACGTCACGGCCCAACTCGAGAGGCTCGACCCCAAGTCTCCGGACGCGGAGCTCTTCGACAAGGCGCTCCTCGAGGCCCCGCTCGACGACGCGACCAAGGAGCGCTACCAGCGCGAGCGCGAGAAGCTCCATCGCCGCGTGGACGCCTTGAAGAAGCGCCTCCTCCAGGTGCAGGACGTCCTGCTCGCCTCAGATTACGCGGGCAACCTCGACATCGTCACCGCGGCCTTGAACGCCGCGCAGAAGGACATGGCCGAGCTCTCGCTGGACTACTCGCTCTTCGCCGAGATGCCGGGCATGCTCCTGATGTCCCGGTCCCAGCTCGGCGAGGTCAAGCTCGAGAACCTCGGCGGCTGGGCCGTCAAGGCCTACTGGAAGCTGGGCATCCACGGCAGCCACGCCAAGGCCATGGACCAGATCCAGGCGGCCATGCCGGAGTACCAGCGGGCCGCGGAACTCATCGCCAAGGGCGACTATTGGGGCGCGCGCAAGCTCATCGCGGCCATCCATCCGGACGCGGCGTACGTCAGGATGGAGGCCGGCCTGGCAGGCTCGGGGGGGAAGGTCACGGAGAGCCTCAGGGTCGCGGGCTCGCTCAAGGAGACGCGCTCCCTCCTCCAGCAGGTCTCCGGCACCAACCAATGGGTCAACGCGGCCGGCAACTACCTCACCTACACGGTCGCCCTGGCCCTGGCCGCGCCGGTCATGAGCGGGGTCATGAGCGGGGTCTCCAAGGTCGCGGGCTGGATCAACACCCCCTTCGCCAGGAGTCCTTACCTGAGCCTGCCCCTCAAGATGGTCGAGGAGGCGACCCTCCACACCTCCATCCGCCTCGACTCCCTGAGCCCGGCCGCCCAGAACATCCCCAACGTCAGCCAGAACGCCCTCTTGAACGGGCTCTGGCGCTACGGGGCCTACTCCGGGGTCCGGTTCGTCAATGCCGCGGCCCGGCAGGCCGCCTTCACCGCCACGGCCGGCTCCATCAGCTCCCTCTTCACCCTGGGCGGGCACCTCTGGGACGAGTACGTTCCCGAGTTCGACCTCTGGGTCATCTCCAATGACAAGGATCACTCCCCGTTCCGCAGCGGCCTGGGCGGGAGCATGGAAGCCGCGGGCGTGGGCTTGAAGGGCGGCATCATCTGGGCCAACGAGTCCTGGCACCCGCTCCTGGGCTACATCGGCGTGCCCTCCTCGGCCTACGAGGGCACGATCCTCGCCTGGCCGGCCGAGGTCATCGGCTCCCAGGGCGCGGTCGGCACCATCAGCAGCTTCGCGCAGAAGGTGGGCATCCCGATCTCGGACAAGCTCAGCCTGGCCGCCCTGGCCGAGTCCGGCACCGGGGGCATGGTGGCCTCCTTCGCCCTGGGCATGGCGGACAACATCGCCAAGTACGCCCTCTTCAGCAACGCGGTCGGCAAGATCGCGGAGATGAGGACCTGGGCCGGCACCGAGGGGGAGCAGGACCTCGAGCGCCGCATCAAGGCCTCCCAGCGGACCAAGGCCTACTGGATGGACTCGGCCATCTGGCTGGCCCTGCCCGTCTATCCGGCCAAGTACCAGGCCATGGCCGCGGACGCCCAGCGCGCCAAGCAGGGGCAGGAGGAGTACGACCGCGAGGGCCGCAGGCACGAGTACGCCAACGCCTCCGAGGGACAGGAGCTCTCCCTGCTCGGCAAGCCCAAGGCGCCCATCGCCCAGCAGATCTTCGACCTGCGCTGGCTCGGCGAGGCCAAGGAAGGCGGGACCTGGAAGGTCACCAAGGAGATCAAGCGCGCCGGCATGTCGGCCGAGCTCGTGGAGGCCCTGGGCGGCAAGGGCGCCAAGACGAGCCAGGTCAACCCCCTCGACTTCTTCAAGGTCTCGCGCCTCGACGACGGCAAGACCGTGGGCAAGCTCTACATGAACGACGAGGTGCGCCTCCTGGCCGGGGAGCGCTTCATCGAGGCCCTCTCGGCCCGCAAGGGCCTCGTCGAGCAGGTCCTCAGCGCCGCGCCCGGGACCACCATCCCGGGGTTCGGCACCGTGACCCCGGGCATCCGCCGCGAGGTGGCCCTGGCGGTCAAGCTCAAGCCCGTCAAGGGCGTCGCCTTCTCCCCCGAGGCCACGGCCGCCGCCGAGGCCATCATGAAGCCCTACTTCGAGGCCGACATGGTGCCCAAGCCCGCGGGCAAGGCCTTCATGGACGCGGTGCGCGCCAACTCGAACGCCCAGTCCCCGGCCCTGGAGAAGGCCGTCGAGGACATGTGGAAGGCCACGGCCGAGTGGAAGGCCAACAACAAGAAGGAAGGCCACCCCATGTTCAAGAAGGGGTACATGGACCTCGTGGCCGACCTCAAGAAGGGCGTGGATTCCGTCCCCAACCTGACGGTCGCCGAGAAGCTGAGCATGAACAAGCTCTACGAGTACTTCGAGGCCGTGGAGGCGCGGTTCAACTCCTTCAACAAGGTCGGCACCGTGGACGCGCTCGCCAAGGAGAACATGGCGGCCCTGCGCGAGCAGTACAAGGGCAACTCCAAGATCGGCGAGCTCCTCACCGGCTTCGAGACGCACCTGGCCGAGTGGCGCAGGGCCTCGCCCAACGCCGACGCCCCGGCTGTGGCCAAGGGCACGTCCTACCGCTCCACCCTGGCCGAGATGATGAACGAGCTGCACGCCAAGAAGGCGGTCCTGGCGCCCGCGGAGTTCGACGGCATCCGGGCGGCCTTGAAGGAGATGGAGGCCGCTCCGTGGGCCGTGCGGGACTCCAAGGGACAGGCCCTCTCCAGTTGGCGGCCCGAGCAGTTCGAAGCCATGATGACCTCCATGGGGCTCATCACCCTCATGGGCCGGGGCGGCACGCCGGTCCAGGAGTTCCTGCTCCTCAAGACCGGCGGCGGAAAGACCATGATGGTCTTCGAGGGCCTGCTCCCCATCGCGGAGGCCGACGCGGCCTTCCATAAGATGAACGTCACTTTCCTCACGGTGCAGTCGAACCTCGAGGCCCAGGCCCGCCTGGAGTTCAACGCCTACAAGAAGGTGGCGTCCAAGATCGAGTTCATGACCTACGAGGAGTTCAAGGCGAAGATCGCCGAGAAGAAGCTCGTGGGCAAGGACCTCGTGAAGAAGCATTGGATCTTCGGCGACGAGGGCGACGGCGCGGCGCTGCAGCCTATGCTCACCATCGGCGAGACTACGGCCCAGATCGCGAAGTCCGCCTCGGCCTACCGGCTCATCGAGCAGATCCAGAAGTCCATGGAAGCCAAGGTGGGGAAGGGCTCCGTGGAGATCGCCGAGGCCGTGAAGGCCGACGTCAAGCGCGCTCAGGCCGCGACCGACGCGGTGGACCCCCGCACGCCCGAGGGCGCGGCCATGCGGAACACCATGAGCAAGCTCCTCAAGGCGGCCGACCGCCTGGCCGCGGCCCGCTCGCCCGAGGCTTTCGCCCTGGCCAAGGCCGAGGTGGAGGGCCTGCTCCACTCCGGGAACGCCCTCGTCGAGGCCTCAGGACCCCTGAGGGCCGACGCCAAGACCCTGGCCAAGCTCACGTCCAACGCGGACCGGATGCTCAAGCTGGCCGACACCATGGAGCGCGCGCGCAAGCCCGAGGTCGTGGCCCGCACGGCCGACCAGCTCCAGGCCCTGCTCAAGTCCCAGCAGGCCCTCGTGGACGGCGCGGACCTCGGCGGGAGCGTGCGCGGCACGTCCTTGAAGAGCGCGGCCGAGTCCCTGCGCGCCAGGCTCTTCAACGCCTCCAAGGCCGAGACCCCCATGATCGCGGGCAAGGCCGAGTGGGCCAAGGCCATCCGCGAGTCCAGCCAGGCCCAGCGCCAGGCCTTGAACGAGTCCGGGGCCGTGGGACCCGACCAGGCCGGGGCCCTGCGGGAGCTCCGGACCAGGGTCATGGAGCGCCTCAGCGCCAGGCCCGAGATGGAGGTCAAGACCCGGTTGGAGCTGCTGAGCGAGGTCCGCAAGGCCTTCACCCAGCAGGAGAACCTCCTGGGCCTGGTCAAGCGCGACCCGGCCGGCGCCCTGATGGACCTTTGGGGCGCGGCCTCGAGGGAGAAGTCCGCGGCGCAGGCGCGCGTGGACATCGTCACCAAGGAGCTCGCCAAGCTGGAGTCCGACCTCTCGGCGCACGGCGGCCGCGCCAAGACCGCCGAGGCCTTGAAGGCCAAGGCGGAGTCCCTGCGCATCGAGAAGGCGGGCCTGGAGGCCCGCATCAAGCTCTACGAGGGCTTCGCCAACGGCGCTCCGGACATGGCCCAGATCCGGCAGGGGAGCCTCGAGCTCCGGCAGTCGGCCCTGCGGCGGCAGGGCGTCCTCAACCAGGAGCTCTCCAAGACCCAGCGCAAGGTCGTGGAGGCCCGCACACGCGGCGAGAGCACCGAGGTCCTCGAGACGCGGATCAAGACGATCGAGGGCGAGCTCGCCACGGCCAAGGCCGACCTGGTCAGGGCGGGCCAGGGGATCGCGCCCACGCGCTCCGATTTCACCCACACGCGCAAGCTCCTCTCCCAGGACGGGACCGAGATCGTCCGGCTCATCGAGGAGGGCAAGACCGGCTGGGAGTCCGCGGCCATGGAGCGCCTGGCCGTGCGGGAGAAGATGGTGCGCGGCTTCGCCAAGACGGACAACCCGATCTACGAGGTCTACCGCGGCATGCGGCGCGACATGTTCCCCGTGGCGGCGGACGTCGAGCGGATGTCCGCGGACGCCGCGGTCGGCGACGCCGCGGTGGCGCGCATCAACCGCACGCTCGACGGCCGCAGCCTCACGGGCTTGGGGGCGACCTACCTCAAGAGCCTCGTGACGGGCCAGAGCCTCCAGGCCACGGACGTGGGCCTGACCCGCTCCCACGGCGTCGAGCTCCTGAAGGCCGTCATGACCGACCCGGTCATGCCCCACAGCCAGAAGATGGACCTCTTCTGGAACATCGTGCCATCCATCCTCTGGCCGCGCGGCCCCACCGGCAAGGGCGGCTCCTGGGTGCGCAACGAGCTCATCAACCTCGCCCGGGGCCACTTCGACAACCCGGCCACCGTGCGTCTCGACAACCGGGGCAACCGCATCAACGTCATCCACAACGGGCAGTGGTTCGACAGCATGGACACTCCGACCCGCCGGTTCTGGGAGATCGAGTACGGCACGGACCTCACCCTCCCCTACAAGCACAAGACCGTCTCGACCATCAAGGACATCATCGACAACAAGAAGGCCCGCTTCATCCTGATGTCGGGCACCGCGGGCCAGGAGCTCCGCCGCATCATGGAGGCGCGCGGCACCCGGTTCGGAGGCTCGCCCTCCAAGGCGCCGGAGAACGTCGGTCTGGACCTCATGTCGGACCGCTCGCAGCGCTTCGAGAGGATCAAGGACGCGCCCAGGAACGGCCGGGACATCTCCCAGGACCTCGTGGTGGTCAAGCCCCAGGCCGCCCACGTCCCGGAGCCCGTCAAGGCTTGGTTCGAGAAGTCCGGGGTGGGCAACGAGAACCAGGCCGTGCTCCGCATCTCGGAGGCCCCGGCCGCGGACGGCGTGCGCGCCTACCTCCAGGGCTTGAGGAAGAACCAGCCGGCTTCGACGAGCCTGACCGTGCTCTCCCTCTCCGATACCCGCGCCCTGCGGGAGGTGCGCAACTTCCTCATCAAGCAGGGCCTGGCCAAGAAGAGCGAGATCGCGCAGGTCTTCTCCGACACCGAGTGGCTCCGGGAGAACCGGCCCCAGGCCGACGTCATGAAGCAGATGAACCTCGAGGGACTCAACAACGGCGAGGTCAAGTTCCTCCTCCTCGACACCCGGGTGGGCGGCCGTGGTCTCGACCTCAACTTCAAGGGGGACCGCGAGAACCCGGACCCCAAGGCCTTCAAGGGCTACACCAACTACGAGATGCTCGTCATCGACCCGCACGACATGTCCGCCGTGCACCTCCTGCAGGCCCAGGGCCGCATCGACGTGGCCCGCGTCCTGCCCAACGCCGTGCGGAACTTCACCCTCGTGATGGACGTCAAGGGCATCCAGACCAACCCGATCTTCGCGGAGATGGTCAGGTCGAACGACGTCTTCGCCGCTCTGCGCGCCGACGCCGGGGTCCAGGCCTACGCCGGCAAGCTGGGCCGGGCCGTGGACTGGCCGACCATCCACGAATACCTCTCCCAGCCCTCCGTGGCCCAGACGCGGCCCGAGCTCGTGAGCCGCTACAGGGAGTCCGTCAGGAAGGCCCTCGACGCCAAGCAGCTCGACGTCGAACTCGAGCAGCTGAACTCCTCGTCGGTGGGCGAGAAGTCCACCAAGTTCGACCCGAAGTTCCGGGGCCTGGAAGCCGGCCGGTCGGGGCCTTGACCTAGACGCCCGTTCCCCGGACCACGGCCCGCACCGTCTTCGCCAGGATCTTGGCGTCGAGCCAGAGGCTCCAGCCGTCGATGTACTTCAGGTCGAGGTTCACCCATTCGTCGAAGTCCGTGATCGCGTTGCGGCCCGAAACCTGCCAGAGGCCCGTCATCCCGGGGCGCATGGAGAGGCGCCTGCGCTGCCAGGCCTCGTAATGCCTCACCTCCGTGGGCAGGGGGGGACGCGGCCCCACCAGGCTCATGTCGCCGGTGAGCACGTTCCAGAGCTGGGGCAGCTCGTCGACCGAGTACCTCCGCAGGATCCTGCCCAGGCGCGTGACCCGGGGGTCGCCGGCCATCTTGAAGACCGGGCCGCTGAGGTCGTTGCGCAGGCTCTGCGCCTGCTCTCCGTCCGCCATGGTCCGGAACTTGACCATGGAGAAGCGCCTGCCGTTGAGGCCGACCCGGGTCTGCAGGAAGAAGGCGGGGCCGCGGCTCTCCAGGCGGATGAGGAGCGCTACGACGAGCATGGGAAGGGCCAGCAGGACCAGCAGGAGCAGGGAGGCGCAGACGTCGAAGAGCTGCTTGGCCAGGATCGCCGGCCCCTGCCTGGGGCTCAGCGAGAAGATGAGCATCGGGATGTCCTGCAGATGGTCGAACCTGGAGAAGAGCACGTCCTCCTGGATGAAATCAGGCTTGAGCCAGATCTCGATGCCCCGCTCCTGGCAGGCGGCCATGGCGGCTTCGGCCCAGCCGGGAGCCTGCTTGTAGGCGGCGAAGAAGGCGTAGTCCACGACCAGGGAATCCAGGACTCCTCCGATGTCGGAGGTCTCCGCGCGCCCTCCGTCTTCCAGGAGGATGCCTTCCTGGAGCCGGTCCATGTTGACGGTGCCCGCGATGGCGAGCCCCAGGGAGCGATGGCGGCGCAGGGTCTCCATGATGCGGGGCAGGGTGGCGTCGTTCCCGACGAGGAGCACTCTCCGGCTGGTCCAGCCGCTTGCCATCATGCGTCTGTAGAGGGCGTAGGTGGCCAGGTGCCAAGCCGCGACCACGGCGTAGCTCCAGGCGATGCCGCCGAAGATGAACGCGCGGCTGAGGTGCGGGAGCTTGAGCGCGTAGGCCGCAAAGACGTAGATGAGCAGGCCCAGGGCGTAGCCCATGGCCAGCTCCCCGAGCACGGAGGCGGCGGTGGCGAACGGGCCCAAGGAGCTGAAGCCCCGGTGGGACAGGGTCAGCAGGACCGAGCAGCACAGCAGGCCGATGGTCGGCATGTAGTCCTGCAGGGCCCTGAGGGGCTCGGCCCGGCCCTGCATGAGGCCGTGCAGGACCGCGTAGGTGGCGATGATCAGGGCTCCCGTGGCCGCGAGGTGGATGAGGTCCAGCAGCTTCTTGTATCCCCTCAGCATCTCAGCAGCCCCTGGTAGAGGCCGGTGAACGACCTGGCCATGCCTTGCAGCGTGAATTGCTCCAGCATCCTCTTCCTGCCCGCTTCGCCCATGCGCCGGGCCATGCCGGGGTCGGAGAGGATGGAACGGACGGCCTGCCTGAGCGCGCTGCTGTCCTGCGCGGGCGCCACGAGCCCCGTGACCCCGTTCTGGCACACGTAGCTCGTCCCGGTGCCCAACTCCGTGGTTACCACCGGCTTGCCGCAGGCCATGGCTTCCAGCAGGACCAGGCCGAAGGCCTCGGTCCGTTCGGACGACGGGAGCGCCAGGACGTCGCAGGCGTGGAAATAACGGCCCAGAGGCTCAGCATGGCCCACCTTCCGGAACAGCACTTTGCCGGCCAATCCGGGGTGGGAGGCCTGCGCCTTGAGCTCCGCCTCCAGGGGACCGCTCCCGATGACGAGGAGTCTGGCGTCGATGCCTTTCATGGCCTCCAGCAGCCAGGAGAGGCCCTTGTAGTACACCAGCCTGCCCACGAAGAGGACCAGGGGAGAGCCGCACACCCGCCTGATCTCCCTGCCTGCTGAGAGCTCGGCCTCGGCATTGAGCGGCGCCGGGTCGATGCCCAGGGGGATGACCACGGTCTTGTCCTTGAAGGGTTCCAGCGCCCGGGAAGAGGAAGCGTAGGCCGGGCTCGTGGCCACGATGCGGTCGGCCCTTCGCAGGACCCGGGAGAGGACCGGGGAGATCAGTTCCCCCAGGACACGCTGGCGGATGACGTCGTGATGGTACCAGACCACGAGCTTGCCCTGAGGCCGGGCCAGGAGATAGGCGGCGGCAGCCAGCGGATTCTGGAACGAGAGCTGCACCACGTCGCACCGGGAAGCAGCCAGATGGGACACCAGCGAGGGCGAGAACGGCGTGGAGAAGAGCCTGAACCAGGTCGGGAGGCGACGGCAGGTCAGGTTCCCGGAGCGTTCCGTCTTCGGGGAACGGTCCAGGCTGCTCGTGACGACCTCAACCTCGTGCTCCTTGGCCAGCTCGGAGCTCAGCGTGAACACGGCCCGCTCCACGCCGCCGCTGAACTCCTGGGGGAACTTGCCGACCTGGAGGATCCTCATGGAGGGCACCGGTAGTCGTTCGACCGGAAGGCCGGGTCGGCAGCAGGGGCGAAGATGAGGTCCATCTGCCAGAGGCTGCCGTCTCCGGGCCGGTGCATGACTCCGCACATGTCGATGGGGCGCCAGCCGCGGTCTTCCAGGAAGGCGCACATCTCGTGGAAGCGCAGGCTGCCGGCGGTCAGCTTGAAGTTGTAGACCTCGATGACCAGGAGGCTCGCGGAATTGAGGGTCTCGGCCGCGCCCTCGAGGATGGGGACCTCGAAGCCGTGGGTGTCGAGCTTGAGCAGGAACGGAGGCTGCGGCCGCTTGCGCCGCACCAGGGAATCCACCCTGACCGCGGGCACGCGGAGGCACCCAGGGGCCGGCGGGCGGTGTCCGGCGAGTCCCCCTGCCGGGTCGCTGCCGTCGAAATAGAGCTCGCCGTCCACGTCCCCGGCGGCCGCGAGCTCGACCTCGACCCTGTCGGTGGAGCTCTTGAAGGCCTGCAGGGCCGGCGCGTGGACGGGGTTGGCCTCCACCAGCAGGCACGCTGCTCCCGGGAAATGCCGCAGGGCCTCCCGCGACCAGAGGCCGTCCGAGGCTCCGATGTCCAGCACGGTCCCCACCCGCGCGCCGGCCTTGGCCCTGCGGGACAGGGCGGCCTCGAGGGTCAGGGCGCTAGGGGCCGGGACCACCGCGTAGCCGCAGCGGCCGAGCAGGGCCTTGACGAATCCGGCGGCCAGCCTCCTGGGAGCGGCAGGCGTCATAGAGCGTCGATCCGTTCGAGCACCTTCGAGAAACGCCGCGAGAACCGGTACCTCTCCTCGTAGCAGCGGAACGCCGCGCTCCTCATGCTCTGATAGTCTCCCAGGATGCTCCGGATCGCTTCCGGCATCCGGCTGATGCCGTCGATCGCCGCCCCGCAGCGGTATTCGTCGAGCACCCGGGACATGGCCGGGTAGGAATTGACGATGACCGGCAAGCCGCTCCTCAGGTAATGAGCCACCTTGCCGGAGGCCGAGCCGATCAGGGTGAAGTTGAGCCCGCGGTCCCGGTAGAGGGCGACCCCGATGTCCGCGGATGCGAGGAGGGCCGCGAGCTCGTCGTGGGGGACGGGGTCGAGCGAGAGCCTGACCCGGCCGCCCTCGCAGCGCCTGAGCCTCTTGAGCGTGGCGTGGTCCTGACAGCCGTGGCTGTGGAGGACCAGGACCCAGTCATCGGGCCAATCCCGCGCCGACTCGGCCAGTTCCTCGACCATGGCCCACTCGGCGAGGAACCCGGCGTAGAGGATGATCCTGTCCTCCGGCCGGAGCCCCAGCCTGCGCCTGAGCACGTCGGTCTTCTCCATGAAGGCGTCGCCGTCCGCGCAGACCGGCACCGTGAGCATCGAGTCCCTGGGGGTGCCGTTCTCCGAACAGATCAGCCTCGCCCGCTCGTCATCCAGGGTGATCGTGAACGAGGCGCCCTTGATGCGGTCCTTCTCGATCTCCTTGGCCGCGGCTTCGGCCGCGGTCGTGATGTCCGGGCCATGGTGGAGCTCGAGGTTGTAGTAGACGTAAGGCGCGCCCAGGCTCGATCCCAGCAGGGAGGCTGCCAGCAGGCCCAGGGGCTCGACCCCGATCAGGCAGGCGTAGCGCGTGTCCCCCATGGCGGCGGAGACGGAGTCCGCGTAGATTGACACGCCGCGTTCGAGTCTCTCACGCTCTACGGCCTCCTGACGCCGGCGGGGAAGGGGGGCCATGACCCGCCGGGCCGTCCGAGACGCCAGGAAGCGGCCGCGGTGCGCCAGGCTCCGGAGGCCCCAGACGCCGATCTCGCGCACCCGGATGCGCTCGTCGTCGAAGCGCAGGTCCCCGAGGAAGGCGCGGCAGGTGAAGAGGTCCACGCCATAGCCGCTCTCCGCAAGCGCGCGGGCGGCGTTGATCAAGGCGGGGGAGTTGCCGAGCCCGTATTCGTAGACGAGGACGGCGACCTTGCCGCGCTCCGGCGGCCGCGGACTCATGGGTTCATCCTATCAAAAATTGCTTCCGCTCCGGGTGATTGTTAGAATATGGTCCGTCAGCGCGGACGTCCCGCCGGAGCCTGAGGATCCTGATTGCCCACGACATTCCACGTCATCACCCCGTGCCGGAACGCCGAGCCGAGGCTCCGGGAGACCGTCGAGTCGGTCCTCTCCCAGACCGCGGTCGTCTCCGGCCGCGCCCGGCTCAGCTACACCGTCGTAGACGGCGCGTCCACGGACCGCAGCGCTGAGGTCGTCCGGGGATTCGGGTCAGACCGGATCCGGTGGATCTCGGAGCCCGACGCCGGGATGTACGATGCCCTGGCCAAGGGGCTCCGGCTGGCCCGGCCGCCGGGGGTCTGCTGCTACATCAACGCCGGGGACCTCTACGCCAAAGGCGCCT
The DNA here is from genome assembly GCA_016218545.1 of Elusimicrobiota bacterium. GTDB lineage: Bacteria > Elusimicrobiota > Elusimicrobia > UBA1565 > UBA9628 > JACQWX01. The sequence goes on from JACRDQ010000019.1 coordinate 98,721, forward strand.
TCGACGTGGTGCTCGACCTCTTCGAAAAGAAGGCCGCGCGCTGGCTGACCGGCATGAGGGTGTCCTACAACGACCGCTCCCAGGTGGTCTCAGCCAGCCTGCCTTTCCGCTACCACCGGAGCCTCATCGAGGCCGGGCTCTACGGCCGCTGCCTCCCCTTCATCCAGCAGGAATCGACCTTCTGGGACGCCTCCTTGAACGACCGCCTGGACCTGGGGAAGCTCGCGGGCTTCAAGCTGGCCGGGGACTTCTATCTCTGGAAGACGTTCGCCGAGGTCTCGGACCTGGCCATCGTCGAGGCCTTCCTGGGGGGATTCCGGGTCCACCCGGGACAGCTCTCCGAGGCCAGGGCCCGCTACCTCGCCGAGCTGGACGCCATCGCCAGGGCGCCATCCCTGGCGGAGCGCCTACTCGCCCAGGCGGAGCGAGGGCTGTGGCACGCGCCCGGCAGGGTGAAGAAATGGTTCAATCCCAAGGGCCTCTACCGCTTCGATCACGGCGCCCAGGATTGGAGATAGATGAAGAACATCGAGCGCATCAGCTGGAAAGGCCGGCTCCTGGCGTGCGTGGTCCGGGGCCGGCTGGACCCGAGGAAGACGGCCTTCCTGACCCCGCCGGAGTTCAACCTCCAGGTGGGCTTCGTGGCTCACCCGGCCGGGGGGGTGGTGGACCGCCATCTCCACCGGCCCCTGCGCAGGAGCATCATCGGGACCTCCGAGGTGCTCGTCGTCAAGAAGGGCCGGTGCTGGCTGGACGTCTACGACGACGGCCGCAAGAAGGTGGCCACCCGGCTCCTGCGGGCAGGGGACATCCTGTTCCTGGTCGCGGGGGGACACGGCTTCCGCATGCTGGAGGACACGGTCTTCCTGGAGGTCAAGCAGGGACCCTATACGGGCTTGGACGAGAAGGAACGTTTCTGATGATCCCGGTCAACGAGCCGAAGCTGGACGGCAAGGAGCTGGAGTACGTCACCCGGTGCGTGCGCGACGGGTGGATCTCCTCCGCCGGGAGCTTCCTCGACGAGTTCGAGGAGCGCTGGGCAGCCTACTGCGGCCGCAGGCACGGGGTCGCGGTCAGCAGCGGGACAGCCGCCCTGCAGCTGGCCGTGGCCTGCCTGGGGCTCGAGCCGGGCGACGAGGTCATCCTCCCCTCGTTCACCATCATCTCGTGCGCCAGCGCCGTGGTCTTCAACGGCGGCGTCCCCGTCCTGGCGGACGCAGACCCCCGCACCTGGTGCCTGGACCCGGCCGAGGTGGAGAGGAAAATCACCCCCCGCACCCGGGCCGTCATGCCGGTCCACATCTACGGGCACCCCGCGGACATGGACCCCCTCCTGGAGCTGGCGAGGAAGCGCGGCCTGGCCGTCATCGAGGACGCGGCCGAGGCCCATGGCGCCGAATACCTGACGGGCAGGAGCGCCCCGGACCCGGCCTGGCGGCGCTGCGGGAGCTTCGGGACGATGAGCGCGTTCAGCTTTTACGCCAACAAGCTCGTCACCACGGGCGAGGGGGGGATGCTGCTCACCGATGACGAGCGGCTGGCCGGGAAGGCGCGCTCCCTCAGGAACCTGGCGTTCCGGCCCGACCGCCGCTTCCGCCATGAGGAGCTGGGCTTCAACTTCCGGCTGACCAACCTGCAGGCCGCCATCGGCCTGGCCCAGGTGGAGCGGATGGACGCGATCGTGTCCCGCAAGCGCTTCATCGGCCAAGGCTACCGCAAGGGACTGCAGGGAGCCAAGGGCCTCGAGCTGCACGTAGAGGAGCCCTGGGCGCGCAGCGTGGACTGGATGGTGGGCGTCGTCCTGTCCGAGGAGACCGGCATGGACGCGCGCCTCTTCGCGGAGCGTCTGGCCGAGCGCGGGGTCGAGACCCGGCCCTTCTTCCTAGGGATGCACGAGCAGCCCGCGCTCCTGCGGCGCGGCCTCTTCGAGGGACAGCGCTATCCCGTGACGGAGCGCCTCAGCCGGCAGGGGCTCTACCTCCCCTCGGGCCTGGCCTTGACGGACGGCCAGCTCGAGCAGGTCTGCGCCGCGGTGCGCGGCCTCCTCTGATGGACGAGGTCTTCGGGGACGCGTACGCGGCCGCCTACGACACGTTCTACCGGGAGAAAGACTACGCTTCCGAGTGCGACGTCCTTGAGCGGGTCTTCCGGACCTACGGCCAGGCCCCGGTCCGGTCGGTCCTGGATCTCGGGTGCGGGACAGGAAGCCACAGCATCCCCCTGGCCCGGCGCGGGCTCGAAGTCTCGGGGGTAGACCTCTCGGAGGGCATGCTGGCCCAGGCGCGCAAGAAGGCCTCAGGCTTGCCGGCGGGCCGCACCGCGGCCTTCCACCGGGGAGACCTGCGCTCCTTCGACCTCGGCCGCCGTTTCGACGCGGCCCTCATGATGTTCAATGTCCTGGGGTACCAGCTCGAGGATGAGGACGTCCTCTCCGCGCTCAAGTCCGCCAGGAGGCACCTCGAACCCGGGGGGCTGCTGGTCTTCGACGTCTGGCACGGCCCTGCCGTGGTCGGCACCAAGCCCTCGCAACGGAGCAAGACCTTCCCGGCGCCCGGCGGGAGGCTGGAGCGGACGGCCTCGGGCAGGCTCGATGAGGAGCGCCGGGTCTGCACCGTGGACATCCTCGTGCGGCGGTGGGAGGGCGAGCGCCTGGCCTCCGAGACGCGGGAGAGCCATCCCATGCGCTACTTCTTCCCCGAGGACTTGGAGAGGTTCCTCGGCGCGGCGGGCTTTACGCGCCTGCGGACCGGCGCTTTCCCGGGGATCGACCAAGAGCCGGACGCCGCGACCTGGAACGTCCTGGTCGTGGGACGGGCGGCCTGACCTTCGACCTCCCGGCCGGGTCTGCCTGGCGTCTCTCGATTTGGTAACATAAAAACCGCCTGGCCCCGTCGCTCCGTGGGGGCGCAGGAAACCGACATGTCCGGCGCCTTGACCATCATCGAACCCCGGAAAGGATGGAACCCCATCGACTTCCGGGAGCTGTGGCGGTTCCGGGAGCTCCTCTACTTCCTCGCCTGGCGGGACGTGAAGGTGAAATACCGGCAGACCGCCATCGGGGTGCTCTGGGCGGTCCTGCAGCCCGTGCTGGCGATGGCCGTGTTCTCCGTGCTCTTCGGCCGCTACGCAGGCATGCCCTCGGACGGCGTCCCCTACCCCATCTTCGTCTTCCTGGGGCTCCTGCCCTGGCAGTATTTCGCGGCCGTGCTGGGCCGCTCGAGCCAGAGCGTGGTCTCCGGGGCGCAGATGGTCACCAAGATCTACTTCCCGAGGCTCATCATGCCCGCGAGCTCGGCCATCGCCGCTCTCCCGGACTTCGCCATCGCCGGCCTCGTCCTGGGGTTCCTGATGGCCTATTACGGCGTGGGCGTCGGCGCCGGCGTCCTCCTGGTTCCCCTGCTCGTGCTGCTGACCTTGATGAACGCGGTCGGCTTCGGGCTGTGGCTCTCGGCCCTCAACGTGAAGTATCGGGACGTCCAATTCGCCGTTCCCTTCCTCATCCAGCTCTGGATGTTCGTCACCCCGGTCCTCTACCCGAGCAGCCTCGTCGGAGGACCCTACGGCATCCTCCTCGCCCTCAATCCCATGGGAGGAGTCATCGAAGCGTTCCGTTCCGCGGTCCTCGGGCACCGGCCCGTCCCCCTGCCGGCGCTGGCCGTCTCCGCCGCGGTGGGCGCCGTGGTCTTCGTGGCCGGGCTGTACTACTTCCGCCGCGTCGAGCGGCATTTCGCGGACGTCATCTGACCATGTCCAAGCCGATCATCGAAGCCCTGCACCTCTCGAAGCGCTACGCGATCGGCGCCAGGCAGTCGTATGGGAGCCTCCGCGAGGAGATCATGCAGGCGGTCGCCGCTCCCTTCAAGGCCCTGGCCTCGGGCCTCGGCCGGGAGGCCGCGGGCGGGGCGGAGGTCCGCGACGCCGTCTGGGCGCTCGATGACGTCTCCTTCGAGGTCCGGCAGGGCGACGTCCTGGGGATCATCGGCAGGAACGGGGCGGGGAAGTCCACCCTTTTGAAGATCCTCTCCCGGATCACGGAACCCACCTCGGGCCGCGTCACGATGAGGGGGCGGACGGCGAGCCTCCTCGACGTCGGCACCGGGTTCCACCCGGAATTGACCGGCAGGGAGAACATCTTCCTGAACGGCTCGCTCCTGGGCATGTCCAGCCGGGAGGTCCGGTCCAAGCTCGACGAGATCGTGGACTTCTCGGAGATCGCGCTCTTCCTGGACACCCCGGTGAAAAGATACTCCTCCGGCATGTACGTGCGCCTCGCCTTCGCGGTGGCGGCCCATCTGGAGCCGGAGATCCTGATCGTCGACGAGGCTCTGGCGGTGGGGGACGCCGCCTTCCAGAAGAAGTGCCTGGGGAAGATGGGCGAGGCCGCCAAGGGCGGAAGGACCGTGCTCCTGGTGAGCCACAACATGGACGTCGTCAGCGCGCTCTGCTCGCACGGGCTCCTCCTCAAGGAAGGCAAGGCCGCGTTCGCCGGCGGGGCCCAGGAGTGCGTCGACGCCTACGTGAGGGGCGGCGGGCAGGGGAAGCTGGCCGTCGACCTGTCGGCGCCGGGCCTCGACCTCGACCGGTCCGGCCCGCGCAAGCACGCGGACATCAGGGAGGTCTCGACGCTGGACGGCGAGGGCGGCCTGACGGACGCCTTCATGATGGGCGAGCCCTTCGTGGCGTCCGCGGTCGTCGCCGTCAAGGGACGGGTCCTCGAGCCCGAGGTCGGGTTCTGCATCTCCACGCCGAGGGGGGCGCGGCTGCACCACCTGGTCTCGGGGTGGGGACGGGCCATCGGGCCCCTCGACGCCGGCGTCTACAGGTTCCGCGCGCGCATCCCGGAGCTCAACCTCTATCCCGGCGGATACACCCTCACGGTCTGGTTCCGGGCCCACGCCCGCGAGGGGGTGGACGACTTCGTGGAGGCGCCGCTCTCGTTTTCCGTCATCAAGTCGCGGAAGGCCGGCGCGTTCGCGGATTTCACCAACGTCTCGCCGTCCGGAGGCGTCTATGTCGCGTCCCGTTGGGACCACGAAAGGCTGAGCGGCGAAGCGGCATGAACCCCGGCGTCATCGTCCTCGCCCGCATGGATTCGAGCAGGTTCCCCAACAAGGCCATGGCCCTGCTCGGTCACAAGCCCCTCGTCGAGTGGTGCATCGACGGCGTCGCAGACCCCGGGAGGTACCGCACCGTGCTGGCCACGACCGGCCGGGACCTGGACCGCCCCCTGGTCGAGTTGGCGGCGAGGAAAGGCATCCCGTGCTACCAGGGTCCGGTGGAGGACGTCGCGGGCCGCATCGCCGGCTGCCTCGAGGCTCACGGGCTCGACTGCTTCGCGCGCGTCAACGGGGACAGCCCGTTCGTCCGCAAGGAGCTGCTGCGGGAGGGCTTCGACCTCATCCGGGAGCGGGGGGCGGATCTCGTGACCAACCTGGTCCCCAGGGCGTTCCCGTACGGGGTCAGCGTGGAGATCCTCCGGTCGGAGGTCTTTCTCGCGTGCTATGAGAGCCTGACCACGAGCCTGCAGCGGGAGCACGCGACCTCCTATTTCTACGAGCACCTGGCCGCGTTCAAGGTCTGCTGCATGCCCTACGGCGGCGGGGACGACCACGACGTCAGGCTCGTGGTCGACACGCCGGCCGACCTGGAGCGGCTCGGAAAGCTCCTCCGCGCGGGACGGGATGTCGCGGGCCTGCCGCTGCCCGAGCTGGTCAGACTGTACCGGGAGGTGTCCTAGTTGGTCAACCTATACTGCATCCGGCCCAAGGGCTTCAACATCGGCAACGACGTCATCTTCCTCGCCCTGAGTCATTTCCTCAGGAGCGCCTTCAAGGAGACGGTCAACCTCATCTCCCTGCCCGCCACGAGCAAGTACGAGAGCCACAAGAAGGCGGGCTTGAACCCCCAGACCGTCTACGAGGTGAACCAGTACGGCGACGGCCTGATCATCGGAGGGGGCAACCTCTACGAGAACGGCGAGCTCGAGATCAACCCCTCGGCGCTGAAGGCCCTCGAGGTCCCGCTGATGCTCTTCAGCCTTTCAAGGGGCGGGATCTACAACAAGAGGCTCAAGCTCACGGACAGGACGGACGTGATGAGCGACGAGAGGATCGTCATGCTCAACAGGAAGGCCCGCATCTCCTTGACGCGGGACCTGGCGACCAAGGGGCATCTCGACGACCTGGGCTGCGCGAACCGCCTCTGCGGCTGCCCCACGCTCTTCCTCGGCGAAGTGCCCCACCACCTCGTCTTCGTCCCGGAGAAAGACAGGACGGACGCGCTGATCTCGGTCCGGTCGCCGGCGCTGATGAGCATCCCGATCGAGCATCAATTCAGGGTGAGGAGCGAGATCGCCGACATCATCGCGCGCCTCAAGGCGCACGGCTATCGGCGGATCAAGCTCCTCTGCCACGACCACCGGGACATCCCCTTCGCGGCCTCGTTCGCGGACATGGAGTACCTCTACGCGGAGGACGTCCACGCCTTCCTCTCCTTCCTGAAGAGCACGCGGCTCTCCGTCACCTACCGGCTGCACGCCTTCCTGCCGTGCCTGGCCTTCGGCATCCCGGCGATCAACATCAGCTACGACCAGAGGGCGTCGAGCCTGGTCAAGACCATCGGCCTCGACGAGTGGAACATCAACATGCTCCACGCCGACGCCGCCGAGGAGGTCGCGCTCAGGATGGGGTCCCTCGAGAGGCTCGCGCGGCTCCGGGCCCGGTGCGAGAAGACCGTCTGGAAGCGCCTGCGGGAGGCCATCACGGGGAACCTCAGGGAGTTCGCCAAGCGGGTCGGCGAGGGCCAGCGGTGAGGCCATGACGCGCGCCCCGGGCAGGAAGCCCTTCGTCATCGCGGAGGCGGGCAACAACCACAACGGCGACCTCAAGACGGCGCTGGGTCTCGTGGACCTGGCCAAGCGCGCCGACGCGGATTCGGTGAAGTTCCAGATCATCAATCCCGAGGGCCTGTACCTGCCGGCCTTCTACGAGGGCGGGGGCTACCGGGCCAATCCCGTCATCGAGGCCAGGCGCAGGACGGCGCTCTGCGACGACGACTACGGGAGGATCGCGGAGCACTGCAAGGCGCGGGGGATGGATTGGAGCGCCTCCGTGTTCGATGAGGAAAGCCTGGCCCTGCTCCTGCGGTTGCGGCCCTCCTACGTCAAGATCGCGTCCTGCGACCTGAACAACATCATGTTCCTGAAGAAGGCGGCGCAGCGGGCCGGGGCGGAGGGTGTGCGCATGGTCCTCTCGACCGGCATGTCGACGCTCGGGGAGATCGAGCGCTCCGTCGCGGCGCTGGCCAAGGAGGGCTTCTCGGACCTGGTCCTGCTGCACTGCGTGTCGGTCTATCCCGCGCCGTTGGTCCGGATGAACCTCGGCTTCATCGACGTCCTCAAGAAGACCTTCGCCCTGCCGGTCGGCCTGTCCGACCACACCCAGGACAGCCTGGCTTCCGTCATGGCCTTGGCCAAGGGGGCCGAATACTTCGAGAAGCACGTCACCCTGAGCAGGGACCAGGAAGGCTTCGACCACGCCCACTCCCTCGAGGAGCCCGCGTTCGCGCGCTACGTGAAGGACCTCCGGGAGTCCTTCGAGGCCGTCAGCGGGGGAGGCGAGAAGCTCTCGGAGGAAGAACTGGCCGTCCGCCGGCGGGCGAGGCGGTCCCTGTACGCCGCCAGGAGGCTGGAGAGGGGCGAGGCGGTCCGGGAGGAGGACGTCCTGGTCGTGCGTCCGGAGGCGGCCATGAGGGCCGACGAGGCGGGGAGCGTCGTGGGGAAGCGCTGCAAGGACGCGATCATGCAGTATCAGCCCTTCACCCCCGACCTGCTCGAGTGAGGACCCGGCCCATGAGGATCCTATCCATCTGCAAGGCTTCGACCGAGATCGGCCTGGGCCATCTCATCAGGTCGCGCGCCATGGCCGAGGCCGCGAGCGCGCGGCACGAGGTACGCTTCATCGTCATCGGCGGCGAGATGGCTCGCAAGCTGCTGGCCGGCTGCGGGTTCCCCGCGAAGGTCGTGCCCGACGAGGCCGGGCTCGAAGAGCACGTGGTGGGGACGTTCGACGCGGCGTTCCTCGACATGCTGAGCCTGGGAGAGGAGCCGATGGCTCAGGTGCGGCGGCGCGCCCGCCTCTGCGTGTCCTTGTGCCCCATCTTCGACCGCATGGCCGAGATGGACCTGTTGTTCAGCCGCACCAGATACAGCCATCCCGCCAGCGAGAAGGCCGGGGTGGAGCGCTATCTGGGCCTCGAGTACGCGGTCATCCGCAAGGAGTGCGTCCGGATCGCCACCAAAGAGTACAAGGGCGTGCTCTCGCGGAGCACCCTGCCGATCGCCATCAGCATGGGGGGCGGCGACGCCGCCAACAAGACGCGCCGGTTCCTGAAATCGCTCAGGACGTGCCGGGTCCCGGCCACCTTCTGGGTCCTGGTCGGCGAGGGCTACAACCATTCCTACGACGCGCTCATCAACACCATCGAGCGCGACCGCGGCCATGAGATCATCCTGGCGAAGACGAACATGTCCATGTGGCACATCCTCAGGAACTGCGTGCTGGCGATCCTTCCTGGAGGCGTGACGACCTACGAGGCGGCCTTCGCGGGCCTGCCTTCCGTCAACATGCTGGAGGCGCGGGACCAGTCCTTCCTGATCAGGGAGCTGGCGGAGGCCGGGGCGTGCATCGACGCCGGGCTCGTGAGCGACGCCAACCTCCGCAGGCTCAACCTCCTGGTGGAGCGGCTGCACCGGGACCGGGGCGCGCTGCTGAGGATGCACGAGCGCGCGAAGCCCCTCATCGATGGAAAGGGCTGCGAGCGCATCCTGCGCGTCACCGAGCGGGCCCTCTCCGGCAAGGGAGAACGGAAGGCGGGTCGAGCGGCATGACGACGGGCGTCGTGGACTACGGGTCCGGCAACTTCGCCTCGGTCTGGAACGCCGTGGCCGCGGTCTCCGGGGACGTCAAGCGCGTCGCCCGGCCCGAGGACCTCGGCGGGTGCTCCCACGTCGTCCTGCCCGGGGTGGGCGCCTTCGCAGCGGCCATGAGGAAGCTGGAGAAGACGGGCATCCTGGAGGCGCTCTCGGCCGAGGCCGCAGCGGGGCGCATCCAGCTCCTCGGCATCTGCGTGGGCATGCAGGTGCTCGCCTCCCGGGGACTGGAGTTCGAGGAATGCCGGGGGATGGGCCTGGTCAAGGGGACGGTCGAGGCGATCTCCGTGGACAGGAGCCGCTTCGCGCTGCCGCACATGGGCTGGAACAGCCTCTCGGATCTGGGTGCGGCGCCCTTGTTCCGGCACATGGAGGGTGAGCCGTCCTTCTACTTCGTCCACAGCTTCCACCTCAAGTGCGAGGACCCGGACGCGCGCTCCGTCTTCTGCGAGTACGGCGGCGTCCGGGTGACCGCGGCCGTGTCCAAGGGGAACGTCCACGGCGTGCAGTTCCACCCGGAGAAGAGCCAGGACAACGGGCTCCAGCTGCTCAGGAACTTCATCGCGCTCTAGAGATCCGCCATGCTCAAGAAGAGGCTCATCCCCGTGCTGCTGCTGAGGAACGGGGTCATCGTCCAGAGCAAGGGGTTCAAGCGCTACCAGAGCCTGGGCTCTCCGACCGCCGCGGTCGAGCGGCTCAGCAGCTGGGCGGCCGACGAGCTCGTCTATCTCGACATCTCTCCCGCCCCCGTCTACGACCTCAAGCGCGACGACCTGAACCATCCGAGGTTCGAGACGATCATCGACATCATCAGGCTGGTCGCCGAAAGGTGCTTCATGCCGCTGACCTTCGGCGGCGGGATCCGGTCCCTCGACGACATCCGGCAGCGCCTTTCGGCCGGGGCCGACAAGGTCACGCTGAACACCAAGGCGATCGACGACCCGGGTTTCATCTCGGCCGCGGCCAAGGAGTTCGGCTCGCAGTGCGTCGTCGTCTCCATCGACGCCAAGAGGGTCGAGGGCGGTTGGGAGGTCTACCGGGGCGGCAGGACCCCCGCGGGCATGGCGCCCGCGGCGTGGGCCAGGCGCGTCCAGGACCTGGGAGCGGGGGAGATCCTGCTCAATTCGATCGACCGGGACGGCTCCGGGACCGGCTACGACCTCGACCTTATCGGGGAGGTCTCCGGAGCGGTCTCCCTGCCGCTCGTCGCTCTGGGAGGCGTCGGGAACTGGGAGCACCTTGAAGAAGGGCTGAGGACGCGGGCCAGCGCGGTGGCCGCGGCGAACATCTTCCACTATCGAGAGAACAGCGTCTTTGACGCGAAGAGACACCTCTACGAGAAGGGGCACAACGTCAGGAAGCCCCTCCCGCTGCAAGGCGCCAGCAGGAATCTATGATCCCTAGACCCGAGAAGATGCGGTACTGCCGGAGATGCGTCTACCCTGCCATCTCCGTGAACAACATCCTCGACGACGAAGGCGTTTGCAGCGCTTGCCGGATGCAGGAGGAGTTCGACGCCCTGACCCCGGAGTTCTGGAAGAAGAGGGAGGAGAAGTTCCAGGACCTCGCGCGCTGGGCCAAGGCGCGGTCTTCGGGCGGCTACGACTGCGTCGTGCCCGTGAGCGGCGGGAAGGACAGCTACTTCCAGGTCCACACGGTCCTCGAGCACGGCATGACGCCCCTCCTGGTGACCTACCACGGCAACAACTATCTTCCCGAGGGGCAGAGGAACCTGGACATGATGAAGCGGGTCTTCGGGGCCGATCACCTGGTGTTCGGCCCGAGCGTCGAGACCCTCAAGAAGCTCAACCGGCTGTGCTTCAGGAAGATGGGGGACATGAACTGGCACGCCCACGCCGGGATCAAGACGTATCCCATGCACGTGGCGGTCAAGTTCGCAATCCCCCTGGTCGTGTGGGGAGAGATCACATGGAGCATCTCCGGCATGTTCTCGCCCGACGACTACGTGGAGTACAACAAGAGGACGGTCTTCGAGCACGACATGCGGGGCTACGTCGCCGGGGACATGCTCGAGGAGGAGGAGGGCCTCGTCGAGAAGGACCTCGCCTGGCTGCGCATGCCTTCGGATTCGGAGATCGCGGCGGTCGGCACCAAGGGGATCTACATCGGGAACTTCTTCAGGTGGGACCCCAACGAGCACGCCAGGCGGATGCAGGAGCTCTACGGCTTCGAGTTCGCCCGGCAGCCGTTCGAGCGGACCTACCGGATGATGTCCAACCTCGACGACATGCACGAGAACGGCGTCCACGACTATCTGAAGTATGTCAAATTCGGGTACGGCCGGGCCTCCGACCATGCCTCGAAGGACATCCGGTCCGGCCGCCTGACCCGCGAGCAGGGGGTCGCGCTCGTGAGGAAGCACGACCACGTCAAGCCGAGGAGGGACCTGGAGCGCTGGCTGGACTATGTCGGCATGACGGAGGCGGAATTCGACCGGGTCGCGGACACCTTCCGCGACAAGAGGGTGTGGTGGAAAGACGAGCACGGCCGATGGATGAAGGATCACCTATGGGAGAGCGCGTGAGGAAAGAAGAGCTCGCCTTGGGCCTCGAGGAGCGCCCCTCCTCCGGGGGAGCCGACGAGGAGGAGGATCTGATCGCGGGCCTGTGCGCCTTCTACAAGGGCTTGAAGGCGCGGCAGCGGGACGCGGGCGGCCTCTACCTGCCCGGCGGGGAGTGGGGGGAGTATCTCGCGGAGCGCAGGGCATTCTATGAGAGCCTGGCGCAAGGCGACCTGGAGGATGTGCATGCCGGGCTCCGGGGCTTCTGGCGCAACGAGCTCGGGCCCATCGTGTCGAACTACGCCTATTATCGGGACCTCGCCGCGGGCAAGCCCGCGAGCGTCGAGCGCTTCATGACGCTCATGTCCCGCGACTACGGCATCTGGCGCAGCCTCTATCCCGACGAGCCGCTCGGCCGCCTTCGCGTCCCCGAGATCGGCGACCCGTGGGGCCTTTCCATCGGCGGAGAGCTCGTCGCGCCCCAGGCGTTCCGATTCCACAATCATTCAAGGCAGATCTCCGGCATCCTGTCCGGGATCGGGAAGCCCGTCTGGGCCGAGATCGGCGGAGGCTACGGCGGCACGGCGTTCTACTACCTCCGGAACGCGCTCGAGCCCGGGGTGACGTACGTCGATTTCGACCTGCCTGAGACCTTGGCGATCGCGGCCTACTATCTGTCGCGCGCCCTGCCCGGCAGGAGGATCTGGCTCCACGACGGCGCGGCTCCCCTCACCCGGGAGAGCGTCTCCGGGTTCGACGTGGTCCTGGCGCCGAACTACGCGATCGAGCGTCTCGAGGACGATGCCGTGGACCTGTTCTTGAACGCCTTCAGCTTCTCCGAGATGCCGTATCCTGTGCTGGAGAACTACCTCCGGCACGTGCAGAGGACCACGGCCGGGTACTTCCTGCAGAACAACATGGACCGGAGCGGCGTGGTCAATCGCGGCTTCGAGCGGGTCCCGTGTTCCCGCTACCCCATCGATCCCCGGAGGATGAAGCTGCTCTACAAGAAACACGACCTCTTCCAGGGGACTGAGGGCGATTACCGGGAGTGCCTCTATCAGCGCATCGCCGCCGGGGGAGCCTGAGCCGATGCTCTTCAAGGAAGACGACATCCGGCCCAAGGCGCTGATGGCCGCCAAGGAGGCCCTGCTCGAGGAGGACAAGGAGTTCCTCAGGAGCCGGCGCTCGGAGTTCGTCCAGGCCGCGTGCCCGGCCTGCGGCTCCGGGAGGTCGGAGTCCTGGGCCGAGAAGGAGGGCTTCTCCTACCACGTCTGCCGGGAGTGCCGCACCGTCTTCATGAACCCGCGGGCTTGCGAGGAGCTCATGCGGAGCTTCTACCAGCGATCGAAGAACTACGCGTTCTGGAACAAGCACATCTATCCCGCGTCCGAGGCGGTCCGGCGGGAGAAGATCATGATGCCCCGGGCCCGGAGGGTCGTGGCCTGCTGCGAGGATGCGGGGCTCCGGGGCGGGACCCTCCTGGAGGTCGGAGCCGCCTTCGGGACCTTCTGCGGGTGCGTCCGGGAGCTGGGCTTCTTCAGGCGCGTCATCGCGGTCGAGCCCACGGCCGACCTGGCCGAGGCCTGCCGCGGCAAGGGCCTGGAGACGCTCCAGACGTCCTTCGAAGGGTTGGAGCTGCCGGCATCTTCGGTCGACGCGGCGGTCTCCTTCGAGGTCATCGAGCACCTCTTCTCACCGGCCGCGTTCCTCGAACGCTGCGGGACGTTCTTGAAGAAGGGGGGGCTGCTGGTCTGCACCACCCCGAACATCGACGCCTTGGGCACGCTGGTCCTCAAGGAGAAGGCCAAGGTCGTGGACCACGAGCACGTCAACTATTTCAACCCGGAGTCCCTGGCCGCGCTCTTCGAGCGGACGGGGTTCGAGCCCCTGGAGGTCGCGACTCCCGGCGAGCTGGACGTGGAGCTCCTCATGAACGCGCTGGCCGAGGATGCGGGGCTGCGGGAGTCCCACCCGTTCTTCTCCCGCCTCCTGCTTCGACCGGACGAGGCGGCCCAGGCCGCCCTCCAGGAGCTCCTCAAGAAGAGCCGCCTGTCCTCTCACATGTGGATCGTGGGTCGGAAACGATGACGCCGGAGCCGGAGCTCTTCGCGAGGTCCGAGGACGTCCCGCTGGGGAACGTCCCGTTCGAGTCCGCGGAGTGCTACGGGCTCGGGAGGCATCTGCGGGACTACGGACGCTATCCGGGGTGGCTCCCCTTGTGCGTGGCCACCGACCACGGGCCGAGCCAGAGGGACGTCCCGACCCGGCTCGAGCTTTCGGAGCGCGCGCCCGTCATGCTCTTCCATTCCCCCAGGCTGGCCGCGGAATGGAGGCGCCGGTCGGAAAGGCCGTGCGAGGTGATGTTCTCGCCCTTCGTCCACTATCGCAGGAAGAACTGCATCGGGAAGTCCTCCGGCGCCAAGGGAACGCTGGCCTTCCCGGCTCACGGCACGGACCTCATCGAGAGCGTATGCGACATGGAGGGGTACGCGCGGTCCCTCTTGGAGCTCCCGGAGCGTTTCCAACCGGTCAGCGCGTGCCTCTTCTACCTCGACGTCAGGAGAGGGCTGCACCGGGTGTTCGAGAAGCACGGCATCTTGGTCCGCACGACGGGGCACATCTACGACCGCAGGTTCGCAGAGCGCTTCTACGACATCCTCAAGGACCACTCCTACGCCACCTCGAACACTTTCGGGTCCTACGCCCTCTACGCGGTGGAGATGGGGATCCCTTTCTTCATCCACGGGGAGAAGCCCAGGCTGGTGAACAGAGGAGACCCGAACTGCCCGAGCGGAGCCTACGACCCGGCCAAGGAGTTCGGGCAGTTCAAGTCCGTGACCCGGCTTTTCGAAGGCCTCCGGACCGAAATCAGCCCGGAGCAGGCCTCGACGGCCGAGTCGGAGCTGGGCCTGCGCGACGGCGCGAGCAGAGGCAGGATGGCGTTCCTGCTCTACTCCTCCTTCCTGGAATGGCTGCTCTTGGGCGGGGTCTTCCGCTGGCTGGCGCTCCGGGTGCGCGGCGTCCTCGTCCGGAGGACTGAGGCGGCCAGGCAAAGACTCTACCTGGCCGCCAACGGTCTGTCCCGCTCGGCGTCCATCGCCACGCACCTGACGACCGGAGAGAAGATCGCCCTGCATCGGCTCGCCAAGGCGCTCCCCAAAGGCGCCAAGGCGGCCGAGGTCGGCTCCTACCTGGGGTCGAGCAGCTGCTTCATCGCCGACGGGGTCCAGGCCGGCGGGGGGACCCTCTATTGCGTCGATACCTGGGGCAATCAGGCGATGGACGAGCCGGAGAGGGACACCTATCCTGAGTTCGAGGCGAACACGGCCAGGTACCGGCGCGTCATCAAGCCCTTGAGGGGCCGGGCCCAAGAGGTGATCTCGGAGCTGAGGAAGCCCGGGCTCAAGCTCGACCTGCTGTTCATCGACGGAGACCACTCCTACGAGGCTTGCCTGCGGGACTGGGAGCTCTACGGCGCTCTGCTGGCCGCCGGCGGGGTCGCGGTCTTCCATGACACCGGGTGGGCGGAAGGGGTCCAGAGAGTGGTCAGGGAGGCGGTCGTTGAGAGGGCGGAGCGGGTCCTCGACCTGCCCAACATGCAGGCCTTCAGGATGAGATAGCCATGGTCCGCGTGTCCCTCGTCGTCCCGACGTACAACAGGGCGGCCCAGCTGGCCGGTTCCCTCCCTTCCTTCGTCGAGCAGACCCTCCCGGCTTCGGATTACGAGATCCTGGTCGTGGACAACAACTCCAAGGACGCCGCGGGGGCCGCGGTCCAAGCCGTCCTGGGCGCCTCCGGACGCTCCTGGCGCCTGCTCTCCGAGCCGCGCCAGGGCCTGCACCACGCGAGGAACAAAGGCCTCCTCGAAGCGGCCGGCGACGTCGTGGTCTTCGGAGACGACGACATCGTGGCCGGCCGGGACTGGCTGGAGAGCATCCTTTCCGAGTTCGACGCCAACGTCCGGGCCGGCGTGGTGGGCGGGAGGGTCGTGCCGCTCTGGGCCGAGCCGCCGCCCGACTGGGTCTACGACTATGGGACCGAGAAGACCCACGGGGTCTTCGCTTACGTGGACCACGGTCCCGAGCGGCAGGTCCTGGCCGACGGCTACGTCATGGGGTGCAATTTCGCCATCAGGAGGGAGCTGGCCTTGCGCATCGGAGGCAGCTGCCCGGACACCTTTCCCAGGCATCTCAAGCATCTGTCGGGCCTGGGCGAGTACGCGATGATCGACGCGGTCCGGGGACTCGGGCATGAGGTCGTCTATCTTCCGGGGGCATGCGTCGGTCATCGCGTGGAGCCTTCTCGGGCCACCCTCGACTACTTCATCGACCGGTACGAGAGGTGGGCGGCGGAGGAGGTCAACGGAGCGTTCAGGAACCTGGGGAGATGGCGCGCGTCCTGGCGCATCCTCGGGTCCCTGCCTCGGGGGCTCCTGTCAGCCTATCTGGGCGGCAGGGGCAAGAGGAACACAGGGTATTTCCGGGCCATCCAGAAGAGGCGGGTCGCCTACATGGCGGCCCAGACCCTGAGGCTCCTCATGGACCCGTCCTTGTACCGCTATGTCGCGAGGGAGAACCATCTCGAGGGCTCCGACGCGGCGGATCGCCGGGCCTGACGGGTCAGAGGTCCAGCCCGGCCACCAGCAGGCGCTTGGCCAGCGCCCACACGATGTAGGGGGAGGGGTGCTTGCGGTAGAGGGCGACCTCGTTGGCCGCGGCCATGAGCCTCATGGCGCGCGGCACGCGGCGGCGGGAGCGGTCCCAGCCCCTGCAATGGTAGGCCTTGAGTCCCGGATGATGGACGAGGTCCCAGCCGTCTTCGCGGAGCCGCAGCGAAAGGTCGAGGTCCTCCTTGTGCATGAAGAAGCTCTCGTCGAAGACCCGGCCCCCGGGCAGGGCGACGCGGTCGAGCGCCTCCCTGCGGCAGAACATGAGGGCCCCGCAGACCGCGGGCACGCTCCCGGCTCCGGCGGCCGGGACGTTCTCCTCCGCCTCGCCCTGGCCGCGGTCGAACCAGCGTCCGTACCAGGTCCGGCAAAGGCCCGTGGAATCGACGAGGCCTGAAGGACGGTCGGCTGCCAGGTCGTAGCCCAGCAGGGTGCCGGTCAGGCATCCGACGCGCCGGCGCGCCGGCTCCTCCATGAAGGCCGCGGCCTCCGCGAGGAACCCCTCGTCCAGGAACACGTCCGGGTTGAGGTAGAGGAGGTAGTCTCCGGGGCCGCTCAAGCGGGTGCCTTCGTTGTTGCCGGCTGAGAAACCGATGTTCTTGGCCATGCGCGCCACGACCGCGCCGTGCGCCGTGCCGGCGGCCTCCAGGTAGCCCGTGGAGGCCGAGCCGCTGTCCACGAGCACGACGCTCCCGGCCCGCAGGGTCTGGGCGGCCAGGGCCTTGAGGCATCGCGGCAGGACCTGGCCGCTGTCGTGCGTGACGATGACGACCGAGACGCGCGGAGGAGTCACCCGAAGAGCCCCCTCCGGGCGCGGTTGACGAGCCCGGCCGCGAGGCACATGAGGTTGAGCGGCAGGCCGACGTAGTCCCGCCTCATGCGGAACAAGTCGAGCTGGGCGGACCAGGCGGACCGGCCGTGGCTCACCCCGGTGCCGGCGCAGCGGGCCACCACCACGTCGCGGCGCAGGACCGGGGTCCCGGTCATCAGGACGCGGAGGTTGAGCTCATAGTCGCCGAGCACGCGGTAACCCGTGCCGTAGCGGAAGTCCCGGAACAGGGAACGCCGGTACAGGACCGACTGGTGGTGGACCGTGTTGACGAGCAGGGTCTTGGTCCCGAGCCGCGAGACGAACCTCCGCTCCTGCTCGTCGACCACCGAGCCCATGAGGACCTGCCACTGCGCGGTGTCGCCCTCGAGCATGGCGGAGAGCGCGCCGGGAGAGGCCAGCCGGTCGTCCGAGCCCAGGAAGTAGAGCCACTCCCCGGTGGAGGCGTCTACGCCCTTGTTCATGGCGTCGTAGATCCCCAGGTCCGGCTCGCTGACCCAGAGGCTCACGCGGTCGTCGTGGCGCCGCAGGACGTCGAGGGTGCCGTCCGTAGATCCCCCGTCGAGCACGATGAGCTCCACGCCGGGGCAGTCCTGGCAGAGCACCGAGGCCAGGCACTCCGCGAGGGCCGGGGCCCGGTTGAGGACGGGCACGATGACGCTGACCAGGGGCGGGGAGGACGGCCGGGGCTCCGTTGCGCGCCGTCCTCCCCTCGTCGTCGAAGGATCCGCTGGGAGGGTCATGGGAAGCAGGGATTCTATTGTATCATTAGTCCGCCATGAAGCTGGCCGCTTCCCCGGTTCTCCTGATGGGCTGCCTGTTCCTGGGCTTGCCGCTCGGCGGCCTGAGGCATCCGCTCCTCTGGACCGCTTTCGCGGCCTTCATCTGGGTCCTGGCATCGGTCCCGTCCGAGAGGGACGCGGCTCTCTCGGACGGCGAGGCCTTCAAGCCGTGGCTCCCGTGGCTGGCGTGGGCCCTCCTGTCCCTGCTGGTCTGCGACCAGCCATGGAGGGGGCTATTCGCGTTCTCCCGCTGGCTGACCCTGCTCGTCTTCTTCAGCCTTGCCGCCGGCGCGTGGAGGGAACGCGATTCGCGGGCCTGGCTCGCCGGCCTGGCCGCGGTCGCGGCGGTGCTCGGCCTGGCGACCCTCGTGGTCCCGGGGACGTTCCATCCCAGGACAGGCCTCATTCCGCCCTACTACAACTACACGGTGTTCGTGGAGGCGGCTTTCGCTGCCGCGGCCTTGGCCGCGGTAGGCCACCGGGACGGCCCCAGGGGCTGGAAGGCCTGGGCCCTGGCCGCGGTCGGGGTCTTCTGCGTGGCCATGATGGTCCTGGCCCGCTCGCGGGGCGGGCTCGTGGCTGTGGCCGCCGCAGCCGCGTTCTGGGCGTGGAGGCGCGGCCTGCGCAGGCCTCTGCTGTGGGGGGGCTTGGCTTTGGCCCTGGCCGCGGCCCTGGCGCCGCCGCGGGCCATCTCCTTCCTGCTCAAGCTCGACCTGTCAGCCTGGTTCACCAGGCCGGACATCTGGAAGGCGGCTCTGAGCGTGACCGCGGACCATCCCCTGGCCGGGGAGGGCCTCGGGAACTTCGAGGCGGGCTTCCTCCGCCACAACTTCCCGAAGCACTGGGCCAGCAACTTCGGGTTCAGCGCGGACCACGCCCACAGCGAGATCCTCGAGATCGCGGCTGAGACCGGGTGGGTGGGGCTGGCGCTTTTCGCGTGGGGCTTGTGGGCGAGCCTCCGCCGCAACGGACGCCTGGGCTCCTCCTGGACCCGCGAAGCGGGGCTCTGCGCCGCCGCGGCCATGGCGGTCCAGTGCGTCTTCGACAACATGCTGCACCTGCCCGCCCTGGGGATGCTCTTCTTCACCTCCCTGGCGTGCGCCGGGGCCAAGGACGACGCTCCCGGCGAAGCTCCAGCGGCCGCCCGCGCCGGGTCTGCGTTCCTCGGACGGGGACTCTGCGTCGCCGGGCTCATCCTCGCCCTGACCGCATGGCTCCCGCGATGGCTCGTCGAGCGCCATGTCTCCGAGGCCCGCCGGACGCGGGACCCGGTCCGCCGCCTCGAGGCTCTCGGCCGGGCCGTCCGGATCTTCCCGGCCGAGGCGGCCCTCAGGGAGGACCTGGCCTCCGCCTTGCTGGCGGCGCTGCCGCCCCAGCCCGGCCGCGCGCTCGCGGAGCTCGAGCGTGCCCGGCGCCTGAGCCCGACGAACGCGGTCACCCTTCTCCGGCGCGCCGAGGTGCTCCTGGGGCTCTCCGGCGGCGCGGACCGCGCCGGGAGCCCGGCCGTCGCCTCGCTGTTGAACCGGGCGGTCGAGCTGGAGCCCAATTTCCTGACCGCGCGGCTCTTGCGCGCCGAGCTGTGGGCCAGGGCGGGCGAACGCGAGTCCGCCGTGCGCGAGTTGGGCGAGGTCGAACGGAGGCGGGCTTCCCTTCAGGACGAGTACCTCTTCACGCACTATGACCGCATGATCGCTGCCTGCGACCCGGCGCGGCTCTCCGCGGTCCGCCTGCTGGCGGCCCGGCCCGAGGGCGCCGGACCCGCGCGAGGACGGAGGAGACGATGATGGAACACACGGTCGCAGGAGCGAGGATCCGCCTGATGAAGGGGGACATCACCAAGGTGCCGGCGGACGTCATCGTCAACGCGGCCAACTCCGAGCTCATCGGCGGCGGAGGGGTCGACGGCGCCATCCACCGGGCAGGCGGCCCGTCCATCATGCTCGAGCTCAACCGCATCCGGCCCAAGGACGGCTGCCCCACGGGCGGCGCGGTCGTCACGGGAGCCGGGGATCTCCCGGCCAAGTTCGTCGTGCACGCGGTCGGTCCCGTCTGGGAGGGGGGGCGGTTCCAGGAGGACCTGGACCTCGCCTCCGCCTACAAGACGAGCCTGGACCTGGCAGCCGCCAAAGGGGCCAGGACCGTGAGCTTCCCCTCCATCAGCACCGGCGCCTACCGTTACCCGCTCGCCAAGGCGGCCTTCGTGGCGCTCTCGACCGTGGCCGCGTTCCTCCGGTCGCGGCCCGGGGCCCTTGCCGAGGTCGATTTCGTGCTCTTCGACGACGCGGCGCTCCGGGCCTACGAGGCGGCGCTGGACGTCCTGGGCCGGGAAGGGGGAGCGCCATGAGGTCCGCCCTCCTCGCCGCGCTGCTGTGCTGCGGGCTGGCAGGGACCGCCCCGGCCGCGGGCCGTGCCAATCCCAAGACCGCGGACCCCGAGACGCTCAAGCTCGTGGAGCTCTTCCTGAAAACCTCGGTGCCCGAGTTGCCGCCCGAGTCCGTGCCCTACTTCCTGGCCGTGGACACCGCGACCCTGCCGGACCGGCTCCTCCACCGCTTCCTCGCCAAGCGCATCGAGCTCCTGGCGCTCAAGAGGCTCTCGGACAGCAGGGCCAAGGGCTCGCTCAAGAGGGCCGGGATGGACCCTGAGACGACTTGCGGCAACCCGGACATCCTGACCCCCCGGGCCCTGGCCTTCCTCAAGCAGATGGGCTTCAACGAGTACAAGGACGTGGAGGTCGCTTATCTCATGAAGGAGACCAACTGCACCGAGTGCGAGCTCCGCTCCGAGTTCACCCTCACGGTGGTCCAGGTCCCGGCCAAGGACAAGCGCAAGAAGGCCTCGGTCAAGTACCTCTTCAGGGACGACGACCCCATCATCGCGCTCCTGGCCCACTACTACAGCGGGACGAAGAACCGCAACACCTCCTTCTTCGGCATCGGCTCCAGCCCCAAGTGCCGCCATTGATCGCCGGCGGCAGTTACGCAACACTGGTGTCAGACACCAGTGTTGCGTAAAGCCGGGGAGAGACCAGGGGAGGGTCCTTGTTGGTGTCTGACACCAAGAAGTTGCTATCATGGACCCATGGGCCGACCGAAGAGGATCCAGTTCCCCGGCGCCTGCTATTACATCGAGCTGCGCGGCAACAACAAGCAGGACATCTTCCTCTCCAACCAGGATCGCAGGCATTTCCTCAACCTCCTGCGGCAGTACCGCGAGCGCTACGACCTCAGGGTCTACGCCTACTGCCTCATGTCGGGCTACGTGCTGCTGCTCATCGAGACCGTCAAGCCCAACCTTGCGCGCTTCATGCAGGGCTTCAACACGGTCTACACCAAGTATTTCAACAGCCAGCACAACACGAGCGGCCACGTGTTCCAGGGCCGCTACGTCGCGGACGTGGTGGACAAGGAGGGCTGGCTCCCGGAGATGGCGACCCACGTCCACCTCGAGTGCGCGCGCGCGGGCTTGAGCTCCAAGCCCTGGCGCTACCAGTGGTCGAGCTGCTCCGCTTACGTAGAGGGCGAGGCTGCCGAGCCCATGGTGGACTCGGGCCCGGTCCTCAAGAAGTTCGCCAAGACCCGCCTCAAGCAGTCCGTCCGCTACATGCACGTCATCAGGGAGCGCTTGAAGGGAGGCGCCGACTCGTCGTTCCCGCTCGTGCGCGGGGTCTACGTCGGAGACGAGGCCTTCGCCGCCAAGATGGAGGCCCAGGCCGGCAGGGACGAACCCGCCCAGGCTCCGGCCCCTCCCGCCGAGGTGATGAGGATCGTGGCAGAGGTCGCGGCGGGTCACGGCATGGAGAAGGAGAAGATCCTGGGGCGCGGTCAGTGGCGCGACGTGGCCAAGGCCCGGCGGGAGGCCATGCATCGTCTCTGGCGGGACGCCCGCCTGGGCGTGACCGAGATCGCGCGCCTCTTCAGCCGCACTCCCAGCGCGGTCAGCCAGGCCATCCGGCTCCTCGAGAAGCCCTAGGAGCCTGAGCAATTAGTGGCATGCCACTCATTGCTCAGGCTCCTAGAGAAAGATCCAGAGCGTCATCCCGAGCGTGAACAGGAGAAGGGCCGCGATGCCCTTGGCAGGGAGCTTGCCTCTCGGGCGGTCCGCATGCGAGTCCGGCGCCGGGGCCTGAGCTCGGACCGGGGTATCCTCCCTGCACACGGTCCGGCATTCCTGCGTGCGGAAGCCGACGCGGCTTCGGAGGCAGGTCGTGACGCAGTCCGAGTCTCCGGCGGAACGGGAGAGGAGCGCGGGGTCCGAGGCCGCGGCGACGGCTGGTCCCGGCCGGGCGATGAGGGTGAAGCGGTCAGCGTCCTCCCAGGCGGAGAGGAACTCCTCGAGGGGCATGGCCGCGGGGGCGCTTCCCGGGGGGCCGTCCTCCAGCGTGACGCTGCGGCCTGCCGCGTCGCAGGCCGAGGCCAGGGCGTAGTGGCTGCCGCCCTCCGGGGTCGAGAGCATGACGATCGCGGGAAGTCCCTTGGAGGCCAGGCCGCAGAGCTCCCGGAGCTCCGCGGAGCGCACCGAAACCGAGAAGCCCGCTCCTTCGAGGGCCGCTGAGAGGCTCGCGGCGCTGATCCTCCCGGGGGAAGCGGCTTGGGCGGCCAGTTCCCGGCGTCCTGCGCCGAGGGACCTGCCGTGGAGAGCGCTGAGCCTCTCGGCAGCGTCGAGGCCGCAGGAGCCGGCCTGCGGCAGGTTCCGCGGGCCGAAGGCGGCGCAGCCCTGCAGGCACGCCGCAGCCGCTGCCAGCCACACGCAACTCGTGTTCATTGTGGGTCCTCCTTGGACGGGAGTCTCATCTTCTTGAGCCGACGCCACAGGCCGATCGCGGTCGCTACGACCACGAGGAGGTCGTCGAGCCAGCCGATCACGGGCGTCACGTCAGGGACGCAGTCGATGGGAGAGAGCACGTAGAGCAGGCACGCGACCGCCAGGAGGACCGCCTGGGTCTTGGGGCGGAGGGACGTGAAGAGCTTCCCGACCATGAAGACATTATAGCCTAACCGGACCCGGGACCGACCAGGTGCCTAAAGTCCCTCAGAGCGTGGGCCCATTGGCCCGGCCGAGCTTCCCCTTGGGACCCATGCCGCTCGGAATGTCAAGATGATACCGTATGACCGTGAAACCGCTGCTTGCGGCCGCGTTTCTCGTCCTGGCTGCGCCTTGCGCCGGCCAGACCGTGGTCCGGCCCGGCGTCAGCCAGGTCCCCGAGGTCCGGCTCAACGTGGGCTCGCCCCTGCCGGTCGTGAACCCCGCTGCCGGCTCCGGCGCGCTCGGGACCACGGGCGGGGCCATGAGCTTCGGCGGCTCCGTGCTCTCCTTGCGCGGGGGTCAGATCCGCGAGGCTCCTCCCGAGCTCCCTCTTTCCGCTGTCCCGTCCCTCGGCTCCCACCTGCCTGCGGTCACCCCTGCCGGCTCGCTTGGCCGCAACGGGGCCCAGGCTCCTGCGCTCGAGTCCCGGGGAGGCGTGCTCCTCTCCGCTCCGGGCCAGGCCTTCCAGCGTCAAGCCCTCGACCCTGAGGACCCTGCCATGGGGCCGGCTGCTTCGGGCAAGCTTTCCGGCGCTTCCGAGGATGGAAGCGCGCCGATGGGCTTCGAGGAAAGGGCCGCGGTCATCGGGCGGCACCTCAAGGACGCCGGCAAGGTCTCGGACGGGGGTTCCGAGTTCGCGGAAGGCTTCGGACGCAGGCTCGCGGACCTCATGCTCGGCACGCTCGAGCACCGCTCTGCGGGGCTCGACGAGAGCGGCGATGCTTCCCGAGGCGGCTCCTTCGTCAGCGCCCAAGGCCCCGGTCTGAGCGCTCCGGGCTCCGCTGAGTCCGGCCGGGAGCCGGCCGCGTTCGAGTCCGCAGTCGAGTCCCTTCGGGCCCCTTCCCCGGCTCAGGCAGGGAGCGCTCTTCCCGAAGGCTTCCCTGGCATCGGCCGGATACTCATGGAGGTCTCGGAGCTCTCCTTGGGCCTCTCGCAGGTCTTCCCACGGCCGCTGCAGCGCTGGGCTGCCTCGGCCGGGTCAGCCGTCCCGGCGGCCGTCCCGTCCGGCTCGCGGGCTGGCGCGTCCCGGGACCTGTCCTCTGCCGGGAGCGGGTCCGCGGCCAGGGCCTCCGCTTCTATGGCGGCGGAACCGGACTACTATCCCGGAGGCTTCGGCTCCTTCATGGCCAGTGTCGGCGGCTCCATGGCCGCGGAAGGCGGAAGCTCCGGACGCGAGACCGGCGCTTTCCCTCAGCTCGAGGCCGTGCCCGCTCCCCTTCAGGATGCGGGCACCGCGCTAGGGGAGTCGGTGCCGGACCTTCCCCGCAGCTTCCGGTCCCATAGCCGCGAGCCGGGACCCTCTTCCCCGATCCCGCTGTCCATCCTGTCCTACGCCCTCCTGCCGCTTTTTCTGGCCGGGCTCGAGCTGCGCTCCCGGCTCTAGTTGTAGTCTGCGGCGGATTATCGTTAAATTGACTTGATGCTGGCGTTCAGGTCCGGACTCTTCAAGAAGTTCTTCCTCGTCATGGGCGCCCTCGCCCTGGTGCCGGCCGTGTACCTGGCCTACCGCCTCTCGACCGTGAGCCAGCGCGGCATCCAGTCCGCGGTGCTCGAGCTCCAGACCAAGCTCGCGGAGAAGATGGCCGAGCGCGTGGACGGGTACTTCCGCTTCAACGAGGACAAGCTGAACTTCGCCTTCATGGCCCTTCAGAAGAACCTGGAGTGGAAGGACAAGCAGGAGCTGCTCCGCTCCCTCATCGACACGCACACGGACATCATCGAGATCTCGGTCCTCAACCCCGCGGGCAAGGAGGTCATCAAGGTCTACAATCCCGACCTCTCCACGGACGAGGCCTTGCGTTCCCGCGCCGAAGAGTCGGGGTTCCGGCGGTTCATGAAGGAGCGGCAGCATACGGTGGCGATCTCGGCCAAGGATGAGACCCTCGAGGCCTACTATCCCCTGGGCGGAGGAGGAGAGCGCGGGGCCTTCACGGTCATCGTGCGCGTGCTGGTCTCCCTGGCGACCCTTTCCAGCGCCGTGGCCTCCGAGCGCGTCGGCGGGACGGGCTTCGCCGTGCTCGTGGACGGACAGGGCGCTCCGCTCTTCTACCCGAAGGACAAGCTCGACGCCGCGGCCGCGGCCGGGGTGGGAGGCTGGTCCATCACCGGAGAGGCGCTCAAGGCGCACAGCGTGGGCTCGGCCGAGTTCTCCCTGGCCGGGCGCTCGAGCGTGGGCGCCTACGCGCCGGTGGCCAGCGTGGGCGGGGCCGTGCTCATCGTCCAGCCCTACGACGAGGCCTATTGGGCCGCGCTCCAGATGAAGCGCATGACGAGGGTCGCGCTGGTGATCGTGGCCGTGGGCGCGCTCCTGGCCGCGATGCTCCTGGCCAAGAACCTCACCTCTCCCCTGCTGTCCCTGAGCCGGGCCGCGGACCAGGTCTCGCACGGCGACTTCAGCGCGAGGGTGGACGTCAAGACCGGCGACGAGCTGCAGGACCTCGCGGACACCTTCAACCGCATGACGGACAAGCTCCGCCAGTACGCCGAGATGCAGGTGGACAAGATCGTGGCCGAGCAGCGCAAGACCGAGGCCATCCTGTTCTCCATCAGCGACGGCATCCTCATGACGGACCCCGAGGGCAAGGTGCGGCTGGCCAACAGGAGGGCCCTGGAGTTCTTCGGGCTGGACTCCAAGACCTCGCTCGACGGCAAGACGCCGGAGGAGGCCGTGCCGGTGCCCAAGCTCAAGGACGCCATCCTCGCGGTGCTCGCCGAGCCCAAGCCCGAGGTCTACAAGGAGGTCAACCTCTCCACGGACAAGCACCACAAGTACCTCCGGGTGACGGCGCTGCCCCTGCTCTCGCCGAGCACGGGCAAGACCCTGGGGGTCGTCGCGGCCATGCGGGACGTGACCCTCGAGAAAGAGATCGAGAAGATGAAGGAGGAGTTCCTCCACTACATCACCCACGACCTCAGGAACCCCTTGGGCTCGGCCATGGGATTCATCGAGGTCCTGCTCAAGGGGCTGGTCGGCAACCTCAGCCCCGAGCAGCACAACATGATCTCCTCCATCCAGCGCTCCATGAGCAGGCTCATGGCCATGGTCAACAATATCCTCGACATCGCCAAGATGGAGTCCGGCAGGATGAAGGTCTCCCTGTCCTCCGTGAACCTGGGCACGGTGGCGGCCCGCTCCATCTCCATCCTGGAGTCGCTCTCCAAGCAGAAGAAGATCACGGTCGTCTTCGAGGCGGCCGGAGACTATTCGGTGGACGCCGACCCCGACATGGTCGAGCGCGTCTACACCAACCTGCTCGGCAACGCCATCAAGTTCACTCCCTCCGAGGGCAAGATCACCCTCTCCGCCGCGGACGAGGGAGACCGCATCAAGTGCGGCGTCTCCGACACCGGCGACGGCGTGCCCGAGTCCTACCGCGACAAGATCTTCGAGAAGTTCGAGCAGGTGGCGGGCCAGAAGCGCGGAGGCACGGGCCTGGGCCTGACCATCACCAAGTACTTCGTGGAGGCGCACAGGGGACGGGTCTGGGTCGAGTCCGAGGTCGGCAAGGGCTCGCAGTTCTATTTCACCATCCCCAAGGGGCTCAAGACCGACGCCAAGGGCGACGTCTTCATCGAGGGAGCGGCGGCGTGAGGACGTTCGCGGCCGCGCTCCTGCTGTCCCTGGCTCCGGCGGCCTTCGCGGCGGAGGACGGCGGCCAGACCGTGTTCCAGGACATCGTGGTCAAGCCCGGAGACACGCTTTCCACCATCTCCCAGGCTTACCTCAAGGACCCCACGCGGTGGGACGAGATCCTCAAGCACAACAAGATGCCTGCCCGCGACCCCTTCGTGGCCCTTCCCGGCATGGTCATCCGCGTCCCGGTCAGGCTTATCAAGGAGAACCTCCGGGCCGCCAAGCTGGTCTACCGGCTCAACGAGGTGCTCTTCCGCAAGAAGGAGACCGCGGCGTGGTCTCCGGCCGCTTCCAACATGGAGCTTTTCCGGGGGGACTGGCTGAGGACCGGCAAGGAGTCCAAGGCCAGGGTCCAGTTCCTCACCGAGGACCTCCTGGTCCTCGACGCCAGCTCCATGGTGGAGCTCAAGCCCAAGAACAAGAACTCCGACGTGGAGCTGCGCGGCGGAGGCGCGTACTTCGGCGGGGGGAACTCCAAGGTGGCGACCCCGTCGCTCCTCATCACGCCCAAGACCAAGGACACCAAGTACTCGGTGCAGGTCAACGAGCGCCTGGACACCCGGGTGAAGGTCATCGAGGGACAGACCACGGTCGAGGCCGAGGGCAGGAAGGTGGACGTCAACGCCGACCAGGGCATCGAGGTCAAGCTCGGCGAGGCCCCCGGCGTCCCGATCCCGGCGGACAGCCTCCCGGATTTCCCGGGCCGCTCCGCGGATTTCGCGGACGCCATCGCATCCCTCAAGGGGAAGTCGAAGATGAAGGTGTCCCTGCCTCCGGCCTCCGCGGCTCCGGCCGTGGGCGCCGCCACCGGGCTCGGGGCCCTGAAGAAGGAGCTCGATCGGGTGAGCGTGGGCGAGCCGGTCTCAGGCTACCGCTTGCAGGCTGCCTCGGACCGTGCGTTCACCCGCATGGCGGTCAACCGGGTCTTCGAGGTGGGAGCGAAGATGGACCTGAGCAGGTCCCTGGCTTCGGGCCGTTACTGGGTGCGGTTCATCCCCATCGACCTGCTCGGAGGGGAGGGCAAGCCCTCGGCTCCGAAGCTCTACGACTTCAACCCGCGCTCGGGCTTCACCCCGGCCTCAGGCGGAGCCGCTCCTGAGGCGGCAGCCGCCGACCCCAGCCGCCTCGTGTCCCTCTCCAGGCCGGCGGCCGACGAGACCGTGGCGTCCTCCTCTTACCGCGCCACGGGCAAGGTCCGGGGGGACGACCTGTCCGTGACCATCAACGGTGTCACGGCACGGGTGGACGAGGCCGGGAACTTCTCCGGCAACGTGACGCTCCGGCCCGGGGCCAACCAGATCAAGATCGTGGTGACGGACTCGGCTGGAGCGACCGCCACCGTGGTCCGGACCGTGACCTACAAGCCCTGACTCTTCCCCGGACGCACCGCGTTGAGACGCACTCCCGGGGCAGCCTTCCCTTCCGTCGTCCTCCTGCCCCCGAGCCTGCGCTGGAGGACCCGCTCCGCCAGGATCCCGCGCAGGGAGGTCCCTCCTTCTCCGGGCTCGGCCGCGGTCACGGTCCAGCCCCAGAGCGCGGGATTGCCGCGCAGCTTGGTCCTGGGCAGGCTGACGGTGACCTCGGAGGAGGCCGTGTCGGACGCGGAAGCCGCGCGGTGCTCGAGCACCGCTTCTCCCCGAGGGGTGGCGCGGTGCAGGGCCGCTCCCCAGCCTGAGACCGTCAGGGCCGCCTCCCAGGCGTCCTCCCGGACGATGGAATCGTCGGAGAGGATCTCGATGAGCTTCGTAGACCCTGCTCCGGGCACGTGGTTGAGGTCGATGTACGTGCCGAGGACCAGGCCCTCGAACCCGGCTGACGCGGCCGAAGACGCGCTCAGCCGGCCCATGCGGTAGACCAGGGTCAGGGTCTCCTCGTCCCAATGGACCCGGAAGCTCGCGATGCGCCAGCGCGGGTCCTCTCGGACCGAGGGCCCGGGCGAGGGGTTGTCGCAGGAGAACCAGTTGGGTCCCTGCCTGCAGGCGACGCCGCTTCCCGCGTCAAAGGCGCGGCCCGGGGTCCTGGCCGAGGTCAGCACGGAGACCAGGAGGCTCTCCGGGGTGGGCAGGCGCAGGGCCTTGTACACGCCGATGAGGCGCTTGCGCAGCTCGCGGTCCGCTTCCTCGGCCTTCTCGTGGGGGGCATGGGCCAGGTCCCGGTAGAGCCGCCCCGATTGGGCGGAGCGCAGGGACGCTGTGGCAGCGGCGACCGCCTTGGGACCAGCGCCCGCGTTGCGGGACTCGGATACGGCGCGCGCGGTGTCCCCGTAGAGCCTCCACGCGGCCTTCTGCTCGGGAGAGCGCGACCAGGCGTCCTCGACTCCGGTCCAGCCGAGCCAGCGTCCCGTGCCCGAGGCATCCGCCTCGCCGGACCTCCGGCGGGCCGAAGCGTCGCGGACCCGGTCGAGCCTCTTGGTCGCGGCCTTGATCCGGGGCGAGGTGAAGAGCAGGCGCGTCCAGGCCCCTTCAGGCACGGCTCCGCCTGCCTCGTCCAGGACGATGACTTCCTCTGCGCCGCCTGCGCCCTCGACGTCCACGGCCGAGAGGTCCCGGCCGATGGTCGTCACGGCCCGGCAGCGGAGCAAAGGCATGCCCCGGTGGGCTCGGTCTTGGCCGTGGTCGTCTCCGCCTGCGACCCACGCGAGGTCCAGGCTGCGCAGCAGGGGAAGGAGGTCCGGGTGGAGCAGTCCTCCCGCAGGCGCAAAGCCCACCGGGACGTCTCCCCAGGCTTGGCGGTGGCGCGCAAGCCCGGCGGAGAGGAGCTCGAGGCTGTCCTGCGGCCTGGGAGTTTCGGGATGGTCGTGGATGAGGGGCAGGACCGGGTCGCCGTCCACTCTGAACGCGATCTCAAGGCGTCCTTCGGCCACGAAGGGCTGGAGCAGGGCCCTGGTTTCCGGGCTGGCCATGGACGGCGAGAGCGCCGCGGTGAAGGCGAGCTTGCGGTGCCGGGCCAGGGCCGCGGCCACCCCCTCCCAGTCGGAGAAGGTCTCAGCCGGCACCCAGAGCAGCGCGGTCTTGCGGGCCGGGCCGAACCACAGGAACGCCCGGGTCGGGGCCGGGGCCAGCAGGAGGGTCGAAGACAGCGCCCAAAGGAGGAGGGTGCGGCGCCTCACTTCACTTCCCGGACGCAGGCTTGCTGGAGGCCCGAGGTCTCGACGAGAGGGTTCTTGGGGTCGAGGGTCGGACGGCCGTCCACGAGGAAGAAGTAGTGGTACCGGCCCGGGGGCAGGGGGATGAGAGTTTCCCAGCGTCCGTTGCCGCGCGGGTTGAGGGTGACGCTGCCGCGCTCCCACTGGGTGAAGTCCCCGGCCAGCCGGACCTCCTTGGCTTTGGCCGCGGTCAGGCTGAATTCGACGAAGGAGAGGGGGATGTCCGCCAGGGGCCCCTCGCGGTCAGTGGGGCTGTCCGGCATCGAGCGCATGGTCGAGGGGCGGACGGTCCCGGGGTCGAAGCCCGTGAGGAAGCGGTGGTAGCCACGGAGCGTTTCCAAGAGCTCGACCGACGGCACGGCCATGATGAGGACGCTGGCGAGGACGAGGCCCCAGAAGATCCATCTGGCTCTGGCGATCATGGGTGCCTGGCATTGTATAAATTGCATTTTTGCAAAAGCAAAAATGCAATTTATACAATGCCAGGCACCATGAACATTCTCCTCCTCGCCGCAGGACTCCTCTGGCCCGCGTTCCAGCCGGTCTCCAGCGCGGCGGAAGCTCCGGCCGCGAGCGCCGGCCTCGACGAACCGGACCGCCTCTACCTCCACCGCCATCAAGGGGACAACCTCGACGCGGCCGTGCGCAGGCTGGAGGCGCTCTCGGAAGGCCGGCCGGTCGATCCGGCCGTGCTGTGGCGTCTAGGACGCTGCCTCGTGCGCGTGGGCGAGAGGATTTCGGCCAAGAAGCCTCGGCTGGCGGTCTTCACCAGGGCCCAAGGCCTGCTGGAGAAGGCCGTGGAGCTGGACGGCTCGAACCCCGATGCGCACTACTGGCTGGGAGTCTCGGTCGGGAGGCAGGGCCAGCTCCGGGGGGTGTTCAAGTCCCTCTCCCTCGTCAAGGTCATGCGCAGGGAGATGGAGGCGGTCCTCAAGCTCGACCCCAGGCACGGCGGCGCGCATCACGTCCTCGGCGAGATGTACCGCGAGCTTCCAGGGTTCGTGGGCGGCAGCCGGAAGAAGTCCCTGCGGGAGCTGGAGCTGGCCTTCGAGCTCGCTCCGGACTACACGGCGTCGTACGCCGCGCTCGCCGAAGCCTACCGGGACGCCGGCGAGAAGGACAAGGCGCGGGCGGTGCTCAACCGCATCTTCGAGGTGAAGGCCCCCGAAGACCCCGCGGAATTCGAGGACAACCTCAAAGAGGCCCGGCTCCTCCTCGAGAAGCTTGACTAGTGCTGCGCTTCAGCGCTTGGGCGGGTCCGCGTAGGGCGGCGGCAGGGGGACGGTCTCGCCCTCGGCCGAGGCCAGGGATACGCCCCTCTTGAGCACGATGGTCTCGGTCTTGGGCCTGGAGGATTCCAGCTCAGCCAGGCGGATGACGCCGAGCTTCAGGGTGGATTCCTTCTCTCCGTAGATCGCGGCGACCGCGGAAGGGAAGTCGAACGCCGAGGCCTTGGAGCCGTTGATGCTCATGATGACATCCCCGGGCTGGAGGCCCGCGGCCGCGGCGGACCTGCCGGGGATGATGTGCGAGATCTTGAACCCGGGCCCGTCCTCGCGCGTCTTGATCCAGAGCCCGGCGCCGGCGGCGTAGAAGGCCGGGGGCTCGATCAGGGTCACGGGCTCTGCGAGCTCCAGCCTGACCTTGACGTCGGAGTCGATGTTGGTCTCGTTGGGCATCACGATGGTCCCGCCGGCCGTGAGCTTCACGAGCCTGCCGTCGGCGCCCGCGATGTCGGCTACCCGGCCCGAGACCGGGTAGTAGCTCCCGCCGGGCAGCCGCATCTTGAAGAAAAAGAGGCGGAGGTTGTTCGTCTGTGCAGGGCCGTGGCTGTCGAGGACCTTGGCCCAGAAGAGGGTCTTCGGCGGCAGGCTGAGGTAGTCAAGCGACTGGTCGGTGCAGACCGCCGTGGTGGCCTCGGCCTGGACGATGTCCCCTGGGCCCGCGCCGGAGGGGATGCCCTTGGGGAAATGCAGCCATAGAGACTGCCCGGCCGCGATCCTGAACTCCTGCGGGGCTGCCCGGAGCACCTCGGCCTCGGCCTCGGATTGGACCGCGGCGAGACGCTTCTCCTTGAGGAGGATCTCGTGGCTGGAAAGCTCGTCGGGACCGCGGAGGGCTGCCGGGGCGAAGGCTTGGGCCTGGCCCGACAAAGACCGGGTCCCCAATCCCCGGGCGACCACGGCGGAGAGCCTTCCCTCGGCAGGCAGGGTCTTCATGCGGTCGCGGAGCTCCTGGCTCGTGCGGGTCGGGGAAGAGAAGAGATGGGTCAGCCGGTCTCCCGGAGCCAGCTCCATGGACGCCGCTTCGGAGCCGGGGACCACGGCGAGGACCTCGGGACCGGCAGGGGTCTCGGCCGCGATGGCGCCCAGCGCGGCCAACGCGCAGGTGTTCCCGGTCTTGGCAGGGGCGCCGGCCGGAGCCTCGCTGCGCTCGGTCCGCTCCGGGACCGCGAGGGACGGACGCCGCGGAGCAGCGGGCCTGACGGCCTTGGCCTTGCCGGCGGGTTTGGCCTGCGTCCTGGGAGCGGCTCTCCGGGTCGCGCTCCTGGTCCGGGCCGGGGCTTTGCGAGCGGCGGAGGGCTGAGGCTCGGCCGGGGCCGCGACAACGGGCTCCGCGGCTGCGGGGGCCGCATCCGAGGGGGCCGCCGCGAGCGGGGCCCGGAAGGCCAGGAGGAGGAGTCCGGAGGTCAACGCGGAGAGTATGCTGGTCATGGGGTCACCTCGAGGACGCGGGCTCGTCCGTCGCTGCCGGCTGGGTCTCAGGCGCAGGGCCGGACGGCGGGGCTTTGGGCTTGGGCTGTCGTTTGACCGCGCGCCTGGCAGGCTTGGGTGCCGCGGGCTTGGGCTTCTCCACGGACGCGGGCCGAGGCTCCGGTTTCGGCGCGGCCTGAGGAGCGGGATGCGCGGACTCCGCGGCCGGAAGCTCGAGCTGGGCCTTGCGGTGCTGGGCCGCGTCGCGCGCTTCCTCGATGCGCCGCACCTCCTCCATCACGGCGCCGGAGACGGCCACGAGCTGGGCGTCCCCAGGCAGCAGGCGCGCCGCGGAGCCATCTTCCGGCACGGCCAGAGAGAGGCCCGAGGAGTCCGCGACCCGCGCGAGGGCTTCCTTCTGGTCCGCGTAGCAGCGGGCCGCGGGCAGGGTGGGGATGCGCGCCAGGGCGGCGTTGACGATCCTCAGGGAGGCCGCGGCCGGGTCCTTCCCGGGCACCGGGGGGGCCTCGCCGTCATCGACGGCCTTGGCCAGGGTCTCTCCCCACAGGGCGGCTTGGCGGGCGGCAGGGAGGTCCGCTTCGACCTCCTTGGCGAGGTTGTCCACCGAGCCGCAGCGGGCCGAAGGATTCGCGTCGAGGATGGCCAGGGATTGGGCCAGGGTGTCGGCCGCCGAGGAGAGCTGGCAGGACTTGTCCAGGCCGCGGGCCTTGGAGACCGCCGCCCGGAAGGCGGCCTGGTCGTCCCGGCGCTTCTGGATGGTGCGCAACTGGGAGTGCAGGTCGGAGAGGAAGCGGTCGCAGCCGGCGGGCAGGGAGGCGACCTTCTTGATCGCGTTCTCGGTCCTGGCCGGCTGGTAGTCGCACCGCTCCGGAGAAAGGTCGGCGCGGGAGTCCGCGATGGCCGCCTCGAGGATGCCCAGGGCCGCCGCGTACTTGACCGCTTCCTGGCGGCGCTTGCCCGCGGCGGAGACGAGGTCTGCGTACTGGGCCTTGGCCTTCGCCGACTCGGAGAAGACACCGATGAAGGCGCCGTAGGCCTCGTCGGCTTCCTTGAACCGGCAGTCGAGGGCCAGCGCGTCGGCCGCGGCCAAGGCGTCGAGCGCGCGGTCGAAGGCGTCCGAGACCGGGACGGAGACCTTCTCCGAGAGGGTTTCGGTCTCGGCCCCGCTGATGACGGCGCGGAAGGTGAAGGGCTTGGCGCTGCGCACCGGGATCTCGCGGCGGATCTCGTAGAGACCGCCGTTGCCGCGGCGGGCCCGCCGGGTCTCGACGCGGGTGAAGCCCTCCCTCCCGTGGTCCTCGAAGGTGGTCTCCTCTATCTCCGCGGTCTCGCCCTCGGCGAGCCCGTCGACCCAGTAGCCGGCCGTCAGGACCACGGTGTCGCCCAGCTCGTGGCGCTCGAGGCGGACGGGCTGGTGGAGGTGGAGGCCTGCGGAAGTCAGCTTGGTCTTCGGGCCCTCGGGAGCGGGCACCTTCCGGGAGCGCTTCGTCTTGAGGGTCTCGAGGAGGTCGGGCTGGGCGTTGAGGGCGCGGGACGCGGTCGCGAGGTCCGCGAGCTGGGCTGCGATGCCGGACTTGGCGTCGAGCTTGACGAGGGCCTCGTGATGGCGCTTCAATGCGACCAGGCGCCTCTGGTCGAGGAGGTATTTGCGGATCCAGCCGCGGAGGTCCGCGGAGAGGGTGGCGTTGCGGGAATCCGTCTCGAGGAGCTTGCCTGCGTCCTTGCCGTACACGGCCAGGAGGTGCGCCTTGAGGTGCTCGACCGCGCCCTCATGGGGCCGCAGGGAGGCGAGATGTCCCTCGAAGAAGGCGTCCGCGAGCTCTCCCGGGTCCGGCCTGAGGTCCGCCCGGGTGCGGGCCGCGAAGGCGGCGCCCCAGGGCGTCTCGAAGAGGGTGACGCCGTCGCCCACGGCGGAGGCCTTGGGGTCGAGGTTGTTGTATTCCTCGTGGGCCGCCAAGACGAGGCGCGCGGCCGAGTGGAGGGCCGGGGTCATGAGCCCGGCCTGGGGGAGGCTGAGGAGCGCTCCGAACTCGAGGGCGGCTCCGGCCGGGGCCGCGGGGTTGCCCGAGAGGAACCGGCTGAAGGCCTCCGAGAGCTCCTGGACCGCCAGGTGGCTGCGCCCGAGCTCGGCCAGGGCTTCCCATTGGGCGTCCTGCAGGCGCGGCGCCTCCTTGCCGCCCTGGACGATGAGATAGCGCCGGTCCGCGAGGATGGAGAAGGCCTCGGCCCCGAGGGACTGCGAAGCCCAGTCCGCGGCGTCCCGCTCCGGGCTCATCGGAGCGGCGTTGCGGGGGTCCGGCTCCTGCGCGGCTGCGGCGGCGGCCAAGGACAAGGCGACGACGGCGAGGATCCAGGCGCTGTTCTTCATAGGCGGTACCCCTTGCAGATATCCTTGATCTCCCGCGCGGCGTCCTCGAGGCGAGGACGGGCGGGGTGGTCCTGTCCCAGGCCCTCGAGAGCCTGGGACAGCTTGGCCGCGGCCCCTTCGGCCAGGGCCCGGTCCGAGGCGACCCTGCTCCGCAGGGCGCCCTGCATCTCCGAGAACTCGTCGACGATCTCCTTGAGCGCGTCGTTGTCGCGGACCCGGATGGCGCCGGTCAGGTCGCCGGCCTTGAGCCGCTCGATGGCCGCGGCGAGCACGCGCAGCGGGCCCGCGAAGCGGTGGGACCAGACCAGGGAGATGAGGCCGCTGGCCAGGATCGCGATGGTCATGCTGAGCGCCATGGGCAGGCGCATCTTCTGGGCGCACCAGCCCATGGGATGGAAGAGTTGGCCGGACTGCACGAACGCGTTCTCAAGGCCCCGGAGCATGCTGTAGGAGACGAGCAGGACGCTGGCCGTCACGAGGACCAGGACCGTCAGGAGCATGTGGGCCTGCACGGGGGGGTCGATCCAGAAGCGCCGTCTTTTCTTGCTCGTCATGCGGCAAGAGTATCAAGAGATAATGACATTGTCAATCAAGCGGGTGCGGCCGATCCTCACGGCGGCGAGCAGACGCAGCCCGGGCCGGACCGTCCGGGCCGGGGCCAGGGTGTCCGGGTCGACGAGCGCAGCGTAGTCGAGCTCGGCCTCGGGGATGGCGGCCAGGCGCCGGCGCGCCATGGCGACGACGCCCCCCGCCGAGCGGCCGCCCCGCGCCGCGGCCGAGAGGCCGGCGTGGATGAGGGGAGCCAGGGCCCGATGGGACGGGCGCAGGTAGGCGTTGCGGCTCGACATGGCCAGGCCGTCGGGCTCGCGCACGATGGGGCAGCCGACGATCCTGACCGGGAGGTCCAGGTCCCGGACCATCCTCCGGATGACGACGAGCTGCTGGTAGTCCTTCTCGCCGAAGTAGGCGTCGTCAGGGCGGACGATGTTGAAGAGCTTGAGGACCACGGTGGCCACCCCGCGGAAGTGGCCCGGACGGTTGGCCCCGCAGAGGACGTCCGAGAGGCCTTCCACGACCACGAAGGTGGAGGACCCCGGGGGGTACATCGCGGCCGGAGCGGGGTGGAAGAGGGCGTCGACGCCCTCCTTGCGGCAGAGCCGCGCGTCCGCGGCGAAGGGGCGGGGATAGCGGCTGAGGTCCTCCTTGGGGCCGAATTGCGTCGGGTTGACGAAGATCGAGACCGCGACGCGCCGGTCGGAGGCGCGGGCCCGGCGGATGAGGGAGGCGTGCCCCGCGTGGAGCGCTCCCATGGTCGGCACGAAGCCGAGCCGCTCTCCGCGGCCGCGCCACCGTTCGGTCAGCCGCGCCATCTCGGCCGGGTCCCGGACGATCCTCATAGGTGCGTCCGGAAGAAGGTCGCGACCCGCGCCTCGTACTCGACCTGGGCCTTGGCGCGGCACTCGCCGTGGGCCGCGCCGGGCACGATCCAAAGGCTCTTGGGCTGCTCCGCCCGCTCGTAGAGGGCTTCCACGTCCTCCTGGGGCATGAGGAGGTCCTGGGCCCCGCCGATGACGAAGATGGGCCGCGGCGCGATCTTGCGGATGAAGGCGATGGGACTGTACGCGTCGACCTCGGGGATGCCGACCCGCCACCTGAGCATGTAGAGGGTGACCAGGATGAGCGGGAAATAGGGGATGCGGAGGTTGTTCCAGGCCCAGCGCCGCACCACGTTCCGGTAATCCGGGAACGGGCTCTCGAAGACCGCGGCCTTGACCTCCGGATGCTTGGGCATGGAGAGGATGGCGACCGCGGCTCCCATGGACATGCCGAAGACGCCCAGGCGGTTGAGCGAGGAGGGCCGGTTCTTCTTGAGGAAGGAGATGGCCGCTTCGAAGTCCACGGTCTCGAGACAGCCGATGGTCGTCACGTCTCCTTCACTCTCGCCGTGGGAGCGGTTGTCGAAGTAGAGGATGTTGAAGCCCGCCTCCTTGCTGAGGAAATAGGACCGCTCGAGGAGGTAGCCCTTGTTGTCTCCCCAGCCGTGGCACATGATGAGGGTGCGGTCCTCCCCGGTCTGGGAGGGGAGGAACCAGCCCTTGAGGGTGAGGCCGTCCGAGGTGGCGAAGGAGACCTTTTCGTAGGGCAGGCCGTAGAACTCGGGGAACGTCAGCAGGGGGGACTTCTTGGGCGGATAGAGGATGACCCCCGCGCCATACCAGCCCGCGGCCATGAGGAGCGCGGCCAGGGCCAGGAGCGCGAGGACGATCCAGAGGACGGTCATGGCTCCGCGCTCGGCCTCAGCTCCGCGCGCCGTTCTTGGCGGAGGCGTCTTTGCGATGCTCCGGGGCCGGGAAGGAGCCCTCCCGCACCTCGCGGCAATAGCGCGCGGCAGCCTCGGCCGCGAGCGGGCGGAGCTCGCAGTAGCGCTTGACGAAGGAGTACGGGGCGCCGGGGCTCAGGCCCAGCATGTCGTCCGTGACGAGGATCTGGCCGTCGCAGTGCGGGCCGGCTCCGATGCCGATGGTGGGGATGGCGAGCTTGTGGGTGATGGTCCCGGCCAGGTCCGCGGGCACGCACTCGAGCACCAGGGCGAAGACCCCGGCGGCCTCGAGCACCTTGGCGTCCGTGACCATCTTCTCGGCTTCCTCGGTCTTGCGGCCCTGGACCTTGTAGCCCCCGAGGCGGTTGATGGCCTGCGGGGTCAGGCCCAGGTGCCCCATGACCGGGACGTGGATGCGCAGGAGCTCCTTGACGGTGGGAGCGATCTCGAGACCTCCCTCGAGCTTGACGGCCTCGGCGCCGCCTTCCTTGACGAGCCGGCCCGCGTTGCGGGCCGCGGCGGCGCTGTCGAGCTCATAGGACAGGTAGGGCATGTCCGCCACCAGGAGGGGGCGCTTGCCCGCGTTCCCGAGCCCGCGCCGGACCGCCTTGACGTGGTGGAGGATGTCCTCGAGCGTGACCGGGATCGTGTTCTCGTAGCCGAGCTTGACCATGCCCACGGAGTCGCCGACGAGCACGACGTCGACTCCCGCCTCCTCGAGCAGGCTCGCGGTCTGGGCGTCGTAGGCCGTCAGGGCCGCGATCTTGACGCCCTTGCGCTTGAGCTCGGCCAGACGGGTGGTGGTGACCTGTTCCTTCACGACTGCATCCTAACAAATTTCGCCGATGCCGGGCACCGCCTTGCGCAGTTCCCGAGGGGAGGCCACCTCCGCGAGGGGGGCCAGCACGAAGGGCCGCTTCGCGGCCCTGGGGTGGGGGAGGGTGAGCCACCGCCCGCGGAAGCGGCCGCCGTAGGAGACGATGTCGATGTCGATGGGGAGGGGGCACCGGCGCGGGCCCGGCCTGCGGCCCAGCCTGGCTTCCACGCGCTTGAGCTCGATGAGCAGGCCCATGGCCGGCAGGTCCGAGACGCAGCGCAGGGCCGCGTTGAGGAACGGCCCTCCGCATGAGGAAGGCACGGGTGCCGTCTCGTGGTACCGGGAGGAGGCCAGGACCGAAAGCCCGGGCAGGCGCCCGAGCTCCGCGGCCGCGGTCCGCAGGGCCTTGCGGCGGTCTCCCAGGTTTGAGCCCAGGGCGAGGAAGAGGAGTCTCCGGCGCCGGGCCGGGGGACGGGCGCTCACCATCTCAGCCGGGAGACCCTGGCGAAGGCCTCCTTGAGCCGGTCTTCTCCCGTGGTGAGGGCGAAGCGCACCCAGCCCTCTCCTCCCTTGCCGAACCCGTTGCCGGGGGTCGCCAGGACGTCCGCCTCGTCGAGCATGCGCTCGGCGCAGGCCGCGCTCGTCATGCGGACGGGAGGCCGGCACCAGAGGTAGAAGGTGGCGTCGCTCGGGAACACGGTCCACCCGGCTCCCTCGAGCAAGGGCACGGCCAGGCGCCTGCGGCCCGCGATCCGCGCTCTCATGGCGTCGGCCGCGGCGTCGCCCTGGGAGAGCGCAGCGGCCGCGGCGCTTTGGACCGCGGAGAAGACCCCGGAGTCGAGGTTGCTCTTGACCTCGGCCAGGGCCGCCACGGCGCGGCTGCACCCGCAGGCCCAGCCCACGCGCCAGCCCGTCATGTTGAAGGTCTTGGAGAGGGAGTGGAACTCGATGCCGCACCCCATGGCCCCTGGCCGCGAGAGCAGGCTCGGGGGCCGGCGGCCGTCGAGGAAGGCCTCGGCGTAGGCCGCGTCGTGGGCGAGCCAGGAGCCGCGCCCGCGGGCCCAGCGGATGGCGGCGTCGAAGGTCCCCGCGGGGCAGCGCGCTCCGGTGGGATTGTTCGGGTAGTTCATGAACAGCACGCCCGGCCGGCCCGGCCCGGCAAGGGGCTTGGCGTCGAAGTCCGGCAGGAAGCCGGCGCGCTCCCGGAGCGGAAAGGTCACGGTCCGGGCTCCGGCCAGGACCGCGGAGGAGGCGTAGACGGGGTAGCCCAGGTCCGGGGCGTAGACCGTGCCGCCGGGCCCGGCCAGGGCCAGGGGGAGGTGCCCGATGCCCTCCTTGGAGCCGATGAGGGCCGTGACCTCGCGCTCCGGGTCGAGCTCGACCCCGTACTTGCGGGCCATGAACGCGGCCGCGGCGCGGCGGAACTCTGCGGAGCCGCGGCCTTCCGGATAGCGGTGGTTGGAGGGGTCCGCGGCCGCGCGGGCCAGCTCCGAGACGATGAAGGAGGGGGTCGGCAGGTCGGGGTCTCCGATGCCGAGGCTGATGATGTCCCGGCCCTGCGCCTTGGCCGCGGCCCTCTTGCGGTCGAGGGCCACGAACAGGTAGGGGGGCAGGAGCGAGAGTCGCGGATTGACGCCCGGCCGGCGCTTCATGACCCGCGTTCTGCCGCCTTGTGGTGCGCGCGCAGCAGAGCGACGAGGAACGCCACCAGCAGGAGCAACGCGCCCAAGTTCCCGCGCCAGCCCTCGAAGGCTCCCATGGACGCGGGCCCGCAGCAG
The DNA here is from genome assembly GCA_016218545.1 of Elusimicrobiota bacterium. Lineage (GTDB taxonomy): Bacteria > Elusimicrobiota > Elusimicrobia > UBA1565 > UBA9628 > JACQWX01. The sequence continues at coordinate 138,252 of JACRDQ010000019.1, forward strand.
CCGTAGTCGGCGAGGGTCTTCTCGCTCAGGAGCACGGAGAGGGCCGGCCCGATCTTGGAGGGGAGCCCTCCCTCGAAGACCAGGAGGGTCCAGAGCAGCCAGTAGAGGGCGCCCAGGGCGGACATGCAGCCGATGAGCACGCCGGCCAGGTGGACCGGGTCGAAGCGCGGCTCGCGGGGGTCGTCCTCCTCGTGGAGGATGTCGCGCAGGGGCTTGGGCAGCCAGGTCGCCTTGCTCATAGTCCCAGCATGTCCCGCATCCCGTAGAGCCCGGGCTTCTGTCCCCTGAGCCAGAGGGCAGCTTCCAGGGCTCCGCGAGCGAAGAGCTCACGGCTGTGCGCGCGGTGCGTCAGCTCGAGGCGCTCGTGCGGGCCCGCCAGGGTGAGCGTGTGCTCGCCGATGATGTCCCCCATCCTCTGGCTGACGGTCTGGACTTCCTTAGATGACTTGCGCGCCTCCTGGACCCTCTTGGCCATGGCCAGGGCCGTGCCGGACGGGGCGTCCTTCTTCATGCTGTGGTGCGACTCGCTGATGGAGATCTCGTAGTCCGCGAGGACCGAGGCCGCGATGGCGGCCAGGTGGAAGAGCAGGTTGACCCCGGGGCTCATGTTGGGCGAGACCAGCAGGGGGATGGAGCGGCTCGCGGACCGCAGCTGGGCCGACTGCACCGTGTTGAAGCCCGTGGACCCGATCACGGCCGGGACCTTGGCTTTGGCCGCCGCGGCCGCGACGCGGACCGAGGCCTCGGCCGAGGTGAAGTCGATCACCGCGCCGGCCTTGGGCAGGGCTTCGGCCAGGCGGGAGACGGGCAGGACTCCGTCCGGCAGCGAGGCTCCCGGGCCCGGGTCCCGGTCCACGCGGCCGACGAGCTTGAAGCGCTTGTCGGCCGAAGCCAGGGCCACGACCTTGGTCCCCATCCTGCCGAGCGCGCCGCACACGATGATGTCGAGGGTCTTCGCCATAGGGTTGGTTGCCTCGCGCCTACTATACCAAAATCCCCAGTCGTGCTAGAATATGAGGCGCCATCGCGGAGGCCCCATGAACTGCCCGAAATGCCCGGACCGGAAGCTCGAAGCCGTCAGCGTCTCCGTCAAGGACCGCAGCGTGCCCGGGCCGGGCGCCACGGTCAGGACGCTCGACATGGAGCGCTGCTCCTGCTGCGGCGGGGTCTGGTTCGACGCCGACGAGCTCGGGACCTTCCTCGACTCGGGAGCGCCCCTGCCCCCTTCCGCCACCGCGGTCCCCACGGACTCCCACGACGCCAAGTCCGGCGCCTGCCCGAAATGCGGGACCGCGCTCGCGCACGCGCCTGCGCCGAGCAACCCCCGGGTCATCGTGGACCGCTGCCCCAGGTGCGCCGGGATCTGGGTGGACGGGGCCGAGCTCGACAAGGCCTCGGGCAAGGACGTGCCCTTCAACGAGCGGCTCAAGGCCATGTTCGGGGACCTCGGCAGGTAGCCGGGCCTCCGCCGCGGCACGGGCCGAGCCTGCGGCCCAAATGCTACAATGCTCAATGGGTTTCGACCGCTTCCAGCTCCATCCTGACATCACCCACGGCCTCAAGGCCATGGGCTACCAAGTCCCCACCCCGATTCAGCGCGACTCCATCCCGCACCTGCTCGCGCGCCGCGATCTCCTGGGCCTGGCCCAGACCGGGACCGGCAAGACCGCGGCCTTCGCCCTACCGATCCTCCAGAGGCTGATGGCCGGGCCGCGCGGCAAAGTGCGCGCGCTGGTCCTGGCGCCGACGCGGGAGCTCGCCGAGCAGATTCACGGCGCGTTCCGCGACCTGGGCGGCCGCACGCCGCTGCGCTCCGCCAGCGTGTACGGAGGCGTCGGCATGGGGCCGCAGATCCAGGCCTTGAAGGGCAGGGCCGACATCATCGTGGCCTGCCCCGGACGCCTTCTGGACCACGCGGGCCAGGGACACGCCGATCTCTCCGCGGTCGAGATCCTGGTGATCGACGAGGCGGACCAGATGTTCGACATGGGTTTCCTGCCCTCGATCAGAAAGATCATCGCCCGCCTGCCGAAGTCCCGGCAGACCATGCTCTTCTCCGCCACCATGCCGGAGGAGATCCGCGGCCTCGCCCACGAGTGCCTCCGCAACCCCGTCACCGTGCAGATCGACCACACCGTGCCTCTGGCGACCGTGTCGCACGCGCTCTACCCGGTGCGCGAGCACCTCAAGACCGAGCTCCTCCTCGAGCTCATCCGCAGGGCGGGCTCAGGGGCCGTGCTCGTGTTCACGCGCACGAAGCACCGCGCCAAGAAGCTCGGCAAGAAGGTCGAGGACGCGGGCTTCACCGCCTCCTCGCTGCAGGGCAACCTCTCCCAGAACCAGCGCCGCCACGCCATGGACGGCTTCCGGGACGGCACGTTCCAGGTGCTCGTGGCCACCGACATCGCGGCGCGGGGCATCGACATCTCCGAGATCACGCACGTCATCAACTTCGACGTGCCCATGACCCCCGAGCTCTACACCCACCGCATCGGCCGCACGGGCCGCGCGGCCAAGACGGGCGACGCCTACACCCTGGTCACCGAGGCTGACGCGGACCTGGTCCGCGCGGTGGAGCGCCGTCTCGGGCGTCCCATCGACCGCCGCCGCCTCGAGGGCTTCGACTACAACAAGGCGCCCGAGCCCGGGAGCGGGTTGTCGTCGAAGGGTCCGCGCCACGGCCTGGTGCCGGTCCATCGTCCGGGCCACGGACACGGCGGCCCGAGGCGGCCGTACGCGCCGCAGCATCACGGCCAGCCGCGTCACGCGTCAGGCCATCATGCGCCAGCGCACGGCGCCACGGCGCACCCGGCGCCCAGCCACAAGCCGGCCTACGTCTCCAAGCACGCGCCGAGTCACGGGCACGGCCAGCCTGCGGGTCACGGCCACGCACACGCGCCGGCGCACGCGGCAGGACATGCTTCGTCTCATCCCTCAGGCCACGGTCCGGGTCACGGGGGAGGAGCGCCGGCCAAGCCGCACGGCCGGTCGTTCTGGCGCCGCAGGCGCAGGCCGCGCTGAAGCGGCTCTGGGCGGGAGCATGGTGGCCCCTACGGGAATCGAACCCGTGTTTTCACCTTGAAAGGGTGGTGTCCTAGCCGTTAGACGAAGGGGCCGGCTTTGAGCCCGGTGGGATTCGAACCCACGACCCCACGCTTAAAAGGCGTGTGCTCTACCAACTGAGCTACGAGCTCGGACAGACTATTCTATCAAACTCGAGGGGTCAGTAGACCGCTTTCCACTCGCGCGTGGTGAGGACGAACTCGACCCTGCGGTTGAGCGCCCTTCCTTTATCGGAGGTGTCCTGCGTGATGGGCCGGCGCTTGCCGTAGCCGATGACCTTGATGGATTCCGGGAAGACGCCGCGTGAGGAGAGGTAGGTCTTGACCGCGCGGCCGCGCTCGGCCGAGAGCCAGTCGTTGTACTCGTGCGAGCCCACGTCGTCCGTGTGGCCCTCCACTACGAGCTTGATGTCCTCGAAGCGCGACACGATCTCCGCGATCTTGTCGAGGAGTTGGTAGGAGCTGGGCAGGAGCACGGCCTTGTCGAACTCGAACTCGACGGGCGGGATGCGTCCCGACCGGGACATCTCCATCACGGACTGGACCTCGAGGCTGGCGCGGCGCGCGCTCTCCTCGTCGAGCGGGTCGCCGGCCCGCGGCCCCGCGCACGCTGCCAGGCAGGCCGCGGCCAAGGGGACGGCGAGGAGGCGGGTGAGGGGGGGCATCGCGGGCGGCTACCTTCCCAGGAAAGGCTCGGAGGATCCGAAGCGCCTCAGGCGGCCGGGGACCTCGGGAAGTCCCGGGGCGGTCGGGCCCGGCGGAGGCACGGGCTGGTCCGCGGCCTCGCGGATCTCAGGCAGCCTGGAGTAGAGGTTGTCCCCGGGGCAGTCCGTCTTGCCGAGGTCCCGGTGGCCCGCGAGGTTCGCCAGCGGGATGGAGTACGCCTCGGAGAGCCAGCGGACGAGGGCGACGACGGCCTTGAGCTGCTCGGGCGAGGGCTGGTCGTTGATCGGGAGCTGGTAGTTCCCCATGAAGGAGATGCCGATGTTCCCCATGTTGTGGTTGAGGACATGGGCGCCGAGCACGTTCTCGGGCCTCCCTTGGAAGATCCTGCCCGCGCCGTCGATGAGGAAGTGGTAGCCGATGTCGTTCCAGCCCCGGCCCGCCTGGTGGTAGCGCTGGATGAGGCGCATCTCGGAGCGGGCGTCGTCGAGCGTCTCCGGCTGGGCGCCCGCGGTGTGGTGGATGGTGATGCGTCCGGGGTCGATCTGGGTGTAGTCGTATTTAGGAGGCGCCGCGTTCCAGTCCGCGCGCGACTCGACATCCGGCTTCCCCGGCCGGGTGGAGAGCTCCACGCGGGACGGCGTGATGACGATGGGCTCGGGGACCTTGCGGAAGGCCTCGACCTCGAAGATGTCGATGACGCGTTTCGGCGGGACCCCGCGATTGAGGAGGCGCAGGCGCACCGAGGTCCCGGCGGTTCCGGCGAGGCGGAACTTGCCCCAGAAGCGGCCGTTCGAGAAAGTCTCGATCTCCGGAGCGGTCCAGGGGCCCCACACGCTCCCGTTGCCTGCCTGGGCCTCGAACCGTACGCCGGCTTGGGTGCGGCCGTGGAAGAGGATGGACTCGAACGCCGCTGGCAGGGGCGCGCTGACGCCTGAGTCGAAGATGACGTGTCCCGGCCGTGAGGCCTGGGGGACCACGATCCTGATCGCGGCCGCGGAGCCCTTGAAATAGACCTGCATGCCGGGGTCCGCGGCGAAGACCGAGCCGGAGGCCAGCAGGAGCGCCAGCAAAGGTAGCATATGTCGATTATACCACAGTGGGGTCAGGCACCTGACATTGAGGAAACCTGACATTGACGTAGTAAAATCCAGCTATGGTCCAAATGTCAGGTTTCCTCAATGTCAGGTGCCTGACCCCATTTTGCATCGGCTTTTACTACAATGGGTCACCACCCATGCCGACGCCGAGAGATTGGAGGGGGGAGGCGGCCGCCGCTTTCCCAGCCGCCCTTTTCGACGAGCCCATGCGGCTCCATACCACCTTCCGCATCGGCGGCCCAGCGGACTGCTACCTCGAGGCCGCGTCCCTGCGCGAGCTGCGCCGCCTCCTCCGCTTCTGCCGTCGAAAGCGCCTGCCCGCGCTCATCCTGGGCTGGGGCTCGAAGCTCCTGGTCTCCGACCGCGGGATCCGGGGCATGACGGTCCGACTGACCGGGGAGTTCGAGGAGGTCCGCTTTCTGGCAGGGGGCCGCGTGGCCGCGGGCGCAGGCGTCCGCGTGCCCAGGCTCGTGAGCATGGCCGCGGCCAAGGGGCTCTCGGGCCTCGAGCCCCTGGCCGGCATCCCGGGGACGGTCGGGGGTGCTCTGGTGATGAACGCCGGCACCGTGGAGGGCTCGATCGGAGACGTGGTGACCAAGGTCCGGACGGTCGGGCCGGACGGCGCCGGGACCGGGTCCATCAGCTGCGCGGCCGCCCGGTTCGGTTATAGGAATAGCGGCCTCGGCAGGAAGGTCGTCGTGGGATGCGAACTCCGATTGAAGGCGTCGGACAAAGTTGGTATAATCACACGCATCCGAGAGTACCAGCGGAGAAGGTCTCTGACTCAACCGATTTCCAGTCATACCGTAGGCTCGATTTTCAAGAACCCGCCGGGCGTCCCCGCAGCCAAGCTCATCGAGGCTTGCGGCCTCAAGGGCGCTGTGTGCGGCGGGGCCCGCGTCTCATCGAAACATTCGAATTTCATAGAGAATTCCGGAGAGGCCACCTGCGCCGACGTGCTCAGCCTGGTGCGCCGCATCCGCCGGACCGTCTCCGCCCGTCGCGGGGTCGACCTCGAGCTCGAGATGAGGGTGGTCGGGGATGCATAGGTACAAGGCGCGCATCAAGCGCTACCGGGTCCAGACCCGCCCCAAGGTGCGCTCCCGGAGGAGGCTTGAGGTCGTCGCGGTCCTCTCCGTTCTGGTGCTCGGCGCAGGCGCGGCCCTGACCGCGCCGCGCCTGCTCAGGCATCTGCCCCGCCCTTCCGAGCTCTCGGCCCGGCTCTACCCGCGCTCCTTCGTCCTGGTCGGGGCTCCCGAGGTCCTGGCGGCCGCGTTCTCCGAGACCCTCGAGTCCGCTCCCGGGGGGCCCGCGGCGCGAGCCTCCGAGCTCAAGAGCAGGCACCAGATCGTGCGCTCGGTCCGTGTCAGCCGCGACTGGCTGGCTCGCAGGGTCCGCTTCAAGGTCGAGCTGCGCCGCCCCATGGCGCGTCTGGCCCAGGACGGGAAGGCCCGCGGCTTCCTCGCGGCCGACGGCGAGCTCTTCACCGCCCCCGAGGGGCTCTTCACCGAGGCCCTGCCCGAGGTGGAGGTCGGGGGAGCGGACCGCGTGGAGCGCCGCAGGCTTGCGGCCTGCATCTCGGATCTGGTCGCCTCCGGCGGGCTCCCCTCGGCCCTGGCCCGGATGAGCTGGGCCCCGCGGCTGGACGGCTGGGAGATCCGGCTCGAGGACGGGACCACGGTGCTGTGGGGCGACCTGCGCTGGACGGGCGAGAAGGCCCTGCGCCTCAAGCAGGTCCTCGAGGACGCCCGGGGGGCGGACGCGGGAGCCCTCACCGCGGACCTGAGATATTTCGAGGATGGGAAGATCTTCGTGAGGCCTTCCCTGCAGGCCAGCCTATGACGCGGCTGGGCGCGGCGCAAGGACGGGGAGAATGATGAGAAAAGACGTCGTGGCGGGATTGGATCTCGGGTCGGGCAGGATCACCTGCCTCATCGGCGCTCCGGACGCCGACAGCCAGCGCATGACCGTGCTCGGCGGGTCGAGCGCGGTCTGCCGCGGGATCAACGGCGGCGTGGTCGTCAACATCCCCGAGACCGCGCGCGCCATCACCCGGGTCGTCGAGGAGGCCGAGGCCAGCGCGGGCAAGCCCCTGGTGACCGGGCTCTACCTCGGCATGCGCGGCGCGCACCTGCAGTCCTTCAACAACAAGGGCGCCTTCAACATCGCCCGGACCGACAAGGAGATCACGTCCGACGACGTCAACAGCGTCGTCTCCAACGCCAAGGCCATCCCCATCTCCCCGGACCGCGAGATCGTGCATGTGGTCCCGCAGGGGTTCTCGCTCGACCGCCAGCCCGGGGTGCACGACCCCTTGGGCATGGAGGCCAGCCTCATCGAGGTCGAGGTCCACATGGTGACGGCCTCGACCCTGGCCCTCAACAACCTCAGCAAGGCCGTGTCCATGGCCGGCTTCGAGGTCATCGACCCGGTCTACGGCCTGCTGGCGTCCGCCGAGCTCCTGGTGTCCCCCGAGGAGAAGGACCTTGGCTGCGTGCTCATCGACCTCGGCGGGCAGACCGTCTCGCTGGGGGTCTTCTGCGACGGGAGCATCCGGTACTCCAAGGAGCTCTCCTTCGGCGCGGACCTCATCACCCGCGACCTCGCCGTGGGCCTGCGCACGTCCTACCCGACGGCCGAGAAGATCAAGATCGGCCACGGCGTGGCGCACCCCTCGCTCCTCAACGGCGACGACGAGATCGGCTACGTCGGCATCGACGGCCGGTCCAGCTCCTCCATCCGCAAGCGCGCGATGATGGACTTCATTCTGCCCCGGGTCGAGGAGATCTACACGCTCATCGCCGACGAGCTCAAGCGCTCCTCCTACGCGGACATGGTGGTCTCGGGCGGCGCGATCCTGACGGGCGGGGGCTCGCTTCTGCGCGGCTCCATCGAGGCCGCGCGGCAGATCCTCGAGATGCCCGTCCGGACCGGCACGGCCCATCCGGACCAGATCGCCTGCGACGAGAAGTGGCTCGACCCGGCCTACGCCACGGCGCTCGGTCTCCTGCAGTACTCCACGGCCCGCCACTGGAGCGAGAGCGGCCACCGGGTGCTCGGCCGCAAGAAGCCCGTGTGGCTCCGGCGCGTGTCGTCGATGTTCAAGGAGCTCTTCTGATGCGGATCAGGCCGGCCGAGGATTTCAGGGAACCACGCGCCGTCATCAAGGTCATCGGCGTGGGCGGCGCCGGCGGCAACGCCGTCAACCGGATGATCCAGGCCGGCCTCCACGGCGTCGAGTTCATCGCGGCCAACACGGACGCCCAGGCCCTCAAGGGCTCGCTCGCCGAGGTGCGCGTCCAGCTCGGCGAGACGCTCACCAAGGGGCTCGGGGTGGGCGGAGACCCGTCGAGGGGACGGGATTCGACGCTCGAGTCCGAGGAGATCATCCGGGAGCACCTGACCGGCGCGGACATGGTCTTCATCACGGCCGGCATGGGCGGCGGGACGGGCACCGGCGGCGCGCCGGTCGTGGCCCGCATCGCCAAGGAGCTCAAGGCCCTGACCATCGGCGTCGTGACCAAGCCCTTCGAGTTCGAGGGGGCCAACCGCGCCTCCATCGCCGAGACCGGGACCGCGGAGATGCGCCAGAACGTCGACACGCTGCTCCAGATCCCCAACCAGAGGCTCTTCGAGGTCATCGACAACCGCACCCCGTGCGACGAGGCGTTCCGCCGAGCGGACGACGTCCTGCGCAAGGCGATCCAGTCCATCTCGGACGTGATCACCGTGCCCGGGATGATCAACATGGACTTGAACGACATCCGGACCGTCATGAAGGACGCGGGCGAGGCTCTCATCGGCATGGCCGAGGAGTCCGGCCAGGCCCGGGCTCTTAAGGCCGCCAAGGCCGCGGTCGAGTCGCCGCTGCTCGAGAACGTGGTCATCGACGGGGCCAAGGGCCTCGTCGTCAACGTCACCGGGCGCAAGGACGGCTTGATGCTCGTCGAGATCGAGGAGGCCATGGGGCACATCAAGGCCGCGGCCTCCCCGGACGCCAAGATCAAGCTGGGCACGGCCTACGACGAGACCGTCGGCGACAAGATCCGCATCACGGTCATCGCCACGGGCTTTCCTCTGCGCCGCAGGAAGTTCCCCGGCCATCGCGCGGTGGACCTCTCGCACTCCAACGTGCCCCCGGACGCCCGGTCCCTGGTGATGGCCTCCACCGCCGAAGAACTCTCCAAGCCCGCGTTCATGCGGCTCAAAGTGAGGAAACTGAGATAACTATGGACCTGCAATCCATGCTGCAGAAGATGATCGACACCAACGCCAGCGACCTCCACATCCGGGCGGGCGGGCCCGCGTACCTCCGGATCGACGGCGAGATGACGGTCGCGGCTCCCGAGGTCCTGAACCAGGCGGCGGTCGAGGGGATGCTCGGTCAGATCTCGACCAACCGCGCCAAGAAGATGTACGAGGCCAAGGGCGAGGCGGACTTCTCCTACCAGGCCGGCGAGGTGGCGCGCTTCCGCATCAACGCCTTCCGCCAGCGCGGGCGCCTGAGCATGGCCATCCGCAAGATCCCCATGAAGATCCCCACCTTCGAGGAGCTGCGCCTGCCGGCCGCGACCATGCGCAAGATCGCCGACAACAGCCGCGGCCTGATCCTCGTGACGGGCATCACCGGGTCGGGCAAGTCCTCGACCCTCTCCGCCATGGTGGACTACATCAACCAGACCCGGGCCGAGCACGTCCTCACGATCGAGGACCCCATCGAGTTCGTGCACAAGGACAAGAAGGCCGTCGTCACCCAGCGCGAGATCGGCGAGGACACGACCTCCTACGCCGAGGGCCTCAAGATGGCCATGCGCCAGGACCCCGACGTCATCCTCGTCGGCGAGATGCGCGACCTCGAGACCACCTCGGCCGCGCTGACCGCGGCGCTGACCGGGCACCTCGTGCTCGGGACCTTGCACACGACCGACGCCATCCAGACCATCTCCCGCGTCATCGACCTCTACCCGCCGCACCAGCAGTCGCTCATCCGGATCCAGCTTGCGGAGAGCCTCAAGGCCGTCATCAGCCAGCGCCTCCTGCCCGGCATCAAGGGCGGGCGCGTCCCGGCCATCGAGATCCTCATCGTGACGGGACACGTGAAGAAGTGCATCGAGGAGAACAAGGCGGTCGAGATCATGCAGGCGTGCTCGAAGGGGCAGTTCTACGGGATGGTGACGTTCAATCAGTCGCTCGTCAAGCTCTTCAAGGACGGTATGGTGAAGGAATCGGACGTCCTGGACGCGGCTTCGAGCCCGGACGACGTCAAACTGGCGATGCGCGGCATCGAGCAGGAGGTCAAGTAATCATGTTCGCCGAGGGATATATCGGGATCGCAGGGACCATCGGGGTGGGCAAGAGCACCCTCACGGAGGACCTGGCGCGGGCCCTGAACTTCGAGGCCGTGCTCGAGGAGGTGGACGGCAACCCCTACCTCGAGAGCTTCTACCACGACATGAAGGGCTTCGGGACCATGATGCAGGTCTGGCTCCTCAACCACCGCTTCCGCCAGCATCGCGAGTTCGTCACGCGCATCTCGCTCGGCAAGATCCGCGGCGTGGTGCAGGACCGGACCATCTGGGAGGACACCATCTTCGCCCGGATGCTGAACAACCATCCGGACAAGATCATCACCGACCTCGACTACAACACCTACCTCGACCTCTTCGACAACATGGTCCTGCGCGAGCTGGTCTTCCCCCAGCTCATGATTTACCTCGATGTGAACCCCGAGACCGCCGTCAACCGCATCAAGCGGCGCGGCCGGGTGATGGAGCAGACCATCACCCTCGAGTACCTGACCATGCTCCGCGACAATTACGAGCAGTTCATCAGCGAGATGGAGCAGGCCGGGGTGCGCATCCTGCGGCTGAACTGGGAGAAGTTCCCGCCCATCTCCGAGGTCGTGCGGCTCGTGCACGAATACTCGCTGAGGCCGTCCAGCTTCACCAAGTGGGTCCGGCCCCTGCGCAAGGCGCCGACCATGAAGCCCAAGCTCGACGTCAACATCGAGCCCAACGCCCCCAAGGAGGCGAAAGGCTCCGCCGAGGTCCCCGCGCATGCCGGCTGAAGGGGCCTGCCGGCTCCCTGAGCGCGCCGTCTCCCCTGCGTTCCTGCGGGGGGAGGACGGGCTGCTCAAGGACGCCAGGCTCTCGGCCGCGAGCGTGCGCCACGGCTTCACGACCAGGCCCCTGGGCGACATGGCCGACCCCGCCCGCAGGCGGGCTTTCTTCGGGAGTCTGGGCTTGAAGGACGAGACCGGACTCTGGCTCAAGCAGGTGCACGGCGACCGCGTGGTCCGCTGGCCGGAGGACCTGGCCTCCCAGGGGGACGGCGCGCCCTTGCGCGCCGATGGTTGGATCGCGGCTGCGCCTTCCCGGCCCCTGTGCGTCTACACCGCCGACTGCGCGCCCCTGCTCCTCTGGGACGCCACCCTGCGCTTCGGCGGGGTCTTCCACGTGGGCTGGCGGGGCGCCGCGGCCGGGCTTCCCAGGAGCGCGGCGGCCTCCCTGAGGGAGGCCTTCGGCGTCAGGCCCGCGGACCTGCGGGCCTGCGTGGGGCCCCACATCCGGCCCTGCTGCTTCAAGGTGGGGCCCGAGGTGGCGGAACGCTTCAATGGACGGAGCGTGGTCGAGCGGCCGGGCGGCCCGTTCGTGGACCTCGCAGGCGAGATCGCGGCCCAGCTGGTCGAGGCGGGGCTCGACCGCGCCTCCGTGGCTTTGAGCCCCGAGTGCACCTGCTGCCGGCCCGAGGCGTTCTATTCCTTCCGGAGGGACAAGGCCAGGGACTCGCTCATGGCGTTCCTGGTCCTGGAGCCATGAGCACGACCATCCAGCCGCGGCGCTTCCTCCGGGCCCTGGTGCCTTACATCCCGGGCAAGGCCATCGCGGCGGTCCAGCGGGAGCTGGGCCTGAGGTCCATCGTCAAGCTCGCCTCCAACGAGAATCCGCTGGGCCCCTCCCCCAAGGCCCTGGCCGCCTTCCGCCGCGCGACCGCTGACTGCGCGCTCTATCCCGAGGGGTCGAGCCCCGAGCTCAGGCACGCCCTGGCGCGTTTCCACCGCCTGGCTCCCGAGAGCGTCATCGTGGGCAACGGCTCCGACGAGATCATCCGGCTGCTCTGCGAGGCCTTCCTCGAGCCTGACGACGAGGTCATCGTGAGCCAGTACGGCTTCATCCGCTTCAAACAGCAGGCGGCCATGATGGGGGGCAAGATCATCGAGGTCCCCATGGTGGATTGGACCCACGACCTGCGGACCATGGGCAGGACCGCGAGCCTGCGCACGAAGATCGTCTTCGTCGCCAACCCCAACAATCCCACGGGCACCTACAACACCGAAGCCGAGCTCGCCGAGCTCCTCGGCATCGTGCCGGCCTCCACCCTCGTGGTCGTCGACGAGGCCTACGGACATTTCGCCGCGGACATGCCCGACTTCCCGCGCACGGTGCCGGGCCTGTTGCTGCGGCATCCCAACCTCGTGGTCATGCGGACCTTCTCGAAGGCGTACGGTCTGGCGGGCCTGCGGGTGGGCTACGGACTGGCCGACCCCGAGCTCGTGGGCTGGCTGGACCGCATCCGCATGCCTTTCAACGTGAACCTCCCCGCGCAGCGGGCCTGCGTCGAGGCGCTCAAGGACGCGGCGTTCGTCAAGCGCAGCGTGGCGCTCGTCTCCAAGGGCAGGGAATCCCTCGGCCGGGAGATCCGGTCCATGGGCATGGACGTGCTCGATTCCGCCGGGAACTTCCTCTTCGTCCACACTCCTGTGCCCGGCCGCACGCTCTTCCACGCCTTGCTGCGGCGCGGGGTCATCATCAGGCCCATGGACGAGTACGGCCTCGCCAAGTCCGTGCGCATCACCGTGGGCACGCCGGGCCAGAACAGGACCATGCTCAAGGCCCTCCGCGAGGTCCTGGCGCAGGCGAGGAGCGCGTCATGACCCGGCGCCTCCAGGGACGACGCGCCCCTGCGCGCCGGAAGGGGAAGATCATCGCCATCGACGGGCCCGCCGGGGTCGGCAAGTCCACCGTGGGCCACCTGGTGGCCGAGAGGCTGGGTTACGATTTCATCAACACGGGCGAGATGTTCCGCGCCCTGGCGTGGAAGGCCATCGCCGCGGGCGTGCCGGTCGAGGACCTCCGCGCCGTGGCCGCGCTGGCGGGACGGCTGAAGTGGGAGTTCCGCCCGACGCCGGAGCGGACGCTGAAGACCTTCATCGACGGCGAGAGCGTGGCGCCCTTCCTCAGGGACGAGGGCGTGAGCGCGGCCTCAAGCGCCGTGGCGGCCAACCCCGGGGTGCGCCGGTTCATGTGCCGGCTCCAGCGGCGCCTGGGCGCGGCCGGGGCGATCGTCATGGAGGGCCGCGACATCGGGACCCACGTGTTCCCGGACGCGGAGCACAAGATCTACCTCGACGCCGACGTGGACGAGCGCGCGCGGCGGCGCTACCGCCAGCTCCGGGCTTCCGGGGCCAAGGCCCGCCTGCAGGCCGTGCGCGAGGCCATGCTCAAGCGCGACCTCAACGATCTCAAGCGCAAGATCAACCCTCTCTCGACCGCGTCCGACGCGGTCGTGCTGGATTCGACCCACCTGACCCTGCACGAGGTGGCGGAGAAGATCATCCGGATGGTCCGGAGGAACGGCGGAAGATGAGAGCTTGCCGCTGGACCTGGTTGCGCCGCCTCTCCTACGGCCTGGTCGAGGCCCTGGCGAGGACGCTCTGGCCGCTGAAAGTCTCGGGCCTCGAGCACGTCCCCGGCGAGGGCCCGCTCATCGTCGCGTCGAACCACGTCTCCCTCTGCGACGGGCCCATGCTCAGCGTGGCCCTGGGCGACGCGCGGGGACTGCGGTTCCTCGCCAAGGCCGAGCTCTTCAAGGTGCCGGGCCTGGGATGCTACCTCTCGGCCGTGGGCAACATCCCCGTGGACCGTTCGCGCGGCGACGTGGCGGCCATGCGCGCCGCGGTGACGATGGTCCGCAGCGGGGGCTGCCTGGGGATGTTCCCCGAGGGGACCCGGGGCAAGGGGCAGGGGGCCGGGACGGCCAAGCCGGGCGTGGGCTTCCTCGCCCGCGAGACGGGCGCGCCGGTGGTCCCGGCCCGCGTGGTGAACACGGACAGATTTCCTATGCCGCATCGCGTCGAGGTGAGGTTCGGCCCGCCCATGGTCTTCCAGGGCGACCCGGAGGACAAGAAGGCGTGCCGCGACTTCGCCGAGGAGCTGATGGAGCGCATCAGGAAGCTGTGATCGATCCGGTGGCGGGCTCGGACCGCGGGTCCGGCCCCGTTACCCAAGGGGTGCTACGATGGACCATGACCATGACAGGACGTCCGAGACCGGAAACGAGACCGAGGCCGCAGCCGCGCAGGACGACGCTTCCCTCGAGCTGACGCCGGAGGCCGAGCCGGAGAACCCGGCGGAGCAGGCCCCGGAGCCCGAGGAGAGCATGGAGTCGCTCCTCGCCCAGCAGAGCAAGTTCTCCGAGATGCTGACCGGCCGCAAGCCCGTCTGGGTCAAGGTGATCCAGGTGACCAAGGACGCCGTCCTCGTGGACATCGGCGAGAAGCGCGAGGGCACCGTCCCGCTCTCCGAGTTCGGCCCTCAGGCCAAGGAGGGCGAGGCCGCCGAGGGCCGCAAGCCCGCCGTGGGCCAGCGCATCCCCGTCATCCTGATGACCGGCATCCGGTCGGACCGGGCGACCCTGCTCTCGTACCGGAAGGCGCGCGAGTCCCTGGCCTGGGACGCCGCGGTCAGGGCCCACGCCGAGAAGAGCCGCGTGCGCGGCACGGTGACCGCCCACGTCAAGGGAGGGTTCCTGGTGGACGTCGGCGGTGTCCGCGCCTTCCTGCCCGCCTCCTTGGCCGACCTGAGACCCGTGCGCTCGCCCGAGCGCATGCTCAAGACCGGAGTGCGCTGCTACATCATCGAGCTCAACCAGTCCAAGAAGCAGGTGGTGCTCTCCCGCAAGGCCGTCCTCGAGGAGGACGCCGCCAAGCGGAGGGCCAAGACCCTCGCCGAGCTCCGCGTGGGCGAGGTCCGCATCGGCCGCGTGGTGCACGCCGGAGCCGAGGGGCTCCTCGTCGACATCGGCGGCCTGGAGGGCTTCGTGAAGACCGAGGACATCTGCTGGGGCAAGCCCAAGGCGTCTTCGGAGCTCGCCCGGGGAGGCAAGCTCAAGGTCAAGGTCCTCGGCAAGCCCGCCGAGGGCAGCCCCGACAAGGTCTCCCTGGGGATCAAGCAGCTCACGCCCAATCCCGCGGACGGCCTGCGCCGGAAGTTCGCGCCCAAGGCCGTGGTCCGCGGCAAGGTCGTCGAGTCCTCGCCGGCCGGCGTGACCCTCAGGCTCGAGGACGGGACCGCCGCCTTCTGCTTCCCGGCCGATTGCGTCGAGGGGCAGGCCTACAAGGAGGGAGACCAGGTCTCGGGCGTCGTCTCCGGCGTCGATGGGACGAACCTCCGCGTGACCGTCTCCCTCAGGAAGCTCGACGACATGAAAGAGCGCAAGAGGATGGCGTCCTACCTCAAGCCGCCGCCGCCGCTGACCCTGGGCGAGCTGCTGGCGCCCGCCTCCTCGCCGGCGCCCTCCGAGGAGAGGGGCGGCAAGGACGACCCGCCGGCCGCCGGAGGCGGCTCGAGGAAGCAGGCCGTCGCCTGATGCTGCGTTCGCCGTCCGAGCTGAAGTCCGGCGTCGAGGGCCCGCGCATCAAGTCCCGGGTCCTGCCGGAGCGCTTCTTCTCCCAGGCCCGCTCCTGGGTGCTGTTGGGCTTCGTGCTGATCGGGCCAGCCCTCTTCGTCTTCGGCTGGTACTGGAACTACCGCCGGGTGGACCTTCCCAGGCGGGGGCCGTCGGGGAGCGTGCCGACCGTGCCGAACATGGACCACGAGCTCCGGGCCGCGCAGGAGAAGCTCAGGGGCGACCCCCAGGATCCGGGGGCGCTGGTGCGCCTCGGGGTCCTCTACTTCGAGAAGGGCAAAGAGCATTTCCCGGACGCCATCAACGCCTTGGAGGAGGCCCGCGACCTCGGAGCCCTGGACGCGAGGGTCTTCTACTGCCTGGGCATGATGTACCAGGACCTCGGGCTCTCCGGGTTCGCGGTGGACGAGTTCCGGCGCTACCTGCGGAACAACCCCGAGGACCGGGAGGTCCGGCTGCTCGTGGCCAAGCTCCTCTACCAGCTCGGCCGTCATCCCGAGGCCGTGAGCGAGTACGAGCGCCTCAAGTACCAGTATCCCAACGACAAGATCGTCGAGGAGAATCTGGGCCTGAGCCTGTGGGCCGCCAAGCAGTACGCCCGCGCCGCGGAGTCCTTCCTGGCGCTCAAGGGCTACGGCGCGGCCGAGGCGCGGCGCTCCGCCTTCTACCAGGGACAGCTCGACTTCGACCAGATGCTTTACAACGCCGCGCTCGAGCATCTCTTGCTGGCCGTCCCCGGCTCCCCGGACGCGGCCGTGCCCGAGGACAAGCTCCACGCGGTCCTGGCCGCGACCTACCAGAAGCTGGGGCGCGTCGATGAGGCCCGCGCCTCCTGGGAGAAGGTCCTCTCCCTCGCTCCCAAGGACGTGAAGGCCCAGGTCGCCCTGCGGGACCTCAACCGCCGCCACCCTCCGAAGAAGACCAAGCCCGCCAAGAAGGCGTAGGTGGAACGCTTGGCCCGCGGGTTCCTGGCCTGCCTGGCGGTCCTGGCCTTGGCCGCGGGACCGGCGCGCGGATTCGGCCAGAACAAGCTCATCACCAAGGACCTCGACTGGCGGGTGCGCTCGACGCCCCATTTCGACGTCTACTACTACGACGGGTCCGCTCCCCTGGCCGAGGAGACCGCCTCCATCCTGGAGGAGGTCTTCGAAGAGCGTACCCAGGCCATGGACATCCAGGTGTCCACGGCTCCCCCGCGCAAGGGGGAGGCCCCGGACCAGCACTGGAAGCGGCGTCCCTTCTTCCTCTACGCCAGCCCCAACGATTTCCTGGAGTCCACCATCGTGGACGTGGGGGAGGGCACGGGAGGCGTCACCGAGCCCTTCAAGGACCGCTTCATGGTCTTCCACGACGGCAGCCGCAAGTGGCTCAGGGAGGTCATCAAGCATGAGTTCTCCCACGTCCTGCAGTACCACGTGCTCAACGCGGGGTTCTGGAAATCCGGCCGCATCCTGCGCGGCATCCTCTTCCCGCTGTGGATGATCGAGGGCGCGGCCGCCGAGGGCTCCAGGGACGTGGAGGAGACCTGGGAGGAGCTCGTCATCCGCGACGCCGCGACCTCGGGCGGGCTCATCCCGCTGACCAGGCTCGAGCACTTCGGGCACCTCAAGCCCCACCAGACCGTGCTGGCGTACAAGGAGGGCTCGGCCGCGGTGTCCTTCATCGCCGAGCAGTACGGCCCCCGCCGCGCGAGCAACATGCTGCGCGCCCTGGACGCCCACTTCGACGCGAGCGGGGTCCTCATGAGGACCGTGGGTCTCGACGCCTCGGACTTCGACAAGAGGTTCCGGGAGCACCTCGAGACCAAGTACGCCCGGCTCGTCCGGCTCGAGCGCCTCAAGGAGCCCGAGGCCTACGGCCGGAGCCTCACCGGGGTCAAGGACTCCATCCCACAGCACAACACCTCGCCCGTCTTCTCTCCGGACGGAAAGCGCATGTACTACCTCACCACGGCCAGGGGATTCCCTCCCGCGATCCAGGAGCTCGACCTCGCCACTGGCCGCTCGCGCAGGCTTGCGGGGATCCCGCGGACGCGGGTCGACTACATCTCCATGGGCCACTTCACCAACCTGTCCCGGGAGCTCGCGATCTCTCCGGACGGCGAGCGCCTGGCCTTCATGGGCGCGCGGTCGCATCAGGACCGCCTGTTCCTCTACGATCTCGCCAAGAAGCGGCTCACGTCGGTCCCCTTGCCCGGGCTCTCGGGCGCCAGCCAGCCGAGCTTCTCTCCCGACGGCACCCGGATCGTGTTCTCGGGCCTCAAGGACTGCGACAGCGACGTCTACATCCACGACCTGCCCTCGGGCCGCACGGAGCGGCTCACCCACGACTCCTGGGACGACCAGATGCCGGTCTTCTCTCCCTCCGGGAACTGGATCGTCTACTCCTCCGAGGTCCCTGACCCGGGGCACGGGAGCGGTTGGAGGAGGCGCCTCATGCGCCTGCGGGTCGCAGACGGAGCCATCGAAAGGCTCGAGGGCCTGCGCGGCTCGGCCAAGGACCCCGTGGTGTCTTCGGACGGCACGAGGGTCCTCTTCGTGCTGGAGGAGGGGGGTTTCAGCGAGGTCGCGGAGCTCGACGTGACCACGGGCAGGGCCGTGCGCCTGACCCGTTCGGTGGGGGGGAGCTTCACCCCGGTCTACGCGCCGGACGGCGAGATCGCCTTCGCCAGCCTGCGGCGGGGCAACGTCCACATCCACAAGGGTCCCCGGGAGCTCTTCCTCTCGGAGGACCTGGCGCCCTTGCGCCAGGGCCTCGAAGGCGCGGGTCGTTCTCCGAAGCCCCCGTCGCTCCTGGGGCCGGAGCAGCCGTACCGTTTCCAGGCGGGCACGGACCTCTTCCTGCCGGCCTTCTTCTACTCCTCCGAGGGGGGCTTCTTCTGGACGAGCTACTGGCAGGGCTCGGACCTGCTGGGCCGCCACCAGTCGAGTCTCATGCTCGGCTACGGGTCGAGCGACGGCTACTTCGACTATCAGGCGGGCTACGCCTACAGCCGGTACCGGCCGACCCTCTCCATGGCGGTCGTGGGGCGCGGCCAGCGGGACCTCTTCGACGCGGACCGCGGCGTGGAGTTCAACGGGGCCCTGCACGGCGTGCTCCTGGGGACCCGGTACCCCCTCGACCGCTACCACCGGCTCGAGCTCGGGCTCACGGCGGCCACGGAGCGGCACCGGTACCATGACGACGTTCCCAAGGAGGACCGGGAGACCCGCGCTGCGTCCTTCGCCTTCGTGCGCGACACGACCACGGGCCGGTATCTCACGGTCACGGAGGGAGACCGCCTCAGGGTGTCGCTCAGCGAGGCCTGGAACGTGCTCGGAGGCAACCGCCGCTACGACCTGCTCGCGGTCGAGGGCCACCGGTTCGTGCCCACCGGAGGCACGAGCGCGCTCGCGAGCAGGCTCATGTTCCTGCGGAGCACGGGCGCCCAGCACCCGGCCTTCAGCGTCGGCGGCGTGGGCGGGGTGCGCGGGTTTCGCAGAGGCTCCAGCGAGAACCTGGGCAGCCAGATGGCGGCCGCGAACCTGGAGTGGCGCTTTCCGGTCGTCAAGGACCTCAACTGGTACATGTGGTTCTTCGCCCCGGATTTCTACTTCAAAGCCATCTATGGTACGATTTTCACCGACGCGGGCTATCTATGGGAATCCAGGCATACCGTCGAGAAAGCGCGCTGGAGGGACCTCAAGCACTCCTACGGCGTGGGCCTGAGCATCTACACCTTCGTGATGCAGGAGTTCCCGTTCGTCCTCTCCCTGGACTACGCCCGGCAGACCGCGACGAACAAGGGGATCTTCTATTTCTACCTGGGGCCGAGCTTCTGAGTCAGGCGGGAGAAGGCTCATGAGCCAGGCGCTGGCCTACCGGGGAGGCAGGCTCTTCATCGAGGCGGTGAGCGCCGCCGAGATCGCGGAGCGCTTCGGCACGCCCGTCTACGCCTATTCAAGGAGGACGCTGGCCGAGGCTTTCAAGGCGGCTCAGGCCGCGTTCAGCCGGCCCGGGACCCTCATCTGTTACGCGCTCAAGGCCAATTCCAACCGCAGGATCTGCGGGCTGCTCGCGTCCATGGGAGCAGGGGCGGAGGTCGTATCCGGCGGAGAGCTCCAAAGGGCCCTGGCTGCGGGTTTCAAGCCGGAGAAGATCGTGTTCTCGGGCGTGGGCAAGACCGAGGCGGAGCTCAAGCTCGCCCTCAAGGCGGGCATCCTCGCGGTCAACGTCGAGTCCGAAGAGGAGCTCGATGCGCTCGAGTCCGTGGCGCGCAAGGCCCGGAGGCGCGCGGCTTTCGCGGTCCGCCTCAATCCCGACGTGGACGCGGGCACCCACGCGCACGTGACCACCGGGACCGCGGCCGACAAGTTCGGCGTGCAGGCTCCCGAGGCGCTCAGGATGTACCTCAGGGCGTCGCGGAGCCCCGTCCTCGAGGCCAGGAGCATCCACTGCCACATCGGCTCGCAAGTGACGTCGGTGGGGCCCTATAGGGCCGCTGCCCGGGAGGTCGCGGCCTTCGTCGCTGAACTCGAGAGCCGCGGCATCAAGCTCGGAGCCGTGGACCTCGGCGGCGGCATGGGCATCGCCTACAGCGACGGCAAGGCCATGGACCTCGCGGCCCTGGCGCGGGCCCTGGAGGTTGAACTCTCCTGCTGGCCGGATAAGCGCCTCATCGTCGAGCCGGGCCGCCTGCTGACCGCTGACGCAGGAGTCCTGCTTGCCCGCGTCTTGTACAGGAAAAAGACCACGGAGCGGGGCTTCGTGGTGGTGGACGCGGGCATGACAGACCTCATCAGACCGGCGCTCTACGGCGCGGAGCACCCTATCTGGAATGAGCGGCAGAAGGGGGGAGGCGGCGGGCTCGTCGACGTGGTGGGCCCTGTGTGCGAATCCGCGGACCATCTGGGCCGCGGTGTCAGGCTGGGCCGCTCCAAGCCAGGAGATGTCCTGGCAGTGCTCAGAGCCGGGGCCTACGGGTTCTGCATGAGCTCCCAGTATAATTCCAGGCCCAGGCCCGCCGAGGTCCTCGTCGACGGGAATACCGTCAGGCTCATCCGCAGGCGTGAGACGGTCGCTGATCTCGTGCGTGGAGAGCTATAAGATAGACCATGGGAAAGAAGAACAAGAGGACCGCCGCCCAGCCGCAGGCCCTTTCAGCGCCTCCGACGGAGAGCATCTCCAGGAACGGAAAGACCCTCATGGCGGCAGGCATGGGGACCGTGGCAGCGGGCTTCATCGTGCTTTCCTTCGCTGATCCCATGGGCAGGAACTGGGCCGCGGTCTTGGCACCCTTCCTGGTCCTTGGCGGGTATGCCTTGCTCGGACTGGGCATCTTCCTGCCTTCTCAGACCCTGGGTAAAACCACCGAATAAGGCGTCCTGAAAACGTCGCAGCAAGGGCTTTCCCTGACCCTTGAAAAGACCATGAGAGCCTGACCGAGCCTGTTGCTCGGTCTTTTTTCTGGTAGTCCTTTTCGTCCTGAACCCGATCCTTGCCAAGAATGGTCTTTGGCAGGGCTGCACCTGTCCGCCCTTTGTTGGTTTTTCCAAAGCAGAAAAAACCATGAGAGTCTGACATGGTGTTTTTGGCGATGAGCTCTGAGCTGGGTCGTCCATGGTTCTGAGCCTGGTCAGGCTTCCATGGTTTTTTTCAGAGCCTGGTTCCAGTCATGTTCTTTCCTTAAAGATTGGGGGATAGATCCGGTATTCATAGGGTGGCTTTATTGGTTTTTTCAAGCCTGGCCCTGGCTGGGCTCGATCCGCGGGATATGGTAAAAAAGGCGTCTAAAACTGGGTGAAATCATGGCCTCCAACCCTGGGTCTGAGCCCAGTTTTTGGGGTCGTATTTTGGTGCCTTTTAATGGTTTTTTCAGGCGCCTCCTTCCTGCCAGCTGTTCTTGCGGTGCTGCCAACTTCTCAGCGTGCTGATCCTGGTTCAGGCCTGGCCTGAGCCGGCGTTAGGGGAGGATTGGGTGCTTCAGATGACTGCTAATTATGAAATTCAAGAAAAATTATCGAACTCTACTGAAAAGTCATTCGCTGTCGTCTTAAATCATTAAATTGCAAGATTGATTGTTGGGCCTATCGAATTGGCGGACATGGCGGTTAAGGTAACATAATATATATTATCGTAAGTAAATCTTCGGCCGGGGGGCGGAACATTTCGCCTCAATTTTCCCCCATTTATCGTCGAGAAACCGGGTCAGGGGCCAGGCGGATCTTGGTTGGCTGGCTGTTTCTGGCGTGGATTGCTGGTGTTCTTGCGATTTACCAGGATCTTCCCTGTCTGCTGCTGGTTTCTCAAGAGCCTATTGTTGGTTATATTCGTTTGTCTAAGATGCTATGGTATTGCAGCTTTGCCCTATTGAAAGCTTGTCGCTGCTAATTGGAATATAGCTGGAATCAGCGGATCCTGGCTATTGAGTGCTGGTTTAGATCCAATGGAGAGCGGCGGAATGCTATTGGATAGGCTTGTCCTGCAATTGTCCCTATTCGGGCCAGATCGCCTGTTTTGGGGCTGCGGGGTCGTTTTTGTGATGTCCTGGCCCGTCCGGCCCGACAATGAGCTTTGTGAGCTGTTCTGCAAGCAGGAAGGCCTTGAGCCGCCCAGGAGCCGTGAGCTCGTATCTCCTGGCCCTTCTGGAGCCTGATGCCAGCATCTCGCCCTGGCTGACTGCTGTTTGCACGATCCGGTCCACTCTCTGAATCGGGTAGCCTGAAGCTCTGAGCCACTTGGCCAGGAGCGCTGCTGTGGGTTTTGCCAGGCCGAGGAGCTTCTCGGAGCATGCCAGGAGGGCCAGGCATGCCTCTTTTTCCTGCTCCCTGCCTGTGATCTTGGACCTGAGCTGGAGGGTCCTGCCTGAGGTTTCTGCTATGGTCTCCCAGGAGATGACTGGCGCCGACGTGGATTGGCTATGGCTGGGCGCTGCCTCGGCCTGCGCCGCGGACAGGGTCCGGCGCTCGAGGAATTCCCTGCGCTGTTTCTCGACGAAGTCCGGCGACCCCTCGGCCTCTAGTTCCGAGCCGTCGGGCAGGCGGATCTTGACGCGGTAGACTGGCTCAACCACTGTGCCTATATTATGACACAAAACAGTAATTGAGTCAAATGGCTGTGGACTGTCGGTGTATATGTCAACCTGCGAGCATGGATTTGGCACGACTGGTGACTTGAGCGATGACATAAACAACCTGTTTAAGACATTAGCGGCACGGCTAAGACAGCGCTATGTGGATGGACCTGTGGATGGCCGGCTCGCCGCCGAGGAATCGAGCCTGGGCAGGGCGCTTGCTCGGAGTTGGGAGAAATGAGAGGGGGGACCCCCCCATCGCAAAGCAGCCCCTCTCCCCCCCCTTGGTCGGAGGCCTTTTCTTGGCCTAGAACCCTGATTTAAAGCGACTTTTCAGGCCCTCAAAAATGGCCCTAGAATGCGTTTTCTAGGGGTTGTGGGTCTTTGGGCTGGAATGGCCAGCAAATGGGCTCTGAAAAGCCTGCTGGAGTTGGTTCTGGAGGCCTGGCTAGAACTTGCCGAAGACCTCGAAAGCGTACTTCCTGGCGCTTCCAAGGTTCGGGTCAGTGGCAGTGCCGACCCCGAAAAGGGCCGCGGATGCGGCCATGGAGAAGGTGTCCTTGAGGTTGTACCTGAGTTTGAAGTCCCACTCCCCCCCAAGGGTCCGCTTTCCCTGCCTGATGCGGTCCGCCTGGAAGAGCCAGTAGTCCACGTCCAGGGTGATGTTCCGGTAGGACGGGAAGGAGTAGCCGGCGCCCACTGCCACGATGCCGCTGGCCCGGTAGTTGAGCCCGCTGGCAGTGGTGGTGGAGTAGTTGCCGCCGAAGGCGTCGTAGGGCGAGGCGCCGAAGAAGTCGCCAAAACCGCTCCTCTCGAGGCCGTCGAAGCGGTGCCCCATGGACGGGAAGAAGGCCTCGTCCTCGTCCGTGGTGCCGAAGTCGTCCCCGCTGCCGCGGGCCACGGTCATGCGCGCGATGCCCTCTCCGGTGCGGTAGAGCTTCTGCTTCCACTTTGCGCGCACGACCTGGGCATTGCCCTGGAACGTGACCTGCCTGGGGGCCCCCCCCACGTCCTGGGCGATCTTGGCCTTGCCCATCTGGAAGGCGGCCTCTCCATCGAACACGATGGGGCCGAAATGGAGGGTGTAGCGCACGCTCGGGAAATACCTGCGGGAGCGGTACGCCGTGCACCCGGCAGCCGGCATCTGCGGGAAGGAGCAGGCGTATTGAACCTGGCCCTTGCGGTCATCCTCTGCCAAGGCGCTGAACTGCCAGGTGCCTTCGGACGGGATGACCAGGGTCGCGCCGTAGAGGTTGAGGTTGTCGGGACCGGTCTGGGAGTTCCGGGCGAAGAAGTAGAAGCCTTCGAGCTTCATGTCCCACCAGGGGAGCGTGCCGGTCCCGACCGCGCCGGTCAGGCCCGCCCCGTCATCGTCGAGCAGGAGTCCCGAGGCCAGCTTGTAGTTCTGCCTGCCCATGGTCAGGTCCAGGGGCAGGCCGAAGGCATTGTGCAGGCCGAGGTAGGCGCGCTCGAAGAAGGGCACGAAGGAGGTGTTGGGGTAGTGGTCCGCAATCCGGTCGAAAGGCGCCTGGAACGAGGTCGTAGACCCTGCGACCCCCAGGGCCCTGAGCCCGACAGCCACGTCCAGGGTCATCTCCTCCCCCCGCCAGGTGTCCAGGTAGATCCTGCGCGCTGCAAATGAGAGCCGCGCGTCATTGGTCAGCATGGAACGGTTGTTCCCGACCGTCTTGCTGAGGTTCAAGTTGGAGTAGGAGTTGAGCCTGGCCCTGTAGGAGGCTGCGAGGTCCAGGGAGGCGGCCTGGGAAAGGGACGCAAGGCAGGCCAGGGCCAGGACAGCACTCATGAGCACGCCGCAGCCTGGGCGTTTCATGCCAGGACGTCCTTCAATGGGATCATCGCGAGAAGGCGATATTATAGCAGGCCGACCCCGCCATAGCCATAGGCGAGCCCCTGTCAGTGGGTCTTGAGCAGCTCCGCTGTTTTGGGGTGGCGCTGGTTCAGAGCATGGTCGTAGGCCGTCTTTCCCGAGGCGTCCTTGAGCCGCAGATCGGCCCCAGCGGCCAAAAGAGCCTGGACGACTCTGGCTCGACCGGCCGAGGCCGCGATCATGAGCGCGGTCTCTCCCCCGGTCTGTCGGGCATTCACCAATGCCCCGGCCTGGATGAGGCGTTCCGTCATCGCGGGATCAGCCCTCATGGCGGCGCGGTGCAGAGCCGTGGTGGAGAATTCCGCGGTATGCCGGACATCGGCCCCGGCCAACAGGAGCAAGTCTGCGTTCTCGAGCCGGCCTGCCTGGGCAGCCATATCCAGGGCAGTGGCGCCGCGATCGCCCACTGCGTGGAGGTCCGCCCCGCGCTCGATCAGGAGCTTGACCGTTTCCGGCTTGGCCATGCCCGCGGCGAAGCTGAGAGGACTCGCCCCGTTTTGCTGCTGGTTGATCTGCGTGCCGTGGTCCAGGAGGGAGGCGATCAGGGGCGCGTCGTTCTGCGAGATGGCGCACATGAGAGGGAACGCTTCCTCGTAGCAGCGAGGAGGGGTCGAGGCGCAGCCCCCCAGGGCTGCTGCCAGGGCCAGGATGGCCAGGCAGGACGGGCTCGAGCGCCTCATGGGATCCCGGGTCTAGCGCGGCTTGCCGAGGACCGCGCAAAGCCAGGGAGCCAGGACCGCTCTTCCAAGGGTGCTCTGGAACAGGGCGGCTCCGGGCCAAGTGCCTGGCCGAGGGTGGATGGCGGCCAGGCGCAGGACCTCGAACCCTGCCGCCTCGCACAACCTGCTCAAGGTCTCAGGGGTGAAGAACCATAGGTGGTGGTCCGCCGCAAAGTGCTTCCACGGTCTGGATTTGAGCCTCCAGCGGCTCAGCGCGGTCTTGACGCGGTCATTGAAGCTCGCGGTGTTCGGTACTACGGCATAAGCTGCTCCGCCGGGCCTGAGGGCGCGGCTGCAACGCGCAAGGAAGGCCTTCGGGTCCTGGACGTGCTCGAGGACATGGATCATAGTCACGGCGTCGTAGCGGGCCTTGAATCCCAGTCCTTCGAAGCGGCCGAGGTGGATGGGACAGCCGATGTCCTTGAGGTAGCGTTCGTAGAGCATGGGGTGCATCTCCACCCCTTCGGCGCTCCAGCCGCCGGCTATGGCTGCCTTGAGGAGTGAGCCGTCGCCTGCCCCTATGTCGAGCAGGCGACCCGGGGGCGCGGCGAAACGGTGCAGGCGGCTGAGGTGGGTGGAGCAGTCCTGGGAGGCCTCTTTCCGGTCCTTCCCCGTGAGCCCGTAGTAGGCGGCGTCGTAGGTGTGGGTGAGCAGGGCTCCCATGGGAGGCCTGGGGCTCACGAACCTCAGGCCGCATCGCGGACAACGGCCGATGCTGTTGCCGTTGTAGTCGAGGGCGTAGGGCTTGGCTGGCTTGCCGCAGACGCAGCAGAGGACGGTTTCGGAGTCCTTGCTTCCGACGGTCCTGTTGTAGAGGCTCAAGTCGCCCATTTAGGAACCAGATTATATCAATAAAAAGAAACCCCCCGGCTTTCGCCGGGGGGGTCTTTCGTTCTAAGTCTAGCGCTAGGCTATATTAGAACTTGATGTGCATGTCGCCGTAGGCCAGGATGGTCGGGTTGGCCGACACCCGGGAGCCGGGGGCGAGGGTGACAGCGTTGTACTGGTCGCGAATGACTTCCTGGATGTACTTCCCAGGCCTGAACGAGGCGACGCCAGCCTGGAACGTGACGTTGTCGGAGTGCTTCCAGGTGAGGTCGAGGTCGAGCTCGCTGCCGATGTGGCGCTGGCCGCGGCCAGTGCCGAACTCGGTATTGACTGCGCCGTTGTGGTAGGTGTTGGGGAGGAGCAGGTTGGTCTGTTTGCCAGCCAGCGCTTCGCCCGCTTCGATGCCCGTGCAGCCCGTAGAGGCGCACCAGTAGATGCGGTCCTTGGTCGTGTCAGCCCAGCGGTAGTCGAAGAACGAGAGAGCAACCGTGAGCTTGTTGGCCATGGCCGGGGTGACCTTGAGGCCTGCGCCCCAGATCATCCTGTTCTGAAGGCCGTTGCCGGCGATGCCGCCGGCCACGCCCTTCGGGGTGGACATGATGCCAACGCCGCCGTCAGCCGCGGTGAACGTACCGCTGCCGTTGGCGTCGAAGTGACCGCAGCCGACCGCGCCCAACACGCAAGGGATGCCGTTTCCGAGAGGCATCGCCGTGGTGCCGTTGAACCGGCTGTAGAGCGTGCCGGCCTGGTAGTCCTGAGCGATGGCAGTGAAGCCCTCGTTCTGGTTGTCACGCAGGTCGTGCCGACCGGAGCCGAACGCGTAGTGCAGCCAAGGGGTGAAGGACGCGACGTCCTCGACCTCGGCCTTGTACTCAGCGTCGAGCTGGAAGGCGTAACCTTTGTAGGCAGCGACCGCGGGGGTCAGACCGTCGCCGGTGGTGGTGGCATCCGTGAAGTCGCGGTCGCCGTCCCAAGCCACGGCAGCGGGCTGCCGGTTCTCACCGCCGTTCATGGCGGCCTTCAGCTTGCCCGTGAATCCGCCGAAGGTGACCTTGGAGCGGAAGCCGTACACGTACAGGTTGTCATTGCCGCCGTTGAGGCCCAGACCATTCGCGGTCGTGGCCTGGAAGTTGCCCAGGGGGCCCGTGGCATGGGTCAGCCTGTTGTAGACGAAGAGATTGAAGTTGATGTTCTCCACGTCCTTCAGGTTGAGCTCGATGCCGCGCAGATCGACATCCGCGCCAGCAGCGGTGCCGACAGCAGAGCCCGCGACCTTGCCGGCGATGCCGGTCAGGTTGACGTAGGGCATGCTGAAGATGTCCACGCGAGCGAGGTCAGCAGCCGTGGTCGCAAGACCGTAGGCGCTCTTCGGCCCGACGTAGAGCACGAAGTCGCCGGCGTCGCCGTAGTACTGCCGACCCACGGTGGCGTCGATGTGGCCCATGATCTTGTCGATCTTGACGTACGCTTGGTCGATCGCGATCACGCTGCCGACATCCCAGCCGCCGCCGACGCCGCCGATGGCGGTGTTGGCAGTCAACGTCTGGCTGGCGGAGTTGCCGGTGATGTTGGTTCCACCGACCGTGCCCCAGGCCTTGTCGTTCTTGCGGAGAGTGATCTTCGCATGAACGTCATCGAGGACGTCCCAGTCCATGTTGACCATGACCCGGAACTGCGCGTTGTTGAGCCGATCATTGAACTGCCGCTGGAAGTTGCCCGCGCCGATCGCATCGCCGCTGCCGGTGTCCATTCTCGTCACCATGTCCATGACGTTCCGGCTGGCATTGCTCTGCATGTCGATCGAGCCGCCCAGCTTGAAGTTCTTAAGGAGCTCTGCGCTCGCAAAGCCAGGCTGTACGAGCATGGCGATGGCAAGCACCGATCCCAGGAGCTTCTTCATCGTTTTCCTACCTCCTTCCGTTTTGCTTGTTTTTCGCAAGCCCCGCCCGTGGCGGGGGTCTTGTTCGTAACCCCGCAACCGGCGGGGCTCACGACTTGCCTCTCAGGAGCTCGGCCTGTCGCCCCTACGTCTTCGACAGGGCAGTCGGTCGTTTCCCCTTTGAGGGCTGAATCCTACCATAAGGCATTTTTCTTGTCAACAACTTTTTTCCTTTTTATTGCCGACTTTGGACAATAGGCCACATTTATAACAGGAAAGCCTGATTCTGTCAAGAGGTGCCAGGCTTTGCGCTTTGCCGCGCAAAGCCTGGCACCTATGCACAGTATGCACACTATCCCCAGGTGAGAGAGGAGCTACTTGGCCTGGAGCTTGGCCTGGGCCCAACTCGCCCAGAACGTGTCAGGGTACTGGAGGGTGATCTTCTGCAGCGCCGCCCTGGCCTCGTCTGGCTGGTTGAGGCTGTTCAGGCACCGGGCCAGGCTGGCGTAGACGGTAGGGGCCATGAAGTGGTCCGGGAAGGTGTCGAGGAACCTCCTGGCAGTGTCCTTGGCTTCGCTGTAGAGGCCGGCTGCTTCCTGGCTGATGCCCAGGTTCGCCAGGGCCAGGGGCTCGATGTTCTTTCCCCCCCTCTCCAGGGCCTTGGTATAGGCCGTGGCCGCTTCCTTATAAGAACCCTTGCGGTAGAGGATGTCCCCTTCGAACAGGGTGGCATAGGTGGAGGCCTGGGCAGAGGAGTAGTCTTTTTGGATCTCAGCCAACTGCTTCATGGAGTCATCGACGCGGCCTGTGAAGGCATAGGCTTGGGCGATGGAAAGTCGGTCCCACGCATCGTCCCTGAGCTTGACCTTGCGGAACAGGGTGAAGCCCACCAAGGAGGAGGCCACGACCGCTACCACGGCTCCAAAGAGCACCTTCTCCCGGTTGGCCGCGATCCAGGCGATGGAAACGTCCACGAAATCCTGGAGCTCGTTGGTCTTGATCTGCTGCTTCGCCCATTGCTTGCCCATAGTTATATCAGGAAACGGCTGCCTGTGTCCTTCCCCCTTTGCGGCGGCCTGGGATGGTCGAAGGCCGCGCTGGCGCTGGTGAGGAACTCGATGACTTCATCGAGAGTCATGGCCTTGGTGGCCTTTCGCACGTTCTCCCGGACTCTGGCGAAGTCGCGGCAGACCGATTCCGATGCCGCGGCCTCGCGCCATTGACGGGTCTCCTCTTCGCTAAGCGGATTGGACACGCCTTTTCATCTCCTCGAACTCCGAGTCCAAGCGGAAGAGTCTATAATATTTGGCCACGCGCTCCCAATCCAGGGTCTCCTGATTGGCCAGGGCCAGGGCCTCGATGTCCACCGCGTCCTGGGCCCTCTTGGCCCGGTTGTTGGCCAGGGCCTGGACCTTGAGGCCGATGACGTCCTCGGGCCGGAGCACCCGGATCCGGACTTCCCCCCCCCAAACGGGCTTGACCAGGGCTTCGGCGAGCATCTGGACGGCCAGGGGCCGGAAAGCGTGGATGAAATCGACCCACCCCCAGACGACATTCTCGCCCTCGTACTGGGTGATGTTCTCGCTGCGGAAGTACTGCTTGTATCCCAGGGAGGTCATGAGCAAGTCGAGGTTCGCGAGATCGTCCTGGTGGACCAGGAAATCCAGGTCCTTGGTCAGCCTGGCCGCGCCGAGGGCTCCCAAAGCGAAGCCGCCGGCAGCGGCGTACCGGATATTGAGGCGGGCGAAGCCCGCGATGAGCTTCTGGAGGACGAACTTAAAGTCCATCGGAAAGGACTGCCCCGAGAAGGAATCGAACCTCCATTTGCGCCTTAGGAGAGCGCCGCTCTATCCATTGAGCTATCGGGGCAAATTCAGTAGGCGATGAGGGCCCGGCAGTCGCAATCCCTGAGCTTCTCCCGTCCTTTGAGGAAGCCCAGCTCGATGAGGAACATGGTCCCCACTACCTGGCCGCCGATGCGCTCGAGGATGCTGACCGCGGCCTTGGCCGTGCCGCCGGTCGCCAGGACGTCGTCGATCAGGAGGACCTTCGAGCCCTTGGGGAAGGCGTCCTGATGCGCTTCGATGGCGGCGGTGCCGTACTCGAGGCTGTAGCTTTCGCCGACCACGGCGCGCGGAAGCTTGCCGGACTTGCGCACGGGCACGAGGCCCGCGCCGAGCTTGAGGGCCACGCCTGCGGCCAGCAGGAAGCCCCGGGACTCGATGCCCGCGACGATATCGACGCCCTTGCCTTTCCAAGGCTCGGCGAGGCGGTCGATCGTCTCCTCGAAGGCCTTGGCGTCGGAGAGGAGCGGCGTGATGTCCTTGAACACCACGCCCTTCTGCGGCCAGTCCGGAACGTCCTTGATGAGGCTCTTGAGGTCCATGGCTGCGGTCCGGGTCATTTCCCCTTCCCTTTCCCCGCCGAATGCGGGGGCTGGGTGAAGAAGAGCTGGCGGGGCTTCCTCCGGATGAACTGCGGGCCCGAGTTCCGCGGCGCGGTGCGCCGGCCGGCCGGGATGACCTGGCCCAGGATGTCGGTCTTGAGCTTGGGCGTGTTCCAGCCGGGCTGGAGGTTCGGGGTGCCCATGGGGCGGCCCTCGCCGACCTCGATCAAGCCCATGCGGTTGGCCACGCGGCGCAGGCGAAGGAGCGCCCGCTCCTCGATCTGGCGGATGCGCTCGCGCGACAGGCGCAGGCGCTTGCCGACCTCCTCCAAGGTCATGGGGGTCTGGCCGGTCAGGCCGTGGCGGAACTCGAGGATCATGCGCTCGCGGTCGCCGATCTCCTTCAAGGCTTGGTTCAACTCGTCGTGGAGTTTGAGGACCGAGATGAGGTTCTCCGGCGACTTCTGGTCGGACTCGGAGATCATGTCCTCGACCGTGATGTTCTCGTCCTCGCTCTCGACCGGGGTCTCGAGCGAGCCGATGCCGCGAGCGGCCTCGGCCGCGTCGAGGACGCCCCGGACCTGGCGCGCGGTCCAGTGCATCTTGCGGGCCATCTCGGCCAGCGTGGGATCGCGGCCGAGCAGGGCGTGCATCTTCTCCCACTGCTTGAGCCACTTGCGCAGGGCCTCCCAGGCGTGGGGAGGGATGCGGATGGTCTTGGACTGCTCCTCGACCGCGCGGCGGATCGACTGCTCGATCCAGTAGGAGGCGTAGGTCGAGAAGCGGTAGCCCTTCTTGGGCTCGAACTTGTCGATGGAGTGCATCAGGCCGAGGTTTCCCTCCTCGATCAGGTCGAGGAAGTCGATGCCCTGGCGGTGGTACTTCTTGGCGATGGGCACCACGAGGCGCAGGTTGATCTCCATGATGCGCGTCTTGGAGGCGCGGTCGCCCTTCTTGGCCTTCTTCCAGAGGTCATGGATCTCCTCGCGGCTGGCCGGGGGCAGCTTCTGGATGCTCTTGAAGTACTGGCTGATTGTATCGGTGGTGGGCTCAACCATGAAGTGGTTCCTTTGCCGTCAAATGACGATGTCGAAAGTCCCTTTTTTCCCCCGGGGCTCGACCCGGGACGATTCCACGCGGTCCACCCGCGCGTACGGATGACCTGTGCGCAGCGCGGCCTGCAGGCGCTCCAGGTCGCCGGCCGGGCCTTCGGCCTCGAGCTCCACGGAGCCGTCCTGGAGGTTGCGCACCCAGCCCGACAGCCGCAGGTCCGACGCCGTGTCGCGCACGAACCAGCGGTAGCCGATCCCCTGGACGCGGCCGTGCACGACGGCCCTGACGCGCTCGACCTTGACTTCTCCGCCCATGTCTGAAAACTTCGGGGTACTCAGGGTTGAACTGAGAACCTCTTGGTCCCGAACCAAGCGCTCTGCCAATTGAGCTATACCCCGTCAAATCCTCTCGGGGACCCGGGAATCGAACCCGGAGTCTCTCCCACCCCAAAGGAGCGCTCTACCATTGAGCCAGTCCCCGATGACATTATTAAAGTAAATTCCCAAGGGGGCATGCCAGATGCTTGTTGCTCTCAGCGCGAGAGCTCCGCGATCATGCTCCGGAGCTCCCTCTTGACCTCGAGGAGCGTCTTCATCATCTTGGCCGGGACCGCGTCGCCTTCCCCGGAACCCGTCGCGGAGGCGGCGCGGCCGCGCTTGCGGTCGAGGAGCGCGCGGCGCGCTCCGGCGAAGGTGAACTTGCGGGACTCCAGGAGTTCCTTGACCCAGAGGATGGTTTCCAAGTCCGCGCGCGTGTAGCGGCGGTGGCCGCTGGGAAGGCGGCTCGGTTTGGGGGCTCCCAGGCGCGACTCCCAATACCGCAGGGTGTGGGGCGTCACGCCCGCGAGGCCCGAGACCTCGCCCATGGTGAAAAAGTCCTTATCAGGCAGGTTCGACAGCACCGGTCTCGCGCCCCGGATCAGAGACTGAGCAGGTTCTTCGACGCCTTGAAGCGCACGCCCTTGCGGGGCGGGACCGCCACCTGCTGGCCGGTCTTGGGGTTGCGGCCCGTGCGCTGGGAGCGGTGCCGGACGCGGAAGGTCCCGAAGTTCGAGACCACGACCTTCTCGTCCCGGTTGAGCGCCTCCCGGATGGTGTCGAAGGTGGTCTCGACGGCCTTGGCCGCCTCCCCCTTGGTCGAAAGTACTTTCGCGACGGCCTTGATGATGTCGAGTCTGTTCATTCCAGGTTCCGACTAATCGTCGGCCTCCTCGTCCCCTTCGTCAGGCTTTTTCTCCGGCTCTTTGCGGCTCTGCGGCCCTTCCTCGGGCTTCTTCTTCTTGAGGTCCCCGAAGATGTCCTCGGGCTTGAGGTTCTTGAGCTCGGATTTGAACTTCTTGACCTCGTCCTCGGTGATCGGCTTGGTGAGCGTCTGGCAGCGGTCGAAGACCTTCTCTTCGACGAAGATCGTGCAGCCGGCCCGGACCGCGACCGCGATCGCGTCGGAGGGGCGCGCGTCGATGGCCAGGGACTGATTCCCCTTCTTGATGTGCACCTTGGCGTAGAAGGTGTTCTCCCGGATGTCGTGGACCACCACCTTCTGCACGGCGAAGCCCACGGCCGTGACCGTGGCCAGCAGGAGGTCGTGGGTCAGGGGCCTGGGCAGGACGATCCCGGAGAAGCGGATCGCGATGGCCTGGCCCTCGGCCAGGCCGATCCAGATGGGCAGGAGCCTGTTGCCGCCGACCTCCTCGAGGAAGATGATGCATTCGTTCTGTGTCGTGGCCAGGGAGTAGATGCGCACCTCCTTCTCGGGGGTGCTCGCCTCCTCCGGGGTCTTGTCCGGCTGGTTCTTGTCCTTGCTCACTGGTGCCCTCGCCTAAGCTCGGTCATTGCTCGAATCCGAAGGCCTCGAGCACGCTGTGGGGCGGAGCCCCCTGGTGCAGGATGCGGTAGATGGCGTGGAAGAGCGGATAGTCGCCCCCTGCCCGGGAGGTCAGGTCGAAGACGCTCAGCGACGTGTCGATGCCCTCGACGACCTCCGGGATCTCGCTCTGCGCGACCGGCAGGGTCTTGCCCTCCCCGAGCTTCTCTCCGAGCGACCTGTTCCGCGACTGCGGAGAGGTCCCGGTCGCGATGAGGTCGCCGATGCCGGCCAGCCAGAAGGCCGTCTGGCGCCTGCCCCCGTACTTCGCGATGACGCGCCCCATCTCCTTGATGCCCTGCAGGAAGAGCGCGGCCTTGGTGTTGTAGCCGCACGGGTGCTGCCGGCCCTTGGCCAGGCCGTCGAGGATGCCGCAGCCGATGGCCAGCACGTTCTTGAGGGAGCCCCCGAGCTCCACCCCCTTGCGGTCCGTGCTCGCCTCCACCACGATGGGCCGGTGGTTGAAGAGGGCTCTCAGGCGCCGCGCCCCAGGGCCCGAAGGGCCGGCGAGCACGAGCTTGGTCGGCGCTCCCAGGGCTACCTCCTTGGCGAAGCTCGGTCCCGAGAGGGTGTAGATGCCGCGGCTGCACGCGGGCATCTCCTGGGCGATCATGTCCCCCACGGTGAGCAGGGTCCTGGGCTCGATGCCCTTGGAGGCGTTCACGATGAGGGGCTTGCGCTTGCCCAGGTCGCGGCCGGCCTCCCTGGCCGTCTGGCGGATGTGGGCGGAGGGCAGGACGAAGAGCAGGACCTCGGCGTCCGTCACGGTCTCGGGCAGGCTCGATGAGACGCGGACCGACTCCTGCAGGTGCAGGCCCGGGATGTGGGGGTGCCGCCTGCGCACGCGCAGGGAAATTTCGACGTCCTTCAATATCTCCCAAAGCCAGATCCTTCGGCGCGGGCCGTCGGGAGCGTTCCCGTGGGCCAGGTGGTGGGCAAGGACCGTGCCCCAGACCCCGCCGCCGAGCACCGCGATTTTATTACTTATTGTCATGGAGGAACAGCTCTTTTCCAGTGAAGAGCCTCTTGATGTTGGGGATGTGCTTGTAGAGGATCAGGACAGCCGCGGCCGAGGCCATGGCCGTGAACGGCAGGGGCGTGCCGAAGGCCACGTTGAATACCGGAAGGAGCGCTGCTCCCGCCATGGAGCCCACGGAGATGTGGCCGGAGGCGGCGTAGCCCACGATGAAAGCGGCCACGCTGCAGGCCAGGGGCCAGGGCATCAGAGCGGCGAACACGCCTGCCGAGGTGGCCACGCCCTTTCCCCCTTTGAAGCCGAGGAACACGGTCCAGTCGTGCCCGATGATGGCCGCGGCGCCGCAGAGCATCACGACGAGGGTCCGTTCCGGGAACAAGCGCTGGGCCAGCATCACCGGGACCCAGCCTTTGAGGCCGTCTACGACCAAGGTGATGGCGCCCGGGACCGCGCCCGCGACCCTATAGACGTTGGCGGTCCCGGGGTTCCCAGAGCCGTGCTCGCGGATGTCGAAGCCCCGCATCCAGCGGACCGTGAGATAGCCTGTTGGGATCCCTCCTAATAGGTAGCTGAGGAGCACGAACCCGGCGACGATCAGGGATTCCATGAAAAAGAGATTGGTAAGTCTAGCAAAAAATGGACTTGCGTCAAGCGGGAAACACTACGCGAGCCGCGTCGCCAGGGCCCGCAGGCGCTCCCAGTTCTCCGTGGTGACCCTCATCCGATAGCGCACCTTGGTGCCGAAGTGCCGTTCCGAGAGCACCTGGCCGCAGGTGTAGACCGCAGACACCAGGCTTCCTGCTCCGTGGGGCAGGTCGAGCTCGCGCAGCAGCCACCTGCGGCCCAGGATCTCCTGGACGCGAGCGAGGGCTTCCCCCAACCCGACGCCGGTCACGGCCGAGACCATGGGCCGGTCCGGATAGGAGCGCTTGAGCTCGCGGCGGGCGGCATCCTCCAGCAGGTCCGTCTTGTTGAAGATCCTCACCCGCGGGATGGAGCCTGCTCCCAGGTCTTCGAGGACGGCGTCCACGGCCGCGTCCTGCGCCGCGAAGTCCGGGGCGGTCGCGTCCGTCACGATGAGCATGCAGTCGGCCAGCGAGGCCTCCTCGAGCGTGGAGCGGAAGGCCGCGACCAGGGCCGTGGGCAGGCGCTGGATGAAGCCGACCGTGTCCGTGGCCACGGCGCGGGTGCCGTCCGGCAGGCGCACGCGCCTGGTGGTGGGGTCGAGGGTGGCGAAGAGCTTGTCGTCCGCGTAGACGCCGGGTTTGGATGAGTCCTCGGTCAGCGCGTTGAGGAGGGTGGACTTGCCCACGTTGGTGTAGCCCACGATGGCGATGAGGGGCACCGGCACCGAGAGCCTGCGCTCCCGCTGGACCTGCCTGCGCGAGGCGATGCGCTCGAGGTCCTTCTGGAGGTGCAGGATGCGGGACTGGATGTGGCGGCGCTCGTACTCGAGCTTGCGCTCTCCCGGTCCTCTGGTTCCGATGCCGCCGACCTGCTGGGAGAAGGAGCGCCAGGCGCCGGTCAAGCGGGGCAGCATGTAGGAGAGCTGCGCGAGCTCGACCTGGAGCCTCCCCTCGGAGGTCTTGGCGCGCTTGGCGAAGATGTCGAGGATCAGGCGGGTGCGGTCGATGATCTTGGAGTCCGTCTCCTTCTCGAGGGTCTTCTGCTGGGCTGGGCTGAGCTCGGCGTCGAAGATGACGGTCCTGGCCCTGCAGTTCTTGGCCGCCACGGCGACCTCGCGCACCTTGCCGCTGCCGATGAGGGTGCCCGGATGGTAGCGCGCCACGGATTGGCGGAGCTTCCCCGCCACCACCGCGCCCGCGGTCTCGGCCAGGCCCTGCAGCTCGGCGAGGCTGTCGTCCACGGCGCGGCCCTCGGACTTAAGGCCCACGCCGACGAGGAGGACGCGTTCTGCGACCTTGGTGAGCTCCATCAGCGGAGCACCGCCTCTCCCGCCGTGTCCTGCACCACTTTGCGCCACGCGAGCGCGGTGGAGGACAGCAGGGATTCCACGGGAGCGAAATCGTCGGTCAGCACGACCGCGCGGCCGAGCTCATCCGGAGAGGGAGTGAGCTCGTGCTCCAGCGCGAAGGAGCTCCCCTCCCTGACCTCGCGTCTGGAGTCCAGGGAGGCCCGGGCGAGGTCCTCGGCCAGCGGCCGGTCCGAGCAGAAGAAGACGATGTTGGCCAGACCCTTGTAAGGCTCGGAGGCCAGGTAGGCCCGGGTCTCCGGGAAGACCGAGCGCATGGTCTTGTACACCGCCGCCCAGGCTTGGTCGCGCTCCGAGGCCACGAGGCTCACCAGGTTGGCCGCGAGGACCCCGCCCGGAGACAGCGCCTTCCTTGCCGCCTGGAACGACTCCTTGGTGAAGAGCTGGTAGGGCGGGTTCTCCCCCACGAAAGCGTCGAGGATGACGATGTCGTAGGTCCGCCCCCCTCCTTCGAGGAAGGAGCGTCCGTCCTCCACGTACGTCTTCCCCAGCCCTTGCGCGATGTCCCCGAAGAACGCGGCGGCCTCGAGCATGACCGGGTCGATCTCCACCACATCCGAGGGGATGGCGTGGAAGGCCTCGAAGGCCAGCGGCAGTTGCCCCGCGCCGGAGCCGATGAAGAGGGCCCGTTTGGTCCCGGGGCGCAGCTTCGCGGCGAGCTCGAGGGTATGGAGGTAGGGCGAGTCGCTCTCGAGAGGAGGCAGGGTCCGGCCCGCGGCCGGCGCGGCCCCAGCGTCCTTCCTCGGCCTGGCGACCGATTGGGTGACCCCGTCGACGAGGAGGTAGCGCAGCCCGTCGACGTCGAAGACCATGATTTCGCCGTAGGGCGACTGCCTGGAGAAGAGCATCCCGTCCCGGACGGGACGCGCCGAGGCCCAGGCCAGGGCCAGGACCGCGGCCAAGGCCCCTGCGGTCCTCCAGGGAGTCTTGCCCCGGATGACCCAGAACCCTGCTCCTGCCAGAGCCAGGAGGAGCGCCGCGAGGCCATGGAGGATGACGGGCACGCGCAGGTTGGGGATGAGGAAGAAGCCAGAGGCCACGGCTCCGAGCACGCTCCCGACCGTCGACACCGCCATGACTTCCCCGGCCCGGGTCCCGACGCGGGAGAGGTCGCGGGTCGTGGCCCGCATCACGATCGGTCCGAGCGCGCCCAGCAGGGCCAGGGCGGGGCCGAGCAGCACGGCGGAGCTCGTCAGGGCCCCGAGGCGCACGCCGAGGGAGGCCGAAGCCTTGAGGACCGGCACGCGCAGGACCGGCACGAGGGCCACGGCCACGGCGGCGAAGGCCGTGAGCTTGGCGAAGAGGGCCGGGTCCGGGTCGCGGTCCGCGGCCCGGCCGCCCAGGGCGTAGCCCGCCGCGAGCGCGATCATGGTCACGGTGATGACCGCGGCCCAGCAGTAGAGCGAGGTGCCGTAGAACGGTCCGATGACGCGGGCGCCCACGAGCTCGAGGCAGAGCACGACGGCCCCGGTGCAGAAGACGCCTGTCAGCAGGTAATGACGCACGGATGCCGGGACCGGCTGGGAGGTGGGAGGCCTCATCCTCGCGGTCCTTGCCGCGCTGCCTCGAGGGCCGCGGAGAGCATGGCGCTCTCCGGGCCGCCGGGGATGGCCGCGTTGCCGGGGAGCTGCCCGGAGAACCAGGTCCTTTGGCGTTTGGCGTAGGCGTTCGTGGCGCGGATCATGAGGTCGAGCCCGGCGGAGCTGGTGACGCGCCCCTCGAGGCAGGCGAGCGCCTCCCGGTAGCCGAGGCTCTGGAACGCGGGCTCGCGTCCGGTCCAGCGCTCGAGGAGGCTCCGGGTCTCGGCGAGGATCGCGGGCCACATCAGGCGGGCGCGGGAAGCGATGCGCTCCTTGAGCTCGGCCGCGGACCATACGATGCTGAGGTACAGGGGCCGCCATTCGCGGCCGGAGGACGGAGCGGCTTTCCAGAAGCTCGAGATGGGCCGGCCGG
This sequence comes from Elusimicrobiota bacterium, assembly GCA_016218545.1. GTDB lineage: Bacteria > Elusimicrobiota > Elusimicrobia > UBA1565 > UBA9628 > JACQWX01. Next base: position 176,352 of record JACRDQ010000019.1, read on the forward strand.
TGAGGCGCTGGACCTCCAGGGCCCGGATGAGGCGCTGCCGGTTGGCCGCAGGGATCGCGGCCGCGGCCTCGGGATCGCAGACGGCCAAGCGGCGGTGGAGGGCAGGCAGGCCGAGGCTCTCAGCCTCCGCCGCGAGTTCCGCGCGGACGGACGGGTCCGCCTCGGGCAGCTCCGAGAGCCCCTCCAGGAGGGCTCGGATATAGAGACCGGTCCCTCCTGCCACGATGGGCAGGCGGCCGCGGCTTGCGACGTCCCTGAGGACCGGGGCGGCCAGCCGCGCGTAGGCTCCGGCGCTGACGGTCTCGGAAGGCTCGGCCACGCCGATGAGGTGGTAGGAGACCCCTTTCCCCCGTCCCGCGCCGTCCACGGCGAGGCCGTCGGGGCCGAAGGAGGGCTTCGCCGTGCCCGCGTCGAAGCCGCGATAGAGCTGGCGGGAGTCCGCGGACACGATCTCGCCCTTGAGCTCCCGGGCGAGGGCCAGGGCGAGCGCCGTCTTGCCCGAGGCGGTCGGACCGACGATGACGACGACGTTCAGTGCGCCTTCCAGTATTGGGGGACTTTCTGCGGCTTGACGCAGAGGAAGTGGAAGGTGCAGTCCGGGACGCAGGCGTCCGGCAGGCTCAGGGAGATGCGGGTCTCGCAGTCGAGGTTGTCGTTGGCCATCTTGTTGATGACCATGCGGTGCTTGGAGCTGAGCTCGCTGAACGCGATGCCCACGTTCCAGGTCTGTCCCTTCTGGTGCATGCGCGCGACCCTGCCCGTGATCGGCACGGACTTGAGGCCGGGCAGGCTCAGGACCATGTCGAGCTTCTTGGCTTTGGGAGGCTCGGCGAAGCAGACCATGGACATGCCGCCGGCGGACAGGTCGGTGAGGATGGCGGGCTGTTCGATGCCGCGGCCGTTGGCGTCGAACCTCACCGTGATGGGCTCGATGAGCCCCTCGACGACGGAGAAGCGGTGGTGGCGCCTGCGGTCCGGCTGTTTGCTGGTCTTCGTGGTCATGCTTTCCTCCGAGGGATGTGCGCCATGAGGATGTTGCCGGCTCGGCCCGAGACGACGGCCGAGACGACGCGGCCGGGCAAGACGGGCTCGTCGAGCCGCACCCTGAAGCCGTCGGCCGCGCGGCCGGTTCCGGGCTCGTCGACGAGGACCGAGACTTCGCGGCCGACGAGAGAATCGAGATAGGCGGCGGAGAGCTCCGCCACCAGGGCGTGCAGGAGGACGAGGCGCTCCTCCTTGACCTCGCGGGGGACGTCGTCGCAGAGGAGCGAGGAGGGCGTTCCCTGCCGGGGCGAGTACTTGAAGCAGAAGGCGGAGACGGCGCCCATCTCCGAGAGCAGCGAGAGCGAGTCGGCGAAGTCGGCCTCCGTCTCGGTCGGGAAGCCCAGGAGGATGTCCGTGGTCACGGTGAGGCCCGGCAAGAGGCGGCGGGCCATCGCGACCGTGGCAAGGTACGAGGCGCGGTCGTAGCCGCGCCGCATGAGGGCCAGGATGCGGTCCGAGCCCGACTGCGCGGGCAGGTGGAGGGCCGGGACCACCTTCGGGTGCTCCGCCATGGCTCGGGCCACGGTCTCATCGAAGCGCAGGGGGTGCGGGCTCATGAAGCGCACGCGCTCGACGCCCGGGACCGAGGCGACCAGTCCGAGGAGGTCCCCGAAGCCGGCGGGCCGCCCTTCGAAGGCGCCGTGCCAGCCGTTGACGGCCTGGCCGAGCAAGGTGAACTCGCGGGCGCCGGCCTCGGCCTTGAGCCGCGCCTCGCCGAGGATCTCGCCGGCCGGGCGGTGGGATTCCGGGCCCCGCACCGACGGGACGATGCAGTAGGAGCAGGCCGCGTCACAGCCGCGCATGATGGTCAGGGTGGCGGAGATGCCCGACGCGGAGACGGCGGGCGACGTCTTGGGCTCCGCCGGCGCCCTTTTGGAAAGGAAGGAGTCGACGATGGACGGGAAGGACTCCACGGACTTAGAGCCGGCGACCAGGTCCACGTGCGGGAAGCGCCTCTTGAGCTCCCCCCCGCCGATGCGCTCCGCGGCGCAGCCGGCGACGATGATGGCGCCTTCGGGATGCGAGGTCTTCCACTCTCGCAGGCGGCCGATGTAGGAGAGGGCGCGGTGCTCGGCGTGGTCCCGCACCGTGCAGGTGCCCACGAGCACCGCGTCGGCCTCGTCGAGCTCCGAGGTGAGGGCGAAGCCCCTCTTGGCCAGAGCGCCGGACATCTCCGCGACGTCGGCCGCGGACATCTGGCAGCCGAAGGCGTGCGCGAAGAGCTTGCGCCCGGCCGGGTGCGTCTTCATGGGTATCATTATACTATGATATGATTCGCTCCATGCGCAGTATAGCGGCGATCTTGCTGACGGCCGCCATGGCGGCCGCGCTTCCCGTGGCCGGCCAGGACCTGCCTTCAGGCGGAGAGGAGCTTCAACCTCCCGCCGAGGGAGAGGCCGCGCCCCCGGGCGACCGGCCCGGCGGTCAGGACCAAGGCGGCGGACAGGACGGTCCCGGCCCTGACGCTCCGTCCGGTCAGGACGGGGACGCTGACCCCGCGCCGCAGGACGGCTCCGGTCCCGCTCCCATGGACCAGTCCGGCCAGCCCGGGCCGGACGCGGCCGGCCAGGGTCAGGGAGGAACGCCGTCCGATTTCGAGCCCCAACCTCCGGCTCCGGTCCAGCCGGGAGTCGCGGCGCAGAGCGAAGCCGGTCCCGAGACTGCGGCCAAGCCCAAGGCGAAGAAGAAAAAGAGCCGCAAGCCTGCTCCGGCTTCGGTCGAGGACCAGGCCGCGGCCCCCGTGATGGCGGCGCCGTCGGAGACCGAGGAGGCGCCCGCTGCCAAGCCGGTCAAGGCGCGCAAGGTCCGGGGAGCCAGGGGCAAGGCCGCGGGGCAGGCCGTCTCGGCGCGCAAGCCCGCGGCTTCCGCCCTTCCGGAGACGCCGTTCTCGCCCTCGATGCCCTAGTGTCGGGCGATACGCTCGACTGATTCGGCGAGGATCCAGCCTTTGGCGCCTTCCTTGGCGAGGCCGATCTCCATCCAGCGTCCGTTCTCGGAGAGGACCTCGACCCGCCGGCCCTCCGGGGCGGTGAACGCCACGCTGAAGTTCTCGCCCGGCCCGCTGCGGATCTCCGCCGTGGGCTTGATGACCACGGCGCGTTCCGCGGGCTCGATGCCCGCGCGGGCGGCCCACCAGCCGCCGAAGAATATCCAGGCGGCCAGGGCCCCCGCCCCCCACCAGCCCACCGGCCCGGCGGCGGAGCGGCGCAACAGGGCCGCGCAGGCCAGCAGGAGCGCGGCCCAGGCGGCCAGCCAGTGCAGTCCCTCGAGCTCGCGGAGGGCGATGAGGTGGAACAGGTAGTGGATGAAGGGCGGCACGCCGGGAGGGACGAGCTCCTCTCCCGCGCGCTTGAGCGCGAAATCGAGGTTGTAGCGGGTGTCCCGGTCCCGGGGTCTGAGGTCGAAGGCGCGCTGGTACTCGGCGATGGCCCTGCCCAGCTGCCCGTCCTTGAAGAGGGCGTTGCCGAGGTTGTAGTGCAGGGCGGCGCTGCGCGGGCGTGCTTCCAGCAGAGAGGCGTAGGCCGTCGCGGCCCCGCGATAATCCGAGGAGGCGTAGAGCTCGGCTGCCCGGGCGAAGGGGTCGGCTTCCGCGGCTTTTGCGGGACGGACGGCCCCGCGGCCGATCAGCAGTCCCAGGCAGGCCGCGGCCAGGATGGGCCGCGCCTTCATCGCGGCACCTCCTTCTCAAGCCGCTCGAGCACGGAGGAGAGCCTCTCGGCCGCGTCCGAGCCCTTGCCGTGCGAGGCCGCGGGCGCGAAGCGCAGCAGGTCGAGCTCCTCCCAGAGCTCCTTGACCGAGTCGAGCTCCCGGCCGAGGCCCGGGGCCTTGGACCCGAGGAGCTCCACGACCCTGCGCAGGGTGAGGCCCGAAGCCGGGGCGTCGAGCTTGTCCCCGAGGTAGCGGGTCAGCGCTTCCGAGAGCAGGGCGGCCGCCGCCTTGGGGTCCTTGGCCTTGAGGTCTTGGGCTTGGTGGATCCTCTTGCGCGCGGCCTTGAGAGCCCCGCGGAAGCGTCTTCCTTTGGGGTCGGAGGCCAGCTTCTCCTGGTACATCGTCATCGAGAGGACCGCCGCGAAGAGCAGGAACGGGAGCGTGTGGGCGTTGCCGCCGCCGGCGACGGTCTCGAGCACGCGCGTCGCAGAGGAGATGCCGGGAGAGGGCTTGAGGTAGCGGATGTCCTCGGACACCGTCGAGAGCCTGCCGGTCGGGGCCGCGGCCGTCGCGGCCCCCGAGGCGTCGCCCTCTCCGACCTTGAGGAGGATGGGCGGGGTCGAGGCCTGGATGTACTGCCCTTTCGCCGGGTCGAAGTAGTGGAACGAGACCGAGGGGATCATCAGGGGGCCGGACACCTTGGGGACGAGCACGGTCTTGAAGACCTTCGAGCCGTTGACCACGTCCTTGGCCCGGTCGAGGCTCATGGAGCTGACCGTGTCGTAGACCCTGAAGGAAGGCATGGGCGGCAGCCGGACCTCGCCCAGGGCCTTGACGTTGCCGGTGCCCTGCACCGTCACGGTCAGGTTGACGGCTTCGCCCGCCTTGGGATCCGTGCGGTCGACCGCGGCCGTGATGCCGAAGCGGCCCACCGCGCCGGTGAAGTCCGGCGGCTTGCCCGCGGACGGCAGGGCCTCGGCGCGGAGCTCGACCGGCTCGGAGGAGAGGACCTTGTCCTCGGACCCCACGAAGCCCTGGGAGAAGAAGCGCTGGAAGAAGTCCGGGGCGTAGGGGTCGATCGTGACGTCTTTCTGGACCTGGGCGCGCACGGTGGCCGGCCCGATGACGAGCTTGCCCGCGCTCGCGGGGAAGAGCGCGGTCCGGATCTCCGAGTAGTAGTAGCTGCGGCCGCGGTGCTCGACGGTGCCGTGGCGCTCCGGGGGCAGGTCCTCGGCTAGGAACCCCGAGATCTTCGGCGCGTCGTACTGCGGGTTGCCCAGGAGCTGGACCGAGGTGAAGAACTTGACGGAGAGGGTGACCTGCTCGTTGACGTAGGGCTTCTTCTTGTCCACGTCGGCCATCACGAAGATGTCCGGGGCGCCCGGGGTCGGACGGGATCCGGAGGGCGAGGGCTTGGGACTGGCGGGACCTTGGCCCGGGACCCGGGCCCCGGCCGGGGGCACGACCTCGATCTCGATGGAGTCGGTCTGCACCGTGGTCCCTTCCGCCGTGAGCGTGACCGGGCCGATGACCGCCTTGCCCACGAAGCGGGGCACGAGGACGTAGGTGTAGACGATGGAACTCGAGACCTTCCCGTTGATGAAGGAGATGTTGTGGCTGCTGGCCGAGTCGTAGACGCTGAAGTTGGGCAAAGACGGGAGCTTCGGGTTCGGCATGGAGGTATGGGGACCTGCGACCGAGACCTCCAGCACGATCTGGTCGTTGAGGGCGACCGAGGTCTTGTCCACGGAGGCGTGGATGAGGATGTCCGCCCCCCGCGCCTGGGGAGCGGCCAGGGCCAGCGAGGCGGCGAGGAGGAAGGCTCGGGTCACCAGTCCTCCTTGACCCGGGGACGCTCCTTCTGTCCCGCGGACTGCTGCATCATCTGCTGCTGGGCGGCCTTCTCCTTCTCCGCGGCCGCGCTCATGATGCGCTCCGCGTCCTCCTTCTGCATCTGGTCCATGGGCCGCGTCGCGGGGTCGGGGGTCTTGCCCTGCTCCTTGGGCTGCTCATCCTTGTCCCCCTGGTCCTTCTTGTCGTCCTTCTTGTCCTTCTTGGGGTCGGGGCACTGCTTGGGGGGGTTCTTCTGGCTGCGCAGGGCCAGGGCTAGGTTGTAGCGCGCGTCCTCGTCGTCCGAGTCGAGGATGAGGGCGGACCGATACGAGCGCGCCGCGGCTTTGTAGTCCCCCTGCTGGTAGCGCGCGTTGCCGGCGTTGTAGTGGCTGCCGGAGCGCAGGGCCGGCGGCAGGCCATCCGCGGTCAGGGCGGTGTAGGCGCCGGCGGCCTGATCGAGCTCGGAGAGCCGGTAGAGGGCGTTGCCGCTGTTGAAGACGGGCCGCGGGTCGGCCGGGGCGTCCTTGGCCGCGCGCGAATACTGCTCGAGGGACTCGACGTACTTTTCCTTCTTGTAGAGGGAGTTGCCCTTGCGCAGCTGGGCCTCGGAGGCTTGGGCCTGGACGGCCGGGAAGGCAGCGAGCAGGCAGAGCGCCAAGGTCTTGCTCAAGAGTCTCATGGGAGTCGCGCGCCCCGGGGCTCGCCGGAGCGACCGTCATTATAGGAGATTCCCCCTCCCTGCCGCCCGTTCCGAGGGGCGGTCTCCGGGACCAGGAGTTCGGCGAGCAGGAAGAGGAACGCCAGGGCCAGGGGAATCATGAACTTGTTCTTGTAGCGCTGGCTGTGGCCGGTGACGGCCTGGGACCGCTCGAGGGCCGCGATGCGGGATGCGATCTCCGAGGCCTCGACCTCGCCCAAAGACGAGCGGTAGTAGGTTCCTCCGGAGACCGAGGCGGCCTCGATGAGGGAGGGCTCCCCGAGCCGGCTGATCACGGTGCCGCCGCTGGCGTCCTTCTTGTAGCCGAGGACCGAGCCGTCCTCCCCCTTGAGCGGGATGGGCTCCCCCTCCGGGGTCCCGATGCCGACCGGGATGACCTGGATGCCCGCGGCTCCTGCCCGGCGCGCGGACTCCACGACCCGGGCGGGGCCGTCCACGGTGTCCTCGCCATCGGTGAGGAGGACGATCGCCTTGCCTCCGGGATAGCGCTCGAGCGCGGCCGCTGAGAGGTCGAGGGCCCTGGCGACGGCGGTGCCGGGCCTGGGGAGCGCGTCGACCTTCACGTTCTGCAGGATCTGCTTGGCCGCGTCGATGTCCATGGTGACCGGGCAGAAGACCGCGGGCTCTCCTGCGAAGGCCACGATGCCGACCCTGTTGCCCCGGAGCTGCTCGAGCAGGAGCGAGAGCTCGGCCTTGGCCTTCTCGAGGCGGCTGGGCTTGACGTCCTCGGTCAGCATGGAGAGCGAGAGGTCCAGTGCGATGACGACGTGCCTCATGGGAGCGGCGGTCTCCACGAGCTCGACCCCCCACTGCGGTCCGGCGAGGGCGAGCACGATGAAGGATAGCCCGCAGGCCTGCAGGGCCGCCTTGAGGCGGCGGCGGAGCGCGGTCTCCTCAGGCAGGAGCCGGCCGATGGTCGCAGGCACGCCCATGGCCTGGGTGAGGGCCCTGCGCGCCCTGCCCGCCCACCAGAAGGCGGCGAGGGCTCCTCCGAGGACCGGGAGGAGGAGGAGGAGGCGCAAGGGGTCCCGGAACACTAGGGCCACCTCAGCAGGAAGATGTTGGAGAGGGCGAGCTCCACGATGAGGAGGAGGACGGCCAGGCCCACGGGCAGCGCGTAGCGGTCCGCCCTGGAGACGATCTCCGGGAGCTTCACCTTGGTCTTCTCGAGCCGGTCGATCTCGGCGTAGACGTCCCGGAGCTCCTGGAGGCTCGTGGCGCGCCAGTAGCGGCCGTCGGTCATGCGCGCGATCTCGTTGAGGATGTCCTCGTCGAGGTCGTCCCGCACCCGCACCATGACGCGCCCGAACTTCGGGTCGTCGACGGGCATGAGGGCCTCCCCCCGCTTGGCGCAGCCGATCGTGTAGACCTTGATGCCGTAGGTCTTGGCGACCTTGGCCGCGGTGACGGGGTCGATGATCCCGGTGTTGTGGCGGCCGTCCGTGAGGAGGATGAGGACCTTGCTCTTGCCGTCGGAGTTCCTGATGTGGTTCACCCCGGTCACGATGCCGTCCCCGATGGCGGTCCCGTCGGCGTGCGTCATGCCCGGCTCGAGCTCCGCGATGCGGCCGGTCAGCGCGTCGTAGTCGATGGTGAGCGGGCAGGAGAGCATGGCCGCGCCTCCGAAGATCACCAGGCCGACGCGGTCCTGGGCCCTGCCCCGGACGAAGCGGACGGCGGTGTCCTTGGCGGCGAAGAGCCGGTTCTCCGGCTGGAAGTCCAGCGCGTTCATGCTCGTGGAGGTGTCGATGACCAGCATGATGTCGATGCCTTCTCCGACGCCCTGGTTCCGGCTGGAGACCTGCTGGGGCCGGGCCAGGCCGAAGGCGATGAGGACCAGGGCAGCGGTCTTGAGCGCCGGGGGCAGGACGCGGGCGGCCTCGGAGCGCCAGGAAGGCTTGAGTCCGTGCACCCTGGGGAAGGGGAGCGCGCTGCGCCGTCCCTCGAAGCGGCGCAGCGCCCACCAGCCCGCGGCGAGCGCGGCCAGGGCCAGGACCAGGACGTAGGGGTAGGCCAGGATCATGGCTCGGTCCCGACGGACTGGGGTGCCAGGTCCTTCGGCGCGGAGTCGCGCACGATGGCTCGGCCGGCCGCGATCTCCCGCTCGCCCAGACCGGGCTCCGGCTTCCACTTGGCGAACTTGGCGAGATCGGCCCGGTCGAAGAGGTCCTTGACCTCGGAGAGCAGGCGCCTGTCGAGGGAGAGGTCCCTGAGGCTCCGGAAGAGCTCGGTGGTGGTGCGGCGCAGTGCCGGCACGCCGTAGCGCCGCTCCACGTAGACCCGGAGGATGTCCGTCAGTTTGATGTAGAACTCGTTGTAGCGCGCCTGGTCCCAGAGCCCAGAGCTCTGCAGGGAGGCGAGCTCCTCCTGCGCGATGACGTGGGCCGGACGGGTGTCGACGGCGGCGGCGGGGGAGGCGGGTCCCGGGGACGAAGTCTTGCGCCGCTTCCAGAGCAGGTAGGCGGCGGCCAGGAGAGCCGCCAGCAGGAGCCAGGGCCAGAGCGCGGGCCGGGCCGACATGAGGGACTTGATGTCCTTGAGCTGGGGTTCCTGTCCCAGGTCCGGTTCAGGCACCGAGACCGTGAACGGAGGGCTCTCGAGCCGACCCGGAACCCCGGCTCCGCTCGTCTGCCAGAAGACGCGGACCGGGATCTTCCCCACGTCGAGGGGAAGGAGCTCCAAGGAGTACTTCAGCTCGCGCAGGGCGCCGGCCGTGCCTTCTTCGAGCAGCTCCGCCCGCGTGATGGCGTAGGAGTCGGTCGTGGAGGCCTGCAGGTCGGGGAGGACCTCGAGGCCGGGGGGCGCCACCACCAAGGCGCTCACCTTCATGGGCACGCCGAGGCTCGCCGTGGCGGTGGCGGGGCGCACGTCGAATCGGACCGGGAGCTCGGCCGCGGCGACGGGCCGGGGCACGGCGCAGAGCGCCGCCCAAGCGCCGGCCAGCGTCGCAGCCAGGACGCTCGGCCTCATGTCAGTGCCTGAGCCTCAGGGCCCTCTTCTGGAAGAATCGCACGATGGGGTCGATGAAGGGCTGGGAGGTGTCGACGCGGATGTGCTCGATGCCGGCGAGGCTGAAGATGCGCTCCAGGGCCGCGAGCCGGGCCTCCTCCGAGCGCTTGTACGAGGAGAGCGAGGCGGCGTCCGAGGCGTCGAAGAGGACGCGCTCTCCGGTCTCCGGGTCGTCGAACTCGAGCAGGGCGCCCGCGCGAGGGAGGGTCCGTTCCCGCGGGTCGGTGACGAGGACGGGCACCACGTCGTGCTTGAGTGAGGCGAGCTTCAGGGCCTTCTTGAGCCTCTCGGACGGCGCGGCCGAGGCCCCCCCCGCCTTTCCCGCGGCCGCCGCGCCTTCCCGGAAGTCGGAGATGAGGAATAGGATGGAGCTGCGCTTGAGCACCCGCACCATGGTCTCCAGGCACGCGGCCAGGTCGGTCCCGCGCCGCTCGGGCTCGAAGGCGAGGACGTCGCGGATGATGTGGAGGACGTGCTTGCGCCCCTTCTTGGGCGGCACGTACTCCTCGATGCCGTCCGTGAAGAGGAAGAGGCCCGCCTTGTCGTTGTTCTGGAGGGCCGAGAAGGCCAGCACCGCCGCGATCTCCGCGGAGACCTCCTTCTTGAGGGCGGCGCCGCTGCCGAAGAACTGGGAGCCGGAGAGGTCGCAGGCGATGACCGCGGTGAGCTCGCGCTCCTCCGTGTACTGCTTGACGAAGGGCCGGCCCATCCGGGCCGTCACGTTCCAGTCGATGGTGCGGACGTCGTCCCCGGGCGAGTATTCCCGGACCTCGCTGAACTCCATGCCCCGGCCCTTGAAGACGCTCAGGTACTCGCCGGCGAAGGTCTCGGTGACCAGCCGGTCCGTCATGATCTCGATGCGGCGGACCTGGGCGAGCAGTTCCTTGTTGAGCGTGGTGCGGGTTTCGCGCATGTGGTTCAAAGGCCGAGCATGGGGTGCGGGAGTCCTTCCGCGGGCGCTCCCGCGGATATTAGGGCACTTCCACGGTCTCGAAGATGGTCTGGATGATCTTCTCCGAGGTGAGGTTCTCCGCCTCCGCTTCGTAGCTCAGGATGACCCGGTGCCGCAGGACGTCGGCGCCGATGGACTTGACGTCCTCGGGGGTGACGTAGCCGCGCCCGCTCAGGAAGGCGTAGGCCTTGGCGGCCTGGGCCAGGTAGATGGTCGCGCGGGGGCTGGCGCCGTAGGAGATGAGGCTCTTGAACGACGCGAGCTTATGGCCCTCGGGGTCGCGGGTGGCGAACACGAGGTCGACGATATAGGTCTTGATCTTCTCGTCCAGGTAGATCTCGGAGACGGTCTTGCGCGCCTTGATGATGTGCTTGGGGTCGGCGACCTTCTGGGCGACGGGCACGGCCGCGCCCGTCATGCGCTCGAGGATGCTGCGCTCCTCGGTCTTCGACGGGTAGGTGATGCGGAGCTTGAGCATGAACCGGTCCACCTGCGCCTCGGGGAGAGGGTAGGTCCCCTCCTGCTCGATGGGGTTCTGGGTGGCGAGCACGAGGAAGAGCTCGGGGAGGGCGTAGGTCGTCGTGCCGATGGTGACGTGGCGCTCCTGCATGGCCTCGAGGAGGGCGCTCTGGACCTTGGCCGGGGCCCGGTTGATCTCGTCGGCGAGGATGAGGTTGGAGAAGATCGGTCCGCGCCGCACCGCGAACTCGGATTCCTTGGGGTTGAAGATCATGGTCCCGGTCAGGTCCGCGGGAAGGAGGTCGGGCGTGAACTGGATGCGCGAGTAGCCGGCCTCGATCGTCTGCGCCACGGTCTTGATGGCCAGGGTCTTGGCCAGACCGGGGACGCCCTCGAGCAGGATGTGCCCGTTGGCCAGCAGGCCCACGAGGATGCGGTCGACGGTCTCCTCCTGGCCGACGATGACCCGGGCGATCTCGCGCTTGATCTCCGCGATGAAATGGCTCTCGTCTGCGACCCGCTTGTTGATCTCCTTGATTCCCAGCTCCATTGGTGACCTCGCGTTATTTCAGCTTCTTGACTTCCCTATCGGCGTCCGGAGAGTTCTGCTCCGCTTCCAGGCGCTGGCGCTCCTCTTCGGCTTTCTTGATCTCGGCCTCGCGGAGGCGGTTGAGCGCGTCGACCGTCTTGAGCGCCTCCTTGCGGACCAGCTCGTTGGGGTCCTTGAGGCAGTCCGTGATCTGGGGGATGACGCTCATCTCGCCGACCGAGGCCAGGGCGCCCAGCACCGCGATGCGGAGCTCCGGCGGGTTGGCCGCTTCCTGGAGGGCGAGGACGAGCTGCTCGGCCACGTCGGCGCCGGTCTTGGTCCGGAGCAGGCCCGCCACCCGCATCCTCATCTCGAGGCTGTCGTCCTTGTGCAGCCGCTCGAAGAGCACCGCGTTGGAGGAGGGCGACTTGATGTTGTTGAGGAGCTGGACGGCCTCCCAGCGCACGTCGGAGTCGAGGTCCCGGGTGGCCTTGATGATCTTGGCTTCCTCCTCCGGGGTGATGAGCGGCGGCGGCGGCGGCGGGGCCTCGACCACGGGCGGCGGCGGCGGCGCCTTCTTGACGAAGGAGCGCGAGGCGAAGAAGCCCGCGATGGCGAGCACGATGACGATGATGATGATTCTGATCACAGGGGACCTGGCCTCCTGGCCGTTCCGCCGCGTTAGGACACCTCGGGACGCGCCTCGGTTCCGTGAGCCTCGCGGTCGGTGCCGGGATTATAATAAATAGAGACATGTTAAAATAGGGCCTCCGGGGGAAAAAGGACGCGCCCCGACGGACTGTCGGGGCGCGTCCTTCCTTGATGCGGCTCAGCCCGCGATCTTCTCGATGAGGGCCCGGGCCTTCTCCGTGTTCTCGACCGCGAAGAGCAGGCGCGAGGCGCGCCCATCCTGCGCGGAGCCGTAGACCGTCGTGATGTTGATCCTCGAGTCCGCGAGGCAGCGGGCGATCTGGAAGAGCTCGCCCGGTCGGTCCGGCGCCTCGATCGAGAGCAGCCTCGACTCGACGCTGGAGAAGCCGTGCTTCGTGAGGATGGAGGAGACGTCCTTGTCCTCCCCCACCGCCACCCTGACCACGCCCGAGTCGTCGCGGACCTCGGAGGCGATGCCGACGATGTTGATCTTCTCCTCGGAGAAGATCTTCATCAACAGGCTCAGCGCCCCCGGCCTGTTCGGCAGGAAGACGCTGAACTGCTTGATGACTTCGACCTTCATTCGAACTGGAGGGCCGAGGCCTTCTCGATGGCCTTGGAGACCTTGTCCTTCATGCCGAAGTCGAAGGGTCCGCCGATCTCCTTGAGGGAGCCGTTGCCTTCGAGGTAGTAGAGCATCTTGACCGTGGAGTCCTTGATGACCGTGCGCACCCGCATCGTGAGGGTCACCATCATCCCGGCCAGCGGGTCCTCGCTCGTGCCCACGTTGATGACCGAGCTGTCCGGCACCTCGGCGTTGAGGTCCAGGGAGTAGCCCCAGCCGACCTCGACGAGCAGGGGCTCGATCGTGACCCCGGTCAGGTACTGGCCCTTCCCTTTGTACTTGCCGCCGTAGGTCCGCAGGACCTGGAACTTGACGTCCACCATCTTGGAGCCGTAGGCGTTCTTGGCCACGATGTGGTAGACGTTGCCGATCGGCATCTTCCAGCTCTCGAGCTGCGTCCAGTGGTCGATGCCCTTGGGGACCGCGGTGGCGTACGTGGTCTTGATGTTGACCACGGGCTTGTTCTTCTCGATGATCGCCCAGATGCGCTCTGCGATGTTGAGGATCTGGTCGATGTCCACTCCGGTCCCGACCGGCGGGACCGGCTCCTGCGGGGGCTCCTCCTTCTTCATCTCCACCGCCGGGCCGAGGGGAGCGACCTTGATGGTGCTCTCGTCCACGGTGAAGTACTTCGGGTCCTGCTTGGCCGCCTTGATCATGAGCGGCGTGAACGGCGAGTCCCCGGTCTGCGCGAAGGCCGGCACGGACAGCAGCAGGGCGGCAACGGCGCTGAGCGCTACGCTTGAGGGGTACTTCGTCATCGGCGCACCTCCGTCGGGATTCCGGATGGGTGTCTCATCGAGTGGTCCTTTCGTCCCGACTAGAGTATAGCATAAGTCCTACCCCGTGGAGTGCCTGAAGTCCTAGGCCCGTATAGGTCCTTTGGCCCAGAGCGGGAACGGCCCCGAAGGCGCGGCCGCGTCTCGCTATCTCTTGTCCTCCGCCGAGAGGCGGTCGAGCTTGCGCGTCACGTAGACGTAGTAGGCCGCCAGCGGGAGCATGGCGAGCGCGATGACCACGAAGGGCGTGAACCCCGCCAGACCCTTGAAGAGGAACTTCAGTCCCAGGATGGCCAGGGTCGAGGCGGCCAGCGACGCGGAGCCGAAGAACCCCATGGCGTCGGCCATGCTGGCCTCCGGGGCCTTGGACTGGAAGTAGCTCTTGAGCTTGACGGTGCTCACGACCTGCGCGACGCCGAACGGGATGAGGGCCACGGCGGGCAGGGTCATGGCCCCGGCCCAGGAGAGCCACGCGGGCAGGGACACCAGAGCCCCCAGCATGGGCACCGGGAAGGCCATGGTCGCGATGGCGGCCAGGCCCACGGTCCCCCACCGCATCCAGCGGATCATGGACTTGCGCAGGAGCTCGCGCTCCTCCGCCGCGGAGATGGCCGAGAGGCCGCTCCCGGGAGCGGGCTCCTTGAGCCTGCCGATCCTCCGCTGCTCGGCCATCATCATGAAGCCGCCGAAGAGCCCTCCGAGGCTGTAGAGCCCGGTCAGCATGCCGATGACGCTCGTGTAGAGGGCCTCACCCGCCGGGCCGAGCAGCCTCATGCCGAAGCTCGGGGCCATGAGGGTGTAGAGCATCGGGTTGAGGATCATGAAGGCCGTGAAGGCGAGGAAGATGGTCTTGAGCAGGGGGTCCGCCCAGACCACCTTCGCGCCGCGCGCCATCTTGGCGAAGAACTCCTTGAACGCCGCTCCCACGCTCTTGGGGGCGGCCTTCCCCCCCGCCCCGGCGGCCTCCGCGGCCTTCATGGCCGCGACCTTCTTGGGGATGTTGAGCGTGAAGAACATGATGAGGAGGGCGGCCCCGAAGCTGACCGGGAAAGCCACGAGCGCCGGGAGGAAGCCCATGCTCGCCACCACCGCGCCGGTGACGATGGGCGCGGTCACGCCCACGATCTCGAGGAGGGTCTGCTGCCAGGTCCAGAACTTCTCGAGCTTCACCTGGTCCGAGCCGTAGATGGCCGGAGGGATGCTGAACTCCGCGGTCATGGCGATGCCGCCCAGGAAGCCGTTGAGGGAGTAGAACGCGATCATGAGCGGCCAGGTCATGGTGCCCGTGGCCAGGAGCGCGGCCAGGCCCGAGACCGAGAGGACCCGCAGGGCCGTGGCCCCGAGAAAGGTCTTCTTGAGGCCGAAGCGCTCGACCGCGATGGTGCCCACGGTGCGGCCGATGATGTTCGTGGCCGACGCGAAGATGGTGATCTCGGCCATCTTCGTGACGTCGCCGAAGGACTTCTCGATCAGGCCCGGCATGGCCGCGCCCAGGGCCTCGATGCCGATCTGTCCGACGATGAGGGCCAGGATGAAGAAGACCGCGACCTTGCCCAGGCCGAGCCACTTCGAGCCTTCCTTGGGAGCTTCGTCCGCCTTGGGGGCCGCGGCCTGCGCGCCGGGCGTCGTCACCGCAGGGACGCCGGTCGCGGAGTCCGCTCCTTCCTCCGGCGGGGCCTGGGAAGGGCTGGCCAGCCGATAGGACGCATTCGAGGCTTGCCCGGCGTCCGCCGCAGCGGCGACGCTCTCAGCCGGGAGCGCCTCGGCCTCCTTGTCGTAGAAGAGCTCCTTGAGGGCCTTGAAGGGTGTGGTGAAACTCTCGGTCTTGTCTACGAGGGTGACGACCTCTTGAGCCGGGGCAGGCTGGAGCGCCGGGGCCAGGTTCGGAGTCTCGGTCGGGGAAACGGCCGGTTGAGCCGCGGGAGCGGCCGTCATGGGAGCGGTCCGCGGTCCTGCCGTGCCCGCCACGGCCGAGGCGTAGGTCTCGAAGACCGCGGCAGCCGCGCCTGCGGAGACCTGCGCGGAGTCGCTCTCGAGGACGGGCAGGACGCCGCCCAATCCTGGGAGGCTGGAGCCGGGTGCAAGGCCGACGCGGCCCAGGGACGAAGACGGGTTGGAGAGGCTCAAGCCCTTCTCCGAGACGGGCAGGGCCGAGCGTCCGCTGACCGGGGCCGAGACCGAGACCCGGGTCAAGGTCTGGCCCAGGGCCTGGTAAGGGATGAGGCCTGGGCAGGCCAGGATGATGGAAAGGGACAGGGAGACGGCTAGGGTCTTCATGGAGGTTCCTCTAATGAAAATCATTGTATCCGAACCCGGAGCCCCGTCGCGTGGGCCTCTTGGGGAGACGGGCCTCCGGCATTGGGCCTAAGCCCGGCTGGGCCCGGACTTGATTCCATGCGCGCGACCTTCTATACTAGTGCTCCGACCGGTGATGATCCGGTCGGAGCACTAGCGCCATGCCCGAGTTGAACCTCCCCCCAGGCTTTGCCGGGCCGCCGCTCCTCCAGCCCGCGGCCGAGCTCAGGGCCGGCAAGTTCAGCGACCGTTTCATCGCCTACGTCATCGACGCCTTCCCGTTCTTCGCCGGCTACTACGTGTGCCTGGTCCTGGCGTTCATGCGCTTCCCGCAGCTGGCGGCCCGGGAGGAGCTGCCCGTCGTGCTCGCCGCCGTCTGGATCGGGCTGTGCTTCGCCTACCAGACCGTGGGCAACCTCGCGGGCGGCACGGTCGGCAAGAAGATCATGGGCTTGGCCGTGGTGGACCGCGAGGGGCGCGGGCTCGGGCTGGGCCGGAGCGCGGCCAGGGCTTTCTGCTGGTTCCTGAGCATGCCCATCTTCAACCTCGGGTGCGTGATCGCCCTCTTCCACCCCGAGAGCCGCGCCTTGCACGACCTCCTCGCCGGCACCGTGGTGGTCGAGGAGGGCAAGCCGCGCAGCGGAGCGGAGGCGACCATCGTCTTCGTGGGCTCGGTGCTCCTCATCCTGGGCATGCTCGGGGGCTCGGCGGCCTTCGTGTTGAGCCAGCCCACTCCCAACGACCTCAAGGCCATCGCCAAGGCCAGGGAAGGCCTGCTGATCTTCGCGAAGATCGAGGAGCGCTACAAGGCCGAGAACGGCACGTACACCGCGTCCATCAGCGAGATCGCCCAGGCGAGCGGCGACGTCGAGCAGTTCAAGAGCGCGATGCTCGAACTCTACGACCCCAACCTCTTCCAGATCTCCGCGGGCAACCGGGGCTACCGCATCTCAGCCGCGGCCCTGGACCGCAAGCGGACCCGCGTCACGGTCCAGCAGGGACCCTAGCCACCTCGGCCAGGGTCCACCTCCCGAAGCTCTCGATGCTCCTGAGCGCTCCGGGCTCCACGAGGGTCTTGAAGTAGGACGCCTCTGAGCTCCGCAGGACCACGAAGACGGTCCTGCCACGGAGGGGCAGCGCCCGGATGGCGCTGTCGTCTCCGAAGCGGTCGGCGTTGGCCGGGTCGCGCGCCGCGTAGTGGAGCTCCCCCACCCAGTAGATGAGACGGTCCACGGGTCTGCCCGTGTAGAAGGGCAGGCCGTGAAGATACGTCCCGTAGCAGTAGATCAGGTCCCGCGGTCCGGCGCGCCCCGCGAGCGCCCGGCCGACCGGCCGGCTGCTGACGAGGGGTTCCGCCAGGCCCAGGCCGCAGAGCGCCGCCGCCAGGGCGAGCAGGGCCCCGGACGCGGGGCCCGCGATGCTCCAGCGCCGGCTGAGCGCGCAGAGCTGGCCCAGGCCCAGGCTGGCTAGGGCCGCGGCTCCGGCCCAGGCGGCTCCAGCGGGCGCCAGGGACCTGACCTGCGGGAGCAGGACCGCGGCGGAGGCCGCCAGGCAGAGGACTCCTGCCCCCGCTGCCGCGTGCCTGACCCACCTCCGCTCGACCGAGGACGCGGCCAAGGCCGCGAGGATGCAGAGTTGCGGGAACGCGGGCAGGATGTAGGTGGCGAGCTTCGAGCTCGAGATGGAGAAGAAGAGGATGACCCCCAGGGACCACAAGGCCAGGCTCGGCGCCCGCCAGGACCTCGCCCTCCACTCCCTCCAGGCCTTGCCGAGCCCGGCCAGGACCAAGGGCGTCCAGGGGATGAGCCCGACCAGCGCGACCGGCAGGAAGAAGAACCACGGCCCCGGCCTGTTGTACTTCGGGGTGAGGAAGCGCTGGAAGTGCTGCTCGACGAAGAAGAAGCGGAGGAAGCCGGGCCTGCGGTCCTCCATCATGATGAACCAGGGAGCCGCGACCAGGAGGAAGCAGAGCGGCCCCGCCGGAGCCGCGAGCCCCTTCCAGCCGCGCCTGAGGGCTGGGAAGAGGACGAGCAGCCCCGCGGCCCAGACGCAGGGGAAGAGCAGGCCGATGAGGCCTTTGCTGAGGAAGGCCAGGCCCGCGAAGACCCAGGCCGCGGGTCCGGCCCAGCGGCCGTCCTCGGGGCGCGCGAGGGCCCGGATGATCAGGGCCGTGCACCAGGTCAGGAACGCGGTCAGCGGGAGGTCCGGCGTGATGGAATGCGAGAGCGCGAGGAAGCCCAGGCTCGTGCTGACCGCCAGGGTCGCGGTCCATTTCGGCGGAGCCTCTCCGGGAGGGGCGGTCTCGGGGCAGAGCCAGGACGTCAGCCACCAGACGCCCAGCGCGGTCAACAGGGAGAGGAGGGCCAGGGGCAGGCGGCCCGATGATTCGCGCACGCCCAGGGCGGCGTAGGAGGCCGCGGCGAGCCAGTACCAGAGCGGCGGTTTCTCCACGTACTCGAACCCGTTGAGGCGGGGCAGGGCCCAGTCCCCGGAGACCGCCATGGCCCGGGGGACCTCGGCGTAGCGCGCGTCGTCGACCTCCCACAGCGGGTGGGAGAGGGACCAGAAGGGCGCCGAGAGCGCTGCGACGAGGATGATTGCTCTGGTCAATCCGTGAGCAGACCATTCTAGACATTTTACGCTCGGTGTGGAAGGAGGACGGCGGCGTCGACCGGAGGGTAGCTATTTCTTGAGGACGTTCTGGAAGGAACTCGAGAGCATGGTCAGGAGCTCGTCCTTCTTCCTGAGGGCGTCGAGGAGCTTGCTCCGCTCCTCCTGCCACGCGGCCGAACTCTGGAGCGCCGTGTCCTTCTCCTGGAGGGCGCGCGCGGTGTGCGAGGACAGGACGGCCATCTGGGCCTGGAGGTCCCTGAAGGCCGAGGCTTCCTTGTGGGTCTCCGCGATCTGGGCTTCCAGGCGCCTGGCGAGCTCCGAGCTCCGCTGCGCCCAGGCCTCGTCGGCCGCCTTGCGTCCGTTGGCCTCCTCGAGGAAGGACTTCATGACGCGGTCGCGCTCCTCGGAGAGGCACCGGTAGCGCGCGTCGCGCTCCTCGACGGTCGTGCCCGCGGCGTCGAGGCGGTCCTTGAGGCTGGCGATCTCGAGGTCCTTCCCGGCGGCGTCGGCGAGGAGTCCGCGCACGCGGTCCTTCTCCGCGGAGAGCTCGCGGTTGAGACCGAGAAGGCTCTCCCCCATGGTCGTCTCGATGCGCTTGCGCTCCTCGGCGTAGCGCTTGAGGCGCTCCGCGTCCTCCACCAAGGCGCGGCGGAGCTCCGCGTTCTCGGTCTGCATCTCCGAGATGACGACGTCCTTGGCCTTGGGCTCGGCGAGCTTGGCCAGGGCCAGGCCCAGGGCGTCCTTCAAGTCCGCGGTCTGGCGGTCGGACTCGGCGTGCTTGCGGCCGAGCTCGGAGACGCGGTCCGCGATGCCGGAAAGGGATTCGTTGAGCGCCGCTTCCTGGGCCAGGCGCTCCCTGAGGAGGTCGGCGCGCAGCGCGTGGCCGGCCTCGTCGAAGGCTTCGCGAAGGGCGAGCCTCTCCCTCGCCACGGCGCCGAGGCGCTCGTCCTGCTTGGCCAAGTCGAGCTCGCGGCGCCTCTCGCCCTCCGCGAAGCGCTCCCTGAGGACCGCGGAGATATCGTTGAGCGCGGCCCTCAGCTCCTCCTTGATCTGGACGTCGAGGCCGCTCTGACGCGCCTCCATGGAGGTGATCGCGTCCAGGAGGCGGGGCAGGCAGGACAGGGTGCCGCGCAGTTCCTTCATCTCCCCCGCCGTCTCGGCGGGCAGCGTCCGGGACGCCGTCTCCTTGCCGAGCAGGGTCTCCTTGAGGATGTCAGCCCAGGTCGCATGCAGCTGGTCGAGGCGCTGCTCGAGGGCTGCGATGCGGCCCTTGGCTTGGGAGGAGGTCTCCGCGCTGTCGCGCTCGCTCTTCTCGCGGCGGAGCTGCTCGGTGAGGGTCTTGAGCTGGGCTTCGACCTCGGACCTCATGGAGGCCTGGGATTGCAGGGTGCTCTCCGCGGCTTCGGCGCGGCCGCGGGCCAGGGCCAGCTCGCCCTCGAGAGCGGTGACCCGGCGCTCCATGAACTCCATCATGGGCGTCAGGGGCACGTGGGTCGGCGCGGGCTTGAGCAGCTCGGTCGGGGGCGGCGCCGGGGGCACGGGCCTGGAAGGCCGGCGAGGGGGCTCAGGCGGCGTGGGAGGAAGGTCGGGGCTCATCGCTCGCGGTACCTCTTGGAAGAGCGGGAGGGCAGGTTGTAGCTGAAGGCGACCCGGTGGGTGCCCAGCGTTCCGAGGACCCCCATGGAGCTCCAGGCGTAGTCCACCGAGAGGTCGGAGAACTTGATCCCGCCGCCGATGCTCATGGAGGACATGGGTCCGAGGCTCGAGAGGGTGCGGCTGTTGAAGCCGGCGCGCACCGCCGCGGTGAGGTTCTTGTCGAATTGGCGGGCGTATTCCACGCCCACGGCCGCGAAGGGGTAGTTGTTGATGGGCGTCACGACTTCCATGGAGAGGGTCAGCCCCCTGGCCGGATAGATGGCGCCGCCGATGCGGGCGCGGAAAGGCAGGGAGTCCCGGACGTCCACGTAGCTCTGGCCGACGCCCATGTTCTGGAACGACGCGCCGAGGTCGTAGAGGAACGGGCCGGAGTAGAAGCGGGATTGCACGCCGATGTCCCCTCCCCAGCCGTCCGCCTGGATCATCATGGTGGAGTGGATCCAGCGCACCACGGCGCCCACGTTGAGCTCGATGTCGCTGTCGGAGAGGTCGTAGATCGACTGCCCCCACCCGGCTTCCATGACGTAGTGGCGCGGGGTGAACCTCCCCACCACGTCGCCGGCGAGGTCGGTGTTCTCCACCTCGCCCATGTTCATGTAGCGCCAGCCGGCGCCCAGCACGACGGATTCCTTGAGGCGGTAGGCGGCCATCCCGGCGTGATAGCTGATGTCGTTGACGAGGACGCTGTTCTGGTAGGAGGCCGAGAGCCTCGGCACGCGCGCCAGGCCCGCGGGATTCCAGTAGAGGGAGTAGGCGTCGTCGCTGAGCGCGGTATAGGCCCCGCCCATCGCGATGGCGCGGGGGCCGAGGTCGAAGGTCAGGAACTCGGAACCCGACGTGCCGATCGTGTCGCGCGAGAAGTCGGCCGCCCCGGCGCCCCCGGCCAGGAGGCCGGCGAGGAGCAGGGCGGGCGCGACGCGGCGGGCGGTCGTCATCTGAGCATCACCAGTTTGAGTATCTTCTTGTCGTCACCGTGCTGGATGACCGCCAGGTACATGCCGCTGGCCACGGTGCGGCCCCACATGTTGAGCCCCCGCCATTCGAGCATGCCCGCGCCGTCGGCGAGGCGGTCGTAGACCAGGTCCCCCTGCAGGGTGAAGATGCGGATGCGGGAGTAGGGCGGCATGTCGGTGATGCTCATGAACCCGTCGCGGGATTTGTAGAACGGGTTGGGGAAAGCCTTGGCCGCGTGGGGGTCGGTCGGCGGCGTCACGGCCGCGAGCTGGAAGGCGGAGAAGTGGTTGATGAGGGCGGTGACGGTCAGGTTCGCCGGGTCGACGACCGTGGGCAGGGGGACGCACTTGCCCTTGCCCGGGTCGTAGCGCATGAGGACCATCTTGTCCGGGTCCCCTCCCCCGAGCTCGGCCGCGGTGTACGTGAAGGTCAGGGTCAAGGGCTTGAGGGGCATGAGGTACGGGATCGGGTTGATGTAGAGGCCGATGTCGACTCCGCCGGAGCACACGCTCGCGACCCCGCTGGCGTCGAAGGTGGAGATGACCACTTCGACGTCGGTGGTGAAGGTCCCCGCCGGGGCGGAGATCGTGACGGTGCGGACCGCGGGACTGCCCACGGTGCCGGTGAACCCCGAGTCCTGGCCGACCTTGATGACGCCGCCCAACTGTCCCGAGGTCGCGGACACCGAGCCCGAGGGCGTGATCGTGCTCACGGCGGAGGAGTAGGCGGTGTTGACGAGCCCCTCGATGTTCTGGGAGCGGACGCGGAAGTAGTATCTGCGTCCCGTATCCAGGCCCGTGATGGTGGCGCTGAGCAGGCTGTTGAACTCGGCGAAGTCCCTGGCCACGGTGATGATGAGGGCCGGGGGCTGCTTGACGGTCGGATCGTCGGTCGAGTAGGAGACCTCGTAGGTCGTCGAGGAGGTGTTCCCGTTGGCTCCCCACTCGATGGTCACGCTGTTGGGCTCCGCCGTCACGATGCGGAGGTCGGCGGGCTCGTTGGCCATGGTGGCGATGGTCCCCAGGGCCGTGCCGGACGTGGGGGTGCCGACCATGTTGACGGCCGTCATCGAGGCGTAGTAGACCTCGCTGGGCAGGAGGTTCTGGATCTTGAGCCGCATGAGTCCGGCGGAGGTCTGGAAGGTGCCGGTGCTCACCCAGAAGAAGCCCAGGTCGGACAGGGTCGAGTAGAAGATGGAGTAATAGGTGGTGGCGGGGTTGCGGTTGGTGTCCCAGCGCACCATGATGGACTGCGAGTCCTCGATGACCATGTAGGGGTCGGGGAAGGACTGCCTGGGTTCGCTCGCCCAGGTGTAGACCGTGGTGGGCATGGTCAGGGGCCACTCGTCTCCCGAGGCGCGCACCCCGGTCACGAAGAGGGCGCGCGGGTTGTTGCACTTGAGCGGGGTGTCGGTGAAGGACACGTTCTGGCCCGAGGGGATGAGGGGCGCGGCGTTGAGCTTGTAGCCCGGCGAGGTGGAGGGCACGGTGGCGTTGTAGATGTTGTAGCTGACCGCGGTCCCGGTGGAGGTCCACTGCCAGAGGATGCAGACGTCCGCCGTGTTCTCGGTGCAGGGCGCGCCCGCGAGGGTGGCGTAGTTCCAGCGAGTCGTGAAGCTCGAGTAGGCGAAATCCGTCCACTGGTCGTCCAGGTTCTGGGCCCGCATGCGCAGGTAGTAGGTCGTCAGCTCCCGCAAGCCGAGCAGCTCGAAATAGGTGGTGGTCAGGGGCGGCAGATCGTCGGTGGGCGTGCGCACCCCGCTGGTGAAGGCCGGGTCCAGGGCGATGGTGATCTCGTAGATCGTGGCATTGCTGTTGCCGTTGGGGCTCCACTCCATGTTGACGGAGTTCGCCTGGATCGTGGAGAACCGGATGCTCGCGGGCACGGTCGCCAGGGTGAAGGCGTAGTCCGACGCCGTGGTGGGACCGTCTCCGGTCTGGGAGAAGCCCTCGACGATGATTGCGGCCGTCACGTTGGGGGTCAGGCCCTGCTGGAGGAACGAGGCGCTGTCGGGCGAGATCGGCGTGGTCACGGTGGTGATGAAGACCGAGGAGGTGGCGTAGTAGATGTTGTAGCCGACGATCGAGCCTCCCGGATACGGCCAGGTCCAGTAGATGGAGGTGGTGCTGAGCACGGTCCCCGTGGCCACCGCGGGAGCCAGCGGCAGGGGCGGGCCGATGCGCACGAGCATGCTGTCGGAGTAGAGCCCGTTCTGTCCGAGGCGGAGGTTGTACCAGCCGTTGGGCAGCCCGGTGGAGGCCTCGGGCATCCGGATGGTGAAGGAGGAGTTCAGCGCCTCCGTGCCGAAGATGTTGGGGCTGTTGCTCCAGCGGTTGCAATAGCCGTTGGCGCAGGTGCCGGCGATCGAGTGGTAGATCCTGGTGGTCAGGTCGATGTAGAAGCCGGAGTTCCCCTGGGAGGAGGTGCCGCCGGAGGTGTCGACGGCCTGCAGTACCATCCTGGGATGGAAGTGGGAGGAGTTGGAGTGGCCGCCGCTGGCCGCGTCCGTGATCCGGATGAGGTTCTTGTCGCGCACCGTCATGAAGGTGGAGGTGCTGTAGATGGCGCCTGCGGCGTCGACCGAGGTGATGGAGGACAGGCGCACCGAGTCCCCCCCGCCCGCCATGAACGCGTCCGGCCTGTTCATGATGGCGATGGGATAGTATTCCGCCGAGTTCACGTAGGAGCCGTTCGCGTAGCCTCCGATGGCCACGACCTCCTGCCCCAGGGTGATCGTCGCCGTATGCCACGCCCTCGCCGTCCCCATGGTGCCGATCGCGGCGTACGTGCTGCCCAGGAGGTCGTAGAGCATGGTGCCCCTCTGGGACTGGTTCATGCCGCGGGCGCCTCCGACGATCATGGCCTTGCCGTTGGGCAGCATGACCGCGGCGTGGTTGAAGGTCACGCCGGTCTGGCTCGCCTGGACTCCGCTGGTCCATGTGTCGGCGTACGGGTCGTAGATGAGCGCCAGGGGAGGCGTCTCCGCGTGGCCCATGCCGTCGTTGCCGAAGCTCACGAGGACGTTGCCGTTGGGCAAGGACAACGCGGAGTGGGAGTGCACGTACCGGAGCGGACCTCCCGGCATCCCGAGGCTGTTGGCGCAGTACCAGCCCACGGCCCTGAGGGGATTGAAGAGGTTGAGCAGGAGGGCGGAGCTCAAGACCCCGCTCGGCCCGGCCCCGCCGGCGAAGAGGATCTCGCCGTTCTTCAGGAGGGTCGCCGTATGCTTGGCGCGCCGCGGGGACTCCCCGCCGCACGCGCCGCCCGCGTCCGTGGCGATGGTCCGGAACGAGCCCGGATTGGCGTCGGTGGCCGCGGGGATGGCGCGCCAGGCCCCGATGGTGGAATAGTAGATCTCGGCCGTGGCCAGGTACTCCCCCTGCGCGTAGCCGCCGAAGACCATGATGTTGCCGTCCGGCAGGGTCACGGCCACGTGGGAGTCGCGCGAGGAGAACATGATCCCGGTGTCGCGCCAGATGCCCTCTCGCGGATAGTAGAGCTCGGCGGAGCTGGTGGGGCCCGTCGAGACCCCGGCGAAGCCCCCGGCCACGAGGACCTTGCCGTTGGGGAGCAGGGAGGCCGTGTGCAGGTCCCGGGCGTACCGCATCGAGCCGGTGTCGGCGAAGGTCCTGTCGACGGGGTCGTAGAGCTCGGCCGAGCTGAGCACGCTCGGGCCGTTCGTGCCTCCGGCGATGAGGATGTAGCCGCTGGTCCCGGGGAGCACGGTGGCGGTGTGGTTGCCGCGGACCTGGCTCATCCCGCCCGCCGCCGCGGTCCAGTTCTGCTGGAAGGTCCTCAAGCCCGCGTAGGGATTGGGGTTGACCTCGATGGCGCTGCAGTTGGTCGTGGCGATGTAATCGCAGGTCCTGCCGCCCCAGAACCTCTGGTCCCCTCCTGGGGTGAGCGTGGCCGAGTGGCTGTATTTGGAGGAGAGGTAGGTGGTGTTCAGGGGTATCCTGGACCAGCGCGGGGTCGAGGGGTCGAACTCGTCGTAGTCCGCGAAGACCATGCTGCGCACGATGACGGTCGAGATCCCCGCGGTGAAGCCGGCATCATCGAGCGTGACTTGGGACGCCACGTACTTCATGGTGGCTCCGTTGACGCCCAGGATGATGTTGTTCTGGATCGGGCCGGACACCGCGGTGTCCGTGTCCACCCCCACCACGCCCGTGATGTCCCGCCATTCCGCGCTGAAGCTGATGGCGCCCAACAGATCCCCGTTGACCGTGACCCCGAAGATGGCGGTCCCGGCGGGGATCTCGGCGAACATGGAGGAGATCTCGAGGTTGAAATTGATGTCCGTCGCCCTGGAGCTCTCCCCGTCGATGGCCTCGAGCAGGAGGGTCCCGCTCGAGATGACTCCGCCGATGGTGTTGACCGGGAGCCCGGTCACCAGGATGGTCTGGTTCCAGGAGTTCCTGCCTCCAGGGCACCGGTTGCTGCCGCCCGCCGGGAAGGGGGCGGGGTTGCCGTACTGGATGGCCGAGGCCGGAGACGCCAGGGAGATGGTGGCCGCGACGAAGTCGATGCAGGCATTGAGGTCGTTCGTGGTCCCGGGGACCGCGGGATTGGTCTTGTCGAATCCGAGGGTCCCCCCTGCGGTCGCTATCCCCTGGAGGGCCAGGTTGTTCGAAGTGACGAGACCGCAGCCGCTGGCCCCGCAGCCGACCGGGGCGCCGGCCAGGATGCCGTAGGCTCCGGAGTAGCCCGCGTACTCGTTGCCGCTGCCGGGCACCAGGGTGGCGGTTCCGTTCCCGTAGCTGATCTGCGGCTGCCCGATGAGGAGCTCGGCTTCCCGCAGGATGCCGGTCACCTCGGTCCCGAGCTGGAATTCGAGACTCAAGTTGATGTTGCCGCCGGTGATGGCTGCCACGGACTGGTTCGTGTCGAGGTCGCAATAGGGGAGGGCGCCTGCCGGGTTCGTGCAGCCGGCAGCGCCTGGCCCGTTGATGGTGCTGCCCGCGTTGATGTCCAGGGCCGGGGTTATATAGGTAGTGGGGATGTTGCCCAGCCCTCCTTGGATCGTGACCATGCCGTCAGGCCGCAGGAGCGCGGAGAAGTTGGTCTTGCGCGCGGTCAGGTTGGGCGCCACCACCATGCGGTTGGCCGCGGAGTCGTAGATCTCGGACGTGCTGAGGAAGCCCCTGTTGGCCTCGATATACTTGGAGTTGTTGCCGCCCGAGATGAGGACCTTGCCGTCCGCCATGGTCGTGGCCGTGTGGTTGGACCGTGCCTCGATCATGGGCACCGCGGGCGACCAGCAGCCGGTCGGCGGGTTGCAGTCGAGCCGGTAGCGCTCCGAGACCGCGACGAACTGCGGGTTGGCGGCCGGGTTCCAGCCGCCCGCCACGAAGACGTCGCCGCCGAAGACGATGCTCGCGGTGTGGTTGGTGCGGCCCGTGATGAGGGGAAGGCCCGCGGCCATGGAGTCCGCGGCCCCGTACCCCGGGGTGAAGACGTCGCAGCTCCTCTTGACCGAGACGACGCCCGAGCCCAGGACGCTGCTCTCTCCGCCGCAGATGAGGACCCTCCCGTCCTTGAGCAGGGAGGCGGTGTGGTTGTACCGGGCGTTGCTGGCGTCGCCGTCGTGGACCACAGGGAGGGCGACCTCGCCCGCCCACGAGTTCAGGATGGGGTTGTAGAGGTTGTAGGTGGCGATGGGGCCGCCCGCGTTGTAGCCGCCCACCACGAGGACCCGGCCGTCGGGCAGGAGGGTCGCGGAGTGCGACGACCTCGCGACGTGGCCGGCCACGCTCACGTTCTCGATGACGCCGCGGAGCTCGTTGAGGCGCTGGACCCCGCCTGCGGCCGCGCCGAGGTAGGCGACGGGGCCCGGGTTCTCGTCGCTGATCCCGCCCACCACGAGGATGTTGCCGTCGGCCAGCACGGTCTGGGTGTGGGACCGCCTGGCGGTGAAGGCCTGGCCGAAGGCCTGCTGGACCGGCACGGCCAGGACCAGGGCCCCGAGTCCCAGGGCTGCGAGGAGAGCGTGACGACGGAGGCTAGGTGCCATAGAACGCCCGTCGGAAAAGCCTGCCGCCGGACCCATATGGCTAGGGTATCAGGCTGATGTTACAAAAACAATAACGGCCGGGAGGGCTTGGGGGCCTACTTGGGGTAGATGACGACCACGGAGGCTCCGCGCTCGACCTTGGAGTTGCGCGGATCCACCTTGCGTTTGCCGTCCTCGAGGAACCAGTACCGGTAGGAGCCCGGCTTGAGGTACAGGGTGAGGTTCCAGTCCCCGCCCGAGCCGTGGACCATGTCCTTCTTTCCCCCTCCCCTGACGAGGAACGCGCCGGCCAGCTTGACGGACTTGGCGCTCGGGGCGTGGTAGGAGAACTCCACGGGAAGGGCCTTGACGAGCGCGTCTGCGGCGTCCGGGGCCGGAGCCTTCGCAGACCCCATAGACGGGGAAGGAGGCTCCTTGGCCGGCTTGGCTTGCGCCTTGGCAGGCTCAGGTGCGGCGGGTTTCTTGGCCGGTTCAGGATGAGCCTTGGCCGCCTTGGCGGGCTCCAAGGCTTTGGCAGTCTGTTTGGCCGGCTCGGGAGCAGCTTCCTTCGGGGTCTCCGCAGCCGGAGGAGCCGGCGCGACCGCCTTGGCCGGTTCGGGCTTGAGCGGGGACTTGGTCGGGGCGGTCACGATCGGGGCCTTGCCGCGCCATTGGTGGTAGGCCTTCATGCCCACCACCCCGAGGTAGCTGCCGAAGACCGCGATGAGCAGGGAGTCTACGACCAGCAGTCCCATCCACAACCCCTGGGAGCCGAAGGACTTCTGGCTGGGGGCGCCTGCCGGCGCTTGGCCCCCACCGCTGTCCTCGGCTTCGGACGGTTTGGAGTACTTCTTCAGTCCGATGAGGTCGCTCATGGCATGCGATTCTAGCAAAAAATGGGCGGCAGCCCGTCAAGAGAACTTCTTGAGGATGTCCCCCCACTTGCCCTGGGCCCGGAGCACCAGCTCGGCGACCTCCCGGACCGCGCCGTCTCCACCCCTGGCCTTGGTCACCCACTGGGCCTCGGCCCTGACTTCGGGCCGCGCATTGGGAGGGGCCACCGAGAGCCCGACGCACCGCATGACGGGCAGGTCCTGGATGTCGTCGCCCATGAAGAGGGCCTCCTCGGGCGCCGTCTTCGCGTCCTTGCAGATCTGCTCGAACACCGTCCTCTTGTCGAGGCGGTGCTGGTAGACGTAGCTCATCTTGAGGGCCTTGGCGCGCTCCGCCACTCCGGCGGAGATGCGGCCGCTGATGATCCCGGTCCTGATGCCTGAGTCCGCGAGCCACGCCAGGGCGATGGAATCCTGGGCGTGGATGCCCTTGAGCTCCACGAGGCTCCCGGAGGTGTCGACGAAGTGCCACAACACTCCGCTGGTCAGGACGCCGTCGACGTCCATCAGCACGAGGCGGATGCGGCGCGCCCGCTTGCCGAACCCCGCCAGGCCGAGCTTACCGCGCGGAGGCATGGACCACGCTCCTGAGGGTCTCGATCACGGGCCGGCCCAGGTCCAGCCTGAGCACCCTCCTGCCCGCCTGGCGTATGGCCGCGAAATCCCCCTTGGCCTGGGCTTCGTGGAGCACCCCGAAGCCGTACTTCTCCCCGGGCACCGGGATGTTCGCCGCCTCCGGCTCGGTCAGGACGAGGAAGAGCCCGGAGGCGGGGCCTCCTTTGTGGAGCTGCCCGGTGGAATGGAGATAGCGCGGACCGTAGGACACCGTGACCGGCGCCCGGGTCGAGCGCCGCAGGTTCTTCCTCAGGGCCTCGAGCAGGGCGTCCCTCTCCGGGTTCTCGTCGAGGAACGCCAGGACGGCGGCGAAGTCGCCGTCCTGGAGGCGGCCGAAATGGGCGGCCAGGACCCGGTCGAGCGGCAGGCTCGAGCCCTTGTCCGCGGCCAGGGCGTTGAGCAGGCCGTCGTCCGCGAAGGCGGCGAGGCCTCCGGCCTGGAACGCGGCGGTCTCCTTCGGGAGCTTGCCCTTGTCCAAGCCTCCGAGGAGGGCTTTGGCCTGGTCCTTGGCGCTCTGGACATCCGGCTGGTCGAAGGGATCGACGCCGAGGAGGAAGCCCGCGGCCGCGGTGGCGAGCTCCCATAGGTAGAACTGCGCGCCGAGGTCGTAGGGGTCGGCCAGGCCCAGCCTCAGCACCGGCTGCCCCGCCTTCTCCAGGTCCGAGAGGGCGCGGTCGACCGCCGCGTCCTCTTCCGAGGCCAGGGCGATGCGCACGAAGACCCGGTCCTCGCCCCACGGTCCTTCCAGGGGCTCGAGGGCGGGCAGGATGCCTTTGCCTTCCTTGCCCGTGGACTCGGCCACGAGCTGCTCGATCCAGAGCCCCAGGCTGGAGATCCCGGGAGAGAGCGAGAGCGTCATCTTGTCTTTGCCCTGCCGGGCCAGGACTCCGAGCGCGGCACCCAGCCGCAGGCCGGCCTCGACGTCGGCCTCCCGCGCGCGGGCCAGGAGCTTGGAGGCGTCGATGCCCATGATGCCGGCGGGCACGAGACCGAAGTTCGACAGCACGGAGTAGCGGCCTCCCACGTCGGGCTGGTTGAGGAAGGTCTTCCGGAAGCCCCTGCCCCGCGAGAGCTTCTCGAGGGAGCTCCCCGGGTCCGTGATGGCCACGAACTGGCGGGGAGCCTTGGCCCCGGAGGCCTGGGAGGCGCGGGAGAAGAAGTGCTCCATCATGCAGTTGGGCTCGACCGTGGACCCGGACTTGCTCGACACGATGAAAAGCGTCTTCTTGAGGTCGAGGGAGGACTCCAGCCTGGCCACGCTCCCCGGGTTGGTGGAGTCGAGCACCTTGAGCGCAGGGTCCCCGGCCGCGGGCTTGAAGCTCCTGCGGAAGACCTCGCAGGACAGGCTCGAGCCGCCCATCCCGAGCACGACGGCTTCGGAGAACCCCTCCTTGCGCGCCTCCTCGGCGAGGCCGCGGATGGGTCCCAGGGCCATGGCCATGGACCGCGGCAGGTCCAGCCAGCCCAGGGAGTTGCGGATGATCTTCTGGTGGCCGGGGTCGCTCTTGAAGAGGGCCGCGTCCTTGGCGAAGAGGCGCTCCCGGAACCGGGCCGTGCGGAGTTCCTCCATCCCGAGGGCCGCGGCGGCGTCGCCCGCCGCGGCGGAGGCGTTCTTTGGGGTCTGCGGGGAGGTCGTCATGGCTTGGAAAGGAACTCCTTCTCTAGGGCGAGGACTTTGTTGAGGCGTCGGACGTAGCGCTCTTCCTGGGAGCGGAACTTGGCTGAGAGCCAGGCTTTGACGATCTCGAAGGCCAGCTCCGAGCCCACCACCCGGCCGCCCAGGCAGAGGACGTTCACGTCGTCGTGCTCCACGCACTGCCGGGCGGAGTAGGTGTCGTGGCACAGGCCGGCCCGGATCCCCGGGACCTTGTTGGCCGCGACGCAGGCTCCCACCCCGCTGCCGCAGACCACGATGCCGCGGGCCGCTTCCTTGCGGGCCACGGCCACGGCCACCTTCCTGGCGTAGTCGGGATAGTCTGCGGGCTCGGGCCCGTCGACCCCGAGGTTGAGGACCTCATGGCCCAGGCCGGGCAGGAACGTCTCGAGGAGCTTCTTGAGTTCGTAGCCTCCGTGGTCGGCGCCGAGGGCGATCTTCATGTACGTATTCTAGCAGAATCTCCCGGCAGGGAGTCAGGCCCGACCCAGGAGGACGTGAGGCGGGAGCAGGGCGGCCGCGACCTCGGCCTCGAGGAGAGCGGGTCTTGGGGCGAAGCCTCCCATGTCCGCGAGGGCGGCCAGGAATCCCGAGAGGAACCTCGGGTCGTGGAAAAGGCCTCCCCGCCAGGAGACGGGCGCGGGGCCCCGGAAGGGCAGGCCGGCGCGGACCTCCGCGGCCAGGCCCGCCAGGTGGCGGGCCGCCTGGGATCGGATGCGGGCGAAGCCTTCGTCCCGGGCCGCGAGGCGGAACACGGCCGGCGCCAGGGAGGCGACCGCGGCCGCGGGCCTGGGAGCGTGGACCACGCCGAGGTCCCCGCGGGCCCCCAGCTTGCGCCTCAAGGAAGGGTCGCGCAGGGCCTGGCGGCCGACCCAGAAGGCCGAGCCCTCGTCGCCGAGGAGGGCTCCAAGGCCGCCGGCCCGGAGGCTCTTGCCGCGGCCGTCCCGCCCGAAGGCCACCGACCCCGTGCCGCCCACCACGAGGATGCCCGGCCCTCCCGCGAAGGCCGCGGCCTGGGCGAGCTCGATGTCGGAGACGACCAGGACGCGGCGCGCCAAGCCCTTGAGGGAGCGCTGCGCCGCGGCCCTGCGGCTCGCCGACCAGATGCCCGTGGACCCCAGGACCAGGAGGTCGGGCCTGGGAAAGCGCTCCTTGGCCAGGGCCTCGCGGAAGGCCGGGGCCAGCCGGTCCAAGGGGAGCGCGGGGACGCGGAGCCTGAGGAGGACTCCGCGGAGCGGGTCCGTCAGGCACAGGCGCAGCCAGGTGCCGCCGAGGTCGGCTCCGATGGTCCTCAAGGGGATGACTTGTAGAGGGGCCGCTGTTCGGATTCCGCTTGCAGGCCGATGAGGCAGTCCTCGAGAGAGCCGGACCAGTTGAAATCGCGGTCCCGCTCCTCGGACGGGATCGAGCCCGCGGCCATGTCGCGGATGATCTGCTCGATGGCCGCCCGACGGGCCGCCACCGTGTCGTCGAGACGCACGGCGATCTTCACTTCCTTCCTGACCGGGTCGGAGATGAAGCGCACCTCCACGATGCCGAGGGATCGGACCCTCTTGGGCCGCAGGTCGATGGGGGCCTTGCGCATGATCTGGGGTGGGAACGGGGTCTTGTACGCGAAGTCGTCGGCCACGACCCTCATCTGGGCCTGGTGCCAGCCGAAGACCGAGCGGGCCGGGGTCATCCGATAGATCCCGGGCTCGATCGGGAAGAGCATGGCCCTGCCCGCCGGCACCTCCAGGCGGTAGCGGCTCGCCTCCCGGCCGCCGTCGCCTTCCAGGTTCAGCGTGATCCCGCCGATGTTGGTCTCGCCGGTCGGGAGGATGATGCGCGTGCCCAGGACCACCGCGGCGTAGCGGTGCTCCGGCCCCTCGTCGAAGACCGGGGAGGAGCCCCTGCACCCCGCGGTCAGGGCGAAGGCCGCTGCCAACGCCGCGGCCTGGAGCGCTAAGCCGGATTTTTTCATCCGTTGCATCATAACAAATCCCGCTAATATTTGAACGTGAGGCCGGTGAAGAAGCCGCTGCGCTTGCTGGTCACGCGCTCGAGCTCGATGTCCTCGGAGGAGCCGTCGGAGTAGAGGATCTTGTCCGTGCCCTTCCCCCCCTTGAAATACATGTAAAGGTAGCCTAGCTCCGCTGAGAGGAAGTTCCAAGGGCTGTAGCTGGCCGCGACCATCCCGTCGAAGGAGCGTCCCCTGGCCGTCTGCAGGGAGTTCGTCCCCCCCTGCTTGAGCTCCATGCCGTCGAAGAACCCAGGGGCCATGGGCTTGTTCCGGTTCCAGGCGCCCTCCCCCAGAAACTCGAGGTCAGGGGCGTAGGCGAAGCGGCCGGTGAGCGCCCAGCCTTTGGGGAATACGACTTCCTCCCGGATGCCGAAGCGGAACCCCTCCCAGTGGAAGCGGTACCGGGAGTCCAGGCCTTCGAAGGGGCCTTCGGGAGGGGTCTGCGACCAGGTGTTGTTCGTGATGACCTGGTTGCCTTCCCGCAGGTGGAAGGTGTCCTGATAGAGCGTGTACCCCGCGAAGACGTCGAAGGCCTGGCGGATCCTGTCCTCCCGGGGGGAGTACTTGCCCGGCAGGATGAGCACCCTGAAGTAGGCGTTGGAGGAGAGCATGCGGGTGTCGCCCTTGAGCAGGGCGCGCGAGAGGCTCCAATCCTGGTTGTCGGGGCTCCGGTAGACCGTGTCCGTGGGGACGTAGATGATGGTCGAGTCCGGGGCATGTATCCAGTGGTGGTCGTCGGCCCTGCCCATGCCGTAGCCGCTGCCTCCGGCCTCGACGTCGAACGAGAGGCGGCGGTGCACGCGCAGCTCGTAGTTGAACACCAGCATGGGGTGTTCGCGTTCCGCGAAATCCACGGTGTTGCCCAAGGCGGCCACGCTCTTGAGGGGCATGTAGCAGGTGAGCCCCTGGCAGATAGGGAACGGGAAGGGATAGCCGCTGCGGGTGATTCCGCGGCCCTTGCCGATCCACATGCGCATGGAGAGACGCATGGCGTCGAACTCGGAGGGACCTCCGCCGCGGCGCTCCTGGCGGCTGAGGCGTTCGTAGTCGGAACGCGCGGTGTTGTCGTCCGACCAGGGCGCGGCCCGGGCCGCGGGACAGACGAGCACCACGGCGGCCGCCAGGATGCGGGCGCCGCGGGCCCAACGCGGGGACCGAGCAGAGGACACGGACATGTCGCCTTGTGAGGCTAGCAGACCGGTGTTAAATAATTGAGAGCAGGCTCAATACGGCAGGCGGGAGATGTCGACGCCGTGGAAATAGGCCTTGATGATCTCCTGGAAGGTCTGCCCGGCCTCCGCCCTGCCCATGGCGCCTGACTGGCACATGCCCACCCCGTGGCCCCAACCCCCGCCGTACAGGATCGCCTGGGTCGGGATGAGCGCGGGCGGGCCTTTCCCCGCCGGCTTGGGCAGGTATTCCATGTCGAGGACGAAGAGGGTGCTCCTCAGCGAGCCGACGCTCAGCTGGCTTCGCAGCGCCATTTCGTCGGTGATGGTGAAGCCGCCCCTGGTCCCGATGACCTTCAGAGAGTTGAGGTTCCCCCCGGGCGAGCGCTTCCCCGGGCGCAGGGCCATGAGCCTGCCGATGCGGCGGGACCGGCCGAGCTTCTCCTCCAGGTCCGCGAAGGACAGGACCCGGGCCCACCGGAAGTGCGAGGCGTGCACGGAGGTGGAAGGCTTGCAGTAGGCCGGCGGGATGGACCTCAGCCAGAGCCTCAGGGCCCACGGGGAGTCCGGCAGGTCGGAGGAGCCCTGGAGCTCCGAGACCCCCCGCCAGTAGGGCAGGCCCCCCCAGCCGGTCAGGTCCGAGCCGCTCTGCGTGCGGCCGCCGCAGTTGGAGGAGTAGATGACGTGGCCGGGCTTGCCGCCATAGGAGACGATCATGCCGCGCGTCGCCCTGGCGATCTCCAGGGACCGCGCGGTCTCCGCGCCGACGCCGCCGTAGACCTGGCAGTGCTGGCTGTCGCAGAGGTCGAATCCTTCCTTGCGGTGCCTGCGGGTGACCGTCTTGATGTGGAGGGCGTGCGAGCGGGCGAGGGTCGCCTGCGCCTTGAGCGCCTCGAGGGGCGAGCCGATGGGCA
Source organism: Elusimicrobiota bacterium (assembly GCA_016218545.1). Lineage (GTDB taxonomy): Bacteria > Elusimicrobiota > Elusimicrobia > UBA1565 > UBA9628 > JACQWX01. Next base: position 210,357 of record JACRDQ010000019.1, read on the forward strand.
TCTCCATGGCGATGACGCCGTGGGTGTAGTCCTCGAGGTTGATGCGGTTGATGAGCTTCAGCGAGCGCTTGGCCGGGTAGGAGGCGATCTCGAGCTCTCCGCGCAGGCGCCGGTCCGCCTGGAGGGCGCAGCGCCCGCCGTCGACGCAGGCCTCGAAGTCGACGAGGATGACGCTCCTGGAGGGATCGTCCGGTCGGATGACGATGGGGCGTGAGGACTGCAAGCGCGTCCCCAGGCCCGCGGCGGACACCTGGAGGACCGCCCTCCTCTTCTGGACCAGCCGCCGGACGGACCACATCTGTCCCGGCTCTCCGCGCGCGAGGTCCTTGCCGGTGACGGCGTCCCGGACCCGGAAGGGCGCGTTGACCGACCAGGAGACCGCGGCGCGCGCGACGGGTTTGCCGGCCATGTTGGTCCCGATCCCCACCCGAAGGAGCGGGACCTTCCCCTGCCCCAGGTCGGAGACCGCGGCCTGGACCGAGAGGGCGGCGGCGGGGTTCCCTCCCTTGGCCGGGGCGGGCGCCGCAAAGCGCAGCTGGTCGAGCTGGGCCTTGAGCCTCTTCGTCTTCGGCGCCGCGTCCACCGCCTTGGAGAGGTGCTTCCAGGCCTCGGCGAAGTTCTTCAGCCGGGACTGGGCGAGAGCCAGGGCCTCGCGCGCCTCGACGAAGAAGGAGTCCGCCGACACGGCCCCGCGGAGGGATTCGACCTGCTTGGCCGGGTCGTCGAGGAGGGCGTAGGCCTTGGCTTTGAAGTAGGGCACGAGGGTGTCGAGCGGGGAGGCGGAGGCCGCCCGGTCGAGCAGCAGGAGCGCCTCCGCGGGCCGGCCGCCCGCCAGCTCGACGCGGGCCAGGCCCAGGAGCGCGTGGCCGTGCTCGGGAGACCTCGACAAGGCTTCCGCGAAGGCGCGCCGGGCTCCCTGGAGGTCCGCGCCCGCCAGGTCCGCCCAGCCCAGAGCGTCGAAGACGTCGGCTCCGGCGGAGGGCAGGGCAGCCGCCTTGGCCAGCCAGGCGACGGCGTCCCTGGGTCTGCCGAGCTCGGATAGGATCACGCCTCCGTTGATTCTCGCTTCCAGGGAGCCGGGGTCCAGGCGCAGGGCCGCCGCGTAGCTCTTGAGCGCGGCCTCATGCTCGCCGCGGAAATAGAGGCCGTGTCCTTCGAGGAGGAAGCTCCGGACGGCTCGGGGACCCGCCTGGGGAGCCGCAGTCCCTGCGGCAGCCAAGGTTCCGCACGCCAGCAGGAGCGCCAGGAGGGCGCTCATCGGGGAGAGGAGGAAGCTCGAGGACAGCCCGCGGTCTGAGGAAATCTGGAGCGGGCGAAGGGAATCGAACCCTCGTCTAGAGCTTGGGAAGCTCCCGTTCTACCATTGAACCACGCCCGCGCACGGACGACTGGCCACATTGTACCACACGCTCTCATGCACGGACAAGGCTCAGGAACTCCGAGCGGGTCCGCTCGTCCTTCCGGAAGCACCCGAGCATGGCGCTGGTCACCGTGGGAGTCATGGGGACCTTGGCTCCTCTCATCTCCATGCAGAGGTGCCGAGCCTCGATGACGACCCCGACCCCGAGCGGCGAGAGCCTCGCGAAGAGGGTCTCCGCGATCTCATAGGTCACACGCTCCTGCACCTGGAGCTTGCGGCCCAGGGCCGCGACGAGCTTGGGGATCTTGGAGAGGCCCACGATGCGGCCGTCCGGGACGTAGGCCACGTGAGCCTTGCCGAAGAACGGCAGGAGGTGATGCTCGCACAGGGAGTAGAACGGGATGTCCTTGACCAGGACCATCTCGTTGTAGGCCACGGGGAAGAGCGCGCCGTTGAACAGGGAGTCGAGGTCCAGGCGGTAGCCGCTCGTCATCTCCCGGAGGGCCTTGGCGACGCGCTGAGGGGTCTTCTCCAGCCCTCGCCGCGCCGGGTCCTCTCCGAGCTCGAGGAGGAGCGCGCGGACGTGCCTGGCGATCGCGTCGTCGTGGGCCGGGGCGCCCGCGGATCCCGTCGCGCTCTTGGAGACATGTCTCTTGTTCATCGGGGTGGGATGCTCCTCATGGTGCGCTTGGCGGCATGGCGGCCGGCTTCTCGCGGGGTCTCGGCGGGAGAGCAGCCGCAGGCGGAAGCGCCTTCGAGGAACGCGGTCTCGGAGTCATCCTCGAAGGAGAGTCCCAGGGCCTTCTTGATCTTGTCGTTGGAGGCGACGACGGGGAAGGCGAGCATGTCCGCGAGGTCTTCCGAGACGGTGGAGCGCTTCTGGATCCTCTTAGAGAGGAAGAACAGGGGCCAGAGGATCGAGTACGGCATGGGGACGCGGGGCTTGCCCAACCGGCGGCAGAGGTCGCCGACCGTGGTCCAGCCGTCCGGGGCGACGTTGTAGGTGCCGCTGAAAGAAGGCTCCTCCATGGCGCGGTTCATGACCCTGCAGAAGTCACCTTCGCTGAGGAACTGCAGGTGGCCGGGCCGGAGCATGACCGAGACGCCGAAGGGGGCCTCGCAGAACAGCCGGACCGGTCCCTGCGGCCTCTCGGAGCCTCCGACGACCGTGGCCAGGCGCAGGACCGCCACGTGCAGGCCCTTGCGGCACTGGGGAAGGGACTTGGAGAGCTCTTCCTCCACGAGCCTCTTGTGCAGGCCGTAGGGCCAGTCCGTGGCGCGGAGGCGGTCGCTCTCCCTTAAGGGGAGGGGGTTGCCCCTGCGCGCGCCGTAGGCCCACGTCGAGCTGGTGATGATGAGCTTGGTGACCCCCGAGCTCCTGTTGGCCGCGTCGAAGACGGTGAGCGTGCCTCCGACGTTCATGGCGTGGGAGAGCACCGCGCGGCTCGGGTCGGCCTCCATGAACGCCAGGTGGAAGACCGTGTCGATGCCCTCCTCCGAGATGATGCTGCGCAGGAGGAACTCGTCGCGGATGTCGGCCGCGCAGTGCTTGAACTTGGGCCGGGCCGGGACCTTGGGGGGCTTGAGGTCCACGGCCACCACCTTCTGGACGATGGGGTGGGTCAGGAGGTTGCGCACGAGGAGGTCACCCAGATAGCCCGAGCATCCGGTGACCAGGACCTTCTTGGCCATGCTCCTATTATAGAAAACAACGGGTGCCTGGCATTGTAGTTTTTGTATTTTTTGTCAGCCTAGGCTGACAAAAAATACAAAAACTACAATGCCAGGCACCGTCTAGAATCGGTAGGAGAGGGAGAAGCGGTGCCCGGTGGTGAGGACGCCGAAGGGGGTCCAGGCGTAATCCATGTCCACGCGGTGGGTCCGGACTCCCGCCCCGAACGCGGCGGAGGACAAGCCCATGAGGTCGGCGGAGTCGTTGAGGCCGTTGTAGCCGGCCCTGAGGGAGAACCCCGTCTTGCCCGTGAGGGCTTGGCGGAACTCGATGCCGGAGGCCCCGTAGATGCGGTTGTCCCGGGGGGCGATGACCTCTCCGGTGAAGAAGAGGTTCTTAAGGACCCGGAGGCTCGCTCCCGCGCTCACGAAGAAGGGCAGCTCCTGGCTCAGCCTGCCGTATCGGAGGGTGCCCCCCATGTTGTGGGCGCTGACCGAGAGGGTCAGGGGCCAGCGGACGAGGCGGGTCTTGTAGCGCGCTCCCATGTCAGCGGCCGCGGTCTGGGCGCTCTCATAGAGCCCGGAGTAGATGTACTTGACCGCGATGCCGACGTCGAAGTCCGCGGTGAGCTTGCCCCCCCATGCCACCGAGCCCGCGAACTCCTGAGGCATGAAGCTGCCGCCGGTGGCGGCCCCGGTGTTGTCCACCTCCTGGAGGGAGCCCGCGTTCATGTAATAGAAAGCGACCCCCAGGGTCCCGAGCTGGCTCTCGCGCAGCTCGCGGGGCCGCTGGCGGCCGATGATGGATTCGACCGGCTGGGCGTAGGCGAGGAAATCGTAGAAGACTCCCTGGTAAAGCGCGCCGTGGGAGAACGTGGCGTGGCGCGCCCGCAGGCCCGAGAGCCCGGCGGGGTTCCAATACACGGACGTGGCGTCCTCCGCCAGGGCCCGCACGGCTCCGCCCATGGCCGCGGCCCGCGCGTCCGCGCCGAGCTTGAGGAACTGGGCGGCGTTGGAGCCGGTGTCGCGGCGCTTGAAGGACGCCTCTGCCGCGGGAGGAGACGACGCCGCGAAGGCGAGGACGAGAGCCGCGGACAGGGCTTTCATGCCGGTCATCGCTCCACCACGAACTTCATGATCCTCTCGGCGCCGTCGGTGGCCGACTTGACGTGCGCGAGATAGACGCCGCTGGCCGCGGGCGTGCCTGCGAAGTTGTTGCCGTTCCAGAGGGCGCGGCCCTGCCCCGAGGGCCCGAAGCTCAGCTCCACGATCTTCTCCCCCGCCAGGCTGTAGATGCGGATGATGCCGTCGGTGGGCAGCCGGTCGAAGACGAGGTTGCCGGCGTCGAACCGGCCGCCGGAGCGGATCTGCCACGGGATCGGGAAGACCCGGACCTCGCTCAAGCTGTTGCCATAGACCTGCGCGCCGAAGAGTCCGAAGACCGAGAAGTGGGGTGTCAGGGCCGCGACCCGGCTGCGGTCCAGGTCCGGGGTCGTGGGCAGGGGGGCCCAGCGCATGACGCTGGGCTCGAAGACGTAAGCCCGGAGGGTCGAGGCGTGGATGGGCGGCGCCGTCCCATCGAGCACGCCGTCGCCGTCGGCGTCGTCATAGCTGAGGTAGACGGTGGCCGCAGACCCTAGGAGGCCGGCGTAGGGGACTCCGTCGATGATGGGCACGATCTCCACCAGCGAGTCCTTGATGAAGCGCTGGCCCGTGGGCATCACGGTGAGGCCCGACTCGATGAGGTTGACCCCGGGCCGGACCGGCTGGTAGACCGGATCGGGGGAGACGAAGATGAAGGCCTGCCCCGTGGTGAAGGCGTTCGGCGGCAGCTCGAGTTGGACCCCGGTGACGGGCGGGGGCGGGGTGTAGAGCCCCGGGAGAGAGGCCCTGTAGTCCGCGAGGACCTGGGCGTCCGACATGGCGTAGCGGTAGATGCGGGCCTCGTCCACGACTCCGGCGAAGGAGAGGTCGAAGCTCCCGGCTCCGGATTGGCGGTTGCCGATCGTGGCAGGGGTCGCGGTCCAGGGCCTCCCCCCCAGACCCGAGGTTGAGGCGGAGAGGACGCCGTTGACGTAGATATTGAGCGTGCCGCCGGAGACGGAGGAATAGACCCCGGTCACGTGGGCCCAGGCGCCCGCCGTCACGCTCATGGTGGAGCTCACGGTCCGGCTGCCGAGGAACATGAAGCGGTAGCGGCCCGAGTAAACGTCGAGGCTGAAGTCCTCGCTGCCGCCTATGCCCTTGGTCAAGATGCCGGCCCCGTTGGACTGGCTGACCGTGGCGGGCTTGACCCAGGCGCTCACCGTGACGTCCCCGGCGAAATCGTAGGCCGCGTTCGCCGGGATGCGGACCAGCGAGTCCGGCAGGCCGGGGAAGGAGACCGCCGAGCCCAGGCTCGACGGGCCGGTCGTGAAGGTGGGCGTCGAGGAGCACGCGGCCGTAAGGCACGTGAGCAGGCCGTTGTTGGCGGTCAGCGAGGCGTCCGCGGCGGCCGTGCCCGAGCCCTCGTCGAAATGCCAGGCGCCGGCCAGGTCGGGCTGGAGGGCATAGGGCGAGGCAGGGCCGGAGGAGACCCCGACGTTGGGGTTCGGATAGGTCGTAGCCTTCAGGGGTGTCTGCGGGACGAACGGGGTCGGGACCCCCCCTCCGCTCACCGTCCTGACCCGGAAATAGTAGGTGGTCAAGGGGAAGAGATCGCCGATGACCGCGCTGGTCCCGATGACGCCGGTGGTGCTCAGGGCCCTCTCGAAGGCGGCGTTCGTGGCCGTGACCACCTCGTAGTAGGTCTGGGGGCTGTTGCCGTTGGAACTCCAGGCGACCGTGACCTCGTTGGTGCTGACCGCGGTCAGGGCCACGGAGACCGGGCTCGTGGCCAGGGTGAAGGCCCACATCAGGGCGGAGCGCGGCCCTGAGGTGCCGTAGCGGCCGTAGGCCTCCACCGAGGCGCCGTAGGCCGTGTTGGTGCTCAGCGTCGCCGAGGAGAAGGTCAGGACCGGGGTGTCGAGCATGAGACCGTCCGTCGAGCTGTAAAGCTTGTAGCCGAACGCTCCCGACACCGAGGTCCAGTCCCAGCGCACCGAGCCGGTGGACAGGGGGGTGCCGGTCAGGACGGGAGGCGGGGGCATGGTCGTGAAGTCGAGGGTGGTGTAGTCGGTGAACACGGTGCCGTAGTTGTCCGTCTGCCGGCCGTTCTTGGACCGCACGCGCGCGTAGTAGGTCGTGCCGGACTGGAGCCCGGACACGGCTCTCGAGCTGCCGGTGAAGTCGTCGGAGATGGCGGCCAAGGTGACGAGCGTCCCTCCAAAGCCCGCCGTGGCGGTGTACTGGAGCTCCTGGCGGGTGTACGAGGGATTGGTCTGGTTGCTCCACACGAACACGGTCGAGGCGGTCGAGATCGCGGTCGCGGCCAGGCCCGTGGGCTGGCCGGCCGTGGTGTAGGCGGTGGCGCCGTCGGAAAGCGGGCTCGTGCCGAAGCTGTCCGTGGCCGAGAGCACGCGGCCGTGGAGTTGGTTGGGGGGCTCCCCCCCGTAGCTCTCCGTGATGGAGAGCGTGGGGTCGAAGACGCTCGTGATCGCGGTGTTGTTGGACGGGTTGATGAGCGTGTAGTAGGCGGCGTACTCCGGAGGGCCGCAGATCGACGCGGGCGTGGACCAGGTCCACTCGATGGCATTGACGGCCTGGGCCGTGCCGGTCAGGACCGGCTTGGCGGGCGGGGTCTGGTCCACGCTCACGTAGTAGATCGGGAAGGAGGTGACCTCTCCGTTGTTGTCCTGGGCGATGAAGCCGTAGCGGTGCTGGGTCGTGATGTTCGGCTGGACCGGGGGCTCGTAGTAGACCGTGAGGGTCGTGTCGTCGCTCGCGGCCGGGACATAGGCCGTGGTCGCGGGGCTCCGGAAGACGTAGGAGTAGCTGGTCCCGCCGTCGCTCGAGAAGCGGTGCAGGGTGGAGTTGTACTCCGACGCCACCTCGTCGTCCGTCATGGCGTATCTCCAGATGCGCAGGTCGTCGATGTCGCCGGTGAAGCGCGTGCCGCCGTTGCGGCTGCCGATGAAGGCCGAGGCGTCGAATCCGGTGGGGAAATAGAGGGCGGCCGCGGCCGCGGTGGTGCCCTCGAGCCTTCCGTCTTTGAAGATCTTCCAGGAGTCGTTGTCCCAGCGCACCGCGGCCACGTGGTGCCAATTGCCGTCCGCGAAGCCCGAGCCCACGCTCCTGGTCTGATTGCCCGCGGCCTCGCGCGAGTCGAAGCGCTCCAGGGCGCCGTTGTTCACGCCGAAGCCCCAGTACTTGCCGCCGTCGTCGTGCGACAAGATGACCTGCTGGCCGAGGCTGGAGGTCCTGATCCAGGCCGAGAGCGAGTAGTGGGGGCCCAGCATGAGCGCGGTCGTGGTCTCGAGCACGAGGTAGTGCGCCCCGTCGAGGTTCAGTCCCTCGTTGTAGTAACCGGCAGGAAAGCTCGGATTGGCGGCCGCGGTCTCCATGGTGCGGCTCGAGGTCCCGCAGGAGGCCAAGGGCAGGGGCGTGATCTGGGGGGTGTAGCCCGGCAGGCCGGCGTTGAGCGGCATGGGGCTGGGGGCGACATGGTCGCCTGCGCAGTCCGAATAGTAGACGTCGTCGGTGTTGCAGGCAACGCCGTTCGAGCATCGCAAAGCCACGCAGTTCCAGCTGCCGCACTCCCAATCCCAAGTGCATGTCTGGTTGTAGTCGTCGCTGCACCTGCTGGTGCAGGGCCCGGTGCCCGAGGGACCGCAGCTGTCGGCATACTGGAGCAGGGCGGTCGCGGCATAGGTGCAGCGGCCCATGGTCGCCTTCACCCCTCCTTCCGCGTCCGTCTGCTCGTAGTGCCAGGACATGATCCTCGTCAAGCCGTCGTTGACGCAATTGGCGTCCTGGACCTTGGTGTACGTGCCGTTGAAGCGCCACAGGCCCAGGCCCGCGTTGGCGCGGTAGGAGGCCGGCTGTGCCCCGACCCGCAGGCCCTCGTCGGTCTGGATGGGGACCCTGATCCTGGGCGAGGCTTTCCGCGTGGTGGTGCCGGTCTTGAAGGTGCCGTCGCACTGCTGGACCTGGGGGCCTGCCATGTTCGGCCCGACCGCGCGCGCCGGGAGGCCGGCGAAGAGGGTCAGCAGGGTGCCCAGGAGCAGGCTGAAGGTCAGCATGGTCGCGGTGCGGCCGAGGTTCCGGCCCGCTCTATTAAGATAAGCGAAGTTTATTACGCCTTTGTTTCGCTGAGAGGCCGGAGACGAAGGCCAGGGCTTCCTGGCGGTTGGAGAGGCGGCCGTTCGCCTGGGCCTTGGCCACCTGGGCCAGGACCTTGCCCACCTCGGGACCGGGCTCCAGACCCAGGAGCTTCATGACGTCTCCGCCGTCCACCAGGCGCTCCGGGATCTGCTCGGGCCTGCGCATGAGCCGCGCCAGCAGGGCTGCCACGGTCCAGAGGTGGCGCAGGGTCTTGGAGGTCTCCTCGTCTGCGCCTTCTGGAGCGGGGAACGCTGTCTCGGAGCCCCCCCCTCCCTTGGTCCAGCCGCCGATGAGGGGAAGGTGCAGGGCGAGCTTCTCCTCGGCCAGGTAGGATGCGTGGTCCGCCCAGGCAGCCAGGAGCAGGGAGCCTGCGGCCGGCCCGGTGTCCAGGAGGAAGCGGCGGCTGGCGCGGTCCGTGACGCGGCCCGAGGCCGCGAGGTTGCCGGGCCTCAGATGGTGCCTGATGACCGCGGCGGCCTCCGCGATCTCGGCCTTGGGCAGGCGCAGGCGCTTGAGCACGGCCGAGGCCTCGGACGCGCCCTTGGCGTCATGGCCGAAGAAGCGCAGGCGTCCGCGCACGCGTCGCGCCGTGCCGGGCTTGGCCACGTCATGGAGCAAGACGGTGAGCATGAAAAGGGCCCTCCGTCTCCTGGAGCCGAGGATGCCCCGGACCCGGTCTCCCATGCCCGGGAAGACCTGCGGAAGGCGCTCGAGGAGGAACGCGGCCCGGTCGAGAGCGGAGAGGGTGTGGGTCATCACCCCTCCCTGGCCGTAGTATTCCACGGCGCACTTGCGGCCGGGCTCGAGCTCCGGGAAGAGCGCGGTCAGGACGCGGCACTCGTCCATGAGCCTGAGGCCGCGGCTGCTCTGAGGAGCGGCCAGGAGCTCGAGGAGCTCGTCTCGGACTTTGGCGGCCGGGAGCGCGGCCAGCAGGCTCCGCCGGGTGCGGAAGAGGTCGCGGGTGTGCTCGTCGAGCCCCAAGCCCAGCTCCGCGGCCGCGCGGAAGGCGCGCAGGATGAGGAGCGGGGCCTCCTCGAAAGGCTTGGCTGAGGCGGCTTTGATGAGACCGGCGTCGAGGTCCGTGCCTTCGAGGAGGGCCCCCCCTCCGAGCTCGGCCAGGACCGAGCGGGGGCGCGCTTCAGGACGAGGCAAGGCCCCGCCTCTTCTCCAGCTCCAGTCTGCGGAGCTCGCGCTTGAGGACCTTCTGGAGCGCGTTCTTCGGGAGCGCCGCGACCACCTCCACGGTGCGCGGCCTCTTGTAGGGGTCGAGCCGTTCGCGGCAGAACTTCATGAGCTCCGCGGGGTCCGCGGCCGCGCCCGGGGCCGGGACCACGAAAGCCTTGATGGTCTCGTCTCCGTGCTCGTCGGGGATGCCGATGATGGCCGCCTCGCCGACGGCCGGGTGCTCCAGGAGCTTGGCCTCCACCTGGGCGGAGAAGACCTTCAGGCCCTTGACGATGATCATGTCCTTCTTGCGGTCGCGGATGAAGAGGAACCCCTCCTCGTCAACGGCCCCGATGTCGCCGGTCTTGAGCCAGCCGTCCTTGGTGAAGACCTCCCGGGTCTCCTCCGGGAGGTTGTGGTAGCCCTTCATCACGTTGTCGCCCTTGATGCAGATCTCCCCCTCCTGGCCCGCGGCCAGGGGGCGCTCGTCGTCGTCGACGATCCGGATCTCGACGCCCGGGATGGGGCGGCCCACGGAGCCGGGCTTCCCGGCCCACGGCGTGTTCACCGTGGCCACGGGGCTGGTCTCGGTGAGGCCGTAGCCTTCGAGGACCGGGATGCCCAGGCCGTTCTCGAAGGCCGCGGCCACGGCCGGGGATAGGGGTGCCGCCCCTGAGGCCGCGATCCGCACGCGCCGGAAGGACCAGAACTTCAGGAAGAGGCGCTTGAAGCCGCGGGCCTCCTTGGCGATCACGGCGTAGAGCTGGGGCACCGCGGTCATGATGGAGACCCCGTGGCGCCCCATGGCCTTGAGCCAGGGAGACGCGGGCACGATCGCGGGCGCGATGACGAGCTTGGCCTTGATGGCCATGCTCACCAGCACGCCCCCGGTCCACGCGAAGCTGTGGAACATGGGCAGGACGCACAAGCAGACGTCCCGGGGGTCCGCCCGGAACTCCGAGACGGAGCTGAGCGCGTTGGTCACCAGGTTGCGGTGGGTCAGCATGACGCCCTTGGGCTGGCCCGTGGTGCCGGAGGTGTAGAGGATGGAGGCGACGTGCTCCTCGCCGACCGCACCGGCGGTCGGCGAGACTCCATGGGAGAGGAGCCCGGAAAAGGGCCGCTCGATGCTTTTGCCTTTCTCTTCCTGGAGGTCCGTCACCCACAGGCTCTTCATGCTCGGGACCAGGGCCGCGGCCTTGCGCAGCCCGGAGAGGAACTCCCGCTGGGTCACGGCCCCGACCGCCTCGCAGTCGTTGAGCATGAAGGCGAGCTCGTCGGCCTTCTGCACCATGAAGTTGATGGGCACGGCCACGGCCCCGAGCCTGGCCAGGGCCAGGTAGGCCGCGACGAACTCCACGCCGTTCCGGAGCACGATGGCCACGCAGTCTCGCTCCTTGACCCCGGCCGCGGCCAGGCCGGCCGCCGCGGCCAGGACCTCGGCGTGGAAGTCCCGGAAGGAGACCTCCCGCGACGGGGTGACGTAGGCCGTCTTGTCCGGGGCCTCGCGGAAAGCGGCGTCGAGCAGGTCGTTGAGGGTCTTCATGGTCGGAGGGACGGCGGACATTCTATCATACGCGGCTGCGCGTGTGTCCGCTAGCGGACGCGGGTGACTTTGCTCAGGCCTTCCGGATGATCGGGGTCGAGCCCCTTGGCCAGGGCCAGGCGCAGGGCGGCCAGTTGGCCGCGGGCCGCCAGGGGGAAGGGCGAGATCCAGTCCGGGACCGGGTCCGGGCCGAAGGACAGGCGGGCGACCCCCGCGGCCGCAAGCCTTCTCGAGACCCTGCGGAGGGACTCCAGCCCCGGGCCGCGGCTGAGGAGCAGCAGGGCGCGGAAGCTCCGGCCTGCCTGCCGGCCCGCCATGGCGATGGGGCCGTGAAGGAAGTCCGCGGCCGAGGCCCCCTCCGCGAAGACCCCGGCGGCCTCCTTGAGCTTGAGCGCGGTCTCCAGGGCAACCGGGTACGGGAAGCCCCTGCCGACCACCACGCACCTCTCGAGCCCCTTGAGCCCGCTCATGGCGGACGCGATGGAGGGCCCCTCCTCGAGCGCGCGCCGCAGGGCTTCGGGCGCCCCCCTGAGCTCGGCTAAGAGGTCCTCGCCCCGCTTGCCCCCGGCCCAGCCCGCGGCCAGGAGGTAGAGGCAGGCCAGTTGCGTCGTGAACGTCTTGGTGGCAGCGACGCTGCGCTCCTCTCCTGCGTGGAGGAAGAGGCTGTGCCGGGCGGCCTTGGCCAAGGGAGAGGAGGGGTCGTTGGTCACGGCCACGGTGACGGCCCCGGCCCGGGAAGCGGCGGCGAGGTATTCCACGATGTCCGGGGAGCGTCCCGACTGGCTCACTCCGATGACCGCGGCTCCGGCCAGGCGCAGCCTGCTTCCGTAGAGGGTGGCGATGGAGGGGGCGGCCAGGCCCGCCGGGACTCCGAGGTGCACGCCGAAGGCGTACTTGCCCAGGATCGCGGCGTGGTCGGAGCTGCCTCTCGCGGCCAGGACCGCGAAGCGCACCCCGGCGCGGCGCAGCCGGCGGCCGATGTCCCAGGCCGCGTCGCGGCCGCGGTCGAGGACCCGGGCCACGGCTTGCGGCTGCTCGAGGATCTCGGAGAGCATCCAGCGGCCGGCCGCGGCCCTCTCGGGCTCACGGACCTTCCGTCGGCTTTCCACGGCGCGCGGGCGCAAGCGGCCCCGCGTCAGATGGAGGTGGTGACGAGGCTTTCCGTCGAGAGCACGCCGGGCACCGCCCGGATGTCGCGCACGACCACGTTGGAGAGCGTCCCTAGGTCGTCGGTCTCGATGTCGAGGACGAGGTCCCATCGGCCGAAGACCGCCGTGACATGGGCGACGCCCTTGATCTCCTTGATCTTCGCCAGAGCGACCTTCTCCTTGCCCGCCATGAGACGCACTAGAACCAATCCTGTGACCATAGGGCTCCTTAGATTGAATATCGCTCCGGCTGCCGGCCCTCCGAAGCGTGGGAAGTATATCACATTTGCGCATTTCCCTCTTCAGGATTTCCTATCATGTCCGCCGTGCTCGAGAGGCGTGGCGTCTGGCTCTTCCTGGGGACCGCGGTCCTCTACGCGTCGTTCTTCGGCGCCCGTCTGAGTTGGCGGGAATGGCACGGGACCGTGAGGCTGGAGGCCTCCCGGGAGGAGTACTTCCACGACGAGTTCGTGGAGCTCCGCCTCTGGAGCAGGGACCGCGGCCTGGCGGAACGCCTGGCGTCCAAGCCCCAGCGCGTCGTGGTCAGCCGCGGGGGCCGCGTCGTCAGGACCGTGGCCGGCATCGAGGCCGTCACCCTGGTCCGCGACCCCTCCTCCGGCGTCTGGGCGGGACGGTGGCCCTGCCCCTGGAACGCCCCGGCCGGCGAATACCGGCTCCTCCTCCTGAGCGACGCGGAGATCGGCGAGCGCCTGCGCATGCGGCCCTTCCGAGTCTCCTACCGCAAGCCCGCGCCCATCCCCGAGGGGCTCTCCGTGCTCACCCTCGAGAGCGGCGACTCCCTGGCGGAGATGAAGGTCGCCTCCCCCTCCGGCGAGGTCAAGGATTGGAGGGGCCTCCTCGACTGGGTGGAGTACGTGGGCGCCGACGCCTTCTGGATGCTCGGAGGCGAGACCCCGGGCCAGGGCGAGGGCGAAGTCTGGCAGAGCCGCAACTTCCGCCTCTTCCCCGAGGTCGCGCGGGAATGCCGCAAGCGCGGCATCAAGTTCGGCCTCTACGCCATGTGCTACCTGACCAACTCGAAGACCGTGCGCCTCAAGCGCTACGAGTACGCCCGCGAGGTCGAGGAGGGACAGACGGTCGAGACGCGAGCCATCTCCCTTCGGGACCAGGGCCGGCCCGAGGACGTGGCCGCCTTGCTGAGGCAGTTCCGCGACATCCCCGGCGTGGACTACGTCGGGCTCGACTATATCCGCAACGCCCTGGGAGGCTACGAGCTCGTCGACGACTTCGTGTCCGAGTTCCCCGGCGTCAAGACCCCCGAGGGCTGGGGCTCCTTCAGCAAGGAGGAGCGCATGCTCTGGCTGGGGCGCAAGAAGTCCATGAGGCGGGACCTCGCGCTCGTCGACGCCTGGCAATGGTGGCGCGCCCACCGCGCCGCGGCCGTGGTCCGCCGGATCAAGGCGGAGCTTGGCGATGCCACTCCCCTGTGGGCCTTCACCCTGACGTGGGACAAGGGCTGGCATCACGGCCAGGACCCCGTCATGATGAACGACGCCGGGGTGGACGTCGACGCTCTCATGCTCTACGAGGCGGACGACGAGCAGTTCGGCGTCCTCCTTCGGGACTGGAACCGCTACGTCCGGCGCTCCGACGTCCAGCTCCTGGTCGGAGACGTGATCGACTGGCCCCTGCACCAGCGTTCGGAGCTCGGGCCGCGCGCGTTCTCCGGGAGGCTCTCTTCCGCCATGGACCGCATCTATTCCGACGGCCCGGCCCGCGGGGTCTTCTTCCACGACGTCGGCCGCGCCCTCTGGGGGCGGCTGGGTCCCTGGACCACCCGGCAGTGGCTCGACGAGGCCCGGCGCGTCTCGGACCGCGCCAGGGCGCTCGCCAAGCGGAGGGTCGGGACATGAGGCTTGAGCTCGCGGCGTTCCTGGCGCTCCTCGCCGCTCCGGCCTGCGGCCAGGAGGGCCTGGGCCTGGGACTCGACCTCCAAGGGCTCGGGCTGGGGGCCAAGGCCGGGCGCCAGGACGCGCGGCAGCCGGCCGTGGCCGCCGCCATCGAGAGCGCGTTCGGCCCGGAGTTCTGGACCAAGGTCTCCGTGTCCTCCGCCGGCCCGGCCGCGGACTTGACGCGCATGACGCGGGAAGGCTGCTACAAGCTCGAGATCATCCAGCTCCTCTTCATCGCCGCGGAATCGGGCAAGGGCCTCAAGGCCGTGCTCGCCAAGCGCAAGCAGGGCGCCAAGCTGGCCGCGCTCGCCAAGGAGTACGGCCTCGACTACGACCGGCTCTACGAGAGGGCCTTGGCCGTGGAGGAGATCGTGGACCGCGACTACCTCCCCCGCCACCCCGAGCGCAGGGCCAGGAGGAAGGAGGATTGACCGCATGAAGGCCGCTGCCGCCGTCCTTGCGCTCTCGCTCATCCTCCCCTGCGCCCACGGCGCCGGGAAGCCGCGCCGCGGGGCGCAGCCCAAGTCCTACGCCATCCTCAAGGACCTGCTGCGCTTGGGCCACAGGCACGCGGGCGCGCCCAAGCGCGCCCGGACCTTGGAGCGGCTGGCAGGGCTTCTCAGGGAGCGCGGCCTGCAGGTCGAAAGCCAGTCCTTCGAGTCCCCGGACCCGCGCACGGGCAAGTCCTGGCCCATGACCAACATCGTGGGACGCTTCCGGCCCGAGTCCTCCTGCCGCTTCCTCATGGGCTCGCACTTCGACGCCCGGCACGAGGCGGAGATGGACCCGGACCCCGAGCGCAAGACCAAGCCCATCACCGGAGCCAACGACTCCGGCTCAGGGGTGGCGGTCCTGCTGTCCTTGGCCGAGCGGTTCTCGGACGTGGTGCCCGAGGGCGTGGGCGTGGACGTCGTGCTCTTCGACGGCGAGGAGATGGGCTATCCGGACGCGGGCGGCTACTGCGCTGGCTCCCGGTTCTTCGCGGAGAAGCTCGCTCCCGCGGCCCAGGGCGCCAAGCCCAGGTTCGGCATCGTGCTCGACATGGTGGCCTCCCCGAAGACCGTCTTCAAGGTCGAGTCCTACTCCCACCAGGCGCACCCCGGCCTGGTGGAGGCCCTCTGGGAGCTCGGGTCCGGCCGCGACCCCTCGGCGTTCAGCCGCGAGCGGTGGGGCTGGATCAGGGACGACCATGTCCCCCTGACGGCCGCGGGCGTGCCTTCCGTGCTCGTCATCGGCTTCAACGACCCGCGCTGGCACACGTCCAAGGACGTGCTCGCGGGCCTCAGCCCCGAGCGTCTCGCCCTCGTGGAGGGCATGCTGGAGGACTTCATGAGAAGCAGGCTGCAGCCGTTCCTGGGAGGATGCCCATGATGACGCGCCTGGTGTTCTGCGCCGCGGCCCTGGCGGCCAACGCGGTCGTCATGTCCGTGGAGATGCTCTCGACGCGTCTGCTCTTCCCCCGCTACGGGAACACGGTCTTCACGTGGTCTGCGGTCATCAGCATCGTCATCGCCGGCCTCTTCATCGGCTACATGGCCGGAGGGTGGCTCGCGGACCGCAGGAAGGACTCCTTGAAGAGGCTGGTCTTCTGGGAGCTCCTCGCGGCCGGGCTCCTGGTGGCCGCCGTGCCCTGGCTCAGCGACCTGGCCCTGGCGCCCGCAGCGGCCGGGAGCTCCCCTCCCCTCCTGGCTTGCTTTGCGGTCTTCGGCCCTCCGGCCGCGGCCTTGGCCGCGGTCGGGCCCGCCATCGTGGGCATCCTCGCGGCCGAGGGCTGGAGCGCCTCGTTGGCCTCGGGCGTGGTCTCCTCTTTGGCCGCGGCCGGGAGCATCGGAGGGACGCTGCTCACGACCTTCTCCCTGATCCCGGCCTTCGGCGTGCGCGCCCTCTTCGGCGGGATGGGCGCGGTCATGGGCCTGACGTCGCTGGCCGTGCTCCTGGCCGAGCGCGGGGCCCTGCCTGCGCGGCGGCCGGCCGGGAGCCTCGCGGTCTTCTTCGCCGCGGTCCTGGGCCTCTCCCGGGCCGCGGCCCATGCCCCTCGCCTCATGGCCGACGACCCCGTCTTCGAGAAGGATTCCGCCTACCAGCTCGTGCGGGTCTTCGAGACCGGGACCGGTCTCAACCTCCTGCGCGTGCTCATGCTCGACAGCACGCAGGAGGGAGCCATGCGCCTCTCCGACGGGGCCCTGGTCTTCGAGTACACCGCCGGCTACCGCCTCGTCGTCAACGCGCTCAAGGCCCGGGCCTCCCCGAAGGTCCTCTTCATCGGGGGCGGGGCCTACGCCATGCCCATGAGGGTCGCCTTCGAGCTTCCGGGCTCCTCCGTGGAGGTGGCCGAGCTCGACCCCGTGGTGGAGGAGGTGGGCAGGACGCACTTCCGGACCGGCGAGGTCCCCAACCTCGCCACGCGCCTCATCGACGGCAGGCAGGCCCTGAGGGGAGCGCGCGGGAGCTACGACGGCGTGTTCATCGACGCCTACCAGGGCGTCATGGCCATTCCCTTCCACCTGACCACCAGGGAGTTCTTCGAGGAGGTCCGCGGGGCCCTGGCTCCCGGCGGGGTCGTGGGCATGAACATCATCGGCAGGGTGGACGAGGAGCGGGGCCTGCTCTGCGCCATGGCCCAGACCCTGTCCGCCGTCTTCCCGGTCGTGCGGCTGCACCCCATCCACGGGCCCAAGGGCGGGCTCCAGAACGTCATCGTGGCCGCCTCTCCGGACGCGGGGGCCGACCTCGCGAAGGTCCTGGTCGGCACGGCCTTCAGCCAGGGCTACGACGCCGCGGCGCTTGCCTGCAGGCCCGGCCAGGTCCTGACCGACGACCACGCCCCAGCGGAGTGGCTCGCCGCGAAGTACCTCAGGTAGCGTCGGACTTCCGTCCGGCGGTCGCGCTGCCTGGGGAGTTTTGTCGCATTTCCCCCTCCGGCCGATGGATCGGTCCCTCGGACCGCGTCCTCCGCCACCGAACCGCCGGAGTGCGACAATACCCTCGACGAGGACTTTGAAAATCCGCCGCCGGCCTATGCCATCAGTCCTTGAGGGGACATCTCCGAAGGCGTTTTTTGAAATCTCCGTCGAGGGTATTGTCGCACTCCAGGGGCACCCCGCCGATCAGGAAGGTCCGAAGGCTCTGCCGAGTCGTTGGAGGGTTGAATGCGACAAAACCCCGGCGCCCTTCAGGCGTCGAGACGGTAGCCGAAGCCGCGCACCGCGGTGATGACGGAGCCCGCGGGCCCGAGCTTCTCGCGGAGGTGGCTCACGGTGACGTCGACGACCTTGGTGGTCAGGTCGAGCCCCTCCTCGTAGCCCCAGACGTGCTGGAGCAGGAAGTCCCGGGTGAGGACCCGGTTCTTGTTGGAGATCATGAACCAGAGCAGGTCGAACTCCTTGGCGGAGAGCGCGACCTCCTTGCCCTTGGCGAAGGCGCGGCGCGACTCGAACTCGAGTTTGAGCTCTCCTACGACCTGGAAGGGAGGCGGCGCCTCCTTGCCGGACCGCCGCAGGAGGGCTTCCACGCGGGCCACGAGCTCCGTGGTGTTGAAGGGCTTGGCCAGGTAGTCGTCGGCGCCGCCCTTCAATCCCAGGACGCGGTCCTCGACGGCCTTGCGGGCCGTGAGGATGAGCACGGGCAGGTGGGCCCACTTCTCCTCGGTCCTGAGCTCCTTGAGGAAGTCCAGGCCGTCGCCGTCGGGGAGGCCCCGGTCGAGGATGAGGAGCTCCGGAGCGGCCCGACGGAGGCTGTCGCGCGCCCCGGCCGTGGACTGGGCCTGCTGGACCTCGAAGCCCTCCTCCTTGAGCACGTCGCAGATGAGGTCGAGGGTCGCGGGCTGGTCTTCGACCACCAGAATCTGGGCCTTCATGTCTGGACTATACCAATTTAGAGCGGGATGTTCCCCCGGTTGAGGTGCTCCCCGGGCTTGCGCTTGTCCTTGAGGAAGCGCAGGGCCGAGATGACCTTCATGCGCATCTGGCTCGGCTCGATGACCTCGTCGATGGAGCCGGTGGCGGCCGTCTGGTAGGGGTTGGCGAACCGGTCCGAGTACTCCTTGGCGAGCTTGACCGCCAGGCCGAGCCGTTCGTCCGGGGTCTTGGCCGCGGCGAGGTCCCGCTTGCGCAGGATCTCGACGGCGCCCTGCGGGCCCATGACCGCGATCTCGGCCGAGGGCAGGGCGAAGTTGAAGTCCGAGCCCATGTGCTTGGAGTTCATGGCGATGTAGGCGCCGCCGTAGGCCTTGCGC